>NZ_WTVA01000001.1:485997-486139 GCF_009882935.1 Sneathiella chungangensis
CGATGTCTTGATCCCGAGAGCCGCAATGGCTGTAACCAGGCACCAGGAGGAGAGCTGGATTAGAAGATCCTTTATATCCGCCGGTACGATCTGAAGACTGTTAAGCCCGACACAGAAACAGAAGCCGATAACGAACAAGGGT
>NZ_WTVA01000001.1:486145-968409 GCF_009882935.1 Sneathiella chungangensis
AAAGGAAAACCGCTCGTCGCCCCTTCCCCCCGTGTCTTGAAACATAACGAGATAATCAACACGATCGGCACCAGCAGTGACACCCGCAACAGCTTGGTAATGGTCGCGATATCCCCGGCTTCGGGGGACACCGCATAACCCGCCCCGACGACCTGCGCGACATCNGTGGATCGTCCCGCCCAGAAATATTCCGGCGAACCTGTCGTCAAGCCCCAGGAGACTGGCCACAATGGGATACAGGATCATCGCCAACGTACTGAGGGCCGTCACGGCGATGACGGTGAAGATTGTGTCTCTTTCGCTGCTTTTTGATTTCGGCAACACAGCCGAGATCGCCAAGGCGGCCGAGGCCCCGCAAATGGCGACGGCGCCGCCGGTCAAGGTGCCGAAGCGGCGGCGGCGACCGAGAAGCCTGGAAAGAAGGATCCCCACAAGAATGGTTGCCCCCACTCCACTAATTATCAATCCAACGGGCGCCCAGCCGAGGGAGACAATATCATTGAAGGTCAGCCGCATCCCGAGCAGCGCGACCCCGAAACGCAATATGGTTCTCGAGGAGAAGTGAACCCCCTCGACACATTTGCCCTCTTCTGCGAGAAAATGAAACGCCATCCCCAACAACAAGGCAAACAGCATCTGCGGCGCCGCATAATGTTCCGAGAGCATCCGCGCCGCCGCCGCAATCGTCAGGCAGAGTAATAGTCCGCGAAAATGACCGGAATAGAGGGAAAAATACTGCTTATACCGCGAGACCATTTGGGGGAAACTCCATAGCGAAGGGCGCCAAGAGACCAATGCATTGATTTCCCAAAGACAAGGTTTCAACGAAAGGACGAGCGAAAAAAATTAAGCGGACTATCGGACGCGAGTTAAAACAAACGAGAAAAATATTTTAAAAATCAATATTTTACATTTTCCAAGTTGGTTTTCGAAGAACCATAGCCCTATCAAAAAACCATCTCCAACATTCGGCGGCGCGTCCGATCATTTTGGCAATGGCAAAACGAAAGCCTGGCAGGATGCCCGCCTCTTCCAGCCCGGTGAAGAAAATCAAAAAAGTTTCAAGTCTTCCGGATCAATTCTCGGATTTTTTAAGTTCATACAACCAGATACGATAACATTTCGCCTCTATTCGGAGCGAGAAAAAGAAGGCTCATTTAATCTCCAGTTCATCCATCAATGCCTTAACTGAATGATGGTTTTCCAATTCAGAAATAAGTTTGAATAGCGCATCACCATTCTTATTTGGCAAGCACATATTCCCTTTGGAAATTAGCTCAGCTTCAGTGAGCGGTTTGTCTGGACGACCGGGGACAGTGTTCGCGAGCACATTTAATTTGCGCCCGTCATGACAATTGACTGTTATTTTCACCGGGCCAAATACACCGGATTGACTTTCATCAACAAGGATAGAAATTCGTGACGCCAAATCAGCACTGCGCGGATCACGGACCGCAGCCGATTGTATTTCGGCAAGTCCAAACTTACCGTGCAGCAATACCGCCGCGACCGAGTATTGAATGCTAAACTGAGCCGCTACCTGCGGGTTGGCAGCAGGATCAAAGGGACCTCCGACAAGACGCTTGATATAAGGCGTGACAATCAGTTCGACCGAAGCTACCTCATCGGCCTTAAGGTTGTTTTCCCCAACAATTTCAAGCATTGCCGCAATTACAGCATGGTTACACGCACAGCTGGGATAAGCTTTGACGGTAATATTTTTCCCTTCAAATCGAGATCCAAGTTCGCTTAATACGACTTCATGATTTCCAGCCTCATACATATTATACAGACCGAATTCTCCTTCAATTGGCGCTGAAGGGGCGATAATCCCCTTTTCCGCCAAAAGGGCTGCGAAGACTCCGTCCTGTGCCGCAAAAGCTGATTGCATGCGCTTTGTCACCGCCTTCTCGCGCGCGGGTTGCTGGGTCCCCCCAGTTCGGCTCAGCGCAATACCGATGGCGTTACGAATCCCATCAGCATCAAGGCCAATTAATTTGGCCGAGGTCGCCGCCGCGGCAAATACCCCATGCAAGGAGGTATAGAACCACCCGCTGTGTTCACGTGTTGACATACCTAGACGGCCGGCAAGATCATTTCCCAAAGCTAATGCGGTGAGTACATCACGCCCGGATAGATCTCTCGCTTCGGCAAGCGCCAACACTGCAGGCGCAACGATAATATCTGAATGAACTGTCCCGCCTTCGTGAACACTGTCAAAATCGAGGGCAGCGGCAGCAACTCCATTAACGAAGGCCGCAGACATGGCAGGCACGCGATGACGAGAGCCCCATAGGCGGCTCTGTTCAATACCGCCATTTGCAAGGATGATCTCCCGACCTTCGGCAGCACCTGCCTCATTGCGGCCCGCAATGCCGACAACCAGCGTATCAAAAAGAATATGCTTGGCGGCCGTAACAGCATTTTGCGGAATATCACTATAACTTGTTTTATGGATATGCTCAGCTATGGTTGCCGTCAAACCATCCGGTGGAGCTGACTGTTGTTTATGAAAGTTCATGATCTTCCTTTAATATGCAATTGAATTGCTTTTAAGAATTACGGGAAATTCCCATAAATTCATTGCCAAACAGCTCTTTGACCACAATCATCTTCATGATATTGATCGCTCCCCCGGTGAACATCAGCCCCATCGTATCGCGCAAACGGCGCTCGATGCCAAATTCTGTCAGATATCCGTTAGCGCCAAACATTTGCAGGCAATCCTGAATAGCCTGAACTGAAAGCGTCACGGCATGCCACTTTGCCATTGTCGCCTCCTTCGCTGCGTTTTCGCCGCGCACATTCATCCATAACGCCTTGTAAGCCAGCAACCGGCATGCCTCTACCCGGGTATAATGCTCGACGATGGGAAATTGAATTGCCTGATTAAGGCCGATTTTCCGACCATAAACTTCCTTGGTCTTGACGAATTCGATGGCCTGGTCGAGCACCGCCTGCGCACTTCCCAACGCATTCAAAGCGCTCAGGCAGCGCGATACGTTCCATCTTGCATAGAGAACCGCTTTGCCTGCGCCCTTACCAGCGCCTTTTGCGGCATCGCCAAGCACCGCGTCTCTCGGAATGCGAACATCTTTCATGCGGACAATGCCAAGCTGATGGGAGCGAACGCCCATTTCCGGCATCAGTTCGCAGCTGACGCCTGGCGCACCTGCGGGAACACGGAGAAACTCAGTTCCTTTTGACTCGCCGTTTTCGATGATTTGTGCCGTCACGCCCATCAAAGTGGCACCCGGCATCAGGCTGACATGTATCTTCTCGCCGGTAATGACAAGTTCATCGCCGTCCACCACTGCTTTGGTCTGGATATTGGAAACGTCCGAACCCGCGTCACGTTCAGATGTCGCTATACAGACAAGTGCCTTGCCGGCATAAACCTTGGCGATAAAATCATCGCCCCAGCCCGGCGTCAGGCGGGTCAATGTATTCTGCATGGAGCAAATCATCGCCGAGCTATTGTCAACCTTGGCGATTTCTTCCACAGCAATACCGAGGGTAATATAGTCCAGATCCAGACCGCCTAGTTCCGGTTTGCCAATGATGCCGAGCAGACCGGCCTCGCCCATTTTATTTATGGCGTGCCAGGGCATGACTTCCTTCTGATCCCATTCGCTGACATAGGGAGCAATTTCACGCTGAGCCAAATCCGCAACGATGTCGCGAAATTCAAGTTGTTCATCTGTAAAACTAAAGTCGAAGGCCATTTTATTTTCCTTTTTTGTATGTTTACTCGTACTTTTCCCGGTCCGGCACATCGTCAACATGCGATAGCGAGGGCCCTGGTTTACCTCCTCCAAGCCAGCCGAATTGCTGCAGGGCTACCGGTAGCATCAGGGCAAGTCCAATCCCGCTTGCGAGCAAGTTCGGAAACGTCAGCATTACACCGCCCGCAAATAAGAGGAGCCTGAAAAAGAATGGCAAGGGGCGCCGCACAAATCCGACCAATGTGCCCGCAATTGCGAGCATACCGATGACGGCCGAGGGGAAATGTGTGAAGAACTCCGTCCACGTCCCCTGCAACAAAAGAGACGGGCTATAGACGAACATGAACGGAATGATGAAAGCCCCGGCGGAAAGTTTGAATGCCTGCACACCCGTCCCCATAGGACTGCCGCCAGAAATTCCGGCAGCCGCATAGGCGGTAATAGCCACAGGCGGTGTCACGCCAGACACAATGGCAAAATAGAACACAAACATATGTGCCGCCAATTCCTGCACACCGAGATCAATCAACGCCGGCGCGGCGATGGTAACGGCCAGCACGTATGCGGGTGTGGTCGGCATGCCCATGCCGAGCAAAATTGCCGTTATTGCCGTCAAAACCAAGCTAAACAGGAGTACGTTATCTGCAAGGTTGACCACCATCCCGGAAAAGGCGAGTCCCAATCCCGTCGCGGTTAAAGAACTTACAATCACACCGGACGCCGCACAGGCAATCGCAATCAGGATTGCTGAGCGGGCGCCCATGGCAAGCGTTTCACCAAACCGTTTTAACGTCATCCGGTTTTCATGATTTAAGATACTGATTATAAACGCTGTCAGGATACCGGCGAGCGCGGCTTTTACCGGCGTATAGCCCATAAAAAGAACGATCATGAGCACGGCAATCGGCGCAAAGAAATAGGCCCGTTTGAGCACGGCAAGCTGGTCCGGTAACTCTGCCTTTGTTAATGGTCTGATCTTTCTGCGCAAAGCCTCAAAATGCGTCATTGCGCCAATCGCGAGAAAGAAGAGAATTGCTGGTGGCGTTGCAGCCGTGATAACGTCCAAATAACTCAATCCCAGCAACGACATCATAATAAAGACCGACGCTCCCATAACCGGAGGCATGATCTGCCCACCAGTGGAGGCCGATGCCTCTACCGCGCCGGCAAAGTTTGCCGAATATCCCAGCTTCTTCATCAGGGGGATCGTATAGACGCCGGTACCGTATACATTCGCGGTGGGACTACCATTTATCGAACCAAAAAGAGCGCTGTTTAAAACAGCTATTTTTGCGGGCCCGCCAGTTTGGCGTCCCATGATGGCATTCGAAAGATCCGAGAACCATTGGCCAATGCCGGTATTATCGACGAACGCCCCAAACAAGACGAATATGAATAGATAAGACACCGATATGTCGGTCAGCGTCCCGAATATGCCCTGATTTTGTAGAAGATAGATACGCTCAATCGCTCTATCATAGCTAATGCCGCCATGGCTTAATATGCCCGGCAAATACTCCCCAAGCATCAAATAGCCAACAGCTGCAACGAAAACGACCGCCATGCCGAGTCCGACAACACGGCGTGTTGCTTCAAGCATTATCACCGTCGCGATGGTTCCGAGGATTACCTCCTCCAACCGCACTTTGTTGACCAGTTCTAGCCGGTTGTCGAGACGCTGATATTCGACAGCGATATAAAGAGTAACAATCAAGGCGAGGACCGCTAATATCAAGTCCAGCAATGATGGTCGATGAAGTGGTGATTTCCCTGGCAATGCCGGAAACAGAATGAAAACGATTGGCAGGAGAAAAGTAAGATGGAGCGCCCGCATCAGCCGCGCATCCAGAATACCTACGCTGCTTAGCCATAAATGGAAAAGCGACGCGCAAATTAGAAACGCCGCCACGGCAACACCCGATGGCCCTGTTATACTTCGCATGGGAATTCACCCTTATATTGGTTTTAAATGGTTGCACCGGCAAACATGGTGCATCCAAAACGAGAGTCTCTACGCCAATGATTGGCGTAGAGACATTACCTGATCAATTATAATTCAGGCCTGCTTCATCGAAGTATTTTTTTGCGCCAGGGTGCAACTCAATCGTGCCGCGATTTTTAGCCTTAACGATTTCCTCAGGCACAAAGGTTTTCATGCTTCTGTGGATTTTTTGAACGCGCTCTGAGTTCTCTAACAGCGCTTTTGTTACCTTATATACGACTTCGTCGGATACATTGGCGTTCGCAATTAGTCCCGAAGCAATTGTCAATGCCGGAATTGGCTTGTCGATTTCGATAGAACCTTTGTAGGCATCAACCGGAATAGTCCCGCGTCCATAGCCATACTGCTCCACCATCGTATTAATCAGTTTTTCTGACATAGGCAGGAACTTTAGCTTTCTTACATTGGACACTTCCAAAATGTTGGGTGCCGGAAGCGGCAACAAGGTCATTAGAATGTTGGCCTGACCGTCGCGCAGCAAATCCCCGGACCGGGAGTGACTTCCCTGATAATGTGCGCCGCCCCAGTCTTTAATGTCATCAATGCTAACGTCATATACGCCGAACAGTTTCTTCACTGTCCATCCGCCCATCGTCTGCATTCCCGGCGTGGCCAGTTTTGCGGCGAATTTTTTCTCGGCGATTTCGTCAAATGTGTTAAGCGGCACCTCCTCGCGGGCGACTACCTGATAGACAGTCGTATTAAACCCCCACACAACGGAACGTATATCTCCGTAGGCTTCTTCATAGGGGTCTCCGCCCTTCTTGGCCATTTCAGTATTCACTGTAAGGGTGAGCGCGAAGTCAGCGTCGCCGGTCCCGACACGGGGGGGATTAACAAGTCCTCCGCCGGGCACGACCCGAACGACCAATTCAGGATATTTAGCTTGGATTATCTCAGCCATGCCACTGGCGATCATGTACCAGCCGCCACCCACCGGGCCGCCCAAGATAGTGATGTTTTCCTTTGCCTGAACGCTGCCGGCATAAGTAGTTGCTAGCACAGCAACCAACACCGCCAGTGTTTTTCTCAGACTGCGTATTTTTTTCATCATATTGTTTTCTCCATGTTAGTAGATTGAATTTACGCCTTTTTTCACCACAGTTGGCCCATGATCATAGTCTTCACGAAGTAAGTTTTATTTGTTTGTCTTTGGCTGTGAGATCCTTTTCCCAACTCAGATAACGACGCATGCCCGCCTTTCCACGCGCATAGGGCGGCAGGACTAGGTCAGAAGTGTTGGGATCGATTGTGTCCGGAAGCCCTGTTTCTACGGATAATCCCGATTTCCGCCAGGCAGCAACGCCTCCCTCCAGATAGAATGCATTCTCATATCCCAGTTGACGCGCCGAAGCGGCTGCAAATACAGACTGCAATTCCTTAGCCGACGTCAGCAAGATAGCTGTGGTCTTCTCCGGAGCAATTTCAGGCAACCTTTCTTCCAGCCAGCCACGCGGCACCCAGATAGAACCAGGGAGGTGGTTTGCTGAAAAATTTTTACTATTATCAACATCAATGATCACGACATCATCGTTCGCCGAGATGAGCTCCTGCGCATGGTCGGCGTCCAAACCACCGGCGACAGTTTTCGCGGCATCTAAACCTAACGGTCGGGTTCGCCCACGACCGATTTCAAAGGGACGGCCCAAAGCACGCCAACCTTCAATTGCCCCCTCACAGGCAATAACATTGGGATATCCCAGACGGTGAAGCCAAAGCGCTGCCATTCCTGCACGCGCGCCACCTTCGTCGATTAGAAAAATCGGTGCTCCGCGAACAGCGATGAAATCGTCAGCACGCAGAACAGCTTGTCCACCAGGCAATGCGACGGTATCCGGGATATGGCCCGCTTCGTATTCCTCCAGTTGCCGGACATCAAAAATGTAGACATTATGCGCGCCACTCGAACGGCTCTCGATTTCGTCAAAAACCTTGTCCGCCTTGCACCATTGAACGCCCTTATCTGCCGTTATTTTCTTGATCTTTGCCAAGGCATCCGCAGCGCTTTCTGCGGACGGAGTCAATTTTTTTAAGACGGGACCCTTTTCCAGCTCTCTCCCGGATAGAACCCAACCCATAGTGCCATCCTTCAACGCAAAGGCCTTCTCAACGCCGAGATCACGGAGAGTCTGCGCACCAATGATACTGCGTGTCCGTCCGGCACAATGACAAACAATGTTCTTCCCGGTCTCGGCAAGTTGCTTTGCTGCGAGTGCAATATCGAAGTTCCCGATATAGAAAGCGCCCGGCACCCGCGCCGTCTCATGCTCGCTGCGCAGGCGTATATCACATATCAAGACATCTTCATCATTGGCCAAATCCGCGAGTTCATCGGCCGTTATTTGAGGGACCCGATAATCTTCAAATATTTTTTCGCCGAAATGCTTGCTTGGTACGTTCGACCCTTTGGACAGGATGCCACCAGACGTCAGCCAGGCCCCCACCCCCCCATGAAGGACATCTGTGCGTTTATAACCTAACGCTTTCAAAGTCTTCACGGCTAAATTCGCCCTTTCGCTATCGTCTCCATACACAACAATCATGGTTCGCTTATCCGGAACCAAATCAGCGATACGGAGTTCAATCTGACGCCTTGGAAGAAATGTCGCCCCGGGAATGTGCCCAGCTTCAGCTTCACCAGCTTCCCGAATGTCAAATAATGCCCACTCGACAGCAGAAGCCAATAAAACACGAAGCGAGTCGGGGCTCATGCTTCCTCTCCTTTGATGACGATAAGCTTGGATTTCTTTTCTGTACGCTGGAGCGAACCATAGGAAACAATCTGTATGCTCGAGCGCACATTCAATTTTTTGTGGATTGCAGATTCCATCTCGTTTTTGAGTTGTTCTTCCTGCGAGGCGGGAAAGTCTTTCGCAGCCTCCACCTTCAGATTAAGCGGCGGCTCGACGCTTGGTCCCGGCTTATCCAGCACAATCTGCAGAGCACCAGATACCTTGGGTGCGAATTCTCCAACAACAGTCTGAATAGCTGATGGAAAAACATTCATGCCGCGGACAATAAGCATGTCGTCAGTACGCCCAATAATATCGAATCGTGGTGTGGGCCGCCCACATTCACACGGCTTGGCATTGATCCGGACAATATCGCCCGTACGGTAGCGTAAAAGAGGACAAGCCTCACGGTCGAGATGCGTGAAAATATACTCGCCGACAACGCCGTCTCGAACCTCGATTTGTCGACCTGTCTGCGGGTCAACCAATTGGACGAGCACAAGGTCAGGTGTTACCTGATGTTTGCCCCCCCGGAACCGGCAATTTGCGAATGAATTTGGATGCGCATCAGACATTGATGCAAGGTCATAGACATGCTCCGTTCCCCAGGTCGCCATAATCTCTTCGCGAACGCCCGGCAAATCAAATCCTGGCTCACCGCCGCCACAAATTACGCGTACATTCAAATCTGTCGCGGGAAAACCAAGCACTTCATGACATTTCTCACCGAGATACCGGACAAAGGAGGGCGTCGCAATCAAAACGTCTATGCCGATGTCTCTGGCCAAGCGAAGAAAACCATCCGCACGCCGCTCTGCCCCAACAGGCACATCAATTGCGCCCAGGTTTTCGACGGCCGTGCAGAAAGGAATTCCGGCATTAAACATACTAAGCGCAAATCCATTGAACACCTTGTCGCCCGGACGCACGCCGAAATTCCACAGCACCCGACTGAGGCTCTCATTGCGTCGGATGACGTCATTGCGAGTATAGGCCTGAACAACCGGCCGACCCGTTGTCCCGGCAGTGGTGGTGACCCGGATAACCTTATCAAGAGGAGCCGCAAGATGACGCCCAAAAGGAAGACTCTCCTCTTGGCTCTTGCGAAGCTCCTGCTTGGTCGTGAAGGGAAGCAGATCGAGGTCTGGGAGATTCCCGAAATCTGCTGGAGAAAACCCCGCACGTTTAAACTTTTCCTGATACAGCTCTGATTTATCAAACAGATACTGCAACTGCATGCGCAGTTTCTTCTCCTGAAGAGCAAGCGTTTCTTCCGGCGACATCAGCTCCGCTTCCGGGTTCCAGAAGTAGCTGCTTATCTCCCCTTCTTCATACCGGACTTCCGGCAGTCTTTTCACGTACATCATAAAGTTCAAATAGCCCGTTAAAGACGCGCGGTTGTATCAAACTCTTCACCGAGGCAATGAGCGCCGACGGTTTTCGCCGTTTTGTCCAGATTTTCATGCAATGTATGAATTCGCAGATCCCGGAAATAACGCGGCATGGGCATCGAATTCAAAAACGCGCTTGAACCCGCGATTTGCGCCGCCTTGTCCATAGTAATGACGGCATTTTCAATAGCGCGATGCTTGGCCTGCATGGAGTAAAGCTCTGCAGCGACTTCATCCCCTTGCTTCCACAGCCATGCGGCGCGATAAATCATCCAACGCGTGGATTCAATCCCAATTCGTATCTCACCGGCACGCAACTGCGTATAAGGATCAGACGCTGTGCCCCGCTTCGGCAGGTAATCACTCAGGAAATCAAATATGCCTTCTGCCGCGCCGAGGTACTGAGCCGCAAAACTCAGGTGAAATTTTGCCTGCCAGCGATTATTTGGATAGACGCCGGGCGCACCCAGCACATAATCATCGGACACGAAACAATCTTTGAGTTCAATGTTGGGGCTGGTCGCCACGCGCATACCCATCGGATCCCACGATCCTTCAACGACTTTCAGGCCAGCGGTCCCTTTCGGCACGGCGACACCGACGTGCCCTCCAACCGGATCTTTATCAGGCTGTCCGGCAAAAATGACGTTGTAGCTTGCCTCGGCCGCCAGGGTTGCGTAGTTCTTCACTCCATTGAGAACATATCCACCGTCTGTCCGCACGGCTTCCGTTGTCAAGGTATATAGACCACGACGTGTTCGACCAGGCTCACTGCCCGTCGCGTTTAGCAACGCCCCGTTTTCTACAACGTCACTGCAAATCACATCACGTTGCGCATCCGTACAAACATTATCCACGTAATGCGCCCCATGACAGTGAATATGGAGGCATTGTGCTGTTCCCAAGCAATATCGAGCTGTCTGTTCGACGGCAATCAGATACAGCAAGGGATCTTCGCCAAGGGCACCGCTCCCCATGCCTCCACGATCCTTGGCTATCGTCAGCTTCAGCATACCCTGCTCGCCCAAGTCACGAAGATTTTCAATCGGCGTTGAGGCATCCCGGTCGTACTCCGCAGCACGCGCGGAGAACTTTGTGCGCCCAAGCTCACCAACTATTTCGTACACCTCTCGCTGGGCGGGGGAATATTCAAAGTCCATTTTTTTTCTTCTCCTTGAAACGCATATTTTGCTTAGAGTGCGTGCTGAAAATTACGAAGGGGATATTAGGAGAAAAAAAACAATAACTATAATATATAATAAGCATTTGAATTATGCCTTTTTGTTATTATTATGAATTGAGGAGGAGAACCCGTGGATCTACGCGCTTTATCCTATTTCGTCACCGTAGCGGAACTGCAAAGTTTTTCGAAAGCTTCCGCCCATTTGCGGATTGCTCAGCCAGCAATTAGCCGGCAAATACAGAAATTGGAAGAAGAACTCGGCGTCACACTTCTCACCCGCTCAAAACGAAAATCGGAATTAACGGAAGCAGGCAAAGTGCTTTTGGACCATTCGATGGTTTTACTCAAGCAAGTCGACAAAATTAAAACGGAAGTTACGGATCTGGCGAATGAACCAACCGGTCGCGTGACAATCGCTGCGGTTCCCTCCGCCGGGCAATTATTGATGCCGCCCCTGATAGAGCGTTACGAAAAACTATATCCAAGAATGTCATTGAGTGTCGTCGAAGCCTACACCAGCATAATTGAAAGCGGGCTAACCGAAGGCCGCTTTGATCTTGGGTTAATTTATGACCCACAAGCGCGCGGCCTTCTGGATATGACACCCCTATTCAGTGAACCCCTATATCTAATCGGCCCCCAAAACACCAAGTTAAATATATCAGATGAATGCGGGATAGATGTGCTAACCGATTTGCCATTGGTCATGGCAAGTCGACCAAACAGCCTGCGTATTTTGCTCGACCGAGCAGCGATGATTAATAACGTTACACTCAATATTATTCGTGAAATCGACAGCCTTGCCATAACCAAAACGCTGATCCGACGCGGTTTTGGATACTCACTGATGGGATTTGGGGCGGTACATGAAGAGGTTTTACGAGGCGAGCTATCCGCGGCGCCCATGGCTGGCCAAGAATTCCGGCGCTCCTTGACCCTCTCCCGACCAACGGGATCCTTGGTCACAAATGCCATGACGGCCACCATCGAGTTAATCGAGAACATTGCCGAGGAATTGGTTGAGACAGGGAAATGGCGTGGAATTGTGCATCGCCGCAACAAACGCTGATTCAAAGGTAAAAGCGCCGCTGATCTTGGCAGTTACCTTGTTTGACAACCAAAATTGCCCCTCATATAGTCATTACTAGCGAATCATGATTGATAGATGAAAACAAAATGATTAGTAGATTTTACAGATATTGTGTTCATTTTAGTTAGTCACTCTATCCTGGTCATTTTATCATTTTAAAAGAACAGAGTAATTTCAATATGTGGGCAGCCAATATTTCCAAATTTTCTGGCCCCAGGTATCTCGCTCTCGCAAGTGCTATTGCGGAAGCCATTAATAGTGGCGAATTGCCTTCCGGGGCGCAATTACCCCCTCAACGTGAACTAGCTGAGGAATTAGACCTAACCGTAGGCACTGTCGGACGGGCCTATTCCATCGTAAAAAAAAGAAATCTGGTTGTTGGGAAAATTGGCCAAGGTACTTTCGTATGTGACAATCAAAACGGTGCCTCTGCGTCAAATAACCTGCCGGAAACAGAACCCGGGACTATTGATCTTGCTCGCTATCGCAATCCTGTCGAAGGTCTGTCGGAATTACTTATCTCCGCAATGACGGAAGCTGCAGATAACGCAATACTTTTACCTTTGCACGGTTATCCGCCTGCCAATGGGTATTTAACCCACAGAGTGGCGGGCGCAAAATGGATTATGAAAAGCGGGCTCCAGGCTCAACCGGAAAACGTTATAGTTTGCTGTGGCGCTCAACAGGCATTGTTGGTCGCATTGGCCGCATTCGCCAAAGGCGGGGATGAAATTCTTGCCGAAGAACTTACTTACTCCGGCTTAAAATCAATTTCGGCGGTCCAGAACTTAGTTCTCCAAGGAGTCAAAATCGACGCAGATGGAATCATTCCGGAATCACTCGATGAAGCCTGTGAATCGAGTAGGGCAAAAATCCTGTATTTACAGCCAACTCTCCACAATCCAACAACCTCAACGCTTCCGGAAGCCCGCCGTCATCAAGTTGCGGAAATCTGCCGCAAACACGACTTGATCCTGATAGAAGACGATACGATCGCCACCCTTATGCCAAACAGGCCCGCACCCCTGGCAACTTTGGCGCCGGAACGCACGATTTTTATTACAAGCCTGTCAAAAAGCATCAGCCCCGCCCTCCGCGTCGGGTATTTACTTGCTCCTCCTCAACTCGTTGATCCATTAGTCAGCACCCTGCATGCAATTACCTTGGCCAACTCACAACTGGTTTTTGAAGTAGCGTCAACAATGATCATGAACGGCGCCGTAGATGATGTGATCAGTAAAAATTTCATAGACCTTAGCCGGCGACACGAAACGGCCGCCCAAATGCTTCCAAATGCCCAAATGCTCCAAAACCCCGCCGCCTTCTTTGCATGGCTCGAGTTACCCGCTCACTGGAGTGCGCATGATTTCTCACAGACCGTACGTGCAGCTGGTGTTTCTGTCGTCCCTGCTGACAGTTTTTCTGTAGGTGATCTGCCGCCTCCACATGCCGTCCGTCTTGCGCTCACTCCGGCCCCAAATATAAAAGCGCTTGAAAGCGGGCTTGATATCGTCAAACAAGTTTTAGAGGCCCATCCTCGTCCCAAAATGGCTGTGGTCTAAATTAATTCGAGAGACGAATTGCCACACCAGAGCCTTCATTTTATCCCATAAATTTAGAATCACCCTATTTCCTAGAGATTCCTGCTCTGCCGCTCACCCGGCAGAACCTACGGACCTTTGACACCCGCTTTTTGATCAATCCGGCTTCTCTGGCGGAACATTCGATAAGCTGAACATCTCCAAATTCATTGACATACTGGCGCCGAAAAGCACCGTCACCAAAACGAATTCGCCGTCGATGATCGCAAGACCCGTAACGTATCCTCTTAGATCCATAGATATTGTAACATTATATATTGATACAAATTTTAATATTGTATCTATTAATAACGTTTGATTTGATGTAAACACGACAACAATCACTTACGGAAAGGTCTGCAAATGAATTCGACGTCCGCTGATAGCTTCAAACAAGGAATGCGGCACTTGGCAGCTTCGGTTAATATTGTGTCCACTTGGGTAAATCAGGAACCCTGCGGTATGTTGGCTACCGCTGTTTGTTCGGTCAGCGCATCCCCCCCGACCCTCCTTGTGTGCGTAAATAGGAACACAAATTTTTATCAGTCGGTCTGCGAAAGCGGTTTTTTTTGCATAAATGTAATGTCGGAAACACAAGTGGATCTCGCTAAAAAGTTCCTTGCCGTTTCGGGTGCCGAGCGTTTTGAGCTGTGTAACTGGTCGACTTTAAAAACCGGCGCACCGGCAATTGTCGGCTCTTCAGCCAATTTTGACTGCTCAGTGTCAGGGTTCATTGACAAAGGATCGCATCGTATTTTTCTGGGTGAGGTCGTCGCCGTACGAAATGCCGATTCAGATCGACCATTAATTTATCATGATGGTCAATATGCAGGTATTGCCGAGATCAAAGAACCGTGCTGTGCATAAATATTACTCTATGCAACGAAAATGCCGGACCTAAAAATTTCCACGGCTAATATTTAACCAAGCTTATCTTTTAATAAGAGGCTCACGTCGCGACGGTTCCCCCGCCATCAATGCGCAGAGTTTCTCCGGTCATAAATCGTGACATATCACTCGCGAGAAAGGCAATCGTATCGGCTATTTCATTCGGCCCTGACATATAGCCAAGAGAATTATCCGTTCCTGTTCCTGGTCGGGGTTTTAGCTTCATCGTATCGGAAACCAATTGATTTGCCTTCGCAATTCGGTCATATCGCTCAGACTTGACCGGCCCGGGCGCGACCGCATTTACACGAATTCCATCGCCCCCATACATATTGGCCAATCCTTTCGTCAATGTATTAACGGCGCCATTGGCGAGACTGCCCGCGAGATGTGAAGGGGACGTCGGCTGATGGCCACCACGTCCCGAGACATTTATGATCGTGCCCCCGCCGTTCTTTTTGAAATGCGGGAGAATCGCTCGGGCGGTGCGCATATATCCGAAGGCCTTCGCATCCATGACGGCCATCCAGTCCTCATCCGTCAAATCCATGAAATCGGCGAAGATTGGATTCGTCGTTGAATTTATAAGGATGTCGACTTTCCCGAGCGCAGAGATTGCGGCTTGCGCGCCACTGTCCACGCTCTCGCGACTGGTAATATCAACCGGTACTATCGCCGGCCGGGGCATTGCTTGTGATTCAAACTCATCTGCCAGACGCTTGAGGTTATCTTCATTTCTTCCGCTCAAAACAACAGCAGCCCCATACATCGCAAAGCGGAGAGCCGTCGCATGACCAATCGCGCCGGCGGCACCAACAATCCAGGCAGTTTTATCTTTTAGAAGATCATTGGTCATTTTTTCATCCTGTTAGTTTGCATCTATGCCACGCATGTAAGTTTGATCTGCGCATTCATTTACGCCTGAGCCCTAAACTGCGAGGTTCTAAATTGTACTATTTTATAATATGTAATTTTATATATTGATATATTTTTTTATGGAATATAACCATGCCCATGTTCTACTTTGCACCCAATAGAAAGAGGACTGGCGACATGAATGCCTCAATACCGGAAAATCACACCAATCTTTCAGTCTGACAGCAACCAAGTGGAGTAACTAAAATGCACGGCCCTCTCTCAGGTCTTAAAGTAATAGAATTTTCAGCGATGGGTCCGGGGCCGTTTTGCGGCATGCTCTTAGCGGACATGGGGGCGGATGTCATATGCATCGATCGCCACAGCGAAGACGCCAATTCTACATCGTCCATTTTTTCTCGCGGCAAACGATCGATAACCCTTAATCTAAAAGACCCCGCCGATGTTGAGACGGCTTTGCAACTCGTGGAACAGTCTGATGCATTGATTGAAGGCTTTCGACCGGGAGTCATGGAGCGACTGGGGTTAGGTCCGGAAATATGCCTGAATCGAAATTCTGCTTTGATTTATGGTCGAATGACGGGATGGGGACAAGACGGACCATTGGCTCATTCCGCCGGACATGACATCAACTATATCGCATTGACTGGGGCACTGGCCGCTATCGGCCCCAAGGAGGGGCCGCCCTCTATACCCCTAAATCTTATTGGCGATTTCGGTGGTGGATCGCTTTACCTTGCCATGGGTATTTGTGCTGCCTTGTTTGAACGCTCTCGCTCTGGCAAAGGACAGGTTATTGATGCCGCAATGGTCGATGGGGCAATATCCCTGGCGGGGACATTTCTCGCGCGCATGTCAGAAGGAAAATGGGAGAACAGCCGCGCCTCAAATCAAATCGATGGCGGCGCGCCATATTACAACGTGTATGAAACAAAAGATGGCGAATATATTTCCATTGGCAGCATTGAATCCAAATTCTTCTCCCTGCTCAAAGACAAATTAAATCTGAGCGGCGGCTTATGGGATCAACAGATGAACCGAGATAATTGGCCAATGATGAAGGAAGAATTCAGCCGTATTTTCCGGACCCGTACACGGGCTCAATGGTGCGAGTTATTGGAAGGGACAGATGTCTGCTTTGCGCCGGTGCTTTCCTTTGCCGAAGTTGCGGACCACCCACATCTGAAAGAGAGAGAATCTGTTATTACAGTTGACGGCATACTCCAACCCAACGCCGCACCAAAGTTTTCAAGAACACCATCAGCCGCAGGAAAACTGCTCTATCAGGTCGGACATCATACGCAGGAAATATTAGGTGATTTGTTACGAAAAGCGCCAAAATAATATGCGGGTGGGTGCTGTCAGACTAATGCGACCTCGTCTCCGTATGGCGTAAAATGGCACAACCGTGCCACCTATTATGCCACGCTAAGTTGCTGCCACTCGGCCAGCGCGGCATTTCTTTGAAGCTTGAATGTTTCTCTGTTGTTTAGGTGGCGCTCATGATTGAAGTGGTTGTGGACGGATGCGTGAATAGAGACGAATTTCTGCAAACTTCGCAGGCGCCTGAATTGTAGCATAGCCTTCTCTCGTCGCCGGAATGGGAGGTGAGAATTTTCACAGCGATTGTTCTTCCAACGGCCAACCTCTTGAACCTCAGCATTTCCTAAGGTATTCATGGCCGCGCGATATGAACGTAATCTGTCCGTTATTATTTTCCGTGGTTTTCTGTACCGTTTCATGATTTTCTTGAGGAATTTCAAAGCGGCTTTGCGATCGCGGCGTTTAGAAACAAAGGCCTCCAGCACCTCTCCTTCATGATCGACCGCACGCCACAGGTAATGTGTTTCGCCATTGATCTTCACAAAGACCTCATCAAGATGCCATTTCCAGTTTGAATAATTCTGAGACGGATGGATCCGTTTCTTCCTTACCTCACTTGCGAACATTGGGCCAAATTTGTTCCACCAATAGCGCACAGTCTCATGGCAAATGTCGATACCACGCTCATGAAGAAGGTCTTCGACATTGCGAAGTGAAAGCGGAAATCGAACATACATCATCACCGCCAAGCGGATGATTTCAGGTGACGTCTTGAAATAGCGAAAAGGGTTCCTGTTTTTCATTTCAGAATTTTATGGAATTACTAAAATATGGTCAAAGCCCGATTTTCCTCTGACAGTGCCGGTCTTCAACATTGCGAAGCGAAAGGGGAAATCGAACATACATCATCACCGCCAGGCGGATGATCTCGGGAGACGTCTTGAAATAGCGAAACGGGTTCTGTTTTGTCATGCTCGAAAGCTAGTCGACGACCAAATCCCCATCAAGTAGTTTTCTTCTGACAAAGCCATTCAGAGAGAGTAAGAAGCAATAGATTGGGGGACAAGCTATTTTCTTCTGACAGCGCTCCCGGAGGCTGGTCGACGAGAAAATTCCCATCAAGAAATTTTCTTCTGACAAAGCCCCGAGAACTCAAATTTGCCGTAAAAATGTAGTTTACTACATTTATGTAGTTGACATTATATGGCAAATGACCGTAACTAAATTGATGCGGCAAAAACAAGTCTAGTTATAGAGTCATCTAGGTGGCCAGCCAAATGTTAGCCCATTAATATTGAGAAAGGCACTGTATTGTCTAGTATTGTTAAGCAATCATCAGATGATGCTTTCAAGGATAAGTATCATTACCCGATTGCAACAAAATTTAGGTACGGTCGATATCTTGCCGCCGCAATAATTCTATTCATAGCCATTTTGATCGTGCATGCATTTGTCGTCGGCAAGATCGATTGGGGAGTGGTAAGGGAATACCTGTTTGCAAGAAGTATTTTAACAGGGATCGTCAACACCGTCGTTCTGACTATAATTTCTATGTTCTTAGGTATTTCGTTTGGATTAATCGCTGCGTTGATGCGTGGATCGTCCAATCTAGTCGTACGCAATACAGCGCTTTTTTACATATTTTTTTTCAGGTCGGTTCCCGTCTTACTCCAACTTTTAATATGGTACAATTTGGCCCTTATTTTCCCAACTATTGCGATACCAGGCTTATTCTCTATTCCAATGACTGAAGTTGCAACGCCATTTGTCGCGGCTGTCTTAGCATTCGGAATTTCGCAAGGCGCGTATACAAGTGAAGTTATACGAAGCGGATTGCTGTCAGTCGATCGTGGGCAAGCTGAAGCGGCAAAATCCCTCGGAATGACCAAAGGGCAAACTCTTCGTCGAATTATTATTCCACAAGCCATGCGAGTCATTGTCCCGCCGGTGGGCAATGAAACGATCGGCATGGTTAAATATACTTCACTCGCAAGTATTATCCAATACCGCGAGATCATTTACAGCGCTCAAACGATTTATTTTGCTAATGCTCAAGTAATAGAACTTTTATTTGTTTGTGCATTTTGGTACTTAGTAGTTGTCTCCATTTTGTCTTTTGGACAAATGCATATTGAGCGATATTATAATCGATCTAGCAGAGATACCGCCAAGGGAGAGACTAAAAAATGACTCCTTTGGTTCAAATCATGGATGTGTATAAAAACTATGGACCCGTTCGGGCGTTGAATGGTGTTTCGTTGGACGTATTCAAAGGTGAGGTTGTATGCATAATCGGACCCTCGGGTTCGGGTAAAAGCACAATGTTGCGGTGCATAAATAATTTGGAGAAAATCAGCCGTGGTTTGATTAAGGTTGATGGTGAAATCATCGGCTACAAATTAGTTGACGGAATGTTACATGAATTGTCGGACAAGCTGGCTTCCAGGCAGCGATCAAAAATCGGCATGGTATTCCAACAGTTCAATTTATTTCCTCATAAGACCGTAATTGAAAATCTTATTGAGGGGCCTACCCATGTTAAAGGCACCAAGCAGCAAAAAGCTCGTGACACCGCCGCTAAGTTGCTCAATCAAGTTGGACTCAACGAAAAAGCGCATTCTTACCCGAACCAACTTTCCGGTGGTCAGCAGCAGCGGGTCGCAATAGCAAGAGCTTTGGCTATGGAACCCGAGTTAATGCTTTTCGATGAACCGACTTCAGCGTTGGATCCAGAATTAGTTGGCGAGGTTCTGCAGGTTATGCGCGGTCTTGCCAATTCCGGTCACACAATGATCGTTGTTACGCATGAAATCGGATTTGCTCGAGAAGTGGCAGATCGAATTGTATTTATGGATGACGGTATGATCGTTGAAGAAGGAATTGCTAAAGAATTGTTGGCAGATCCAAAACATACCCGAACACAGAACTTTCTTACTGCTGTCCGAGCTTAAGATTCAAAAATAGCTTACAAAACCTAGGGAGAAAACTATGAAAATTATAAGAAAAAGGCTTTTGCCAGTTCTAGTAACTTTTGCGGCGGCAATTGGGGTTATTTTTACTGCTATTGGAGGAGTACATGCTCAGCAAGAAATGCTGCCCGCCAAATTTCAAGAATCAAAAGTGATAAGAGTCGGCATGCAGCATGATTTTGCACCAATGGATTTCAAGGATCCAAAAACAGGAGAAGAGACAGGCGTAAATTACGAACTATTACAAGCCATCGCTGCCAAACTTGGTGTTAAGTTCGAATTTTTTGGGGTTGGTTTTGCAAACCTTCTTCCAGGATTGGATACCGGGCGTTTCGATTTTGTCGGAGCGGCCATCGGCGATTTTCCGGAACGCCGGAAAAAACTCACCTTTGTAGACTACGTGACAGCTGGACCGTATATAGTAATTCGCAAAGAAAGTAGCAAAACAATTAGGGGATACGAAGATATTTGCGGAAAACCTGTTGCCTATTTACGGTATATTTCTACTTTCAAAACAGTATTAGAAGAATTCAATGCGAAAGAGTGTGTTGATAAAGGTAGACCAGAAATTGAGCTCTTAACAACGGATTTGCGGCCGAAACTAGGACTGTTGCAAAAACGCTTTGATGCTGCAATGCTTACTACTGAAACGGTCAATTGGCTAATGAAATTGGAACCAGACACCTACTCGAAAATTGGAGAACCTCTGGCAAAATGGCATTATGGATGGGCATTTCTTAAGGATGATACGCAATTGCGTGACGCAATTGCGGCGGGCCTAGACGCAATAATATTAGATGGTACTTACGCCAAGATCCTAGAGAAATACAACCAGTCCGAACTTGCCGTTGAAAAGAGCGGAATCGATCAAGGAACATTTTGAATTACCTAATTTAGAGACATTTTTAACGAGGTGCATTCTCTGCACCTCGTTTTGAAAAATCTGAATCGGAAAAATTGTTATTTTTAGCCAATGATAAATTTTAAAAAATGTAGTACTATTTCTTAGGAATACGCATCGAACTTGAGATTTTAAATACATAATTGTTAAAATAAATGTCATTATTTGACAAAATACTAAAAAATAAAATTTTCTATGGTTAGAAGAGATTTTTCTATTTAGATAATTTGGTTACTAAATCCACTAAATCAGAGCATCCGTCTATTTGGTGAGTGAAAGTCAATATCGCCAAAGAACTAGTAGGCAAACACAACCTAGTTACTAGTTTTGAATAGCTTCAGGATGCCGAGAAGATGTAGAAAAATTGACTAATGTTCAAGTCCTCGGTATCCGGCGCTTTCCATAAAACTCATACATAACCGCCAATTGATATCTTACGCCATAAACAAGCCAACCCGCGTTACTTCTCAGCACACGTGACCACCTGCTTACATAGCGCTGAAAAACTGTCTCAGCTTTGCTGATAAATACTATAGCATCAAACATTCAATCTTGGAGGTCGACACGGCTCTCCGCACAAGTAAAAATTTAAATTCCTTTCTTATGCTTTGGGATCAAAGCCCCAAGCAATTGTTCAAGGTTAAAATAAGAGGAGTCGCGAGCCTAGGTTACATATTCGCGCTTCAGAAAGCTAACGGCAAATACTTTCCGCACTCTGAGCAGATGTTGCATATGATCGGTCGCAACTTTTCAATTGAGCGATACATTTGGGATTTTTTAGCAAGGCAACATACTTCAATTACTAAGTACCGAAAATGCCAAAAATGCGAAATCCTGTCATTTGTTATAGTAAACTACATAAATAAAGTTGACTTCATTCTTAAGATTGGATTAATGTAAAAAGGGAATATAGGCGGTACAGCGTATTTTTCTAAATGGCCCAACCTGTGCTCTCTGTTCCTATTGATAAATAAAATTGGCTAGTCGAAAATTGTGAGGATTAGAATGCGCAAAGCAACATCGGCCGATATTCTCGGAAATGATAGTTTGGAAGGACTCGAAAAGCCAACAGCCTTAGCAACAGGGTTACCAGGGCAGGCCTATACAGATCAAGCTATCTTTGAGTTGGAGCAAAAATCTATATTTACAAATTCTTGGTTTGCCGCCGGATATTCTAGTGATATTCCGAAATCAGGCGATAAAAAATCAGTCACCATTGCCGGTTGGGAGTTATTATTGGTACGTGGCAAAGATAATAACGTCCGTTGTTTCCATAACATTTGTAGCCATCGAGGCAGTAAGTTGGTGGAAGGTTGTAAAAGTGGTAATTCAATATCTTGTCCATATCATTGTTGGACATATAACCTCGATGGTGAATTGATAGGAACTCCACATCTTGGCGGACCTGGCGTGAGCGATGTGGAAGGCATGGATCGTAAGTCTCTTGGGCTTCGCCAGGTTAGATGCGACACCTGGCAAGATCTTCTATTCGTTGATATTAGTGGAGAAGCTCCGTCACTTGCAGATCATTTCACGCGGCTCAACTGCCTCTTGGCCGATTATGAATTAGATGAAGTGACAGTCGCTGACGTTGCCGTACCCGAAACAGAACTTCCATTTAACTGGAAATTATTGGTCGAAGGTGGAATTGAAAGCTATCATCTTCCTTGGGTGCACCCTCAGCTTGAATTGCCGCCTAAGGAAACCTCTGTATTGGTGGATGAGAAGGATGCATATATTGGACACAAAATACCGTTATCCATAGAAGAAATGCGGCGTCGCGCAGCTAATAGTGAAACTGAAGCCAGTCCGTTTCCTACATTCAGGAAAATGAAAATAAATTTGGAGAATAATGAACCTATCAATTTTTATATTATTTTCTTAATGCCGAATGCCGTTGTACTCCTTTTTCCAAATTATTTTATTCTTAATCTCATTCGCCCTGTTAGCGTTACTAAAACGTTTCAAACTCGGAAGATCTATTACCTCGGCGACGCCGCAGTTTCTCCGGAACTGTCTGTGAAACGTGAAGAGATTGCGGAAGTTTGGAAAAATGTTTTGGCGCAAGATATACCATTTTTAGTATCCGCCCAAGAAATGGCAGCGGTCCGAAAGCGTATGAATTTCCCAACACGCTTCTCACCATTTTGGGAAATTGGATTGCATAGATTTCAAAAATATGTAGCTCGAAATATTACATTGTAAAAAAGAATGCGTTGCCTGGAGTAGATTTAGAAGTATGAATTTCAACTGGCTGTCAAATTCGAAAAGGTTTAAATAGATTTTTAGAATCTATTTTTGTATTAGTTGGGACAAGGTAACAGCTTGGAATTGGTGTGAAAAATATTGATGAAAACTTTAGGAAAGATGGAAGCGTTAAAAAAAGCCTCAAGGAGCGCAATCGCGAGCGTCGAGAAAAATGGATAGTTGAAGCAGCGTCAAATCTTTTTCGGGACCGTGGTTATCAAAGCACGCGAATTGAAGACATAGCAGAAGCAGCAGAAGTGTCGCCCGGAACAGTTTATTCTTATTTTGAAACTAAAGAGAATATACTGCTCGCAATTCTTTTGTTGCATCGAAAATCTATAGGTTCCAGACGCCTTAGAGTAGTAGATTCTCCGCCAAATGATTTAACTGAAGCTATGATTTTGTATGAAAAAGAACGGCTATGGCACGCAACACGATATTTGGACCGACCTCTATGGAGGCGAATAGCAGCGGCCGGTATAATGAGCCCGTGGTCAGCACTAGGTAAAAAGTCTATTGAATTGGATACAGGTCCTCACCTCGAACGTCTAAAAATTTTTAGTATACTCGCTGATCGAGGACTTGTCCCGGCGGGTTTTCAGATTGAGCGAGCCGCAGAAGTGTTACGTGCAGTTAGTTTGTACGTTTGGCTGAAATTCCTCCGAGAAGACATCACTACTCTAGAAGACGCTCAAGATGAAATCGAAAAAAATGTAAGAATGATTTTACGCGACTAAAAAGTTGCTTCAGACTTCTTCGTCGTCAAATTTTTTGGCACTAAAGGGGTGCTGTCAGACGAATGCGACGTCGTCTCTGTATGGCGTAAAATGGGATAACGGTGGCCCTACTATGCAGCACCAAGCTGCTGCCACTCGGCAAGTGCGATGGTTCTTTGAGGTGCTGTCAGACGAATGCGACGTCGTCTCTGTATGGCGTAAAGTGGCTTAACGGTGCCCCTACTATGCCGCACTAAGTTGCCGCCACTCGACCAGTGCGGCATTTCTTTGAAGCTTGTATATTTTTCGCTTGGTTAAGTGACGCTCATGGTTGAAGTGGCTGTGGAATGATGAGTGGATTGAGACGAACTTCTGCATACTTCGCCAGCGCCTGAATTTTAGCATCGCCTGCTCTCGTCGCCGGAAAGGAAGATGGGAGTTCTCACAGCGATTGTTCAACCAACGACCNATGGATTGTCCCGCCCAGAAATATGCCGGCGAACCTGTCGTCAAGCCCCAGGAGACTGGCCACAATGGGATACAGGATCATCGCCAACGTACTGAGGGCCGTCACGGCGATGACGGTAAAGATTGTATCTCTTTCACTGCTCTTTGACTTCGGCAACACAGAAGAAATGGCCAGCGCGGCCGACGCCCCGCAAATGGCAACGGCGCCTCCTGTCAATGTTCCGAAACGGCGGCGACGACCCAGCAATCTGGATAAGAGAATTCCCACAATTATAGTCGCCCCGACCCCACTGATAATCACGCCAACAGGCGCCCAGCCGAGCGAAAGTACATCGTCGATTGTCAGTCGCATACCGAGCAAAGCAACACCGAACCGAAGTATGGTCTTCGATGAGAATTCAACCCCCTCGACACATTTGCCCTCTTCCGCGAGAAAATGAAAGGCCATCCCCAACAGCAGCGCAAACAGCATTTGCGGCGCCGTATAATGTTCCGATAAAAATCGCGCCGCCGCGGCAACCGTCAGACAGAGAAGAAGGCCCGGAAATAGCCCCGAACAGGAAGTGTAAATTTGTCTGTGCCACGCGTTCAACCCGCAACCCTCCAATGCAAAAGATAGCTAAAAGCAGCTTTGACTGTTTAATAGGATCAACAGTCTATTGTGTTCCATGAGAAAGAAATGCATCGGCGATGTTTTCAACACTTGTTTCTTTTGAGCAAAGCAACAAAGTCAGCAATACTCTCGCACGACATCCGTCAAGGCGACCTGCAGAGATAAGCCCCTTTGAGAGAAGGTCAATTTCCGATCCGACAAACCCATATGTAGAAGTCAGAACTTCACCCGCTCCTGTACGTGATGCAAGGACTACCGGTATTTTCGCGCAGGCACGCTCCAAAGCATCGGCTGCGCTTACAGATGCATGCCCTCCTCCTAATCCCTCGATGACAAGCCCGGAATAGCCTGCTGTAACCGCTGCATCGATCAATCTGCCATCGTCACCTAGCCCTAACTTTATAATCGCAACCCGTACGTCATTATCAAATTCACTAGAGCCGAGAACCGGTCGACTTTTTGGTTCTAAATGTATTCTCACTTCGTCCTCAGCCAGCCAACCAATCGGACCCAGCGGATCCGATCGAAAAGTTGATGGATTGCTTGTATGCGTTTTTCGGACAAATTGGGCTGAATGTATCTCATCGTTGAACACGACAAGAGAACCAAGAGATTTTGCAGCTGGTTCTACCGCCACCTGAACCGCAGCCAGTATATTGGCCGGACCGTCGGCTCCTTGCTTCGTCGGGTTCCGCATTGCTCCCGTTACGACAACAGGCACTTCAAGACTCAGCAACAGGTCCAGCGCATAAGCTGTTTCTTCAATGGTGTCCGTTCCTTGTGTAATGACAAAGCCAGCGGATCCCTCTTGCGCCAACATTCTGATCTTACTTGCTACATTAAAAATATCTTCAAAGGTCAGATGAGCGCTGGGTACATTGCAAGGTGAATGTGTTCCAATTACAGCAATTTCTGCCAGTTGTGGAACAGCTTGCACAAGATCATCGCCTGATAAAGTTGGCACAACTCCAGCCGATCCGCTCTTGTCTTTCATTGCTATTGTGCCACCCAGAGAAATGACATCAATTACCGGTTTCATCTAACTCTCCATTCCATGTTCATCCAAATCGCCCGATGTAATGTCTAGTTCGGCGAAGGTAATGCTAATTAAATTTCTATGGATTTCGCTTATTGGTGATCAGCGAATAGCCAACTTGAATTGGCGGTCGCAATACATCTATGCGATCTATCCAATCATTCTTATTGCGATATTTTGGCCAATGCTTGCTGAAGGTCAGCAATCAAATCGCCGGGAGATTCAAGACCCGCATGTATTCTAACCAAAGTGTTTGGACCATCCCAGGAGCCGCAGCTTCGTATTGATTCAGGCGATACTGGCAACGCAAGACTTTCAAAACCACCCCAAGAAGAACCTATACCGAACAACCTTAGTTCATTAATAAAATCCGGTGTTTTCGCGACAAACTCATCAGTAAAACCAAATGCGAATAAACCGCTTGATCCCGAAAAATCACGTTTCCAAATTTCATGCCCAGGATGATCCGGCAATGATGGGTGCAAAACCATTGCCACTTCATCCTGGCAATTTAGCCAATTCGCCAACTCAATCGCGGTTTGTTCGTGCTGTTTAAGTCGTGGGTATAAACTGCGCATCCCCCGTAAGGTATCGTAACAATCTTCCGGACTTGTTATGATACCCAGTAATGTCACTACATCATATATATGCTTTGCGCATGCTTCCTTGCATACTATGGTTCCCATCATAATGTCTGATGCTCCGCATAAGTACTTTGTCGCGGCCTGCACCGATATATCAGCCCCAAGCAACAACGGCTGAAGGAATACTCCCGCTGACCATGTATTATCAACCGCAAGTATCGCCTCATGCTCATGGGCTATCTTTGAGAGGGCAGGAAGGTCGACAATTTCAAAGGTCCCTGATCCGGGTGACTCTGCCAGTACAAGGCTAGTCTCAGATTGAATAACCTCAGAAAGACTTTCTGGGTTAGGCGCAAAGTAAGACACCTTTACCCCCCGGTTTGCAAAATATTCATCGCATAGCTTGCGAACCGGAGGATATGCATTGTCAATAACCGCCACATGATCCCCCGGCTTGGTGTAAGTCAAGAAGACCGTTGCTAGGGCGCTGAGCCCGGTTGGAAAAACAAACGCACGATCACCACCTTCAAGGGTACAAAGACTGTCCTCGAGGAAGTGCGTCGTCGGAGTGCCATGCGCGCCATATGAAAATATTCTCTCGCCTTTATCTCGGCGGGAACGGACTGACTGCATCATTTCCCAGTTCGAATAAAGAACTGTTGATGCTTTGATAACCGGTGGATTGATTGCTGCAGGCCGAGTATCCGTGGGCAAATCTCTCCCGGACCTTACTAATTGCGTCATTCTATCCATGGGTGGCTTCCTCTTCTAAAGATATTTGGAAGAGCTGCCTCTCATCATTATCAAGTTGGTCTATCAGTTGGATCTCCCAGGCAATATATTGCCGAGCGGACTCCATGTTGCCGTAATGCCGATCATGAACAAAATACAAATAATCTATGGATTCTTCCGCAGATGGCCGATTGGAATCCTGTTCTAGCTCGCCGCCAATTTCTTCCCAGTTTTCTAAACCTCCGACTAGAAAATACACATCCGCGCCGGTCGCTTCCTGGATGTCAAGAGCTGCCAAATTGGCAACAGGTTGATTGTCAGAGATCAACACAACATTTGTTCCGCGCTCGAAATCCAACTGATCTAACTTCGGGCGTATGGACCAGGACGACCCCGGAATACACTTTTCCCGATATTGAGAACTGGGGCGCACATCAATTATATTGAATTGATCCTTATTCGCTTTTAGTTGCGCTGCTGAAATTTCCTTCATGTTGGGGAATTCGCAGAATTCAGGCAAAGATTTTTCCGGAGTGTCCCATGTTCCCAATGCTTCAAAAGCTGTGCGCATTACAGCAACTGAATAGCCAAGCCTTTTTAACCTTGAGGCTGCAGAAGTTGCGCGAATGCCATTATCATCAATCAACACAACTCTACTATTGCGAACGGCAATCCATTCATCAGTCGCTTGAACAATTTGCACTGCTGGGGCGTGCACTGACCCGGGAACATGCCTTGCGTCGAATTCTTCATGCGTTCGTACATCAAGCAAGTATGTTGTTCTCGACTTGTCGTGAAACCACTGCTTGGCTGTACCTGCGCTGATGAAGGGAATGTCATGCGAAGCCGCCAATCTATCTGCGACAATTGCGCCTTGCTTTTTGATGTCAGCATTGACCTCCGGCAATGGTTCGCCGACCTTTCCCCGCACTAGATCTCGCCCGGACAATGCCCAACCCTGGGTTCCATTCTCCAATGCAAAAACCGGATTTTCAATCGATGCATCGATCAGGCTTTGAACCCCAACCAGCCCGCGTGTCCGCCCTGCGCAGTGAATGACAACGGTCAATTCGGGATCAGTCAAGATGCTATCCTTGCGGTATAGAAACTCGCCGTTTGGAATACATCTGGATCCTGGCAATGTAAATTTAGCATGTTCTGAAAAAGGTCTGCCGTCAATGACCATCACAGACCTGCCTTCTTCTTGCCAGCCGGACAATGTATCGGGCGTAATTGTAGGAGTTTTCTCAGCTTTTTCGATCAGTTCACCAAGTATCTTGCTTGGAACATTAATTCCTTTAAAGACACTAAAGCCAGCTTTTTCCCATCCAGGCATACCTTGGTGGAGAATTCTTATATTCTCATATCCGATCGCGTTGAGCCGAACGGCAGCACGATCAGCCACTCCGTCATTTCCATCACATAATACACATAAAGCATGCCGGTTTGGGACCAGTTTCGTGATATCAAGTTCAAGCCTGCTATATGGACAATTGGAGGCAAATAACATATGTCCTTCGCCGAATTCTCCGGCTTCGCGGACATCCAGCAAGGCGAATTCTTCGAGAGCGGCCAAGCGTGCCTTAAGTTCGTCCGCAGTAATTAACTTGGTTGTGACATGGGTACTCATGACTTGTCCTTTGCATTCGCGGAACGTGTTTTGACGCCGACATCCATTATCCGACAGGTTCCGGATTCAATATCGAAAACCGTGCGCTCAGTCAGTGTCTCCAACGCTCTGCCATATAGATGCAAATGGCGAATGGGCTCGCTCCCCATGATGGTTACTGAATGGATGTCGTTCGGAAGAAGTGCTACTCCCTGTCCAGGACCGACTTCTATTTCATCGATGCTTTCGATGGTTGCTTTTCCCGGTTCCTCGCCATCATCCAGACGGGTATAAATTGTGTTTGTCTCAACACCTTCTACTGCCGCTATGCATGCCCATGTAGTATGATCATGTGGTGGAATTTTCTTCCCAGGACGCATCGTGTTAAGATAGAGGGCGTAGGTTGCATCTTCATCTTGGCTAATCAGATATCGGACCTGCAATTCGCCTTCCTTCGGCGGCGGATAGGCTTCCGAATTCCATAAGTCTGTTTGTGCGGCCAGATCCGTTAATCTGTCCAATATTTCACTCAAAGTCTCACGGCTAAGACCTTTTTCATCAAATATTCTGTGAGCGAACGATATTAGGCTCGCCACTTCTGTTTCACGCTTAATTCCCGTCATTTTGATTTTCTTCCATTTCAGCGATTTAAGTTTGCGTCCCGTTTAAGGCTTTTAGGCAAAGCAATCCTGTGGCCACTGGTTGCAACAATGGCAATGTCGCGGCGGACAATTGAATAAACTCAGAAAAATTCTAAACCTGAGCCCGTCTATGGAGGCGTTACATCTGAATTCCCGATAGAGCCATCATTCCTAAGTTGTGGTTCAAGTCTCTCAATGATTGTTTCTGCTTTTGCTACCAGAACATCCTCCCGCGCCTGAAAGTGCTCAAATATTTTCTCAAGAGACCTAATTCTATGCGGTTGCCCCGCTATCCATGGATGAAGCTGTAATGTCATGACGCGTGCGCCATGTTGGCTGGCCTCTGTACTGAGAACATTCACATATTGAAGCACTTGATCCGCCCAACGAGGAGAGGTGTAGTTCAACTGCTCCATCGCCCATTTGTCGCTTAGTTCGTAACTGCCGGGCATCGCGATCAGGTTCTCATCTGCCAGATCAAAGCAATAGGGCCTGTCATCATTCGACCAATCAAATTGATACTTGATCCCATGTGAGGCAAGTATGCGGGGAGTATGATTTGATTCTGAAGATTGAGGAGATAGCCAGCCTGTTACTTTACTTCCAAATGTACTCTCCAGAATTTGCAGGCTTTCACCAACGACCCGGCTCTCTTCTTCATACCCAAGGTCGTTTGTGAAAAGGACATTCATGTTACTTCCATGCCCAATGATCTCACAGGCGGCATCGCGCATTTGATTAACGAGGGGCTCGAGCTTTGCTAGAGAGGCATTGAATGCGACGGTAGCTGGAAAATCAAACTTACCCAGCGTTTCAAGGATGCGGAAAATACCTACCCGCACTCCGTAATCATACCGGCTTATATCCCATAAATTGGGATACTCTCCGGCCTGCCCGGAAACCGGAAAATGTTGCAAAACCGGCAGTATCACAACCGCAACTTTAGCCCCACCGGGTAGTACTAGAGGTGGGCGAGAGAAGCTATTGGAAAAACTGAAGAGACCATGATCATAGCCTTTTCTGCGATATTCATATTGGAGATAGTCAGCGTCCATTATTGCCTCCATAATATTCATCAAAATGCGCAAGGCAGTGATCGGCGACTTCTCTTCCTGTTGCACGCCAAACAGCTGAATGCCCGGTAATGTAATCAAGCGCCTGATCAAGAATATTAATCCGATGAGGTTGTCCGATGATGTAAGGATGTAGGGGCAGCGAGAGAACTGTTCCGGATTCTTCGCCTTCTTTGTACAATTGATCAAACTGCCGCTTGATTACATCCAGATATTCTTCAGGAGTGTAATGATATGAGTTCAATGCGAAATAGTCGTTGATCTCATATGAATACGGCATGCTAATAATTCGACTTCCCGAAAACTCAATTCCAATCGGTCGATCATCATGGGAGAAATCACATGTATATTTCACGCCGGCTTCTGCTAAATATCTAGTTGTATGAATTGTCGGTGTGATGGATGGCGATAACCATCCTGCCATATCCTGGCCACTATGTTTCTTGATAGAAGCGATCGAGTCGCGAATTACTTCTCTTTCCTGATCTTCGGTCAGGCCATACATATATCTTGTGTTGTATATTCCATGCGAAAAAAGCTCCCACCCTTGGTTGCAACAATCCTCGATAATTTCAGGCATGTGATCACATAAAGCCACGTTTAGCGAGACCGTGCCCCGAACGTCATATCGCTCCATCACAGACATCATGCGATGCAACCCGACCCTGTTTCCATAGTCCCGATGAGATAGATACAGGATGTCCGGGGCAGGACGTTCCCATCCCTGATAGCGGGAATTGCCTGGTGGATTGTATTCATAGTACTCAATATTGGGCACTACAACGAGTGCGATGCGAGCGTCATCCGGCCAACGGATTTGCGGCCGCCGGTTGTAGGGGCTGTAATTAAAAAGTGTGAAATTATCTGTCATTCTTCGTTACTCATCTGCTTTCGCATTTCGGCCCAACGAGGATCTGTAAATCGTTGAAATTCAATGACATAGCCATTCGGATCTTTTGCAAAAAAATGATAGATTCCAAAAGTTTCGTTATGTTGCGGCGGACTTTCAATTTCTACGCCCGCGTCAATCAGCTTTTCATACCAATCATCAACTTCATTCGTCACAATGGTGTTCATCGTTCCGCGAGGCTCGACATACCTTCCCGGCCGAACTTTACAGATCCCCAGAAAACAATCTCTGCCAAGATGAAAAATGAATGTACCTTCCTGCTGATACGCAACCTTCAAACCGATTTTTTCGGCATAGAACGCCTTGGTGCCAACAAGATCATCGGTGTAAACCCAGTTGATTGTACAATCCGCTATCGATCTATTTCTTGAAATCATTTCACCCGCCAATTTGTTGGTTTTTCATCAGAGAAAACTGGTTTACCTTGCGGTCGTCCGCCGAGCGTAAGCCTCAATCTCAACTTTCATTTCTTCATCGACCAGGCCGCAGACAACGGCTGTGCTGGTCGGGCGAGCAGAGTTGCACCATTTGGAGATCACCTCTGCGATGGCCGGCCAATCGGAGCGATTAGGAAAGTAAGTGCGCAAGCAAACAATATCCTCAATCTCAAAATCGGCCATTTCTAAAGCTTTCTGGATGTTTTTGAAGCATTGATCCGCTTGTTCACCGGTATCTTCAGATATGGTCATATTTGAATAATCATACCCGGTTGTGCCAGATACATGGATTTCTTCACCAAACGCAACAGCGCGCGAGTATCCTGTCATTTCTTCAAATGGAGACCCCGAAGAAATCAAGATTTTCTCTGAATTCGGGCTCTGTTTAACTGAAAAACTCATTGTCTTTTCCTTAGTAGTTTTCTTTATTTCACATCTGTTGTGATTATTGACGGCAAAAAGGTCGCGATACTCGGAATTGCCGCCAACAACAAGCAGGCCAAGCAAAGTATCAAGAAAAATGGCAAGGCTGACATGGCGATCTGCCCAATCGTCCGCTTTGTCATATCTTTTAGAATAAAGAGATTGAAACCTAGTGGCGGTGTAATTTGAGCCATCTCAATTGTTACGATTATGAAGACACCAAACCAGATTTTGTCATACCCAGCCTGTAGAACCAGCGGCAGTGTAATGGGCAAGGTCATCAAAAGACTTGAAATGCCATCCAGAAAAGTACCCAGCAATGCGTAGAACAAGACCAATGCAACGATTAACTGAAATGCCGACAATTCCAGCCCGGCTATTTGCACTGCGATAAACTTGGGCAATCCAAGAAACCCAAGACTTACAGAAAAGAAAACTGCGCCAACAAGTATAAGAAAAACCATACTGGAGGTTCTTGTCGCAGACAAAATGGCTTTTCCGAAGTTTGATATTGTCAGTGTTCGCTGACAGACTCCGATTATGATCGCCCCAAGAACACCAAATGCAGCCCCTTCTGTTGGTGTTGCAAACCCACCGTACATTGAACCAAGTACGAATACGATGAGTGAAGTCACCGGCCCAAACTCCCGAACACCTTTAAGCTTTTGCGATAACGTAAACTTTTCGTCCGACTTAGGCGTTACTTTCGGCCGAACCAGTGACACTCCGGCAATATAGAGCATGAATAGTCCGGCAATCATCAATCCGGGTAGAATCCCTGCAGCAAAGAGCTTCAGAACAGACTCTTCCGCGATAACTCCATATACAATCATGATGAGACTAGGAGGGATCAGGAAACCTAATGTTCCTGCGCCTGCAAGCGATCCAACGGATACATTTCCGTCATAACCACGCTTGTCCAATTCATCCAATGTAATGCGACCAACTGTCGCCGTGGTCGCCGCAGAGGAACCCGAAACAGCGGCGAAAACCGTACATGCCAAAACATTTACATGGAGCAATTGACCAGGAAGCCGGTTAATCCAAACACGCAATCCAGAGAACAGATTTTCCGCCAGGCGCGTATGAAAAAGTATCTCTCCCATCAGAATGAAGAGCGGGAGGGCGACTAACTCTGGAGTAGACACAACATTGAATATCTGCTGAGATAATAACTTTGCGGTCGGAATGCTCCGAAAAACTTCCATGAGAACCGCGCCGGTCGTCACGAGTGACAGACCAATCCACAGGCCCATTCCCAAAGTAAGAAAAAGAAGTACAATCGTACAAATTGCTACAATTGCCATGCTACCCATCCATGCCTTTCACATTTAAGTTGTCGAAATCCATGGTGAGGCGCGCAAGAGCCGCCGCAAGTTGTATGGAAGCGGCAAGGAATCCAAAACAAATGACAGCCTGTGGTAAAGCTAAGGGCAGATCCGTTGCAAAAGATGTTACCCCTCTACTGTAGGAGTAATATGCTAGCTGCCCAGTCGCGACTGTTATTCCAACCAAAACAATCAACCCAAACAACGTTGTTAATATCGCCAGTCTGGATGCCCATGGCTGCCCAAGCATTTCATCAACCAGCGTTAAACGAATATGCCCAGAGGTGAGAAAGGCGTAGGGAGTGCCCAGCAACATTGCTAATCCGGCACCAAAACTGGAAAACTCCCAAGCGAAAGCCATGCTAATGTTCAATAACGAACGGGACACCACCTCGATCAGGATGAGTATCGTCACAAGTATGACCAACCCGCCGGCGATCCACGCCATTGCCAAAGTCAGGCAATCAGCAAAGCGAATTGCACGCCCTATCACTTTTCTCACGTTCATCACTTAGCCGTTTATTTCTGTGCGATATTTTTTAAGGACATCAGACGCAGGCGCACCCACTTCGTTGACATACTTCTCGACCAATGGCGCCGTAAGCGTCTTCATGTTTTCTAGCGTGTCTGGTGAAATTGTCCCAAGTTCAATGCCATTGCTCTGCAGCGTTTTCAGTTTTGCGATGTGATCTGAAAGAGCATTCTCAATAAACACCGGTTCTAGCTTCTGAGCTAATTCATCAATGGTAGAGCGTTGCTTGTCAGATAAAGCATTCCAAGCATCCAGATTGACTGTCACCATGTTCGTAGACCATGTGTGGGACGTCACATACATATAGTCCAGATACTCCCAAAGCTTGCCATCGACGCCGGAAGCTGCCGAAGTAGTCACAGACTCAACAGCTCCAGAAGCTAACGCTGGAATTAGCTCTCCCCAAGGCATCTGTATCGCAGTCATCCCGAGACTATTCATCATTTCACTGGAACTTTTGCTATATGTACGAACCTTCACGCCTTTTAGGTCGTCTATGCTATTTACTTGCGATTTCGTGTAGATCATGGCTGGGGGCCAGGGCACCATATAAAGCACTTTCTGATTATGCTTCGCCGCGGCATTTTCAACTGCGGGACGCCAATGTTTATAGAGGATCCGCAATTGATCGATGTCATTAACGAGGTAAGGCAGCGTATCAAGTGCCAGAATTGGCGCGATACCAGATTGAGCACTCATGACAATATCTGCAATTGGCACCAATCCCTGCTCTACACTCGTGAGCATCTCCGGCCCTTTAAAGCCCAATGAGCCGTTTGGGTGGATAGTAATTTGTACTTCGCCATTTGTAGATTTTTCAACTTCTGATGCAAAAATAGTCGCGTTTACAGTATGAAAATTCTTTTCCGGCCAAGAAATCGGGAAATCCCAATTAACTTCTGCCGCATTTCCTGAAGAAATATACATCCCGGCCACAACACAGGACGTTAATACTTTCGTAAATGTTGATTTCAACAATGACATATTCAATTCCTTACCTGCCTATATTCAATTGTATTCTTTGAAAGCCCCCAAACGGGAAAGTGAAATCAAGTTAGCTCTGGAAATGATCAAAAACAATTGACGAAAAGAAACAAGTCTATGCTAAAAACTTATAGGTTAAATTATTGGACTATTTAATTCGCATGAACTTTCGGCAGATAGAAACCTTTCGGGCAGTTATGATGGCTGGCTCGGCCTCCCGCGCGGCAGACCTACTTCAAATAACTCAACCGGCTATCAGTCGGGCAATCGCGGAACTGGAGAGGTCACTTGGTTTTCCCCTATTCAATCGAATTCGCGGAAGATTAGTGCCAACACCGGAAGGTGAAATGTTCTTTCGCGATGTGAAAACTTCTTTTCGTGGGCTTGATTCATTGCGGACGTCAGCAGCTAGAATACGGGATCTCGGTTCCGGGCAAATCCGAATTGCCAGCATTCCCTCACAGGGTTCTTCCCTAGTACCCAGGGCGATCGCCAAGTTCCGAGAGGAATATCCGAGTACCGCGATTACACTGCAGATTGCCTCATCTGCTCGAGTTCGCAACCTGGTTTACAACGGACATTTTGACATCGGACTGGCTGCCGAAGAGATCGATACAGAGGGGATGCATTTTGAAGTTTTCACAAGTGTCAGGGCAATCTGTGCCGTATCAAATAAACATCCCTTATCAACCAAAGAAGTTATCAGACCACAAGATCTCGATGGTGAGGACTTTATCGCGTTCATGTCTGAGGATAGCGCGCGCCAACAAATAGATACTGTTCTCAATGAGAATGGGATCAATCCAAATATTGTCATCGAGACACCCTATGCCATTACCGTGGCGGAGTTGGTCAAGCTTGGAATCGGCATAGGCCTCACGAACCCCCTCGCGATTGAAAGCTCCTTTGACCGTAGCGGATTGTCGCTTATTCCATTTGATCCCCCAATATACCTCAAGTCTTTCTTGCTATTGAGGAGCGACAAGCAAAAATCTATGGAAGTGAAAGCGATGATAAATAAGCTGTTAGAATCTCGATTTTCTTAATTTGCGTCATTTCGAAAAGGTACCATCTAAGCAAATGCAAACAGGTCTAATCATGGTGCTATTTATCGGGCTTTAGGTGAAAAAACACCGGGCATTCAGATAATGAGACCGCAAATATCGGTCAGAAGAGGCTTTTCCGGAAGGCATTGTCACATTAACTTAGTGGCGAGAAAATTTATGATCCTCTAATCTCCAGCGATGCAAAAGATCTCCTATTCCCGACATCGCTTCCCTTCTCACATAATTAAACATGCCGTTTGGATTTACGCTCGATTTACATTGAGCTATCGGGATGTTGAAGATTTACTGGCAGAACGCGGCCTGGATATTTCGTACGAAACAGTTCGGCGATGGTTTCTAAAGTTTGGTGACCCAGTAGCCAGAAACCTAAGATCTACCCGCCCTACTCCCAATGATATCTGGCATCTGGATGAAATGGTCATCGTCATTCGAGGAAAGCGACACTGGCTCTGGCGCGCCGTTGATAACGAAGGGGAAGTCCTGGATTTTCTCGTACAATCAAAACGGAATACGAAAGCTGCCTTGAAATTGATGCGGAAACTACTGAAAAAACAAGGCTTTGCGCCAACGCAAATCATAACAGATCAACTGAAATCCTATCACAAGGCATTTCGAACCTTGGGGTTAACTGCCGAGCATCTTGACAACAAACGTTCAAACAATCGAGCTGAAAACTCACATCTTCCTGTCAGGCGAAGAGAGCGAAAAATGCAGAGGTTCAAGTCTCCAGAATCCGCCCAAAGATTTCTCAATATTCACTCAGCCACCTACAATAACTTTTACGTCCAACGTCACCTAATCAATCGAACTTACTTCAAGCAGCTCCGCGAAGAAGCTTTTGATGTTTGGGCAGCGGCAACTTCCCCTGCCTGAATGTATTGAGCAATAACTTTTTGCGTCTACTCGATCTTAATGTGACAACGCCCTCTGTTGATAGCGGCACGTCGAGTGGTAATTTTCAGGGTGTGTGCAGGATCGGGAAACCAATGGTATAAATACTCGAACTTACCAATCGGCTGGCGGAATACTCCTTAATTCTCTTATTTGCTGTTGCGGCAATTGCAATAGCAATAACTTTTCTCCCGGCGCACTAAGCTTGATAAGCGAAAGCCCCAGATTCAAGAAATTCGTCAGTATTCTGGGCTGGACTATTATCAGCAGTTTTCTTCTAGTTATCGCAATCGAATTACTTTCCTGACGGCACTCTTGCAGTATTACTCGCAAGGGAACGCCTCTCTGAGAGCGAGCATAGTCACTGTTATCATCGCGAAGTGCCATTGCTCAGGGTGCTCGCGGATATACGTCCAAACGATATTATTCACTTGGCTATTCAGCGTATTGTCAGGACGACAAAACTTATAGCCTCCCAGGTCGTCACCATCTAAAAAAAAGAACTCGGACGTTTCAACAGTACCCAAGATGAACAAAGCACAGTAAATGTTCGCATTGTCGTCTGCTGGTTTGTTTATATCGCATAAATTTAATAGTACATTCGGGGTGGTTACGGCCCTTGCGGGCTCCGAATAGGCGCCAACTAACATGAGAATAGTGATGATCCCAACAACAAACTTTTTCATTGTTACTCCCCTCTTTTGTTTGCCAGCCTAATTCCTGACTCCACAATGTCCATTGCGCTCGCTCCCACAAAATCTAAACGATATTCCTTTGCGGCCATTGTTCTGGACAAAAGTCATATCCCTGAAAAGCTGGATATCGAATAGCGAGCGAAAGACATAGAACTTGATTACACCAACGTGTTCACCGTTAACGCGCATATCAATTTCGTAGCGGTCGCATGAAATCTTTTCCTCGCCCGGTAAAATTGAGTATCGCGATAAAAACGACTTTTCCTTATGATCCTCGATCTTGACTGAAAACTTATTCTTTTTAATTTCAGCTTCGGAAAAGCCGTAGCTTGGATTAAGCTTTTTGGTGACCCAGCAAAAGTAATAGTCCGCTATCACTCGATAAGTAGATAAAACGAGAAACGATGCGCCAAGAACCAGATTTTTCGGCACCGTCAGGACCCCACGTAAGAGAATGATGCTGTTAAATTCATGTGTCATTATTTTGTGCAATTTCCCTAAAATTGGGATGGCAACAAATCCCGCTCCAGAAATACCTTGGCAAATGCCTGCATCGTCGCAGGACGTGCTTGTTTCTTTTCTATCTCAATACGACCGAAGGTATAACCGGCAATCACCGATAGATCGCCAAGCTCAGGAACGGTCATCTTAAGGGGGGATAGTGTTTCAGCTCTCCACTCTTTTTTTATTCTGCGATTCCATGCCGAATCCGAAAATCGATCTTGTTTCCGTCCGTATCAAAGCCGCTTCCCTTGGACCCCTTGCCACGACCAAGCGTCTGCAAGACACCTACGGCCCGCGTTCCATCAGTACAGGTGACTTCCCAATCTCCTTGCCCCGTCTCATCATACCGGAAGACAGCATCGCACTTCTTACCTCCGATGAGCGAAGCAGACTTTACGTAACCGACACGGCCTACTTGCTTTATCATCACGGGAAACACATCCCTTTGCTCAAGAAGATTTTCCCATGCCAGGTCCAGGTAGTATTGTTTCTCGGATGGGTCGGCGGTTTGCTTTGGGGCCAATTGCGGGAGGCGTATTTCGTCAGTCGCGGTTACGATAAATTGGTTGGCCTTGTCCGAAAAGCGCATGGCTATTCTTGTATACATTTTAGTGGTCATCCCGGTCTCGACGTCGAGCAACATCCAACCGTCCATGTAAGCTTTTGGATTAGAGCCTATCACGAGATAGCTTCCCGCCAGATCCACCAAAATAGACGGGCGTCCACGGAAATGAGACAACCCCTGTACTTCGCCCTTTATATAAATCCATGCGTCAAACGAACCCATCCTAACCTCGCCCCTATCGGCAAAGAGGTCATCGCCAGTTCTAACGCCCTCGCGCGGATAAACGACTGTATAGGCTTTTATCGTCGACTCGAAAGTTTGCAAGGCCTGGTTTACTTCACCCGACGCCGCCGTGTCTGACCCGGAAACCGTTACTTCCCTGACTTCGCCAAATTCCGACATAAGCATATTTATTGTGAAATCCTTGCCTTCAGCCGTGTAGCTCGTCTGGTAAAGCAGGTTTTCTCCAATCTTGGATACCAAAATAGTGCTCTCTTTATGCTCGGTGGACGTTTTTTCCTTTCCGTTTTCATCAACATTAACAGTGGTTTCGTCTTTAATGCGCGGAGCCTTATGAATTGGGCGATATCTTACTGTGAGCAGGCTGGTTATTGGTTCAACAGGAGCTTCCAAATAACGGATTTCATCGCTACTTTGACTTCCGCCGCCAGAATCTCCTAGTGCTATGAAACCAGATTTATTTTCTGGCAGGCTCTCATAGGCCTTGCGGAAGTCGTACGGGACTTCTAAGACGTTTACGTCATCGTGGTCCACAAGTTGGCATTTGCAATCGAGATCCCTTGCTTGCGCGGTTTTAGAACATTTGTCCAATGCATTGAATGCGGCGTAACTCCAATCGCTGCTACCCGAGCTGTGCCAGTATTTTGAACTCGCCAGGACAGCGTCAGTATCCCAAACCAAACATGCGGCTAGCGCCTTATGCTGATATCCTGGAAACCCTTTCCGATAAGGATTAATTGTCCCCTTTCGCAACCCCATATCAACATTGTTTGCGACGCCTTGGCCAAGAATGCGCCCCATCAATTCGGAGTATATCTTATACGACGTTTTATCGGGGGAACCGGCATTCTTGTCCTGTGTCGAAATACCAGAATTGTCCTGACATGCTGTCAACAGTATCAAAGCCAATACAAATAGGCATTTTTTCATTTTATAATCCCCCTATCTCCTAAAGATAGATCGTCAACGTTGCTGTAAGCAACCTTTAGTTTTAGGACTCTCCTTCATAGATAAGTGCTATGTTTAAGAAAAGGAGTTGATGATGAGGATATTACTACTTTTCCTGTTGTTGGCCGGTTGTACGGCCGATTTTAAGTTCTCGGAGCTTGATAAGCAGTATGTCGCCCGTAAAACAAATCTCTTCCACAAGAGGTAATGCCGGGCACTACGTTTGAGCGCGTTACCCTTTCGGGAGACGCTATAACGAGAGTCTACACACTCGACCCCCGAAAAATGTCGACTCAGGAACTGGCTCAAAGCGTTAACCGAGCCGAACAATATGATGCCCGCGAAGTCAAGCAAATCCGCTCTGATAATCATGCGCAAACTTTAATGTCTTATGGCTTCAAGTTTTACCGCCAACTAACCATTAATACCTCAGACGGAACGGATATTGTTTCTGAGCGTATATCTTGCAATTAAGCGGCATATGGAAGCCAACCATGTGGCCCGGATTATTGGAAGGTCAGTCGGTGATTTAAGGAGATAATGGAAAGGATAGTGCTGTATCATTCATGAAGAGTAGAAAATAGATGAGCCAACAAGCTGTTTTCTTCCATCAGCACTGTAACAACGCCATAATTTATTCTTCGGGAATACCCAGTTCACGAAGATAGACAGCCATACCTTCGAGAGTTTTTGGAGAAAACACCATTGCATCTTTGAACCGTTTAATGGTCATGGCTGGATATGCTTTCAGCATATGATTCTTCGCCGCTTCAGCGTCTTCTCGTCGGCCTGCGGCCAGCAAAGCGGGTGCCAGATTACGATAAATCCAAAACGCATTTGGTCGTTCCATCAGAGAACGTTCGAAGAGATTTGCAGACGCACTAAAGTCCCCGGAAATCTGGTGCGCGCTGGCGATACCAACAAGATTATTGAAATTCATCGGATCAAGCGGACTGAGTCGTATCGCGTGTTCGAAATGCTGAAAAGCAGCTTCAGGGCGGTCCGCGTAAACCTCGAGCCAACCCAGTCTGCTAAGCGCCCACGCGGCATTAGGATCAAGCTTAATTGCACGTTCCAGCATAATGCGTGCGGTACCATGGTTACGGGCAAACGTATGGACAACACCAAGCACTGAAAGGATCAATGGATCATCGCTCGAGAACGCAGCCGCTTTCTCTGCCAAATGCAGCGCCCGGGTCTTCGCGCTTTCGATATCATCCGTCCAGTTGTAAACTGAATGTTGAGCCCAACACCAAGCCGACAGCGCCAGGGCAAGCGGATAGTCAGGGTCAATGGCAAGTGATTTTTCCAGCAGTTTCAACGCAACGGCGGATTCTTCCTGATCTTGCATCCAGACGTGGCGGATCGCGCGCATGGCATAATCATAAGCTCCCATGTCATGGGGACGCTTGCGTGTTGCGCGGTCAATTTCCGCCTTTTGAATTGAAGGTTGCAATGCACCAGCAACTTGTTCGGTAATCCGGTCCTGAAGATCAAAAAGTTCACTGTCTGCACCATCATATTTTTCGGCCCAGAGATGTGCCCCGGTTGTGGACTCGACCAGCTGGACTGTTATTCGCAGTTTGCCGCTAGCCCGCTGAACCGACCCTTCAAGCAGATAGCCTACGCCCAGTTCTCGACCAATATCGATGATGTTCATATGACGGCCTTTATAGGCAAAAGCTGAATTGCGTGCGATTACAAAGAAAGATCGTATACGTGACAAGGCCGCCGTCAAACTTTCCACCACACCATCGGCAAAATAATCTTGGTCTGGATCGTTCGACATGTTGTCAAATGGAAGCACCACGATGGAGGGTTTGTCGGGTAACGATAACCGCGGTGGAGACTCGGTTGTTTGTGTATCAGGCCAGCGAAACACACGTATCTTCCGGGTGATGTTCTTCAGAACCCGTTCGCCTACGTCCACGAAATCCGCGTTTACCTTGCCGTTTACATGCTCATATGCAGTAGCACTGAGCGCTATACCGCCGGGAGTACACACTTCTTGGATGCGGGCTGCTACATTCACCCCGTCACCGTAGATGTCTTTGCCTTCCAGAATAACGTCACCTAGGTTGATTCCAATGCGCATGGTGATGGTATGCTCAAAGGAAATCTCATTGTTAAAATCATTCATTGCTTGTTGAATTGCAATTCCCGCTGAAACGGCATCAACGACGCTGGAAAAGATGATAATTGCGCCGTCTCCCATCAGCTTGACAATGCGCCCTTGATGGTTAGTCACTTGTGGCGACACAATAGTTTGCCGCAAGCGCTTTAGCGCCTCCAACGTACCCTCTTCGTCCACGCCCATTAGCCGGGAAAAACCAACGACATCGACAGACATAATCGCTGCGAGTTGTCTTTGTGTGCGATGGGCTACCATCTGACAGGGCTCCTGTTCACCGAGATGCAATTTCTTGCGGTGTCGATAAAATGTGGATATGTAGATCCACGCAACACAACTTTTTTCTGCTCCAGATTTGCATCCTGTAGTGACGTTATATCATAATTTAAGAATAATCATATTCCCCATATACCCTGTCTTTAGATACCACCGATGAAGTCCTGTTCCCCGTCAGAGCCTATGGAACAAACTACTGATTTTTTAAGGAAGTGAGTCGCGCATCTCCCGGATAAACTCTGACATCTGCGACCGCTCTTTTATTGCCTCGTTAGTCCAAAATCCATGCTTATAGTTTCCGTTGCCGGGGCCCTTGGGCGCGCCCGGTGACGTTCCGCCATGCATCCTGCATCTGCCGTTCTTCATCCCCCAGGATCTACAGGGAGAGCCGTCACGGGTCTTCGCACCGCAACGCATGGGGTTGTCCTCACTTTTTTGCACTAACCCCACCTCCCCCCTCTACGGTGCCCACAATGGCCTGCCCGCCCTTGTGGACATGCACATGCTCGACAACGACCTTTTGCTGTCCCTTGCCTTTCAGCTTGTTCATTGCCTCGATTTGCTTGATATGCACATTCAGGAGCTTGGAAGCCCTGTTCATGGCGCTATCTGCCTGCCTTAAAGTATCAACGCTATGCAGTTGAGACAGCGCTTTCATCGCGGCCCTATGGGTTGCCACCATTTGTGTTGCCAACATGCTTTGCATGGCTCCATCAGGGCTGATTGAGGCGATTGCCGCCAAGTCGTTATTTGCCTTCTCCGCCTGATCCTCAGCGGATTGCTCGACAGTTGCGTGTGTCCTTCTTAATAACGATAGTTGTTCATGAGCATACCACGGCCCATGCACGCCGAATAAACCAACGAGCGCCGTCCGCCCCGCGTCCTTGTCGCCGTCAATCACAAGGTCCAAATTGCCGTCTTCTCTGGCCGTCAAATAAGGGTAGTTACTTCCCCCGTCGATTACGCCCGCTGTCTTTTCCGCCAGAGCAGGAGACATCTTGCTCAGTTCTTTCTTAAACCGCCCTTTCTGGCTTGGCAGTAATACCCCTTGGTCTCCTTTTCCATTCGTGGGTGATTTCTTTTCCATTGTCTTCGTCATACTCAAACGCTCCTCGATACTGATTTACTCCGTAGCCTATTCTTGGAGTAAAGAGTGGTAATTATAGGTACTCCCCAGACGGGACCATGGGAGCATCTAAAATGGACGTGACGATTACTCAGGCGGGACATATTTATGCCCCTCGTTTCTGAGATGGGACCGTCAGATAGTGAATATGTCCCGTGTCGGGAGCGGCTTCTGTTTTTCTGAAATCCATGCCCGGCTTCCATCGCCTCCATGCGTTGGTTGCCGGATTTCCCTGATAAGGTCGATCGGTAGCTCTCCATTCCGCAGCCTTGCGCCCATACCAATGCCCTTCTTTGATTAAAGCGATAAAGCCCCTTTCCTCCAACTCATCGAAGGCTTTCTCAATTGTCGAATTACCCAAGTGCAATTTTTTACGCGCCGTCGCATAGGAAAGAGATAATTCGCCGTTGTTGCCGCCGTTAAACTTGGATCTCAGCTCGACATAGACTTTGATTGACCCCGAACTAAGCGATAGCCATGCTTCGCTACGAACCATCGCATAGGGGAGCGGAACAAACTGCTCATTTTTGTTCCGCCCGTTAGTCAACACTTTGCCACCGCGCGCCATCAGGCCGCGTCCTTCTGTTTTGGTCCAACAACTGCAGTGACTTTCAACCTACTCATACGTCACCTCCAAAAAACTCCCGTGCAATGATGCGGGCGAATGAAGGGGAAACATGGTAGCGGCGACGAATTGAAGATGCCTGACGTCGGGTGAGATCGTTGCCTTCCTGCTTGCGTTGGATGGCTTTTTGTCGTACTTTTGGCATGTGAAAAATCCTTGTAATAAGGGTTAAAAAGAAACCAGCGAGCGCGCGAGTGACCAAACCTTTGCGCCGCTGGTTTTTTGTTGGGATATCGCATAAGCGGTTATTGCTGTTCATGACGCCGCCGACATGTTGGGCAAGGCGTTCAAATATCGGTCTATCTCTGCGGGCAGAACTATCGATCTTCCTCGCAGCTTCTTCGCCTTGAGATTGCCTGCTGCTATCTCACGATAAACAGTTGGCACGCTACTGCCGATGGCCCTGGCGGTGTCAGGGATAGATAACGCGGGGCGAAAACCGCCACTCGTTTCCTCAGTCTCTTTTTCTAATATGGTCGTCATGGTTTGATCCTTGAATAGAAGGGCAACGCCCCGTTCCAATAAGATCAATCCTGACGCGCACAGAATTGTGAGCAAGAGAAAAGTTATTATTTTTATTGCTTAATTATTGGCTGTTTTCTGCGGGTTTCGTGGATTTATACTTATTTATGAAAAACGGTGAAATTTTGTGAAACTCACAAAGTAGGGTCAATTAAGTTCGAACTTTGATTGCCAGCCAGCTCCCAAGTATTCATTTAACTGCTTATCCATTGTAGAGATTTTATCGTCAGGATTTCGCCGCTTAAATTCTTCTCTCGCCCGCTTCATTGCGCCGTCAAAGCTATCTGGCTCTTCTGCACGAAAACGATAATAATCAATAGCGCACAAAGCGTATTTTTCAGCCGTCTTTTTAGATGCGCCCCTCTTTCCAATATTTTTATCCATTATATCGTTGATGAGCCGCCTTTTTAGCTTTTCTTCTGGCAACGCTGTCACGTCAGGTAAAATCGATTGAACAAACGCTTTGGTTTCTTCCTCGTTAACGTAGATCGCCTCTTCTTCGCCCCGCTCATTGGAGGCGTCTATAAAATATCCCATATGTAGCGCGGCTCGCCCCTCCTCGTGAGCCCACTGCCTTCGGTTAATTCGACCCATGTTGTCACCTACTTGAAGAACAGCATTTATTTTACCGTCTCTAAGAGCCGTCAGCATAAGATCAAATGCGCGCTTATAACACTCCGGCGCGAGTGGGAAGCCTGCCCCAATACCCTTCCCGCCGCGCGTAAAGCCTTGTCGCCGGACAAAATCGATAGGACCCGCCGCACCATCACCATAAAGCGCAACAAGCAGGCTGTCCCATAATTCTGTTATTGGAGCATAGCCGGGTGGAATAAGAGGGTGACGGTAATCATCCAGCCATTTATCTGACCACCTAAAAGTCAGAAACGAAACAAGTTCCCGATATAAGAACCATAAATCAGTTAATTTGTGCCATACAATATCTGGAAATTCAGGGACTCTCGCTAAGTTGTTTTTCCATTTATACGACTTTCCGCAATATACTAAGGCTTCATCCGTCAAGCCGATATCGTTGGTATCTATTCCGGCTTTCTTTAAGTCAGGATCAGGATGAGCCAGACACGCAATAACCGTAGTCGTAAGTTCTTCTGTTGGGGGGGTTTCACCTACATAATATGTTCGTGACGCGGTCCCTTTTTCGTCTTCCAATTCTTTATCAGTCAGTTTAGGTTTAGCCGGAACAACCGCTATGCGCTTATCCATGTCAACAATTGAGCGCCATCGCCGACCGCTTGGAATGGGGTTATATTCATTATTGCCAAAGAATGATGGAGATTTAGCAATTAACGTGATATTTCCGCGCCGCACTTCATCTAATAAGCGTTCAGAAATATGTTTTTTCGTCCAGCCAGCCTCGGACAACCTAACCACCGCTTCATATGGAACAATACCATAAAGCTGACCCTCGACTGTATATGTGCTCATTCTTTACCCAGCCCGATGCAGTACATCGCCCAATCATCCATTAACTGCTGCCGCTTTTCAAACATATCGCCCCTTCTATATGCGGCCTCTACGCGGTCGCCAACGGCATGCGACAACGCCATTTCCGCGACCTCGTTTTGATAATCTGTTTTCTCCGCTGCCCAATCACGGAACGTGCTTCTAAAGCCGTGGGCCGTTATATCCGACCGGCCCATCCGTCTAAGAAGCTGCAAGAATATCATATTTGATGAACCTCCCTTGTTTCCATTACCGGGCAGAACAAAGTCATTGCGGGAATGTTCTTTCAATTCCTTCAGCACATCAAGCGCCGGTTCGGAGAGAGGCACTCGATGTTCCCGGCCTGATTTCATATGGTCCGCCGGGATCGTCCACAACTTTTTATCAAGATCAAATTCTGACCACTTTGCTTTAATAATCTCACCAGTCCGGCAAGCTGTCAGAATAACCAATTCAAGCCCTAGAGCTGACAGCCCGTCTCTTTTTCTAAGGTCTGAAATAAAGTCGCTGACTTCGGTGTACGGCAAGGCGGGATGATGAACAACTTTCGCGACTTTCTTTTTTGATGGGAGGACCATACTTAAGTTGCCCTTCCATCTGGCCGGGTTTTCTCCTTCCCTGAATTTTCTGGCCTTCGCCCAATCAAGAACTGATTCAATCCGGCCTCTAACACGGCTCGCGGTTTCCGCTTTCGTCTGCCAGATAGGCTCCAACACTCTTAGCACCAAGCCAATATCAATCTTATCGACCGGCAAATCGCCAAGCACAGGAAAAGCGTATGTCCGCAATGAACTTTCCCATTGCTTCGCCTGACGGGGATTTCGCCAACCTGCCCTGTTAAGCCGGATATATTCGTTTGCACAAAATCGGAAGGTGACAGTCTTTGCAGTTTCTAGACGGGATTGCCGCTTTTGCTCGTTGCGCTTCTCGATGGGATCAATGCCCTCATAACGAAGGCGGCGGCATTTTTCGGCCTGCATGCGCGCATCTGCCAACGATATCAGGGGATATGGCCCTAATCCCATGTCCCTTTTTCGCTTGTCCAGGGTGAATCGATAGACCCAACTTTTTGAACCCGAAGGCGAGACCTGTAAATAAAGTCCACCACCATCGGCATAGAAACCTCGCTTGGTCGCATTCTTCACGGCGACCGGACTAAGTCTGTTTATCTGCCTTGCCATTATTTCATCCATACTTTCACCCACATCATACCACGCGATGCGGGGAAAGAACAAGATAAAGCCTGAGAGAACGTGACAAGAACAAGCGCAGAATCATGCGCCGTCATTGAGATATTGTGATTGGGTCTGATATGTTCTGAGGGTGGGTTGTGGCGGTGAGCGAGGGATTCGAACCCTCGATGGAGCGTTGACCCCATACTCCCTTAGCAGGGGAGCGCCTTCAGCCACTCGGCCAGCTCACCGGAGGCGGCAATATGGCAGATTTTGGCCGTGTGTCAAAGAGTTTAGTTGCAATTTTTTTGTTCCGCGAAGACCGGGCCCTAGCGGCCCATAATCCACTCGCGGGCCAGCTTCTGTGCCTTGGCAATTTCCTGGGCGGACATGTCGAGAGAAATTTCTGCGCGGTTCTCGCGGGCTTCCTCAATTCCGTTCATCGCCGCGAGGTTAAACCACTTATGCGCGGTTACCAGATCCTGCGGCACCCCCTCACCTGTCGAGTATAGCAGGCCAGCCCGGAACTGATCATCCGCCACGCCTGCATCGGCGCTTTTCAAATGTTTCTCTATATATTTCACCTCGAGTTTAGCCATTGTTCCATTCCCCATATTTAAACGACTATCCAGACAAAACACTCTCCGATTAATGAAAAATCTTTGATCTGCGACATGATGGAAGGAATTTAGTTAATTTTTTGTTTCTCGATTTACATTTTTAACCATGTTCGTGAATCTCATGGGGAATCTGCGCTTTTTGCGCACCGATCCATGGCACCGCCGCGTCCCCATCGGCAAATTTCGGGAAAAGCCGTGTGGGCGTCAGGAATTGTCTTTCGGAAAATCGAGGCCCATTTCCCGGTAGCGTTCCGGATCGTCGAGCCATTTTTCGCGGACTTTTATAAACAGGAATAGATGGACGCGGCAGCCGAGCATCTCCTCGAGTTCTTGACGGGCGAGTTCTCCGACCTTCTTGATCGTCTGCCCGCCCTTGCCGAGGACGATCGGTTTGTGATTGGCGCGGGAGACATAGACGACCTGCTGGATGCGGACGGAGCCGTCTTTTCGCTCCTCCCAGCTTTCCGTCTCCACGGTCAGCGAATAGGGAAGCTCCTGATTGAGCCGCATGAACAGCTTCTCGCGCGTGACCTCCGCCGCCAGCTGGCGCATCGGCGCGATGGCAAGCTGGTCTTCCGGGTATAGCCAGGGCCCTTCCGGTAATTCCTGCGCAAGCGCGCTTCGCAATTCCGCGACCCCGTCACCCGTCAGCGCCGAGATCATGTAAATCTCGTCGAATATGCCGCGGTCCGACAATTCCTGAGCGAGGCCGAGCAGTTTATCGCGCTTGATGATATCGACCTTGTTGAGAATAACATGCGCGCGGCGACCGTTCTTCTCAAGCCCGTCCATGATTCGCTTGACGTCCGAGGTGAGTCCCTTCGCGGCATCGATGATGAGAACAATCCTGTCGGCATCCGCAGCGCCGCCCCAGGCAGCCTCAACCATCGCCTTTTCAAGCCGGCGGGAGGGTTTGAAGATTCCCGGCGTATCAACAAAGATGATCTGGCTGTCCCCCTCGATGGCAATCGCCGTGACCCGCGAGCGGGTCGTCTGCACCTTCGGCGTGACGATGGCGATTTTCGCCCCGACCAGCTGGTTGAGCAGGGTCGACTTCCCCGCATTCGGCGCCCCCACCAGCGCAACATATCCGCAGCGCGTGCCGCCGCCCCTGGTTGCCTGATCAGTCACCTTGAAGTTCCTTCAACATCTTTGCCGCCGCCTTTTGCTCTGCCACCCGTTTCGATGATCCCGATCCGGTCGCCGGTTCGAAATCTTTAACCGACACCATCACCGTGAAATGCCGGTCGTGGTCCGGTCCCGTCTCCTCCACCACCCGGTAAACCGGCAGCGGCCGGCCGGTCTTCGCCAGCCATTCCTGCAACGCCGATTTCGCGTCCTTCTTGGAGGCATCCTTGCGGTCGAACCGCGGCCACCATTTTTTTTCAACGAAACGCCACGCCGCGCGCATCCCGCCATCGAGATAGAGAGCGGCGATCACCGCCTCCATTACATCGGCCAGAATGGCCGGGTTTTCCCGCCCGCCCGACGCGGCAAGATCATCCGCCATCCGGATATAGTTCTGCAACCCCATATCAAGTGCGATCTCGGCAAGTGCCTCGCGTCGCACCTGGGCGTTGTAGCGGCGAGAGAGCTGCCCCGCCTCGGCGCTTTCGAAACGGCGAAAGAGTTCGTCACTGATAATCAGGCCCAACACGCGATCACCAAGAAACTCGAGACGATCGTAATCGCTGCCCGGCTGTTTTTTGCCCTTGCCCTTGATCAGGGAGGAATGCGTGACCGCCGCATTCAGCAGGTCCGGATCCTTGAACACATGACCGAGCAAGTCCGCAAGATCATCGAGTTTTTTTACGGGCGCGGCCATCAGCTTAAAGAATTAAAAATCCGGTTCCAGCGAATGGCCGTCGGGTATTTCCAGATTTCGTACCAGGCGGCGGAGCCGTCGAGCGACATAAAGATGATCTCCGCCCGGCCGACAAGATTCTCCACCGGCACATATCCGACATGGCTCAGGAAACGGCTATCCGTCGAATTATCGCGGTTATCGCCCATGGCAAAGATATGACCTTCTGGAACCGTGTAAATATCCGTATTGTCCATCATACCCTGCACGGTTTCATCCAGCGTCAGGTAGGTCTGTCCGTTCGGCAAGGTCTCGCGATACTGCGCGATGCGCCGGACATTCCCGAAACGGTCACGATCGACGAAATCATCGACCCGTTCGCGTTTCACCGCCGTGCCGTTGATGTAAAGGACACCATTGATCATCTGCAGCTTGTCGCCCGGCAGGCCCATGATCCGCTTGATATAGTCGACCGGCTCGCCAATCGGTTTTTTGAAGACCGCCACGTCGCCGCGTTCCGGCAATTCACCAAAAACGCGCCCGGAGATGGGCGCAAGGCTGAAGGGGAAGGAATGACGGCTGTAGCCGTAGGAATATTTCGAAACAAAGAGATAATCGCCGATCATCAGGGTCGGCAGCATGGATTCGGACGGAATTTTGAACGGCTCGTAAGCGAATGTCCGGATGACAACCGCGATCAGCACCGCATAGATAATTGTCCGGATTGTCTCCCCGACGCCGCCCTTGGCCTTCACCGCTTCTTCCTTCATGAACTCATTTCCAAATCAATAAACAAATAAGGGACATTCAATTGCACGAACGCCATTTGCAAGCAACCAATTTCCCGTCTTTTTTGCGAGCATTGGCGGCGGCTAATCCTCCTCGGGAATCGCTGTGATCAGAACAATCGCCTGCGCCTGCGGCGGCTCATCCGTGATGGTCAGGTGAATTTCCGTCCGCATACCGGGCGGCGTGATCCGCACGAGCTGCGCGAGCGCCCCGCCGGTCAGCGCGATGGTCGGTTTTCCCGATGGCAGGTTTACAACCCCCATGTCCTTCCAGAAAACGCCCTTCCGAAATCCCGTGCCAAGCGCCTTCGAACAGGCTTCCTTGGCGGCATAGCGCTTTGCATAGGATTCCACGCGGTTGAGCCGCCGCTCCGACTTGGCAATTTCGATATCGGTATAGATACGCCTGACAAACCGATCTCCGAACCGCTCCAGCGTTCTTTCGATCCGCCGGATATCGATGATGTCATTGCCAATGCCAATAATTCTGGACATCTCTCCCCGCCCCGGCGCTAGGCCACGGCCTGACGGGCTTCATCCATCAGGCGGCGCATTTTGCCGATTGCCGTTTCGAGGCCGGTGAAAATCGCTTCACCGATCAGGAAATGGCCGATATTCAGCTCGACAATGGTCGGGATCGCGGCGATCGGGCTCACCGTTCCGAAGGTCAGGCCATGGCCCGCGTGACATTCCAGCCCGAGGTCATCGGCAAGCGCGGCGGCTTTCCGGATGCGCTCAAGCTCGTGCTGGCGCGCCGCCGCATCCTCCGCATCGCAATAGGCGCCGGTATGGATTTCAACGATATCCGCGCCGATTTTCTGCGCCGCCTCGAGCTGGCGCGGATCGGCCTCGATAAACAGCGATACGCGGATGCCCTCGCCTCTCAGGCTTTCCACATAATAGCGAAGCGAATTATGTCCGCCCGCCACGTCAAGCCCGCCTTCCGTCGTCCGTTCTTCCCGCTTTTCCGGGACCAGACAGCTTGCATGGGGCTTATGATCCAGCGCAATTGCCAACATCTCTTCCGTTGCCGCCATCTCAAAATTAAGCGGGATCGTCAGCTCCTTCGCCAGACGGGTGATGTCGCCGTCGCTGATATGGCGGCGGTCCTCCCGGAGATGGGCGGTTATTCCGTCGGCGCCCGCCGCCTCGGCGATCCGCGCCGCCCTGAGCGGGTCCGGATGAACGCCGCCGCGCGCGTTACGGATGGTCGCCACATGATCAATATTCACGCCCAAACGCAGATGTTTCATTTCTCGCTTACTCCCAACTTATCCCGGTCCGCGATCCGCCGGTTCGCCCGGCGTGTCCGCGCCTTGGTAATTATTTGCGCCCGTTTATCCTGAAATCTACGGATCAAAGCCTGCAATGGGTAGAAAAAAATGATCCAGACGAAGATGGCGATCGGAAGGCTCGAGATCAGCATGGGATGGATGACGTCAAAAAAGATATGGGAGACTTCCGACCAATGCCCAGCCCACAGGCCATCGAAGAAGGTGGTCAGGCTGGCATCGGGAAACGCCTTGTCTCCCGGCTCACCGCCAAGCATCCAGCGCCCGACCTTGTAGGTTAGCGTCCAGATAAAGGGGAAGGTCCAGGGATTGCCGACGGCCGTGCCAAGGGCGGAGGCGAGAATGCTCGCACGGAATATCCAGGCGAGCACACCGCTGATAATGAAATGAAGGCCGACCAGCGGGGTAAAGGAGACGGCCGCCCCGAACGCGAATCCCGCCGCCAGGCTGTAGGGGGAGCCTTTCAGGCGCGCAAGCCGGTAGCCGACATATTTCGACGAGCGGCGAAAGCCGATTGCCGGCCAGAAGAAATCCGCCAATTGCTTGAACCGTGTTGTTTTTTTACGGCGGCGAAACATTCGACCAGCACTCCGCTTTGGGTAAGATTACTTGAGATTACGGCTTCCCGGCTTGACGGCCGGCGTCGCCGCGAGTTCCGGCGGCAGATTATCCGGCTCATACGTCTTTACATCCATTTTCATGAGGGAAAACAGCGGCACCCCGACATCTGCCGTCCCGTTTGACCGGTCGATCAGGCAGGTCGCGCCGACAACCTCCCCGCCTGCCGCACGGATCGCGTCGATGCATTCGCGGCTCGATTTTCCGGTGGTAACAATATCCTCCGACATGATCACACGGGCGCCGGGCGCAAGCGAAAATCCGCGGCGAAAGGTGAAGACGCCATTCTCCCGCTCCGTAAATATCCCCGGAACGCCGAGCTGCCGCGCCATCTCGTAGCCGACAATCACCCCTCCCATCGCCGGCGCGACAACGATATCCACGGCATTCTCGCCAAGCGCTGCAATGACCTTATCCGCCAGCGCACGACAGAGGGACGCAGCCCGGTCAGGATGCATCAGCACCTTGGCGCATTGCAGGTAACGGTCCGAATGAAGGCCGGAACTCAACAGAAAATGTCCCTCCAGCAGCGCATCGGTTTCCCGGAAATGGGACAGGATTTCTTCCTCAGTCATAATCTCCCTTTCTGCCTCGGGCCGTCGTCAGCCGGCCGATCTTTCCACGGAACTGATGACGGGATCCGCCCTGAGCGCCGCAATGATGTTCGTCAGATGCCGGACATCCTTGACCTGGATATCGATCATCATCTCGAAAAAATCCTGGCTCCGATTGACGATCGCCAGATTATTGATATTGCCGTTGTTGGAGGCAATGGTCGAGGTAATACCGGAGAGCGCCCCGGGTTCATTGGCCATAATGATCGAAATGCGGCCGACGGGAAGCGCCGCCTGCTGGTTTTCCTCATCCCAGGAGACATCAAGCCAGCGCTCCGGCACGTCCGCAAACTGCTCCAGCGTGTCGCAATCGATGGTATGGATGGTGACGCCGCGCCCGGTGCTGACGATCCCGACAATGCGGTCGCCCGGCAACGGATGGCAGCAACCGGCGAGATGCATCGCCATCCCCGGGATCAAGCCGCGAATGGGAATGGCGTGCGAATTTTTCCCGCTCGGCTTCGATTTCGCTTGCTTGAGCGGAACGACATTTTCATTGTCGATTTTGCGTTTTTCACCAGGGAATATGACGTCGATCAGCTGGCGCCCGGTCCGCGTCCCGTCGCCCAGCATATAATAAACATCATCAACCGTTTCCTGGTTCCAGACATCGACGGCCGTCTGCATCGCCTTTTCGGCGAACTGCTTTCCTTCCACCCGAAACGCCTTCTCGGCGATCGCCCGGCCAAGCTCGACATACTGGCCCCGCTGCTTCATCCGGGTGAACCGGCGGATGGCGGAGCGCGCCTTGCCGCTCACCACGAAACTTTCCCAGGTCGGCGACGGCGTCTGGTTCTTCGATCGCAATATCTCGACCTGATCGCCATTGCGAAGCGGCGTTCTGAGCGGCACCAGGCGGCTGTTGATTTTCGCGCCGACGCAGGTATTGCCAACATCCGTATGGACCGCATAGGCGAAATCGACCGGGCTGCTTCCCTGCGGCAGGGAGATCAGGTCGCCCTTCGGCGTGAAACAGAACACCTGGTCCTGGAACATGCTGAGCTTTGTATGCTCAAGAAACTCATCCGGATCGACGGTATTTTCCAGAATTTCAAGCAGCTCCCGCAGCCAGCGATATTGCTTGCCCTCCTTGATATGCTCCAGATCCTGTTTGTACTGCCAGTGGGCCGCCACACCATATTCATTGGTCTGGTGCATTTCCCGGGTACGAATCTGGACCTCGATGCGCTTCTTCTCTGGTCCGATGATGGTCGTATGAATTGATCGGTAATTATTCCGCTTAGGGATTGAGATGTAATCCTTGAACCGGCCGGGAACCATCGAATATTTTGAATGCAGAATGCCGAGGACATGGTAACAGTCCTCTACCGTCTCGACGATGATGCGAAACGCGATGATGTCGGCCAGTTGCTCGAAGGAGACGTTATTCTTCTCCATCTTCCGCCAGATCGAATAATAGCGTTTCTCGCGGCCGTAAATATCCGCATCGATTTCCGTCGTTGCGACATCCTTTTTCAGGGCATCAACGATGCGGTCGACGAGATCCTCCCCCTCTTCGCGCAAATATTCCAGCCGCCGCTTGATCGAATTCCGCGCTTCGCTGTTCAGCTCGATAAAGGCGAGATCCTCAAGATCGTCGCGGAAATTCTGCATACCGATCCGTTCGGCCAGCGGCGCATAGATTTCCATCGTCTCGGTGGCGATCCGTTTACGCTTTTCCGGGTTCTTGATGAAATGAAGCGTCCGCATGTTGTGCAGCCGGTCGGCAAGCTTGACCAGCAACACGCGGATATCGTTCGACATGGCGAGGAGGAGCTTGCGGAAATTCTCCCCCTGCTTGGTCTTGTCCGACTGCAGTTCAATCTGCGACAGCTTGGTGACACCATCGACAAGCGCGGCGATTTCGCTGCCGAATATCTCCTCGATCTGCTCCTTCGTCGCGACCGTATCCTCGATCGTGTCATGCAGAAGGGCCGTCACGATGGTCGCCGTGTCCAGCTTGAGCTCGGTCAGGATGCCGGCGACTTCGATGGGGTGGGAAAAATAGGGGTCGCCCGAGGCGCGCACCTGGCTGCCATGGGCTTTGACGGTAAAAATATAGGCCCGGTTGAGCAAGTCCTCATCGGCTTGAGGATCATAACTCAAGACGCGATCGACAAGTTCAACCTGGCGCAACATCAGCAGCGACAAGACGTGCAGGCGCCGTCTCCCTCCTGCTGAACCCTATGGCTTACTTTGAAATCGGTACTGGCGTCGAAACTAAAATCCGCTGATCCCGGCATTTTCCGAACGGGTATGGGTTGTAAATGCCGGGCTTTACCTGTGTTCCACTCAATTATCAGCGAACGGGTCATCGGCGTTCGTTTCTTCAGCCGGCGCGCCCTCAACCGTTGCGCCGACTTCATCGGCTGAAAAGGTTTCTTCAGTCGTGTTTTCCTGAATGACACCTGCCCATTCATTACTTGCGCTCATCAGGGCGGCCATATTGTCTTCTTCCGGCTCGTCCACCTCGACGCGGCGCTGCAACGAATGCACGAGATGATCCTTCAACTCGTCAAGATCGATGGTGCCATCGCCAATCTCGCGCAAGGAGACCACAGGGTTCTTGTCATTGTCCCGATCGACGGTCAGCATGGAGCCAGCGGCGATTTCCCGCGCCCGGCGGGCGGCCAGCAGGACGATCTCAAAACGGTTCGGTACTCTTTCAACGCAATCTTCAACGGTGACGCGTGCCATTTACAGTAACTCCAATTGTCTGTGATTTAGCTTACTACATATTCGTTTGCGTATCAGATAGCAAGTCTAAGTGACATAAAAAACCCCTTGAAAATCGGCACTTTTCGGTCACCGCGTCGCATTTTCGCATCATGTCGGGACATCGCCGGCGCGAATAATGTCAAATACCTGTCCGTCAGGCAGCTCCTTGAGGAGTTCCGGCGCCGTCTTTCCACTTACCGGATGGCGCCAGTCCGGCGCGATTTCGGCAATGGGCGCGAGAACAAAAGCCCGGGTCTCCAAGAGTGGGTGCGGGACAACGGGGCCGGAGATTTGATCTGTGTTTTCCGTGACTTGGTCATGATAGGCCAGAAGATCGAGGTCAATCAGCCGCGCCGCCCATTTTTCCCGGCGGACCCGCCCGAACTCGGCCTCGATATCATGCAGCAAATTCAACAGGTCAGGTGCTGGCAATTCCGTCTCGATATGGACAACAGCATTTGCGAACCAGGGTTGATCGGAAAGAGGGACCGGCGCGGTGCGATACCAGCTCGATTGCCCGACCAGGTTAACCGACGAGGCGAGCCTGCGGACCGCGGCGGCCAGGGTTTTGACCGGTTCGCCATGGTCCGGATGTGGCATATTTGCCCCTAAACCAATCAAAATCACCTAAATTTATCCTTAAAAACCACGAAAAAACCAAGGTTTTCGCATCATTTCACCATAATTGGCGCACCGCCGCGTAATTCTTATCTAGAGAATTACCAATAATTTTGCTATTGATGAATGATTAGGGAGCGTTAGCGACCGTAACAAGAATTATTTATAATATAAAGTGCGGAAATTGGTAATGCCATTTTACTCAGAAGAGCGAATTGCTCTTTTCATCGATGGATCGAACCTGTATGCGGCCGCCCGGGCACTTGGTTTCGACATCGACTACAAGAGATTACTGAGCGAATTCGCTTCGCAGGGCAGACTCGTCCGGGCATTTTACTACACCGCCCTTATCGAGGATCAGGAATATTCCCCGATCCGCCCGCTTGTCGACTGGCTCGATTACAACGGCTACACCATGGTCACGAAGCCGACCAAGGAATTTACCGATTCCGCCGGTCGCCGCAAGTACAAGGGAAATATGGATATCGAGCTGGCCATCGACATGATGGAACTCGCCGGCCATATCGATCACGCTGTGCTGTTCTCGGGCGACGGTGATTTCCGCCGGCTGGTGGAATCAATCCAGCGTCAGGGCGTCCGCGTCAGTGTCGTCAGCACAGTCAAGTCGCAGCCGCCCATGATCGCCGACGAGCTTCGCCGACAGGCCGATTTTTTCATTGAACTCAAGGATATGGAAAAGAAGGTCGGCCGCGCCGTCAGCCAGAAATCCGACCGGGAATTTGAGGATTACCCCGGCGAATTCGATCCCTATGAGGACGCCGAGGAGATCGCCTGACCGGCGGCAACCTCCCCGACTGTCAGCGGGTTATTGTCCCCTCTTCAATTCTTCCGTTATCTTTGCGGAAATACCCTGCATGCCCGCGGTCGCGCTTTGTTGCCAGTCACTATCGAAAACCGCAGAATGTTTTGTGACGATTTCGTTGAGCACCGTTACGCCCTTGTCTAATTTTCCTGTTGGCGCCTTGAGAGAGACTTCTGCCCGGTTCCGCACGCCAAGCTCCCAGAAGCCCCATTCGATCCATGACCAGAATTGTATGATCTTCGCATCGACGGGAACGGCATTTTCATATCCGGGATCGCCCGGCTCGATTACGCGGTAGCCCGCGGATCGGAAAGCATGCATTAGCGCCCTTCTCATAATCCCCGCGACGGTTTGGCCTTCCGGCAGGATGACATCGCCAAGGGCCTGCCCGTAGGAATTTCTTTTTCTCGCGAAAGCCCTTGCCTTGATATCTGTATTGGCAATTTCACTTTCCGAGAGCGAGGGTATATCAGGGGTCGCCGGCTTGAATTCGAAAACACGGTCATCCGTTACGGTAACCAGTTTTACCTCCACCCCATTAACGGGATTAGAAATATCTTCCGGTGCCTCAACCGAAACGGTGCTGCGGTCAACCGCGCACGCGGAAAGCCCCATCAGAAAAATGAAAATGAAAAAAATTCTTACTTTTTGCGAAATCACCATTGTTCCCCTCTTCTATCAAAAAAATAATCTACCGGTGCAATATACCCCGGTATTTTTCTCGAAATAGAGGTATTTCGGGGCCGCAGCAATCAAAAAAATGCGGTTTCAAGACATTGTCATAGGTCTCCTTGATCGATGCCTTGAATTTTTTCTTAGGAAGTAGGGTCGAATTATGGCTACAATAATCACGGCATTTTTGACAGAGAATGCCAATTCGGTAAAAATTTTGCGTCTATTTTTAATGCGGCCTTGCAATGCCACGCCGCCTTTCGTACCCGGTTTGCTATAATTGTCTGGATTAAGAGGGGAAGTTATGGCCCGAAAACTTGTGGTCCTGAGTGACGGCAGCTGGATTGCCCCGCAGTTCAGAAGCAAGAACCGGCGCGTTCCCGGGAACGCGACCCTCGCCTATCAATGCATTGCCGAAGAAACGGGAGACGGCGCGGAACAGATCCGGTATCTGCACGATCTGGAAGCCCGCCCGGCCTTCTACCGCCGACTGATGCAGCGGACTTTCGGGCTCGGGATGAAGGCGGAAATTTTTAACAGCTACACCTTCCTGTCCCGGAATTACCACTCCGAAGAGGATGAGATTTACCTGTTCGGCGCCGGTCTTGGCGCCTTCAACATCCGCCGCCTCGCCGATCTGCTCGACAGGGTCGGACTGTTGCCGCCCGAAAAGCTCAATCTGCTGCCGGAGGCCTTCGAATACAGCCAGATCCCTGCCGAAGCCCTTGAAACGCCGGGCGCAAAAAGCCTGGCCGACCACCTGCCGGCGAAATCCGTGCGCATCCGTTTTCTCGGCTGCTGGGATACGGTCGGCAGCCATGGTTTGCCGCTGCCGGGACTTCATCGCATCTCGCAAAGCTGGATGATGTACCATGACCACAAGATCAATGCGAATGTCGAAAGCGCCTATCAGGCGCTTGCCCTGGATGAACGGCGCAGCCGTTTCAAGCCCGGCCTCTGGACGGGTGTACATTCCCCTGAAATCCAGACGGTTGAGCAGGTCTGGTTCCCCGGATCCCATGAAAATATTGTCGGCGGTCGGCGCGACAGCCGCCTGTCCGATATCGCCCTGCGATGGTTGCTGGACCGGGCCGGCGAACAGGGCCTCGCCATCGATCCTGAAAAACTGGCCGAGCTCACAACGCCGGACATCCTTGGCAAGATCGCGATGAACCGGCGGAAGGTGTTCGGCATTCCCCTGCCCTTCAAGAAGCCCTTCAACCGGGCCGTCGGACAATCCCGGCAAAGCTTTCCCGGGGAACTTAATCTGGAGCCGGAAAAACTTCATGAATCCGTTCTGCAACGGCGGGAGCTCGACAAGAAATACCGCCCCCGGCAGCTCGCCAGTCTGTCGGACAGCGATATCCCGCTCTACCGCGAGCATATGGACGAAATGGTGAACAAGCGCCGCTTCCCGCGCAAGAAAATCGACTGGCCGGCCTTCATCATCACGAACGAGACGAAGATGAACGTCAGCCTTGTCGATTACAGCCGGACCGGCGCGAAGATCTGGTTGCAGGGAAAGCTGCCGGCCGGGACGTCTCTCGTGCTGCAGTCCTCCCGCGATTTTTCGAAGGGTCTCAAGGGCCGCGTTGTCTGGGCTAAGGATAATTTCCTCGGGCTCGAGTTCGCGAAACCGCTCCCCAAGGAGGCGACGGCCTAGTTTCTCAGGAGAAGTTTTTCAGCAGGCGCTGTTTTTCACGGCCCCAGTCGCGTTCGCGTTCCGTCGCCCGCTTGTCATGCTGCTTCTTGCCTGATGCCAGCCCGACCTTAACCTTCACAATGCCGCGGTCGTTGAAATACATGGAGAGCGGCACAAGCGTCTTGCCCGCCTTCTGTATCTGACCGGCGATCTTCTTGATTTCCTTCTTATGCATCAGCAACTGGCGCGGCCGCAGCGGATCGTGATTGAACCGGTTGCCATGTCCATATTCAGGAATATGCAGATTGACGAGATACAGGCCGTCATTTTCAAAAGACGCATAGGCGTCCTGAATGTTGGCCCGCCCGGCGCGCAGGCTTTTCACCTCCGTACCGAGCAGGATCAGACCCGCCTCAAACTCTTCATGGATGAAGTAGTTATAGCGGGCCTTCCGGTTTTCCGCGATCGTGCGGCCCATGTCTGCAATCCACTCTATCTAGTTCAGGACACCCGCGTCGCGCATGGCGGCCTCTATCTCGCGCTTGGACTCGTCGCGGAACACGGGGATGATGGGCAGGCGCACATCGGGTTTGCATTTGCCAAGCAGGGACAGGGCGTATTTCGTCGGTGCCGGGCTTGCCTCGATGAAGAGCGCCTTGTGCAGCCGGATCAGTCGGTCCTGAAGCTCAAGCGCCTTTTCGCTTTCGCCCGCAAGGCTTGCTTCCTGCATCTCCGAGACCAGCGCCGGCGCGACATTGGAGGTTACGGAAATGCAGCCGCAACCGCCTTGCGCGTTATAGCCAAGCGCAATCGGGTCATCACCGCACAGCTGGATAAAATCCTCGCCGCAGTGAATGCGCTGAAGCGCCGCGCGGGAAACATCGCCGGTCGCATCCTTGACGCCGACGATATTTGCCAGTTTGGCAAGGCGGCCCATCGTCTCCGGCGTCATATCGACGACGGAACGGCCCGGGATATTGTAGATATAAATCGGAATATCCACCGCGTCGTTGATCGCCTTATAATGCGCGAACATACCTTCCTGGGTCGGCTTATTATAATAGGGCATGGCGACAAGCACCGCATCGGCGCCGGCCTTTTTCGCATGCTTGGCAAGGCGGATAGCCTCCGCCGTATTGTTCGAACCCGCGCCCGCCATAACCGGCACGCGTCCTGCCGCCGCCTCGATGCAGAGCTCGACCACGCGGTCATGCTCGGGATGGCTCAGGGTCGGGGACTCGCCGGTCGTCCCGACGGGGACAAGCGCTTTCGTTCCGGATTTTATTTGCCAGTCACAGAAGGATTGAAACGATTTTTCATCCACGCGCTCTCCATCAAAGGGAGTGACAAGCGCTGTGATCGATCCTCTAAACATGACAATATCCTCGATAAGTTGGTTTTCCGTTTCCGCCTGGCATGCGATGGGCCTGCTTTCAAAAGACCCTTATTTTCACCTGCGGCAAACGCATGATTTATAGGCATGATGCCGCGCATGGCAAGCGGTAACTGCATAAATCCCGGGCAGACCGGACCCATAATGACGATTTACGGCAACAAAGCAGGGTGGATCGCACTTGATCATACCAATATCGGGGTTACATTTAGACTGTTCTCATTTTTGTAAAAGGTGTCCCCCTTGTCCAAGTCTCCCGCCGCGCATGCCACGATTTACCTCAAAGATTATAAAGAGCCCGATTTCCTGATCAAGACGGTGGATTTGACCGTCGAACTCGGGGAGGCGGATACGATCGTCACCTCCCGCCTCGATCTCGCGCGCAACAACGCCGCGGCGAAGAAACTGAGCCTCAACGGTGAATATCTCGAACTTGTTTCCGTTGCCATGGATGGGCGGACGCTCGAAGCGGCAGAGTATGAGGTCGACGGCAAGCATCTCACGCTGAACATACCGGCGAAAACGGACGGTTTTCACCTCGACATCAAGACCCGGATCAAGCCGCAGGAGAATACGGCGCTTGAAGGACTGTACAAATCAAGCGGCAATTTCTGCACCCAGTGCGAGGCGCAGGGCTTTCGGCGCATCACCTATTATCTCGACCGGCCGGATGTCATGGCCGTCTTCACGACAACCATTATCGGCGACGCGACGCGATACCCTGTCATGCTCTCGAACGGCAACCTGACGGCGGAGAAAATTCTCTCCGACGGTCGCAAATCCGTGACCTGGCATGACCCGCATCCCAAACCCGCCTATCTCTTCGCGCTTGTCGCCGGGGATCTCGCAATGGTCGAGGACAGCTTTACCACCCGCTCGGGCCGGGACATCAAGCTCCGGATCTTTGTTGAAAAGGGCAATGAGGATAAATGCGGTCACGCCATGACCTCGCTGAAAAAATCCATGAAATGGGACGAGGAGAAATATGGCCGTGAGTATGATCTCGATATCTTCATGATCGTCGCCGTCAGCGATTTCAACATGGGCGCGATGGAGAACAAGGGCCTCAATGTCTTCAACTCGAAATATGTGCTGGCCTCCCCGGAGACCGCGACGGATGCCGATTTCGACGGGATCGAGAGCGTTATCGCCCATGAATATTTCCATAACTGGACGGGCAACCGCATCACCTGCCGCGACTGGTTCCAGCTTACCCTGAAGGAAGGGTTGACCGTCTTTCGCGACCAGCAGTTTTCGGCGGATATGAACTCCGCGGCCGTGCAGCGTATTGGCGATGTGCAGCGCCTGCGCGCCGCCCAGTTCCCGGAGGATGCCGGCCCCCTCGCCCATCCGATCCAGCCGCAAAGCTATGTCGAGATCAACAATTTCTACACCGCCACCGTCTATGAAAAAGGCGCGGAGGTGATCCGCATGATCCATACCCTTCTCGGCGAGGAGAAGTTCCGAAAAGGCATGGACCTCTATTTTGAGCGCCATGACGGACAGGCGGTGACGACCGAGGAATTCGTCTCGGCGCTTGAGGGTGGCTCCGGCGTGGACCTCACCCAGTTCCGCCGCTGGTATGTAACGCCGGGCACGCCTGAAATTACGGTCAATGAAAAATTTGACGAGAAAACAGGTACTTACAAGCTCACTCTCCAGCAGAGTAACGCCAAGGCCGGTGCCGATTTCAAGCCGCTCCATATCCCGCTCCGGATGGGGCTTCTCGACGAGAATGGCAAAGCGATAGCCTTTACGGAGGGGCCGTTCAAAGGCAAGAACAGCGGCGTTTTCGATCTCACGAAAAAGCGGGAGACCTTCACCTTCGCGGGTCTAAAGTCGCCTCCGCGCGCCTCGCTCTTCCGTGGCTTTTCCGCGCCGATAAAGATCAACCAGCAAATGGACGATCGCGATCTCGCTTTCTTCTTCGCCAAGGACGAGGACCTTTTCAACCGCTGGGATGCGGGCCAGCGCCTTGCGAATAACATCATCCTGAAACAGATCGAGAAACAAGACGAAACCGCCGCCCTTCCCGAGGCGTTCATGGAGGCGTTTGCCGATATTCTCGCCGACAAGGATCTCGATCGCGCCTTTACTGCCGCCGCGCTTACTCTCCCCGGCGAGCAGGATATCGCACAGAAAATGCCGGTCGTCGATGTCGATGCCATCCACAAGGTCCGCGAAGGGGCAAGACGCCAGATCGGCCTCCGGTTCGAGGAAGAATGGCGGCGGCTCTACGACGAATGCAGCTGCGCGGCCGCGCCCGCGAACCAGCCGGAAAGCAGCAGCCGCAAGCTCAAGAACACGGCGCTCACCTATCTGATCGCGACGGGAAAGGAAGACTATGTCGGCCTCGCTGACAGGCAATACCGCGCCAGCGATAACATGACCGACAGCGTCGCCGCACTTTCCGGGCTTAAGGACATTACGCATCCCGTCCGCGAGGCCCTGTTCGCGGATTATTACGATAAATGGCAGAAAGATGCGCTCGTCATCGACAAATGGTTCATGCTGCAGGCCATGGCAGTACGCGCGAGCACAATTGCCGACGTCAAGGCGCTGATGGATCACCCCGCCTTTACCCTTCGCAACCCGAACCGGATGCGCTCCCTGATCGGTGCATTTGCCTCCGGCAACCCGGTCTATTTCCATGAGAGAAGCGGCGAAGGCTATCGCATCCTGTCGGGCGTGATTGCGGCGCTTAACAAGACCAACCCGCAGATCGCCGCCCGCCTCGTCGCGCCGCTCGGGCAATGGCGGCGGTATGACGCCGAACGGCAGGGCCTGATGACGGCAGAACTCGAAAAAATCCTCAAATTGCCGGATTTATCAGATCATGTTTACGAAATGGCAAATAAAAGCCTGCATAATTAGCCAAATTATCTGATAATATGACGCGAAGCGATATCAGATTGAGGAGCAGCTTTTAATTTCATTTGAGTGATCGGTCGGGGTAATGCGAAAAGAGTTCACCTATGTGGCGCTAATAACCGGGACAATGCTTATCTCGTCGTCTCTGTCGGCGGCGGGCAAACCGGTCGCGATGCAAAATCCCGATGCCGCCACCATGAGCCGGGAAACACCGACCGAGTTTGATGCGGCGGACGGAGAGAGCGTTCCACTTCCTATCGCCAAACCCGATCTCGTCGAGCTTGCCCTGCTGAACGCCGATCTTCCCCCGATTCCGCAGAAACGCCCCGTCGGCACGGAGTTGCCGCCGCATCCGCTGGCAACCGGCCTGGTCGATGCGCGGGACCTGAAGCTTTACCGGGAGGCCTTTGCGCTCGCTGACAAGAGCCAGTGGAGCCAGGCGATGGAAATCGCCGGTCGGGCTAAATACAAGCTGCCGGCGAAGGTAATCGAATGGCGCTATATGAGCGCCTATCGGAATTTTGCGAGTTTCGACCAGATTTCCCGCTTCATCGAAGAAAATCCGGACTGGCCGGGTTTGGGTACCTTGCGCCGTCGCGCTGAACAGGCGCTTGATGAGCCCGTCGCCGCCGAAAGGCTGCTTGACTGGTTCGCTGGCAATGAGCCGATCACGGGCATCGGTATGTATCGCTATGGCGAGGCGCTGATCGCTTCGGGAAGGGCCGCCGAGGGCGCCAACTGGATCCGCCGCGCCTGGCATGTCGGCGAATTCCGTAAGGACATCGAGAAAGAGATACTGAAAAACTACAGCGGCCTGTTGAGCAAGGCGGATCACGAACAACGCCTCGACCATCTGCTGTGGGAGCGGGAAACCGAGGCCGCGAAGCGCATGTTCCGCTTCGTGAGCGAGGGCTACAAGAAACTGGCGATCGCCCGGATCCGGCTGATGACGCGAAAAGGGAATGTCGATCAGGCCATCCGCGCCGTGCCAGCCGAACTCCGCGATGATCCAGGGCTGATATTCGAACGGGCGAAATGGCGCCGCCGCAAGGCCCTCGATGAAGAATCACGTGAACTGCTCTTCGAAGTGGACGACACCGTTCCGCGCGCCGATAAATGGTGGCCCGAACGACATGTGCAGGCCCGCAAGCTGCTGGCGATGGGGCATATTACAGACGCCTATAATCTGGCGAGCCGCCATGGCCTCACTGAGGGCGAGGATTTCGCCGCCGCGGAATGGCTGTCCGGCTGGATCACCCTCCGCTTCCTGGAAGATGGCGACGCGGCACTTCGGCATTTCACGCGCCTGTATGAAAATGTCAGCTACCCGATCAGCCGTGCCCGCGGCGCCTACTGGATTGCTCGGGCGAAAGAATCCCTCGGCGACAGGGTTATGGCGGAATACTGGTACAAGGTCGCGACGCAATATTACACGACCTATTACGGGCAGATGGCGCTGCATGAACTCGGGCAGCGGAAACTCCCGGCAATTCCGCAAATCACGCTGGCAAAAAGTCTTGTAAGCGCCGATGTGGGCAGTGATGAGCAGGTTCTGATCGTCCGCCTTCTCACCGAAATCGGCGCGCCGAAATGGACAAAGCCCTTCCTGCTGGAAATGGCCGAAAAGGCGAAAAGTGAAGCGGATTACGTGGCGGTTGCGGAGCTGGCGAACAAGATCGGGCGGCCGGATTATGCGATTGCCGTCGCCAAACGCGCGTCGCAGCTCGGGACCGAACTGACCGAGATCAACTGGCCGACGCCGACGCTCGCGATCAAGAATCCGCCCATTGAACCGGCGCTGATGCTCGCCATCACCCGCCAGGAAAGCGCGTTCGCCGCCGATGCGGTCTCCTGGGCCGGCGCGCGGGGTCTGATGCAGTTGATGCCGGGAACCGCCAAGGCCGTCTCCCGCCGGCTCAACCTGAACTACTCGCCCACCCTGTTGACCGCCGATCCATCCTATAACGCGATGCTCGGCAGCGCCTATCTCGCCAGCCTGATCGACGAGTTCGGCGGCTCCTACGTGCTGGCCATCGCTGCCTATAATGCCGGACCCTCCAATGTCAAACGCTGGCTCAGGGAATGGGGCGACCCCCGCTCCGGCGATATCGACATGATCGACTGGATCGAGTTCATTCCCTTCTCGGAAACCCGGAATTATGTCCAGCGGGTCATCGAGAATTTGCAGGTCTACCGTGAACGGCTGGCCCGCGACGAGGGCAGCACCTTGAGGATCAGCTTTGACATCAACCGCGGCAGCGCAACGCGATAAGCGCGGCCAATTCTTTACTTGCATTGCCGCGCCAGATATCCAACATTCGGGAAGGCGCGCTTTCTTAAGGAAAGAATGACACATGGCAACCGTAAAGCTTGAACATATCAAGGCCTGCGTGTTTGACGCCTATGGCACATTGTTCGATGTCAATGCCGCGGCCCGCGCCGAACAGCAGGCGCTCGGGGATAAATGGCAGGAAATTGCCGAAATCTGGCGCATGAAACAGCTTCAATATACCTGGCTTCGCAGCCTGCAACGGCGTCATGCGGATTTCTGGGAAGTGACCGGCGATGCCCTCGACTTCGCGATTGCCAGCGCAAAAATGGCCGACCCGGCGCTGCGCGAACGGCTGATGAACCTCTATCTCACGCTTTCGGCCTATCCCGAAGTAAAGGCAACATTGCAGACGCTGAAACGCGCCGGCATGAAATGCGCGATCCTTTCCAACGGCACGCCGGAAATGCTCGATGCCGCCGTCGAAAATGCCGGCATCGCCTCCCTTCTCGACGGGATTTACTCGATTGAAGAGGTTGGTATCTACAAGCCGGACCCGTCCGTCTATCAGCTGGCGGTAGACAGGCTCGATGTCTCTCCGTCTGAGATTTCCTTTCAGTCGTCGAACGGCTGGGATGCCTATTCCGCCAAGGCGTTCGGATTTAACGTTATCTGGTGCAACCGCTTCGGCCAGGCGGACGAACGGCTGCCCGAAACGCCGGACGCACAGATCCGCACCCTCGATGAGTTACCCGCCATAGTCGGCGCCGTTTGAATAAGGACACCCTTCACCCATGTCGTTCAGTGAAAATCATTACCTGTCTCAGGATGGCCTGAAACTATATTACAGGGAATATGGATCGGGCGAGAGCGCCTGCCCTATCATTTGCCTTTCGGGCCTCACCCGGTCTTCCCTTGATTTTCATGACGTCGCGGAACGCTATTCGAAAGAGCGCAAGGTCTATGCGCTCGACTATCGCGGACGCGGCAAATCCGACTATGACAAGGATTACAAGAACTACAATCCGCAGGTCTATCTTGGCGATATTTTTGCCTTCTTTACCCAGAAAAATATTGAGAAGGCGCTGTTTGTCGGAACGTCGCTCGGCGGCCTGCTGACCATGGCGATGGCAGGACTTGCCAAGAATTTCATCGCGGGCGCGGTTCTGAATGATGTCGGGCCGGAGGTTGACAGCGCGGGAAGCAGCCGCATCCTCGATTATGTCGGCAAGGATGCCCGTTTCGCGACGCTCGAGGCCGCCGCCGCAAAGCAAAAGGAAATTTATGGCGGCGCCTATCCCGATATGCCGGACGCGGACTGGATAGGCCAGGCGAAAACCACCTTCGTTTATGATGACGCGGCGAAGAACTACCGCCTCAACTACGATCTGGCGCTTGGAAAGGCGCTGGCGGAGCAGATCAATTCCAGCGAGCAGGTTGACCTCTGGCCATTTTTCAAGGCGCTTGCCGATGTGCCGACGCTGGCCATACGCGGCGCCCTTTCCGACGTTCTGAGCGCCGCCGTGTTCGAACGGATGAAGACGGAAAACCCGAATTTGCAAACGCTGGTGCTCAACAACCGGGGCCATGTGCCGCTTCTCAATGAGCCCGAAGCCCTTGCCGTATTGGATGATTTCATTGCTCGAGTTCGATAAAACCCCGTCATACCAGTCGATCCGCGACGCCGCCGCGCAGCTTCGCGGCATTGCCGTGCGCACGCCGCTGCTGGAATCCCTCGCGCTCAATGAAAAGCTGGGGGCCCGGCTGTTTCTCAAATGTGAGACGCTTCAGCATACGGGATCCTTCAAATTCCGCGGCGCCTACAACACCCTGAGCCGCCTCTCTTCGTCGCAAAAGGCCGCCGGCGTTATCGCCTATTCCAGCGGCAACCATGCACAGGGCGTAGCCCTGTCGGCGAAACTTCTCGGCATCCCGGCAACCATCCTGATGCCGGAGGATTCACCGCAGATCAAGCTCGACAATACGCGCGGCTATGGTGCGACGGTCGTCACCTATGACCGCTACCACCAGTCGCGCGAAGAGATCGGCGAGAAAATCGCGCGGGAGAAAAACCTGACCCTCGTCAAGCCTTACGACAATTACTTCGTTATTTCCGGTCAGGGAACCGTGGGCATAGAAATTGCTGAACAGGTGAAGGATCACGGCGCCCGCGCCGACATATGCGTCACCCCGGCCGGCGGCGGCGGGCTGATTGCCGGCACTTCCCTCGCCCTTCGGGAATTAAGCTCCCGGACAAAAATCTATGCGGCGGAACCGGAATTCTTTGATGACACCAGCCGCTCCCTCGCGGCGGGCAAGCCCGTCGCCAATGCCGAGGGACATCACAGCATTTGCGATGCCATCGTGACGCCGACACCGGGGAAAATAACCTTCGCCGTCAACAAGATGACCCTCTCCGGCGGGCTCGTCGTCACGGAGGAAGAGACCAAATCGGCGATGCGCGCGGCCTTTCACTATTTCAAATGCGTGATCGAACCGGGTGGCGCCGTCGCACTCGCCGCCTTGTTGAGCAAGAAGGTTGATATCCAGGGTAAAACGCTGGTTGCGGTCGCGTCCGGAGGCAATGTCGATCCCGCGCTTTACGCCCGCATCCTCAACGAGGGCGATCAGTAGGTCGCCCAGAACTGCCCGTTCTCCAGTTTCTCCCGATATCCGGCCATGAAGGATTCGAGCTGACCGACCTTCGCGATCACCGTCGCGCGTTCGCGGAATTCGGTTTCGGAAGGATCATTCTGTTCCGTAATCAAATCAAACGCCGCCTGATCGACGGTCCCTTCCATCTTTTCACGGTATTTATCGCGCAGCTGGCGAATGCCGCGCTTGTCGTCGGAAAGATTGAGCGCGACGGCGAGCTGCATGATCCGCTGCCGGTCGAGCCGCTCGAAATCCGCGCCGTTGCTGTTGCCGCCATTGCCGATCAGTTTCTCGATCGCCGGGATCGCCTGCGCCCAGTTCCTCGATTTCCAGTGAATTTCAGCGCGCAGCTCATCTGCCTCAAGGCTGCGATCACTCTCGATCAGCGCCAGCGCTTCCTTGTAATGCTGAAGGCCCGCCTGCGCCCGCGCCTCGATATGCAGGCGCTCTTTCTTGGCTTCGGGCGAAAGCTGGCGCCAGCGCGTATCATAGAGCGCGCGCAGCGCTTCTTCCGGCTTGTCGTTCCATAGATGAACAATGGCGAGCTTGGTTCCCGCGGCGGCCTTCTCCGCGCCCTTCAGGCGGAAGCTGACCTGATGCTCAAGGAGCTGCGCCGCCTGTTCAAGCAGATCGACACGTGTCAGGCGGTCCGCCAGGATCTGGATCATCTTGTCGCCGCGATCCCCGACGGGGGTCAGTTCACGGTACTGGTAATAAATGGCAAGCGCCTTGACCGGCGGCAGGTTATCGGCGCCGCCCTCCAGGAACAGCTCGGCGAACAGATCGTTCATCTTGCGACCAAGAATCCGCGAATAGGGCGACTCCGGGAAATGCCGGACGATCCGCTTATAGGTTTCCAGTCCGTTGCCGATCTGGCCGGTGGCGACATACAAATCACCAAGGCGCTTCTGCACCTCGACCTCAAGTTCGTCGCCGCGCCAGGCAAAATCGAGTTTCTCAATCTCGGCGATTGCCTGTTCCGGCGTGATCAGTTTTGCGACTAGATCGACATTGATCTTGTCGAAGCGGGCCTTTTCCGTGATCGGGCGGTATCCGACCTTGATCGCATCGGTAAATTTCGCCGCCGCCGTCGGAAAATCGCTGAGTTGTAGCGCCAGCACGCCTTCGAGATAGGATTTCTCGGCCTTTTGCGACGGCAAGTCAGGCGTCTTGACCTCGTCCAGAACCTGTTTTGCCAGATTAACATCGACATTTTCGAGCGCCGCCCGCGCCCGCAACAGGCGGAAATGATCGGCCCATTCCTTTTCAAAGACAGTGAAGGCCGGTGCGGAATAATTAAGTTCCTGCGCCGCGCGCTCCCAGTCGCCAAGACCGGCGGAGATCATGCCGCGCCAGGGGGCGACTTCGACATCGCCTTCGAAACCCTCGTCATACAGATGGAGGGCCGCCGCGTCATAATGGTGCTGACCGAGTTCGGCCAGCCCCATCAGCAGGCGGTATTCCTTGTCTTTCTCGATCTTCGGATAGCGGCGGATGAGCTCCGCCAACACGCCAAGCGCCTCGGCATAGTATTTCTGTCCGACAAAGAATTTCGCGAGGGTCATCTTAGCCTTGCGCTGATCCTTCTTCTCGGCGGTCGCAATGGCATTTTGCAGCTCCTGCTTGCGGATCGTGAAAAGAACAGGATTTACCTGCCGCCATTCCGCGAGGCGGACAAGCTGCGCCTTTTCGATGGAAGGAGTCGGATAAATTTCTTCGCCCGGCTTTTTCGGAACTTCCTTCGGCTCCTGCGGCGCGGCATATTCGTTGGAAATCGCCGTTACCGCGAAGCCGTTCTGCTCCCGGCCGATGCGGATCTCGCCCGCCGATGACCTGAGGGCGACACCCTGCACCGTCGGCAGGATGGTGATGCCGTTGAAGACACGCACCTCCGGAATGCCGTAGCCAGCCGCGGTGAGCGGCATGGCCACCAGTTCTTCCTGCGACTCCGGATCCAAGAAGCGGACCTCCCGGCCGTTATGAACCGCCGGAATGAAGGCGCGGAACTCGGAGGCCGAAATTCCCTGTGTCTGGACGCCCAGCGGATGCGTTACGACGGGCCTCGCGTCGAGGGTAAAATCGATGAACCATTCCTCATTGACCTTATCAACCTTGGGCGCATAGCCTTCGCGGAAGTTAAACCGCAGGAGCGTCGCCTTTTGATCGGCCAACTGGCGCGCGCTGGAGACGAGGAACTTGTAGGGTCCGGAAAGATTGCTGAAATCCGCCTCGGCGGGACGGTCGAAAATGACCCAATGGGCACCGCCGGATTCGAACATCGCCATCGCGGCCGGCTCATCCCAGGGGAAGATCAGGCGGAAACCATCCTTCAGGTTGGCGATCTTGACCTTGAGCTGCGCGATCTGCGGCGCCTCCATCTGTTTGGCGACGACTTTCGGCTGCTCGACTTTCGCGACCGGCTCCTCGCCGGCGTCCTTGATGACGATCGGCTCGGGCTTTTCCGGCTCGACAGCGGCAATTTCCTCTTTCTCCGCGGGCGGGTCGAGGACGATAGTCGGGCCAATGGGCGCAATCGCTGATCCCGACGCGGGCGAAATATATCCCAGCCGGTCATCTTCTTGCGGGGTCGCCATTTCGACGACACCGGAGGAGGCAATTGGTTGCGGAGACGCCTTTTCCCGCGCGATCTCTATCTTTTCTTCCGTTTTCTCCGTCGGCTTTTTAGCCGGTGCAACGGTCGCTTTTTTGTCATTCAGATTGACAACCGGCAGCTCAATCACGGGTCCTTTGGATGTCGCGACAGGCTCATCCGGAGAGGCCTTGGTCGCCACAGGTTCCGCTTTGGCCGTCACCACCGGCGCGACCGGTTCCGGGGCCCGGGCAACCGCCTCGGGCACTGTCTTCACCGCCGGCGTCTTCACCGGTTTGGTTTCGGGTTCGGGATCTGGTTGCGCCTCGGCGATGGTAACTTTCTCCGGCCCTTTGCGAATATCGAAGACGATACTTTTCTCATTGCGGAAGCTGGTCGCCGCGCTGCCGGGCGCAAGCCGGACCGTCACCTGCGTTTTATCGCCCGATGCACTCAGCGAAACGGATTTCGCGAAATTGAGCGGATCATTGTTGATCGCCTTCACGTTAATCTCGGCGCGGCCATCGAACGTGATTTCGAGCCTGTCCTCAACGACGCGGCTGCTATAGCCCGTGTTCGCGGTCGGCCAGTCGAAGACGAGGCGGCTGAAATCCTTGTGATCACCCGCCCGCAGACGCACGCGGACAGAGGCATCCGACGCCGTGCCGGTCTGTCCCGCGGCCGGCTTTTCAAGCTCCACGATGACCAGATTGCCGTCATTTTTCGAGGCGAGACGCACCTCCCCTTTTAACGGAAAGCGAACGGATTGACGCCCCTCCAAAAATTCGCCGGGGCCGACATAGTTCCGAAGTTCCGCTGAGGCCACAGCGAGATCCGCGTCAAATGGCGTTGTAAAGCGGATATAGAGGTAGCCGTCTTCAAGTTCGGTGCTGAATTCCGGTGCCTTGTCCCAGCCAAAGGTCAAGCGGCCGACATTCCCCGTGTCCGCCGCCGTCACCTTTACGGGCACGGCCGCCATCGCCTCCGCCCAGAGACAGGCAATGACCAGAATCCCCGCCAGTAGAAACTGGCCGATCCGGTGTTTGATTGACATACTCGATACGCGGTTCATGTTACTGTCCTCGACCCTCAGCTTCGCGCACGACGATGTCCACGCGTCGTGCCAGCGCAAATTTTCTATCCTTGTCGTCCACGTAAATCAGCTCGCCGAAACGGGAATCCGCCATGCCGAACACCCGGATCGGATAGATATATCCGGAATGCTTCAATTCAGTCGCAACCGACAGCGCGCGCGCCATTGAAAGCGCCCAGTTATTCGGATACTTCGCCGTCGGTGACGTGATGGGATCGGGATCGGTATGGCCGTAAACCTCGACCCTGTTACTGATATGACGGAGGGTATTGCCAATCATATCAATCACTTCGGCAACTTCTCCGCCTTCCTTCTCGGTGCCGGGCCTGAAGAAGTCCCACCCCGCAAGCGAGATCACAAGACGCTCCTCAGCGCGGAAAATCTCGACATTCGCCAGCAGCGGGCTCTGTTCCTTCTTGCCGTTGAGAATGTGCTCCAGATAGGACAGATCAATGGCTTTCGGCTCGGTGATCATGGCCATGTTCTTTTCCGCCTCGCCCGTCTTGGTGACGAGATCGGTTATGTCACTCATCTTGTTGCCGAACGTCTCGGTCAGGGTCTGCCAGCGATCGACCTTGATCTCGCTCATCGAGAAGAGCAGGACGAAGAACGCCAGCAGCAGCGCGAGCAAGTCCGCGAGCGATGTCATCCAGACATTGCTGAAATCCTGCGGCTTGTCGCTTTTCGGAAACAGGAAATTCATTTCTGACGCGTCTCCGGCCGGAACTGGAATTCAAGCGTCGGACGCAGGAAGAAGCTGAAATGGATCAGCCCGGCGTCACCGGCCGCCATGCCGATGGAGATATTCCGTGACGGCACGCCCTTATCCATAAGAGTTTGTGCAAGATAACTTACCCGCTGCGGCGCCAGGTCCGTCGGCATCTCCTCGAGTCCCGGGAGGTTGAGCCCGGTGCCGATCATGATTTCAAGGTCCGTCGCAATATTGCGGTTTCGCAAAATCAGCGTCGCCGCGACATCTTCAATAAAGGATCCAAGGCTGTCGCGCAGCTCAAGGCTGCGATAGGCGAAAAGCTGGCGGATCGGCACGGAAAACTGCAGGCGCGTCCCGCCCCTGGTCACCCGCGATTCAACGAGGGGGACCGCCGTCTCGAACACGTTCTTGAGCTTCGCGTGAAAGGCCTGCGTGCCCTGCTCTTCGCCGGAAAGTTTCTTCTGCCGGTCGGCGGGGGTATCCCGCGACAGGCCGTTAAAGGCGATATTGACACTGCCAAGCACGGTGCGAATGCGGTCTTCCTGCATCACCGAAATGGAATGAAGGAAAATGAAAAAGGCGAGCAGCAGCAGATAGAGCGAGACAAAAACGACCGAATTTGCGTTCTTCTCCCGCACCGGCTCCAGCATCGGCTCGATAAAATCTATCTCCGAATTATTGTGATTATCCGTACCGTTCACAATTTACCTGCTTACCCTTCCCAAGACGCCGTATCGCATCGCATTCAAGCTAGGCAAATTTTACCCGGCAATGGTTAACCGGCGGTAAATGACGGAGGCGATTTCTGGCGGACAGGCAAGAGCCGGAGTCAATTGCCGATGGCGATCAGCTCTTGTCGTCTTCCACACCTGGAAGCTGCCGGCGTGTTGCCAGTTCAACGGTCAGCTTGTTGGCGCGGCTGCTGTTCATTGCGGCCAGGATTGCCGCCATTTTGGCTTCCTTGATGCTACTTGCAACATCGATGAGGATATCCATTTCGAGATCGTTGAAGATCCGCGCCGCATCCTTCGGTTTCATCTTCTCGTAGATCTTGACCAGGCTCTCCATCTGGGCCTTTTCCTGCTCGTCGTGAAGCTTGAGCAGAGAATTAAGAGTGGTCTCCATCTCCTTCAATTTGGTGATTTTTTCATCGATGCGCGATTCCGTCGCTTTCAGCAGGTTATCGCGCATATCGAGTTCTTCACCGCGCCGGTCAAGTTCGGCCCGGCGCTCGACCAGACGCTCCAGCACTTCGATCTCACTCTTGGAGAATTGCCGCACGCCGGTGGGATCCGTTGCCGCAACCCTTGTCTCGTTCACCGGATCGGCGGGCTTTTCCGTCGCAACCGCGGAAACCATTTCTTCCGCTGCGGGCGCCGCCGCTTCGGCGGGCTTTTCCTCTTCCTTCTCGCTTGCCTGAACCTCGGCGAGCCGGACGTCGAAAAGAACGCCCTGGGCGTCCGTCCAGACCGCGCTCAGCTTGAGCCCGAAGATCAGGATCAGCGCAAAGACCGTTACGGGCAAAATGCGAATATGTTTCATCATGGAAGGTCCCGCCTCACGTCGCTTTGGTCAGCATTTCAAAAAGTTCTTTTTCCGCTTCGGTGCGGAATTTCTTGGGTTCCTCGGACCGGCTGTCAAGGGTGATTTCCTCATCATCGAAAAGCCCCGCCGGATCATCGTCATAGACCCCTGTCACCTCGCGTTTCGCGGTTGATTCGACCCCTTTCTGGAGACGATCGGCGATCCGCGTGCTGGAGGCATTGATCAGTTGCAATTCCTCGATCAGATCCTTCGCCTGCTTGATTTCATCGCGAAACTGCTTGCCGGTGGTCGCCGCCAGGTTTTTAAGCTCATCGACACCTGATTTGGACCGCAGGAGTGCCTTGTCGAATTCCTCCGTCAATTGCCGGAGTTCCGTATGGGCATCGCGCATGTTGGACAGGCGCTTGTTCAACAGTGCGCAATAGCCGATCGTCGCCAGCAACAGCCCGACGAGAAACAGGTTCAGCAGAAAATCAAGTGGTAGAGAATCCAGCATTATTTTAACCCAGCGTTCGCAGTGATTTATCGACCTTCACGGCAATATTCTGACCGGATCGGCCCATTTTTCCCGACACCATCGATATCCCGCCGCAGCGGAGTACCGTCGGGCTGCTCGGCGAGGCGTTGAACATGATCGTATCGCCGATTTCCAGTTTCAAAACATCATTGAGCGACATCTGCTTTTCATCGAGGACCGCCTGGATATCGACCTCGGTCGACCAGAGTTCGGTTGCCAGATGGTTTTCCCAAATGCTGTCGCGCCCGAATTTTTCGCCCATGAACATCTGCAGAAGAAGTTCGCGGACCGGCTCCAGCGTCGCGTAGGGAAGGAGCATTTCAAGGCGTCCGCCCCGATCTTCCATATCGATCCGGAGCTTGATCAAAATCGCCGCATTGGCGGGGCGCGCGATGGTCGCAAAACGCGGGTTTGTCTCGATGCGCTCATGGCGGAAATTGACCGGGCTCAGCGGCTCGAAAGCGCCGGTCATGTCGTTGAGAACAACAGAAACCATCCGCTCGACGAGGTTGCGCTCGATGGTCGTATAGGGCCGTCCCTCGATCCGCATAGCCGCCGTTCCCCGGCGGCCGCCGAGCAGAACGTCAACAATCGAGTAAATCAGGGAGCTTTCGACCATGATCAGGCCGAAATTGTCCCATTCCTCGGCGCGGAACACGCTCAGGATCGCCGGCAGCGGAATGGAATTGAGATAATCACCGAAGCGGATCGATGTAATGTTGTCCAGGCTGACCTCGACATTATCGGAGGTGAAATTGCGCAGTGACGTCGTCATCATGCGCACCAGCCGGTCAAAGACGACCTCCAGCATCGGAAGACGTTCATAATTGACCAGCGCCGAGTTGATGATGGCCTTGATGCCGGAATTTTCGCCGCCGCCGTCGCCGTCCATATCGAAGCCGAGGAGGCTGTCGATTTCATCCTGGTTGAGGACGCGGGTGCTGTGACCGGTCATGGCAGCGGCAGAGGAAGCTGTATCGCCGCCGTCCGCATCCGTCATCGCCGCGGCCATTTCGTCATCGCCACCCTCGGCGGCCATGGCGGCGGCCATGTCCATTTCCCCGTCTTCTTCGGCGGCCATCGCGGCCGCCATATCCATTTCGTCGTCCAGATCAGCCATAAACCTACCTATTGCACCAGCAATTCTTTAAACAAGACGTCGTTGACCTTAACCGGGGTCGCCGAGTTGTTGATCCGCATCAGCAGCTCTTCCTTGAGGCGGAAGACGCCCTGGGATCCGTTCAGGTCTTCCTTGCGAAGTTCGCGAAGATATACCTGGAAGTTGTCCATGATCCGCGGGATCAGCAGTTCGAGATCGGCAATCGCCGCCTCGTCCGCAAGTTCCAGCGATACGCCGAGTTTCAGGAAACTGCTCGATGATGTACTGGAGTTCAGATTAACCAGCATTTCCGGAAGATCATAGAAGACGACCTTCTTGTTCATCTCGGCGGCTTTAGCGGCGATTTCCTCCTCCGTCGGCTCCGGCGTGTCGAATACGCCGGCGTAATAGGCGCCACCGGCGCCACCGCCAATAATCAACAGGGGAAGCAAAATGAAAAGAACCAGAACCTTACCGCTCAGTTTCTTTCGCTTTTTCGGCTCGCCGTCCTCGTCCTGCTCGGCGTCCAACGCCTCATCATCTATCTCGTCAGCCATTGTTCGTTTCGTACCTTCGACGATCTCGACATTCGTTAACTGGCTACAGAGTAGGCGGCTTTGGTTAACAAGAAGTTGAGATTGTTAAGATCATTTGCATAAAGGCGCGTTTTTTTGGGGAATTTCGCGAAATGCCGCTCATCTCGCCGATCAGAATGGGAAAAAATTGCCGCCCCCGGTCGGAATTGCGCCCCGGTTTGCCGCGCATCCTTCCTCCCGATAAACTCAAATCATTGTTTTTATTGAGTATTTTTTCTGGCATGGCCTTTGCGTAAGTAAGGGCAGATCAATTTGTGCCAGAAGGGCAGAGATATGGAAAACGCAGTTTTTATCGGATTGTCACAGCAAATGGCGTTGAAGCGGCGCCTTGACATGACCGCAAACAACCTTGCCAACGTCAATACGACCGCCTTCAAGAGCGAGCATCCGCTGTTCGAGGAGTTTCTGGTCGAACGCCTGAACCAGGAAGACGTCTCCTTCGTTCAGGATTACGGCAGCTATCGTGATTTGCGGGAAGGTGAATTTACCCACACGGGCCGTCCGCTTGATCTCGCGATCAGCGGCGCCGGTTATTTCTCGATCGAGACGCCCGAGGGCATCCGCTACACGCGGAACGGCAGCTTCCGCCTTGATAACGATGGCTATATCGTCACCATCAACAACCAGGCGCTTCTCGATGAGAACAACCGCAAGATCATGGTCGACGTCCAGTTCCAGGAAGTCACCGTCGCCCCGGACGGCACGATTACAACGGCACCGGGCCAGACACAGAAGATCGGCATGGTTCAGTTTGAGAACCAGCAGGTTCTCAAGCAGATCGGCAACGGCCTCTATGATGCGGAGGATTTTCGTCCCCAGCCGGCCACTGACGTAAGCGTCATGCAGCGCACTTTGGAGAAGTCCAACGTCAATCCCATCCTGGAAATGACGTCAATGATCGACATCATGCGCGCCTATCAATCGGCTCAGCAGTTGCTGGATTCTGAAAATGACCTGCAGCTCAAAGCCATCGAAGAATTACCCGCGGTACAGTAAAGAAGGAACAAGATAATGCGAGCTCTCGGTATTGCCGCCACAGGGATGTTGGCCCAGCAGCTTAACGTGGATGTTATCTCGAACAACATCGCCAACATGACCACCACCGCCTTCAAGCGCCAGCGCGCGGAGTTTCAGGACCTGCTCTATCAGGACATGGAACGGGCCGGCGCGGCGTCCTCGGATGCAGGGACCATTGTTCCCGCCGGTATCCAGATCGGCGTCGGTGTGAAAACCGCATCGGTTTACCGTATCACCGACCAGGGCGGCCTAGAGGCCACTGGCAACACCTACGACATGGCGATCCAGGGTGAGGGATATTTCCGCATCCTGCTGCCGAGCGGCGAAGAAGCCTATACCCGTGCCGGCTCGTTCCAGCTGAGCCCGTCCGGTGAAATCGTGACCCAGGACGGCTTTACGGTAATCCCGAGCGTCACCATCCCGCAGGACGCGACCAGCGTTACCATCAATCCCAGCGGCGAAGTCGAGGTCCAGATCGACGGCCAGGTCAACCTTCAGACCGTCGGCCAGCTCGATCTTGCCATTTTCTTCAACGAGGGAGGCCTGCAGCCGCTCGGTGACAGCCTTTACAAGGAAAGCACCGCCTCCGGCGCACCGACCATCGGCGTTCCGGGATCAACCGGTTTCGGCACCCTGCGTCAGGGCTATCTCGAGATGTCCAACGTGAACGCGGTGCAGGAAATCACCCAGCTTATCAGCGCCCAGCGGGCCTATGAAATGTGCTCGAAAACGATCACGGCCGCCGATGAAATGATGTCCGTCACCAACCAGCTCGGACGATAAACACTTTCTAGTATGAAAGGGTCAGCTATGAAATACATTGCACTCGTTTTAACCTTGATGGTCGCCCTCACCGCGCCCGGCATCGCCGTTGCCGAGGAGTCGGTCACCCTCCGCCGTGATATCACGGTCGAAGGGGACCGGATTACGCTCGGCGATCTTTTCATGGGCGCCGGTGACAAGGCCGATCTGGTGATCGCCCCGTCCCCGGCCCCGGGCAAAACGACCGTATTCAAGGCTGTCTCTGTCGCCCGGTTTATTCAGTCGAAGGGACTGGAATGGCGCCCGGCAACCCCGATCCGCCGGATTACCGTTCGCCGCCTCGGCGCAAGCATTCCGCAGCAGGTCATCGATGAGCAGCTGCGCGCCGCCCTGGAATATGAAATGCAGCTGGAACTTTTCGAGATGAGCCTCGCAACGCAGAATCTCAACATCCAGATCGCCGCGAACGAGCCGCAGACGGTTTCCGTCGAAAATCTGTATCTTAACAAGACAAGCGGTCAGTTTGTCGCGGAAATCCTGGCCCCCGCCCATTCGGAGAACGGCCAGCGCGTCCGCATAAGCGGTCAGGTTCATCCGCAGACGATGATCCCGGTTCTCAAGCGCTTCAAGCCCGCGGGAGAGGAAATCCGCGAAAGCGATATCGACTACATGGCGGAACGGACGAGCAAAGTCGGCCGCCAGGTCGTAACCGATGCCGCCTTTTTGATCGGCAAGAGCCCGCGCCGTTCGGTTCGCTCGGGCCAGCCGGTCAGCATGAGCAATCTCGGCGATCCCGTTCTGGTCGGGAAAGGCAAGCTCGTTTCCGTTATTCTTGAGCATGGGGGAATGTATCTCTCTGTCACCGGACGCACGTTGGAGGCCGGCGGCGAAGAGGATGTGATCCGCGTCGAGAACATAAACAGCCGCAAGGTAATTCTGGCCCAGGTGATCAGCGCGCAGGAAGTCCGCATCGTCACCCGTCCGCCGCAACTGGCGTCCGCCAATACTGTTGAAAACTGAAGGAGTATCCGATGACAACCCGCCTCAATACCATATCCCGCGTCCTTCTGGTGGCCGGCCTTGGCGTTGCGCTGTCCGGCTGCAACTTCTTCACCCGGCTTGCCAATATCGGCGAAGAACCGCCGCTCTCGCAGATCGAGAACCCGGTCGCCCAGAAAGGCTATCAGCCGGTCTCAATGCCGATGCCCCGCCCGGAACCCGTATTGCAGCAAGCCAATTCGCTCTGGCGGCCCGGCTCCAAGGCCTTTTTCAAGGACCAGCGGGCCAACCAGGTCGGCGATATCGTAACCGTTCTTGTCGAGATCGAGGACAAGGCGACGCTGAACAATTCGACCGACACGTCACGCACCACATCTGAAAATGCCGGTTTCGCGGGCCTGCTCGGCCTGGAATCCCAAGTGACGAAAGTCCTGCCCGAAGGCACGAGCGCCAGCGCCCTTGTCGATCTTGGCAGCGACCACAGCGTCAGCGGGTCCGGTGCCGTCAACCGCAACGAAACCATCAATATGGAGATTGCCGCCATCGTCACCCAGATCCTGCCGAACGGCAATATGGTGATCGTCGGCCGTCAGGAAGTACGGGTGAATTTCGAAAGCCGCGATCTGTCGGTGACCGGCGTCGTCCGGCCGGAGGACATCACCTCGTCGAACACCGTCCAATCCTCGAAGATTGCCGAAGCCCGCATCGCCTATGGCGGCCGGGGCCATCTGACCGATGTCCAGCAGGGACGCTACGGCCAGCAGCTCTTCGATATCATCTTCCCCTTCTAAAAGGGTCCTATATGCCAACAAAAAAGCCGGTTCCTCGCGAACCGGCTTTTTCTTTCCTTATCTCGATCAGGATCAGTCGTCCCGGTAGCTCTTCTCGCGCCGTTCGTGGCGTTCCTGGGCTTCCAAGCTCAATGTCGCAACGGGACGCGCCTCAAGACGCTTCAGCGAGATCGGTTCCCCCGTCTCGACGCAATAGCCATATTGACCCTCGTCTATCCGGCGGAGCGCCGCATCGATCTTGCCAATCAGTTTGCGCTGCCGGTCACGGGTGCGCAGCTCCAGCGCCCGCTCCGACTCGGTCGACGCCCGGTCAGCGATATCCGGCTCCTTCACCGTCTCTTCCTGCAGGCTCAGAATGGTTTGGCTGGCATCCGCAAGAATTTCGCTACGCCACTTCAACAGTTTCGCGCGGAAATATTCTTGCTGCCGTGGATTCATAAACGGCTCGTCCTCGGACGGCCTGTAATCTTCAGGAATTTGAACGTTCATTAAGCGACTCCAGTTCCCATATCAAGTGTCGCATTTCCGACACCCAAAAAATTAACGGCAATAAATATAAGATCACGCACGCATTAGCAACAAACTAATGGGCTATCGCGTGATATTTATGAAAGTCGAATGAAATTCAATGAGATATCGGGAAATCTGCCAATCGACAGAAAAAAGCAGGTCAGAAGCCGAATTTCGCCAGCTCGACGGCCGCGCGAACCTCGATATCCTTGACAATCTGCTGCAGTTCGGGATCGGCGCCCTTCACATCGTAACCGGAAAGCGTGTTTTTCAACTGCTTTAGATTATCCGCCGTCAACCGGCCGGTGAGCAGACCATCGCGGATCGCTTCCAGCTTTTCGAGCAGGTCCTCCCCCTTCACGACGGCGCGGCGGTTGTCTTTCGGCTGTTCGTCATCCACCCCCTGCAGGGCGACCAGCGCCTCGATCGAACTGATGGGAGACGACGAGGCAACGCCACCGGAGGCCACCGTTTCAACCGGGTCATTTTCTATGGAAAATTTCGCGCCGGATTTTTGCGACGCTTTGCCGCCTTTACTGCCCGATGCCGGACTGGTCCGGCCTGGTCCGCCCACTTTCATCTTACAACAGTTACCCCGTCACATATTTGATGACAATCGATGTCATGCCCCATTCTCATGGGACATTCTTTCCCGGTCAAGGGGAAGATATTGCCCTTCGGCGCGGAAAATATTCCTCAACAAAAGAGAAATCCATATAAATCAATATGTTAGCAGGCATAAAACTTGGCATGTTTCTCGCTTATCTTTTATCGAAATTAGAAAATTTTGGGTATCCAAGAACGGAACTGACTGATGGCTTTAAAGATTGTTCAGCAAATCGCAACGCATTCGAAGGCGAAATCGCACTATATTGCCGCGGTTTTTGTCGCCTTGAGCTGCCTTTTCTGGTCATTCGACGCGGCGAACGCCGCCTCGCGCGTGAAAGATATCGCCGAATTCGAGGGAATTCGCGACAATATCCTTGTCGGCTACGGGCTGGTCGTCGGCCTGAACGGCACCGGCGACTCGCTGCCAAACTCCCCCTTTACCGAACAGAGCCTCACCTCGATGCTGGAACGCCTCGGCGTGAATACCAGCGATGAAACCCTTAAGACGAAAAACGTTGCGGCGGTGGTCGTTACCGCCACCTTGCCGCCGTTCCAGCGCCAGGGCACGAAAATCGACATCGTCGTCAGCTCCCTCGGTGATGCCACGAACCTGATGGGCGGCACCCTGGTCGTTACGCCGCTGATGGCGGCGGACGGCGAAGTTTATGCCGTTGCGCAAGGAACGCTTACGGTTGCCGGCTTTGCCGCGGGCGGCGCCGCTGAATCCATCACCCGCGGCGTGCCGACGACCGCCCGCGTCGTCAATGGCGCGATTGTCGAGCGCGAGCTCGGGTTCGATCTGGCGGCGCTTACCAGCCTGCGCATCTCGCTTCGCAACCCGGATCTCACCACCTCCCGCCGCATCGCCGCGGCGATCAACAAATATATCGGCACGACCGTTGCCGAACCGTCCGATCCGTCGACGGTTATCCTCAACCTCGATGGCAGCCAGCGCGAGAACATGGTCGAACTACTCGCCGATATCGAACAGCTTCAGGTTAATCCCGACCAGATCGCCCGCGTTGTCATTGACGAGCAGTCCGGCATTATCGTGATCGGCAGTGAAGTCCGGGTCGATACCGTCGCCATCGCCCAGGGCAACCTGACGGTCCGGATCACGGAGACGCCGCAAGTCTCCCAGCCCGCCCCGTTCTCGGAAAATGGCGAGACCGTCGTCGTGCCGCGCACCAATATCGAGGTCGACGACGATAGCGACAAGAAACTGACCATCCTCAAGGAGGGCGTCCGCCTTCAGGATCTGGTCGACGGCCTCAACGCCCTCGGCATCGGACCGAGAGACATGATTTCCATTCTGCAGGCCATCAAGGCCGCCGGTGCCCTGCAGGCAGATATCGAGTTAATGTAATGAGCGAAATTCAGACAAACGCCCCGAAATTTATCGTCGACACCAGCGCCGCGGACAAGAAGAACCGCCCGCAGACGGACGATCAGATCCGCCAGACGGCCATCGAATTCGAGGCCTTCTTCCTGAGCCAGGTTCTGAACTCCATGTCTTCCGGGCTCGAGACGGACAATGTCTTCGGCGGCGGCGAATCGGAGAAGATGTTCCGCTCCATGCTGAACGACGAATATGCCAAATCGATGAGCCGTAACAACAGTGTCGGCATCGCCGATGCGGTTTATCGTGAAATGCTGGCCTTGCAGGAGGTTAAGTAGATGACGGAAGAAACCCAGACCAACGCAGCAAAACTGATGAGCCCCGAAGCCCTGTCGCACATGATATCGCGGCTGAGCGATGTGCTGGCGCAGGAAAACAAGCTGCTCGACGAGAATAAACCGGAAAGTTTCAAGGCGACGCTGAGCGAAAAAACCCGCCTGATCGCCGTGTATAATCAGCAGATGACCCTGATCAAGAGAAATCCCGACGCCTATAAATCCTGCCCCAGGGAAGAGATCGATCATCTGAAGGAAGTCAGCAGCAAATTCTACGGGATCCTCGACAGTCACTTCCGCAAGCTTTCCACCGCGAGAACGGTGACGGAGGGACTGGTCAAGGCGGTCGCGGACGAGGTGGCCAAGAAAAAGGCGCCGCCCAGCGGCTATACGGCACGCGCCAGCGTTGCCAATCCGCTCTCAAGCAGAAATTCGCGCGCAGTCGACGGCGCCATCGCCATCAATCAGGTGATCTAGAAAGCCGGTGTGAAATTCAGACTTCGCTGTTGACCGCAATACCCTGCAATTCACGGTAATAGGCAACACGCCGAAGAACGTAATCGCCGGGGAACTGTTTCAGGACTTCCTCGGTCTCCCGATCGACAAGGCGATAGACATATCTGCCGCTGTCCTGATCGTGGTCGATGCTGAACCGACCAGTGGGAAAACGGGAATCGGTGAACAATCCACCAATCGCCGCTTCGGCGCGCTTTACCGGATCTGCAACGACGGCCTCATTCTCCGACGGGCCGGTAATGCCCTCGTTGAAGGATTTCGTCGCGTCGTTTCGTGCCGGATTGGAACCGGACGTCGACGAGGTGACCAACGGGTCTTGTTTTGCATACGGGGTTACGTCCATAACGCAACTCCTCTCCTTTATTCTAAAGGTAAAGCCAAACACAATTTGCGGAAGTACCGCAGGTATCAAACCTAGCGGAAATATGTTAACAAATTCTTAATGCCGCAGGGAAGGACTTCGCCGGTTATCTGGCCGGCGAAGCGAAAAAGCGATGTTTGTGATGATTGCGCGGTGACGCCTATTGCGCCCCGTACTGGATGTAGTCGGTCCAGATGCGCTCTATCTGACGCAGATGCTTGCGCGTTTCGGCAACATCCGGCGCCGGATTCGACCGCGCCAGAAGGTCCGATTGCTTCTGTTCAAGCTGGGCGAGCTTCTCAACCATATCAAGGCCCTTTTCCGACAGGCGGATCATCGTCGCGCGGCGGTCGCGATCGGATTTTTCCTGCAGGAGATATCCCATCTCGACAAGCTTCTTCAGGTTATAGGACGCATTCGATCCCTGATAATACCCACGGGACATCAGTTCACGGACATTGATTTCCTCATCACCGATATTGGCGAGCAGGAGCGCCTGCACGGCATTGATATCGGTAATCTCCATCAACGTGAGTTCTGTTCGCAAGACGTCGAGAAACCGGCGGTGAAGCCGTTCAATCAACCTGGTGAGTTCATGATAATCGTCAGTCACAATTTTTCCTTAACTTTACCGGCAATACGCGTTTATCGAAAAATGAAACTCTTAGAAATCTTGTGCTATTCTGCCCGGACAATCTTAACGAATTGTAAAATGTTAAAAATTCTTCGCGAAGAATAGGCGATATCGTCGCAAATCCTCCGAAAACTCTCTCGTTTTCGATGATTTCATTGAATTCCCTTCTTTCTTCGACGCCACGGTTATGTAAAATAAGGCATAATTTCGCGGCAATATTATGATCACGTCGTAGTTTTTAAGATGATACCGCCGGGTAATTAACGGGAATTTAATGTCGCTATAGCATTTTGGGGCGTTAAGATCGACTTGCGCAGGCCATTCATTTTGTCCGGACCGGGCCGCCGGACAGGTCCGGCAGGACGAGTTTTCGGAATCAATTGGTCGTCGCGAAGCGAGGCTTCATATGGCGGAAAACAGGATTGAGATGACAGATAGTCAGAATGAAGAGCTCGACAGGCTGATTGCGCTGTCCAAGGACAGCAGCAAGCGCGGCCGGCGGCAACTGTTCAACAATATCACTGAACTCTTCCTGAAGGACGAAGAGCGCATGAGCCAGCAGGAGCATGCGCTTGTTATTGGCATTCTGTCCAAGCTGCTTTCCGAAATCGAGACGACGATCCGCCAGAATCTGGCCGAAGAACTGGCCGACCTTGAAGACGTCCCGCACGGGCTTATCACCCTGCTCGCCAATGATGAAATAGATGTCGCGCGCCCGATCCTGTTCAAAAGCCACCTTCTTGCCGAGCCGGACCTGATCGAGATTATCCAGAACCGCAGCAAGGAGCATCTGCTCGCCATCGCCGAGCGGGATGACCTCAACACCACGCTGAGCGATCTCCTCATCAGCCACGGCGATGAGGATGTGATCTCGCATCTGATCGAAAATGGCGACGCCAAGATCTCCCGCAAGAGCATGGAGTATCTCGTCGAGGAATCCCGCCGCATCGACCGCTTCCAGGAACCGCTGGTCGCCCGCCACGATATTCCGGCCGACCTCGCCCACAAGATGTTCTGGTGGGTATCCGCCGCGCTGCGCCGCCATATCCTTGAACATTTCGAAATAGACGAACTTGAGCTGCACGAAAAAATCGTCGCCGCCACCAAGACCGAGTATCGCTATGATGTCGCCGCCAAGAGCTCGAACGCGGACAAGCTGATTGCCGAACTCGTCAAACGCAAGGAGCTTAATGAGAAATTCCTCGTCCAGGCACTCCGTGGCCGCCAGATCCGTCTGTTCGTCATCGGGCTCGCCGAACTCTCCGGCCTCGACTACCTGAAAATCAGTCGTTTTATTTATGATCCGAACGCCGAAGCCCTGCTGGTTGTCCTCAAGGCGCTTGAATTCAGTCGCAGTTCTTTTTCAAGCGTTTACCTGCTAACCCGCAATATTTCGCATGATGAAAAAGTAAAAAATACAACACGTCCGGAAGAAGTTGAGATTATAATGAAAATTTATGATAAACTTTCGGCGAAAAGTGCGAAAATGACATTACGCTTCTGGCAATTGGAGCGTGATTATCTGGAAGCCATAGAGAAACTCGACGACGATCTAGACGACGACAGGGTTTATCTATGAGTCCTGAAGTAGCGTAACACGGTATCAGGGAACATGTGGATTTGCATGTAGTAAGTGTATGACTGAACGGGGGCAAGGAAGCGTCGTGTCGCTTCATTCGGATGTGAAAAACGCGAGCGGCTCGGACATTCCGTCGACGCAGAGCATTGTCAGCCGGGAATTCTTCGATGCCGTTTTTGAACAGGCCCCCCCAATGTATATGGCCCGCCCCGACGGCACCGTTATTTATGCCAACAATGGCTATCGGGAACATTTCCGGCCCGGCGCCGCGCAACGCGTTGAAGACAAGATACTCCCCTCCCTGCCCCAGGATCATCTCGATATCGTCAAGCGCATTGCCGAAACCGGCGAAACGGAAACGCGGCAACTTTCCCTCACCAGCGGCCGGGAAACGGAATATTTCCTCTCTCGCCATTTCCCGATTTTTGATGACGAAGACCAACTGATCGCAATTTGCGGCAGCTTCATCAACTCGACCCGGCAGGTCAACGCCGAAGCCAAGCTGAGAGAGGAAAAGCGCCGGTTTCTCGACATTACCCGCGCCGCCTCCGACTGGATATGGGAGACGGACGCCGATGGCCGGCTCACCTTCGTGTCCGACCGCGTCGTGCAGGCAGTCGGCCTGCCGCCGATGCTTCTCAAGGGCAAGAAACTCGCCGATCTGGGCGTTTTCAAGCCCGAGCCGACGGGCGGCAACAAGGCCGAATTCGCCATGGAGCAGCATGTCCCCTTCCGCTCCGTCCCGCTCGAGATCCAGGATACCAGCGGCGACTACAAGATTTTCAATATGTCCGGCGTCCCTGTCTTCAACGAGAAAGGCCGCTTCGTCGGCTATCGCGGCACCAGCGACGATATCACGGCGCGGCTTCATGCCGAGGACGAGGCCCTGTCCTCGAAAGCCAATCTGGAGCGGGCAATCAATGAAATCACCAAGAAAAACATCCAGTTGGAGGTAACGGCGAAGAAAGCGCTGGAATCGGCGAAGGCAAAGGACACCTTCCTTGCCAATATGAGCCATGAACTGCGCACGCCGCTCAACGCCATCATCGGCTTTGCCGAAGTCATCGGGCTTGAGACCTTCGGCCCGATCAGCGATAAATACCGCGAATATGTGGGCGATATCCTGAATTCGGGAAAGCATCTGCTGAGCCTGATCGAGGATATCCTCGACATCGCCCGGATTGAAAGCGACAAAATCCCGATCGAAATCGTCCCGACCCCGCTCGGCGGCATGGTGGCGGATGCCTATGTCCTCGTGCAGAACCATGCGCGGCAGAAGAGCCTTGAAATAATCGGCACGCGCATCACCGAGGATGTCAAGCTGGCCGTCGATCCGACCCGGTGCCTGCAGATCCTTGTGAATATCATCGGCAATGCCGTCAAATTTACACCGAACGGCGGCACCATCGGGATTGAGTATGAAATCATCGATGATACTTTTGTCGATATCACCGTCTGGGATACCGGTCCCGGCATCGCCCCTGAAGATCAGGAGAAGATCTTCGAAGCCTTCAAGCAGGCGCATGAAGGGGTTTACAGCCGCGGCACCGACGGCGTCGGTCTCGGCCTGACGCTCTCTCTCAAGCTCGCGCGGCTGATGGGCGGCAATATCACGGTGAAAAGTAGCCTTTCTGACGGCAGCCGCTTCAAAATCCGCCTGCCGCTCGCGCATTGAGGGATTTCCGCGTCTCCCGAAATCGCGGAATTCAGCCCCTCATTAAGGTTTATTTAACACTAAAATTCTAGAGTGATCCGAAGAGTTTAGAACCCTTTGGACGAATTCGTAATGAGCGCTGCCCATCATGAAAATATTGAAGAAATAAAAATGCTTGTCGGTCTGGCGGAAACGAAAACACCGGAGCAGCGGGAATTCCTCTACAACAGGATCGGTGAGTTTCTTGTCGACGACAAACAGGCCTTTTCCAGCTCCGAAAAGGAAATCATGGCCGATATCATCTGCCGGATCACGGCGGATGTGGAAAAATCGATCCGGGCGAATTTTGCGAAAAAGCTGGCAAACCGTGCGGATGTTCCCCCAAGCCTGATGGCGTTTCTCGCCAATGACGACATAGAGGTGGCCCTGCCGATCCTCCGCGATTGCGGTTTGCTCGCGGAAAATGATTTGCTGGAAATCGTCAAGCTTCGGTCCAAGCAGCATCGTCTTGCCGTCGCGGCGCGCGACAATATCGGCGAGAATGTCTGCACGGCGCTGTGCGAGATCAATGATCCGGATATCACGGTGACGCTGCTGCAGAACCACACCGCCCAGATGCCCCTGCTGATGCTGAGCTATCTCGGTGAGCAATCGGAATTCATCCCGGAATATCAGCGCCCGCTTCTGGAGCGCCCGTTCCTGCCCCAACCAATCGCCGAGAAAATGTACCGCTGGGTGTCCATTTCCTTGCGCGAATATATCTGCGCAAATTTCGAGGTGGATGTGCGGGCGCTGGAAATGGATATCCTGGATCGGGAGAAGACGATCGAGGCAATCTCGGGTGACAGCGATCCGTCCTTCCGTCTCGTCGAAAAACTGCATCGTTCCGGCGACCTGTCGACAAGGTTCATGATCAAATCCCTGCATCAGGGAGAAATCGACCTGTTCGAATTTGCTTTCGCCAAGCTGCTTGACGTCGATATCGACCAGGCGCGGGCGATCATCTATACGGACAATCCGGAAATTCTGGCGGTGGCCTGCCGCAGCCTGAATATCGACCGGGTCATCTTCAAGACAATTTATGACCTCACGGCGTCAATCCGCGACAAATCATCATCAATCCTGTCGCCGGTCAAATCGGTGCCGATGGATTTCTATGACCTGCTAACGCAGGAGTCCGCGGCGGCGGCACTCAAGAACGAAGATTTCATGTCCGGAAATATCAAATATTCCGAAACATGCTAGGCATTTCGGCCGTTTTACCTCATCGCTTGCAAAACGAGATTAAAACTATATTTTGAAAGGAGAAGTTCGTCTGACCCTCTTTTCGGAACCGGCGCGTGATTGATCCATTCGGCAGGAAAATAAGCTATCTTCGGGTGTCCGTCACGGATCGCTGTGATTTCCGCTGCAAATATTGCATGTCGGAGAACATGACCTTCCTGCCGAAAAAGGATGTCCTGAGCCTTGAGGAGCTGGAGAAGATCTCCGCCGCGTTCATCCGCAAGGGCGTGCGCAAGATCCGCATTACCGGCGGCGAACCGCTCGTTCGCAAGGGGATTATGGAACTTTTCCGCAACCTCGGCCTCTATATCCGGAGCGGCGAACTCGATGAACTGACGCTCACCACCAACGGAAGCCAGCTTGAAAAATATGCGGGAGAGCTTTTTGAGGCCGGCGTCAGGCGCCTTAACGTCTCGCTGGATACGCGCGATCCCTACCGCTTCCAGGATATTACCCGCTGGGGCAATTTCGAAAAGGTGATGACGGGGATCAGGACGGCGAAGGCGGCCGGTCTCAAGATCAAGATCAATACCGTGGCGCTCAAGGGCTTTAATGACCATGAATTCAATGACCTGGTTCGCTGGGTCGGCGATGAGGGGATGGATATCACCTTCATCGAAACCATGCCCATGGGCACGATCGACGGCCATCGCTCGGACCAGTATCTTCCGCTCTCGGACGTGAAGCAACAGCTTGCCGAAAACTGGACCCTGACGCCGTCAGCCTATCGGACAGGCGGGCCGTCCGACTATTTCGATGTGGCGGAAACCGGTGGGCGGATTGGCTTCATTACCCCCCTCACCCATAATTTCTGCGAAAGCTGCAACCGGGTGCGGCTAACCTGCACCGGCATACTCTATATGTGCCTCGGTCAGGAAGACAGCGCCAACCTGAAGAATGTCCTGCGCGGCGAAAACGGCGCCGCCGCCCTTGATGCGGCGATCGACGAGGCAATCGGCCGCAAGCCGAAGGGGCATGATTTCGTCGTCGACCGGCAAAATGACGACCGTCCGGCGGTCCCCCGTCATATGAGCGTAACGGGCGGCTAAGGACGGATGAAGATCTACTTTACCGCCAGCGAGTCAGAGGACGCGCAAACCGCCCTTACAATGCTGGAAACCCGCTATCCGCATGTTGCGTCGGACGAGGCGGAAATTATCGTGGCGCTTGGCGGCGACGGCTTCATGCTGGAAACCATGCACCGGTTTATGGACTCCAACCTGCCGATCTACGGCATGAACAAGGGAACCGTCGGGTTTCTGCTCAACAATTACAAGGAAGATGGCCTGGTTGAGCGGTTAAACGCCGGCGAGATCACCGAGTTGCATCCGCTCAAGATGACCGCCGTCGACATGCATGGCCGGAAAACCGAGGCGCTCGCCATCAACGAGGTTTCCCTCCTTCGCGAAAGCCGCCAGACCGCGAAAATCCGCATTTCTATTGACGATCATGTCAAGGTCGCTGAGCTCACCTGCGACGGGATCCTGGTGGCGACACCGGCCGGGAGTACCGCCTACAATTATTCCGCCCATGGACCGATTCTGCCGGTCAACGCGGGCGTTCTCGCCCTGACCCCGATCAGTGCCTTCCGTCCGAGAAGATGGCGTGGCGCCATACTGCCAAAGGAGGCGCGCATTGAACTCAATGTGCTTGAGGCGGTAAAACGACCCGTCAGCGCCGTTGCCGATGCTGTCGAGGTGCGCGACGTTGCAACGGTGATCGTTGAGGAAAAACGCGATATCACTATCCGGCTGCTGTTCGATCCGGAACATAACCTTGAAAAGCGCATCCTGGATGAGCAGTTTATCCTCTAACGCTGCCCGCTGGCGCCTTAACACTTTGTAAAATTTTACTAATTTTTACCTAAGATTTGGCGCAATTCGTAATTCTCTTTTAAGTTTTCATCGGTAATTTTGCTTCATGAGACAATAGTTGGAGCGGATATGCCGTGATTGCAACGGCATTTTAACCTCCGGCTTCAAGATCCGAGCAGGAGAGTTCTGATGAAGGTTATTGCAGTTGCTTCACAAAAAGGTGGTTCGGGGAAAACGACGCTCGCCGGACATCTTGCCGTTCAGGCCGAAATGGCCGGACAGGGGCCGGTCGCGCTCGTCGACACCGATCCCCAGGGCAGCTTGTCAGAATGGTGGAACGAACGCGAGGCGGAAACGCCGCTATTTGCCCGCACGACCGTCGAACGGCTTGGCGCCGATATCGGCCGGATGGAGAAGATGGGAATCAATCTTCTGTTCGTCGATACGCCGCCGGCGATCACCTCGACGATTGCGAATGTTATCGGGCTTGCCGATCTGCTGATCATCCCGACCCGCCCGAGCCCGCATGACCTGCGCGCCGTCGGCGCGACCGTCGAGCTTGCCGAAGGACTGAACACGCCGCTGATTTTCGTGGTCAATGGCGCGACGCCGCGGGCCCGCATTACCAGCGAAGCCGCGATCGCCCTCTCGCAGCATGGCACGCTCGCCCCGTCCATCATCCATCAGCGCGTCGATTTCGCCTCCAGCATGATCGATGGCCGCACGACGATGGAACTCGACCCCTCTTCGCGGTCAAGCGACGAAATCAGCAAGCTCTGGACCTATATCGAGGAACGGTTGGCACGAATGGAGGCAAACCACCCGATGCCGCCCTCGCACCATCTTTCCGCCTCGCAGGCGAGCAACGGCGCAGCCTTCAATTAATTCCTGATCGCCATACACAAGAAGAAGATTTGTCATGAAAGCAGCTTTCCTTACAAGTTCACTGATTGCCTCCAAGGGCAAGGCCGCTCCGGCGTCCCCCCGACTGACGCCGCGGAACCTTCTTGATGAAGATGCGAACACCGGCGAAAACCGTGTCTCGCGCATTTATCAGCGCGTGCGGGAATATGCGGATCCGCATCCGGACGGCGAAGAGTCTCACGATGACGTGTCCTATGACGCCGATCATGCCGCTGACGCCGGCGACATCTCAAGCAACGGTTATTATTCCGAGGAAAGTAAATCCGACGACACCGACGATACGAATGTGAACGGATTTAACGGCGCGTCCTATGTGCCCTCGGCCGCCTACAGCGCGCCGACGTCCGCCGCGATGAACGGCGCGGAGAGCGCCGCAGAGGATCTGCCGCCACTTGGCGAGGAGAAGGCGCAGGAAATTGCCGATGAGGTCGCTAAGCTGAAAAAAGACGGCCTCGGTCGTATTCGCATCTCCGTGCGGATGTCGCCGAAGGATCACCTTCAACTCAAGCTGATTGCCGCGCATACGCAGATGTCCGCACAATCGATTTTTGAAACTGCTTTGGAAGAATATATCGCCAATCACGGGACCGAAATACTGCCCCGCAGCTGCGCCTGCGTCCTGGATAAATCGTCCCTCTGAGTGGAAGTAAACCATTATGCGTGAAAATTTTGATGAAAAACTGGAAGGCGGGCTCGATGCGGCATCGCTTTCGCGTATCAAGGTCCGGCGTCCGAAAGACGCCGCGAATACCCCGCGCAAGGTGAAATCCGGCGATATTACCGATCGGCTGCAGGCACTTGCGGAGGAACTCGAGGCGAGCAAACCGGCGCGCAAACCCGCGCCCGCCCCGGAAATCAAGAAATCCGCAGAAGACAAGCCGGTCCCTGTCACCGCCAAAAAGCAATCCGACGCACCGGCAAAGGCGGCCGCTAAACCGGTTAAGGCGAAGAAACCCGCGCCCGCGCCCAGAAAAAAGATCGAATCGGCCCCGAAACCCGTTTCCGCCGTGCCACCGCGACGGGCCAACTGGGCGCGCCCCGCGGCAACATCGGGATGGCAGAAAAAGGCTGTCGCGCCGGACATTCTCTCTTACTGGATGGAAATCCGCGACGGCAACCGCTATCCGACCTGGCAAAATCTGGATACCGCCAAGATCGGCCGGCATTGGCCCAACTGCACGCTTGTCCATTGCGACCGGGTGGCGGGACGGCTACAGCTCGAGAACGGGTTCGCCAATGAACTTCGCGCTGTGATGCGGGAGGAAAATCCCCACCGGGAGATAAATTCGGAAATCGAATTTTCACCGATGATCGTCGACTGGGTGCTCAGCCTCGCCCGCGACGTCGCAAATACCGGCAAGCCGACCCACGGCACGGAATATTTCCCCTCCACCTTCGATGAGATTCCGCTCCGCGTGATTGCCCTGCCGCTCAGCGAGAACCAGGTCGATATCGACCATGTTCTTTGCTACGTACAGAGGCTCGACTAACCCGCCAGGTCTTTCAACGCGGCTTTCTGCGCATCGCCGAAGCCGACGAGATAGGTTCCCTCACAGGCGAAAATCGGCCGTTTCATGAGGGTCGGCGCGCCAAGTAGCACGGCCGCCGGCTCTTCCCCCGCAAGCGCCGCCTTCGCTTTGTCATCCAGTTGCCGGTAGGTCGTGCCGCGCCGGTTGATGAGAACATCGCGGTCAATTGCGGCGAGCCATTTCGCGAGTTCCTCCGGCGCGAGACCATCTTTTCGAAAATCATGGAAGCGATAGGCGATACCGGCCTCATCAAGCCATTTCATGGCTTTGCGGCAGGTGTCGCAGTTCTTGATGCCATATATAATCAAAGGGAATACCTCTTCAGGACAGTTTTTCCGCCTTCCCTTTTACCGCGCGGAAACAGGGCAGCACAACCCCGTGCGGCATTTGCGGTGAAATCACGGAATTTCCCGGAAAACTGCGAAATTTCGGTCACAGCCGCGTGCCTCCCGGCGTCACAGCATGGACGGAGGGAAGAATGGGTATTTTTGGCGGCTGGTTCTCTAAACCATATTCCGACGCGACGGCCAAGCCGTCCGATACCTTCGGCATGACGATTCTGGCGAGCTCGCTTGCCGACGCCCAGTTGTTGATGATGACCGCGGCCGAACGCGGGATCGAAATTGACGGGGACATCACGCGCGCCGTTCTCGATGCTGAGGATGCACTGCAAAAAAAGCGGATAACCCCCGAGATTGCCGCGGATTTCTGGCAGGCCTATGAATCCCTCTCCCATACGCTGAGTCCGATCACCATCGACAGCGTCCGCGCAACCCATGATCTCCGTCAGTTGCGATCCGGCATCTGGGGATATCTCCAGGGCAAGGTTTATGTTCCCTTTTCCCGGAAATCGGCCTTCCGCTACAAGCTGCTCTCGACGCTGACGCTGCTGTCGCTGATCGCGCTTCAGGTTTTCTGGGCCATCGGCAACACACTGGTTATCGACATCAAGGAGCAGTCCGATCGGATCGTCGAGCTCGAAGCGCAAGTATTCACGTCGACAAAATCGGACGGATACGGAAACGGCAGCGATCTTTCGAAAAGACAGGCGGAAAGCCCCGGATCAGCGATGGAATCCAGCGGTTCCGGCGCCGCCCGCAACGCCGCCGGGCAATCGGAGACGTCAACCGCCGTTGATACGCAGGAACTCAACCGGCGCATTGGCGAGTTGATCTCCTGGCGCAATGCCGAGGTGATCGAGCTCAAGAACTGGAACCGATTCTGGGGCCGGCTCATTTTCTTCAGCCAGGAAACCTGGGAAAAGCCGGATTACAACGACCTGTCGGAGGAGGCGAAAACCCATGTCCATTATGTATCCGCGCAATATGTGCTGCATGCCATATCCGCCTATTTCCTGCCGATATTATATGGGTTGCTGGGGGCGTCTTTCTATGTCCTGCGCCAGCTGCCGAAAGATATCGAGAAGCTCACCTTCTCCATGAACTCCCATATCGACTACAGCCTCAGGATTACGCAAGGACCACTCGCCGGAATTATGGCGAGCTTCTTTTTTACGGAGACACCGGCACAGATCTACTCGATGACGGCGCATTCATCGGCCTTCGCGACCATAAAGCTTGGAACGTCGAGCCTCAGCAATTTCAGCCCGCTTGCCGTCGCCTTTCTCGCCGGCTACAGCGTCGAGCTCATTTTCTATGTCATCGACAAGATCATCTCGACGGTGACAACCCGATCGACCGCGCCGGCCGCGACCCCGATGGCGCAAAAGGTGAAATCATTCACCGCTAAATCTTCCACCGCCGCCGAGAAGCCGTCGGCGCCGCCCGTAAATTCGCCCGAGAATCGGTAATTCGCGCTTGTCCGGGCGGCCTTCCGATCACTCGCGATTCGCGCCGCCAATGCCGCAACCCCGCAGAAAACATGGTTAATTTGCGCAAAAAATATGCAATTTCAGGGAGTCTCTCTTGCATTCATGCCCGCATATTCAAATTTAACGCAATGTTAAGAGTCCGAGGCGGATGATAAAGTTGTCCAAGGTTGATCGAAGCTGTTTTTGCCCTTTCCACCCCTCCCCTCAACGGCAAAAATGGCTTCGATTACCCCTCTCCCTAAACCGGGTCGATATCGCCTTTTTCCTGCATCGCGAAGAAATCGAGCGCGAAATCCGCCATCTTTCCCGCTTCAATCGCGGCGCGCATGCCCGCCATGATCTCCTGATAATAATGCAGATTATGCCAGGTCAGCAGGATGGAGCCGAGCATCTCCTTCGCCTTGAACAAGTGATGAAGATAGCCGCGGCTGTAATTCCGGCAGGCCGGGCAGGCGCACCGCTCATCTAGCGGGCGCGGATCATCCGCATGCCGGGCATTGCGGATATTGATGGTGCCATAACGCGTGAAGCCCTGCGCATTCCGCCCTGAGCGGGTCGGCAGCACGCAGTCAAACATATCGATCCCGCGCATGACCGCGCCGACCAGATCATCCGGCTTGCCTACCCCCATCAGATAGCGCGGCTTGTCGTTCGGGAGCGCGGGCGTTGTGAACTCCAACGTGCGGAACATTTCCGACTGCCCTTCCCCCACGGCCAGCCCGCCGACGGCATAACCCTCGAACCCGATGCCGGTAAGGGCGGCCACCGATTCCAGACGTAAATCCTCGTAGGTCGAGCCCTGAACGATACCGAACAGGCCATAGCCAGCCCGTTGCTCATAGGCCTCGCGGGAGCGTGCGGCCCAGCGCATGGACCGGCGCATGGAGCTTGCCGCCACCTCCTCCGTCGCCGGATAGGGCGTGCATTCATCGAAGGCCATGGTGATGGTCGCGTCAAGATCATTCTGGATCTGCATGGAGCGTTCGGGCGTCAGTTCGAACCGCTGGCCATCGATATGGGATTTAAAGGTGACGCCGTTTTCATCGATCTTGCGCAGCTCATTGAGCGACATCACCTGAAAGCCACCGCTGTCGGTGAGGATCGGCCGCTCCCAGTTCATGAATTTATGCAGGCCGCCAAGGCGTTTCACCCGCTCCGATCCCGGGCGCAGCATCAGATGATAGGTATTGCCGAGCAGGATATCGGCGCCGGTCTCGCGCACGGCCTCCGGCGTCATGCCCTTCACTGTCGCCGCCGTCCCGACGGGCATGAAGGCGGGCGTGCGTATCTCCCCATGGGCGGTATTGAGCGTTCCGCGCCGGGCCGCGCCGTCAACGCAGGAGATTTTGAACTCGAATGTCTTTGTCATGACGTCGGATATAGCAGCGAACAGTCGCCATAGGAATAGAAACGGTATTTCTCCGCGATCGCATGGGCATAGGCCGCCTTCATGGTCTCCAGTCCGGAAAAGGCCGACACAAGCATGAACAGCGTTGATTTCGGCAGATGGAAATTGGTGATCAGCAAATCGATCGCCTTGAAACGGTAGCCCGGCGTGATGAAAATATCCGTCTCCCCCTCGAACGGATGGAGAATGCCCTGCTCATCCGCCGCGCTCTCCAAAAGTCGCAGGCTGGTCGTCCCGACCGAAACAATCCGTCCGCCGCGGGTGCGGACCTCGTTAATTTTCCTCGCCGTCTCCGCATTGAGGAAGCCCCGTTCCGCATGCATCAGATGGTCTTCCGTATCCTCGACCTTGACCGGCAGGAAGGTGCCCGCGCCGACATGCAGGGTGGTCGTCACCATCTCGATCCCGCGCGCGCGGAATTTCTCAAGAAGCGCCTTGGTGAAGTGAAGGCCCGCCGTCGGGGCCGCGACCGCCCCTTCGTCTTTTGCAAAAATCGTCTGGTAGTCGCGCTTGTCCTGCTCATCGACGGGACGCAGGCTGCTGATATAGGGCGGGAGGGGGATTTCCCCATGCGCCATCAGCTTTTCCATCAGTTCAGGGCCGGAAGCAGAGAAGGAGAGCGCAACCTCGCCGCCATCGAATTTTTCCGTAACCAATGCTGTAAAATCATCGGAGAACCGTATGATATCACTAACCTTTAACTTCTTCGCAGGCTTCGCAAAGGCATGCCAGCTATCGGCGGCGACATTCTTGTGAAGCGTGACCTCGATCTTCGCCGTCCGCCTTGTCCCGCGCAGCCGTGCCGGGATCACCTTGGTATCATTAAAGACGAGGAGATCGCCTTCGCGCAGCAGTCCAGGGAGATCCGCGACCTTATGATCGGCCAAGGATTTCCCGACCACCAGAAGCTTCGCCGCCTCGCGCGGAACGGCGGGACGATCGGCAATCCGGTCCGGCGGAAGGGTAAAATCGAACAGGTCAACTTTCATGGCGTAAAACGCAAACGAACGACTTGGGACGCCAAGCCGTTCGTGCCCGGAATTAGAGGAAATCTATTCGACGTCGGCCGCAACCTTCAGGCTGATGATCTTGTCCGGGTCCTTAACGGAGCCATTGTCCATGCTGTTGCCCTTCTTGATCTTGTGAACGGCGTCCATGCCCTCGACGACCTGGCCCCAGATGGAATACTGGCTGTCGAGATGCGGTGCGCGGTCAAACATGATGAAGAACTGGCTGTCGGCGCTGTCCGGATGTCCGGCGCGGGCCATCGAGCAAGTGCCCTCAATATGCGCTTCACCGGAGAATTCCGCGCTCAGCTTCTGCCCTGATCCGCCGGTTCCCGTGCCATGCGGACAGCCCGTCTGGGCCATGAAACCGTCAATCACGCGGTGAAATACAATCCCGTCATAAAAGCCGTCGCGCGCCAGTTCCTTGATTCGGGTGACATGGTTCGGCGCAAGATCGGGGCGCATCTCGATAACGACGCGGCCGTCCTTCAGTTCAAGATAGAGGGTGTTTTCTAAATCACGGGACATAAATCGCTCCTGTTGCGTCCGGATCCCTCCCGGACAGTAGTGTTAGCTGGTTTTATTGCTCCGGATCAGCTCGACGCGCTCGACAATTTTCTGCGCCGTCGCTGCGGAAACAAATTTCGTAATATCCCCATCCAGCAAGGCAATTTCCTTGACCAGGCTGGAGGCAATGAACTGATGCTGGTCGGAGGCCATCAGGAAAACCGTTTCAATCTCGGAATTCAGGCGCCGGTTCATGCCCACCATCTGGAATTCATATTCAAAGTCGGATACGGCGCGAAGACCGCGAATAATAATCGAGGCGCCCACCTGCTCCGCGAAATGCATGAGAAGGTTGTTGAAGGGTTTCACGACGAAATTGGTGCCCGGAAATTCCTCGGTCATTTTCTCGACCATTTCCACGCGTTCTTCGACGGTAAAAAGAGGATTTTTCCCCGGGTTCATCGCCACACCAATCACCAGCGTATCAACCAGTTTCGACGCCCGCCGGATGATATCATAATGGCCGAGGGTGATCGGATCAAAGGTCCCCGGGTACAATCCTACGCGATTCTTCGGCATGAAATTTATTTCCTTTCTTTGCTACTTCTTTGCGTTAGCTTGATTATTCTGCACAGGCGGTCAGTCGTTTTCTTCCTCACCGGCGGGATCGGCGTCCTCTCCGCCCTCGTCATCCGATTTCGCATCGGCAAGCGCGGTGACGGATACGACCTTCTCGCCTTCCGCCGTCTTGAAGAGCGTGACGCCCTGCGTATTCCGGCCGGCGATCCGGATATCGGTGACAGGCGTCCGGATCAGCTTGCCGCCGTTGGTGACCAGCATGATCTGCTCATCCTCCGTAATCGGGAACGTCGCAACGACCTCCCCGTTCCGGCTCGAGGTTTCAATATTGATGATCCCCTGGCCGCCGCGGTTCGTGACGCGGTATTCGAAGGCATTCGTCCGCTTGCCATAGCCGTTTTCGGTGATGGCGAGCAGGACTTCCTCATCTTTTAGCAAGGTCTCATAGGTCTCGGCCGAAATATCGCCATACTCGGTGACGTTGCCACTGTCATCGACGGATTTGCGCGCCCGGAGATAGGCATCGCGGGTTTCCGTATCGACGTCGACGTGATTGAGGATCGACATGCCGATGACGCTGTCCCCGTTGGCGAGCTTCATGCCGCGCACGCCGCTTGAATCGCGGCCCTTGAACAGGCGCACATCGGTTGCGCGGAAGCGGATGCATTTGCCGCCTTTGGCGACCAGCAGCACATCGGAATCAGGCGTACAGATCTGAACGCCGATAAGCTGGTCATCTTCATCCAGCTTCATGGCGATCTTGCCGTTCGATTTCACGTTGGAGAAATCGCTGAGCTGGTTGCGCCGGACATTGCCCTTGGCGGTCGCGAACATAACCTCGAGTTCCGACCAGCTTTCCTCCTCCTCGGGGAGCGGCATCAAGGTGTAGATCACCTCACCCTCCTCCAGTGGCAGGAGATTGATGATCGCCTTGCCGAGGCTCTGCGGCGAGCCGAGCGGCAGCCGGTAGACCTTCAGCTTGTAGACCCGCCCGAAGGAGGAGAAGAACAGCACCGGCGTATGGGTGTTCACGACAAAGACCTGCGTTACGAAATCCTCGTCACGGGTCTGCATGCCCGCACGGCCCTTGCCACCGCGGCGCTGCGGCCGGTAGGTCGAGAGCGGCACGCGCTTGATATATCCCTTGTGGCTGACCGTCAGCACCATATCCTCGCGCTGGATCAAATCCTCGATATCATGCTCGAACTCGTTTTCCTCGATCTGCGTACGCCGCGGAACCGCGTATTTCTCCTTCATTTCCAGAAGTTCGTCGCGGATAATCCCGATCAGGCGCGGCCGGCTGGACAGAATATCGAGATAGTCGAGAATTTTCGTTCCCAAATCCTTGAGTTCGTCACCGATCTCGTTCTGGCCGAGCGCGGTCAGGCGCTGCAGGCGGAGATCGAGGATCGCCCGCGCCTGGGCTTCGGACAGACGGTAGGTACCGTCGGCATTGATCATATGCTCGGGATCATCGACAAGCCGGATCAGCGCCTCGACGGAGTTCGCCGGCCAGTCGCGGCCCATCAGTTCGGCGCGCGCCGTTGCCGGGTCCGGCGCCGCACGGATCAGCTTGATCACTTCATCAATGTTGGCAACCGCGATGGCGAGACCGATCAACACATGTGCCCGCTCCCGCGCCTTGCCCAGCAGGAACTTGGTCCGCCTTGAGATAACCTCTTCGCGGAAATCGAGGAAGGCCTCGAGCAGTTCCCTGACGTTCAGAAGCTCCGGCTTGCCGCGATTGAGCGCCAGCATATTGACGCCGAAGGAGGTCTGCAGGGAGGTAAAGCGGTACAGCTGGTTCAGTACCACCTCGGCCATCGCATCGCGCTTGATCTCGATCACCACGCGCACGCCATGCCGGTCCGATTCATCGCGGAGATCGCCGATTCCGTCGATCTTTTTCGCCCGCACCAGGTCGGCAATCTGCTCGACGAGCCGCGCCTTGTTGATCTGGTAGGGAATTTCGCTGACGATCAGGGCCTGACGTTCTTTGCGGATTTCCTCGATATCCACCTTCGCCCGCATGATCACCGAGCCGCGCCCGGTGGTGAGGCCGCTGATCGATCCGCTGCGTCCGAGGATAATGCCGCCGGTCGGGAAATCCGGACCGGGGATATAGTCAATCAGTTCCTCGACCGCCATGTCCGGCTTCTCAAGGAGGGCGAGCGCCCCGTCAATCACTTCGCCAAGGTTATGCGGCGGGATATTGGTCGCCATGCCGACGGCAATGCCGCCTGCGCCATTGACCAGCAGATTGGGATAGCGCGCCGGCAGAACCGAGGGCTCGCGCTCGCTGTCGTCATAGTTATTGACGAAATCAACGGTGTCCTTGTCTATATCGTCGATCAGGCTCTCGGCCGCCTTTTCAAGCCGCGCCTCGGTGTAACGCATGGCCGCGGCCTTGTCGCCGTCCATCGAGCCGAAGTTACCCTGCCCCTCAACCAGTTTGAGGCTCATCGAGAAATCCTGCGCGAGGCGCACCATGGCGTCATAGATCGCGCTGTCGCCATGGGGATGGTAACGACCCATCACGTCACCGACGACACGGGCGGATTTGCGGAAGGCCTTGTCGGAGGTATAGCCGTTCTCATACATCGCGTAGATGATGCGCCGGTGCACCGGCTTGAGGCCGTCACGGGCATCTGGAAGCGCGCGCGACACAATCACGCTCATGGCGTAGTCGAGATACGACCGCCGCATTTCCTCCTCGATGGTAACGGGCACAATATGCTTGTCGAAAGGAGGGTTGGTTACATCGCTCAAGGCAGGGATTCCTGAATAAACTTGCTTATGCCTGAGATGATTCAGGCATGGGAAAATGGTAAAACTCCCCTGCCCGAAACGGCTGTGAACAGGGTTGCCCTGTTCTACAAGATATCAGCCCCTCGCGCAACCTTTAGCGGGCCAGAAAGGCGCCCTTTCGCCGCTTGTTGCGCCCCTTAAAGGGCGGCGCTGTCGAGCGCCTGCTGTCCGCGGGAAACCGGCGTCGCCCTGCGCACGCGGTTCGTGACCATCCGGTCATGCAATTTGGTTATGATCCGGCTTCCCGTCTTTTCAAAAAGGAATGGGAAGACGGCATGGACGGTCGCGCAAAACCCGGCGACAAACAGCCAGAATGCGAAGGTGCCGGACATTTCCATATGCTCGGCATAGCTTTCATTGACGGAAGCGGGATGCTCGGTAAAGAGTTTCAGGATCGTCATCTGTCTTGGTCCGGTTTCTAATGGTCATTCATACTCACAACTTGGGGACAATAATAACCGATCATACGGAAATTTTTGTCCTTTATTGACGCATATGACAATTTATGTGAAACATATTGCTCGTAATTTTTATATTTTACGGGATATTTACCCATGGATCATATTGACCAGAAAATTCTGACTCGCCTGCAAAAGGACAGCTCCATCGCCGTCGCGGACCTCGCCGGTGAGGTCGGCTGTTCGCGCACCGCCTGCTGGCGGCGCATCAAGTCGCTGGAGGACGCGGGCATCATCCGCGGCCAGGTCACCCTTCTCGATCGGAGCAAGCTGAATTTGCCGGTCACCGTTTTTGTCGCCATCAAGACAAGCCGCCATGATGTCGACTGGCTCAGGAAATTCGCCGAGACCGTCGATAAGTTTCCGGAGATCATGGAATTCTACCGGATGAGCGGCGATATCGATTATCTGCTGAAAGTCGCGGTGAAGGACGTTGCCGCCTACGATCGGTTCTATCACCGGCTCATTCAGGAGGTCGAGCTCTCCGACGTCAGCTCCAATTTCGCGATGGAGGAGATAAAGTTCACCACCGCCCTGCCGCTTCAGTCGATTTAGCGGGCAATGCGTGGCCGTCCGAACGCTACGACGGTCAAAAGGCTCTCGATAAACAATTCGCGGCCGTCGATCAGGGCGACATTGTCTTTGCGGTCGAACGTCGTATGGATTTGCATGGCGCCCGCGGCCGTCGCCATCTCCTCCGCCTCCCGGGTCAGGAGTTCCTGCGCCGCCAAGGCGGCCGCCTCCAAGGTTGCGAAGTCCAGCGGCTCGCCGCTGTGATAGAGGCGGAATTCATCCGTTTCCGTCGGCATGATGGTGGCATTGGCGCTGACGCGGACCTGACCCACAACCGCGCCGACGGCATTGGCGACACCGGCATGATCGGGAATGATCGCCCGGGTGCGCAGGCGCCCCGCGACCTCCGGATAATAGATATGGGCGGAGGCGCCGAGCCCGATCACCGGTTTTCGAAAGCCGATGCTCAGATCGACGAGCGGATGCGCCTCGGGCCGGCGGGCGGCGCGATAAAGGCTGACCGCAAGGGACGGCGGAAGCTGCTCATTTCCCGCAAGGGCAGCCTCGATCAGTGTCTCGCTTGATGTCGTCACCAGCGCATCGACAATCATCCGGCTCAGCGCGTCGGCGGAGGGCGCGATCGCCATCCCGCGGCTATCCTTGTTGCGGGCGAACAGCGCCGCCGCCATCTCCGCCGCCCCGCGGTCCCAGGCATCATGGAGCCGGAGAACATGGGCCGCATCCGACGGCGTAAGGCCCGCGACCATGACAAGCCCCATGGAGACAAGCCGGTCGAGCGCCGTCAGATACCGGCGCTTCACAATCAGCTTGTCCAGCGCCACCGGCCCTTTTTGCAATTCATCAAGAAGGTCGCGCTCAAGCGGTTTCAGGGCCGCGAGATGGGCGCTCTGCCGTCCGATGACAGCGGCGAACCGGCCGGAGGTTTCCGTTACCCGCTCCTGTCCGAGCGCGGCATCGAGCGTGCGATGGACAAGATCGGCATGGTCAAGGGCGAACAGGCTGACCGGCACAAGTCGTCTCGGCCCGAGGCCAATGGCGAGCGACAGGCCGGACCGCACCGCCGAAACCTCGCTGTCCCCGCCAAGGCCGACGGTATACATCGCCACCGCCTCGACCATTGTCCGCCAGCCGCCGACCGTCGCCCCCTCCGCATCCAGCCGCGGTCGTCCCCCGTCAAGAAGCGCGATATCCGTCGTCGTGCCGCCGATATCGGAAACCATGGCGTCCGTCTCGCCGCTCAGATAGGCCGCCCCGACAAGGCTCGCGGCGGGACCGGAGAGAATGGTCTCGATCGGCTTCACCTTGGCAATTTCGGCGGAGATGAGCGCGCCGTCGCCCTGCACCACCATTAGCGGAGCGTTGATCCTGGTTTGCGCAAGCAGGGCCTCCGTCGAGGCGACCAGATGATGGATGAGATTGATCAACCGCGCATTCAGGACCGAGGTCAGCGCCCGTCGCGGCCCGTCGAGCTTGCTGGAAAGCTCATGGCTGCAGGTGACGCTGTTGCCGGAATGGGCGAGGATCAATTCGCGCGCCCGGAGTTCATGCTCGGGATTGCGGATCGCGAATAAGCCGGCAACGGCAAAGGCGGAAACGCTTCCCTCCATGGCGGCCAGCTCCGCCGTCAGCTTGTCCTCGTCGAGCGGCGCCAGCGCTTCCCCATGTCCGTTATGGCCGCCGCCGAGGAAAATGACCGGATCGCCTTTAAGGGCCTCACGGAGGTTATTGCGATCAAGCGCGCTCTCCTCAAAACCGATCATCACCAGGCAGATGCGCCCGCCCTGCCCTTCAACCAGCGCATTGGTGGCGAGCGTGGTCGAAAGCGACACCAGGCCGATGTCGCCCGGCGTGATTCCTTCCGCCGCAATCACTTTGGCGAGGGAATTCCCGATACCGATTGCATAGTCTTCCCGCGTCGTCAGCGATTTGGCGCTGGCGATGACGCCCTTTTCCTCATCAAACAGCACGGCGTCCGTATAGGTGCCGCCGGTATCAATGCCGAGCAATAAGGTCATGGAAGCGTTATACTGGTTGCGGGAAGGTGAGTAACTCGACCTTGTTGCCGTCGGGATCGGTGAAAAAGGCGCCAAAATAAGTGGTGAGCGCAGCCGGGCGCATTCCCGGTTTCCCGGCATCCGCGCCGCCGCCCGCGAGCGCTGCCTCGTAGCAGGCGGTGACCAGTTCCTCGCTGCGGGTACGGAGGGCGATGTGACAGCCGGTATCGGCGGCGACCGGCGCCATTTCGGGGCGCGCATTAATCCAGAATTCGGGGAATTTCTTGCCATAACCGATCATCGTCGGCCGGTCGGCAATGCGCGTCATGCCGAGATGCCCGAGCACCGCATCATAGAATTGCCCGCTTTTCGCAATGTCGCTGACCGCAACGGAAACATGATCTATCGCCATTTTCTTTCCTCCCTGCTGTTCCTTGTCAAATAAAAAAGGCCGCCCGCAAGGGACAGCCTTTTCTCACTTTCTTCCCGTCATCCAACGATCAGAACGGTATATCGTCGTCGAAGTCGCCGCCCATGCCGCTGCCGGCCGGACCGCCATAGCTCCTGTCTCCGCCGCCGCTCGGGGCGCCACCGCCGCCATATTCATTGCCGCCCTGCGCCCCGCCGTAGCCGGCGCCCTGACCCTGACCGCCACCGGCGCTGTCGAGCATGGTGAGCGCGGAATTAAAGCCCTGCAGCACAACCTCGGTCGAATATTTGGTGATGCCGTCCTGTTCATACTGGCGGGTCTGAAGCTGGCCTTCGAGATAGATTTTCGAGCCCTTCTTGAGATATTGCTCGGCGATCTTGCAAAGTCCTTCGTTGAAGATCACAACCCTGTGCCATTCCGTGCGTTCCTTGCGCTCACCGCTGTCGCGGTCGCGCCAGGATTCGCTCGTCGCCACCCGGAGGTTACAGACAGGCTTGCCGTTGTTCATATAGCGAACTTCGGGATCCGCGCCCAGATTTCCAACAAGAATGACTTTATTAACGCTGCCCGCCATGATGATTTCGCTTCCGATTCTAATTTCCCGTAAAAAATTCTGGCCAGACAATAACGTGCAAAAGCGCCTCTGGCCAGTGCTTTTCGACCAGAATGTCGACCGTGAACAAAATGAAAACATTTTTTCGGATTGTGACTGGTAATTTACCGCGTTAACCGATAAATTCCGGCCATCATTCAAGATCACGTCAGGTATATTATCCGAATGCAGAAAATTCTCAGCATCCGCGGCGCCCGCGAACACAACTTGCAGAATGTCAATATTGACATCCCCCGCGACCAGCTGGTGGTGATCACCGGGCTTTCGGGCTCCGGCAAGTCCTCCCTCGCCTTCGACACCATCTATGCGGAGGGGCAACGGCGCTATGTGGAAAGCCTGTCGGCCTATGCGCGGCAGTTCCTCGAGATGATGCAGAAGCCGGATGTCGATCATATCGACGGCCTCAGCCCGGCCATCTCGATCGAGCAGAAGACAACCTCGAAGAATCCGCGCTCCACCGTCGGGACGGTGACGGAAATCTACGACTATCTGCGCCTTTTGTATGCCCGTATCGGCGTTCCCTACTCCCCGGCGACGGGCCTGCCGATCACCAGCCAGACGGTAAGCCAGATGGTCGATCAGGTGATGGCCATGGGGAACGGCAAGCGGCTCTATCTGATGGCGCCGATCGTGCGCGGCCGCAAGGGCGAATATCGCAAGGAATTCCTCGATCTTCGGAAACGGGGTTTCCAGCGCGTCAAGGTCGATGGCGAGATTTTCGATATCGAGGAAGTGCCCGAGCTCGACAAGCAGATCAAGCATCATATCGACGTGGTCGTGGACCGGGTCGTGCTGAATGAGGATATTCAGGGCCGCCTCGCCGATTCCATCGAGACGGCGCTCGACCTCGCGGACGGTCTTTTTGCCGTCGAGGATGCGGATACGAAGGACCGGACGATGTTTTCGTCGAAGTTCGCCTGCCCGGTTTCCGGCTTCACGATCGAGGAGATCGAGCCGCGCATCTTCTCCTTCAACAACCCGTATGGCGCCTGCACGGCCTGCGGCGGTTTGGGCACCGAGATGTTCTTCGATCCCGACCAGATCGTGCCCGATGTCACGCTCACCCTGCGCGAAGGCGCCATTGCGCCCTGGTCCCGCTCCCAGACGCCCGCGCCCTATTACATGCAGACGCTAGAGGCGCTCGCGAAGCATTACGGCTTCACCACCACCGAACCCTGGGAAGACCTTACGGAAGAACAGCAGAAGGCGATTCTTTACGGCACGGGGGAGGAGAAAATCCAGATCACCTTCGATGACGGCCTGCGCACCTACAAGACCAACAAGCCGTTCGAGGGCGTGATCCCGAATATCGAGCGGCGCTGGCGCGAGACGGACAGCAGCTGGGTCCGGGAGGATCTGGAGAAATATCAGGACAAGACCAACTGTTCCAAATGCGGCGGGCATCGGCTGAAGGAAGAGAGCCTCGCGATCCGCATCAACAACCTGCATATCGGCGAGGTGGTCGAAAAATCCATTCTCGACGCCCGCAAATGGTTCGAGGAACTTTCCGGCGTGCTGTCGGAGAAAGATAACTCCATCGCCGAGCGGGTGCTCAAGGAAATCAACGAGCGGCTCGGCTTCCTTGTCGATGTCGGGCTGGAATACCTGACGCTCTCCCGCTCGTCCGGCACCTTGTCGGGGGGCGAGAGCCAGCGGATACGCCTCGCCTCGCAGATCGGCTCGGGCCTCACCGGCGTGCTCTATGTGCTGGACGAACCCTCCATCGGGTTGCATCAGCGGGACAATGCCCGGCTTCTCAAGACCCTCGTCAACCTTCGCGACCAGGGCAATTCCGTTATCGTCGTCGAACATGACGAGGAAGCGATCCTGACCGCCGATCATGTGGTCGATATGGGCCCGCGCGCGGGTCGTCACGGCGGCCGCCTGATCGCGCAGGGCACGCCCGAAGACATCATGAAGGAGCCGGAAAGTATCACCGGCAAGTATCTGTCCGGCGAGATGGAAGTCCCGCTTCCCAAACAGCGGCGGGAGGTGAAGGAATCGCGCCAGATTCGCATCATCGGCGCGCGCCACAACAACCTCAAGCGGGTCAATGTGAATATCCCGCTCGGCACCTTTACCTGTGTCACCGGCGTCTCCGGCGGCGGCAAATCCTCACTGATTATCGAGACGCTCTATAAGGCGATCGCGAAAAAGCTCAACAACAACCGCAACCACCCGGGACCGCATGACCGGATCGAGGGGATCGAATGGCTCGACAAGATCGTCGATATCGATCAGTCCCCCATCGGGCGGACCCCGCGCTCCAACCCGGCGACCTATACCGGCGCCTTCACGCCGATCCGCGAATGGTTCGCGGGCCTGCCGGAGGCCAAGGCGCGCGGTTATAAATCGGGGCGTTTCTCCTTCAACGTGAAGGGCGGCCGCTGCGAGGCCTGTAAGGGCGACGGCGTCATCAAAATCGAGATGCATTTTCTGCCCGACGTCTATGTGCAATGCGACGTCTGCAAGGGGGATCGCTATAACCGCGAGACTCTGGAAATCAAGTTCAAGGACAAGTCCATCTCCGACGTGCTCAATATGACCGTCGATGATGCCGCCGTCTTCTTCAAGGCAGTGCCGAACGTCCGCGAAAAATTCGAGACGTTGCAGCAGGTCGGCCTCGGCTATATCCATGTCGGGCAGCAGGCGACGACCCTCTCAGGCGGTGAGGCGCAGCGCGTCAAGCTCGCGAAGGAACTCTCCCGCCGGGCGACGGGCCGCACGCTCTATATCCTCGATGAGCCGACCACCGGCCTGCATTTCGAGGATGTGCGCAAACTGATGGAAGTTCTTCAGGCGCTTGTCGATGCGGGCAACAGCGTTCTCGTGATCGAGCATAACCTGGAAGTCATCAAGACCGCCGACTGGGTCATCGACATGGGCCCCGATGGCGGCGATGCGGGCGGCTATCTGGTGGCTGAAGGCACGCCGGAAGACGTCGCGAAGGTCGAGGCAAGCTATACCGGGCAGTATCTGAAAGACATTCTCGCCAAACGGCCACCGGTCAAGCAGGCGGAAGCCAAGGCGAAAAAGCCAAAGAAGACGAAGGCGGCATAGGATCATGTCAGAGAGCAGAAAACCCGTTCATGTGATCGGCGGCGGCCTTGCGGGGAGCGAGGCAAGCTGGCAGGTCGCGCGCGCCGGGGTTCCCGTTATCCTGCATGAGATGCGCCCGGTGCGCGGAACCGACGCGCATCTGACCGATGGCCTCGCCGAGCTTGTCTGTTCCAATTCCTTCCGCTCCGATGACGCGGAAAACAACGCCGTCGGCCTCCTCCACCGGGAGATGCGGGATCTCGGCTCCCTCATCATGGAAAGCGCCGATATCAATCGGGTGCCGGCGGGCGGGGCCCTTGCGGTCGATCGCGTCGGGTTCTCGAACTATGTCGAGGAAAAGATCACCGCGCATCCGCTGATCACCATCGAACGCGAGGAGGTGACCGACCTGCCCCCCGCCGACTGGGAGCAGGTAATTATCGCGACCGGCCCCCTCACCTCCGGCGCGCTCGCCGAAAAGATCCATGCGGCAACCGGGGCCGATGCGCTTGCCTTCTTCGATGCCATCGCGCCGATTGTCTATAAGGACAGCATCAATTTTGATATCGCCTGGTTCCAGTCCCGCTATGACAAGGGCGACGGATCGGATTACATCAATTGCCCGATGACCGAGGCGCAGTACCGCGATTTTATTCAGGCGCTCAATGAGGGCGGCAAGACGGAATTCAAGGAATGGGAGAAGAATACCCCATATTTCGATGGCTGCCTGCCGATCGAGGTGATGGCGGAACGCGGCCCCGAGACGCTCCGCTTCGGCCCGATGAAACCGGTCGGCCTCACCAATCCCAATTCCGACGAGAAGCCCTATGCGGTCGTCCAGCTGCGGCAAGATAACAAGCTCGGCACCCTCTATAACATGGTCGGCTTCCAGACCAAGCTTACCTATGGGGAGCAGAAGCGCATTTTTCAGACCATACCGGGGCTGGAAAATGCGGAATTTGCCCGCCTCGGCGGCCTGCACCGCAACACCTTCATCAATAGCCCCGAGGTTCTGGACAGCCGGTTGCGGCTCAAGAATCATCCGCATATCCGCTTTGCCGGGCAGATTACGGGCGTCGAGGGCTATGTCGAAAGCACGGCGGTCGGCCTCGTCGCCGGACGGCTCGCGGCGGCCGACATACGGGGGGAGGAATTCATCCTCCCGCCGATCACCACCGCGCTTGGCGCCATTCTCGGCCATATCACCGGCGGGGCGGACGCCTCGACCTTCCAGCCGATGAACGTCAATTTCGGCCTTTTCCCGCCGCCGGAAGGTAAAATTCGCAAGAAGGAGCGCAAACAGGCCTATACCCGCCGCGCCGCCGAGGATTTTGCCCGCTGGACAGACAGGAAAATCGCCGCCGAATAGATTTCCCGGCCGCGCTTATCTGTTTCGCCCGGCAGGTAAACGGCGCTTGGTAACCTTTTGTATAGAATGTTTTCCTATGATCAGGATCGAGCAACTCCGGCGGCCCTGCGCCCGGGAGGGCATTGAGACACTGGACATTGAATGAGCAACGCGCAACCAGATCAGGCGGAAGCAAGCGACGCAGCGGGTAAGTCTATGGAAGAAAAGCGGGATCCGAGCGTTTATTTCGCTTTCGACCACAAGATTTTCACGGTCGACGGCGCCTATTTCAGCCTCACCCATGACACCAAGGAACCCTGCTATTTCGTCAATCTCGGCGAGATAAAGGGCGCCATCCCCACAAAGTCGATCTGCAAGGAATTCGGCATCGACAAGGACAGCTCCGATGCCCAGCTGCTGTCGACCATCGGGAGTGCGCTCAAATTCGTCCGGGAAATCCGCCCCAACGATTCCATCCCGCGCGAGCTTCTCGACGGTTCCGCCTCCTGGTCGATCGACGATATGCACAAGGAAATCGCCCGCGGCCGCATCACGGTTCAGGTCGTTTCCTGGCTGAGCGGCAATGAGGAAATCGTCCTCAATATCAAGGAACTCGAGCAAATTTCCAACGATCCCGACACCAAGGAGAAAGTCCAGGAAGCCTTTCGCGAGATTGCCGAGAAGCTGGGCATCCGGCGCGAGGATGTCGTCGCCAAGATCGATGATGTCATCCGCGAACTCGCCTATATCGAGGCGCTGCGCGACTACTATACCAAGATCAAGAAAATCAGCACCAACCTTAACCGCCTCGCCGGCCTTTACCGGCGCGACCGGGCGACATCGGAGGAACTGAACCGGATGCAGATCCTGATCGATCCGGTCATCCGGAAATTCGACCGGACCTTCACCGAAATCGATGCGCAGACCTGCGAGGTGATGGTCATTCTCAAGAATTTCCAGCCGACCATCGAAACGATCCGCCGGACCCGCGACGATTTGCATCAGCGCTTCATGATCTGGAGCGAGATGGTCGAAAAATGGGACGACATGATCATCGAGGAAGACCCGGCAATCGAACGGCTGCTCAAGGAAACCTACCAGTTCCTCGCCCGCAATTTCATGCAGTCGCAGACCTGGCGCCTCGGCAATATGTAGGCCTCTTAGCGCCCGAGCGCGAGCGCCGCTATCTTTCGGACCGGTCCGATATCCATTTTCCGATCCGCCGGATCATGACTGGAGGCCGTCAGCCGCCTGAGATAGAGGGAGGTGAGCGACGCCAGCCGGTAGGCCGCCTTTTCAGATCGCGGACGCGCTTTCACGAGGCGCAGGGCCCTCTCCTGCTCGGCCAAGGCAATTTCCGTGAGCTCCCGTGCAATCTCGAAGAAGTGCTGCCGGTTCCCTTTGGAAAACAGCGTCGCTGCCGTGAGGCCCTTCGCCGTGATCATTTCCTTCGGGACACGCAGGACATCCTGCGCCACGTGATAGGGAATGCCCCGGATAATGCCGCAGAGCGCATAGGCCTTGCCAACCTGATAGGCGGCCGCGCCCCCCTCCGCCGTCTCGCCGCCGGAAATGCGATAGAGAAGGCGTTGCAGAACGCCGCCGGTCCGCCCGGCATAGTCCAGAAGCTGCGTCACCGTTTGGAAGGGAAGCGGGTCGAGATCACAGGCCCGCGCATCGATCATCTCGCGCAGGTCCGCCACCGACAGGTCATGAGCGGACAGGGTCTCGGCCAGCGCCTCGGCAACCGGATGCACCGGTACGGCTCCGCCCGCCTCCATAGTTCCAAGGGCGTCGCGCCACCATTGCAGGCGGATATCGCCGAGCATCGGTTCGGAGACGGTTTCGCGGATGCGGGCGAGTTCCGAATGATAGGCAAGCAGGGCCAGATAGGCGTTGCGAACCGGCGCCGGCGCGAACAGCACGGTCAGCCAGCGGTCGTAGTCATAGCGCCTAACTTCTTCGGATAAAAAGGAATTCTGATCCGCTCCGGTCACTGTTCATCTCAACTTTCGAATAGAATCATTATAAAAAAACTGGAAGCCCGCATAATTTTGTATATATCTGTTAGAGTAGCGATAAGCGAGTTCTTTCCCCATTCAGGGGCTTGAATTTCCACAGAATTATGAACTGAAAAATTGACCAGTAATTTGGCAAGAGGAATTATTATGGCTTTCGAACTTCCCCCCCTTCCCTACGCAAAAAACGCCCTCGCCCCGCATATTTCGGAGAACACCCTCGATTTTCACTATGGAAAGCATCACAACGCCTATGTGACGAATTTGAACAATCTGATCGGTGACGATTCCCGCTCCCTTGAGCAAATCATGAAGGAGACCGCGGGCGACGCGGCCAAGGCCGGCGTCTTCAATAACGCGGCACAGGTCTGGAACCATACCTTTTACTGGCACTCGATGAAGCCGAACGGCGGCGGCAAGCCGACCGGCGCAATCGCCGCGAAGATCGATGCGGATTTCGGCTCCTATGACAAATTCGTTGAGGAATTCAAGGCCGCCGGCGCAACCCAGTTCGGCAGCGGCTGGGCCTGGCTCGTGCACGACGGTGGCAAGCTGAAAGTGACGAAAACCGCGAATGCGGCCTGCCCGCTGACCGACGGGGCCACGCCCCTTCTGACGATGGACGTCTGGGAGCATGCCTATTATCTCGACTTCCAGAACCGGCGCCCGGACTATATCGCGACCTTCCTCGATCACCTGGTCAACTGGGACTTCGCGAACGAGAATCTCGCCAAGGCATAATCGCTGATTAATTCATGAAAAGGCGCTTCCTGCGGGAAGCGCCTTTTTTATTGTCTAGAACAGGTTCTGCGCCGAGACCATGGCGTAGAGCATCGGGATCGACAGCATCGTATTGGTCCGTGAGAACAGCATCGCGGTCCGGGCGGAGGCGGCCTTGGTTTCCGCATCCGCATCGACAATGCCGAGGGCCCGCTTCTGGTTCGGCCAGATCACGAACCAGACATTGAACCACATGATGATACCGAGCCACATGCCAATGCCGATGGCGAGACTCTTGTCGACGCTAAATCCGTCCATCCCGCCAAGAGTGAGGGCGTCCAGAAGATAGCCATTCGCCCAGGCGAGCAGCAGCCCCGTGATAATCGTCGCCATCGCCCCCCAGCGGAACCACCAGAGCGCCGCCGGCGCAATCACCTTGCCGATTGCCGGTTTCTGCTCGTCCGGGATATTCGGCATGTTCGGGATCTGCACGAAGTTGAAGTACCAGAGCAGGCCGATCCACATCACCCCGCTCAGGACATGCAGCCAGCGCAGGAAAAAGGCCCCATAGGCATGACCGCCCATATCGAAGCCGCCACCGGTCAGCGCCGTGACGATCGCCACCATGATAATTGTGAGAACGATACCCGCAATAACGGTATTTCTGAGGTTTGATAAGATACTGGACATAACGTCTCCCCTTCCCCTTAAGGATTATCCTGCCGGCACCACACAAAATTCCCCGCCGACAGGATGCGAGGCGAATCATATGTCCGGAAGGCGCTATATGTAAAGTAGGTAATATATAAGGGAGATCAGACGGCGACGAGGGCCGCGGCGACACGGCGGCGCTCGAGCAGGAGAACATTATAGGTGCGGACGGCGGCCCCGGTGCTCATGGCATCGATCACGATGCCCTGCTGACGGAGGCTGGCGCGGATATCCTCCTCGATAAAGGCCATCCCGTCACCGCAGCCGATCAGTAGGATTTCAATCCTGTCGCTCGCGTCGGTGAGGGCGGAGAGACTTTCCAGGCTGAGGTCGTCGATCGTCGGCATGTCCCACGGTTGCGTCTTTTCCGGCAGGATCAGCACGGAGCCCTCAAACCGGACGCCGCTCACCCGGAAGCCGCCATCACCGTAGCCGTTAATGAGCTGCTGCCCTTCTTTCGGAAGGCCGGAAATGTCCTGCATGATGTCTCCTCAAGCCGACCGGAGGATCAGCTTTTTTCTTCCGCGTCGGCGTCCGCCCGCTCTGCTCCGGCGAACCCCTCTTCCTCTTCCTTCTGATGCGTCAGGCCGATCTGCAACAGGATCGGCGCGGCGACAAAGATGGAGGAATAGGTGCCGACGACGATACCGAAAATCATGGCCATCGCAAATCCGCGGATCACTTCTCCCCCGAAAATATAGAGCGCGACGAGCGCCAGCAACGTCGTGAAGGAGGTCATCGTGGTTCGCGTCAGGGTCTCGTTGATCGAAAGATTGATCAAATCCTGCACGGACAGCTTCTTGAAACGGCGGAAATTCTCGCGAATCCGGTCATAGACGACAACCGTATCGTTGATCGAATAGCCGACAATCGTCAGGATCGCCGCGACAGAGGCGAGATTAAATTCGATCCGCGTGATGGCGAACATGCCGATGGTGAGAATCACGTCGTGAACAAGTGCGATAACCGCCCCCACCGAATAATGCCATTCGAAGCGCAACCAGATATAGACCAACATCGCGAGGACCGCGACAACTACCGCCTCGGTCGCGGCGATCACCAGCTCATTCGAGACCGTCGGCCCGACAAATTCGACCCGGCGATAGGAAATGGCGTCGCCATAATCCTGGGCGAGTTGCTGCTTGATGAGGGTTACCGCCTCCTCCTGCGCCGATGCGTCGCCTTCCTGGCGTTGCACGCGGATCAGGATATCGGTGTCACTGCCAAAGGATTGCAGCGCCACCTGCCCGAGGCCGAGGCCACCGAGCGAGCTTCGCATATCGCCAAGCTCGGGCGCCTGTTCCATGCCCACCTCGACAAGGATGCCGCCTTCGAAATCGATGCCCTTGTTGAGGCCGAGGCTGAAAAACAGGCCGATCGACGCCAGGATCAGCACCGCCGACACGATGAACGCCATCATCCTGAATTTGAGGAACGGGATATTCGTGTTATCCGGAATAAGTTTCAGTTTTCTCATCATTCCGGTTCCCTAAATCTCGAGTGTCTTCGGGCGCTTGCGCTGCATCCAGAAGGATATCAGCATGCGCGAGAGCATGATCGCCGTGAACATGGAACTGATAATCCCGATCAGCAGGGTCACCGCGAAGCCCTTTACCGGACCGGAGCCCATGACGAACAGGATGACGGCGGCGATACCGGTCGTCACATTGGCATCGATGATGGTGGTGAAGGCACGGGCAAAACCGGATTCGACCGCATTCAGCGGCGATTTGCCGACGCGGATTTCCTCTCGGATGCGCTCGAATATCAGCACATTGGCGTCCACCGCCATACCAATGGTCAGCACGATACCGGCGATCCCCGGAAGGGTCAGCGTGGCGCCCAGAACCGACAGGACCGCCATGATCAGGAAGATATTCATGGCGAGCGCGACATTGGCGAAGATGCCGAACAGGCCATAGCTCAAGACCATGAAGACGGCGACGGCGATCACACCGATGACGCCGGCCACTTCACCGGCGGCGATGCTGTCGGCGCCAAGGTCAGGCCCGACGGAGCGTTCCTCAAGGATATCAAGCGGCGCCGGCAGCGCGCCCGCCCGGAGCAGGAGCGCGAGGTCCTGCGCCCCGGCAACGTCAAAGCCGCCGCTGATCACCGCCGCGCCGCCAAGAATGGGCTCGTTGATGCGCGGCGCGCTGACGACCTTGTTATCGAGGACGATGGCGAAGGGTTTGCCGACATTTTCCGATGTCGCCCGGCCGAACTGTTTCGCGCCCAGCCCGTCAAAGCGGATGGAGACCACCGGCTGACCATTCTGGAAGGTCGCCTGGGCGTCTTCAAGATTCTCCCCCGACACCATCACCCGGTTTTCAATGATATAGGTTCTGCTGCCCTCATTAAGCGACTGCAGGCGCTTCGATCCGGGCGGCACCCGTCCGGCAGCGCCGACATCGGCGGTCAGGTCGACCATGTGAAAGGTCAGCTGCGCCGTTTCGCCAAGCAATCGCTTGATCCGGTCCGGATCGTCGACGCCCGGCAACTGCACCAGGATGCGGTCCCGGCCCTGCCGCTGGATCGTCGGCTCGTTCACGCCGGTTTCGTCGACGCGGCGGCGGACAATCTCGATCGACTGGTCAACGGCGGAGCTGAGACGCTGGATAATCGCCGCCTCGCTCGGGGTCAGCGTCACGCGCCCCCCGTCCCCGACTTCGATCACGACATCGCGCTGCCCGTTCGGCATGATGTTGGACAGGTCCGAAAGCCGCTCGCGCGCCTTTTCCTCGTCCGCCGCATCCCGCAACGTGAAGGAAACGATTTCGCCGTCATGGCCGAGATCGCGGTACCCGACATTGTCGCCCTGCTGCCGCAGGCTGTCCCGCACGCCGTCAACGAGGCTGTCCATCATCTTCGTCTTCACGGCACCGGCATCCACCTGCAACAGCAGATGGGAGCCGCCCTGCAAATCGAGCCCGAGGTTGACCTGCTTCGTCGGCAGCCAGTCCGGTAAACCGCTCAAACTGGATTTACTGACGAAATTGGGAAGTGTGTAGATTATCCCGAAGGCGCAGACCAGCAGCACAACGATAATCTTCCACATGGGGAAGCGGTTCATGAGAAAAAGCCGTTACTTTTTGAAAAGCTTGCTGACCGGATTGCCACCCGCAGGCTTGTCGCCTTCCGTCTTGTCGCCGGCGTCTTTCGCCGCCGGAGCAGGATCGGCCTTGCTCTTGACGTCGGACAGGGTCGATTTCACGACGTCGATGCGAACTTCGGGCGCAACTTCGATCTGCACCACATTGTCATCGCGCACTTTCGTCACCTTGCCGATGATGCCGCCTGCCGTTACGACATTGTCGCCTCGGCGCACAGCCTCGATCATGGCCTTGTGGTCCTTCGCCCGTTTCTGTTGCGGGCGGATCAGGAGAAAGTAAAAAACGACGCCGATCAATACCAGCGGCAGAAGTTGAGCGAGTCCTTGGTCCATTTTGTACAGGTCCTTTGGTGCAATTCATGACGAAGAGGCGGCAAACCGGCCCGCCCCCGTGAAAATACTGAACGACTTTTATCTTGTTCTTGACCCGCAATGCAAGCCGCAATCCGAAAAGTCCGATATTTGCGGGACCTTCGACATGACTTGGCAATCGGCCGCTTGAACATTCTGCCATATGGTGGCATTTATGGTGCCTGACCCGTAAATTGGGGTGACCGCCCCGCAATTTCAATTGGTGACTATGAGTAACAATGAAATCCTCGCGCAGTTGACGCGCATTGCCGACAGTCTTGACAGGCTTGCACCGGCGGAAAAGGCCGACGCCGATATCGACAGCGGCGATGCGTTCGTCTGGGAGGCGGAGAGCAACCGGCTTCGCCTGATCCCCAAGGTAAATCATGTGGATATGTCGATCCTGCACGGAATCGACCGGGTGCGCGACATTCTCTATGACAACACCCTGCGCTTCGCCAAGGGCCTGCCCGCCAACAACGCGCTTCTCTGGGGCGCACGGGGCATGGGCAAAAGCTCGCTCGTCAAGGCCAGCCACGCCCAGGTCAACCGGGAGATCAAGCCGCCGCTGGTGCTGATCGAGATCCACCGCGAGGATATCCCGTCCCTTCCAATCCTGATGCAGCAACTGCAGAAAACGAAACGCCGCTGCGTCATTTTCTGCGACGATCTTTCCTTCGACAGCGACGATTCCACCTACAAGTCGCTGAAGACCGTCCTTGACGGCGGGCTTGAGGGGCGGCCGGCGAACGTAATCTTCTACGCCACCTCCAACCGCCGCCATATGATGCGGCGGGACATGATCGAGAACGAACGCGCGACCGCCATCATGCCGTCCGAGGCGATCGAAGAAAAAGTCTCCCTCTCCGACCGTTTCGGGCTCTGGCTCGGCTTTCACAGCTGCTCGCAGGACGAATATCTCGAAATGATTCGCAGATATCTCAAGCATTACAAGATCCCCATCGAGGAAGAGCAATTCGTTGCCGAGGCGATCGAATGGACACGCACGCGCGGCTCGCGGTCCGGCCGCGTCGCCTGGCAATATGTTCAGGATATCGCCGGGCGCACCGGAACGGTCATCGACCAGGACAGGTAAGACTGAAATTCTGGGGCCGCAGATTGCCGAAGGAGGCCTTATGGAACATAATTTCTGGCACGAACGGTGGGAAAAGAATGAAATCGGCTTCCACCAGAACAAGCCCAATGCCCTGCTCGAGAAGCATTTCAGGGATCTGTCGCTCGCCCCGGGCCAGCGCGTCTTTGTGCCGTTATGCGGCAAGACGCTGGACATCGGCTGGCTCCTCGCCAAGGGATACCGGGTTGTCGGCGCCGAGCTCAGTGAAACGGCCATCCAGCAGCTGTTCGAGGATCTCGGCGTGCCGCCGGAAATCTCCGAACTCGGCCCGCTCACGCGCTATCGGGCGCGCGATATCGATATCTTTGTCGGCGATATATTTGCGCTCGACAGCAAGACACTGGGGCCGGTCGATGCGGTCTATGACCGGGCCGCGCTTGTCGCCCTGCCGGAGGGGATGCGGCAAGACTATGTCGCCCATGTCCGGGAAATTACCGCAACCGCGCCGCAGTTTCTTCTCACCTTCGACTATGACCAGGCGGAAATGCCGGGCCCACCCTTCGCCATCGATGACGGGATGGTCCGGAAATACTATGCCGCGGATTATGATATCGAGCGGCTGGAGGAACTGGACGTCGCCGGCGGCCTGAAAGGCCGGGTCGCCGCACGCGAAGTCGCCTGGCGACTGCGCCAGCGATAGCGGAAGCGCGGACTTTACCTCAGAGGTAATTGTCTTCGCTACGGCTTTGACGCAAACTCTAGGGAGTTCAAACAAACAAAGACGAAGACATCCGATGACGAACAACGATCTTACTGCCTATCTTCATGACAGAATGCCCCTTTGCGCGACCCTCGGCATGAAGGCCGAGAAAATGACGCCTGAGGAGGTTATCCTGACCCTCGACTGGTCACTCGCCATCTGTACGAGCGCGGGCATGCTGCATGGCGGCGCGATCATGGCGCTTGCCGATTCAGCGGGCGGCGCGGCGGCCTTCGCCAATCTGCCGGAGGGCGCGAGCGGTACCTCGACGATTGAATCGAAGACGAATTTCCTGGGCGCCGTCAAGGAGGGCAAGGTGACCGCCACGGCGAAGCCGCTGCATGTCGGCGGCTCGACCATCGTTATTGAGACAGAAGTCAGAAATGACGCGGGGAAACTCATCGGCAAGGTCACCCAGACGCAAACGGTGCTGCGCCCGCGCGGCTGACCCGCCTAGTCGAGCATGGCGACCGGGTTGACGGCCTTGCCTTTCTTGCGAATTTCAAAATGGAGCTGGCTTTCGGTGACGCTGCCGGTCGACCCGGCATAGGCGATCACCTCGCCCTTCTTCACCGCGTCTCCCTTGGCGACCAGCGCCCGCTCCGTATGGCCGTAGGCGGTGACATAGCCGTCCGCATGGGAAACCAGAATAAGGTTCCCGAAGGAGCGCATCTCGTTGCCGACATAGGAAACAACCCCGTTTTCCGCGGCGCGGATCGGCGTTCCCGCCTTCACGGCGATGTTCACGCCGTCATTGTGAAAGCCGGTTTTCTTCTTGCCGAAGCCGGAAATGATCTGTCCCTTGACCGGCCAGGCGAAGGATTTCCCGCTGCGCGCCGGGGGCGCCTTGGTGGTAAATTTTCGCGTCGGTACCGGCGGGATGTCAAGCTTCGCCACCTGATAGCCCGCCGCCTCTTCCTCCGGCGCCGGAACAGCCGCCGGCGCGGGGGAATTGGTGACCACGGCGGGCGCCGGCTTCGCCTGCGGCACCGTAACAACCTCGGGCAGGGAATTGATGATCACCGTTTTAACCGGCTGCGGCGACCCGTTCGCCGATGTCGGCGTCGGTGCCGGCCATTGGGTCATGTCGGTGGAGGCCACCCGCACCTCGCCTTGCAATTTGATCGGGATCTGCAGTTTCATCCCGGGCATCAGGGTATAGGGCGCATCGAGAAAGTTGAAATGCGCGATTTCCGACATTTCCAGGTCATAAACGCGGGAGATCGCATAGAGCGTCTCGCCCGGCCGGACGGAATGGCTGTTGAAGGCCGGCACCTTGAGCTGCTGGCCCGGATAGATCAGATACGGATCGCGCATGCCGTTCATCTCGATGACGGCCTGCACCGGCACATTGCTGCGCGCGGCGACGCGCGAGAGCGTGTCCCCCGCCTGCACGGTCACGAAATGATAGGAGAGTTCCTGGTAATAGGGCGAGAAATCAGCGGGCATGACCACCCGGGCGGATACCGGCTCCGGCTTCGGCGCATGAATGACCTTCGCCGTCCGGATGCGCGGAAGATAGTCGTCATACAGGCAGCCTGCCAACAGGGGCATCAGCAGGCAAACGCAGGCAACGCGACTGAAAATAGATACATACCTCGCCATAATGCGTTCAATATTAAGCATAAATGGCCGCGAATCACAACAAAATTAACCAAACACCATATATAGTGTTAAGTTAAGATTATTCAGCAACCCCTTGAACCATTGGTACGAATCGAACGGGTAATAGAGACTCTTCCGTGACCTTGCCGTCGGCATCCCTGGTTAAGCGCAAAATATGCTGGTTGGTGGAATCCCGGCCCACCGGCAGCACCATGATCCCGTCATTGCCGAGCTGATCGAGAAGCGTTTCAGGCACCTCCTCCGCCGCGGCCGTGACGATGATCCGGTCGAAGGGCGCCTGCTCCGGCCAGCCCTTGTAGCCATCGCCCAGTTTCGTCGTGATATTGGGGATCTTCAATTCCCGGAAAATCTCCTCCGCCTGATCCAGCAGGTTGCGGAACCGCTCGATCGAGTAGACGCGGCGGCAGAGCCGCGCCAGGATCGCCGTCTGGTAGCCCGACCCGGTCCCGATCTCGAGCACCTTGCGGCGCTTGTCGAGCTTCAGAAGCTGGGTCATATAGGCGACCACGTAAGGCTGGCTGATCGTCTGGCCGCTGGCGATGGGCAGCGCGATATTCTCATAGGCGCGATCGCGGAAGGTTGGCGGGATAAAGGCGTCACGCGGCACCCGCTCGATCGCCGAAAGGACCTCCGTGTTGCTGATCCCCTGCCGGCGCAGCTCCATGATCAGGCGGATTTTCTGGGCCGGGTTGTCAGTCACGCAAAGGCCTTCTTGATTTTCTCGGCAAGCGCCACTTTCGTCAGGTTCAGCTTGAGCGGCGTCACCGAGACCCGGCCATTTGCCACCGACCACAGATCCGTGCCCTTGGGCGGATCGCCGAAGGAGGGGCGATAGCCCAGCCAGAAATACTGCCGCCCGCGCGCATCGACGCGGTCATCGATAGAGAGGTTGGACAGATCGCGCTTACCCTGCACCGTCACATCGATGCCCTTGACCTGCACTTTCGGAACCGCCGGGAAATTCAGGTTCACCAGGACATCCGGTCCCCATTCGAAATCGAGCAGCTTGCGAATGATATCAGGCGCCAGCGCCTCCGCCGTGTCCCAGTGAAATGTCGCACCGTCCGGCGCGACGCATTGGCTGATCGCGATGGCGCGGACCCCCAGCAGGCATCCCTCGCTCGCCGCCGCGACGGTGCCCGAATAGAGCACATCCTCACCGAGATTGCCGCCGCGATTGACGCCCGACAGGATCAAATCCGGCCGCTCGTCCTTGAACAGATAGTTCATCGCCATCATGACGCAGTCCGTCGGCGTGCCCTCGACCGAATATTCCTTCTCGGCATATTTATTGATGCGGAGGGGGTCGTGCAGGGTGAGAGAGCGCGACGCGCCGCTCTGTTCCTTTTCAGGGGCGACGACATAGATATCATCGGAAAGCGCGGCGGCAATGCGGCGAAGGGTTTCCATCCCGGGCGCATTGAACCCGTCATCGTTAGTCAGCAGAATTCGCAACTTACTCTTCCTTTTCTTCTTGTTATTTGGCGCGGATTTCGGTCATTCCGCCCATGTATGGCACCAGTGCCTCGGGAATTTTGATGGATCCGTCCGCCTGCTGGTAATTTTCCATCACCGCAATCAGCGTCCGCCCGACGGCGAGGCCGGATCCGTTCAGCGTATGCACGAAGCTTGTGCCCTTCTCGCCTTCCGGACGATAGCGGGCCTTCATCCGCCGAGCCTGGAAATCCCCGCAGTTCGAACAGCTGGAAATTTCCCGGTAGGTATTCTGACCCGGCAGCCAGACTTCGATATCATAGGTTTTGCGCGCGCCAAAGCCGGTATCGCCGCTACAGAGCACGACGACGCGGTAGGCAAGGCCGAGGCGCTTCAAGATATCTTCCGCGCAGGCGGTCATCCGCTCATGTTCCTCCGCGGATTTCTCCGGCGTGGTGATGGAGACCATCTCGACCTTCGCGAACTGATGCTGGCGCAGCATGCCCGCCGTGTCCTTGCCCGCAGAGCCCGCCTCGGAGCGGAAGCAGAGCGTATGGGCGGTGAGCCGCTTTGGCAGCTCATCCTCGCCAAGGATGCTCTCGCGCACAAGATTGGTCAGCGGCACTTCCGCCGTCGGGATCATGTACTGATCCTCGCCCGTCTTGTACAAATCCTCTTCAAACTTGGGCAGCTGGCCGGTGCCGAAAAGACTGCTCCCGCGCACCATCACCGGCGGCGATACCTCAAGATAGCCCTTCTCCAGCGTATGCACATCGACCATAAAAGCTGCAAGCGCGCGTTCCAGCCGGGCGATCTGGCCGCTGGTGACGACAAAACGCGATCCGGACAGCTTCGCCGCCGTCTCGAAATCCATCAGGCCCAGCGCCTCTCCAAGCTCGTAATGCTCCTTCGGCTTGAAATCAAATGTCGGGATATCGCCGATGCGGCGGAGTTCGACATTCTGCTCTTCACTCTCGCCCTCTGGCACGTCATCGGCGAGGATATTGGGAAGTACGCTGAGCTTAGCGTCTAGCGTCTCCTGCAGTTCACGCTCAAGCTCAGTATTTCTCTGCGCCTCATCTTTGAGGTCCGCCACCTCACGGATCAACGCATCGGCATCTCCGCCTGACGCTTTAACCTTTCCGATTTCTTTTGCTGCTGCATTGCGCCGCGCCTGCAGTTCTTGCATTTCCGTCTGGACGCTCCGCCGATAGGCATCAACTTTGAGTAAATCTTCGGACTGCGGCGGCAGGCCGCGCCGCTGCATGGCCGCGTCAAAAGCTTCGGGGTTTTCCCTGATCCATTTCAAGTCGAGCATATGAACATCATTTCGGTTTCTGGATGGATGTCCTGTGTATAAGGGCGCGGCCGCCCGCCGTCCAGAGGGCTTTGCGCCCTGCGCGATTTTTATATCAAATTTGTTGTGGCTGTCCCACAGAAAGGCGGCCCGATCTTATTCGGAATCTTCCAGCGCTTCCTTCTCCGCGCGCTTTCTCTCGACCATCCGCACGCTGAGGATGGAAATCCCGTAAAGCACAATGATCGGGATGGCGAGGGTGATCTGGCTCAAGGGGTCCGGCGGCGTCAGGATGGCCGCGGCAATGAAGGCGAAGACGACCGCATATTTGAACTTGGCCTTCAGCCCGGCGGAGGAGACGATCCCCACCCGGCCGAGCAGCGTCAGGAGCACCGGCAGCTGGAAACAGAGACCAAAGGCGAAAATCAGCTTCATGGACAGGCTGAGATACTCGCTGACCCGCGTCTCGGACTGGATCGGCAGCGCCATCGGCTCCGACGGGGCCGGCAGGTAATTCACCATGTTCGGGAATTGCTCGACCAGCGCCGTAAATGCCTTCGCATAGAGGCTGACATGGCCGTTACTCTCGAAACTCAGCAGGAATTTCCACGCGAGCGGCATGACGATTTCGTAGGCGAGCGCGCCGCCCAGAAAAAACAGGATCGGCGTCACCACCAGAAACGGCAGAAAGGCCTTTTTCTCGTTCTTGTAGAGCCCGGGTGCGACGAATATCCAGATTTGCGAGGCAATAATCGGAAAGGACAGGAAAATGCCCGCGAAAAAGGCGATCTTGATATAGGTGAAGAAGGCCTCATGCAGGCCCGTGAAAATCATCCGCCGCCCGGCGATATCATCCCCCATCGCCTGCACCAGCGGCCGGACGAGAAAGGCGAACAGATCCTCCGAGATGATATAGCATAAAATGAAGGCGACGAGCAGCGCCACAACCGAATAGACGAGGCGGTTGCGGAACTCGATCAGGTGCTCCATCAAGGGAGCCTTGTTGTCGTCAATATCGCTCTCGTTCACGACGCTTTGGTTTCCGGCTTGGTCTCAGAGGGGGCGGGAGCGGATTGTGCCGCGGCGGGCGGGGCCGGTTTGTCGGCCGGAGCGTCGGCTTTTGGAGGCGCCTTTCCTGTCTCGCCGCTCTTGGCGGGCGGCGCGGAATAATTATTGGCACTGTCGCGCGGATCGCGGATCTCGGGCTTCACGTCGTTGAACATGCCCTGCATCGAGCCGGTCGGATCGACGGCGTCTTCCACCTGTTTCTTGATGTTGAAGTCCGTGCCCTTCTGGATATCCTTCTTGATCTCGTCAAGCTCCGTCTCGCGGGCGAGATCATTGATGCCGGACTGGAATTCCCGCGCCATCGACCGCGCCTTGCGGACATATTTGCCGACGGTCGAGATTGCCTTGGGCAAGTCTTTCGGCCCGATGACCAGCACCGCGATCACCAGTACGAAGACCATTTCCGTCCAGCCAATATCAAACATGGCTATTCACATTATCCGGTTTGAAGGGTTTCACAAAAAGCGGCGCGACGGGGTCAGCCCTGCGCCGCCTTGTCCTTGCTGTCAGCCTTTTCGCTGTTATTCGCCGATTCCAGCGCTTCGGTCTTGCCGCTGTCGGCAGCCTTCGGCTCATCTTCGTCATTCATGCCTTTTTTGAAGTTCTTGATGCCCTTCGCCAGATCACCGGCAACGCGGGGCAGTTTGCCCGCGCCAAAAATGATGAGCACAATGACAAGGATCAGAATAATTTGCCACGGACCAATACTCATGTTCTCAGCTCCTGTTCTCGTATCGAGAATATCTCAAATCATATAACGCCCGCAAAAGTCAAAAAAAGATGGTTTATCAGTTATTTCTAACAAAACCCTGCGGGCCGTCCTTCGTTTCACATATAAAGGTCTATGGGCGTTTATACGACATTTAAATCGCCTTTGATATGGGTTTATCGCCCTATTCGCTATTTCCCGGCCGGGGAAAAATAAAAACGCCACTCAAATTAAGCGATACCGAGCAGCGATCGCCGACCTTCGGCTGGTAAAAGGAGGCAACGCGCGCCGTCGCCTGAAAACCGCTTTCGAAGCGGATATCGATGAGGCTGAAGGCTCCCAGATTGCGCGACAGCACCACCTCGCCCGTCGGCGCCTTGGGATCGACGACGGGAAGAAAACGGATTGCCTCGGGCCGGACGAGAATTTCATCGACCGCCCCCTCCCCGATTGCGGCTGAAATCGGTATCGGGCCGAGATCGGTCTCGTAAAAATCGCCATTCCGGCGCGCCGGCACGCGGTTCACCTCACCAAGAAATGCGGCGATGAACCCGTCGGCCGGGCGGTTATAAAGCTCGCCGGCGCTGCCCTGCTGCATGATCTCTCCCTCGCGCATGACGACAATCTCATCCGCCATCCGCATCGCCTCCTCCGGGTCATGGGTGACCATCAGCACGGTCGTTCCCATTTCCTTGAGAAGCTTCAAGGTCTCGTCGCGCACCCGGTTGCGCAGCACCACGTCAAGGCCGGAGAAGGGCTCGTCCATCAGGATGATCCTCGGCGACGGGGCGAGCGCCCGCGCCAGCGCCACGCGCTGCTGCTCCCCGCCCGAGAGCATATGCGGATATTTCCGGGCCGCCGCCGCCATTCCGACGGTCTCAAGCATTGTTCCGGCGCGCGCGCGCCGTTCTGCAAGGGCCAGGTGCGACAGACCGAAGGCGACATTATCCTCCACCGTCAGATGCGGGAAAAGGGCATAGTCCTGAAACATCAGCCCCACCCGGCGATCCTCCGGTCCGACGAAAATCTCGTCATTGGCCATCACCTCGCCCTCGATGCTGACCTCGCCTTCGATGGGGCTTTCAAGCCCGGCGGCAAGCCGCAAGGTCGTCGATTTACCACAGCCGGACGGCCCCAGCAGGCAGACCAGCTTGCCCGCGCCCACCTCGAGATGCGCGATATCGACAGAATTCACGCCGTCATACTGGTGGCGGACATTTCGAAAAACCAGGTTGCTCATCAATAATCGTTTCTCGCAGCTATGTTCTGCCCGGGACGGGATCTGGCAATGGCCCTGCTCAACACGATCACCGGCAGGATGCCGACAAGGACGATGGCAAGGGAGGGTCCGGCGGCATCGGCGAGCCGCTCGTCGCTCGCCATTTCATAGGCGCGGATGGCCAGCGTGTCAAAGCCAAACGGCCGCAGCACCAGGGTTGCCGGCAGCTCTTTCATGACATCGACGAAAACGAGCAATACCGCCGTCATCAGGCTGCCGGAAATGATCGGGATATGCACGCGGACGAGCTTGCGAAAGCCGGTGACGCCGAGGGTCCGGGCCGCGCGGTCCATATTGGGCGTCACCGTATCGACCCCGGCCTCCACCGTGTTCAGGGAAATCGCCAGGAACCGGACGATATAGGCGAACAGGAGGGCAACCATCGTGCCGCTCAGGATAAGGCCGGTCGAGATATTGAAGGTTGCGCGCATCCAGTGATCGACCGTGTTGTCGATAAAACCGAAGGGCAGCATGATACCGACTGCGAGGACCGGCCCCGGCACCGCATAGCCCATGGACGCCACCCGGAGCGCCCCCTGCTCCATCCGCGACGGCGCGCGGGCATCCCGCCGCATGCCATAGATGAGGAACAGCGCAACCACGAGCGACAGCCCGGCGGCGATCAGGGCGACCATCACGCTGTTCATCACCAGGCTCGGGAAATGCGCGTTGAAGGCGCTGCTGGAATGCAGAAAACTGTCCTTCACGAGCCAGGCGGTCGGCAAGAGAAAGCCAAGGAAGATCGGCAGCCCGCAGGCCAGCATGGCAAGGATTTGCCGGTTCCGGCCGAGACGGTAGCGGGTAATATTCTGGTAGCGCCCTGTGGTATGGTGGAAGCGGCGCTTGCCGCGGTTGACCCGCTCGAGCAGGATGAGGGAGAAAACAAAGATCATCAGCACCGCCGCCAGCTGCGCCGCCGCGGCCGGCTCATTGAGGCCGAACCAGGTGCGGTAGATGCCGGTGGTGAAGGTATCGACGGCGAAATACTCGACGGTGCCGAAATCACTCAGGGTTTCCATCAGCGCCAGCGCGAGCCCCGTGACGATGGCGGGACGGGCGAGCGGCAGCGCGATGGAGAGAAAGCCGCGCCAGGGGCCGCGCCCCAATGTCCGCCCGACTTCCAGCGCGCAGATCGATTGCTCGAGAAAGGCCGTGCGGCTTACCAGATAGACGTAAGGATAGAGCACGAGACCGAGCATCATCACCGCCCCGCCAAGGCTGCGGATCGACGGAAACCAGTAATCGGCGCGGCTCCAGCCGAAAATCTCGCGCAGCGCCGTTTGCAAGGGCCCGGCAAAATCGAGCATGCCGGTATAGGTATAGGCAATGATATAGGCGGGCATGGCCAGCGGCAGGAACAGCGCCCAGGAAAAAATCCGGCGTCCCGGAAACTCGCACATGGTCACCAGCCAGGCGGTGCCGACGCCGATCACCAGGACCAGCGCCGATACGCCAATCGCCAGCACCAGCGTATTGTAGAGATAGGTCGGCAGCACCGTGCTCGCGAGATGCGACCAGATGTCTCCCGTCGGCGCAAAGACGTAACCGAGCACGACGAGAACCGGAATCGAGAGGATCAGCGCGATCAGCAGCACAAGCGCGGTTGCCGGCGATGCGGTCTTGCGCCGGTATCCCCGCCGCGCGAGCGGTTGTTGATTTTCAAATTCCAGAACGGCCAAAGATGTCCCTCTTTCCTGATAGCGCCAGACGGCCTTCATAATCCGCGGAACGCAATCGGTAAATAATAATCATTCGCAATGACAATGCAAAGGCCGATAACGGCGGCAAAACGCCGCGCCGCCGATTGTCGGGGGATTGATACCTGTATGGATGTTCCGTTTCTCTAGTCCCGGTCCGGAAAAATAATCAATTTCCGTAGATGAAAATGATTACTAATCAAGATGCCGCAAGAACCGGCAATCCAGCGCATTTTTTAAGGGAAATACGAAAAGGTCTTATAAAATAACGCGTAAGCTCTTGCGCACTTTTTTAACCAATTTGCTATATTTATTTATCAAAGCCCGGTTTTTATTTTTCCGACCCTTAACAGCGGGGCTTTTCGGGAGCTTATTTTTTATGGACGCAAGAGTTTTACTCGGTTTCGCGTGGTGTATATTCGTTATTCTTGCGGGGGCGCCCCTCCCCGCGATATCGGCCCCGGCAAGCGACGCTTTCATCGGCGACGTGGCGGCGCAGACCACCCTTGCCGACCCGCAATCGGACTCCCTGACCCGCGAATATATAGTCGAACTGATCGCCGGCGGCTTCCTGCTGGTCATTTTCGCTCTGTTCATCTGGGCCCAGTCGTTAAGACGGCGGGTTAATACGAAGGCGGAGAAGCTGCAAAAGGAACTTCTGAACAAGCAATCCATCAAGGACGAGCTTCAGCATCAACATAACCTGCTGGCCGAAATCAGTTCCCTCGCCAATGTCGGCGGCTGGAAATTCGATAGCGTTACCTCCAAGCTCTCCTGGAACCCGATGATCTACAAGATCTATGAAGTGCCAGACGACTTCGTGCCGAATGTCAAAGCCGCCACGAGCTTTTTCGCGCCGGAGGTGCGGGACCAGGTTCTGGCGGAATTCCGGCAGGGCGTCGCCGACGGCAGCGGCTGGGACATCGAACTTCCGGTGATCACCGCGAAGGGCAACCGCAAATGGGTACGCTCGCGCGGGAAATGCGAAATGGTGGACGGTAAGGTTGTCGCCATCTACGGCGCCGTTCAGGACATCACGCGCCGCAAGCAGGGCGAGAAGGAAATTCAGCGCCAGCGAGATCTCCTCGACCAGGTGGGGGCGCTGGCGACCATCGGTGGCTGGGAAATCGATCTGCGGACAAACGCGCACCGCTGGAGCAAGACGACCTACAAGATCCACGAGCTTTCGAATGATTTCGACCCCAGTGTCGCCAGGGCGGTCGAGCTTTATGCGCCCGAGGCCCGCGACACCATACGGGATACCTACAACCACGCAATCGAAAGCGGCGAAGGCTGGGATATCGAATTGCCGCTGCTCACCGTCAAGGGCAACCGCAAATGGGTCCGCTCCCACGCGCAGTGCGAAGTGGAGAACGGCAAGGTCGTTCGCATCTACGGGCTGACCCAGGATATTACGCGCTACCACGAAGTCGAGAACGAGCTCAAGCAGCATAAGGAAGAGCTGTCGAGCCGGCTGGCCGAAGTGGAATATTCCCGCCAGCAGGTAGAAAAACAGGCGGAAGAACTCGTCACCCTGGCGGAAGAGCAGAATACGCTTCGCACCAAGGCGGAAATCGGCGAGAGGAGCAAGGCCGAGTTCCTGGCGATCATGAGCCACGAGATCAGAACCCCCATGACCGGAATTATCGGCATGACGGATCTGCTGCTCCTGGATAACCTGACGCCCGAGCAGGAGAAAAGAGCGCGGACCATCAAGAATTCAAGCGAGCTCCTGCTGACGATCCTGAATGACATACTGGACCAGTCAAAGCTCGATTCCGGTAAGTTCGAGCTCAGCAATGTTGACATCCGCCTGCCGGAGCTGGTTGAGGAAACCGTCGATTTGCTGCGCGAGAAAGCCGAAAGCAAAGGGTTGGAGATAGAATTTGCACCGCCCGCCACTCTGCCCACCGCGATCAATATCGACGCCTTCCGGCTTCAGCAGGTGATCATCAACCTGATCTCGAATGCGATCAAATTTACCGATGATGGCGTTATCGCCCTCAATATTGAACCGGACCGGACGCCGCAGGGCGACGACCTTTTGCGCTTTGAGGTGACGGACAACGGCATCGGTATTTCCGAGGAACAGAAATCACGGCTCTTCATGCGGTTCGAGCAGGCCGACCCATCGACCGCGCGGAAATATGGCGGTTCCGGACTGGGTCTCTCGATCTGTAAACAGCTGATTGAGCTGATGGGCGGCGACATAGGCGTCGACAGCGACCTTGGAAAAGGCAGCCGTTTCTGGTTCACGGTCCCCTTGCGGCCCGTCGATCTCGGCGAGGAGACGGTCGATACGGAGGCCGATACGGAAATTGAAAGCCGGCCGCTGCATATCCTGCTGGCCGAGGATAACCCGGTCAATCAGACCCTGGTCTCCACCCTGCTGGAACATGCGGGCCATAAGGTGGATATCGTCGGCAACGGGCAGATGGCCGTCGATGCGGTCGCCGAGGGCGATTTCGACATGGTGCTGATGGATGTCCGCATGCCCGTCATGGAGGGACCGGAAGCCACGAAACATATCCGCGAAAGCGGCCATGAGAAGAGCCAGATTCCCATCGTTGCGCTCACCGCCGATGCGATGAAGGAATATATGCCCCGCTATCTCGAAGCCGGCATGAACGCGGTAGAGACCAAGCCGATCCAGCTGGAAAGCCTGCTTCGGACGATCGATACGGTGATGGCGGAGGCCAGCGACGAGGCCGCCGGGTCCCCCGCTGAGGCCGCGCCGGCCGTTGCCGCGCCCAGGGGCGATATTGGCGATGCCCGGAAAATGGCTGAGCTCGGCAAGCTGCTCGATGCCGGCGCGATGGCGGGGCTGGTTGAGGATGCCGCGCGGTCGCTCTCGGGTAACATTGTCCTGATGCGAAAGGGCCTTACGTCGCAAAATGGCGATGACGTTCAGTCCCACGCGCATACGATACGGGGGATGTGCGGCTCGATGGGGGCGCTACGGCTGGCGAAAGAGGCCGCCTATATCGAAGAGAACATCGATGATCTTGACCGGATCGAGGAATTCCTGCCGACATTCGAGGCGACGGCGGAAGAGACCGTCACCTGGTGGACCCAGTTCGTTCCGGCCAAGCAGCGAAAAATCGCCTAGAATTCCTCTTCTTCCTCGTCTTCCAGCGCGTCCTCTTCCGCGCGGGCGAGGTCATTGAAGATACCCGACGGCTCCGTGCTGAGGAGCCCCGCCGCCTTCATTTCATCAAAGCCCGGCAGGTCCTTGATATCGTCAAGGCCGAAATGGATCAGGAAATCCTCGGTAATGCCATAGGTGACGGGACGCCCCGGCGTCCGCCGCCGTCCGCGCGGGCGGATCCAGCCCGCCTCGAACAGAACGTCCATGGTGCCGCGACTGAGCCCGACACCGCGGATTTCCTCGATCTCGGCGCGGGTCACCGGCTGATGATAGGCGACGATCGCGAGGGTCTCAAGCGCCGCGCGGCTGAGCCGGCGGGTGGTCTCGCGCTCCTCCTCCAGCAGCCAGGAAAGGTCCGGCGCCGTCAGGAATGTCCATTTCCCGGCAAGGCGGGTGAGATTCACCCCCTTGTGCCGGTAATGCTCCTCAATCGTCGAAAGGATCGCCGGAATATCGGCGCCCTCCGGCAGCCGTTCGGCCAGCGCCGCCTCATCCAGTGGTTCCTTCGAGGCGAACAACAACGCCTCCGCCATTCGGACATGTTCGGGATCAACAGTCATTCCCCGTTTTTCCTCTTTTTCACTTCAATGGGACCGAAGGTCGCCCCCTGACGGAGCTCGAGCCGTCCCTCCTTCGCCATCTGCAGGCTCGCGAGCAATGTCGAGGCCTGCGCCGAACGGCGGCTGAAGGGATCGGTCAGGTTATCGGGAAGATAGGACATCAGGTCAGTCCAGTCCGGCAGCGAGCCCAGCATCTTCTCCAGCCGGTCGAGCGCCGCCTCCACCGAGAAAACCGCATCGCGCATCAGGCGGAGCGGATTGACGATGCCCTTGCGTTCCTCCTGCGCGGCGTAGGCCTGCAACAACTCCCGGAGCGTACAATCATATTTGGAATGGCGGGTAATCCGGATCGCCTCGGGCCGGCCGCGCTGCAGCCGGTCGCGCCCGACGATGCTACCGTTCATCAGCTTTTCCGCCGCCTCGCGCATCGCTTCGAGTTTTTTCAGGAGAAAGGCGAGCCGGTCGGCCAGTTCCTCCCCGCTCGGCCCGTCGTCTTCCTCCGCCGGTAGCAGCAGCCGCGACTTGAGATAGGCGAGCCAGGCCGCCATCACCAGATAATCCGCCGCCACCTCGAGACGGAGCGAGCGGGCCTGTTCGATAAAGGCGAGATACTGCTCGGCAAGCTGCAGGATGGAGATTTTCAGCAGGTCGACCTTCTGGTCACGTGCGAGGACCAGCAGCACATCCAGCGGCCCTTCATAGCCGTCGAGATCGACCAGCAGCGCATGGGTCGGCAGCGGTATGACATCGGGGTTTTTCCGCCCGGCCTCATCGAAGGATCCGTTATCCATGCCCCCTCCTCCGTTCTGTCGATTTTACGCCCAATTGCATCTAAAAAACTTAGACCACGCCGGCCAGCTTGGCAATCAGATTGACCATATATCCGATGGGCCCGGTCAGCAGCCAGCTGATCGGATCGATTTCCGCGCCGAGCTGGCGGCTGATCATCGGGACAAGGAATATGACGCCGATCAGGATCAGGAAACCATAGCGTTCCAGCCGCGCGAGCGGAATAGCGAGGCGGTCGGGCAGAATACCGACGGCGACCCGTCCGCCATCAAGCGGCGGCAGCGGCAGGAGGTTAAAAACGCCCAGCACCACATTGAGAATAATACCGTTTTTAAAATTGTCCGCGAACCAGTGCAGCGTCGATCCGGGCAGAAAGGCGAGCAGGTGAAACCCGAGGGCGAAGAGAAAGGCGAGCAGGAAATTCATGCCCGGCCCGGCCAGCGCCACCCAGACCATGTCACGGCGCGGATTACCGAGGCGGGCGAAATTGACCGGCACCGGCTTTGCATATCCGAACAGGAACGGCGCCTTCACGAGAAGCAGGAAGCCCGGGATAAGGATGGTCCCCATGGGATCGATATGCTTGAACGGATTGAAACTCACGCGCCCCTGCCGGAGCGCGGTATCATCACCGAGTTTCCAGGCGACATAGCCATGGGCGGCCTCATGCAGGGTGATCGCCGCAAGCGCGGGGACGATCCAGACAGAAATCTGGTAGAGAATATTTGCAAAGTCCATCAGGCGGTTACCCCGGCAAGCAGTTCATCGAGCCGAGCCCGGTCGGCCGTCACGTCGATCGTCGCGGGCGCCTGATCGAAGACGCGGTTGCCAAGTTCGATCCGCGCGCGCGCCTTTTCGGTGAGCGGCGGGCAGGCAGCGGCCACGTCCTTCATTTCCTCGAGCACACCCGAGCAGTGCAGCACAATATCGACACCCGCCGCGAGCGCCGCCCCGGCCCGCTCCGCAAGGCTGCCCGACAGCGCCTTCATATTGAGATCGTCCGTGAGCAGCAGCCCGTCGAAGCCGATCCCTTCGCGGATGATTGTGGTGATCACCGTCTCTGACAGGGTTGCCGGATGATCCGGGTCAATCTCGTCAAACAGGATATGGCTCGTCATCCCCCAGGGCAGCAGCGAGAGCGCCGTGAAGGGCGCGAAATCCGTCTGTTCAAGATCAGGTCGCGCGGCCGTCACATGAGGGAGCTCGTGATGGCTGTCGACCGTGGCGCGGCCATGACCCGGCATATGCTTGATCACCGGAATGATCCCGGCCGTCAGCATCTCCTCGGCGACCACCGCGCCGAGACGCGCGACGACCTGCGGATCCGCCGCGAAGGCGCGATCGCCGATGGCCTCGACCGTCTCCGGCAACCGGAGGTCCAGGCAGGGCGTGCAGTTAACGGTGATCCCCGCCGCCTGCAGGTCCGCCGCAATCAGCCGCGTGGTAAGGCGCAATGCCTCAATCGCGCGGTCGGGATCGCTTTCATACATCCCGCCAAAAAATCCGAAGGGTTTCGCCTCGAACCAGTGCGGCGCGCGCAGGCGCTGCACCCGGCCGCCCTCCTGATCGATGAGCACGGGCGCGTCGGGCCGACCGACCGCCGCGCGCAAGGCTTTCACCAGTTTCCTCAGCTGTTTCGGATCCTCGACATTGCGGGCGAAGAGGATAAATCCGAAGGGCTGTTCCGCCTTGAAAAATTTCTTTTCCGCGCGCGAAAGCGTCAAACCTTCGCAGCCGAAGATCACGGACCGGCAGTCAGATAATTCAGCCGCTGACAACGAGACAATCCTGTTTTTGCGCTTTCAGGTCATTGCACAGCTGCTTCGCGCTATCGCGGTCGCCATAGCTGCCAAGCTGCAGGCGAAAATAGGTTCCCTTATCCTTCACGACCACATCCTCGACCCGGTAGGTGAGACCGGACAGCAGGGATTTGAACTTGGAGGACAAAGTTGAATACTGCTTTTCCGCCGCATCCTGCGAGCGGAAGGAGCCGACCTGAACGCGGAAGACCGGCCCGCCGGACGGCGCCGGCGCCTCGACCTTCTTGGGGACCGGCGCGGCGGCAACCTCGACCTTCTTTTCTTCAACCGTCTCTTCGATCTTTTCCTCGGCCTTCTCTACGGTCTTCTCCACGGTCTTTTCCTCGGCGGCCGGTTTTTCGTCCGCCACCGGCGCCGTCTCCGTCGCCGCTTCGCTCTTGTCCTCGGCGACCGGTTCGTCCTTCGTCGCCTTCTCAACCAGGGCGTCGAGCTTGCTTTCGTCAGCCGCCTTCTCAGCGTCGCTCATCGCGCTCTCCGCGGTTTTTTCCTCCGGCGTCGCATCTTCCGGCGGCGGCATCAGTTTCTCCACCTTCTCCGGCGTCTCGCCCGATTTCAGCACGCTGAACACCTGCTTGTCCTGATTTGGAATATCCATGCCGCCGGGCTCTACCGGCTCTTCCTTGACCGGGGAGGTATCGGCGCTGATGATCGGCGGCGCGAGCTGCACGCCCTTTTTCACGCCCTGGTCATAGGCGTACCAGATACCGATGCCGAAACCGGCAATGATGATGATGGCCAGTGTGCCGCCGATCCATTTCCGGCGGTTGCTGCGGGGCTCGTCTTCGCTCTCGTAATAATCAATTTCGAGGTAATCGTCATCGCCAGTCACTTAACCATACTCCTTTACTCTTTCGACGCCGAGAACAGTCGTCCCGCCATCCAGTATTTTATCCAGGGCGCCCAACAGGGCAAAGCGCGCCGGCCCTTCCGCCGTTTCCGTCAGATAGGCCGACGAAACGGGATGCACCCCTTCAAAGAGCCGGAAAAATAGCAAGGAAAGCGTCTCGAGGAAAGAGGCGAGATAAAAACTGTCTCCTTTGCGCAGGCAAGCCGCCACCGCCGGCGGCCATCCGCAGAGCGCCCGCGCCAATTCCATCTCGACCGGCAGTTTCAGGACCGACATGTCCACCCCGTTATTCGCTCCGGCTTTTGCCTGATTTCCCCCCACCCCGAGCCGTTGCAACATCATTCGCGCATAGGGAATGGCGAATACGGGGTTACCGTAGCTCCTGTCTATGGCCAAAATAGGGCTGAACGCATCGATAAAGCCGGGCGGGTTGGCCAAGAGGGCGAAGCGCGTCTTCTCCTCGGTGCATTTGCCGATGGCCGCCGCGAGCGGAAATCCGGCCGCCTCGCGCGGTGCGGAGGATATCGGCTCTACCCTGCCGCCCGTGAGCGCCGCCAGCCGTTCCAGTGCCTCGAGATTGGCCTGATCGCGGTAGCTGTAGAGGTCGATGACCGCCGCCGGGGCGGGAATTTCAGCACAATCCACCGCTAAATCCTCGAGCCCGTAACGGACGCCCTCCATAAGGATCAGCGAGACCTGGCGGCCCCAGAAATCCGCCGAATACCGGATATTGATATAGCCGTTCTGCTCGAGCCGGACTTCTTTGATCCCGGGGAGCGTCTCAAACCCCGAAACGAGGTTTTTTGTCGCCCGGTCAAAATCAATATTTTCCATTGATTTCAATAAAATGGCGGCGTTTGTTGAAAGATCACCCAAATGCCGCGCCTTCGGCGGACGCAGGCGGACATCCCGGCGCACCGCCGCCTTCGCCCCGGGCGAGAGACCCTCAAGCGCCTCCAGCGCTGAAAACAGCGCGTTCCGGGCCTCGGTTAGATAGCTGATGGACATGGGATGGTTTACATTTCCGGACGGTCAATTGACAAACATGCTTAGGATTAATACATCATTTGATGTATAGTCTCTATAACGAAGGCGGCGCGCATTCGGCATATGGGTATGAAGTAGATGTCTGTCATGGATAAAATGGAACCACCGGTGAAGCTGTCGGAATCGGCGGCCGACCGGATCAACGCGATTGTCGAGGAGATGAATTCCGACAAGAAGATGCTGCGCGTCGCGGTCAATGGCGGCGGCTGTTCCGGCTTTCAGTACAGCTTCGATCTGGAGGATACGCAAAATCCCGACGATGTGGTCGTGACCAACAAGGGCGCGACATTGTTGGTGGACCAGCTCTCGCTGATGTATCTCGCGGGGTCGGAAATCGATTTCGTCGATGACATGATCGGCGCCTCCTTCCAGATCAAGAACCCGAACGCCACGGCCTCCTGCTCCTGCGGGTCCTCATTTGCCATTTGACCCGTCGGTCAAAGATGCTAGAAAAAAGGCCCGGTTTTCACCGGGCTTTTGTGTGTGACGAGGGGTCGGGATGAAGATAGCCAGCTGGAACATCAATTCGGTGAAGGCGCGCCTGCCGCGGCTTGTCGATTATCTGAAAGACTACGCCCCCGATGTGCTCTGCCTTCAGGAACTGAAGGTCATTGATGAAAACTTCCCCCGCCTGGAGGTGGAGGAGCTCGGCTATAATGTCGAGACCCATGGCCAGAAAACCTATAACGGCGTGGCGATCCTCTCCAAATCCCCGATCGAGGATGTGATGCGCGGCCTGCCCGGTGACGATACCGACGAGCAGGCCCGCTATATCGAGGCGACGGTGAACAATGTCCGCATCGCCTCTATCTATCTGCCGAACGGCAACCCGACCGACACGGAAAAATTCCCCTACAAGCTCGCCTGGATGGACCGGCTGATCACCCGCGCGAAATATCTTCTCACGCTGGAGGAGCCGACGGTGCTCGCGGGCGATTACAACGTGATCCCTCAGGATGAGGATTGCTACGATCCCAAGGCCTGGGAAGGCGACGCCCTCACCCGCCCCGAGAGCCGCCACCGCTTCCGCCAGCTCCTCAATCTCGGCTATGCGGACGCCTATCGCGCCTTCACGAGCGAGGTGAATTATACCTATTGGGATTACCAGCGGGGGGCTTGGGCCAAGGATCACGGCATCCGCATCGATCATCTCCTCCTCTCCCCGCAGGCCACGGACCGGATGGAACAAGTCGGTATCGACAAGGGCCCGCGCGGTCAGGAACGCCCCTCCGACCATACGCCGATCTGGGTGGAACTCTCGGATCTGGGGTAAAAAATCTTAACAATTTCCGGCTATGCTGCCTGCATCCATCACTCGCGATGAGGCATGCCAATGGGCCGGTATGGAAATATTGAGCTGATCACGGAAGACGAAGCGCGGCAAAGCCCGTCGCTCTTTACCGCGAAGATGTCCTGGAAGGGGCATTTTATCGTCGCGATGTTCCTGCTTGGATGGTCGGTAATTTTCCCGTCGTTTCTGGGGATGAATGGCCTGTTCAGCATAGGCGACAGCCTTTTCACAATGGTCTTTTCAAGCTTTGTCTGGTTCATCTGCAGCGCCACCGTTTTGATCTGCACCCTGGTTGGACTCATCTTTCTTTTCTCCGCCCTGGCCGCCATGCGGGACAGCAACTGGACGCTCCGCGCGGCGCCGGAGGGGCTCTATCTCAAGCTCCGGAATTACAGCGATTACCGGCTCAATCCCGCCGATCCCATCGTCGCCTTCATCCCCAGGCGGGAAATCCGCGAGCTTCGCTTTGTCACCGCAAAGACGCGGATGATCGGCGATAAGGAAATTCCTGAAGATGGAACGCTGCAAAAGGAGGAGAGCCTCGAAATCCTGCTCTACGGCGGCGATCTTGGCGAGATCGGCGCGGCGCTGGAGGCGGAACGCGCCCGCACCGGCCCGACCCTGATCAAGGGGATCACGGCGCGGGCAAAGGGCGCGGCGCTTCAGTTGATGGCGGAGACCGGCGTGATCCGCGTCGACTGGACGACGCGCATGACCCGCCTTCAACCCAAGATCGGCAAGGCGCGCGAGGTTCTGACCGGCCTTTACATCACCGGCGGGCGGCAGGAGCCCGACGAAGCGCCGATCCGCGACCTTTCACCGGAGGAGCAGGACGCGCGCCTTCGCGAGATGGTCCGCCGCGGCGACAGGATCGATGCCACCAGCCTCGCACGCGACCTCCACGGCCTATCGCTCACCGAAGCGCATCAGTACCTGAAAAGTTTGTGAGGGGCGGCAACTTTCAACGGCCTAACCTATCGTCGCCTTCATCGCGTCGTAGTATTCTTCAAGCGCCTCTCTCACCCGGTCACATTCCGTCAACCCGGAGACAATATCCCAGCCGGTGTAATTTGAAAAACGGGCATAGCCACGGTCAAACTCCGGATCCCCAGCGAACTTCTGCGTGAAAGCCAGAATAATTTTATTGTCTGCGCCACTTCCGCGAAACTCCGTACAAACCTCGCTATAGCTTACAAACGATCCAAGGTTATATAAAAGCTTTTCGGGATCAGCATTCGATTGCTCCGTCGCGGCGCTCTCACCTTTCTCCGGCGAACCCTGACAGGCGGCGAGGAGAAAAAAAGCTGAAAGCGTGACAAGGAAGATGCGCATTAAGTATCCTTAAAATTTTCTACGATACGTATTAGTAGCTGAGACGGACATTGCGCCCCGAAAGAGAGATTTTTCCTGCGGCCAAGCTGGCTTGATATTTTGTAGTCGTCTTGACACAAGCAGAGTCCGCATTGAGTAGGCGTTCTTGCGGAAGAAGGAATTTTGTCGAGACAATTTCGTCGCCATCAATGGTGATTTTGGCATATTTCAGCCATTCGGCCGTCAAATCCTCTTCCATACCGTCGCTTTTTATGTAAAAGCCGCATATTTGAAGGTAGCCATCCTTTTCCGACCGTTGAATGTAAATATCGGTTTTCGACCCACCAAATGTACCTGCCCAATTAATCTGAATCGCCTCGAAGCTCTTATCGAACTTCCGATGGGTAATTGGTCCAATCGTGTCCGTCGTTGTGCAGCCAACGATCAACAAGACACCGCAAAGGAAAAGAAAACAACGGCGAAACATGAGTCCCCCTCAATTTCGAAATAAATTCGCGTAAATATTGATATGTATTTCAACCATTAAAGGTGGGGTGTCGCCCCGGGTCAAGGAAATTATCGGGTAACCGGCGCGAGAATGGCGCGTTAACCATAAAAAAGCCCGCCGGGGGTTCCGGCGGGCTTTTTGAAGGCGGGAGGGCGCGCTTAGCGTTTCAGCTGACCCACATCGCGGACGGCGCCTCTTGCGGCGCTGGTGGTGAGAGCGGCATAGGCGCGAAGCGCCTGCGAGACCTTGCGGGCGCGCGGCTTCGTCGGCGCCCAGCCGGCGTCCCCTTTCGCGTCCATCCGGATCCGGCGGTCGGCCAGTTCCTCCTCGGAGATGCGCAAATTGATGGTCCGGTTCGGGATATCGATATCGATGATATCCCCCTCCTCGATGAGGCCGATCGCCCCGCCTTCCGCCGCCTCCGGGGAGGCATGGCCGATGGACAGGCCGGAGGTGCCGCCGGAAAAGCGCCCGTCGGTCAGGAGCGCGCATTGCTTGCCGAGACCCTTCGATTTAAGATAGGAGGTCGGGTACAGCATTTCCTGCATGCCCGGGCCGCCCTTCGGTCCCTCATAGACAATCACCACCACGTCACCGGCGACAATCTTGTCCCCGAGAATGGCCTCGACCGCGGCGTCCTGACTCTCGAACAGGCGCGCAGGACCGGAGAATTTGAGGATGCTCTCATCCACGCCCGCCGTCTTCACGATACAACCATCCAGCGCAATATTCCCGTAGAGAACGGCAAGGCCGCCGTCCTTCGAATAGGCATGGTCTTTCGAACGGATACAGCCCTTCTCGCGGTCCGTATCCAGGCTGGGGTAGCGCTTCGACTGGCTGAACGCCTCCGTCGTGCGGACCCCGCCGGGGCCGGCGCGGTAAAATTCCTGCACCGTGTTGCTGCGGGTTTTCACGACGTCCCACAGCTCGATCGCTTCGGCCATGGTGGGGGAATGAACGGTCGGCACATTGGTATGCAGAAGGTCGGCGCGGGACAGCTCGCCCAGCAGGCCCATGATGCCGCCGGCGCGGTGCACGTCTTCCATGTGATAGTTTTGCGTCGAGGGCGCGACCTTGCAGAGGTTCGGCACTCGGCGGCTCAGGCGGTCGATATCCTTCATGGTGAAGTCAACCTCCCCTTCCTGCGCGGCGGCAAGGAGATGCAGCACCGTGTTCGTCGAGCCGCCCATGGCGATATCGAGCGACATGGCATTCTCGAACGCCTTGAACGACGCGATCTCCCGCGGGAGCAGGCCCGGCTCGTCCATCTCGTAATGGCGGCGGGTGATATCGACGATGGTGCGCGCCGCATCGAGGAAGAGCTGCTTGCGGTCCGCATGGGTCGCCAGCATGCTTCCGTTTCCGGGCAGCGCGAGGCCCAGCGCCTCGGTCAAACAGTTCATGGAATTGGCGGTGAACATGCCCGAGCAGGAGCCGCAGGTCGGACAGGCGGAGCGTTCGACCTCCGCCACCTGTTCGTCGGTGACGTTCGGATCGCCCGCCTGGATCATCGCATCGATCAGGTCGAGGCCGATCTCCTTGCCGTCGGCCATGCCCTTGCCGGCCTCCATCGGGCCGCCGGAGACAAACACCGTCGGGATATTGAGCCGCATCGCCGCCATCAGCATGCCGGGCGTGATCTTGTCGCAATTGGAAATGCAGACCAGCGCATCGGCGCAATGGCCGTTGACCATATATTCCACCGCATCGGCAATCACTTCGCGCGAGGGCAGGCTGTAGAGCATGCCGTCATGGCCCATGGCGATGCCGTCATCGACGGCGATGGTATTGAATTCTTTCGCCACGCCGCCGCATTTCTCGATCTCCCGCGCGACCATCTGGCCCAAGTCTTTCAGATGCACATGACCGGGCACAAACTGCGTGAAGCTGTTGGAAATGGCGATGATCGGCTTTTCGAAATCGCCATCTTTCATACCGGTGGCGCGCCAGAGCGCCCGGGCGCCCGCCATGTTACGTCCCTGCGTGGTGGTTCTTGATCGATACTGGGGCATTTCGCTCTCTTTCATTAAAACTATGGCTTCTAGTTAATACGATCCGTCGCCAAGGACAAGCGCAAGCCCGGAAAACCCGACTGCCGCTGAATTTTTTTTCACATAATTCTACTTATACTTGTTTTTAGGTTAGATTTTACCATTTATAAGGTTATTTGAATATTGATCAGCATGAGGCGCCATAACAATGCAATGTGAAGGAATAACGCGCGCGGGCGAGCGCTGTCGAAACAAGGCCCTGGACGACGAAATTTTCTGCGAGGTTCATTTACGGGTAAACCGGACCTATAACCTTGCGCTGCTGGTCCCCTTCCTGACGACGCTGCTGCTTTGTTATTTCTTCCTGTTCGGCCTGTTCTTCGAGACGCTCCACTACGGAATTTTCGATCTGCATTACCTGAAATATGCTGGCCTCAGCGACTTTTTCATCAGCATGCTCCGAAACGGCGGCGTGCTGACCATTGTTGTTCTGAAGGCCTGGATTTTCTACACCGCCATCCTCGCCGTCATTTTCGGCCTCTGGCTGATCGTCAAGGTCGTGATGGTTACCTCCCACAAGCATCTGAAGCCGGTGCGGCGGATGAAGATCATGGGGCTCAGCCTCGGGATATTCATCCTCAACGTGCTGCATATGTTCGTGGTCCTGCTGCCGAAGCGGAACCGCAAAAATCCGTCGCAGATCCTGATTGGCCGGGAACATCTGGCGCTCTCCCTGCATCGTCACCGGCGCGCGCTCGGCGAAGGGTCGGGGCCGGATCCCGCCGACATCGCCCGCGATATCTACCGCCGTTTTCTCGCCGTCTGCACCTTCAACAACCACCGCTTTTTCGTCACCATCCTGGTGCTGGTCGTCGCCTCGACGGGATCAATCCTCTATGCCGGATATGACGCGCGCAAGATGCGCGAATGCATCATCATGGTCGCCGACAGGAAAATCCTGCCGGCCGCAGCCGATCCGTCGGCGACGCTCTACCCCGCGCTCAATATGTCGAACCTCTGCCAGAGCGACCTTGCCGATCTTCCCGATGATGTCGATGTATCCTCAAAATTCCGCCGCAGCCTGACCAGTTTCTTCCGCTTTCCTGTCGTCAATCTGAAGCAGGGAGAGGCGGCGGCGCCGGTTCTCTACCTCGGCTCCACCGCCCGGTTTGAGCTCTTCTTCAACGGCAGCACCCGCCTGCCCTTCGCCGTGCCCGTGCAAAATCTCGGACCGCTCTTCGATCAGGGGAACGATGAGGAAGACAGCCGCTTCGCCGCCATTGAAGGAAAAATCGACAGCATCGAGAAACTCGCGCGCGAGAATAACGAAACCATCGCCACGCTCGGCAAATCGATGCAACAGCGCGAGGAAACGGATACCGCGAACCTCAAGCTGAAACTGGAAGCCCTGGAACGGAGCGCCGCGAAATCCGAGGCCGCGCTCGACAATCTCGAAGAAGGGCTCGGCCGGGTCTCCTATGCGCTGAACGAGGTCGAGCTTGACCACACCAAGCGCATCGTCGCGACGATCCCGGATTATTGCTGGGATCTCTCGCCGCATATGGTGGTGACCTTCAAGACCGGCTCGACCCGGGTGACGGGGGCGGATACGCAAGATCTCATCCGGCAGCTTGCCACGCGCTATGCCGGCGGCGGCAGCCGGTTTATCGTCATCTCCGGCCATTCGGACCCGAGTGGATCGAGTTTCGACAACTACCGCCTGTCCCGACAGCGGGCGGCGGCGGTCACCAACCTGATGCTGGAGGCCGGTCTGGAGAAAACCGCGCTCTATATGATAGGCCGGGGTGAGGACAACAGCAGTAGCCTGCCGCAACGGCGGGTCGAGATCCGCGACTGCACGAAACCGGACTAGGCGCCCGGCGCGCCTAGCTCACCTGCTTTTCCTTGCCCGACCAGTAGGGCTTGCGTAGCTCCGTCTTCAGGATCTTGCCAGCACCCGAGAGCGGTAGCGGATCGGTCACGAAATCGATGCTGCGCGGGCATTTGAACCCGGCAATCAGGCTATGGCTGAATTCGATGATCTCGGTCTCCGTTGCGCCCTTGCCCTCATGCAGGCGGACGACCGCATGCACCTGCTCGCCCCAGGTTTCGTGCGGGATACCGATGACGGCGCATTCGGCGACCGCCGGATGCTGATAGACCGCGTTCTCGACCTCTGCGGAATAGACATTCTCGCCGCCGGAGATGATCATGTCCTTCACCCGGTCGACGATATAGACGAAGCCCTGCTCATCCATATAGCCGCCATCGCCTGAATGCATCCAGCCGCCTTTCAACGCCTCCGCCGTCTGTTCGGGCTTGTTCCAGTAGCCGAGCATGACATTGGCGCCGCGCACGCAGACCTGACCGACGGTGCCGGGCGGCACTTCCTCGTCATTTTCATCGAAAATCCGGACGTCGCCCGCATAGATCGGCCGGCCCGCCGATTTGAAGCGGCCCGCGTTCGGCCCCTCCAGCACATGGAATTCCGGCCCGGTGAAGGTGACCAGCGGCGCGCATTCGGTCTGGCCGTAGGCATGGGTGAAGCCGGCCTCCGGCAGGACCTCGAGCGCCTTCATGATCACCGCCTCCGGCATGGGCGAGGCGCCATAGATGATGTCCTTCAGGCTCGACATGTCATAATTGGCGATCTCGGGATCATTAACCACCATATTGACCATGGTCGGCACCAGCAGCGTATTGGTGATCCGGTATTTTTCCACCGCCTCCATGGTGCCCTTCGGCGTAAAGCCCGGAATGAAGACATGCACGCCGAGACCCATGGTGGTGCCGAAGACGGCGGCGCCGTCGGCGATATGGAACATCGGTGCCACATGCAGCCAGCGCGCATCCTCCTTGAAATTGAAGCAGGGCATGGCGTTCAGCGTATTGACGACAAAATTCGTATGGCTCAGCATCACGCCCTTGGAGACGCCGGTCGTGCCGCCGGTGTAGAACAGCCCGGCAAGATCGTCATAGCCTCGGCCCGCATCCGGCACCGGTTCATGCGCCGCCACCAGTTCCTCATAATTCAGCATGCCGGCGGGCGTGTCGCCATCGCCGATATAGATCACCTCCCGCAGCGAGGAGACGCGCTTTCGAAGTTCCGGCACCGCCCCGGCAAAGGCATCGTCGACGAGCAGGATTTCGGATCCCGAGTCGTTCAGCCAGTAGGCGAATTCCGGCACCGCGAGACGCGTATTCACCGGCACGAACACCCCGCCCGCCCAGGGCGTCGCATAATAGAATTCGAGATAGCGATCGGAGTTGAGCGCGAGGATCGCCACCCGCTCCCCACCGGTAATGCCGTAACCGCGGAGCGCGCCCGCGAATTTCTGCACCCGCAGCGCAAATTCCTTGTAGGTCCGCTCGCGACCCGCACAGATGGTCGCGAGGCAGTCCCCCTTGGTCTGGACCGCCCGCGTCAATAATTGTGAAATAAACATTCCCTGCTCCCTGTCTGCTTTTTTTATGAAGTATTAGAGAAATCGCGCCGAAGGTAAAGACCATGCCTTCTAATCAACCGAATTAATTGCGCCGGACAGGGCGGCCCGCGCGAAAAAGATTGGATATTGTCTCCCCCGCCAACTTGCGCCATTGTGAGGCAGGCGTAAATTTCAATAACAACAGGGCTTTATGTCACATATCACCGTAAAGGAAGCAGAAGACTTCTATACCAACAGCTTCGCCCCCTGGATCAAGGCGATGAATATCAGCATCGTCGAAATCGGCGAGGACAACGCGACGCTCCGTATCCCCGCCTCGTCCGATCTGAACCGGCTTGGCGGCATGATCTGCGGTCAGGCGATCATGGCGCTCGCCGATACCGCCATGGTCTTCGCGGTCGCCGCCAATGCGGGCGGGTTCGTTACCATGACCTCGGTCAACATGGCGACAACCTTCCTGCGCCCGGCTGAGGGCGAGGAAATGTTCGCCGAGGCGCGGGTTATCAAGACCGGCAAGCGGCTGGTTTATGGGGAAGTCAGTCTGCATATGGGCAATGCGGCGAAACCCGTCGCCCATGTCACGACGAGCGTGATGCTGCTGTAGCCGGCGCTATTTCCGGAACAGGGACCCCTGCCGGTGATCGTCGATCAGGCGGTCGGAGGGTTCGGGGCTCGCAAGGCGGATGCGCTGCTGCCTCGGCGCGTCGTCCCGGTCGTAGACATCGTCGTAGAAATCGCGGCCCGTCGCCGCCATGCGCACGACCTTCTCCGTCTCCGCGCCGAAACTATGCCGCGCCGGGCGGAACCCCTGCGCCAGCAGCGAATGATAGTGCCAGGCGTTGTAGACGAAGATGAAAACCGGGACGGAGAATCCCAAGGTCGCGATATTCACCAGCGACATGCCGATAAATCCAAGGACATGCCCCCTGTAGAGGGCGGGGAACGGCCCGAAAAACAGGCAGGTCCAGGAAATGCCCGTATAGGCAATTGCCCGTTTACGGGTTTGCGGCTCGATCATCGGAATAGCGTAGGCCATGATTGCCTCCAAAGCAGAAAATCCGCCGCTCCCGGGCTCATCCTTGGCCGCTCGAGCCCAAGTGTTACGGCGCGTATCTCCTTCGATAAGAGGTAGCAAGAATTTCTTTACAAAATCTTGCGAACCGCCTGCAATTTGACGAAAGTTTTAGAGACCACGCGCGGCGGAATCAAAATTTCGTTTGATATCAGTCTCTTATGAAAGGCCGCCGAAAATATGACTTTTTCTTGGAGTCTTTGAGGATTATCCGCCGTGACCGTCAGTCGTACCCGGGCGGCGGGGTGAAGCCGCCAAACGCCTCCTCGATCAGCTGGCAGAGCTTGAGCGAGGTCTTGTCCTCCCCATAGGCCGCGACCGCCTGCAGTCCGACGGGAAGGCCGCCGGGCGTGATCCCCGCCGGCACCACGGTGGAGGGCAGATCGACCATATTCGGATAGCCCGCCCAGAACATCTGATCGGTGCTCGGCTGCAAATTGCCGTTGATATCGATCATCCGGTCCTGCCGCTCCCCCTTCTGGTTCTGCGGGAACGCCGGTCCGGCGGCGGCGGGACAGATGAGGATGTCCCATTCCCCGAAAAATTCCTGCCATTTCAGGGCCATGAGTTTTCGCTCGTTATTGATGCGCAGCCATTCCTTGTGCGGCAGGGTCCCGGCGCGCGCCATCAGGGTGAGGTAGCTCTTATCATTCGGATCGGCCTCGGCGACGATCTTGCGAAAGCGCGCGAGTTGCTCGTCGGAAAGCGCGCCCGACGTTGCCGCCCGCAGCAGCAGGATATAGGTCTCATAAGCTGCCGCGATGGGGATATCGGGCCGCGCCGTACGGCTCACCCGTGCGCCTTCCGCTTCCAGCCTGTCGGCAATCTTGTTCAGCGCCGCCTGATAGTCGTTATCCACATCGAAGCCTTCGGCACTGGTCATCACGGCGATGCGGAAATCCTTCAAATGCCGGTGCCGCGCCGGTTTCAGCCGGAGCGTCCAGGCGGCATTCTGCGGGCTTCCCGCCCCGGCCATGACATCGAGCGCGACTTCGAGATCGAAGGCGGACCGCGCAAGCGGGCCGAGCACGGCAATATCGCTGTCCGCGACGATCCCCGGCGGCTTCTGGCCATGGCCCGGAATAATGTTATAGGTCGGCTTGTGGCCGCAGACGCCGCAGTAATGGGCCGGATTGCGGATCGAGGCGCCGATGTCGGAGCCCGTCTCGATGCCCGAAAGACCCGCCGCCAGCGCCGCCGCCGAGCCGCCTGAGGAGCCGCCCGGCGTCAGGCCGAGGTCCCAGGGGTTGTTGGTGGTGCCATAGATATCGTTGAAACTCTGCCAGTCGGCGAGCATGAAGGGCACGTTGGTCTTGCCGAAGATATTCGCGCCCGCATCCAGCAGCCGCTGCACACTCAACGCGTTTTTTTCCGGGTAATGGTCCTTCCAGGCCGGATTTCCCCAGGTCGAGGGACTGCCGACAAAGTTATAGGATTCCTTGATCGTCATCGGCACGCCATGCAGCGGGCCCAGCACATCGCCCCGGATGCGCGCGGCATCGGCGGCGCGCGCCCGGGCCCGCGCGCCCTTTTCGTCCATCCAGATCACGGCGTTAAGATCGCCGTTATATTTACCGATGCGCGCCAGATAATGATCGAGCAATTCCTCCGCGCCGATTTCACCGGAGGCGATGCGCGCCGCCTGCTCAACGGCGGAGGCAAAATGTATGGCTGTCATGTCGGGGTCCCTCCCTGGACTGGAACCGGTTTGCGCCCGGTTTCTCATTTACGGTTTTCGCCCATGAAGTCTAAAGCGTTTTAAACCCCCCGCTCAATCAAAATTTTTGGCGCTTGAGATTGCAGCAGGAAATCCGCTATATGATCCTGGGGGACGAGATTATGTCGGCTGCGATGCAAACGACTGGAAACGGGGGATCACAAGTAGAGTATGTCCGATACGTCATTACGGCTTCGCGGGTCGATTACGCTTCTAATTATTTGCAATATTCTGGCGCTGGTTTTGCTGGTCACGAACCTGACCGGCCTTTACGACACCGTCTGGCAGGCCATCGATACCCGCGTCTTTCGCGCCCTTAACGGCACCATAGGCCCGGACTCCGCACTTACTCATTTCTGGGGCTGGACGAACAGCAAGACCTTCGATCGCACGACCTTCGTCGTCATGATGGGGTTTTGCGTCTATCTGGTGATGTCGACGGAGAGGCCGAACCGCATTGCGGCGACGGCGAAGATCATCGCGATCGGCCTGCTGATCGCGATTGCCGTCGGCTTCTCGAAGAAGGTGCTCGGCGGATTTTTTCACCCGAGCCCCGGTTACCTGCTCACCGACTATTACAATGTGAATGATTTCATCACGGGCTATACGGTCAAGACCACGACCGACCATTCCTTTCCCGGAGATCACGCAATGACCAGCGCGCTGTTTGCGGGCGGGGTGATCCTGCTGTTCCGCGGGCGGATCTACGCCATGGCCTTCAGCGTCCTGTTGATTTTTATTGTCTGCCTGCCCCGGATGGCCGGTGGCGGCCACTGGTTCACCGACGTTATCGTCGGCGGCGGCGCGGCCTGCCTGATCCTGCTGCCCTGGCTTGTCGTCAGCCCCTATGTCGCCTGGGTGGAACGCGCCTTGAGCTGGGGATGGGGCAAGGTCCCCGCGCTCATTCGGAAATAGCCGGACGCGCAAACGCGCCCGTCCATCTCCTAAAGCTCCGCGAGGCGGGCCGCCGCATCCTTCAGCTTGGCGAGCTGGGTTTCGGCATCGGCGAGCTTCGCCTTTTCCCCCGCGACCACATCGGCAGGCGCGTTGGCGACGAACTTCTCGTTCCCGAGTTTCTTGTTGAGCCCCGTCATATAGCCAGACAGCTTGCCAATCTCTTTCTGAAGGCGGGCCTTCTCCGCATCGAGATCCATGGCGCCCGCGAGCGGCAGGATAACCGTCGCGCCCTTATGGACGAACTGGAGCGCGCCCTTCGGCACCTCCGCATCCGTCGCGTAAGATTCGAGCCGGGCCATTCGGGCGATGATATCCCAGTGCTTCTCAAGCCGGGCCTTATCCTCCGCGCTGCCGTCATTGAAGATGAGCGGGATTTTCGCGCCGGCCGGAACGTTCATCTCGCTGCGCACACCGCGAATGCTGGTGATCAGCTCCTGCACCCAGTCCATCTCCGCCGTGGCGGCTGCAAAATCCGCGTCCGCCGGATAGACGGGCCAGTCGGCAACGATCAGGTCCGATTTCCGCGTGGCGGCGACGCTGCCCCAGAGCTCCTCGGTCACGAAGGGCATGAAGGGATGCAGGATTTTCAGGATCTGGTCCAGCACCCAGGCCGCCGTTGCCTGCGTTTCCGCCTTGTCATTGCCCTGGAACGGCAGTTTCGCGAATTCCAGATACCAGTCGCAGAAGACATTCCAGGTGAAGGCGTAGATGGCGTTCGACGCATCGTTGAAGCGATATCCCTCGATCGCCGCGCGCACTGCGCTTTCGCATTTCACCGTCTCGCCGACAATCCACTGGTTGATGGTTTCCTTGACCGCGAAGGGATCGAAGCCTTCTGGAACGGCACAGTCGTTCATCTCGCAGAAACGTGCCGCATTCCAGAGCTTGGTCGCGAAGTTACGATAGCCCTCGACCCGCTGTTCAGAAAGGCGGACATCGCGGCCTTGCGCCGCACTGGTGGAGAGGAAGAAGCGCAGCGCATCGGCGCCATATTTATCCATCAGGTCCAGCGGATCGACCACATTGCCCTTGGATTTCGACATCTTCGCGCCCTGCTCATCACGGACCAGCGCATGGATATAGACCGTGTGAAACGGCACTTCTTCCATGAAATGCAGGCCCATCATCATCATCCGGGCGACCCAGAAGAAGATGATATCAAATCCGGTGACGAGCGTATCGGTCGGGTAATAGCGGGCAAGCTCCGGCGTCTTGTCGGGCCAGCCCAAGGTCGAGAAGGGCCAGAGCGCGGAGGAAAACCAGGTATCGAGAACGTCATTGTCCTGAGCGAGCTCTTCCTTGCGGCCATAATGCGCCTCGGCGGCGGCAAGGGCCTCTTCCTCCGTTTCCTCAACGAAGATCATGCCGTCGGGACCGAACCAGGCGGGAATGCGATGCCCCCACCAGAGCTGGCGCGAGATGCACCACGGTTGGATATTGCGCATCCAGTCGTAATAGGTGTTGGTCCATTTCTCGGGCACGAATTTCGTCTTGCCGTTCTCCACCGCGCGGATGGCGGGCTGGGCCAAGGTCGCCGCATCGGCGAACCACTGATCGGTGAGCAACGGCTCGATCACAACGCCGGAGCGGTCGCCATAGGGGACCGTATGCGGATGATCGTCAATTTTCTCGAGCAGGCCGAGGCTTTCCATCTCGGCGACGACTTTTTTCCGCGCCTCAAACCGCTCCATGCCCTGATATTCTTCCGGCACCGCGTCATTCAGATGCGCGTTCTCATCCATGATATTGATCACCTCAAGACCGGCGCGTTTGCCAACCTCAAAGTCATTGAAATCATGGGCGGGGGTGATTTTCACCGCGCCGGAGCCCTGCTCCGGGTCCGCATAGTCATCGGCAACAATCGGAATGCGCCGCCCGACGATGGGCAGGATCGCAAACTTGCCAACCAGATCGGTATAGCGCTCATCTTCGGGATGAACGGCAATGCCCGTATCACCCAGCATGGTTTCAGGCCGCGTCGTCGCGACGGTGATGGAGCGCCCCTCCTCCCCCTCGACCGGATAGCGGAAGTGCCACATATGGCCGTTGACTTCCTTCTGCTCGACCTCGAGATCGGAAATGGCGGTGTGGAATTTCGGATCCCAGTTGACCAGCCGCTTGTCGCGGTAGATCAGCCCCTCTTTATAGAGCTGGACGAACACCTTGCGGACGGCCTTGGAGAGGCCTTCATCCATGGTGAAGCGTTCGCGGTCCCAGTCACAGGTCGCGCCAAGGCGTTGCAGCTGCTGGAAAATCTGTCCGCCGGACTGGTCTTTCCATTCCCAGACCTTGTCGATGAATTTCTCGCGGCCGAAATCGTGGCGGGTTTTTCCCTGCTCGCCCAGCTGGCGCTCGACCACCATCTGGGTCGCGATGCCCGCATGGTCCATGCCCGGCTGCCAGAGCACGTCTTTTCCCCGCATCCGCTCAAACCGGATCAGCACATCCTGCAAGGTGTTATTGAGCGCATGGCCCATATGCAGGCTGCCCGTCACATTCGGCGGCGGGATGACAATCGTGTAGGTATCGTCGGATTTGGCGCGTCCACAGGCGAACGCCCCCTGCTCCATCCATTTCGAATAGAGCTTTCCCTCGACCTCGTCGGGTCGATAAGATTTGTCCAGCATCGCTGAACCTTCCTTTATTTATTCGTCGGCAAAATTTCGGGAGTAATATAGTCGGCTCACTACCCGGGAGGAAAGACTTTAATCGTCGTCGTCCGCCCGGTCAGCGAGCTTGCTCACTTCGCGCTCGACGATGCGCTGCACGATCTGGGGGAGGTTCTGATCGAGCCAGTCTTTCAGGATCGGCCGGAGCATATCCTTGACCATTTCTTCCAAAGTCGCATTCTTACCCATCTGCAATCCTCGTGATGAAGCAACAGCGCCGGCCAGGCTAGCGAAGGCCGTTGTCGTTGCGGCAATAGTGGGGTCAGCCAGCAGGCTGCTCGATGTGCGGGCGGCCACTTCTTCCGCCGTTTCCGGTTCCGTTACCGGTTCTTCTTCTACGTCCGGTTCGGGTTCCATCTCTGGATCCGCTTCCGCCTCAGGCTCCTCTTCGGCCTCAACGGCGAGTTCAACCGCTTCCTCCTCCACTTCCTCGTCGAGGGTGAGCGCCTCCTCCTCATCGACCTCATCGGTCAATTCCAGAACATCCTCTTCCGGCTCGGGTTCGGGTTCAGGCTCCGGCTCCGGTTCGGGCTCCGGCTCGGCGTCAGCTTCCGCTTCTATTTCCGGAGCCTCGTCCTCGGACATTGCCTCGGTTTCCTCTTCGGCGTCTCCGGCGGCTTCGACAGCGTCCGCTTCCTGGCCTTCGCCTTCCTCTTCTCCGTCTTCAGAGATAATACGACGGATGGAGGCGAGTATCTCTTCCATCGTCGGCTCTTGTTCTGTCGTTGGATCGCTCATCGTCAATTCACCATTGAAACCGGGGGCCTAGATCACGAAAGGCGCGTGATACATTGCAAAATCACTCTTCCGATCGACTATGGCCGGTTTGATTTAATTATTTCTTAATCCAATCCGCCATCCGTACCGAACCATTTGTTGCGGACCCTCTCATAGTTGGTCGCTGGATCGTAATATTCGACATCGAGGTTGAGGTCACGGGCGTTCAGCTTGCCGATCGCGGCCAGAACCGAATAGATCGCCACATACTGATCACGCCGGGCGGTCACAAGGTCTACCTTGCTCTGCAGGAGTTCCTGCTCCGCGTTCAAGACATCTAGCGTCGTGCGCGAGCCAACCTGGGCTTCCTGCTCAACGCCTTCCAGCGCGATGGTGTTGGCGCGGACCGCCTCTTCATTCGCACCGATGCGCGAGCGGGAGGTTTCCAGAAGCTCCCATGCCTGGATCACTGATTCCCGAACCGCGCGAACCGTTTCCTCGATTTCCTGCATCCGCTGGCTGTTGACCTGACGGGCCTGACGGACCTGGCTGTAGACCGAGCCGGACTGATAGAGCGGCACGGTCAGCACCGCGCCGATGCGCGCTGTGTCATTGCTGGTGTTCGCGCCGGAAAGTTCCTTGCCGGTCGACAGGCTGCCGTTCACTTCAACCGAGGGCAGCAGCTGGCCGGAGGTGGCGCGAATATCATAGCGGGAGCTTTCCTCGTTATATTTCGCAGCTTCGATATCCGGGTGGTTATCAAGGGCGATCGCCAGTGCCGCCTCTTCCGACTCCGGGAAGTCGGCGGGCACCAAAGGGTCCTCTAGCGCCTCCGGGGCACGGCCGACGATCCGTTCGAAATTCGCCCGGGTCGAGCGGAGATTACCTTCGGACTGGATCAGCCGGGAAATTGAATCGGCAAGACGGGCCTGCGCCTGGGCAACGTCGGTACGGGTGATTTCCCCGACCTGGAAGCGGTCATTCGCGGCCTCCAGCTGGCGGCGCAAAACCACCGTGTTGTTCTGGTTAAGCTCAACCAGCGCCTCATCGCGCAGCACATTCATATAGGCTTCGACGGCGGACTGGAAAATTGTCTGTTCCGCGGAAAGCAATCCGGCGCGGGCCGCCTGAACGGTCGCTTCGGCGGATTTGGTCGAGGCGACAGTCTGGCCGCCGGAATAGATCGGCTGCGAGACAATCAACGCCGCTTCGCGGGGATTGGTGTCCTTGCCCGCGGTCGTCACATTGGTGTCGTTATGCTGCGCGGCTACCTCGCCGGTCGCATAAACCTCGGGACGCCACCCGGACAGAGCCTGCGGAACATTTTCATCGACGCTCCGGACATTGGCCCGCCGCGCCTGCAGGGTCGGGTTATTTTCATAAGTTGAAGCCAGCGCATCCTGCAACGTCTCGGCGCTTGCCAGAGACATCGGCATCGTCACGGCTAAGACGGATGCAACGGTCAAAACTACTTTTTTCATTAAACTCGCCTCTCGAACCCAAATTAGGCCGCTCAGAAATTAACCATAGTCGAATTTAATCCCGATACCGGAATCAATCAACAATTTTAAAAAAATCATATAATTGACGACCGATATTGAAACCAAATCCGCGTTTATCGCGCCACGTCCGGTCGTTATTTCAGCCAGACGTGGCAAATTTGTGACGGTTGCGGCCTTTCCGATCAGAATTCGAACGGCGCGGCAACCATCAGATCGGCCAACGGCGGCACCGACGCGTCAAAGGCGGCGCGCGGAAAGAAATCGCCGCCCTGCCGGCGGTAGACGGTCGCGACCCCCGGGTTGGACCCCAGCACGCAGATCAGGCGCCCCCCCTCGGCCAGCTGATCGAGCAGGCTTTGCGGCACCGTCGAGATCGATCCGTTGATATGGATAACGTTATAGGGTCCCTGCTTGGCATTCCCCTCGGCCAGCGCCCCCTCGACGACAGCGACGTTATCGCATTCCAGACGGCTCAGGATCTCGCTTGCGGTCTCGACCAGCGCCGGATCGCTCTCGATGGCGACGACGGCCTGCGCGAGAAAGCCGAGCACGGCGGAGGAATAACCGGTCCCGCAGCCGATATCGAGAACGACATCGGTGGAGCCGATATCCGCCTCCTGCAGCAGGCGCGCAAAAACCCGCGGCTCGACGACGAACCGTCCCGGCGCCACTTCCAGATCCTCGTCCAGATAGGCAACACCGCGCAGCTCCTTGGGCACGAATTCCTCGCGCGGCACCGTATTCATGGCGTCCGCCACCCGGTCATTCGTAATCCGGTTCGGTCGCAGCTGGCTCAGCACCATGTGACGGCGCGCCTCGGCGAATTTTTCAGAGATCATGATTTTCCGATCACCCCCTAATGCAAACTCCCGTGGTTATACTGAATAACCTCCCCCCAGCGCAAGACATAAGGTCAGCGGACGACGCACCGTCCGCAATCGCGCCTCGCGGCCTAAAAGGTAAAATCGGGCAAGGATTTGAAGGCTTCCTTCAGCGCCTCCCCCCAACCGGTGGAAATCTGGTTGTAATAGGGATCATCAAGGGCGATGCGCTGTTCGCGGGCAACCTGGAAGCTGTCATTCTCATAAACTTGGAGATCGAGCGGCAGCCCGACCGACAGATTGGCTTTTATGGTCGAATCAAAGGACACCAGCATCAGCTTCACCGCATCCTCGAAGCTCATGTCCGGATCATAGACACGGACGAGAATGGGCCGGCCGTATTTCGTCTCGCCGATCTGGAAGAACGGCGTCTCCGCCGAGGCCTCGATGAAATTCCCCTCGGGGTAAATCATGAAAAGGCGCGGATCGCTCCCCTTGATCTGGCCACCGACGATCAGGGTCGCGTTGAAGGAGGAATCCGCCTCCTGCCCCTCGAAGCTGTTGGTGTGGATTTCCTCGCGCACCGTCTCGCCGACGAGCCGCGCGACCTGAAACATCGACGGCGCCTCGAGGATGGACGGCTTGCGGTCCGCCGGCGCCTTCGAGCGTTCATCGAGCGTGCTGATAATCGCCTGCGTCGTCGCCAGGTTGCCCGCCGTCATCATGGTGATGACCCGCTCCCCCGGAATGACCCAGCTATGCATTTTCTTGAAAACCGAAATATTGTCGACGCCGGCGTTGGTACGCGTGTCCGACATAAAAACGAGGCCCCTGTTGAGCCTCAAGCCGACACAATAAGTCATTTCCTTTACGTCAGTCCCTGCCCTTGAAATTATTGTTGTTGAACCTGCAATGAAACATCCATGAATTCGCCGCCGCTGCCCATCCGAAGGCCGGACACAGGCGCGGCATCCTTGTAATCAAGACCCGTCGCCACGCGAATGTAGCGGTCATCGGGCGAAATCCCGTTGGAGACATCGAAACCGACCCAGCCGATATCGGGAATAAACGCCTCCGCCCAGGCATGGGTCGCTTCCTGATGGACCCGGTCATCCATCATCAGATAGCCGCTGACATAGCGCGCGGGAAAGCCGAGCGCGCGCACGGTGGAGATGAAAATATGCGCATGATCCTGGCAAACACCGCTGGCGGCGACCAGTGCCTCCTCCGCCGTTGTTTCCGAATGGGTCTCCCCGGTCTGGTAGGGCACCACCTCTCCGATCAGGCGGGAGAGCGCATGCATCATCGTCACGTCGGTGTCGTAGTCGCTTCCCAGCTGCTTGATGAGTTTCTGGACCCGGCTGCCGGCGGCGGTGAGCGGCGTCGAGCGCTGGAAAAACCAGAGCGGCGCGAACCCGCTGTTCGGCCCGATAATGCCGTGCAGATCGGTCGTATCAACCTCCCCGTCGCAGCGGATGGAGACTTCGGTCTCGCCGGGGTTCGTGCTGACCAGCACCACGCGGTTGTTGAACTGATCCTCAAACTCGAGCTCCTGCACCCCGCCCTCGACGGTGACATCCCAGTAAACCACATTCTGGCCGACGCCGGATTTCGGCATCAGGCGGAGCTGCTGCAGCGCATAGCGCACAGGCTCCTCATAGTGATACTTGGTCAGATGCGAGATTTTCAAGAGCATGACGTCATCCGATGAACCGGTAATCCTGTTGCACCTGACTGCCGAGCGCCATGTTGTCCCGAATAAAGGCCGTAATGAACTCGTGCAATCCCTCATCGAAGATGGAATTGATCGTGCTTTCCTTGAGCCGGTTCAAAATCGGGATGGCCATGTCATGGCAGTCAAGCCTGAGACCGTAATCTTCCTCGAGATAACCGAGGTTATCAACAATTTTCGCATAGCAGAACACCAGCGAGCGCGGAAGCCGGCGGTCCAGGATCAGGAATTCGGCAATGCCCATCGGGTTGATATCCCCGGGGTTCAGCCAGCGATAGGCGCGCTGCGCGGACACGGAGCGCAGGATCGATTCCCACTGCACGTTATCTAGCGACGACCCGACAAAGGACGCGGAGGGCAACAGCACGTAATATTTCACATCGAGGATACGCGCGGTGTTGTCGGCGCGCTCGAGAAAGGTGCCGAGGCGGGCAAAATCGAAAATATCATTGCGCAGCATCGTCCCGTGCAGCGCCCCGCGCACGAGGGCGCTCTGCTGGCGGATGGTATTCAGCGTCTCCGGAAGGTCCCTCTCCGATATCGGATGGGAAAGCAGATCCTTCAGGGTGATGTAACATTCGTTGGTCGCCTCCCAGACCTCGCGGGTCAGGGCCGTGCGCACCAGGCGGGCATTGTTGCGCGCGCCTTCGATTACCGACATAACGCTCGACGAATTGGATTTGTCGCGCAGCAGGAAATCGATCACGTTGCGGGCGACATACTGGTCATATTTCTCGGTATAGGCCTGCGTGACCCCGGCGGTGGCGACGACGGAAGCCCATTCGTTTTCCGCGGCGGTCGAGCGGGTCAGCGCGATGCGAAAGCCGGCATCGAGCAGGCGGGCGGTATTCTCGCTTCGCTCAAGATAGCGAAACATCCAGAATAGCCCCCCTGCGGTCTTGCCTAGCATTGTCCCGTCACTCCTCCAGCACCCAGGTGTCCTTGGTGCCGCCGCCCTGGCTCGAATTGACGACGAGCGAGCCCGCCTTCAGCGCCACCCGCGTGAGCCCGCCCGGCGTGATCTCGACATTCCTTGGCGAGACCAGCACGAAGGGCCTGAGATCGACATGGCGCGGCGCCAGTCCCTTCTTGGTCAGGATCGGCACGGTCGAGAGCGCCAAAGTCGGCTGCGCGATATAGTTTCCGGGCTTGGCCTTCAGCTTGGTGCGGAAGGCAGAAATCTCCCGCTTGCTCGCGGCGGGCCCGACAAGCATCCCGTAGCCGCCGGAGCCATGCACCTCCTTGACCACCAGTTCGTGAAGATTTTCCAGCACATAGGCAAGGGCGTCCGGCTCCGCGCAGCGCCAGGTCGGCACATTCTGGAGCATCGCCTTCTCGCCGGTATAGAATTCCACGATCTCCGGGATATAGGAATAGATCGCCTTGTCATCGGCAATGCCCGTTCCCGGCGCATTCGCAATCGTGATGCCGCCCGCGCGGTAGACGTCCATAATCCCGGCAACGCCCAGCTGCGACTGCGGATTGAAGGTCAGCGGGTCGAGGAAATCATCGTCGACGCGGCGATACAATACATCGATGGGATCGTAGCCGCGCGTCGTCCGCATGGCGATCCGCCCGTCGACGACCCGCAGGTCATGCCCCTCCACCAGTTCCGCCCCCATCTGGTCGGCAAGGAACGAATGCTCGAAATAGGCGGAATTATGGATGCCCGGCGTCAGCACCGCGATGACCGGCTTGCCGTCGCAGACCGGGGGCGCGCAATCACCGAGCGAGCGGCGGAGATTCTTCGGATAATCGCTGACCCGCCGCACCCGGACCTGCGCGAACAGCTCGGGAAACATATGCAGCATCGTCTCGCGATTCTCCAGCATATAGGAGACGCCCGAGGGCGTGCGCGCGTTATCCTCCAGCACGTAGAACTGATCCTCGCCGGTGCGCACGAGGTCGGTCCCGACGATATGGGTATAGACATTGCCCGGCGGCGACACGCCGATCATCTGCGGCAGGAAGGCGTCGTTGTTGGCGATCAGTTCCTTGGGGATGCGTCCGGCGCGGATGATCTCCTGGCGGTGGTAGATATCATGAAGAAACGCGTTGATTGCCCGCACGCGCTGCTCGATGCCGCGTTCAAGCCGCGACCATTCGCGCGCCGAAATTACCCGCGGAATGATATCGAAGGGAATCAGCCGCTCCGCCGCCTCCTCGCGTCCGTAGACATTAAAGGTGATCCCGGTGCGGCGGAAAAACGCCTCGGACGCGGCGGATTTGCGGCGCAGTCTCGCCGGGTCCTCCGTCTCGAGCCATTTTTGATAATCCTGGTAGGGATACCGGACCGAGCCCGCCTCCCCGTTCATTTCATCAAAAATAGTCTGCGATTTCTGCATGCAACCAGAGTAGATGAATTGTGCTGCGGCGCAACAGGAAAATTCACGCAAAAGCCCTCCGGACACCCGAAACCCGTCACCTGCCCCTTTCCCCGCCCCCGCAACGCGCCTTCCCGGCCACGGCGGGTGCGTGCGATTTCTATGATCGCGGGGAATTCGCCGAAATCGCGGCGCTTTACGGGCCCATGGAGCATTTCCAGTCAGGCGGGAAAGTCGACGCCTGACGCCCCGCCGCCGGGCCGTTTCTCCGCGCCATTGTTGCGCTTGACACTCCCTGCCGAAAGCCTTACAACGCCAAGGCTTTCGGCGTCACACCACGATATCGAGGCCTGGTGGCGGAGTGGTGACGCAGCGGATTGCAAATCCGTGTACACCGGTTCGATTCCGGTCCAGGCCTCCAAATTTCCCCCGAAAAATCATCGATTTTCTCACAGACCCCGGCGCCCGCGCGTCATCGACCCGGCGTCCCGCTGAGGCCGCCGTCCGTCCGCCCTGTGAGTTGAGGAGACATCGATGTATATCGCAATCGGAATTCTACTGCCCTGGCTGCTGTTTTTCATGCTCGGCCGTACGGTCGAGGGGGTCATCTGCCTGATCCTGCAACTGACCGTGCTCGGCTGGCTGCCCGCCGCGATCTGGGCGCTCGTGGCCCTGCACCGCTCCCGCCCCGGCCGCCGCAAGCCAAAGTCCGCCAAGCCCGGCAGGTATCCCCGCCATCGGGCAATTGCCAAGTCCGGCAAGGTTGGGTAAGCTGCCCGCCAGTCGTCAAATTTCGGGAGTTGTGTTACATGAGACTGATTATCGCGCTTATCCTGCCGTTTCTGGTGTTCTTCACCATCGGCAAGCCGTTCCAGGGGATTATCTGCCTGATCCTGCAACTCACGCTGATCGGCTGGATCCCGGCCGCGATCTGGGCCGTCTATGCGCTCAGCCAGTATAACACGGACAAGAAGATCGCCGCGGCCCACGGCGAGGAATAGCGCGCGCGCCGCGCCGCCGCGCCGGATTGACGCGATTTTTTTGCCGAAACCGGAAATCAGGACTTGGCAGGCCAAGGCGCAATTGCTATAAGCCGCCATCCCGGTATAATTCGGGCCCTGATCCCCGATAGCTCAGTTGGTAGAGCAGCTGACTGTTAATCAGCCTGTCACAGGTTCGAGTCCTGTTCGGGGAGCCAATTCAAAAGCCTTCGGAAACCCTTCCGGAGGCTTTTTTTCTTCTGTCCGCGTCCACCACCGGGGGCTGGACAGGGCGGGGTTGGGATATCAGAATGGCGGCATGAAAAACGCTGTCCCCACTGATCCCGTCAAGGTGAGTTTGCTGGCGCTGCCCGAGAGCACGCCGGCGGCGCTCTATGGCCTGTATGAGGTGCTCTCCTCGGTCGGGGTGAGCTGGGCGGAGGTGACGGGCGACGGCGAGCCGGCGCCGCTGATGGAGGTCAAGATCGTCTCGGAAGACGGCCGGGATTTCGCCAGCGCCATCGGCACCCCCATCGCGCCCCATGCCGCCCTGCATGAGGTCAACCGGACCGACATCGTCATCGTTGCCGATCTCGCGCTGGTGCCCGAGCGCGGTGCCGATTATTCCTGGCCGGCGATGACCGACTGGGTGCGGGCGCAGTATGACCAGGGCGCGACGGTCTGTTCGGTCTGTACAGGAACCGCCTTCCTTGCGGGTACCGGCCTTCTCGATCATTGCGAGGCGACGACCCACTGGGCGGCCGCGGAGATGATCCGGGCGATGCGGCCGGAAATCGACCTGAAACCGGAGCGCATCCTGGTTCCGGCCGGACCGGGCCACCGGATCATCACCAGCGGCGGCTCGTCTTCCTGGCAGGACCTGACGCTGTATCTGATCGCCCGCTATTGCGGCCAGGCGGAGGCCGTACGGACCGCCAAGGTCTTCCTGATCGGCGATCATAATGACGGCCAGCTTCCCTTCACCGCCGTGCCGCCGCCACGCCAGCACGAGGACGCAGTCATTGCCGATTGCCAGCGCTGGATCGCCATGAACTATCATGAGGCCAATCCGGTCGCCAGGATGACCGCCCGCTCCGGCCTTGGCGAGCGCACCTTCAAGCGGCGCTTTCAGGCGGCCACCGGCTTCTCGCCCATGGACTATGTGCAGGCGCTCCGTATCGAGGAGGCGAAGCAAACGCTGGAAACGGACGATACCCCGATCGAGGAGATCGCCCGTTCGCTGGGCTACGAGGACCCGGCCTTTTTCCGCCGCCTGTTCAAGAAGCGCACGGGCGTGACGCCGGGCCGCTACCGCCAGCGCTACCAGAGCCACATCCGGTTCTAGGCTTTCGAGACGAACCAGACATTCATCGGATCCTCCTCGAACATATGGCGCTCGACACGGCGATAGCCGGCCTCCTTCAGCATCCTCTCCGCCGTTTCCCAGCCCCACATGGTGCCGAGGCCGTCGCCCCCCTGCCCCAGCGATACCGCCATGCAATGGGCACAAGACGCCGTATAGAGGAAGGCGGCCATGGGAAATTCGAGGTTATTCTCAAGATGTGCCGAACCGCCGATATCCTGCATCAGATGCACGCCGCCCGGCCGCAACGCCCGCCGAAGCCGCTTCAGATAATCCGCCGGATGCTTCTGGTCATGCACCGCATCGAAGGTGGTGATCAGATCAAAGCGGGCGACGTCGTCGAAATCCGTGAGGTCCCGCGCCTCGAACCTGATGTTCTCAACACCCGCATCGGCGGCGTAATCGCAGGCCGCCTCGATCGCATCGACGCAGAGGTCATAGCCGACGAAGCGGTTTTTGGGGAAACGTTCAGCAAGGGCGGTCAGCGCATGCCCGCGCCCGCATCCGGCGTCGAGGACATCGATCCCCGCATCCAGCCGGTCTTTCAGGCCTGGCTCAAGCGGCAGGACAAGATCGAAGATATTGGCGACCACGGTCTGGTCGCTGTCTTCCGACATGACCTGGTGGAAACAGGGATAATCCTCATATTTCATGCCCTGACCGGTTTTGAAACAATCGATCAGCTTATCCTCGATCGCGCCGGTCATCGGAATGAACTGGGCATAGACCGCGAAGTTGCCAAGCGCGCCGCCGCGGGTGAGCGAGGCCGCATGCGCCGCCGGCAGCTTGTAAAGCCGCGCCCCCGGCTCATAGAGCACGATCCCGCCGGTCACCATGACCGCCAGCCATTCGCGGACATAGCGCTCCTTCAGGCCCGCCCGCGCCGCGATCTGCGCCGAGGTGAGCGGCCCGGCATCCGCCATGCTGTCGAAAAGGCCGGTCTTGTGGCCAACCGAAATCATGAAGGCGATGGCGCCCGAATTGATGATGTCGCCCAGTTTTTCGCCAAATTCCTCGGCCTCCTTCCCATCGAAGTCAGGCCATTGCTGTTCTGCTAATGTCATTTCATTCTCCATCCATTGATCGGACGGGTGATCCGTCCTGAGCGGATAGCTAATAAAAGAACGCGCGCGGCGGGAGAGCCATACCGGTCACAAAGGGGTCATTCCGGCCAGGGGTCGCGCTCAGGCCGTGACGGGCGTCACGATTTTGTCCTTCAGGCCGCCCACCACCATTTTCAGCATCACCTCGGCGGCCGGGGTCATCTCGCGGTTGCGCCGGGTGATGATGCCGACGGGGCGCGGGATGCGCGGACGGGTGAGCGGGATCGCGACAAGGCCGTCCATGCGCACCGCCCGGAGGTAGGAGGAGAGAATCACGCCAAGCCCCGCCCCCGCCGCGACCAGCGCCGCCGCCGTCTGGACGAGCGCTGGCTCCATGATCGCCCGGAGCGTGATGCCAGTGCCCGCGAGCGCCGCATCGATGCTCTGGCGGACGCCGGTGTCGGTGGACAGCAGGACGATCTCCTCGCCGTCGATCTCCTTCCAGCCGAGCGTCTTCTTGCCCGCGAGAGGGTGATCCTTCGCCGCGAGCAGCATGATCTCGTCGTTATATATTTTCTGGAAGGCGAGGTTTTCCATCTCCGGCGGCTCGGACCCGACGCCGAAATCGGCGATGCCGGCGCGCACCCGATCGACCACCGTCCCCCAGATGCTGTCAACCACCTGCACCTTCACGTTCGGGTAGCGGCGGTGAAATTCCACCAGGATCGGCGGCAGCTGGTTGGCGGCGACGGAGGGAAAGGCGGCGACCGTCACCTTGCCGGCGCGGAGGTCCGACAGGTCCTTCATATGGCGCACCGCCGCGTCGAGATCGTTCACCGCATTCTCGGCGAGCGGCAGGAACGCCTTGCCCATGTCGGTGAGCGCCACCTGCCGGGTGCTGCGGGTGATCAGCTTGACGCCAAGCTGTTCCTCGAGCTGGCGGATCAAGAGCGACAGCGAGGGCTGGGTTATATGGATTTCCTCCGCCGCGCGGGTGAAGTGTAGATGCCGCGCCACCGCGACGAACGCCCTGAAATGTCGGTCCATGCGCCTGCCCCTATTTATAGATATTTGATATCAATAACGCGTAAAATATTATTTATCATATTAATCAGGGCAGGCTAGTCTAATTTTGCAAGCGACGTGAGGGAACCATGAAAACAATAAGAAAAACAATGCTGCTTGCCGGGGAGGAAATTGAGGGCATGGGAGGTATTCTCTCGGTTGTCAATCCGGCCGATGGTTCCCTCATCACCGAAATGCGCATGGCCTCCGCCGATCAGGTCGATGCCGCCTTTGCCCGCGCGCGCGCGGCGCTTTCCAAGAACGACTGGTTCACCCGTCCGCCGCATGAACGGGCAAGCGTCCTCTTCCGCGCCGCCGAGCTGATGCGGGAACGCAAAGAGACACTCGCCTCCCTGCAGACATCGGAAAATGGCAAGACGCTCAAAGAATCGCTCGGGCAAGTGGACGCCGCCGCCGGGATCGTCCGCTATTTCGCCTCGGTCTCTGAGACCGTGGAGGCCGAGGCCCCGCCCCCGCGCGGGCCCTATCTCTCCGTCACCACCCATGAGCCGGTGGGAATCGTCGCGGCGATCACGCCCTGGAATTCCCCGCTGACCATGGCGGCGCAGAAGCTCGCCCCGGCGCTGGCGGCCGGGAACGCGGTCATCCTGAAACCGTCGGAGTTGACCACCCTCGTCTCGATCGAGCTTGCCCGCGCCTTTATCGATGCGGGCCTGCCCGAAGGGTTGCTCAGCGTTCTTCCCGGCGATCATACGGTCGGCGAGGCGATCATCAACCATCCCGACCTTGCCATGGTCTCCTTCACCGGCGGCACCAATGCGGGCCGGGCCATTGCCGAGGCGGTGGCGGGCCGCTTTATCCCGACCATACTGGAGCTTGGCGGCAAGTCGCCGACCATCGTCTTCGCCGATGCCGATCTTGAGAAGGCGGCGTCGGATGTTTCTTCGGCAATCTTCGGCTCCGGCGGGCAGTCCTGCGTCGCCGGATCACGGCTTTTCGTGGAAAAAAGCATCTATGACGACTTTATGGAGCGCCTTGTCGCGGCGTCAAAAACGCTGAAGGTCGGGCCGCCGCTGGACGAGAGCAGCCATATCGGTCCCATGGCCTCGACCGCGCAGCGGGCCCGGATCGAGGGCTATGTGGAGATTGCCCGCAAAGACGGCGGGCGCATCGTCCTTGGCGGCACGCGGCCCGACGGCGCGGACTATGACGCCGGCGCCTATTACCTACCGACGATCATTGATGGCCTTGATCACGCCTCCCCCGTCTGTCAGGAGGAAATCTTCGGGAGCGTCCTCGTCGTGCTGCCCTTCACCTCGGAAGAAGACCTGATCGCACTGGCCAACGATACGGTCTTCGGCCTCGCCTGCGGGATCTGGAGCCGGGACCTCACCAAGGCCTGGCGCGTCGCCGGGGCGATCAAGGCGGGCACGGTCTGGATCAACACCTACAAGCAGCTCAGCATCGCCGCGCCCTTCGGCGGCTACAAGCAAAGCGGGCTCGGGCGGGAAAAAGGCATTCAGGGCCTCCGCGCCTATCAGCAGACGAAAAGCATCTATCTTGGCGGCCTCGGCGGTTAGCGCCCGCCGCCCATTTTAAGGAAACAGCATGACGGAGAAGACACAACTCGGATTTATCGGCCTCGGGGTCATGGGCGAGCCGATCTGCCGCAACATGACCAACGCCGACCTCGGGTCCATGACGGTATTCGATCTCGCGGACGGGCCGCTCACCCGGCTGGAGGCGGACGGCGCCAGCCGCGCTAAATCCGTGGCCGAGGTCGCAAAATCCGCACGAATCATCTTCCTCTCGCTCCCTGGCGGACCGGAGGTGGAGAGTATCATTCTCGGAAAAGACGGCCTGCTGGAAAACGGCCGCAAGGGCCAGATCATTGTCGATATGAGCACCTGCCCCGTCGCCATCGCCCGCAAGGCCGCCGCCGCGCTTGATGAGAAGGGCATGATTTTCGCCGATGCCCCCGTCGCCCGCACGCGCCAGGCGGCCATTGACGGCACCCTGAGCATCATGGTCGGCAGCGATGAGGAGACGTTCGAGACAATCCGCCCCTATCTTGCCGCCGCCGCGACCGATATCACCCATTGCGGCGGCGTCGGCACGGGCCAGGTGGTGAAGCTCCTGAACAACATGCTGCTGATCCAGTCCGTCGTCGCGCTGGCTGAGGCGCTCACCATCGGGGAGCGCGCAGGCGTCGACCGCGAGTTGCTGGTCGAGACGCTCTCCAAGGGCTCGGCGGACAGCTTCGCGCTCCGCAACCATGTGAAAAAGGCGATGCTGCCGCGCAATTTCCCCGTGGGCGCCTTCGGCACGGACTATGCGACAAAGGATATTGCTTACGCGCTCGAGCTCGCGGCGGACGCGGGCGTTACCTCCCCCGCCGGAGAGCTTGCGAAAAAGATGCTCGAGAAAACCAGCGCGGCGGGATATGGCGCGGAATATTTTCCGGTGCTGCTGAAACTGATCGAAGGGGAAGGATAATGGCGGAAAGCCAGTATGATATTGTGGTGGTGGGCGCGGGAAACGCCGCCCTTTGCGCGGCCCTGAGCGCGGAGGAAAACGGCGCGAAGGTCCTCGTCCTCGAATGCGCGCCGGAGGAAGTGAGCGGCGGCAATTCGCGCTTTACCGCGGGCGCCATCCGCTTCGCCTATAACGGGCTCGACGACCTGCTCGCCGTGATGCCGGACCTCACCGAGAACGAGATCGCCACCACCGATTTCGGCACCTACACCGAAGACCAGTTCTTCGACGATATGTTCCGCGTGACCCAGCACCGGACCGACCCGGACCTCTGCGAAGTGCTTGTCCGGCAAAGCTTTTCCACCATCCGCTGGATGCGCGAAAAGGGCGTGCGCTTCGTGCCCATCTACGGGCGGCAGGCCTTCAAGGTGGACGGAAAATTCAAGTTCTGGGGCGGCCTGACGGTGGAGGCCTGGGGCGGCGGTCCCGGCCTAGTGGATGCCCTCATCGGCTCGGCCACCAAGCGCGGCGTTGAGGTCTGGTATGAGGCCCGGGCGCTGGAGCTGGTCACCGACGGCGTGGCTGTCACCGGCGTGAAAATCCGGCGCAAAGGAAAGATCGAGGAAGTGGCCGCGAAATCCGTCATCCTCGCCGCCGGGGGCTTTCAGGCCAATACCGAAATGCGCACCCGCTATCTCGGGCCCAACTGGGATCTCGCAAAGGTGCGCGGCACCCCCTATAACACCGGCGACGGCATCCGCATGGCGATGGAGATCGGCGCGAGCCCGGCGGGCAACTGGTCGGGCTGCCACGCTGTCGGCTGGGAGCGGAACGCGCCCGAGTTTGGCGACCTCGCCGTCGGCGATGGCTTCCAGAAGCATTCCTACCCCTTCGGCATTATTGTGAACGCAAAGGGGGAGCGTTTCGTTGATGAGGGGGCGGATTTCCGCAACTATACATATGCGAAATACGGCCGCGAGGTGCTGGCGCAGCCCGGCCATTTTGCCTGGCAGATTTTCGATGCGAAAACCCTGCATCTGTTGCGCGATGAATACCGCATCCGGCAGGTCACCAAGGTTACGGCGAACAGCATCGAGGAACTTGCGGAGAAGCTGGAAGGTGTTGATCCGCAAGGCTTTATCGAGACGGTCAAGGCCTATAACGCCGCCGTCGAGACCAACGTCCCCTTCAATCCAAACATCAAGGACGGACGCGCGACGACCGGCCTGCCCGTGCCCAAGAGCAACTGGGCCAACCGCCTCGATGAGGCCCCGTTCGAGGCCTATGCCATCACCTGCGGCATCACCTTCACCTTCGGCGGGCTTAGGATCGACACAAACGCGCAGGTGCAGAGCACGGACTACCGCCCCATCCCCGGCCTTTATGCGGCGGGCGAGATGGTCGGCGGCATTTTCTACAACAATTATCCCGGCGGCACGGGCCTCATGAACGGCGCCGTCTTCGGCAAGATCGCCGGTAGGTCCGCGGCGGAGTTTGTCACCCGGAAAACGTGAATTGACGGCGGCGCGCGCCTGTGCTTCAGTGGCGGGATCACGGGGAGAAAGGGGACGGTTATGAAAGGAATTTTCGCGCTTTCGGGGCTCGCCCTGCTCGCCGCCTGCACGATCACGGAGCCGCCGATCGATTATTCGAACCTCAATCAAAGCGACAAGACGGCAAGCTGTCAGGATCTGGAGATCGAATATACGGCGAATACGGACAAGGCGACCGAGCTTGCGGACCGGAAGGCGACGGCGGGCCAGGCCAACGAGCTGATCGAGCGGAATATGTCGGTCAAGGAACTGGCCGAGCGCAAGGGCTGCAAAACCCTTCTCTGGCCGGACCAGCCGGAAAAGGTATTTTAAGGCGGGAAATTTTGGCGGGATAAAAAGGGAGGCCGGTTAAGCCTCCCTTTTTGCTGGGTCAGGACTGCTTCTCAAGCGCGGCGTCGATGACGCGGCGAAGCTCGCCGGCTTCCTCTCCGACATGGGCGAGGATGGCGGCGGCCTCGGCCTCGGAGATTTCGCCCCGCTGCGCCCGGAGCGCGGTATTCACGAGGAAGGCGCCGCCCTCGATCAGGGCGACGATGGTGGCGGAGGTGATTTCCATGGTCTAGCTCCCTGTTCCGGCGGCGGCCTCGATCCGCGCCTCCAGCAGGAGGACGGACTGCGCGGTAAGCCGCTCGAGCGCCCGCGCGAACTCAACCTTCTCGCCGCAGCTCTCCTCGACAATCACCGAAGCCTCGCGAAGACGCGCAAGCGTTCCCGGGTGATGAATCGTACCGTCGAGGATGAAGTTCCTGACGATCCCCATGGTGGTGGCGAGGCCATCGCAGGTGATCAGCAATTGATCGCGCGGCGAGAGCTGGGCCACCGAAGACGCGCAGGCCGAGAGCAGCAGAGCCGTCGCCGCCACTGCGCTGAAAATAAAGGATTTATTTCTCATTCTGGATCCCCTGCATCGGGTCATCCTCCGGCGCGGATTTGGTGATGGCGGCGCGGATGGTCATGGCGGTGAGCGCGGCGAAGATCGCCTCGATCATGTCCTTGAGCGCGATCTCGTCCAGAACATAGCTGCCCACCGCCGTGATGATCGCAAGAAACGCCGTCACATAGGTTTTCTTGCCTTTCAGATAGTTTTTCATCGGTAATTTCCTTCTGTTAGGGGGCGGGCGCATGATATGTATTTTTCCACCGTGCCGCGCCCGAGCGCGGTGTTGTAATGCGTTTTCCAATAGGCCGCCTGTCCGGCGATGTTGTCCGGGATCGCGCCGGGCTTGCGCCAGTAATGGAGGCGGCAGATCGCCGTCGCGAATTTAAGGTTCCAGACAAGTTGCGAGACATCAGGCATCCCCTCCCCCGCGATCAGGGGCGCGATGCGCGCGGACAGGTCCGGGCGGCGCTCAAGATAGCGGAGAATGTCGCGGTAGGTCGCGGGCTCGCATTGGTAGAATCCGATCGCCGGGCCGCGTATCTGCCGGAGATGCCTGAAACCCGTCTCGACAAGCCCGGTGCCCAGAACAAGATTTTCCGCTGTCACACCGCCCATGCCAAGCGCGTCCAATGTCGGGCGCACGATAAGCTCCCGCAGGTCCTGAATAATCAATTGCCTTGCTCCTTGAGGATCGTAAACTGAAGATCACCTGGGTCATTCCGAAGGGCGCCCGATGAACCGAGCTACATCCCGCAAAAGCGCATTCCGCCGCCTCGTCCATGGCACGACGACGCCCCTCGCCTCCATCTTCGGGAGCGGGTTTCTGGTGATCGTCTCCTTGCTCTCGGATACGGCGGGGCCGTTTTCGCTGTTTGCGATGGCGGCAATCTGCGCGGTCGCCTATGCGGTCGGCGCCGTCATCCGCCACAATATTGCCCATGCGGAACCGGCGCTGGCGCAGCCGCAGGCGCCGCCGCTTTTAAAATTGTTCGAACGGGTATCGGATCTCGCGCTGGTCCCGGCCTACATCATTTCGGTGACGCTCTATTTGCGCATTCTGGCGTCCTACGCCCTCGGCTTCTTCGATGCCGACACGGAATTCAACGAGCGCATGCTGACCACCGCCATCATCGCCTTTATCCTGCTTATCGAACTCGTCCGCGGTCTCAAGACACTGGAGGGGCTGGAGCGCTGGTCGCTGATCACCACCCTCGCCATCATCTTCCTGATGATCGGCAGCTTCGCCTGGTATGACGCAGGCGTGCTATCGGCGGCGGGCGTGATCCTGCCGCCGCTGCCCGATCATTCGGCCTGGGAAATTGTCACGGTGCTGGCCGGCACGCTCATCGTCGTGCAGGGGTTCGAGACGACGCGCTATCTCGGCGATGAGTTCGATGCCGACACCCGCATCCGGGCGAGCCGCAATGCGCAGCTTATCTCGACCGCCGTCTATCTCCTGTTCGTCGCGGTCTCGCTGCCGCTGATGCATTTTTTCAGCGGCGACGTCGCGGGCAACGCCCTGATCGAGCTGGCGAAAGAGGTCGCGGTCTGGCTCGCCGCGCCGCTGGTGCTCGCTGCCCTGTTCAGCCAGTTCAGTGCGGCGACGGCGGATGCGATCAGCGCGTCGGGCAATATCCTCGAGATCACCCGGCACCGGCTGCCGGTCAAGATCACCTATGTGCTGATCTGCGGCCTTGCGATCCTGCTCACCTGGACGGCCGATACCTTCGAGATTCTGGCCCTCGCCTCGCGCGCCTTCGCTTTTTATTATTTCCTGCAATGCCTCGTCGCGCTGGAGGTCACAAAGACGGCCAGGGGAAAGGCGGCGCTGGTCTCGCTCGCCGCGCTTCTTCTCTTTATCACGATTTTCGCGGTGCCCGTGGGCTAGGCGGCGGGGCGCCCGTCCCGATGCGCGAGCAGCAGCGCATAGGCGATGTCATGGATCGGGCTTTCAAGACCGTGTTTTTTACTCTCCCGACAGATCCAACCGACAATGCCTTCCAGCTCCAGCGGCTTGCCCCGCTCCAGATCCTCCAGCATCGACGCCTTGGTCGCCGGGTTGGCGGTGGTCTTGACGAAATGCACCTGCTTCTCGGCGATGGTATCGGGCACATCGGCGCCCTTCGCCCGGCCAAGGGCGCAGACTTCCTTCATCGCCCGGAAGAACAGGTCCTGCATTTCCGCCGTGCCGATCCAGCCGCCAACGGGCAGCCGGGTCAGGCAGCCGATCAGGTGAAAGGGCGCAAGAACCACATATTTCGACCAGATTTCCTTCATCGGCTCCCGTCGCGCGAAGGCATCGGTGCCCTGTTTTTGCAGCGCCGCGGCCAGTTCATCATGAAGCGCCGTATCGCGCGGATGGAGGGGGCCGAAAACCGTCCGCGTCAGGCTGCCTGTCCGCAGGACCTGCCCCGGCGCGTCCACCACCGCCGGGATATAGGTGATGCCGGGAGAGAGCTGCCCTTCCTCATATTTTCCGGCGAGCGTCTCGATCCCGTAAAGGCCGTTCTGCAGGCTGATAATCTCCGTCTTCGGGCCGACCATGGGGCGCATATCCTCCGACGCCTGCTCCGTGGACTGGCTCTTGACGGTGAACAGCACCACGTCGCAGACCCCGAGTTCCGCCGCGCTGTCGGAGACGGCGGCGAATTTGACGGTTTCAACGCCCTTTTCCGAAGTCAGGGTCAGCCCCTTCTTGGACAGCACCTCGCGGTTTTTCCCCCGCGCCAGAACGACAACCTCATAGCCCGCCTCGACCAGCTGGACCGCGAAATAACCGCCAATGGCGCCGGCGCCGACAATTCCGATTTTCACTGTTATTTTTCCTATTTTGTTGCGGTGACAAGCCGGGAGAACCGCTCCGCCGGCCAGACGTCCTTCATATCATAATAGACGCGGAAGGCCGGAACATCCTCGGGCAAGGTCACCCAGGGCAGCTTGGAGCGGGTGAAGATATGCACATCCGGCGGCAGCTTCATGGGATCATCCAGCGTGCCGACGCGCAGGAAGCGCAAGCCCGGACGGCGGCCGTAATCACTCCAGAGCGCGGTCTGGCATTTGCCGCAATGATAGATATCATGCGGCCCGCCGCTTCTGGTGGGCACCGAAATGGCGACAAGCTCGCCGCCGGACTGTTCGATCCGGTCCGTCTCGATCAGCGCATTGATGACGAAACCGCTGCCCGAATGGGTCTGGCATTCGCGGCAATGGCAGCAATGCACGAATAATGGCGGGATTTGCAGCTTGTAGCGTATCTCGCCACAGGCGCAGCCCCCCTCGATCGTCTCGCTCATGGTCATTTTCCTCTGCGTCGCGAACAGGTTAGGGAAATTAGCCGGTCCGGGCAAGCCGCAAAGTCAGGAACCGGCCTTTACCGGCGCGATGCCGATACTCTCGCGGTAGAGAATGGAGAGGAACGAGATAAACACCGCCATGATGAACGGCATGATCAGGAAACTCGACAGCGCATAGAAGACGATCCCCGCCATGTCCGGCCGGTTCATCAGGATCAGCAGCAGCATCGGCATATAGATCAGGATATAGAGCCCGATCACCGCAATCAGGGACAGCATCAAGGTCCCGATGAGCGGCAGGAACATATCGATGATCGAGCGCGCGAAATGCCCGATCCGCATCGGCTGATCCAGCGCGATGGCGGGAAAGATGAACATCAGCGGCATGAAGCAGAGCAACAACAGGCCCATGAACAGGACGATCGAGGCGCTCGACGCATCGCCGCCGCTCGCCACATAAACCCGGGCCAGCAGATAGGTGATGATGACATAGCCGATCATGGCGCCGGCGAACTTGATCTCGCGCAGGCCGAACTGCAGGCCGAAGTCGGAATTCTCCCGCTCGAAACCCAGCAATGTATAGCGGTGCCAGTAGACGGCGAATATCGCATAGAGCAGTTCATTGACGACCAGGCGGAAATAGTCCGCCGCCGCCAGGATGTTCGTCTCCAGCCAGGCGATCAGCGCCGTCATCGCCACGACCGGGACCGCCCGGATCAGGCAGGGCCAGCGGTGCCGGATGACGAAGCGGAAGGCCTCCAGAAGGCAGGCCGTCGGCTTTACTGTTTGCGATATCTCCATGACCATCACAATAGCCCCGGGATGCTAACCAAAAGGTAAACGCGGGCGGCCCAAATGAAAGAGCGGCCGCCAATAACCGGCGCGCCGCCCTTGCTCCCTGGCTGGGGGATGATTATTTCCGGTCGATCCGTATTTTCCGCCGCCGCCGCCCGAGATAGATAATCCCAAGAAGAGCCACACCGAACAACAACAGCGCATCGCGCGGCAGAATGCCGGATGACTCCTGTTCCGCCGATCCGGCGCCATTCTCCGTGTTCTTTGCAAGAATCGCCTCGGATTTGAGGAGGTGATTCTCGGTTGCCGGGAAGAACCAGGCGACCATCGTTCCGAAACCGGATCCCGTGGCCTGCGCCGCCTCTTCGCAGCTGGCCTTTTCCTGTTTCGACAAGGGGCCAACGCAATCCGCCGTCGGGGTTGCCGCCCGCGCCTGTTCCCCGGCGCCGAAAACTGCGGCTAAGGCAATAAGCACGACAAGACCCAACGCGAAAATACCCAGTTTGACATTGAGATATTTTAAAGACATGGGCCGTCTCCGTCCGAAATAATTTGGCTCGAAATTGATACGCTGGAAAGACAACTGTTGGATATACAACAAATTTTGAATTTTTTGGCGATTATGGGAAAATTTTACCATTTATTTGTCGTAAATCCAGAATTTTCTCCATTATGGTTAACAAATTCCAACAAAAATCCAAAAAACTCCCGCATTGTTGCGGCCACCTTCCAAACCGGTCCCGGCGTGGGTCGGCAGCGCGGGAACGGATACCCTATCCGCATCCTGTGACAGGCGGATGAAAAGCGGTTGAGCACGGCGGCGGATGTGATAATTTGATCCCATGGAACCGCTTGTCGCCCTCAGCATCGTCACCCTTGGCCTTGTCGCCATTCCGGGGCCGAATGTTGCCCTCACCCTCGCCAATTCGCTGCGCTACGGCACGCGCTACGGCCTGTGCACGGTGGCCGGCACGACGGTCGGTGTCGGGCTGCAGCTGATCCTCGTCGTCCTCGGCATCGGCACCCTGCTGGAGATTGCCGCCGATATCCTCACCTGGCTGAAATGGGCGGGCGTTGCCTATCTCCTCTGGCTCGGCTATCGCAGCTGGATTTCGCCGCCCGACGACCTGTCGGCGATCGGGGCGGTCCGCGCGCCCGTTCTCAGGCTGTTCACGCGCGGCCTGGTGGTCGCGGTGCTGAACCCGAAGACGCTGATTTTCAACGCCGCGCTGCTGCCGCAGTTCGTCGCGCCGGACGGCAGCTATCTGGCGCAGCTCGCCCTCGTCGCCCTTGTCTTCCTCACGGTCCTGACGCTGGGCGATGCGCTCTGGGCGGTGTTCGCCGGGGCGCTCCGCCCGCTGATGCTGCGCTATCAGAGGATCCGCAACCGGATCACCGGCGGCTTCCTGATCGCCGCCGGGATCGGCCTCGCCCTCACGGGCCGGAAATAGCCGCTAGGCGAGATCCGGATAGTCCGGCAGGAAGCCGCTTGTCTCCTCATCGAGGAACCCGCGGGCGCCGCGCCGGTCTTCCGCGAAATTGAGCTCCCCCCGGCGATCGAGATCGGCGCTCCGCTCACCGAAGGTCTCCTCCTCGAAGATGCCGACCTTCTGCTGGGAAGATTCGACATCGCGCCAGATACATCCCTGCAGGATTTCATGGGCGGGGAAATTGTCATTCGCCTCCTCCTCCTCGCCGGGATAGGCCAGATAGGCCGCCTCGGCGCTTTCCTCGATGAAGCTCTCCGCATCGAAATCCGCCGGACCGGCGATGTCTTTCCTGTTGCTTGCGTTCATTTCCTTCTGCTCCCTTGGTTAGACTGGTTGAAACTGATACTCGCCGCGCCGCCGCATCTGGATGCCCTCGATATAGGCGCTGATCGAATGGCCGATGGCCGGCAGGCGGACCGTCCGGCCGATATGGCAATAGCGCTCGCGTCGCGGCGGTTCGCTCCCCTGCACGTCTCCGGAAATCGGCAACCGCGCGAGCACGTCGCAGCGATTGACATAGCGGGTGACGCGGATGTCGCGCGAATAGCCTTCCGCGAACTCCCGGTTGCCGCGGCGCGGCGAGGCAAAGGCATGAACCCGCTCCGCCTCCAGCAGCACCGCCGCCAGCGTCGCCAGCGCCGCGCCCATGGAATGGCCGGTAAAGACGATCTCGCCGCCCGCCGTACGAAGTTCCCGCCGGACGCCCGCTAGAACCTGCCACAGCCCCTGGTAATAGCCTTCATGCACCAGCCCTGCGCCGGTCCAGGGGATGAGGTCGGTGGACAGGTTGCTGCGATAGCTGCGCAGCTCCCGTCCGAACAGGGCCGTGCCGCGAAAGGCGACGACGGTGATCCCCTCCTTGCGTCCGATCCAGGCGAAATGGTCGCGCCCGCGCACGGCCCTGTAGCTGTAGCCGAACCGGGCCGCCCTCGCCGCGCCGTAGGGCTCATAGGCGATTTTCGCGCATATGGCGGCCTCCAGTGCATTCATCTGCCGCCCGCAGTCCGGTTATGACCGGCATATCCGGCAATGAGGTCCGGCCGCCGGAACCGGCCGTCGGGACTGACAAACTCGCCCAAATTCATGCTCCTTTATGCTCTACAGATTGAAGGGCCGGAAATTCTGTACGATCCAGGCGGCAAAGGTGGTTAACGCCGCAATGACGGTCCCTGTGATGCCGATGACCTTGAGCGCGCCGCGCCCCATGCTGACCTGCAGGGTCAGGCTCTTGACGTCATCGCGCAGCTCCACCATGTCGAGATGCAGGTTTTCGATCCTGACCCGCATCGCGCCGATTTCCTGTTCCAGATTATTCATGCTCGCCTCCTTGTTCATCGGACTGCAGAACGGCGGCCGGCTGGCGCGCCGCGCGGGGTTCGCGGACCGTCAGCGCGTTCCAGTATTCCCCCGCCGCCCGCAGGCAGCTGCGACCGGTCGCATCGGTTTCGGCAAGCGTCCAGCGGTCGCGATCCCGGGTTGCATATATCTCGACAAGGGCACCCCGGTTATCGAGGCCCTAGGCGATCAGCGTTTCGCCGTATTCCTCGGCGAGATGGACCGCAAGCTCGCCGCGCGGCAGGCAGACCGCCGCCGGTTCCCCGGTCGCGGGCAATAAAAAAGCGGCCCCGACGGCCGCTGGCAGGATGATGGATTTCATATCGCTCCCCTTCGTTGGAATTCCTCTATTCGACCACCTGGATGCTGAACCAGGTGGAGGCATGACTTTCGATGTCGCGGCTGGCCCCGCTGTCCTGCCAGGCGACCAGCTCGAAATAATCGCCGGGCGAGACGGCCAGCACGGGCGAGACGAAGCTCTGCATGGTCCGCCCCGATTGCGCGCCGATATGCTGGAACGGGCGGCCGTCATAGGTCCCCGATCCGTTCTTCTCGACAAGGATTTCGCGGGTGCCGGAGGTATTGCTGTCCCAGCGCACCTGACCGCTCAGGATCACCTTCGAGACCCCGCTCGGCACGGTCAGGCGGCTGTTGTTGGTGGAATTATCGTGAAAGCTGTCGGTATCGTAGCCTTCGCTGTTCCAGCTGAGCGCCGTGTTCGTGTTGTTGGAAATGCTCTGGTTCGCGCTTTTGGTCACCAGTGCGCCGGAATGGCTGCCGCCCCCGCCTCCGGCCGAGGTGCTGTCGGTGAGCGCCAGCACGTCGGTTCCGTCGCAGTAGAAAAGCCGGGTATCGCCATCCAGCGCCTGCCCCGCCGCGCCCGACGCGGTCTTGACCGTCGCCGTCTGGCCGCTCGCGTTGGTCACCATGAAGGGCCGCTTGATCGCGGGCACGATGAAGTTGAAGGCACCCGACGGCGTGCCGCCGATGACATGATGCCAGGCCTCCCGGAATTCGGCAGAGCCCATCTCGCGGCCATGCCGTCGTAGAGATGGGAGGATTTGGACGGATCGTTCATGAGTACATATCCCGTTGTGATTTCTGACTGAACTCTGTAAGCGTGTTAAAGGCCTCGCAGACGGCATCGACCTGATCGTCATGGCGGCCGGCGGGGAAATTCTCGAGCTCGCCGAGGAAGTCGGCGTTCCAGGGGCCCGCGACCAGCCGGACATTGCCCGCCTCGGCCTGCGCCGAAAACGGCATGGCGCGGACGGTCTTGCTGCCGGTCACCGGCTGGCTTTTTACCCGGAAACCCGCCAGCAGCCGGATCAGCGCCTGCACCTGCGCCTTGCCCGCCTGTCCGGGATCCTGCGGCAGGGCGACGGTCGTCTCCCGCCCGTCGCTTTGCGCGAGGTTGCGGATGGCCCGCTCGACATCGTTCGGCGTGCCCTGCAGGCGCTCGACATGCTCGACATAGAAAAGGCCGTTCGCATCGCGGGCAAGCCGCACCCCGGCGGTCCAGTCGGGCCGCGCGCCCGGCTCCGAATGGCTGCCCGCAAGGTCCCATCCGCGCACCCGCCGCGCCTCGGCTGGGGCGGCGGCGATAACCGGAAACCAGCTCCGGCGGAAATAATCGCCCGCCGCCGGGCGGATTTTCCAGTTACCCGAGAGCAACCGTTCGCGGTCCACCGTCGGCAGCGCCGCGAGATTGGCGCGATAGCCCGGGTCCTTCTCCATCAGGATCGCGTTGTCCTCGATTCGCGCGGCGATGAAGGTCACCGATTTCGCGGTTTTCCCCCGATGCGCCGCCTCCAGCGCGCGTTTGTCGTCGCCCCAGACGAGGCTGTCGTCGTCGCGAACGAACCAGCGCAGCCTGCCCGACCGCCCGGGGACCGGATAGCCCGTCTCCGGGTCGATCCACCAGCGGATGAAATCGGCAACCCAACTATCGGCGTCCGGATTGCAGGTCGCCCGCACATACGGCGCCGCCCCACCAACGGAGCGGTTACGGCTCAAGAGGTAAAAAAACTGGCTCTCGGTGAAATGGGTGAGCTCGTCAAAGCCGAGAAAAGCGAGTTCCGTGCCCTGCCAGTCATATTTGTTCTTCTCATGCTCAAGATGGCCGAAGCTGATCGACGCGCCGCCGGGAAAGCTCCAGGAAAGGTCCGTCTCCCGGGACTTGCCGCCGATCGCGCCATAGAGGCCGCAGGCGGCATCCCAGAGCCCGCCCTCGTTCTTCACCTGTTTCGAGGTGCGGCGGAAGATCACCGCCCGGAACCCCGGCATCGTCATATGACGGAGCGGTTCCAGCAGCAGGGCGAAGCTCTTGCCCCCGCCCGCCGCGCCGCCGTAGATGGCGATATCGGCGGGCGTGGAGAGGAACATCTCCTGCGGCCCCGGCTGCGGTTTAATCTCGGCCATTGCGCGGGATATACAGACGCGGCGTGAACAGGTTTTGCTTGCCCTTGTCATTGGCCGCCGATCCGTCGCCATACTGCGCCGGCGCGAAATGCGTCATCAGCCATTTGCGCGTATCGATGCGGAGCTTGGCGCGGGCGAGATCTTCCTTCTGGGCGGCGGCATCGGACGCATTGTCATTGGCGTTATCGGCAATTTCGAGAATTTCACCGGCGAAGACATCGGCGATGAAGCGGCGCACCGTCTCCTCCTCCTTGCGTTGAAAGACGGACCCGAGAAGCGCGACGATATCGACAATGCGGCCGGCGCGACGGATTTCCTCCAATAAGGGAATTGCCGTACTGCGCCGCCAGATCTTGTTGTAGAGCGTGGATTTCAGGGAGTCGATGGTGGCCATGAAAATACCTTCAATTTTCCGAAGAATATTCTAAATTCAATTTATAAGTGTTTTATTCAACCGGAGAATCCGGCATCAGGAAGATCGATTGCACAAGAAAATGGGGAATATCGTCAATAATACTGACGTATTTAGATGCATAAACTTTGGTTTTTTCGCAGTTTTAGGCGGAAATGAAAAAGGCCCACAGAAATTTTTAATTTCCATGGGCCGACTTTCCGACTATGGGATTTATTTTAGATTATTGTTCCCCGTATTTCAATCACTTTCTCGTATGAAGTGTTTTTTTTCACGCCTGCCGATAAAAATCAAGGCTCTTCAACAGACTATCCTTGGCGAAGCCGTTCCGCTTCTGGCGTTCACGGTCCACCGTCCGGCAGCTTTTCCCGAAGACGACGATGTCAAGAATGGCGGAGAGCGGCAGCCCTTCCTGCCGCACTCTCACCGCCCAGCGGGTGAACCGCTGCATGATTTCCATCTCCCGGTCCTGCGGGTTGCCGGTGGCCGGCGGCTGCCAGGTAAAGGACTGCGTTCGCATGCCAAGGCCGGAGGTGCGCAAGTGAAAGCCGAGCGCGATCAGCTCGCAAAAGCGCATTTGCTCGTCGGAAAGCACGGAAAAAACCCGATGCCCGGAGGACCGCCTCATGCGCCGCCGGTCGATCGCCGGGTTGGCGACCGGGCGCCGGGGCCGCGCCGTCACGGCCGAGTTCATCGTCACTGTCAGCGCGGGGCGTTCTCCCCCCGTTGGCGGACCGGAAACTCCTCCCCTTTGGCGAACGCCGGATATCTTTACTGTCATATTCCCTCTCAATCATGAATAGCTGGTTGTACAAAACGATAAATGTCCAGCCACGGGGGGCGTTCTGCCGATCCTGTGGTGCCTTTGCTATAGTCGGAAAGATGTCCACGCGCGCAGAATCTGAGGCGCGGGAGACGGGAAGCGGAGGAACAATTCTGCTGGAGAAAAAATCAGAATACAAAATCAAATAGCAGTAAATCTATAAACGGTTTTTTGAATACATATAAATACTATTTATAGTATAGCCCATTCATCAATTCCCGTCAATATATTGGTCCGGCGCCATCCGGAGCGCGAAAAATCCCCGTCGCGGCCGGTCGCCGGATTTATTTCCGCCTCGACGCTTGACGCACCAAGGGTAAATTGCCAGATTAACACTAATACGATGGTAATTAGAAAGAACCACATACCCCGCCATGGAAATCCGCAAAGACTTTATCGACAGCATCGGCAATACGCCGCTTATCCGCCTGACCGCCGCCTCGAAGGCGACCGGTTGTGACATTTACGGCAAGGCCGAATTCCTCAATCCCGGTGGCTCCGTGAAGGACCGCGCGGCGCTGGCCATTGTCAAGGACGCCGAGGCGAAGGGCCTTCTGAAACCGGGTGGGCTGATCGTCGAGGGGACGGCCGGCAATACCGGCATCGGCCTCGCGCTGGTGGCCAACGCCAAGGGCTACAAGACCGTCATCGTCATGCCGGAAACCCAGACCGACGAGAAGAAGGCGCTGCTGCGCTATTGCGGAGCGGATCTCCGTCTCGTCCCGGCGAAACCCTACAAGGATCCGGACAACTACATCAAATATTCCGGCCGCCTGGCGGAGGAACTGGCAAAAACCCATCCGGGCGGCGCCATCTGGGCCAACCAGTTCGACAATGTCGCCAACCGCCAGGGCCATATCGACACCACGGGGCCGGAAATCTGGGACCAGACCGATGGCAAGGTCGACGGCTTCATATGCGCGGTCGGCAGCGGCGGCACCCTTGCGGGGGTCGCGACGGCGCTCCGGGCGAAGAATCCGGCGATCAAGATCGGTCTTGCCGATCCCATGGGCGCGGCGCTCTATAACTATTACAAAAACGGCGAGCTCAAATCCGAGGGCAGCTCGATCACCGAAGGAATCGGCCAGGGCCGCATCACCGCCAATCTCGAAGGGCTCACCATCGACCATCCCTTCCAGATCGACGATGTCGAGGCGCTCGACGTGCTCTATGACCTCAATATCCATGAGGGGCTGCAGCTCGGCCTCTCGACCGGCATCAATGTCGCCGGGGCGATTCGCATGGCGAAGGAGATGGGCCCGGGTCATACGATTGTCACTGTTCTGTGCGATACCGCGCAAAAATACTTTAGTAAGCTGATGGACATTGATATGCTCAAAGGAAAGAACCTGCCGGTTGCCCCCTGGCTCTCCGGCAAAAGCTAAAAAAAACCCGGAGCCTGTCATGACCCTGCCCCTGTTTCGCGACGACGCCTATCTTACCCGAACGGCTGCGAAGGTGACCGGCGTCACTGAGCGCGGCGGCATCCTTCTCGACCGGACTGTCTTCTACCCGACCGGCGGCGGCCAGCTGGGCGATCGCGGCCGCCTGATCCTGGCGGGCGGCACGGAGATCGAGATCGCGACGGCGGTCAAGGGGGAGACACCGGACGAGATCGTCCATATCCCGGCCGAGGGCAGCGACTTGCCGCCGGTTGGCGCGGAGGTGACCGCGGAAATTGACTGGCCCACCCGGCATCGGTATATGCGCATGCATAGCTGCCTGCATCTGCTCTCGGCGGTGCTGCCCTACCCGGTGACCGGCGGGCAGGTCTCCGACGGCAAGGGGCGGCTCGATTTCGACCTGCCCGAGGCGACGCTCGACAAGGAAGAGATCACGACGGAGCTCAACCGGATCATCGGCGAAAACCATGAGGTGACGAGCGACTGGATCTCGGAAGAGGAACTGGACGCCAAGCCGGACCTTGTGAAAACCATGTCCGTGCAGCCGCCGCGCGGCGCGGGCCGCATCCGCCTGATCCGGGTGGCGGGCGTCGATCTGCAACCCTGCGGCGGGACGCATGTGCGCAATACCTCGGAGATCGGCAATGTCCGGGTCCGGAAGATCGAGAAGAAGGGCCGGCAGAACCGTCGGGTGTCGCTGGAATTTGTTGACTGACTCTCGGCCGGGACGGCTGAATAAGGTGAAAAGAGAAATATGGCTTATGTAAACCCAACCTCGCTTGTCTCTACCGAATGGCTGGCGGAGCATGCCGCCGCCCCCGATGTCCGCATCGTCGATGCGTCCTGGCATATGCCGGCGACGGGGCGCAATCCGCGCGCCGAATATGACGCCGAGCATATCCCGAACGCCGTTTTCTTCGATATCGACGAGATTGCCGATACCGACAACCCGCTGCCGCATATGGTGCCGAGCCCGGAGAAATTTTCCTCCCGCATGCGCAAGCTCGGCCTTGGCGACGGCAACCGGATCGTCGTCTATGATACCATCGGCAATGTCAGCGCCGCCCGCGCCTGGTGGCTCCTGCGCCTGTTCGGCCATCAGGATGTCGCCATCCTCGACGGTGGCCTGCCCAAATGGAAGGCGGAGGGGCGCCCGGTCGATGATCTGCCGGTCAAACCCGCTGAGCGGCATTTCACCTCCCGTATCAACAGCTTCCTGCTGCGCGAAAAGGACCAGGTGGCGCGCAATATCGCGGCCTCCCGCGAGCAGGTGCTGGACGCCCGTTCTGCCGGCCGGTTTGCCGGCACGGACCCCGAACCGCGCGAAGGGTTGCGCGGCGGACATATCCCCGGATCGATAAACCTGCCCTACACGGAACTGCTCAATCCGGAGGACGGCACCTTCAAAAATCCCAACGCACTGCGTGCAGCTTATGATAGCGCAGGAGTTGATTTTAAGAAACCTGTGATTACATCTTGCGGGTCGGGCATCACCGCCTGTGTCCTTGCCTTCGGCCTGCATCTGCTGGGTCATCATCGCGTTGCCGTCTATGACGGCTCCTGGACGGAGTGGGGGTTCGACGAAAGTCTGCCAGTTGAAACCGGGAAGTAGCCATGGCCCTCAAACGCCCGCCGGTGCCGACCCCCTCGGGGAGATGGCCCGTGATCATCACCTTTCTCGAGATGACGGAGCGGCACCGCGCCGCGCCCCTGCCGCCGCCCGCCCTGCCCCATGCCATCATCCGCGCGGAAAAGCCGACGGTCTCCTTCTACCGCTATCTCTATGACGCTGTCGGGCGGGACTGGGGCTGGATCGACCGCAAGCGGATTTCCGACGACGAGCTGAAAGCGATTCTCACGGCGGAGACGACAGAAGTCTATGTTCTCTATATCCGCGGGGTTCCGGCGGGATATGTCGAGCTTAACAGCGAGAACCTGCCCGAGGTCGTCGATATCGCCTATTTCGGCATTGTCCCGGAATTTATCGGCATGCGGCTTGGCCCCTGGTTCCTGAAATGGGCGCTGGAGGAGGCCTGGCTGAAGGATCCGGCGCGGGTTACCGTCAATACCTGCACGCTGGATCATCCGAAAGCCCTGCCGATGTATCAGCGCGCCGGCTTCGTGCCGATCCGCCGCCGCGAGCTCGAGATCGACCCGATCGAGGACTGATCGCCGCCGGTCCTCGCGAAAAGGGTGCGCATCGCCTTCATTGACCCCGGCCTCATATCACTTTATACTGATATATATGTCCGCTGTCACCCTGCGGAGGGCTTCCGATGACACCGTTGACCGATCGACTACGCGCTTCCCTTTTCCCCGTCCTGGCGGCGGCCGGGATTTCCCTTGCCGCCCTGCCCGCCGTCGCCGCGCCGCAAATCCTTGCGGTCGCCCAGACGGACCTCAAACTGCCGGTGCTGTGCGAGGCCGGGGAATGCACGGTGGAGCTCACCACCATCTGTTTGCAGGAGCATCGCGCCTCCCCCAATGTCGGTGAGGGATATTATGTCCATGGCGATAAATTCTTCGAGCTGACGGGCCGGACGGCGGCCGGGCAGGAAATTCCGCTCGACCATCTGCCGCTCGCCATCACCGCGGCGCGCGGCCATAACGCGGTCCGCCTCGCCTTCCGCGAAAGCCGGATCGCGAAATACGGCCCGCTCGACATCACGATTTCAGTGCCGGCGAATCTCTCCCTCGTGCCGCTTCCCATCCGCGGCGACGTGAAGCCGCAGACGGAGGAGGATATCCTGCTGGCGACCGGGCCGCTGCGCGACCTGGCGACGGAGATGGTCGATCGCGACAGCAACAAGCGCGATGCGGCGGAACTGATCAGCCAGGCCATCAACCGCCTGCCGGTCCGTGGCCGGGCAAGCGATGAGGACCGGCTCGCCGTCCGCGCCGCCTATCAGGGCATCATGGAAACCTCCGGCTTTGCAAGCGGCGCCAAGGACAATGCCAACGCCGTGGTCCGGGAATGCTTTGACCGCACTATCGCCGGCAGCCTCAGTTTCCGCGGCTGCCTCGGCAGCTGGCACGACCGGATGATCGGCAAGCTCAACACCAAATACTGGAACGCCCTTAAAGCCGGAAGCTGATTATCAGCGGACGCAAAAAAACCCGGCGTACTCCCCCGCCGGGTTTTTTCCTTTTTCTGAAGGGTCTAATTAAGCTCACATTGCTCCAATCTCGATGAAAACATGCTGCCGGGCATGTCCAGCAAATCAATGTTCATATTTGCTTCCTTCACGACCTTGGCTTGGATCACTGCTTCTCTGGGGAGATTGTTATTGCGCCACAACCAATCTGCCACTTGATACCAGTCCCAGAGAGGGTGCTTCGATGTAACCTTGGCCGCCGGAAGAGGAAAACCTTCCAGCCTCTCGCCCTTGATGTAGTATGAAATGGCTTGCTTACTTAAATCCGAGCGTTCCGCGATCTCCGACAGGCTTACCAGATAGTCAGGTTCAATCCGCTCGATTTTCAGCCCGGTCTGATGAAGCTGGGAACAAGCTGAAGCAATGGCTTTTGCGAAGGACTCCGCTTCCCTTTCAAATTCGGCAATAATCACGCCTTTCTGAAACGATAAAGTGGCATCGTCACAGCCGGCTTCGAAAACAGCGTTCACGAAGTCATCATCTTCGATACTCCGACCGGAGGCAATGATAGAGAATTCAAATGTTTTCATAATCAATTCTCCTTCTCACTATGCGGACAACGATCCACGGCTCTCATAATATTCTTTGCATGATTTTGCGCATTTCTCGGCGTCGACCACACAGAAAGTATGCACCCCTCTCTGTCATGAAAATAACAATATAGCCTGCCCCAGGCATGCCCTTTGGATAATTTGACAGTCCAGCCATTCAATTCAGCATAACTAACAGCATTTTCAATATGCTTGTCTGGATGTCTTGGTCTAGTCACGCGACAACACCGAATATAATTCAATGTTTACATTTGTCAACATCATATCAACGCATTGTTTATGAAACATTAACAGAGACAAAAGCTAAATTGAATACTATATTAAATAGAATAATCGGTATATCAATACGCAAAAAAACCCGGCGTACTCCCCCGCCGGGTTTTTTCTGGCACGTGCAGTAGCGCCTATGCGTTATGCAGGATCTGGCTGAGGAACAGCTGGGTGCGTTCGCTTTGCGGGTTCTCGAAGAACTCGGTCGGCGGCGCCTGCTCGATAATCTCGCCGGCATCCATGAAGATCACCCTGTCGGCGACGGTCTTCGCGAAGCCCATTTCATGGGTCACGCAGATCATGGTCATGCCCTCCTCGGCGAGGCTGATCATGGTGTCCAGCACCTCGGAGATCATTTCCGGGTCCAGCGCCGATGTCGGCTCATCGAACAGCATGATGCGCGGGTTCATGCAGAGCGAGCGGGCAATCGCCACGCGCTGCTGCTGTCCGCCGGAGAGCTGGCCCGGATATTTCAGCGCCTGCTCCGGGATTTTCACCCGTTCCAGGAACTTCATCGCCGTGGCCTCGGCCTCCGCCTTCGGGGTCTTGCGCACCCAGATCGGCGCCAGCGTGCAATTCTCCAGAACCGTCAGATGCGGGAACAGGTTGAAATGCTGGAAGACCATCCCCACCTCGCGGCGGATTTCGTCGATCTTCTTCACATCGTTGGTCAGTTCGATCCCGTCGACAATGATCTGGCCCTGCTGATGTTCCTCCAGCCGGTTGATGCAGCGGATCATCGTCGATTTGCCCGAGCCCGAGGGCCCGCAGACAACGATCCGCTCGCCCCGGTCAACCGTCAGGTTGATGTCTTTGAGGACATGGAACTCGCCATACCATTTGTGCATCCCGATGATCTGGATCGCAACGTCGTTTTGTGACTGAGTCTTGGCAGCTTCACTCATTTTCTCTGCCTCCTATCTTTTGTGACCGGTATGGAGCTTGTTCTCCAACCAGATGCTGTAACGTGACATACCGAAGCAGAAGACCCAGAAGACGGCGGCAACGAAGACATAGCCTTCGGTCGCCATCCCGACCCATTCCTTATCGGTGGTTCCGGCCTTGACGATGCTCAAGAGGTCCAGCAGTCCGATGATCAGCACCAGCGTCGTGTCCTTGAACAGGCCGATGAAGGTGTTGACGATGGACGGAATGGAAATCTTGAGCGCCTGCGGCAGTATGATCAGCCCCATGGCCTGCCAGTATCCGAGACCGAGGCTTTTCGCCGCCTCCATCTGGCCTTTCGGGATTGCCTGCAGGCCGCCGCGCACCACCTCGGCCATATAGGCCGCGGAGAAGAGCGACATGCCGACGAGCGCCCGGATGAGCTTGTCGAAGTTCATGCCTTCGGGCAGGAACAGCGGCAGCATGACCGAGGCCATGAACAGCACCGTGATCAACGGCACCCCGCGCACGAACTCGATAAAGCCGACGCAGAGCATGCGCACGATCGGCATGGAGGATCGCCGCCCGAGCGCCAGGACAATGCCCAGCGGCAGGGAGACGAAAATCGACACCGAGGCCAGCACCAGGGTCAGGAACAACCCGCCCCACTGCGAGGTTTCGACAACTTCCAGGCCGAAATATCCGCCCGAGAACAGGAAGAAGCAGGCCACCGGCACGAAGACGAACAGGTAAAGCGCCGGCCATTTCTTGTTCTTGACCACGTCCGACAGGACAAAGAACAGCCCGATCGCCGCCAGCACATAGCCGACATCGACCCGCCAGCGTTCCTCCACCGGGTAGAAGCCGTACATGATCTGGCCGAAGCGGGCCTTGATAAAGACCCAGCAGGCGCCCGATCCGGTGCAATCCTCCCGGGTTTCGCCGACGAAATTGGCGTTGATGAAGGCATAGGAGATGATCCCGCTCAGCGCCCAGTAGATCACATAGATCGAGACCACCGTCAAAAGCGCGTTGAGCGGACTTGAGAACAGATTCTCCCGCATCCAGCCGATCACGCCGGTCTGGCTTACAGGGGGCGGCAGATCCTCATGGCGTTCTGTTTTGACTATTGCCATCTTATCTCTCCACCAATGCAATGCGTTTGTTGTACCAGTTCATAAACATCGAAATCAGGAGGCTTATGACGAGGTAGAACAACATCGTAATGAAAATCACCTCGATCGCCTGACCGGTCTGGTTGAGCGAGGTTCCGGCGAAGATGGCCGTAATATCCGCATAGCCGATGGCGGTCGCGAGGGAGGAGTTTTTCGTGAGGTTCAGATATTGGCTGGTCAGCGGCGGAACGATCACCCGGAGCGCCTGCGGCAGGATCACCAACCGCATCGTCATGCCCGGGCGAACGCCGAGCGAATGCGCGGCCTCCGTCTGGCCGTGACTGACCGAATTGATGCCCGAACGGACAATCTCCGCGATGAAGGCGCCGGTATAGATCGAGAGGCCCAGCAGCAGCGCCAGGAACTCAGGTTCCAGCGACCAGCCGCCCGTGATGCTGAACCGGCCGAATTCCGGATAGCTCATCGTGAAGGGCGACCCCATGACGAGCGTGGCGATCACCGGCAAAATGATGATCAGGGCAAGACTGGTCAGGAAAACCGGAAACGGCTGACCGGTCAGGTCCTGGCGCCGACGCGCCCATTTCCCGATGATGATCGACAGGACGATCGCGACCAACAGCGTCACCGGAATGACCCAGAAGCCGTTCGATGGGATGATCGCCGGGAAATTGACCCCGCGGTTATTGATAAAGAAGCTTTCGCCAAAGCGGATGCTGTCCCCGACGAGCGGCAGCACCGAAAGCACGGCGAAATACCAGAACATCAGCTGCACCAGCAGCGGGATATTGCGGATCACCTCGATATAGACGGCGGCGATCTTGTTGACGACCCAGTTTTTCGACAGCCGCAGCACGCCGAAAATGAAGCCGATGATGGTGGCCAGGAATATGCCGGACAGCGACACGGCAAGGGTATTGATGATACCGATGATCAGAACATCGAGATGGGTGGATGTCTGGCTGCTGTAATCCATCAGCAGGACGATGCCGATACCGAACCCTGACGGCTGACTTAGAAAGTTAAATCCGGACGCGATGCCACGCTTTTCCAGATTGATCGCGGTGTTGTGCCCGACGTAAGCGACAAAAAGAACGATGAGAACGATGACGAGAATCTGGTAAAAGATTGCCCGGACCCGCGGGTCTCTCAACATGCTATCGCTGGACGCCGAACCTTGTACATCTGTGGTCATACACTGTTACCTCCCCAGGCGTTGCTACAACTCTCGTTCGCTGAAAGGAAAAGAGCACATGGCTCCCGGATCAGGGGATCATGTGCTCTTTCCTCAGTTCATCAGCGAACCTGACCTTAACGCAGTGGCGGTGAGTAGAGGATACCCCCCTTGTTCCACTGGGCGTTCAGGCCCCGGGCAATGTTCAATGCCGTGCCTTCACCAAGGTTGCGGGCGAAGCTTTCGCCGTAGTTACCCACCATCTTGATGATGTTGTAGGCCCAGTCGTTGGAGAGACCGAGCTGCTGGCCGAGATCGCCGTTGACACCCAGGATACGCTGGATGCTCGGGTTCTTGGTGTTTGCCTTCAGATCGTCAACATTGGCCGAAGAGATGTTCAGCTCTTCGCCTTCGATCATCGCGTTCAGCGTCCAGCGGGCAATGTCACCCCACTGGTTGTCGCCATGACGGACGAGCGGGCCGAGCGGCTCTTTCGAGATCACTTCCGGCAGAACGATATGCGCTTCCGGATCGGCAATCACCGACCGCTGTGCATACAGACCGGACTGGTCCGTCGTATAGACGTCGCAGGTATCCTTCAGATAGGCTTCGCGAACCTCGTCAGCGGTGTCGAAAACGACCGAGTCATATTTCATGCCGTTGGCGGTGAAATAGTCGGCGAGGTTGAGTTCCGTCGTCGTACCGGACTGCACGCAGACACGCGCGCCGTCAAGTTCAAGCGCGGATTTCACGCCGAGAGCCTTTTTGACCATGAAGCCCTGACCGTCATAGTAGTTGACGCCAACGAACTCGAAACCGAGGTTGACGTCGCGGCTGAAGGTCCAGGTTGTGTTCCGGGCCAGCACGTCGATTTCACCGGACTGCAGCGCGGTGAAACGCTCCTTCGCGGTGGTCGGCGTGTATTTCACTTTGCCCGGATCGGCGAAGATGGCGGCAGCCATGGCGCGACAGAAGTCCACGTCAAAGCCTTCCCACTGACCATCGTTGTTCGGAGCGGCAAAACCCGCCAGACCTGTCGTAACACCACATTGGATGAAGCCCTTGGCTTTTACATCATCCAGGGTCGCTGCGGTCGCCGCTGTCGCCATAAAAGTTGCTGCTGTTGCGACAGCAATAAAACTCGCTTTTTTCATGAAATGACCTTCCTGTCCATTGATAACTAGTCAATTTTAATCCGGTAAATCACATACTTCTTCTAAGGTTTTAATCCTTTTTCTGAGCATTTGCGTGAATTACATTCGAAAATCACAATTTAAGTTATCATGATCTTCTAAGTCTTTGACGATAGTATTTTTGTTTCATGCGTCAATGTAAAAATTTGCTGCAATTGCGAAAAATTCGCTTTTTTGCGGGTTCCGGCGGCTGAAATTTGCCCTTTTAAGTTCGCCCCGCTTCCTATATTCACAAAGGAGAAAAAAGTAACTGCTTGGCGGGTATTATTAACATGAAAGAAGAAACAAAAATCGTCGTCGCGGGACGGCATCCGGAGGACAATTTCGGGATCGTCAACGCGCCGGTCTATCATGCCTCGACCGTTCTCTATCCGTCATTGGCGGAATTGCAGAAAACCCATGCCGCGCGCGCGGCCGGTGAACGGGTCGTTTCCTATGGCCGCATCGGCACCCCCACCACCTGGTCGCTGGAGGATGCGGTGGCCGAGCTTGAGGGTGGATACCGCGCCCAGGTTTTCCCCTCCGGCCTTGCCGCCGTCTCCCATGCGATGCTGGCCTTCCTGAAGTCCGGCGACCATCTTCTCATGACCGACAGCGTCTATGGACCGAGCCGGATTTTCTGCGACAATGTGCTGTCCCGTTTCGGCATCGAGGTGACCTATTACGACCCGCTGATCGGGGCCGGGATCGCCGATCTGATCCGCCCCGAGACCCGCCTTGTCTATGTCGAGGCGCCGGGGTCGCAAACCTTCGAGATGCAGGATATCCCGGCCATCGCGGACGTAGCGCATGCAAGGGATGCGCGGGTGATGATGGACAATACCTGGGCCTCCCCCCTCTTCTTCAAACCCTTCGATCATGGCGTCGATATCTCGATCCAGGCGGGCACCAAATATATCGTCGGCCATTCCGATGTGATGCTCGGGATCGTCACCACGACGAAGGACTGCTGGCCCGTCCTGCAGAAGGGTGCCAACATGATGGGGCAGACGGCGGGACCGGATGACGTCTATCTCGCCCAGCGCGGCATGCGCACCCTGTCGGTGCGGCTGAAACAGCATATGGTCAACGCGATTGCCGTGGCCGAATGGCTGAAGGGCCGGCCGGAGGTTCATTCGGTGCTGCATCCGGCGCTGCCCGACGATCCGGGACATGCGATCTGGAAACGCGACTTCACCGGATCGTCCGGATTGTTCTCTATGCGACTTAAGGAGGTGTCGAAAGACGCGATCGCCGCCTTCCTCGACGACCTTGAGCTGTTCGGCATGGGCTACTCCTGGGGAGGATATGAGAGCCTGATCATTCTCGCCGACCCGACCAGCTATCGGACGGCGACGACATGGGACAACACCAACCCGCTTCTCCGGCTGCATATCGGCCTTGAGGCGGTTGAGGACCTGATTGCTGATCTCGAGGCCGGGTTCAACCGCCTGAATGCGGCAAAATAGATAAAATTTATCGAATCGGCGGACAGAGTCGATTGTTTGAGGTAAAAGTTTCGGATGACCAGCGACATTCTCGACAAGATCAGTTTCGATTCGCACGGCCTCGTTCCCGCGATCGCCCAGCAGCATGACACCGGCGAGGTGCTGATGATGGCCTGGATGAATGCCGACGCCGTTCTCGAGACGCTGGAAACGGGACAGGTCTGCTACTGGTCGCGCTCGCGCCAGTCGCTCTGGCGCAAGGGGGAAACCTCCGGCCATGTGCAGCAGCTCGTCGATTTCCGCATCGATTGCGACGGCGACACATTGCTCCTGCTTGTCGAGCAGACCGGCGTCGCCTGCCATACCGGCCGCCATAACTGCTTCTTCACCAGCATCCGGGACGGCAAGGCGGAGATCATCAGCGACGTCGAGATCTCCCCCGAAGCGATGTACGGGCAGAAGACACCGGGCCCATGACCATCTCACCGGCAGAGATCGAGGTTATCCTGCTGTCGCTGAAAGTCGCGATCTGGTGCGTCGCCGTGTCCTTCATCCCGGCGCTGCTGGTCGCCTGGCTCCTCGCCCGCCGCGACTTCTACGGCAAGACGCTGGTGACCGTCCTTGTCCATCTGCCGATTTTCCTGCCGCCCGTCGTCGTCGGCTATTTCCTGCTCGTCACCCTCGGCAACCGCGGCGTCATCGGCGGCTGGCTGCATGAGCAGTTCGGCATCTCGCTGATCTTCAACTGGAAGGGCGTCGTCGCGGCCACCGCGGTCATGGCCTTTCCCTTCATCGTCCGCGCCCTCCGCCAGGCGATCGAGGCGGTCGATAAGAATCTCGAGGTGGCGGCCCTGACCCTCGGCCGCTCGCCGCTCATGGTCTTCCTCACCATCACGCTGCCGCTGATTGCGCCGGGCATCCTCGCCGGGATTACCCTGGGATTCGCCAAGGCGCTCGGCGAGTTCGGCGCGACCATCACCTTCGTCGCCAATATCCCGGGCGAGACGCAGACGCTGCCGCTCGCCATCTTCACGCTGCTGCAGACGCCGGATGCGGAAAGCGCGCTCTGGCGCCTCGTCATCGTCTCGGTTCTTCTCGCCTTCGCCGCCATCGCGCTCTCTGAATGGCTGGCCCGCCGCTCCCAGGCGCGGCTGGGAGGGCGCTGATGCTCGATATCCGGCTCAGGAAACAGCTGGGGGACTTCACCCTCGACGTCGCCTTCACCGCCGAAAGCGGGCTGACCGCGCTGTTCGGCCCCTCCGGCGCGGGAAAGACCCTGATCGCGCAGATGATTGCCGGGCTCCTCCCCCCGGACGAGGGGCATGTCCGCATCGGCGAGCGCCTGTTGTTCGACAGCGAGAAGAAAATCAACATCCCCGTGCAGCGGCGCAATATCGGCTTCGTCTTCCAGGAACATCGCCTGTTCCCGCATTATACCGTGCGCGGCAACCTCGACTATGGGAAGGGACGGCCGCGCAAGGCGGGCAGGATCCCGTTCCAGCGCGTCGTCGACATCCTCGGGATCGGCGATCTGCTGGGCCGCAAGCCGGCCTCGCTCTCGGGTGGGGAGCGCCAGCGCGTCGCCATTGGCCGCGCTGTCCTCAGCAATCCGGGCATGCTGATCATGGATGAGCCGCTGTCCAGCCTCGACGAGGGGCGCAAAAGCGAAATCCTGCCGCTGATCGAGGAGCTGAAATCCGAGTTCAATATCACGACGCTCTATATCTCCCATTCGATCGGGGAGATCACCCGCCTCGCCGATACGCTGCTGCTGCTCGACAAGGGGGAGATGAAGGCGACGGGCCAGACGGCGGATATCTTCAGCCGTCTCTATCTGATGCCCTATGCGGGCGGCCCCGAAGCCGGAACACTGGTCGAGGCGACGGTCGCCGATTACGACCGCAGCCATCATATGCTGATCCTCGATACGCCGGGCGGCGGGCGGCTCTATCTTATCGGCGATGAGAAGGAGGTCGGCACGCCGATGCGCCTGCGCATCCGGGCCAGCGACGTCGCCATCTCGCTCAAGAAACCGGCCGGCCTCTCCATCCTCAACCGCTTCAAGGGGGAAGTTGCCGACAATTGCGCCGGCGCGCCGGGGATGGAGGAACTGCTGCTCGACGTCGGCTTTCCGCTGGCCGCGCGCATCACCCGCAAATCCTTCGAGGAAATGGGTCTGAGGAAGGGAACGCCGGTCTGGGCGCTGGTGAAAGCCGTGACGATCAGCCGATCCTGACCCCGCTCTAGCGCCCGCTCTGCCCCGATGTCATGGCGAGCGTCTTGATATAATCCTCGATCGCCGCCTTGTCCTTGAGATAGAGCGTCTTTCCCTTTTTCAGCACCATGCCTTCGTGGGACAGCTGCCCCAGCACCCGGGCGACGGTCTCGCGCATTGTCGAGACACGGCTCGCGATCACGCTCTGGGTCGGCATCGGATAAATCAGCCAGCTGCCCGCCGTCACCGGATCCGGTTCGGCCATGCGCAGAAGTTCCTGGCAGACCCGCTGCACCGCACCGAGGGTCGAGAGATCGAGGATGCGATCGTCGTTGATTCGGATGATCCGCACCAGCCGTTGCAGCACCGACATCATGATCGGCGGGTTCTGCAGCAGCAGCTCCTGGAACAGCTCTGGGCTGAGGCTGGCCAGCAGGCAGCGCGTATTCGCCACCACATTGGCCGAACGCGCATGCCCGTCGATCGCCGACAGTTCGCCGAAATACTGCCCCTCCCCGACGGTGGCGTAGGTCACCTCGCGGCCCGAGACGCCGTAATTGACGATATTGACGCTGCCGTTCACCACGAAATACATATCGCGGCTGTCGGTGGAGCGTTCGAGAATCTGTTCATGCGCGCCGAATGTCCGCCAGACGCATTTCGCCGCGATGGCCGCCCGCTCCTGCGCCGACAGCCCCTTCAGCAATTCGATATTGTCGAGATTTTGCATATCCCCCGGACCCCAGTCCCCCTTGTCCCCCAAGACCGATGCAGACTATAAAGGATAAAATTGAAAATCAAAACAGTAAGCTAAGGGTGGAATTTGGCGGAGACAATCTGGATCAGGGAGCCGCTGGCCTCACTCAACGCCGCCGCGGCCGGCGGGGTCGTCATCCGCGGGCAGCGGATCGCGGAGCTGGTGCCCAAGGGCGGCCGGCCGACGTTCGCCGAGGGCGAGAAACCGGTGATCTTCGATGCCTCGCGCCATGTGCTGCTTCCCGGCCTGATCAATACCCATCATCATTTCTACCAGACCCTGACCCGCGCCTGCCCCGCCGCGCTCAACAAGCCGCTGTTTCCCTGGCTGCAGGCGCTCTATCCGGTCTGGGCGCGGCTGGATGAGGAGATGATGGCCGCCGCCTCCCGCCTCGCGCTCGCGGAACTTCTCCTCTCGGGCTGCACCACTGCCGCCGATCATCATTACCTGTTCCCGGAAAAGCTGCTCGATGCCATCGACATCCAGGTGGCGGAGGCGGCGTCCCTCGGCGTCCGGGTGCATCTCACCCGCGGTTCCATGAGCCTGGGCGAGGATCAGGGTGGCCTGCCGCCGCAATCGACGGTGCAGGAGGAGGACGTCATCCTGGCCGACAGTAAGCGGCTGATCACCCGCTATCACGATGCAAAACCGGGCGCGATGACGCAGATCGCGCTCGCCCCCTGCTCCCCCTTCTCGGTCAGCACGGATTTGATGGCAGAGTCCGCCCGCCTCGCCCGCGTCCACGACGTGCGGCTGCATACCCATCTCGCCGAAACCCATGACGAGACGGCCTTTTGCGAGAAGATGTTCGGCCTGCGCCCCGTCGATTATCTCGAGAAGGTCGGCTGGCTGGCGGATGACGTCTGGCTCGCCCATGGCATCCATTTCAACGATGCGGAAATTGCGCGGCTCGGGCGCGCCGGGGTCGGCATCACTCATTGCCCGTCGTCGAACATGATTCTCTCGTCGGGCATCGCCCGCACGCTGGAGCTGGAGCGGGCCGGATCGCCGGTCGGCCTCGGCGTCGACGGCTCCGCCTCCAACGATGGCTCGAACATGATCCAGGAAGTGCGGCAGGCGCTGCTCCTGCAACGGCTGCGCTATCCGGCGGGCGAGGTCACGCACCAGGCCGCCTACCGCTGGGCGACGGAAGGCTCCGCCCGCTGCCTCGGCCGCGACGATATCGGACGGCTCGAGGTCGGGATGCAGGCCGATCTCGCCCTTTTCCGCCTTGACGAGCCGCGCTTCTCCGGCGCCGGCGATCCGCTGGCCGCCCTGCTCCTCTGCGGGGCGAGCCGCGCCGATCATGTGATGGTGGCCGGGCAATGGCGGGTAACGGGCGGCGAAATTCCCGGCCTCGACCTTGCCGCCCTGATGGCGCATCACCAGTCGCTCGGCGATAAATTGCAGGCGGGGGCCGCATGACCAGGCCGACGAAAGCCGATCCGTCCCTCGCCGCGCTGTTCAAAAAGCTCGACCTCAAGGCGAAATCGCTGCTCGTCACCGTCTGGGGCGATTGCGTCTCGCCGCATGGCGGCACCGTCTGGCTCGGCAGTCTGATCACGCTGGTCGAGCCGCTCGGCCTCAACGAGCGGGTGGTCCGCACCGCAGTCTTCCGCCTGCAGAAGGAAGGACTGCTGTCCTCCAAACAGATCGGCCGCAAAAGCTTCTACAGCCTGACCCGGACCGGACAGCACCGCTTCGCCGAGGCGACGACGCGCATCTATGCCGCCGGGGACATTCCGTGGAATGGAAAATGGCTCTTCCTGTTCGTCGCCCGCCGCGACCTTGCGGATGCCGACCGGCGCAAGCTGGAGACGGAGCTCGGCTGGCTCGGCTTCGGCGATCTCGGCGCGGGCATCCATGCCCATCCGACGGCGACGGCGGCGAGTGTCGAGACGCTGCTCACCGATCTCGACCTCACGGGCAAGGTGACCCTGCTGAGCGCCGAGGGGCCCGGCGATACCCCGTTCGACAGCCCGAATATTCTTGTCGCCAAGGGCTGGAACCTCAAGCATCTGGAGGCCGACTACGCCCGTTTCATCCGGCATTTCGGCAAGTTCGCGGCCGCCGGCGGCGGCGGTGGCGCCTGGGATGAAAAAAAATGTTTTATTATTCGCAGTCTCTTGGTGCATGATTACCGCAGGGTCCTGCTCAGGGACCCGATGCTGCCGGCGGAACTGCTGCCGGAGGGATGGAACGGCAACGAGGCGCGGAGCCTGTTCCGGGACATCTACGGCCAGGTCTGGGAGGGCGCCGAACAGCATCTGATGCGCGTACTTGAGAATGCAAACGGGAAGCTGCCTCCCGCTTCGGAGGAATTTAACGCCCGCTTCGGCGGCCTGAAACGGTAACAAAAAGAGTTAAAAAAATGGCAGGGTTGAAGATCTGTATTGTCGGCTCCGGGCCGGCGGGAATGTATACGGCGGGCGCCATCGTCAAGAAAAGCCCCGAAAGTCAGATAGATATCATCGACAAGCTGGCGACGCCTTACGGCCTGGTCCGCGCCGGGGTGGCGCCGGATCACCAGACGACGAAAAACGTCACCCGCGCCTATGACAAGGTGATGGAGAATGACAATGTCCGCTTCGTCGGCAATATCGGCCTGGGCAGCGATATCCCGCTCGCCAAGTTGCGCGAGATTTACGATATCGTCGTCATCGCCACCGGCACGCCGAAGGACCGTAGCCTCGGCATCCCCGGGGAGGACAAGGACGGCGTCTTCGGCGCGCAGACCTTCGTCTACTGGTATAACGGCCATCCGGAATTTGCCGACGCCGTGCCCAACCTCGATATCGAGACGGCGGCGGTGATCGGCAACGGCAATGTCGCCCTCGACGTGGCGCGCATCCTGATGCGGACGGCGGATGAAATGGCCGCCTCCGACCTCGCCGACCATGCCGCGGCGGAGATTTTCAAGAGCCCCCTCAAGTCCGTGCATGTGGTCGGGCGGCGGGCGCCGGAGAATGCGCAGTTTTCCTCCAAGGAGCTCAGCGAATTCGCCGAACTTATTTCCGCCAAACCCTATACCGACAAGACCCTCCTGCCCGACGAATTCACCTCCGAGGACAAGAAGGAGGAGCGCGTCGTCAACACCAATCTCGACCTGCTCCGGAGTTTCGAGCATATCACGCCCGGCGTGAAGGACCGCGCGATCTATCTCGATTTCCTGGCAAGCCCCGTCGAGATTCTCGGAGGCGACGCCATCACCGGCGTCCGCTTCGAGCGTAACAAGATCGTCGATGGCAAGGCCGTCGGCACCGGCGAGACCTACGAGATCGCCTGCCAGCTTCTCGTCTCCTGCATCGGATACGAGATGGGCATCCTCGAGGGGCTGCCCGTCGAGAAGGGCATCGTCCGCAATGACGAGGGGCGCGTCGCCGAGGGGCTCTATGTGGTCGGCTGGGCCAAGCGCGGACCCTCGGGCACCATCGGCACCAACCGCATCGACAGCCAGAATGTCGTCGAGCGGATGATGGAGGATTTCGCGGGCGGCGGCGATCCGGCGAAGGCGGGTCCGGCGGGCCTCGATGCCTGGTGCCGGGAGAAGGATATCCACGCCGTCTCCTTCGAGGACTGGAAGAAGATCGATGCCGCGGAAGTCGCCCGCGCCGGCGAAAAATCTCCGCGGAGGAAATTTGTCCGCACCCGTGATATGCTCTCTGTCGTAAAGGAACAAGGATAGCCATGCTGATTGCGCAGCTCAGCGATTGCCATATTGCGACCGCCGATGACGAATTTGCCAAACTCTATCGTCCCGCCGAGAAGCTGGTCGAGGCGGCGCGGCATGTGAACAGCAGCGTCAACCGGCCCGATCTGGTGTTCCTGACGGGCGATCTCGTGAATTCCGCGAAGCGCAAGGAATATGACGTCCTGAAAGAGATCCTGCCCGAATTCAAGATGCCGGTCTATCTGCTGCCCGGCAATCATGATGACTGCGCCCTCCTGCGCGCGCAATTTCCCGATCATGACTATCTGCCGAAAAGCGGGGATCTTTGCTATGCCGTCGATGGCTGGCCGCTGAAATTCATCTGTCTCGACACCAACCTGCATGGCAAGCCGCAAGGGTTCCTCGGCGAGGAGCAGCTCGCCTGGCTGGACCGCGAACTGGCGGTGGAGACGACGCGGCCGGTCGTCATCTTCATGCATCACCCGCCGTTCAGGACCGGGCTGGTCAGCATGGACGAGATGGGCCTCCTCGACCGGGCGGCCTTCGCCGAGGTGATTGACCGCCATGATCATATCGAGCGGATCCTCTGCGGCCATCTGCACCGCGCCATCCAGAAGCTGGTCGGCGGCGCGCTCGCCCAGTGCTGCCCCTCCACCTCGCATCAGGTCCGCCTGCTGCTCGGCGAGAAGAACGAGCTCGGCACGGCGTTCGAGCCGCCGGAATATCTCCTGCATTACTGGACCGAGACGGACGGCCTCGTCACCCACAGCGACTATGTGAAGGACTACAAGATCGCCTGGACCCTCAAGGACGGCGTCGTCTCGTAGGAAGCCGCGCCTAGAGCGCGGTGAGGCCCATCTGCCAGAAATCCGCTTCCAGCTTTGTCGCGGTGGCGAAGGTTTTGGAGAGGTCGGGAAAGCGGGCCTCGGTAAATCGTTTGACCGCCAGCGCGTCGATCTCCGCCGCCATGTCGGCAACCAGCTGCTGATAGTCATCGCCCGCATACATCTCGATCCAGGTGATATAGGGATTGCCCTCGATCTTCGTCTCGCGCGATTTGGCGAGCCGCGCCCCGATCTCCCCGTAGCCGATGGCGCAGGGGCTAAGCGCGACCATGAGGTCGAGCAGGTCGCCCGCCATGCCACGCTCCAGCACGAAACGGGTATAGGCGATATTTTCCGGCGCTTCCTCAAGGCTTTCCAGCTCCGACGCGGCAATGCCCCAGTCGGCGCAATAGCCCACATGCAGCTCCATCTCCATCTCGAGAATGGCCTTCACCCCGGCCAGCGCCGAGCGCATTTCGGCGAGATTGTCGGCCTTGTAGATGGCGAGCGCATAGGCCCGCGCGAACTGGATCAGGAAGAGATAGTCCTGCTTGAGATAATATTGAAAGGCAGCCTCGGGAAGGTCCCCCGTTTGCAGGCCCGCGACAAATTCATGACGGGTATAGGCGTCCCAGACCGGCCGGTTATCGGCCTTCAGACGTTCGAAAAGCCCCGCGGCCATCACAGCATCATGTTGTTGGATCCGCCGGGCAGGGTCACGACGAGATCGTCCAGCTCCTCGGTGATCTCGATCTGGCAGCCAAGGCGCGAGGTGCGCGTCAGGCCATAGGCGAGATCGAGCATGTCCTCCTCATCCTCGGTCGGGTCGGGCAGGCGCTCGAAATCCTCCTCCGAGACGATGATATGGCAGGTCGAGCAGGCAAGGCTCCCCTCGCAGGCGCCCTCAAGGTCGATATCGTTACGATGGGCGATTTCCAGGATTGTCATGCCAAGCGGCGCATCAACTTCCTGTCGGGTGCCGTCGGGCTTGATAAAGGTCATTTTCGGCATGCGGGCGTAAACTCCTGAACAACTTTCTTGTTTTTACCTATCCTGACGGCCGCCGACTGTCTAGGGTCAAGACTCAAATTTGGGCGATTTCCGCTTGTACAACCTGCCCCAGCTCTCGACAAGCCGGTCGATCTCCGCCGCGCGGGTGCCCCAGCCGAGGCTGATGCGGATGGCGGAGCCGGCGTCCTCATCGCTGGCGCCCATGGCTTTCAGCACATGGCTCGGCTTCACCTTGCCCGATGAGCAGGCCGACCCTGCGCTCACCGCGATGCCGTCAAGATCGAGGCTCATCACCTGCAGTTCCGCGGCAACCCCCGGCATCGAGACCGACGTGGTATTGGCGAGCCGCGCGGCCCTCCGGCCATAAATGTGGCTTTCGGGGGAAAGTTCAAGCAGCCGTGCCTCGAGAGAATCGCGAAGCCCGGCGAGGGCGGCGAAGCGATCGAGCTCGTCTTTGGCCAGCAGTGCCGCCTGCCCCATGCCGGCGATGGCGGCGACATTCTCGGTCCCGGCGCGGCGGCCGAGCTCCTGCCCGCCACCCTTCAGCAGCGGCGGAAGCGCGAGTCCTTCACGCAGGACAAGCGCGCCGATCCCCTGCGGCCCGCCGAACTTATGGGCGGAAACCGACATCATGTCGGCGCCAAGCGCGCGGAAATCAACGGGAATTTTCCCGACCGCCTGAATGGCGTCCGTATGCAGCAGGCCGCCCTGCTCATGGACCCGCGCGGCAATCTCGGCGATGGGCTGGATCACCCCGGTCTCGTTATTCGCGAGCATGACGGAGACGAGCGCCGGGGCGCCAGCGGCCGCGAGCAGCGCATCCAGCGCCGCCAGATCGACAAGACCGTCGGGATCGAGGGGAATGCGCGTCGCCTCCCCCGCGGCGGCGAGGACCGAATCATGCTCCCCGCCCGAGATGAAAAGCGGCCGGTCGGCGTGACTGCGAAGCGCGAAGTTGTTGGCTTCCGTCCCGCCGGAGGTGAAGATGATTTCCGGCGCCTTGCAACCGAGCAGGGATGCGAGGCAGCCCCGCGCCTCCTCGACGCGATTGCGCGCGCGGCGGCCCGCCTGATGGACGGAGGACGGATTGCCACCCTCGCGCAGGACCGCCAGCATGACCTCCATCACCTCGGGCCGGACCGGCGCAGTCGCGTTATAATCGAGGTAGACGGTATCGCTCATAAGGACAATCGGACGCGCCGGGGCGGTATCTGGTTAGAGGGTCAGGATTCCGTTTTTGCTTTGCTGGACGTGCGCGTCGCCGGTTTCTTCTTCGGCTTCAGCGCGATGGGAAGGTCCTGCTCGCGGCGCTCGTTCTCAAGCTCCTCGACGCGCATGGACAGCGACTGCACCTTGTCGAGAAGGCCGTCCATCACCTTAAACACCGGGTCGGGAAGATCGTGGTTGCCGACACCATAAGCGGCGAATCTCTCGTCCAGGCGGTCCTTTTTCGACGCATTGACGGCACGCGCGGGCACGCCGACGACCGTGGTATGGTCCGGCACATCCTTGAGCACGACAGAGTTCGCGCCGACGCGGGCGCATTTGCCGACGGTGATCGGGCCGATGATCTGCGCGCCGGAGGCGATGATGACGCCATCCTGCAGGGTCGGGTGGCGCTTGACGCCACGCTGGGAATCGGAATCGATCGACGGCGCGACCCCGCCGAGGGTCACATCGTGATACAGCGTCACATTATCGCCGATTTCCGCGGTTTCCCCGATGACCACGCCCATGCCATGGTCGATGAAGAACTTGCGGCCGATGACGGCGCCGGGATGGATTTCGATGCCGGTCACGAAGCGGCTGAACTGCGAGAGGAGGCGCGCGAGCAGGCGCCAGTTCCGCTCCCACAGCCAATGGGCGACGCGATGCAGGACGATGGCGTGAAAGCCCTGATAGAGCAGCGCGACCTCAAGTCGCGTCCGCGCCGCGGGGTCCCGTTCCATTACGCAGGTAATTTCTTCGCTAATATGCTTGAACATTTGCCCTTACCTTCTGTATTGTGCCGCTCTTGCAGCGGGAATCACAACAGGTTACCCAAGCGCCCATTAGTTAGAGATATATGTATATCACCGTAACCGTCAAGGATCGACTGAGCTTCCTGTGACGGCGCGCAACATAATCCGGACGGCGGGCACGAGCGGAAAAAGTGAGACTTGCAGCCGCCAGATCACGCAGAATTAGGAACCAGAAATTCAATGCCAGACGTTATTTTTAATGGACCCGAAGGACGCCTTGAAGGGCGCTATCATCATTCCAGCGATCCGAATGCCTCGCTCGCGCTGATCCTCCACCCGCATCCGCAATATGGCGGGGCCATGAATAACAAGGTTGTCTACAACCTCTTCACCACCTTCAAGAAGCGCGGCTTCTCGGTCCTCCGCTTCAATTTCCGCGGCGTCGGCCGCAGCCAGGGCGACTATGACCATGGCGTCGGGGAGCTGTCCGATGCCGCCGCCGCCCTCGACTGGATGCAGACCCACAACCCGAACGCCCCCGCCGTCTGGATCGGCGGTTTCTCCTTCGGCGCCTGGATCGCCATGCAGCTCTTGATGCGGCGGCCGGAGATTGCCGGGTTTATTTCCGTCGCCCCGCCTGCGAATATGTATGATTTCTCCTTCCTCGCCCCCTGCCCGTCGTCCGGCATCATCATCCATGGCGACCGCGACGTGCTGGTTCCGCGAAAAGATATCAAGAAGCTGGTCGAAAAGCTGAAGGCGCAGAAGGGCATCACTATCGATTATGATGAAATCCCCGAGGCCGACCATTTCTTCGAGAACAGCCTCGATCGCCTGATGGTCTCCGTCGATGATTATCTCGACATGCGGCTGAACGGCAGCGACGAAGAGTAAGGCTACGCCGACACCCGCGTTCCTGACGGGGCGGGATAGAGGCGTCCGCCGGTCATCGGCTCGGGTACGCCCGTCGTCGTCGGCAGGCTCAAGGGAAGGCCCCGCACACTCCGGACCGCGAGGAAGGCGAAAGCCTCCGCCTCCAGGTCATCGCCGCGCCAGCCGACCGCCTCGACAGGCTCGACCGGCGCCCCGACGACATTGGCGATCTCCCTGACCAGCACGGGGTTCTTGCGCCCGCCGCCGGTCAGCAGCCAGCGCGCCGGCGTTCCCGGCAGATGGGAAAGCGCCCGGCCGATACTCCCGCTCGTGAAGCGGAGCAAGGTCGCCGCGCCATTCTCAAGACCGAGCCAGGAGATCGCCCCGGCGACGTCGAACTGGTCGCGATCGAGGCTTTTCGGCGGTTTGAGATCGAAATATGGATGATCGAGCAGCTTGGCGAGCACCGCCTCGTCCGGCGTTCCCGCGGCGGCGATCTTTCCCCCCTCGTCAAAGGGCGCGCCGGTATGGCGGAGGATCCAGTCATCCATCAGGGCATTCGCCGGTCCGGTGTCGAAGGCGAGCACATCCTCCCCGTCGATATAGGTGACATTGCCCACCCCGCCGAGATTGAGCACCGCGAGCGGCCCCTCAAGATCTTTCGCCAGCGCCCGGTGATAGAGCGGCGCAAAGGGCGCCCCCTCCCCGCCCGCGGCGACATCCGCATGGCGGAATTCGGCAACCGTATCGATGCCCGTCAGTTCTGCCATCAGTTCGCCATCGCCGATCTGCACGGTGACGCGGTTGGCGGGATCGTGAAAGATTGTCTGGCCATGAAACCCGATCAGGTCGATATCGCCGGGCGTGAGGCCGTTTGCGGCGAGGAGCTGGCGCACGAAGTCCGCCTGCAGCGTCGTGAAATCGGCGATCAGCCCGGCCGGCGCGCCCTGCCGTCCAAGGCAGTCGCGAAGGCGCTGACGAAAGTCCGGATCATAGGGCGCGGAGCGGACGGGACCATGCTTGACCACCGTCTCGCCATCCGTCTCGATAATCGCCGCATCGACACCGTCGAGCGAGGTTCCGCTCATCAACCCGAGGGCGCGTAGCGGCCGATTTTCCACATCCGTCCGTTTATTCTGCATCAAATATCATCCCGCCCTTTAAAAACCCCGGCCACCTGTGCTAAACGATGGCGCTCTTTAACTCTCAAGTAACAGAAATTCGTCCCATGACCGAGATACGCTCAGATTTCCTGAAAGTCTTCACCGAACGCGGCTACCTGCACCAATGTACAGATTTGGACGCGCTGGATAAAGCTTTTGCTGACGAGATCGTCACCGCCTATATCGGTTTCGACTGCACGGCGAAGAGCCTGCATGCGGGCAGCCTGATGCAGATCATGATCCTGCGCCGGTTGCAGCAGGCGGGGCACAAGCCGATCGTGCTGATGGGCGGCGGGACGACGAAGGTCGGCGATCCCACGGGCCGCGATGAAAGCCGCCCGCTGATCACGGACGACACCATCCGGGAGAATATGGACGGCATCAAGAAGGTGTTTGAGAAATTCCTCACCTTCGGCGATGGCCCGACGGACGCGATCATGGTCAATAACGCGGACTGGCTCGACAAGCTGGAGTATATCCCTTTCCTGCGCGAATACGGGCCGCATTTCTCGATCAACCGCATGCTCACCTTCGACAGCGTGAAGCTGCGGCTGGAGCGCGAGGAATCGATGACCTTCCTCGAGTTCAACTACATGATCCTGCAGGCCTATGATTTCGTCGAGCTGATGAAGCAGTATAACTGCTCGCTGCAGATTGGCGGCTCGGACCAGTGGGGCAATATCGTCAACGGGGTCGAGCTTGGCCGCCGGACGAACGGCTTTTCGCTCTATGGCCTGACCTCGCCGCTGCTCACCACCTCCTCGGGCGCGAAGATGGGCAAGACCGCGGGCGGCGCCGTCTGGCTCAATGAAGACATGCTCTCGGCCTATGACTACTGGCAGTTCTGGCGCAATACCGAGGATGCCGATGTCGGCCGCTTCCTCCGTCTCTTCACCCAAATCCCGCTCGATGAAGTGGCACGGCTTGAAAAGCTCGAGGGGGCGGAGCTCAACGAGGCGAAGAAAATCCTCGCCGATGCCTGCACCGAGATGGCCCATGGCAAGGCGGCCGCCGCGGCCGCCGCCGAAACCGCGCGCCAGACCTTCGAGATGGGGCAGACATCGGAAGGCCTGCCAACGCTGGAGATTCCGAAAAGCGAGCTTGCCGACGGCATTCCCGCCGCGACGCTGTTCCAGCGGACGGGCCTCGCCCAGTCAACCTCGGAGGCGCGCAAGCTCATCAAGGGCGGCGGCGCGAGGCTGAATGACGAGAAAATCGACGACGAAAAGGCGGTGCTCAGCCTTGCCGATCTCGATGGCGAGGGCCGGATCAAGCTCTCCGCGGGCAAGAAGCGCCATTACCTGGTCCTGCCGGTCTGACGAGGGCGGCTACGGGCTCTGCCGGGCGTCGGGCTTGTTGGTCGAGGGCGGCTGGATATCCTCCTGGTCCCAGGGCTCGAAGAACATACGGCGCAGGATGCCGGGCGCCAGCGCCGAGACGGCGTTGACGCTCGTCTGTGGATCTTCGAGGCCGCCCGTCACCTTGTAGGAGAAGCCGAACACCCCCTCCCCCTTCTTGCCGACCAGCAGGGTGCCGATGATCGGAATATTGCCGAGAACGGAATTGAGCGTATAGGACGGGATCACCGTGCCATACATGTCGATCTTGTCGGCGGGCTGGTCGACGGTGCCGTTGAGCGTGATGCCGATGGAGCCGATGGCGCGGAAATCCCGCGTCGTGAAGAGGCCGTTTTCATAGGTGAAGGGCCCCTCCACCGTGGCGAAGACGATGCCGTCGCCGCGCAGCAGATCGACGATGCCGCCGAGCGAGCCCAGGGTCAGGATCTTGCCGAGGGTCGGCGCATTCACCACCCGCACATCCTTGATATCGATCGTCCCCTTCGCCGGGCGCGAGGGCTGGCTGTCGTCGATCTCGGCGACGAGCTTGAGTTTGCCGTCGCGCAAATCGTCGTAAAGGTCGAGCCCGCGGAACAGCGCGCCCGCGTCATCGGAGATAAAGGTCACCTGCCGCCCCTTGGCGGAGGGGTGGATTTCGAAATCGAAGCTTTTCTCGCCGGCGAACTGGCCCTTTGACATGCCATCGCGGATCAGGTTGCCCTCGACATTCATTTTCGCCGTCACCTTCTCCAGGGTGAGGTTCTGGTCGAGCAGCACCCGGTCCAGATCGACATCGATCTCGATCGTCCGGCTGCTCGTCTCCGGCCCGTCGATATCGACGGCGTTCAGGTCATAGGTGGCGACGACGAACGGCTTGAGGTCGAACTGCGCGCCCGTCACCCGGAGCTTCATCTGCCCTTCGGTGGCCTGGGTGAAGTCGATCGCGAGATCATTTTCGCCAAACCTGAGGTCCGGCATCACCAGGCTGGTGACGATTTCATTCGCCATCACCGCCGTGCCCGTCGCCGACAGGTCGCCCGCCTTCACCACGATATTCGAGATTGTCGTGACATCCTTGGCGGTCGAGCGGAAATCGGCGGTGAAGCTGCCCGCTTCCCCGGCCGGTTTCGTCCAGTGCAGCGTCTCCCCGGCGATAATGGTTTTGGTGAGATCGACGCGGATATCGCCGCTGGCGCTGCCGTCGGGTACGGTCTCGAGCGTCACATCCGCGGTGAGCGGCCCGACAAGATAGGGCGTTTCAAGATGCAGCGCCTTGCGATCCGCATCGCTTGGCGTCGCGGTGAGGACATAGCGGCGGTATCCCTCCTTCGCGCCGGTGAACCAGCTTTTTGCATTGATCTTCGCCGGCACGCCGTTAAGCGCCGCCGTTCCCGTCACATCGATGCCCTTCGGATCGACCGCGACCTTGAGCTTGCCGTCCGTGAGGTTGACGTCCTTGGCGACATCCGGGATCGCGGCGCCGGTGAAATCGCCCTTGGCGGCGTAGTCGACCTTCTCCAGCGTCAGGTCAAAGCGCAGCGGAAATTTGAAGGAGGCATCGACCGTTCCCGTTCCCGCCATCGCCGAAGGGACGATGCCGTAGGGCGAGGCGAGGCCGAGCGGCTCGAGATCGAGGAAGGTGAAAATCTCCTTGCTGCTGCCCGTCACCCGGATCGCGATATCGGCGAGCTGGTCATATTTGTCGAAATCGCTGATGATCACCTTGTCGGAGGTGACGTCGAGGCTGCCGAGCTTGCCGGTGAGGCCGCTGATCGTAATCCCGGTTTCGGTGAGGACCGCGCTGCCGCTGATATCCGTCACCTTGGGCAGCGGCGCATAATAATCGGCCGAGGTGCCGTCGAGGTCGAATTTCAGGACCACGGCCTCCTTCGGGATGTCCCCGCCATCCAGCGCGCCGGGCGGTAGGTCAATGGTGAAGGTTCCACGCGGGACCATGCCGTCCCGGATATTCTTGGTCACCCAGTCATAGCCGTTGCTGGCCATGGAATAGGGCCAGAACCGCGCGAGGTCATTCACCGTCAGATTGGCGAGATCTCCGTTGAGCGAGAGACCCATGCCCGCCTCCGCGATGTCGATCGCCCCGGCCATCTTGATGGTCGCGCCGAGGGTTTCCGCCGTCACCGTCTCCAGCGTAACCCTGGTGAAATCCCCGGACACCTGACCGGCGACGGACAGGCTTGTGACAGGGAGCGGCTGCTTGTAGAGGTCGGGCAGATCGATGCGGCCTTCGCCGGCCTTCACATCGAAGCCGAGCGTATCGAAACTGAAGGCCTCGTCGAGATCGAGATTTATATGACCGGTGAGGGTGAGATCGATGCCCTTCAGGATTTCCAGCTCCGCCGCCTGCGCGCCGACCAGCGGCAGCGGCAGGTCATTGAACTGGCCGTCGATCTGCGTGCGCTTGAGCTCCCGGTCATAGTCGCCGAGGGCGACCAGGGTGACATTTTCGTTGCCGATCTTCAGCGTCCCGCTCGCCTGCCCGCGCAGGCCCCGGTCCTCGCGCCAGACAAACACATCGGCGCCGGCCACCCGCCAGAAACGCCCCAGGATCTCATCTTCGATAAAGACGGCCGAATCATAAACCTCCAGCCGCGTCAGATAGCCGGTCAGGCTCGACGGGTCCGGTTCCGCGCTCAGTTCCTTCAGGATATTGAGATATCCCTCCCGCACGGCGGCCTCCTCGGCTTCGTCCGGGGTTCTTTCCGCGAACTGGCCGCTGGTCCCGTCTTCCTCCATCAGGCTATTGTCATAGCCGAAGGTGATTTCGCCCGCCGCGTTCCGGGTCAGGCGAATTTTCAGCCCGGTAAATTCCAGCTCCGCCGGGGCGATCCGGCCGCGCAGCAGCGCCGCGCCGCTGAACACCACCGTGACATCGGGGATCGAGGCGACTTTCCGCCGCGCGTCGGAAATTTCCAGATTATCGACCGCCACCACCAGATTCTTGTCGCGACCATTCCATTCCAGTCCCAGGCGGCTGAACCCGAATTTCACCTCCGGATATTGCGCCTCCAGGATCTGCACGACATAGGGCTCGATAAAGGAGAGCGACAGGGGCCCGCGCGACAGTCCGGCGGCCAGGGCCAGCGCGGCGATAAACACAAGGACGACGATCCCCATCAGGGTGCGGTACAGTAATCTTGAAGTTGTTCTAACCAATTGAAAATTTCGCTTTGAATAACGCTTGTATTAAAAATGCCTGTCCCGATAATTGTCGCTATTATCGTAACCTATGCAACCCGGATTAGGAATGCAGGATATCGCGCACAGGAAAAAAAATAAATCGCTGGCCGAGGCGGGCGCCGACTTCCCCTCGCCCGGCGATCCCGACCTTCTGGCCATCGGGCTTGACGGCTGGCGGGAGGCGACCGCAGCCGACCCGGATCTCGCCGCCTTCGCGGAAAAGCTCGCCACAAGCGAAACGGGCGCGCAAATCCTCGCCGGCGTTTTCGGCAACAGCCCTTATCTCTCCGCCTGCCTGAATGCGGAGCCGCATCTCCTCCGCCGCCTGATGGAGGATGGGGCCGACGCCGCGCTTCGCTGGATCTATGCCGCGCTCGCCGAAGAGACCGGGCCGGAGGCCTACCGGGAGCAGGTGATGACGGCGCTCCGCGTCGCCAAACGGCGGATCGCGCTTCTCACGGCGCTCTGCGATATGGGCAGGCTCTGGCCGCTGATGGAGATTACCGGCGCGCTCTCCGATTTCGCGGGGGCGGCGGTGGAAATCTGCTGCCGCCATCTGCTTAAGGTCGCCGCCGACAAGGGGGAGCTCACCCTGCCCCACCCGGAAGATCCGACGAAGGACAGCGGCCTTATCATCATCGGCATGGGCAAACTCGGCGCGCGGGAGCTCAATTATTCGAGCGATATCGACCTGATCGTCCTGTTCGAGGCGGAGAAGATCACCTATACCGGGCGGCGCTCGATCCAGGACTGCTTCGTCCGCATCGCCCGCAATCTCGTCACCATGATGCAGGAACGCACCCGCGACGGCTATGTCTTCCGCACCGATCTGCGGCTCCGCCCTGATCCCGGCGCGACGCCCATCGCGCTCTCCGTCGGTGCCGCCCATGTCTATTACGAGAGCCAGGGCCAGAACTGGGAGCGCGCGGCGATGATCAAGGCCCGCCCGATCGCCGGCGACATGGCGGCGGGGCGCGACTTCACCCGCTTCCTGATCCCCTTCATCTGGCGCAAGTCCATGGATTTCGCGGCGATCGAGGATATCCAGGCGATCAAGTCGCAGATCCATACCCACAAGGGATTTTCGAAAATCTCGCTGGAGGGTCATAACATCAAGATCGGCCGCGGCGGTATCCGCGAGATCGAGTTTTTCTGCCAGACCCAGCAGCTGATCGAGGGCGGGCGCAATCCGCTGCTGCGCGAGCCGACGACGCTCGGCACCCTCTCCCAGCTCGCGGCGGCGGGCAAGATCGCCCATGACGTGCGGCAGGAACTTCAGGAGGCCTATGTGTTCCTGCGCGAGCTTGAGCACCGCCTGCAGATGACCCGCGACGAGCAGACCCAGCTTCTCCCCGACGATCCGGAGGAGTTTCGCCGCCTCGGCGTCTTTTTCGGCTATGACGACGCGGCTGCCTTCCGCAAGGAATTGCGGACCACGCTGGAGACCGTGCAGGGCCATTACGACGCCCTCTTCCGGTTCGAGGAAACGCCGGACCGCAAGGCCGGCCGCCTCGTTTTCACCGGTGCGGAGGATGACCCGGAGACGCTGGACTCCCTCGCGGAGCTCGGCTTTGAGGATACCAAGGCGGTCTCGCAGAAGGTCCGCGAATGGCATCACGGGCGCTATCGCTGCACCCGCACGGTGCGCGCCCAGCAGATCCTGACCGGGCTGATGCCGCAGATCCTGGAGGCGCTCGGCGAGACCAGCCATCCGGACGCCGCCTTCACCCGCTTCGATGTCTTCTTGCAGAAACTGCCCGCCGGGGTGCAGCTGTTCACCCTGTTCAAGGCGCATCCGAGCCTGCTGTCCCTGCTCGCCAAGATCATGGGCATGGCGCCGGAGCTGGCGGAAAAACTCTCCCAGAACCCGATGCTGCTCGACGGCGTGCTCGATACGGAATTCATGGCGGCGCTGCCGCCAAAGGACTATCTCACCGCCGATCTGGAGCTGATCCTCTCCACCGCGCGGGATTTCCAGGATATCCTCGACTATACCCGGCGCTGGGCCAATGACCGCAAGTTCCGCCTCGGCGTGCAGATCCTCGACAATGTCGACCACGGCACCGGCCTCGGCGCGACGGTGGCCGCCGGGCCCGCCTTCTCGGATATCGCCGAGGTCGTCCTCGACAGCCTCTTCCCCCGCGTCCGCGATGAGCTTGCGCAGACCCACGGCGTCATTCCCGGCGGCCAGTTCGCGGTCATCGCCATGGGCAAGCTCGGCAGCCGCCAGATGACGCCCGCCTCCGACGCCGACCTGATCTTCGTCTTCGAGACGCCGGAGGACGACATGACCACCGACGGCAGGAAGCCGATCCCGGCGGGGCTCTACTACACCCGGCTCAGCCAGCGCTTCATCAACTCGCTCAGCGTCCATACCGGGGAGGGCCAGCTCTACGAGATCGACATGCGCCTGCGCCCGCATGGCAAGTCCGGGCCGATCGCGCTGCCGCTGGCGAGCATCATCAAATACTACCGCGAGGAGGCCTGGACGTGGGAGCATCTCGCGCTCACCCGCGCCCGCGTCGTCGCCGGCGATCCCGACCTCTGCGCGAAGGTCGAAGCGGCGCTCCGCCAGATCGGCATGACGAAACGCGACGCGGCGAAAATCCGCGCCGATACCGCAAGCATGCGCGCCCGCGTCCTCAAGGAGTTCGGCTCCGACAATCCGCTCGCCATCAAGCATGCCGTCGGCGGGCTGATGGACCTTGAATTCCTCTGCCAGTATCTCCGCCTGCTCCACGGGCCGGATCATCCGGACATCCTCCATCCCAACTCGATGGAGAGCCTGCAGAAAATGAAGGCGGCGGGGATTTTGCCCGAAAAAACCGCGGACAGGCTCACCGATATCCTGAAGTTCTACCTCAATATCAGCGGGTTGAAGCAGCTTTGCCTTGGCGGGCGCAAGATCGACGAGACCATCCCGCTGGCCCTGAAAAACGCCCTCGCCGAGGCCGCGGAGGTTGCAAATTTCGACGCACTCGCTAAAAAGCTCAAAACCGCACAGAACGATGTCGACCGGCTCCTGAACGACTATCTCGCCGGCGATCCAGAAAAGGAGTGACCCATGCCCGACGTTGGAGAGAAAGCCCCGGAGTTTAATTTGCCGACAGACAGTGGCGAGGATGTGAGCCTGGCGGCGCTGAAGGGCCGGAAGTTCGTGCTCTATTTTTACCCGAAGGACAACACCCCCGGCTGCACGACCGAGGCGATCGATTTCTCGGCGAAGATCGGTGAGTTCGACAAGCTCGGCGTCACGGTGATCGGGGTCTCCCGCGACTCGCTGAAAAAACACGCCAATTTCCGCGACAAGCATGACCTCCGCGTCCTGCTCGCCGCCGATGAGGATGGCGCGACTTGCGAGGCCTTCGGCGTCTGGGTCGAGAAAATGAACTATGGCCGCAAATATATGGGGATCGAGCGCTCGACCTTCCTCATCGACGGCGCGGGCGTCATCCGCAATGTCTGGCGGAAAGTCCGGGTCAAGGGCCATGCCGACGCCGTGCTCGAGGCGGCGGGCGCGCTCTGAGGTGAATTTAAGCGATCTCGCCCTCTCCGTCCTCAGCGACGGGGAGGCGGCCGGCAAGGCGGCACGAAGCCGGGAGGCGGCCAAACTCTGGCGCGACTCCGGCGGTGCGATGGAAATCGGCCGCGCATCCCCGCCCGACCGTCCGGCAAGACCGGCGCGCCCTCTCCTCCTCCCGCCCGCCGAGATGCCCCGCCGCCGCGGCCAGTCCGATGAGGCGCGCGCGACCCTGCTGCACGCCGTCCAGCATATCGAGCTCAACGCCATCGACCTCGCCTGGGACATGGTGGCGCGCTTCACCGATCACGAACTCCCCCGCGAATTTTATGACGACTGGGTCCGCGTCGGCGAGGAGGAGGCGACGCATTTCACCCTGCTTAGCCAGCGGCTCGCGGATCTCGGGTTTTCCTATGGCGATTTTCCCGCCCATGACGGCCTCTGGGAGGCGGCGCTGGCCACCCGTCACGACCTGGCCGCCCGCCTCGCGGTGGTGCCGATGGTGCTGGAGGCGCGCGGCCTCGACGTCACGCCCGCGATGATCACCCGATTCGGCCGGATGGGCGATGAAAAGAGCGTCAACGTGCTTAAAACTATCTTAAGCGACGAAATCGGGCACGTCGCCATTGGCAGCCGATGGTTCCATTATTTTTGCACAAAAAACGATCTTTCCCCCCGCGAGAACTGGCAGCGGCTTGTGAGAAAACACTTCCAAGGCCTTTTAAAACCCCCGTTTAATGACGATGCGCGGGAAGTTGCCGGACTGCCCAATGATTACTACCTCCCCTTGTCCGGCGCCCCGGCGGCAAAATCGACAAAAAAGCGCAAATTTTAGGGGCCTGTGAGTCCTGTTGCGATTAATGAAAAAATCAGTTTTATTATTCAGGCTTTCCCTAATCGATGATGAAGCGAAACTGGATCAGGATGACCAAATGAGGCTGAAGGCCGTACTAAATAAACTTCTTACGGATCGTCAGGTCATCATCAGCACCCGTGGCCAGCTTAAATATCTGCGGCTTTCCGTTGCCGCGCAGGCCCTCGGGCTGACCGCCGCCGTCGGTTTCGGCGGCATGTTCGCCTATCTGATGGTGACGGGCGCGCTTCAATATCACGAAAATACCCTGCAGCAGGCGAAGCTTCTCGCCCTGCAATCGAGCTATGACACCGTTTCCGCCGACTTCGAACTGGCGCAGTCGAAGATCCGGGCGACGCAGGCCGAGCTCGACCAGCAATATGCCCGCCTCGAGGATGTGCTCTCCGACCGCCAGGTCGTCGAGCAGGCCCTCGCCTTCGCCGCCGAGAGCGGCAGCTCCAAGAAACAGTCGCTGGAGGATCGCATCCGCGCCCTCGGCGAGAGCCTGCACAGCTCCAACGCCCGCCGCGAACAGCTTGAGCTGGAAATCATGCAGCTGAACAAGGCGATGTTCCATACCGCCCGCTCGCGCGATGAGGCCGACACCAACCGCGCGAACACCGAGCGCAGGCTGGCGACCATGCGCAGCCTCGTCGATCTCTACGCCTCGACCAAGGACGAGATCTACCGCGAGCTGGAGAGCACCCGCGCCCAGTTCGCCAGCCTCAAGCGCGAATTTTCGAACCGCCTCGACCGGGAGCGGTTGCTGAATTCGGAAGTGACGGAACTGCGCAACCGCATGACCCGCATGTCGACCGAGAACAAGGACCTGATCGCCCGCATCCACGACCGCACCAATGAGAGCGTCGCGGCGCTGCGCGAGATTATCGTCCTCACCGGCCTCGATCCCGACAAGCTGCTGGGCGAGAGCGACGAGGAAATCGGCCAGGGCGGCCCGTTCGTCGCCGCCAAGACCGCCGGCAAGATGCTCGAGACCGAGCAGGAACTCCATGTCCAGGCCAAGAAGATGGAGGCGAGCCTCGCCCGCTGGGAATCCCTGCAGACCCTGCTCCAGCAGCTGCCGCTCGCCCGCCCCGTCGATGTCGGCTATGTGACGTCGAGCTTCGGCAAGCGGCGCGATCCGCTCACCAAGCGCTCCGCCTTCCATGCGGGCGTCGATATCGCCGGTCCGCGCAACTCGGCCATTCTGGCGACCGCCCCCGGCGTCGTCACCTTTGCCGGCAAGAACGGCGCCTATGGCACCATGGTCACCATCGATCACGGCCGCGGCTTCAAGACGCGCTACGGCCATATGAAGAAAGCGCTCGTCAAGAAGGGCGACAAGGTCGAATTTCGTGACGAAATCGGCGTGATGGGCTCCACCGGTCGAAGCACCGGTCGCCATGTTCACTATGAAGTCATCTATGAAGGTGAAAATCTCGATCCGGCGAATTTTATCAAGGCCGGAAGATACGCGTTCAAAGCGACGCCGAAACTTGAGAAGGCCGCCATCGAGTAAATTGAGAAGCGAGGTATTCCATGTTTTCCGGTAACAGCAAGTCCGAGCCGAAAGCCAGCCGGACCAACACCATGCCCTCCATCATCGCCGATAATCTGAGTATCGAGGGCAACCTCTTCTCGGAGGGGGAAATCCAGATCGACGGCCAGGTGACGGGCGACGTGCAGGCGAAAACCCTGACCATCGGCCAGAACGCCATGATCACCGGCGATATCAATGCGGGCACCCTGATCATCCGCGGCGCCGTCCATGGCAGCCTCAAGGGGGAGGAGATCACCGTCACCTCGACCGCCACGGTGAAGGGCGACATTATCCATGCCTCGCTCAGCATCGAGCCCGGCGCCAAGATCGACGGTCATTTGAAGCATAGCGACAATCCGCGCGACCTGCCGGACACCGTCACCTTCCTCGATAAATCCGAGGCGGCCAGCGCCGAGAAATAACCCGCGCGACAAGACACAAAAAAGGCCCGCGATTGCGGGCCTTTTCTTTGGGAGAGTATCTTTCGTCAGCCGACGATTTCGGAGCCGGAGAAGAAATAGGCAATCTCGATCGCGGCGTTGGCCTGGCTGTCGGAGCCATGGACCGAGTTGGCCTCGATATTCTCGGCGAATTCCTTGCGGATCGTGCCCTCGGCCGCGTCGGCCGGGTTGGTCGCGCCCATGACTTCGCGGTTCTTCATGATGGCGTTCTCCCCTTCCAGCACCTGCACGACGACGGGACCGGAGGTCATGAAGTCGCACAGATCGTTGAAGAACGGCCGCTCCTTATGGACGCCGTAAAAGGTTTCGGCATTTTCGCGGGTCATGCGGATGCGCTTCTGCGCGACGATGCGAAGGCCGGCTGCTTCCAGCTTGGCGTTGATCTTGCCGGTCAGGTTGCGGCGGGTCGCATCGGGTTTGATGATGGAGAAAGTACGTTCAAGAGCCATTGGGTCACTCACCTTAATGTCGGGACAAAGAGAATAATTCCGCGCCTTATAGCGTCCCGGGCCGGTGCAGGCAAGGCGTTTGATGGCAGAATAGGGTATTGCAGGCGACGGAGGGCGGCGATACATTCAAGGGAAGAAGCCGCCGCCCGCCAGAACACTGTCCGGTGGATCGGAATAAATGCCACAGAGAGTGAATTGAGGGGCGTCCATGAGTACCCATAATCCCAAAGTCGATCCCCTGTTGAACGACGCCGAAAACTGGCTTGAAGAACGGCGCGCGCTCCGGGATCTGCTGCTCGGCGCCTCGCTGGATGAGGGCGTCAAATGGGGCAAGCTCTGCTATATGCAGGAGGGGAAGAACGTCGCCATGATCTATGGGCTGAAGGACGCCTGCGCCATTGGTTTTTTTAAGGGCGCGCTCATGAAGGACCCGAACGGCATCCTTGAAAAGCCGGGGGAGAATTCCCAGGCCATGCGCTGGGCCAGGTTCATCAGCACCGCAGAAATCGACGCGGCCGCCCCGACCCTGAAAAACTATATCGAGGAGGCGATCGCCCTCGAAAAAGCAGGGGCGCAGATTGACTTCAAGGAGAAGGACAATCTCGTCCTTGCCGCGGAACTACAGGAAAAGCTCGCGTCCGATCCGGCCTTCAAGGCCGCGTTTGAGAAGCTGACCCCCGGGCGGCAGCGCGGCTACAACCTTCATTTCTCCGGCGCGAAACAGGCCAGGACCCGCCTCGCCCGGATTGAGAAATATACCCCGAAAATCCTCGCCGGAAAGGGCCTGCAGGACCGTTAGGCCGCGCCTCTCCCGCACGGGGCGGGCCTTTCAGTAATAGGCCGGGTCGTCGGCAATGGTGAGACGGTGGAGCAGACGCTCCTTCCCCTCATAGCCGCCGGTCGCCTTATGCAGGACCGAGCGGTTGTCCCACAGCACCAGCATGTCCGGCTCCCATTTATGGCGATAGACGAATTCCTCCCGCCCCTGCCAGCGCACCAGTTCCTTCAGCAATTCCTTCGCGCGGGCCTCTTCCATGCCGTCAAGATCGACCAGATAGCTGCCGCCGAAAATGCCTTTCTTGCCGGTTTCCGGATGCGGGCGGATGACCGGATGGGTCTCCCGCTTGTTTGCCTCGTCCGAGATATTGAAGCGCATCGCGCCCTTGAAATTCTTCTCCGCATAGGCGCCCTCGCGCGAATAGGCGCCGCCCGCCGAATGAACCGCCGTCAGATTTTCAAAACGTTCCTTCATTTCGGGCGGCATTTCTTCCCACGCGAGATGCTGGTTGGAAAAGAGGGTGTCGCCCCCCTCCTCCGGGATGATCTTGCCATAGAGCATGGTGCCGGACGGCGGCACGGTCATGAAGCTCCAGTCCGAATGCCAGTTATCGGCAAAAATCCGCCCCGTCTCGTCGGCGAGGCGATGGATGGCGGCGATGCGCTCATGCCCATCGATGGGCTTCAGAAAGGGATCGTCGCCGATCGGGCCGAAATACTCGGCGACGCGGACGAGATCGTCATTGTCCAGCTTCTGGTCCGGGAAGGCGAGCACATGATGATCCATCCAGGCCTTGCGGATGGCGGCGAGGTCGTCTTTGGCGAGCGGCGCCGACAGATCGACCCCCTCGATCCGGGCGCCGCAGGGCGCGTCCATTTTCGTCACTGTGATCATTGCACCTCCCCCATTCTTGTTTTCCGAAGACATATCATTAATTTTGTTGTTCACCAACAACTATTTTGTTATGGTGATATCCTGTTGATATTACATGGAATTTGACATGAGCCCTGCCACCGCCGCCCCCCGCCCCCGCAAAAATCCGGAACGGCGCCGGGATTCCAGCCAGCGCATGATCGAGGCGGCGACGGAACTCTTCGCCGAAAAAGGCTATCAGCGGACGACCCTGATCGAGATTGGCCGCCGCGCGGGCTGCACCGGCACGCTGGTCAGCAACCGCTTCGGCAGCAAGGAGCGGGTCTTGCGCGCCGTTCTCGCCCATATCCTCAACCGGTTCGAGGCGGACGAGAGCCTCAGCCTCCGGGCGAAGGCGCGCGATCCCCGCCCCGCCCCGGCGCAGCTATCGCGCTTTGTCGCGACCTATCTCACCGATGTGGCGCAGCGCGGCACGCGCATCCGCGCGCTGTATGTTCTGATGGGGGAAGGGCTTGGCTCGCTGCCCGGCATGGCGGAGGAAATCGCCCATGTGAACCAGGTCTTTCGCGGCGAGATCATGGGCTATCTCACCCTCGGGATGGAAAGAGGGGACCTCCCCTCCTCCCTCGATCCGGCGATCCTCGCAAGCCTGATCATCGGCCTGTTGCGCGGCGTCGCCCTGCAGATCCTTGCGGAACCCGAGCATCTGCCGCTGGATGCGCTGATCACCGCCTGCCAGAAATCCGTGCAGGCGATGATCCGCGCAGGGTAAGCCGCTTTACCGGGGCAGCACGGTGTCGAAGGCCGCCAATGCCGGGTCCATCCGGTCCCAGCCAAATCCCGCGGACGCGTAAGTCACCACGGCCGGATTGAACTGGCCCGGATCATCGAGACTCGCCGCGTGAATGGCGATCCCCTCTGGCAGCACGTCCAGCAGGAGATAGACCGGCGATCCGCACGTGGCGCAGAAACAGTGGGTTTTCTCCTTCCCGCTGTCCCCCATCACCCGCCATTCTGTTACCTTCCCGGTGAGATGCACCGCCTTTCTGTCCGCGAAGGTCAGGAAGGAGCTGTGCCCCGTCCCGCTTCGCCGTTGACAGTCGCGGCACTGGCAATGATTTTCGAAGACCGGGGCACTGTCGGTTTCGTAGCGCACCGCCCCGCAGGCGCAACCGCCGGAATAATGTTTTCCTGTCATGATATAGTCCTTTCAGAGTGAAGGGTTTACGCCGCGCTTTCGGTCGCGCAGGGCTGGGCGAAGACATCCATGGGCTCGTCCGTCTCCAGATAGGATTTGAGGCTGGAGAGCACCAGCGGCCAACCCCGCGTGACGCCGATCGCCATGCCGCTGCCGGTTTCCAGCTCGTCATGGGTGACGGTCAGCTTCACCATATCCTCATACGGCACCAGATCGAAGGTCACCCGGCTGTGTTTCTCCGGGAGATCATATTCGGACGGGTCCGACCAGCTGATCACGAGGCGGTTGGGCGCATCGACCTCAAGCACGTTGCCCGCAATATTGACCTTGCGCTCGTCATTGTCGCGGACATGCTCCCATTTCGAGCCGACCTTCCAGTCGGAGACATTCTCATGGCCCCAGTAGCGGGCGGCAATCTCGGGCCGGGTAATCGCCTCGAATATCTTTTCCGGCGTCGCGCGGATAAAGGTCACATATACAAAAGTCGTCTTTTCCTTAGTCATCAGTCTCTCCTTCCAGTTCCGTTTTCAGTTCATGAAGCAGGGCAAGCCGTTGCTGTTCAAATTTCCGTATCCATCGCTCGTAAACCATCTGAAGCGGCACCGGGTTGAGGAAATGCAGCCTCTCCCGCCCCCGCCGAACGACCGAGACCAGGTTCGCGTCTTCCAGCAGGCCAAGATGCTGCGTCACCGACTGGCGCCGCATATCCAGATGCCCGCACAACTCCCCAAGCGTCTGCCCGTTCTTCTCGCAGAGCAGATCCAGCAGTTTCCTGCGTGTCGGATCGCCGAGCGCCTTGAATGTCTTGTCATCGTCCATACGCTACTCCTTGGGCTGGATAATATGTAGGTATTTACCTGCATGTCAACAGAATTGAGTCTGCCGTTGCGCGGCCTGGTATTTTCGGGCTATCGCCGGAAACCGCCTTCTGCTATGAAGCACGCCCCTTCAACGGATTTCCGGCAGGTCACTGAAATTGCAAAATGTTGATATCGTCAAATGGATTGCCACCGTCATTCAGCTTGTCGGCTACGGCCTGACCGGATTGAATATCGTCCCGTGGAATGTGTTCGCCTTTATCATTGGCATTGTCCTGTGGTTTCTTGTCGGCGTGATGTGGAAGGACCGCGCGATCATGATTGTCCATGTCGGGGCATTCATCGCGCTTTTCTCGGGTTATCTGAATTCATGACCCTTCTCGTTGCAAAAACCCGATTTTTTGTGACCTGAAGCTGATTTTCCGTCTTTCTAGGAGCGTCGCTTTCTGTTAGAGAGTGCCCCATGCTTCAAATTAAGGATCTGACATACCGCATCGCCGGACGGACGCTGCTGGAAAATGCTTCGCTGCATATTCCGGTCGGGCACAAGTTTGGCCTGATCGGACGCAACGGCACCGGGAAATCGACGCTTCTGAAATTGATCACCGGGGAGCTGCATGCGGATGGCGGCACGATCGAGCTTCGAAATGGCGCGCGCATGGGCGTCCTCCCGCAGGAGGCGCCGGGCGGGCCGGAAAGCCTGATCGAGACGGTGCTTGCCGCCGATGTCGAGCGCGCGGCGCTGCTGAAGGAGGCGGAGACCGCCACCGACGGCATGCGCATTGCCGAAATCCATACCCGCCTTGCCGATATCGACGCCCATACGGCGGAGGCGCGGGCCGCGAAGATTCTCTCCGGCCTCGGCTTCGACCATGAAGCGCAGCAGCGCCCCTGCTCCTCCTTCTCCGGTGGCTGGCGGACGCGTGTCGCGCTCGCGGGCACCCTCTTTGCCGAGCCGGACCTGCTGCTCCTCGACGAGCCGAGCAACTATCTCGATCTCGAGGCGACGCTGTGGCTGGAAAGTTTCCTCCGCGGGTATCAGCGCACCCTCGTCATCATCAGCCATGACAAGGACCTGCTGAATAACGTGGTGACGGAGATCGCCCATCTCGACCAGATGAAACTGGTGAAATATACCGGCAACTACGATTTCTTCGAGAAGACCCGGCGCGAGCAGATGGAGCTTCTCGCCGGCATGGCCCGCAAGCAGGAAGCACAGCGGAAGCACTTACAATCCTTCGTCGATCGCTTCCGCGCCAAGGCATCCAAGGCCCGTCAGGCCCAGAGCCGCGTGAAGATGCTGGAAAAGATGAAGCCGGTCGTCGGCATCGTCGAGGAACATACGGCGAGCCTCACCTTCCACGCGCCGGAGCCGCTCTCCTCCCCCATCATCACGATGGAGCATTGCACGGTCGGCTATACCCCGGGCAAGCCGGTGTTGCGCAGCCTCGACCTCCGCATCGACATGGATGACCGGATCGCGCTGCTCGGCTCCAACGGCAACGGCAAGTCGACCTTCGCGAAACTGCTGGCCAACCGATTGCAGCCCGAAAGCGGCAGCCTGCGCAAATCGACCAAGCTGAAAATCGGCTTCTTCGCGCAGCATCAGCTCGACGAGATGCGCGAGAACGAGACCGCCTATCAGCATCTCGCCGCCAAGATGGAAAATGCGCAGGAATCCAAGGTCCGCGCCCGCCTCGGCCAGTTCGGCTTCACCCGCCAGAAGACCGACACACCCGTCAAGCAGCTTTCGGGCGGCGAGAAGGCGCGGCTCAACTTCTGCCTGATCGCGGAGGAAAAGCCGCATCTGCTGATCCTTGACGAGCCGACCAACCATCTCGATGTCGACAGTCGGGAGGCGCTGATCCAGGGCCTTAACGAATATGAGGGCGCGGTGCTGCTGATCAGCCATGATCCGCATCTCGTCAGCCTCGTCGCCGACCGGCTCTGGCTGGTCAAGGATGGCGGCGTGCATGCCTATGACGGCGATATCGAGGATTACAAGAAAGAGATTCTGGACGCCGGGCGCGGCGGCAATGGCCGCAAACCGGGCGCCGAGACAGGCGCGCCGAAGCTCTCCGGCAAGGAGGCCCGCAAGGCCCGCGCCGCCGCCCGCGCCGCCCTCGGTCCCAAGCGGCAGGAGGTGAAAAAGCTCGAGCAGCTGATGCAGGCCCTCGCCACCCGGCAGGCCGCGCTCGAAACCGAACTCGCCGACCCCGTCACCTACGACAAGGGCACGGACTATCAGGCCAAACTCACCGGCCAGATCGGCCGCCTAAAGGCGGAACTCACCGAAGCGGAAGAAAAATGGCTCGCGCTCACGGAGGAGCTTGAAGCGCAAGGCGCGGCGTGAGGGCGCACCAATTCGCTTGATTGCGTCGGTAATCCCAAAACTCAATTGATGCTTGAATATATTTTCTATAAAACAATGGAAGATTATTTTGGCCGACTAAATGAGAGTATTGATGCAAACGATACGTAGTTGTTGCGTTCTTCTTCTGGCGGTTCTGGTAACCGGATGCGCCAGCCTCACGAACACAGAGATTCACACCAGTCCGGAAGTTTCCCTGAACAGCAGCTTTCAACGAGCCCCTGACAAGCCGATTTTAATTTCGGTCATTGATCATGATGCGGCCAAACGCGAAGGCGATTTCGGGCCTGTTCTGATCAACGAGATCAATCGGATCTATCCAAACGCCTTTCAAGTCGTTCCGCCCTCCACGTCATCGGTTGCAGGCTCAGTTTCAATGCAGATTCACGTGAGGCGATTAGGTGGTTTCTTCAACGACTCCACCCTTTCTGTTCTTAGAAGGAGCGGTTACAAAGATCCAGTGTCCGGAGATGCAGACGAGTGGCAGCAAGTTATTTTAGAGGCAAAAAGCGAACAGCCTGTGATTTCAGGTTATGTCGGAGGACCCTATGGCATCATTCGGGGATGGAGCGGCATTGCATTTATTGACATTAAAGTTCACGATTTAAGATTTGATCGCCCCCACATATTCACAATTTCCATTGCAGCGGAACGTAGCACACTAAATAATTTTGGGTTTATTACAGCACAGATGAATGCCGCAGAAGCATGGGAAGACGTAGAGCCACGCCTCGCACGTTTTCTGGATGCCGCAGTGCAGAAAGTTGCGGCAGAGCAATACCGGCAGGTTTCCCCACCCAAGCCGAACAAATCCGGTTCCTATAAAACGATCTAACTCATCAATACTGGATCATCGGCCGACGCCATCGGCCGCCTGAAAGCGGAACTCACCGACGCGGAAGAAAAATGGCTCGCGCTCACAGAAGAACTCGAGGCACAAGGCGCGGCGTAGTTACTCAGTACCCGTGTTTAGGGGAAATTAAATTCTATCATACAATTCCTGATATATATTAGCTGAAACACTAATTGTTATCAGGAACAATCTCTATGGATAAAGTTACTATCAACTTGAATGATATTAGCAGTATTGGATCCACTGCAATTAGGCGCGCATACGCATTTATGGGGTTTGGCATAAATGCGGCGGAAAACCCAGACCAAAAACAAGTTGTTTTGCCGGGTATTGTGAAACCCCGAATTTTTCCTGAGAATGCTTCAAACGAAGATTTAAACATGCTTAAGGCTGGATTTAAAACTTGGATTACGGGCAATGCATTACGGGAATTAGTTGAGGGATTTGAGCATTATTTTCGTGCTGTGTTGATTACATTAATAAGAACTCATCGTTCTAAAGGCCACGAAATTGACTTTAATAAGTTACTCAGAGATTTCGATAACAAAGGTATTGGGGGTAAGCTTGAACTTATTCGTAAAGAGTTCAATGTTGAGATTCCAAAATCTGTCGATTTTGTGGCCATTAACTACGCAAGAAATAGTTTAACACATGGACGTGGCTACATTCGTCCTCGCGATTGCAACGAAGACAAAGCTCTCGTAATGCAGTGGCGTGCCATAGAGATTTGGGTGGATAGCAACGATGGCGAGAAGATTCCCATAAAGTCAGACTCTGACGAGCCAATTCCAGTTCAAGCCGGTGGAACAATCAAACTCCAACCTTTTGATCAAGTTAAGAAAATTGATGCAGGCACGCCGCTTGATCTAACACCAAAAGAACTTGAAGGTCTATTTTTTGCGTGTCAGATCTTTGTAAACGAATTGCAAAATAATTTAATACCGATTTTTCAGAGTATCGATATCACAATAAACACAGAAGAGAATGGAAGCGACGCGGAATCATAATCCATCTGTCTTCCTCTCTGTTTTCGTCTAAAGCTAATAGCTGACGGGACGTGTGCCCTTCCCTATTCCTAAATCTGCCCCTCAATCCCCAGCGAGCAGATAAGTTCGAAACAACCGTTTAGTCGCTAAAACAACAGATTGAAAACAACCCAGCCAGAAACGAAAAAAATCACTACGGCTTCGATAGCCATTAACATTATGCCAATTGATGTAATTATTATAGCGACAATAGGTGAAGGCCTATTGACGATTTTTGACAGAACTTTCGCGATTCCCCGTTGAAGAAAATAAAATACACCGCCAAATATCAATGCGGCGGCAAACATTCCACCAATAAAATAAACAGCCGCCTGCCATGTTAGAAACGATGCCACATCGGAAGTGGCAAAATGATACACGCCAATGCCAAGCCATAGGAATGTCGCGTACTTACCTGCTTTCGCCCTTTGACTATCGTAGAAGTCGTCCAAGACGCACCTCCTGCTTGAATATAGTTTATCTATTTATCTTATAGATTTTCTCTAAAGCAGGGCAACTAATACCGTCCCCTCACGCCATTTTCTTCCAGCCCGCCTCCGTCTGCTGGTAGTAGCTGACCGGGATGTCGCTGTCCTTCAACTCGCGCCAGCGCGCGCGGGCGGCGGTGAGGGAGGCCTCGTCCTCGCCGTCGAAGAGATAGAGGCAGCGGTCGAACGCCGCGAGGTCGGCGGCGGGGGCATCCTCGATCAGCACCAGCACCGCGGCGCCGTTCGCATTCCCCTCCGTCTCCCGGGTCAGCAGGACCGGCTGCGCCGCCGGATCGACGCCCTCCCCCGCCAGCGCATGGGGCAGGAAGCTGTCGGACGGCCGCAGAGCGAAAATGCTTCCAACAATGCCTGAGTTGACCTATGTTTGAATATTATTGGAAGAGCATATGGGCAATGTCGGATTGGACGTGCCTGGTTTTACGGGAGATACGGATGATGCAAAAGGTAGCGGCTGTCGCAATTGTGCTTTCGGGGTTGGCGGCGGGTCCGGCATCCGCCGCATGCCTGTATCAGGGCGGATATTACCCGCAGGGAACGACCTTGTGCTTTGACGGCTGGCTGCAGGAATGCACGGTCGCCGACTATTGGAAAGCGATCGGCATGTGCCATGCTCCGGACATCAAGGAACCGTTTGTGACCTACCAGAAGCCCGATGCGCAGACGCTGATGGCAAAGTTTCTCGCCGGTGGGACACGCGTGTTGCCCCAATCGGTACCGACGGACGATTGATCAGGCGACCAGGGTCGGGCCATAGGCGGCCAGACACGGTGCTTATTGGCAGGCTCGAAAACCGCTAGTCAAAACCGTTCGCCTGTATCCTCGACCGAATTTCCCTAAATCTCCCCGTCAATCCCGAGGGACGGGGTAAGCTTGAAATAGGCGACGGGGCGCGCCCCGCACATAAAGGCCCTCACGCCATTTTCTTCCAGCCAGCTTCCGTCTGCTGATAGTAGCTGACGGGGATGTCCTGCTCCTTGAATCTTGTCCTGAACATAGCATTTTCTTGCAGGTCACATTTCATAGCCAAACTATTGATTTTCAATTACTTTCAGATTCTCTATCAGTTCCAGGATATTTTCTTTAATCGAAAATGAAACTGCAGCCCACCCCATTGCGACCGTGGCGGCCGTATCTTTGTCGAAAAAATATCGATTATTAATGGTGTCGTCGAAAAGGATATCGCCGGTTACAGAATCCTTCAAAGTATAATGAAGCTTCGTATACCCGGTTGAAAGGCCAATTCGTCCGCCCCAATACACACATAAATCAACGCCTTCCGGCTGATTTAGGCTCGGGGTATAATCAAGCTCCTCCACACGAACACTAAGTTTATACCGTGACACGGCCGATCCCAAATACCCGAAATTTTTAAGGCTGTCTCGGATTGCCCATTCGATATTTTGATTCACTTGTGGTGGCTCAACCGGAAAATATAAATACTCCGTCTTTCCGAGAAATCCGGTCAACTCGATATTTTCCTTAAGTTCCCCCATCGCGACGAATTCCTCCGAGCTCGATGGGGAAGCAGTCATCGTATCCTGCCCCCCGTAAATGGAAAGCTTGATCAGGCAGGCACAGCCCGTGAGACCGCCAAGAACAACAAAGATCAACAGCCATTTTGACAGGTGTTTAAACATCTAAATTCTCCTCACGCCATTTTCTTCCAGCCCGCCTCCGTCTGCTGGTAGTAGCTGACCGGGATGTCGCTGTCCTTCAACTCGCGCCAGCGGGTGCGCGCGGCGGTGAGGGAGGCCTCGTCCTCGCCGTCGAAGAGATAGAGGCAGCGGTCGAACGCCGCGAGGTCGGCGGCGGGGGCATGCTCGATCAGCACCAGCACCGCGGCGCCGTTCGCGTTCCCCTCCGTCTCCCGCGTCAGCAGGACCGGCTGCGCCGCCGGATCGACCCCCTCCCCCGCCACCGCATGGGGCAGAAAGCTGTCGGCGCGATAGCTCCAGAGGGCGTCGTCGAGCTGTTCCAGCTGTTCTTCCGTCTGGCCCCGCACCAACACGCGAAAGCCCCGCTCCGTCACCTTTTCAAGCAAGCGCGGCAAGGCCCGCGCGAGCGGTTCCGATTGCAGATGGTAGAAGCTGACCTCGTTCACGGGGCGCTACTTGCCCTCGTAATAATCCCGCACGAACTTGTCGAGCAGGCGGACGCCATAGCCCGTGCCGCCCTTCGGCACCGTCGGCTTGTCGGCCTTGGACCAGGCCATGCCGGCAATGTCGAGATGCGCCCAGGGCACGTCATTCACGAATTTCGCCAGGAACTCGGCGGCGACGATGGAGCCCGCGCCGCGCCCGCCCGAGCCGATATTCTGCAAATCGGCGATGGGGCTGTCGATCTGCTTGGCATAGGCATCGGACATCGGCAGGCGCCAGACGCCCTCTCCCACCGCCTTGCCGGCGGCGAACAGACGCTCCGACAGCTCGTCATTGTTCGAAAACAGCCCGGCATTTTCATGGCCGAGCGTGATGATGATGGCGCCGGTGAGCGTCGCGAGATCGATCATGAACTCGGGCTTGAAGCGGTCCTGCGTGTACCAGAGCGCATCGGCGAGGACGAGGCGGCCTTCGGCGTCGGTGTTCAGGATCTCGATCGTCGTCCCGGACATGGCGGTGACGATATCGCCGGGCCGCTGCGCATTGCCGTCGGGCATATTCTCGACAAGGCCGATGACGCCGACGGCGTTCACCTTCGCCTTGCGCCCGGCCAGCGCCTTCATCAGGCCGGTCACCGTGCCGGCGCCGCCCATGTCCCATTTCATTTCCTCCATGCCGGGGCCGGGTTTCAGCGAGATGCCGCCGGTATCGAAGCAGACGCCCTTGCCGACGAAGGCGAGCGGCTTGCGCCCCGCCTTCTTGCCGGTCGCGCCGTTCCACTGCATGACCACAAGGCGGCTGTCGCGGCGGGAGCCCTGCCCGACGCCCAGCAGCGCGCCCATGCCGAGCCGCTGCATCTTGGCTTCGTCCAGCACCTCGACCTCGACGCCGAGTTCGGTGAGTTCCAGGCAGCGGGCGGCGAAGCTTTCCGGATAGAGGGTATTGGCCGGCTCGCTCACCAGGTCGCGGGTGAGGAAGACGCCTTCGACCAGCGCCTCCATGTCGGCGAAGGCCTTGCGCGCGGTCGCCGACCCCTTGCAGGAGACGGTCATGCGGGTCAGGCTCGGCGCCTTGTCCTCCTCCTCCTTGGTCTTGTATTTGGTGAAGCGGTAGGAGCCCATCATCGCCCCGGCGGCGACGGCGGCCGCGGCCTCATTCGTCTTGATCGCGGTGGCGTTCAGCTCATCGAGGATGACGGTAACGCTGCGGGCGCCCGAGGCGTTGAGGCGCTTGACCAGCGCCCCGCCCAGGGTTTCCATATCGGTCTGGGTCAGCTTCTCCGTCTCGCCGAGGCCGAACAGCAGCACGCGCGAGACTTCCAGCCCCGCCGGCGCCATGATCTCCAGAAAGTCACCCTTCTTGCCCTTGAAGCGGCTGGTCTCCAGCGCGCGGGAAACGGCGCCCTTCGTCTTCTTGTCCACCTCTGCCGCGGTCGGCGAGAGGGCTTTGTCGGCATAGACGGCCACGGCGAGCGAGCCGCGTTTGGGAAGCGAGATTTCGGAAAATGCGAACTTCATGGAAATTTCCTGTTGTTTTTGAAACCTTAATCGGGGAGACATAGGGACATCAACTGATTATCGTTAATATTTTTCATAGCGCGTCCTTTCCTGACTGGCAACAAGCAAAACTATGGCTATACTCCCCTCATGAAAAATATTAACCGTTATATTATGAAGCAATTGGCTGTTCCCATGCTCTTCATAACCTTTTCGCTGACGGGGGTGATCTGGCTATCGCAGTCCCTCAAGTTCGTTGAAAAGCTGATTAACGGTCTGCCGGTCTCGACCTTTCTCTATCTCTCGCTCCTGCTGCTTCCCGATATCCTCCGCTATACGCTGCTTCTCGGCCTCTTCTTCGGCACGCTGTTCGCCTTCAACAAGCTCTATTCGGACAGCGAGCTGATCGTCATGTGGGCGGCGGGGCTCAGCAAGTCGGCGCTGGCGAAACCGGTGATCTATTTCGCGCTGATCATTTCGCTGGTGATGTATTTCCTCGGCTTCATCCTCGTGCCCTATGGCAACCGGACGGTGACGGAACTGCGCGTCGCCTGGCAGGACAGCCTCGCCGCCGTGGTCCTCCGCGAAGGCGTGTTCAATGCCCTCACCGACGGCGTCACGGTCTATATCCGCGAGAAGAACCAGACCGGCGAGATGCTTGGCATCCTCGTCCATGACGAGCGGGTGCCGGAGAAGCCGGTGACCTATATGGCGGAGCGCGGCGCCTTCGTGAAAACCGCCGAGGGGCCGCGCTTCATCATGAATGCGGGAAACCTGCAGGAAGTCTCCCTTGATGATGCGAAACTGAGCCTGCTCTATTTCGACCAGTATACCCTCGACATCAGCCAGTTCGAGAAACAGAGCGGCGCCCGCTGGCTGTCGCCGGAGAACCGCTATCTGTGGGAACTGATCAATCCGGAGGAGAGCGAGCGGACGCAGCGCGAATTGCACAAGCTCAAGGCCGAGCTGCACCAGCGGCTTGTGCTGCCGCTCTATGCGGTGGCGCTCGCGCTGATCGCCCTTGCCGGGGTGATGGGCGGGGAATTCACCCGTCGCGGCCGGGCGAAACGCATGACCGTTGCCGCCGCCGCGGGCGTCCTCACGCTGATTGCCGCCATGGCGCTGTTCCAGGCGGCGGAGAAATCGGCCCTGCTGATCCCCGTGCTGTATCTGCTGCCCGTCGTGGCCGGGGCGCTGGGCGGCTATATCGCCTCGGGCGGGCGCTTCCGTTTCCTTGAAAGCCGGATGGCGCCCGGCGCCGCGGGCGAAGGGGGGACCTGATGCAGCTTCCGGGGACGCTTTCGGCCTATCTGGGCAAACAGTTCGTCAAGAATACGCTGGTGATTTTCGGCGTGTTGATGACCATCGTGTTCCTGGCCGATTTTATCGAGGCGCTGCGCCGCGCCGGCGACCGCGACGATATCACCCTCGCGATCCTGATCGAGATGGTGCTCCTGCGCATCCCCAACCTGGCGCTCAAGCTGTTGCCCTTCATCGCGCTGTTCGGCGGCATGCTGACCTTCTTCCGCCTCTCGAAATCGAGCGAGCTCACGGTCATCCGCGCGACCGGCGTGTCGGTCTGGCAGTTCCTCGCCCCCGCCCTCCTGATCGCCTTCGTCTTCGGGCTGGTGGTGCTGACGGTGATCAATCCGATCGCCGCGGCGATGCAGGCGCAGAACGACCGGATGGAAGCGAAATATTTCGAGACGCAGACCAACCTGCTCACCCTCTCCACCAACGATCTCTGGCTCCGCCAGGTGGATAAGGACGGACTGTCCGTCATTCATGCGCGCGGCGCCGTCAATCGCGGCATCGACCTGACCGACGTCATCATCTTCCAATATGACCGGGGCGATATCTTCACCGGCCGCATCGACGCGGCGCAGGCGCGGCTGCATCCGGGCTATTGGGAACTTGACGACGTCGTCATCACCGGCCCCAACCGGCCGGCCGAGCGCCGCGCCAATATGGAGCTGCCGACGACGCTGACGGTGCTGCAGATCCAGGAAAGCTTCGCCTCCCCGGCGACGCTCTCCTTCTGGGACCTGCCGGGCTTCATCACGACGCTGGAACAGGCCGGCTTCTCCGGCGATCGCCACCGGCTCTACTGGTACAGCCTGATGGCAGGGCCGATCCTGATGCTGGCGATGGTGCTGGTCGCCGCGACCTTTTCGCTCCGCTCGATGCGCCAGGGCCGGACGGTCCTGCTTGTTCTGGGCGGCATCGCCACCGGCTTCGTCTTCTATTTCATGACCGATATCATCTATGCGCTCGGGCTGGCGGGCAACTTGCCGATCATTTTCGCCGCCTGGATTCCGGCGGTCGCCATTACCCTGTTCGGGCTCGCCATGATGTTCCATCTGGAGGACGGCTAGGCGATGCGGACATTGATCGGACCGGGAATTGGGGTTGTTATGCTGCTGCTCGCCTCGGCGAGCATGGGGCATGCGGCGGAGCAGAAATCGGGCGAGCTCGACCTGTCGAAGGAGGCGTTGCTGAGCGCCGACGAAGTCACCTATAACAATGCCGAGCAGCGGGTCGAGGCGAGCGGCAATGTCGAGATCGTGCAGGGCGACCGCATCCTCAAGGCCGACCGCATCATCTATGACATTTCCGCCGATACGGTGCGGGCGGAGGGGAATATCGCGTTGCTGGAACCGTCGGGCGACGTATTGTTCGCCGACCAGATGGAGCTGGAAAACGAACTCAAGACCGGCGCCATCCGCGACCTCAAGATCCTGTTTACCGACAATTCCCGCCTCGCCGCCCATGATGCCGTGCGCGAGACCGAGGATCGCACGGTCATGACCAAGGCGGTCTTTACAAGCTGCGAGCCCTGCCGCGAGGATCCGTCGCGCGCGCCGATCTGGCAGGCCAAGGCCGAGAAGGTCATCCATGACCGGGTCGACAAGACGATCACTTATCAGAACGCCTTCCTCGAATTCTTTGGCGTGCCGGTTCTCTATACGCCCTACTTCTCGCATCCCGATCCGACGGTCGACCGCGAGAGCGGCTTTCTCGCGCCGACGGTGTTCAGCTCCTCGACCATCGGCTATGGCGTGAAAATCCCCTATTACTATGTCATTTCCGAAGACAAGGACATGACCATCACGCCGACCATCACCACCAAAGAGGGCGTGCAGATGGCGGCGGAATACCGCCAGGCTGTGGAAAGCGGCGACTTCCAGTTTGACGGCTCGCTCACCTATGTGGACAAGGTCGACCGCAATAACGTCGATACCGGCGGCAAGGAATTTCAGGGGCATATCCGCGGCGACGGGGAGTTCCATATCGATGATGCCTGGACCTGGGGCTACGATATCTTCCGCACCACCCATGATACCTATCTGAAGAAGTATGACATCAGCAGCGCCGACACGCTCACGTCCACCGTCTATCTGGCGGGCCAGCGCGGCCGCAATTACTCGCTCCTCAGCGCCTATAGCTTCCAGGGCCTGACCGAGGCCGATGTGTCGGGCGAGACGCCGATCGTGCCGGCCTGGTGGAACTATTCCTATGTCGGCGAGCCGAATTCCTTCGGTGGACGGTTCAGCGCCGACGCCGACACCCTGGCGGTCTTCCGCACCGACGGGCAGGACACCAACCGCCTGTCGCTGCAGGGCGGCTATCACATTCCCTACACCACCTCGAACGGGCAGGTGATCACCTTCGAAAGCTCCCTCCGCGGCGACCTGTACTATGCCCGCGACATCCTCGCCGATCCCGCCGATCCGTCGAGCGCGACCACGCATGATAATTTCTACGGCCGCATCGTGCCCTCCGCCGCGCTGAAATGGCGCTATCCCTTCGTCCGGCAGTCCGGATCGATCCGCCAGGTGGTCGAACCGATCGCGGAGGCGGTCTGGTCCGACGTCCTCGGCGATGATGACACGCCGAACGAGGACAGCCTCAGCTTCGAATTTGACGACACCAACCTGTTCGGCTCCAACCGCTATGCGGGCCTTGACGAGGTGGAGGAAGGCGGCCGCCTCAACTATGGCATCAATGTCGGGGTTTACGGAGCCTCGGGCGGCTATACGACGCTGCTCTTCGGCCAGACCTACCATTTCAGCGAGGACACCGGATTCCAGGCCGGGACCGGGCTCGAGGACCAGTTCTCCGACTATGTCGCGCGGCTTGAAATCCGCCCCGCCGACTACCTGCAGTTCATCAACCGGGTGCGCCTCGACCATGACGCCCTGTTCCTCGCCCGTAACGAAGTGACCATGAAGCTCGGCACCACGGAAAACTGGTTCGATCTGGGCTATGTCTATTTGCGCGACGACATCAACGGCCTGACGCAGTCCAAGCGCGAGGAAATCTATGTGGCGGGCAAGGTCAAGCTGGCCGAATTCTGGAGCGCCTACGGCAGCTATCGGCGCAATCTGGACGACGGCGGCCGTTCAATCGAGGGCCGGCTCGGCGTCGAATATCTGGATGAATGCTTCGGCTTCGCGCTGGAAGCCCGTAAATCCTTCACCCGCGACCGCGACGTTGAGCCGGAAACGCGATTCAGCGTCAAAATCAGACTGCTGCCTTTCAATTAGCATCAGGGCGGGGTATTCTTCCCCCGGTTTATCATGCGGCTGTATTCTTTGTGAAACGAGTTAAAGATTTGTACCGATGCCGATCCATCGAATGATTAAAAACGCGCTGCTTGCCGCCATGGCCCTGATATGTGTCTCTCTGACGGCGCTGGCGCAGGATGTGCAGAAGATTGTCGCCGTCGTCAATGACGAGATCATCTCCGGCTATGACCTCACCCAGCGGATCAAGCTGACCATCGTGCTGTCGGGATTCCCCGATACCGAAGAGACGCGCCGCCAGCTGGTCAATCCGACGGTCTCGCGGCTGATCGACGACCGGCTGAAATTGCAGGAAGCCCAGCGCTACAATGTTACCGTCAGCGATGAAGAAGTGCTGGAAGCCGTTAAATATCTCGAACAGCAAAACGGCATGCGGCCCGGCGAGATCAACACGCTGCTCGAGCGAAATGGAATAGACATCGAGACGATGCTGGCGCAGGTGCGGGCGAACATCACCTGGAACCTGCTGATCGAGCAGCGTATCCTGCCGCGCATTACCGTCTCCGATGACGAAGTCGCGGCGGTGCAGGAGCGGCTGGAGGCCAACAAGGGCAAGACGGAATATCTGCTGAGCGAGATTTTCCTCCCCATCGATACCGGCACTAACGAGCAACAGCTGCGCGAGGGCGTCGCCAACCTGGTCTCGCAGATCCGCGCCGGCGCCTCGTTCCAGCGCGCCGCCGCGCAGGTGAGCCAGGGCGCGACCGCAGCCTCGGGCGGATCGATCGGCTGGGTGCTGGACGAAGAGGTCGAGCCGGAAATCGCCGCCGTCCTTGACAATCTGCAGCCCGGTCAGGTCTCCGACCCGATCCGCACGCCCTCCGGCTATTACATCGTCATGATCCAGCAGGAACGCGCGATCCTCGATGACAATCCCGACGACATCGCCCTCGACCTCACCCAGATCGTCGTGCCGCCGCCGGCCGCCGGCAGCAGCGCCGATGCCGACGACCAGAAAAAACTCGCCACCACCATCAGCAACGTCGTCGACGGCTGCCGCAACCTGCCGACCCTGCTGACCGAGCTCAACAGCCGCGACAGCGGGCAGATCGGCCGCGTCCGCCTCGGCGACATGCCCGACCATATCAAGACGATCCTCAAGGACATGAAGGTGAACGACGTCAGCGCGCCCTATCAGGACGGCGATGTCTACCGGATCTTCGTCGTCTGCGGGCGCAACGATCCCCAGGCGCGGACCAACGACCCCGACGAGATCCGCCGCGAAATCATGCTTCGCCGGGCCGAAAACCGCTCGCGCGGCTATCTGCAGGATATCCATAATGCGGCCACCATCGAAACCCGCTAGGCGGCCCGGGGCGCGCGGCGAATGACCGGCTCTCCCCTGCTTGCGCTCACCCAGGGCGACCCCAATGGCATCGGCATCGAGATCGCCGCCAAGGCCTGGCGCGTGAGAAGAGAGGAGCAGCTTGCCCCCTTCTTCCTGATCGGCGGGCGCGCGGGGGTAACGGCGCAGATGGCCGCCCTCTTCCCCGATATCCCGCTTGCCGAGATCAGCGAGCCCGCGGACGCGCGGGAGAGATTCACGAAGGCCCTGCCGCTTCTCCCCCTTGATCCGGGCCTCAGCGAAGCCGAGGAAACGATCGCGGCGATCCGCCTCGGAACCGAGCTTTGCGAGGAGGGTCGGGCGGCGGCCCTCGTCACCAATCCCATCCACAAGAAGCGGCTCTATGAGGCTGGGTTCGACCATCCGGGTCATACGGAATATCTGGCGGCGCTGACCGGACGGCCGGGCAAGTCGGTGATGATGCTCGCCTGCCCGAAGCTGCGGGTGGTGCCCGCGACCGTGCATATCCCGATCCGCGAGGTCCCGGCCCGGCTCACCGCCGGGCTGCTCACCCATGTGATTGAGACGACCCATGCGGACCTCATCACCCGCTTCGGCCTGGATCATCCGCGCCTCGCCGTCGCCGGGCTCAATCCCCATGCGGGGGAGGATGGCAGCATCGGCACGGAGGAGGAAACCATCATCCGCCCGGTGATCGAACAGCTGCGCGCGACCGGCATGGAGATCACCGGCCCCTATTCTGCCGACAGCCTCTTTCACGATGCCGCGCGGGCGAAATACGACGCCGCCATCTGCATGTATCACGACCAGGCGCTGATCCCGATCAAGACGCTGGATTTCGACGGCGGCGTCAATGTGACGCTCGGCCTCCCCATCATCCGCACCTCCCCCGACCATGGCACGGCGGAGGATATCGCAGGGCGCGGCATCGCCAACCCGGCCAGCCTGATCGCGGCGCTGAAACTCGCGGCGCTGATGGCCGGGGCCTAGGATGGCGGATCCCGCCGATCTGCCGCCGCTGCGTGAGGTGATCGCGAAATACGGCCTCAATGCGGAAAAATCCCTGGGTCAGAACTTCCTGCTCGACCTGAACCTGACGGGACGCATCGCCCGGTGCGCCGGACAGCTCGAGGGCGAGACGGTGATCGAGATCGGCCCCGGTCCCGGCGGCCTGACCCGCGCCATTCTGGCGGCGGGCGCCAGAAAGCTGATCGCCATCGAGAAGGACCGCCGCTGCCTGCCCGCGCTTGCCGATATCGCGGAGGCTTATCCGGGGCGGCTCGAGATCGTCAATGACGATGCGCTCGCGATCGACGAGACCGCGCTGTTCGAGGGACGCGCGAAGATCATCGCCAACCTCCCCTATAACGTGGCGACGCCGCTGCTGATCAAATGGCTGGCCGGGCGGGAGCGGTTTTCGAGCCTGACATTGATGTTCCAGAAGGAAGTGGCCGACCGCATCACCGCGCAGCCCCGCACCAAGGCCTATGGCCGGCTCAGCGTCCTCTGCCAGTGGCTCTGCGACACCCGGCGGGAGTTTGATATCTCGCCGCGCGCCTTCACCCCGCCGCCGAAGGTGACGAGCACGGTGGTGACATTGCGCCCGCGCGAAACCCCTCTCTATCCCGCCGATCCGGCGGTGCTGGAAAAGGTCGTCGCCGCCGCCTTCGGCCAGCGCCGCAAGATGCTGCGGGCAAGCCTCAAACCGCTTGGCAAACCGCCGGAAGACATGCTGGAAAAAGCCGGGATCACCCCGACCCGCCGGGCCGAGGAACTCTCGGTCAAGGAATTCTGCGCCCTCGCCCGGGGTTACGAATAAACGATATTTAACCGGTTAATAACCTTCGCGCAGGCGGTTGACGAAATCAGAAAGAGGCGAAACGCCGGGCCAATGTCTGTTTATGACCCTAAGCAGACTCTGTATTTCTGCGGCCTCATTTACCGCAATCATCAAGCATACCAAGGCACTAGCCGCGTGTTGAAGGATCGCTACCATCCCTAGGTACCATCTCAATCACCTAGTTGACGTTATGGATGTGTTTTCAATTTATGCTGGAATATTACTATTTTAAATCTAAACTAAATTAATCAACTCGCTATTTTCTGAGGTTTTTGATGCAAGCTTTACGTGATTACAGCATTTTTCTATTTTATTTTCTAACAGCAATGATGTGCACGGTAGCTGCCGCGAGCGAAATTACATCATCATCATCGGTTTCCGATCAAGAGGCGGCTTGTAAAAAAGAGGACTTACAAAGCTGCTATTTCCTTGCGGAAAGATATCTTCTCGGGCTTGGTGTCAGTCATAACAAGGAAATGGCCATTAGCCTTTTGAACAAAGCCTGCGATAGAGGCCATGGAAAGAGTTGCCTGAAGCTTGGTGGCTGGTACGTGGCAACTATAACGTTTGGCGATAGTAAAAATAAAACGCCAGAAGATAGTGTCATAATTGGATTGTTTGATAAATCATGTGAGTTAGGAGAAATGGAGGGATGTGCATATATGGGGACGTTTTATGTCGAAGGAGCTGGCGTGGATAAAGATATTTCCAAATCAATTTCATATTTTCAAAAAGCTTGCGACGGCGGTTACGCTGAAGTCTGCAGCGGATTGGGAATGATGTTGATAAAAGGCTCTACGGTTCCGGGGGATGAAAAAAGGGGGTCAGCCGTTCCGGTGGATAAAAAACGGGGACAAGCCTCTCTTCAAAAGGGCTGTGATCTTGGCGATAAGAAGGCATGCAAATATCTGGATGAGAAATAGGTTATTCCACAATTGGCGACAAATAGATGACGATTGTACGAAAAGCAGCTCAATTGTGTGTAAGGTTCAGTGTCCGCTTCTAGCACTACACGGCCCTGCGCTCACTGCCCTTTGCATTTCCGGACACGAGCTAAGAGAACACTTTATGAGTATGGTGCATTGGACCTTAAGAACGCAAAGCCAAGCCCGAATTGATGGTGACTTCTAAATTCCTTTTGCCGCCCCGAGTGGGTGTTTGCTGCCGTCTAATATCCCTCACGAAGTCGGTTGACGAAATCGATCAGCCCGGCGCGGCGGCGGGTGCGGAGCCGTTCCGCCTTCAGGATCGCCTTGACTTCGGCCAGGCAGTGATCGACATCCTCGTTAACGACCACATAGTCATATTCGCGCCAGTGGCTGATTTCCTCCGACGCCTTGGACATCCGCTGGGCGATTACCTCGGCGCTGTCCTGCGCCCGGGTTTTGAGCCGTTTTTCGAGCGCCGCGGTGGAGGGCGGCAGGATGAAGATGCTGACCAGGTCATCGCCGGCCTTCTGGGCGAGTTGCTGCGTGCCCTGCCAGTCGATATCGAACAGGATGTCCCGCCCTTCGGAGAGCGCCGTTTCAACGGGCGCGCGCGGCGTGCCGTAATAATGGTTGAAGACTTTCGCATGCTCCAGCAGTTCGTCGCGGTTGATCATCAGGTTGAAATCGACCGGCTCGACAAAGAAATAATCCTTGCCGTCCTCCTCGCCGGGGCGGCGCGGCCGGGTGGTCGCCGAGACGGACATGACGAGATTGTCCTCCTCCTTCAGCAGCGCCCGCGAAATCGTCGTTTTCCCCGCCCCCGACGGCGAAGAGAGCACCAGCATCAGCCCGCGCCGCGTCAGCGCCTCCGTCCCGACTTCAGATGACATCCTCAACAACTCCTACTCAATGTTCTGAACCTGTTCGCGCATCTTGTCGACCAGCACCTTGAGGTCCAGCCCGATCTGGGTCAGTTCCTTGTCGTTCGCCTTCGAACAGAGGGTGTTGGCCTCGCGGTTGAATTCCTGGCAGATGAAGTCGAGCCGCCGCCCGACCGCGCCCTTGCCCGTCCCCACGAGGATTTCGCGCGTCGCTGCGACATGGCTGGTGAGCCGGTCCAGCTCCTCCGAAATATCCGCCTTGGTGGTGAGCAGCGCCAGTTCCTGCTCGAGCCGCGCCTCGTCGAGAGTGCCGGCGTCCAGGATCAGCGCCATCTGCGCCCGGATCTTCTCGCGCGCCCGCTCCGGCCAGCCGGCCGCGAGGTCCGTCGCCCGCGCCACCAGTGTCTTGATCTCGTCGAGCTGGGCGAGCAGCACCGGACGGAGCTGTGCCCCCTCCTCCGCGCGCATGGCGGCAAGGCCGTCCATCAGCTCCCCGGCCGAGGCGAGGAGCGCCGCGCCGAGCGCCTCGGCATCGGTCTCGGCGACGGCATCGTCCTTCGGCTCGATAACGCCGCGCAAGGCCAGCATGCCGTCGATGCGCGGCTGGCGCGCCTGTCCGTTCTGCACATAGTCATGGGCAAGCGCGAAAAGCTCGTCGAGGAACCGCCGGTTGACCTTGTAGGCGGTCTCGGCGGCGCGGTTCTCGAACTGTAGATGCAGGTTGATATTGCCGCGCTCGAACTTGGCCTTGGCGGCCTTGCGCAGCTTGTCCTCGAGGAAATCGAAGCCCGCCGGCAGGCGGCAGCGCACCTCGAGCCCGCGGCCATTGACGCTCTTGATCTCCCAGAGCCAGGCGAGGCCATCCAAGGCGCCGCTCGCGCGGGCAAATCCCGTCATGCTGTTTATCGTCAAAGTCGCCTCTTGCCCCCGGGTCCGGAAATGATCGCCCCTGTATATCCTCAACCGTCCGGGGCGACAAGCGCGGGCGGTTATTTTTTCGCGGGTCTGGAGACGGCGGGCCGGGGCGATTTCGGCTCGATCAGGCCGACGGCGTCGCTGACAACGCGCTGGATCGCGGCAAACAGCAGCGCCGAGAGGAGCCCGCCCGCGAAGGCCGCCGCGTCAAGGGCGAAGTCCACCATTGCACCGCTCATCGGCAGCCAGGGTTCGAGGAGCAGGAAACAGAGCGCGCCCGTAAGCCCGCCGAGGGCGCCACGAAGCCCCGGCGCGAGGCGGATGCCGCCATCGAAGCGGCGGCGGCGCATCTCGATCGCGATATGGAGCGCGAGCAGCGTCAGCGCCCCTACCGTCCCCCAGAGGAAGGCGGCGACAAGGCCGACGGCGAAGGTGAGGTCAGCGGCAAAATCGGTGGTGAACATCTGGCCCGCCAGATGCCGCGCGAGCAGCAGCAGCGGAAAGACGACGATGATAAGGAGGCTGAGGGAAAAGGGAATCGTCCAGAGCAGTGGCGATCCGGCGGCGCTATCCTCCAGCGTCGTGCCGTTGACCCCGCTGCTCGCGAAACTCGCCCCGGCGACCTTGCGATAGGCAGCCTGCAGGGTGTGATAGCAGGCGGTCTTTTCGGCGCGGGTCGTCGCCGCCGCGCTCACCGTAATCGCCGCATTGAAGGCACCAAGATCGGCGGGCGACACATCGGTGGGGTGATCGAGAAGATAGCCCGACAAGGCCTCCGCCTTGCCGATCAGCGCCTCCAGTTCGTCATGATCCGCCGGCGCGCCATGCGCGGCCGTACCGGGATGAGCCGCCTCGGGACGAGCGGTATCGGGATGAGATGATGCGTTGCTTGTGGGCGCAGCCTCCTGCGGAGCCGCGTCGTGATGGGCCACCGCATCGATCCGGGGCGCGGCTGGTACCGCCGCCTCTTTTGGTTTCGCCTGTTGTGCATCATCTTTCGCCGCGTCCTCGTGGCCCGTGACTGCGGGGGGCGTGGCCGGTTCCGGCGCGGGTTTCGGTTCCGGCGGCGGCGCAAGGACCGGCTCCTTGCGGAGAGGCGCGGCCTCCACGGGTGATTTCGGCGCGGGCGGCGACGCCTCCCCTGCCGCCACTGGCGTTGCGTCCACCTCCGGCGCGGATGGGGGTTCAGGGGTAGCCGCCGTCGCCCTGGGTTCCGGCATCGGTGCCGGTTTCGGCTCCGGCGATGGCGCCGGTGCCTCGTCCACGGCCTGGGTCGGTGTTGGCGTCGGTGTCGGTGTCGGCGTTGGCGTCGGTGTCGGCGTTGGCGTCGCGGCGGCGGCGGCCTCGGGCGGAGTCGCGGCGGCCGGTTGCGCGGGCGCGGGCGCTCCGGCGGGCGCGGGAGTCTTCCCGGCGGGCTGGTTCTTGAAATTTTTATTCACGAGATTGAGCGAGGTGGCATCCAGCGTCTCGATCTCCTTGCGCAGTTCCAGCAGCGACTCGCGCAGTTCCTGTCGCTGCCTCAGCAGCATCTGAATGGTGTCCGTGCTGACCATGCGCCCGCGCCGCTCCTTTGCCTTTGTTTGAGGAAAGACGTCTGCCGGCGCGATTTGTGTCAAGTCAGATTATTTTACCTGACTGATTACTATTCTTCCCAAGAAATAAATTGCCGACACATTTCCCTTTGTTGTTTTGCTTTTTCGGTTTGATGGTTTGGGTTGTCCTTCCCTCCGGTATTTTCATATCGACTTTTAATATACTCACAAATATGTGCCATGTTTTCGTCAGTTGTTTTGCAACCTGCAATCGCACCAACCAAAACAAGAACGGCTAGTAATCTGCTAATCATTTCTGTCCAACCTCCATACCCAATCCATATTCTTGAACAAAATCAAATTAGCAAAAAATTATTTATTCTGGTTAAGTTTTCGCCATTTGCGGACATTGTCGTTATGCTCATCGAGGGTGACGGAAAAGGCATGGCCGCCGGTGCCGTCAGCGACGAAATAGAGGAAGGTCGTCTCCTCGGGCTGCAGCACGGCGCGCAGGCTCTCAAGCCCCGGATTGGCGATCGGCCCCTTGGGCAGGCCGGTCATCTGGTAGGTGTTGTAATCGGTCGGCGTCGCCAGGTCCTTCTTGCTGAGCGGCCGGCCGAGATCGCGCTGGCCCCCGGTAATGCCATAGACGACCGTCGGGTCCGATTGCAGCTTCATCCCCTTGCGCAGGCGGTTGAGGAACACCCCGGCGACCAGCGGCCGCTCCTCGGGCAGCGCGGTTTCCTTCTCGACGATGGAGGCAAGGGTAATCAATTCCTCGGAATTCTTTATCACCTCGGGCAGCGGCGTCGTCGCGGTGACGGCGGCAATCGCCCCCTGCATCGCCTGCGCCATGCGGTCCACCAGCGCGTCGCGGGTATCGCCGAGGCGGTACTGGTAGCTTTCGGGCAGGAAGGCGCCTTCGGGCATGTCGCGCGTGATCTCCCCCTCAAGGCCCGGCGCCGCCTCGACGAGGGCGCGGATCTCCCGGCTCTGCAGCCCTTCAGGGATGGTGAGAAGCCGCTCGATCACCTTGCCCGAGACGAACAGCCGCATCAGCTCGATCCCCGAAATGGCGGCGGGCACGCGATATTCCCCGGCCTGGAGGCGGCTCGCGTTTTCCTCAAGCTTTACACCAAGAATAAAGGCCAGGTCATTGTTGATGATATCGTTTTTCTTGAGATCATCCGCAAGCGCGCGCAGCCCCGTCCCTTTTTTCACGACATAGACGGTCTCGGCCTTGAGCGGTCCGGGGGACTTGAAAAGATGCCAGCCGTAGCCGAGCGTGCCCGCCACGGCAATTGCGCCGACGAGGACAAGGACAAGAAGGGCATAGAGAATGCGTTTTGTCATTGCGCCCGCCCCGCCCTTGCGGTCAGATGCGCTTCATCACGAGGCAGGCGTTGGTGCCGCCGAAGCCGAAGGAATTCGAGAGAATGGCATCGACTTTCTTCTCCTGCGCCTTGACCGGCACGAGGTTGAGCGCCGTGCTCTGTTCGGGCTCATGCAGGTTGATCGTCGGCGGCACGATACCGTCGCGCATCGCCAGGATGGAGAAGATCGCCTCGACCCCGCCGGCGGCGCCGAGCAGATGGCCGATTGCCGACTTGGTGGAGGACATGGCGACATTCTTGGCATGAGCGCCGAGAAGTCTTTCGACCGCGTGCGCCTCGATAAAGTCGGCCATGGTCGAGGTGCCGTGGGCGTTGACATAGTCGATATCGTCGACGCTGAGGCCGGATTTCTTCAGCGCCATCTGCATGGCGCGGAAGCCGCCGTCACCGTCGCTTGACGGCGCGGTGATATGATAGGCATCGCCCGAGAGGCCGTAGCCCAGCACCTCGGCGTAGATTTTCGCGCCGCGCTTCTTGGCATGCTCATATTCCTCGAGCACGACAACGCCCGCGCCCTCGCCCATGACAAAGCCGTCGCGGCCCTTGTCATAGGGGCGGGAGGCCGTTTCCGGCGCATCATGATAGGAATTGGAGAGCGCCTTGGCGGAGGCAAAGCCGGAAATGCCGAGGCGGCAGATCGCGCCTTCGGCGCCGCCCGCGACCATCACGTCGGCATCGTCGTCGGCGATCATCCGCGCCGCATCGCCGATGGCATGGGCGCCGGTGGAACAGGCGGTGACGACCGCGTGGTTCGGTCCCTTGTAGCCGTGACGGATGGACACCTGGCCGGAGACGAGATTGATCAGCGCGCCGGGGATGAAGAACGGGCCGATCCGCCGGGGGCCGCGCTCATGCAGGGTGATGGCGTTCGCCTCGATCGAGGGCAGGCCGCCGATGCCGGAGCCGATGGTGACACCGGTGCGGCAGAATTCCTCCTCCGTCGCCGGTTGCCAGCCGCTGTCCTTGATCGCCTCATCCGCCGCGGCAATGCCGAAGAGGATGAAACTGTCGACTTTCCGCTGCTCTTTCGGCTCCAGATAGTCGTTGGCGATGAAGGAATCCGGGCTGTCCGGATCAATGGGGACTTCGCAGCCATAGCGGACGGGCAGATCGGTCGTGTCGATCTTGGTAAGCATCGCTGCCCCGGATTCGCCGTTAATCAGCTTCTTCCAGGTCGGCTCAACTCCGTTCGCCAGCGGGGTCACAAGCCCCAGCCCGGTTACCACCACTCGTCGCATGCGTCACCCAATGATTTGTTTCAGAAAAAGAGGTCCGGGACCATTGGTCCCGGCGGATCAGGCCGCTTCGATATGCGTGATCGCGTCTTTAACTGTCAGAATTTTTTCTGCGGCGTCGTCGGGAATTTCGATGCCGAATTCTTCCTCGAACGCCATGACAAGCTCAACGGTGTCCAGGCTGTCCGCCCCCAGATCGTCAATGAAGCTCGCTTCGTCCGTCACTTTGCTTTCATCTACACCGAGATGTTCAACGACGATTTTTTTTACACGCCCTGCGATATCACTCATAGCTGTATCCTTAGATAATCCGACAGTTCAAAATATATAGGTGCTCATTCCTTACCGCCAAGATGCCAAAAATTCAAGCACCATCGGCGGTGAATTTCGTGCGGCTTCCTAACATACTTTACTCATCTTGCAAAGGAAACCTCGCCCGCCTTGACTTTTTTGTGACGGGCGTCCGGGGCGCTCCCCGTTAAATCATCGCCATCCCGCCATTTACATGCAGAGTCTGGCCGGTGATATAGCCTGCCTCGGCGGAGGAGAGATAAATGACGGCGGCGGAAATGTCCTCCGGCCGTCCCAGCGTGCCCATCGGCACGGCGGCGAGCAGCGCGTCTTTCTGCGCGTCCGGCAGCGCGTCGGTCATGGCGGTGCCGATGAAGCCGGGCGCGATGCAATTGACCGTGATGCCGCGCGTCGCCACCTCCTGCGCCAGCGATTTCGACATGCCGATCATCCCCGCCTTCGAGGCGGCATAGTTCATCTGCCCCGGATTTCCGGTCACCCCGACGATGGAGGTGATGCCGATGATCCGCCCGAAGCGCCGCTTCATCATGCCGCGTAGGGCGTTGCGCGAAAGCTTGAACGCCGCCTTGAGATTGACATCCATGACCAGGTCCCAGTCCTCGTCCTTCATGCGCATGGCGAGGCCGTCGCGGGTCAGCCCGGCGTTATTGACGAGGATATCGACCTGCCCCATCGCCTCTTCGGCCTGCTTGATCAGGTTATCCACCGCCGCGCCGTCGGCGAGGTTGCAGGGCGTCACATGGGCCCGGTCCTTGAGCTCCCCGGCGACCACATTGAGCGCATCCTCGCGCGTGCCGGAGAGGGCGACGGTCGCGCCCCGTTTATGCAGATCCCGCGCGATCGCCGCGCCAAGGCCACCGGAGGCGCCGGTCACCAGCGCGCATTTTCCCGTAAGGTCGAACATCTCGTCTACTCCCGTATCAGTTAGAGGCTGGCCAGAAAGGCGTCGATATCGGCGGGCGTGCCGACGGCGGAGCCGGTCATTTCGCGATTGATCCGCCGGACCATGCCGGTCAGGATTTTCCCTGCGCCAAGCTCGACCAGGCTGGATACGCCGTTCTCGCCCATATAAAGGACGCTCTCGCGCCAGCGCACCCGGCCCGTGACCTGCTCGATCAGCAGGCGGCGGATGGTATCGGGATCGCTCACCTCGCTCGCCGTCACATTGGCGATAAGCGGGACTTTCGGCGGCGCGATCACCACATCTTTCAGTCGCTCCGCCATGGCATCGGCGGCGGGCTGCATCAGCGGGCAATGGAACGGCGCGCTCACCGGGAGCAGCATGGCCTTCTTCACGCCCTTTTCCTTGGCGATCTCGATGGCCGCCTCGACCGCGCCCTTATGGCCGGAGAGAACCACCTGCCCGTCCGCATTGTCATTGGCGGCGGCAACGATCTCGCCGTTGGTGGATTTCGCCGCGGCCTCGGCCACAACCTCCTCGACCGGGCCGATATCGAGGCCGAGCAGCGCCGCCATCGCGCCGACACCGACCGGCACCGCCTGCTGCATCGCCTGCCCGCGCGCCTTCAAAAGCCGGGCCGCGTCCGCAATCTCCAGCGCGCCCGCGGCGGTAAGCGCGGAATATTCGCCGAGCGAATGACCGCCGACATATTTGACGGTATTCGCCAGTTCCATATTGCCGTCTTTTTCAAGAACGCGGACCACGGCCATGCTGACCGCCATCAGGGCGGGTTGCGCATTCTCGGTCAGGGTCAGTTCCTCGATCGGCCCCTCGAACATCAGTTTCGTGAGGTTCTGCGACAGCGCCTCATCCACCTCTTCAAAGACTTCGCGGGCGGCGGCGTAGGTTTGCGCCAGTTCCTGCCCCATACCGACGGCCTGGCTGCCCTGGCCGGGAAATACAAATGCACGTGTCATGGTTTTTCGGGTCCGATTTTGTTTCTGGGTCCAGAGACTAATAAAGGAAATCATCGGCCCTTGTCGAGAGATAGCTGACCCGCGATGCAGCGGACACCGGAAATCCGCCGCCGGTCGAGGAAATGGAAGGTCAACCTCACCGGCGGCGGGCGGCCTGAAACGGCCGAAAGGCGGATTACAGCCAGAATTTGTTATAACTCGGGCGCCATCCCGGCACATTGCCGGGCCAGTGGGACGCTTCCTTCGGCGCAGAGCCTTCGGACGCCCCGTCCCGCATGACCCTGGAAATGGTCGTAAAGGCGGCAATCCAGGCATCGCGGAGCCGGTCCGTCCAGATATCGCCAAGGCCGCGCTCCAGCGACCAGACCAGCGCCGCGCCGACGGTATCGTACTGCCTCTCCAGCATCCCAAAGGCGGCGTGGCGGCGGCCGAGCGCCTTCAACTCGCCCTGAAATGCCTCAAACTGCGTGAGGCCCTTCACAATATTGTCCAGCCCCTGCACAAGTTTTTGCCCCTGTTCCTCCGTCGGGATGCGGCGGAACAGGGTCCGCATATCCGGATCCATTTCGAACAGGCGGTCGCAAAACAGGCCCGCCGCCGTGTCGGCAATCGGCCCCACTTTAACCCAACTTGCCTGAATAAGTTCAATCTGCTGCGGTGTCATCCATGTCTCCAGTCCGGTTCGTTGCGACGGGATGACAAGGATATAAATCTTGACGAAAATTATTAAAAATGAATAATAATGATATTTTTCATCATAAAATGAGATATAAATGGATTTATCCGACCTCACCATCTTCCGCGCTGTCGTCCGCGAGGGCGGCATCACCCGCGCGGCGGAGCATCTCAACCGGGTGCAATCGAATGTAACGACGCGCATCCGTCAGCTTGAGGAAGACCTGCAGGTCCCCCTGTTCATCCGGGAGGGAAAGCGCCTGCATCTTGCCCCGGCGGGAAAAATCCTGCTCGGCTATGCGGACAGGCTGCTCGCCCTCGCCGAGGAGGCACAAAGCGCCATCCGCGATCCGCACCCGCGCGGCGTCTTCCGCCTTGGCTCGATGGAAAGCACGGCGGCGGTGCGGCTGCCGGCGCTCCTGTCGGAATATGGCGCGCGGTATCCGAAGGTGCAGCTTGAACTCAGGACCGGCACGCCGACGGAACTTTCCACGTCGCTCCTCAACGGGGAATTGGACGCGGCGCTGGTGGCCGAACCGGTGGCAGAGGCGCGGTTCGAGAGTCTTCCCGCCTTTGTCGAGAAAACGATTATCGTGACAGGCGCGGATTTTCCCGACATCAATCTCGATGACGGCGTGCCGAAAACCATGCTGGTATTCGAAAACGGCTGCCCGCATCGCCGCCTGCTGGAGGCCTGGTACGCCAGCCGGGGCGACATGCCCGAACGGATAGTGGAGCTGACCTCCTATCATGCGATGCTCGGCTGCGTTATCGCCGGCATGGGCGCGGCGCTGCTGCCGGAAAGCGTCCTTTGCACCTTCCCGGAGGCAAAACGCCTGGTCCGCCACCCCTTGCCGGAGGGAATGAACCGGCTTAAAACCTTCCTGATCTGGCGAAAGGACGCGACATCCCCCAATGTCGAGGCGCTGGCCGATATCATCGCGAAAGACCCGCAGAACTCTCTGGCGGAGGCGTCTTAGGGCAGAGGTGAGGCCTTTCCCGCGCCGATCGGTTAATAGGCGCAAAATTTCCTGTCAAGCATACTTGCATATCGTGGTAAAATCTGTATAGTCCGCCGCCTCAATACTCCTTGCCGGCGGAGGTCGGCTAAGTCTGGGCGGTTACAGGGTGTAACTCCAGACATTCAAGAGCCATAAGGAGCTTTATATATGCCTCTATACGAGACAGTTATTATTGCGCGTCAGGACATCTCCACCCAGCAGGTGGAAACGCTGACCGAAAATATGTCCAGCTTTATCACCGATGGTGGCGGCAATGTCGCCAAGGTCGAAAACTGGGGCCTTCGCAATCTTGCCTACAAGATCAAGAAGAACCGCAAGGGCCATTATGTTCTCCTCAATCTCGACGCCCCGGTTGACGCCGTGAAGGAAATGGAACGCAACCTGCGTCTCAATGAAGACGTGCTGCGCCATATGACCATCAAGGTCGACGAACTGGAAGAAGGCGATAGCGTCATGCTGCAGACCCGCAGCGCCCGTCCGGGCCGGCGCGACCGCGATGAGGACGAAGCAGAAACCGTGGACACATCCTCCGACGATGAGTCCGTTGATACAGACAGTGAAGGGGAAGAATAATGGCTGACGCACAACGCCGCCCGTTTTTCCGCCGCCGCAAGACCTGCCCCTTTTCCGGGGAAGGCGCGCCGAAGATTGACTACAAGGATGTCAAGCTGCTGCAGCGCTATGTGTCCGAGCGCGGGAAAATCATGCCGAGCCGCATCACCGCCGTTTCCTCCAAGAAACAGCGCGAGCTGGCGACGGCCATCAAACGCGCAAGGCATCTGGCGCTGCTGCCGTTCCTTGTAAAGTAACAAGACCGGAGGCGGCGCGTGCCGCCTCTGGCCGATCCTGATGGTCAAGGAAATTGTCATCGCCGTTGCGCTTGGTATCCTGAATACCGCGCTTGTCACCCTCTCCATCATCGGAAATGCGGGTGGCACCAGTTTCGGAATGGCGATCCAGACCTTGATTTTCTGGATCCTGTCACTCGTTCCGCTGTTCGTGTCCGGGCTCGGCTTTGGCGTCAGAAGCGCCGCCATCTCGGTCTTGACCAGCACGGTTGTCGCAGGCCTGGCGATCGGGATGCCCTTCGCCGTCGCCTATGCGATGATTGCCGGGCTTCCGGTGATCCTGCTGGTGCGGCAGGCGCTGCTCTGGCGGGAGAGTGACGGCATAAGATACTGGTATCCGGCCGACTATCTGTTGATGTGGTGGGCCGGGATCTGCATCGCCCTGACCCTGATGGCCATGGGGCTGTTGAGTTTTGACGATGCGCTGCGCCAGGGGCTGATCGACGGGTTCGACCAGATGCTGACGCAGGTTGAGGAGATGCAGGGTGTCGCCCCGCAGATAAGTGGCGCGGAATTTGTGCTGTTGATGCCGCAATATCTGGGCCCGATGTGGGGGTTGTTTATTCTGTTGAGCGGCTGCCTGGCGCAAGGGCTGCTGGTCCGCTTCAAGAAGAATATCCGGCCGACACCGGAACTGACGAAGATGGGGCTGCCGGTTTGGCTGGCCCTCGCCTTCATCGCGGCGACGGTTCTCAGCGTTGTGCTGGATGCCGCCTTCCCGCTGCTGGGGGCGATTGAGATCACGCTGGTGACGCTGTTCTTCATACAGGGAATGGCGGTTGTCCATGTGGTGTCGCATAGATGGAGCGCCCGCCCCTTTATTCTGGGCGCAATTTATGTGGCGACGGTTATGATGGTATGGATGGTCCTGATCATCGCGATCTTGGGACTGTTGGAAACTTGGGTCGGGTTCAGGCGCCGCTTTGCCGTATCCCCCCGCCAGGAGGAAGACTGATGGAAGTAGTATTGTTGGAAAGAGTTGAAAAACTCGGACAGATGGGCGACGTCGTCAAGGTGAAGAACGGCTATGCCCGCAATTACCTGTTGCCGCAGAAAAAGGCGCTCCGGGCGAGCAAGGAAAATCTCTCGATTTTCGAAACCCAGCGAGCCCAGCTCGAGGCGGAAAACCTCAAGCGCCGCGAGGAAGCGGAAAAAGTCGGCGAGAAGCTCGATGGCGAGGCCGTGGTCATCATCCGCGCCGCCTCCGATTCACAGCAGCTTTACGGCTCGGTCAGCACGCAGGACATCGCCAAGGCGATCACCGCGGCCGGCTTCACCGTCAACCGCAAGCAGATCGTGCTCGACAAGGTGCTGAAAACCCTTGGCCTGCATGACATCAAGGTGCGGCTGCATCCGGAAGTGACGGTTGGCGTGGTTGTCAATATCGCCCGCTCGAACGAGGAAGCGGATATCCAGGCCCGCGGCGAATCTGTCGAGGAAGTCGCCGAAGCCAAGCTCGATGCCCGCGACGAAGCGGTGATCAATGTCTTCGAATCCACCGCCGAGGTCGATGTCGAGGAACTGAAAGAAGTCGTCGAGGGCGAAACCGAAGACGAGAAATAATTAAACGGATCGGGCGGCCACCCCCGCCCCGGAACGAGAGAAAACGGCGCCCGCGAACGGCGCCGTTTTTTTATCCCCATGACTCACAGCCTGTGGACTGGTTTTTTCCTGTATAGCCCTACCCTATCAACCGAATTGTGCTAGTATAAATTTATGGAAACTGTGTCGCTTAGTGAAGGCCGCGTAAAGGACGAGGGGGAAGCCGGGCCCGGCTATCGCTCCGCGCCGCATAATATCGAGGCGGAGCAGGATCTTCTCGGGGCGATTCTCGTCAATAACGACGCGGCGGCGAAGGTATCGGGCTTTCTCCGGGCCGAGCATTTCGCCGAGGAGGTGCACCGGCGCATCTATGATGCGGCGAGCATCCTGATCGAGCGCGGCGAGATTGCCGATCCGGTGACGCTGAAATCCTATTTCGATCATGACAGCGCCCTCGCCGATATCGGCGGATCGCAGTATCTTGCGCGGCTTGCCGCCTCGGCGACGACCATCATCAATGCGGAAAACTACGGCCGGCTGATCTATGACCTTGCGATGCGGCGCGAGCTGATCATGCTGGGCGAGGAAATCGTCAATACCGCCTATGACGCGGAGGTCGACGAGACCGCCACCTCGCAGATCGAGACGGCGGAGCAGAAGCTCTTCGCGCTGGCCGAGAACGGTGCCCATGAAGGGGCGCTGATGCCGATCCGCCTGGCTGTCGACGAGACGCTCAAATCCATCGAGGAGGCGTTCCAGCGCGACGGCAACCTGGTCGGCGTGACGACTGGGCTGAAGGACATGGACGGCAAGCTTGGCGGCCTGCACAAGTCGGACCTGCTCATTCTCGCCGGACGCCCGTCGATGGGGAAAACCTCGCTCGCCACCAATATCGCCTATAACGCCGCCAAGGCCTATCACGCGACCGGCGGCAAGGAAGGCGCGGTGGTCGGCTTCTTCTCGCTGGAAATGTCGGCGGAACAGCTGGTCGGCCGTATCCTTGCCGAAGCCACCGAGATCAGCTCGGAAAAGCTCCGGCGCGGCGACCTGACGGACGATGAATTCGCCACCAAGCTGGTGCCGCAGAGTGCGCTTCTCTCCGAACTGCCGCTCTATATCGACGATACGCCGGCGCTCTCGATCGCCGCGCTCCGGACCCGCGCCCGGCGGCTCAAGCGCACCCACGGCCTCGGCCTCATCGTCGTCGACTATCTCCAGCTCATGAAGGGCTCGGGCCGGCGGCAGGACAACCGGGTGCAGGAAATCTCCGAGGTGACACAGGGCCTCAAGGCCATCGCCAAGGAACTCGACATCCCCGTCATCGCCCTCTCGCAGTTGTCGAGACAGGTCGAGAACCGCGATGACAAGCGCCCGCAGCTCTCGGACCTGCGCGAATCCGGCTCGATCGAGCAGGATGCCGACGTGGTCATGTTCGTCTATCGCGAAGCCTATTACGAGGAACGCAAGGAGCCCAACGAGGGCACGCCCGAGCATGCCGACTGGCAGGAACGCATGGCCCGCCTGCATAACCTGGCGGAAGTCATCGTCGGCAAGCAGCGCCATGGCCCGATCGGCATCATCAAGCTGCATTTCAAGCCGGAATTCACCCGCTTTGGCAATTTCGTATCCGACGAATATCTCCCCGATCATCACTAGGAGGGTCGGCGGGTATGGAGAGTAAACTTGCCGGCGCGCATCTGACCATCGACCTTGCGGCCCTCAAGGCCAATTACCGACTGCTTGCGCGCACCGCGGCACCGGCCGAATGCGCCGCCGCCGTCAAGGCGAATGCCTATGGCCTCGGGATCGAGCGGGTCGGCCCGGCGCTCTTTGAGGCGGGCTGCCGGCGGTTCTTCGTCGCCCTGCCCGCCGAGGGGATCACGCTGCGCAAGCTCCTGCCGGACGCGAAAATCCATATCCTCGCGGGATTGCTGCCGGAAACCGAGCCGGCCTATCTTGAATACCGCCTCGATCCGGTGCTGAATTCCCTCAACGACCTCCGCCTATGGGCGGACTTCGCGACGCGGCGGGGCCCGCTCCCGGCGCTGCTTCATCTCGATACCGGCATGACCCGCCTCGGCCTGCTGGAGACGGACATCCGCCGCCTCGCCGCCGATCCGGCGCTGCTTGAGAATATCGAGGTGGAATTCGTGATGAGCCACCTTTCCTGCGCCGATGACGCGGACAACCCGATGAACCGCCAGCAGCTGGAGCGGCTCCGTCATTTCCGCGCCTTGCTGCCGGAAAAGCTGAAAAACACGCCCGTCTCCTTCGCCAATTCCGCCGGGATTTTCCTGGGGCCCGAGTATCACTTCGACATGGTCCGGCCCGGCATCGCGCTCTATGGCGGAAATCCCCATGCGGGCGCGCCCAATCCGATGCAGGAGGTGGTCCGCCTCAGGGGCCGAATCCTGCAGGTTCAGGACGTTGACAGTGAATCCCCCGTTGGCTATGGTGCGACATTCCGGACCGGCGAGCCGAGCCGGATTGCCAGCGTGTCGGTTGGCTACGCAGATGGCTATTTTCGCGCCCTGGGTAACAAGGCTGAATGTGCGATCAAGGATATCAAGGTTCCAGTAGTAGGGCGCGTTTCCATGGATATAATCACCATCGATGTCAGCACGGTTCCCGAAGGTGACTGCCAGGTCGGCGGCTTTGTCGACCTGATCGGCGGGGCGGTGCCGCTCGATGAGCTGGCCGCCCATGCGGACACCATTCCCTACGAGATTCTGACCTCGCTCGGCAGCCGCTACTACCGTGAGTATCTGGAAGGCACGGGCTGACGTCATGGAAAAGAATTTTCTAGCCACCATCGGTCGGGTTTTCCTGGTGTTCATGTCGGCGGTCGGCCGCATCACCATCTTCACCGGGCAGAGCCTGCGCCACTGCATCGTCCCGCCCTTCTATCTTCGCCTGCTTGGCAAGCAGTTCATGGATATCGGCTATTACTCGCTGCCCGTGGTCGGCATGACGGCGCTCTTTACCGGCATGGTGCTGGCGCTGCAGATCTATGTCGGATCGTCCCGTTTCAACGCCGAGAGCGCGGTCGCCACCATCGTCGTCATCGGCCTCACCCGTGAACTGGCGCCGGTGCTCTCTGGGCTGATGATCGCCGGCCGCGTCGGCGCCGCCATCGCCGCGGAAATCGGCACCATGCGGGTGACCGAGCAGATCGACGCCCTCGTCACGCTCTCCACCAACCCGTTCAAGTACCTGGTCGCGCCGCGCCTGATCGCCGGAATGGTCACCCTGCCGATGCTGGTCCTGATCGGCGATATCATCGGCGTCTCGGGCGGGTTTCTCGTCTCGACGGAGAAGCTCGGCTTCAATCCCGGCAATTATCTGAAAAACACCTTCGAATTTTTGGAAATCCGCGACGTGGTCTCGGGCCTGATCAAGGCGGGCGTGTTCGGCTTCATCGTCTCGCTGATGGGCTGCTACCACGGCTTCAACTCGACCGGCGGGGCGCAGGGCGTCGGCCGGGCAACGACGAACGCGGTGGTCTCCTCCTTCGTGCTGATCCTGATCAGCGACTATTTCCTCACCGTCCTGTTGATCGACTAAGGGTCATGGCCGAGACACCGAAAATCGAGCTTCGCAACATCTGCAAGTCCTTCGGCAAGAAGGTCATTCTCGATAATCTCAATATCTCGGTCGCCAAGGGGGAATCGCTGGTCGTCATCGGCGGCTCGGGCACCGGCAAGTCGGTGATGCTGAAATGCATCCTTGGCCTGTTGAAGCCCGAAAGCGGGCAGATCCTCATCGACGGGGAGGATATCACCAACGCCAGCGGCCACCGGCGCGAACAGGTGCTCCGCAAGACCGGCATGCTGTTCCAGTATGCGGCGCTGTTCGACAGCCTGACGGTCTGGGAGAATGTCGCCTTCGGCCTGATCCAGGCGCATGGCATGAAGCGCGGGCCCGCGAAGGAAATCGCCATCCAGAAGCTCTCCCTCGTCGGTCTCGGCGCCGATCTGGCGGACAAGCGCCCGGCGGAGCTTTCCATCGGCATGCAAAAGCGCGTCGGCCTCGCCCGCGCCATCGCCGCCGAGCCGGAGATCATCTTCTTCGATGAGCCGACGACGGGCCTCGATCCGATCATGGGCGACGTCATCGACACCCTGATCCGCGATTGTACGCAAGACCTCGGCGCGACCACGCTCACCATTTCCCACGACATGGAAAGCGCGCAAAAAATTGCAGACCGCATCGCGCTCCTTTATAAGGGGAATGTGGTCTGGGCGGGCCCGGCCACGGATATTAATACCTGCGGCGACCCCTATGTGGAGCAATTTGTCCATGGGGATGTGGATGGACCGATCAAAGTGGATATTCTGAAACCCTGATTTGTGGGGCGCTCCGCCCTTTTTTGAAATTTTCACGGCCCTGGCCGGAACGGATTAAACGGAAAGCTGAATGGCGCGATCCAGCGAACAGTTCACCTGCCAGCACTGCGGCGAAACCTACCGGAAATGGCAGGGCCGCTGCGATTCCTGCGGGGAATGGAACACGCTTGTGCAAAGCACCGCCGATGTCGCCGTCCCGAGCGGGATGACCCTCGGCAAGGGCCGCGCCCTCACCTTCACCGCGCTCAATGCGGATATTTCCGAATATACGCGCACGCTGAGCCATATCGGCGAGCTCGACCGGGTGCTCGGCGGCGGCTTCGTGCCCGGCTCCTCTGTGCTGATCGGCGGCGATCCGGGCATCGGCAAATCGACGCTGTTGCTCCAGGCGGTGGCGAAAATGGCGCTCGCCGCCTCCCCCTGTATCTACATCTCCGGGGAGGAGGCGACGCAGCAGATTTCCATGCGCGCCCAGCGTCTCGGCCTTGCGGATGCGCCGGTGCAGCTCGCCTCCGCCAATTCGATCCGCGACATCATCACCAGCGTCGAAAAGGCCACCCCCGCGCCGAAGCTGCTGGTCATCGATTCGATCCAGACCGTGTTCGCCGACAACCTGCCGAGTGCGCCGGGCACGGTCGCGCAGGTGCGCGCCAGCGCGCAGGAGCTGATCCGCCTTGCGCGCAAGACCGGCACCAGCGTCATCCTGGTGGGCCATGTCACCAAGGATGGACAGATCGCCGGTCCCCGCGTGCTCGAGCATATGGTTGATACGGTGCTCTATTTCGAGGGCGATCGCGGCCATCAGTTCCGCATCCTGCGCGCCGTCAAGAACCGCTTCGGCGCGACCGACGAGATCGGCGTCTTCGAGATGTCGGACGCGGGCCTGCGGGAGGTGGCGAACCCCTCCTCCCTGTTCATCAGTAGCCCCGGCAAGACGATCAGCGGCGCCTCGGTCTTTGCCGGGATGGAGGGCACCCGCCCGCTGCTGGTGGAGATTCAGGGGCTGGTCGCCGCCACGCCGCAGGCCACACCGCGCCGCGCCGTCGTCGGCTGGGACAGCGCCCGCCTCGCCATGCTGCTCGCCGTGCTCGATACCCGCTGCGGCCTTTCCTTTTCGGGGAGCGAGGTCTATCTCAATGTGGCGGGCGGATTGCGAGTGCAGGAACCGGCAGCGGATCTGGCCGTCGCGGCGGCGCTTGTCTCGTCGATCTCGGATGTGCCGGTGCCGCCGGGCAGCCTGTTTTTCGGCGAGATCGGCCTGTCGGGAGAGATTCGCCCTGTCGGCCAGGCGGACGCCCGATTGAAGGAGGCGGCGAAGCTCGGCTTCACCACCGCCGTCATCCCGGCGGGCAGCAAGATCAAAGACAGCAAGATGAAGATTATCGAGGTTGAACATTTACGGGAAATCGTCAGTCTCTTCAGCGAGACGAAGCAGGTCTCCCGGGCAGTATAGGAGTATCCATGGAGAATATGCCTATCCAGGGCGCGGATGCCGTTGTTCTGGTTATCCTTTTGATTTCGGCGATTTTCGGATTCATCCGCGGGTTCGTGAAGGAAACGCTGTCGGTGGCGGGCTGGATCGGCGCGGTTTTCCTCAGCCTTTACCTCTTTCCGCTGTTGCAGCCGTTCGCCCGGGAGTTTATCCTGAACCTGCTGATCGCGGATATTTTGACCGGCGCGGTGATTTTTATTCTCTCCCTCGTCATTTTGTCCTATATCAGCCATGCGATATCGGAAAAGGTCAAGGCCTCCAGCCTCGGTGCGCTGGACCGCTCGCTCGGGATCTTTTTCGGCATTGCGCGCGGCGTCATCCTGCTCGGGATCCTCTGGCTGATTTTCGTCCAGTTCATCCCCGAAAAGGACCGCCCGGAGTGGATTTTGCAGGCAAAGACGCTGCCGATTATTGCCAAGAGCGGAGAATTCGTGGCGCGGCTGCTGCCGCCCGACATGCAGGAGAATCTGAATATTTCGAAGGAAAGCGACAAGGACACCATGGATCGCCTGAAAGAGAAATATGACGACCTGCCCGAGGACGTGAAGGACGGCCTCAAGAACACGATGGAGGATGCGAAATCCCTCCTCGACAAGGGCTATGACGACCAGGCCCGACAGCAGATGGAAAACCTGACGAAGAGCACCACACAGGAAAAACCCTAATGACAGAGCCTTCCGCCCCCCGCGTTTCGTGCAACCCCTTTGATGACGACAAGCTGCATGAGGAATGCGGGGTCTTCGGCATCTACGGCCATCCGGAAGCGGCCGCCCTCGCCGCCCTCGGCCTGCATGCGCTGCAGCACCGCGGACAGGAGGCCGCCGGCATCGTCAGCCACGACGGCCGGCATTTTCATTCCCACAAGGCCATGGGCAAGGTCGGCGACAATTTCTCGACCGAGGAAGTGATCAAGAGCCTCAAGGGCAGCGCCGCCATCGCCCATAACCGCTACGCCACCACCGGCGGCACCGTCCTTCGCAATGTCCAGCCCATTTTCGCCGATCTCGCCAACGGCGGCTTCGCCGTCGCCCATAACGGCAACCTCACCAACGCCTCGACCCTGCACCGCCGCCTGGTGCTGGAGGGCAGCATCTTCCAGTCGACCATGGATACGGAAGTTATCATCCATCTCGTCGCCAACAGCAAGAAGACCCGCATCGTCGACTGCCTGATCGATGCCATGTCGAAGATCACCGGTGCCTATTCCCTGGTCGCCATGACCGGCAAGAAGCTGATCGGCATGCGCGATCCCTACGGCGTGCGGCCGCTGGTGCTGGGTCGGCTTGAGAATGCCTATATCTTCACCTCGGAAAGTTGCGCGCTTGATATCATCGGTGCCGAATTCGTCCGCGATGTCGCCCCCGGGGAGGTCGTGGTCATCGACGAGAAGGGCCTTTCCAGCCATTTCCCCTTCTCCGCCCCGCCCAAGCGTTTCTGCATTTTCGAGCATATCTATTTTTCCCGCCCCGACAGCGTGGTCGAGGGCCGCTCGGTCTATGATGTGCGCAAATCCATCGGCAGCCAGCTGGCGCTCGAAAATCCGGTCCCGGCCGATCTCGTCATCCCGGTGCCCGACAGCGGGACCCCTGCCGCCCTCGGCTATGCGGAGCAATCGGGCATTCCCTTCGATCTCGGCATCATCCGCAACCATTATGTGGGCCGCACCTTCATCGAGCCGACGGACCAGATCCGCCATCTCGGCGTCAAGCTGAAACATAACGCCAACCGCGCGCTGATCAGCGGCAAGCGCGTCATCCTCGTCGATGACAGTATCGTCCGCGGCACCACCTCCACCAAGATCGTGCAGATGGTGCGGGAGGCCGGCGCGACGGAGGTGCATATGCGCATCGCCAGCCCGCCGACGACCCATAGCTGCTTCTACGGCGTCGATACGCCGAGCCGCAACAAGCTGCTCGCCGCGCAATATGACCTCGATGAGATGTGCGCCTTCATCGGCGCCGACAGCCTCAACTTCATCTCCCTCGACGGGCTTTACCGGGCCATGGGCGAGGACGGGCGCAACGCGAAACAGCCGCAATATTGCGACGCCTGCTTCACCGGCGACTACCCGATCGAGCTGGTCGATAACGAGAACGGCGCCGCGAAGGAACTCACCCTGCTCGCCGAGCGCTTCTGACAAACAGATAAAACGAAGGCTTTTATGTCCCTGAAACTGAAAGATAAAGTGGCGCTGATCACCGGCGCCTCAAGCGGCATCGGCGCGGCCGTCGCGAAGAAATTCGCAAGCGAAGGCGCGCATGTCATCCTCGTCGCCCGCTCTGTCGGCGGGCTGGAGGAGGTCGATGACGAAATCCAGAACGCGGGCGGCAGCGCGACCCTCGTCCCGCTCGATCTCCTGGACACCGCCGCCATCGACGGCCTCGCCATGCCGCTTTATGAGCGCTGGAAGAAGCTCGATATTTTTGTCGGCAACGCGGGCATGGTCGGCAAGCTGATGCCGACGCAGCAATATGTGCCGGATCTGTGGGAGAATGTGTTCCGCCTCAATGTCCATGCGAACCAGCGGCTGATCCGCGCCCTCGATCCGCTGCTCCGCCAGAGCGAGGCCGGCCGCGCGCTTTTTGTGACCTCCCATGTCGCCCATGAGAACAAGCAGTTCTGGAGCGCCTATGCCGCCAGCAAGGCGGCGCTCGAGGTGATCGCGAAAACCTACGCCAACGAGGTCGCGAAAACCAACCTCCGCGTCAACCTCATCGATCCCGGCCCGACGCGCACCCGCCTCCGCAGCCTCGCCTACCCCGCCGAAAACCCGGAGGACCACCCGCTGCCCGAGACAAAAGCGCAAATGTTCCTCGACGCGGTGCTGAGTGAGGAAAATGGCGTGGTGTTTGGGGGGTAGATTCGCCGGGTTTTCGCCCTCAAAAAGAGAACACTACCCTTGACCGATCCCGATTTCCGGGCAATCGTGCGGCCGGACACCCCCTCGGCATGGCGCGCCGGTGGCGGCAGGCATTGGACGGAACAGGAGAGACACCATGCGCATGATGGCGATTGCGGCCTTCACATTACTGATGATGACCGGCACGGCGCTGGCCGATAAATGGACGGGGCTTTACCAGAATGTCGATCACCTCGATGGCGCCATCGGCACCCTGTCGGTGGTCAAGCTGGAAGACGGCAGCTACCGGATTGTCGTGACGACCGACGCGCTCAACCATTGCCCGGGTGGCGGCCCCGGCATCGTGACGGCGACCGGGCGGGAAGAAGGCGACCGGCTCATACGGGAGAATGTCAAATATAAATGCGGCGACGGACCGTTTCAGGAGGGCAAGGGCGGCGCCTATATGCTCGATACGAACGGCGTCCTGTCGACCGAGACGATATTCGGCCACACAGTCTATTTCCATCGCGTCCATCCCTGACCGGCGGGCGGATGCGCCCGGCCCGACGCGCACCCGCCTCCGCAGCCTCGCCTACCCCGCCGAAAACCCCGAAGACCACCCCCTCCCCGAGACAAAAGCGCAGATGTTCCTCGACGCCGTGCTGAGTGAGGAAAATGGCGTGGTGTTTGAGGGGGGAGCGTTAAGATAGTGTAGATCAACAAGTTTATTTCTCAGGCTTAAATTTGTTAATCAATTCCCATTCCTCAATGCTTTTGGGTTTAAACGAAATAAACTCGCTTTTGCCGCAATATGGCAAATTAAGCAACGAGATTAGGCCGCTATCAAAGTGACCATTCAAGAGAATTATACCTTCCTCTGCGAGCCGCTGTCTCGTACCTCTTTTTTTATCGCTGCGTAACCTACGCATAAAATCACTTTGCTGCGCCACTGCCTCGATGATATCTCGAGTAATTACTCGCTCTTGTATATATCGAAACAATGTTTTTACGCGCTCATTTCCATTTTTCCCATTGAAAATCGCGGCAACAGCTTCTTCAGATACGGTTCGCCAGAAGTTTGGAGGATATTCCTCCTCCCTAAATATCCAGTAAATATTTGAAAAGCCATCTTGCGAAATACTTTTCTTGGCATCTCTATTTGAACTTCTGGTTAAATATTCCTCTCGCGCAATGAAAATGCCAAAATAGCAAAGCGATGATTCTTCATCGGCAGCAACTAGCATACAAGGATGATCTATTGCCTCTGTAGGTATCATCCAATTGCTGCCCATTGTGTTTTTGATATCAACATCCCGGCCCTTGATCACTGTATCAAGCTTGCCTTTCTCGAGATCCAGCAAAGCACGCAGCATAATTTCGACACGAGTACCAATATAAGTTTTCTCAGTTTTCTCAAGCTGAGAATAAGCCCGTCTTCCAGTTTTCGCGGTTTGCAGGACATCGTCAACGCATTCACGCAGCATGCTAGTAAAGGAAGCACGTAAAGCATCCCTGCCGCCGCCGCGAGATACAATTTCATCAACTAATTCTTTTAAAAGATCATAATCCTTATGCCCTAAGGCAACAGCGCTTGCTGGAACATTTTTTTTCACAGTGCTGACAACCCATACGATTCAATCCTATGGGACATTGCCACGAATAGTGTGGTGTGAAAAGACTAGGCTCGCAAAAGGTAAATTTGTGAAACGGAAATTGCCTCGGCAAGTTTCTGCGCAACGGCTTTTGCTACCGGTGGCGGAAAGGCATTACCGACCTGCCGGTACGCCGCAGTTTTTTTTCCTGAAAACACCCATTCTTTTGGAAACCCCTGGAGCAAGGCCACCATAGGTACCGTCAGTCGGGGCATGCCAACAAAATCCCGATCAGGCGCTTCATTGGCGATCCCCATGCCATCGACCCCGAGCGTTGCCCACGCCCGCTTTGCTCGCGTTGGTCCCAAATCCGGCCCGCCATGTTTTTTGGAACCACCAACAATGGTGGGCGCTATTTCATTTGCAGTCTCAACCCATTTTTCTAAACCTTTCCAGCCAAATTCTCCCATAAGTTCAGAAAGGGCCTCTCCTACCGTAGACGGATTACCCGGTAATGTAACAGGCCAATTAAACCGGTCCGCATACTCTTTCCGGATAGCAACAATTGCTACACGGGGCCGAAGCTGCGGCACTCCAAAGTCTGAAGCATTGAAAAGATGCCAATCAGTTTCGTAGCCAAGTTTATGAAGCTCGTTTTTCAGATGCTGCCGGTAATCAGAAAAGACAGCATCAAGGAACCCGCGCACATTTTCGATCATCACCGCCTTCGGCCGCGTTTCGTCAATGATTCGGATTGCCTCCGGAAACAGGTTACGTTCGTCATTTTTCCCAAGCTGTTTACCGGCAACTGAAAAAGGCGGACAGGGAAGACCGCCTGCGACAAGGTCAATTCCAGCGTAAGGTTTCGCGTCAAAAGTAGTGAGATCTGATTGATCGCCTTCCAACACGTTCCAATCCGGTCGGTTCAGCCGCAATGTGTTGCGACAATGCGTATCATTTTCGACAAGTGCTTCATGATTGAAACCTGCTTGCTCAAGACCAAGCGCCTGACCGCCTGCGCCTGCACAAACCTCAATAGATGATAACGCGCTATTCATTGCCATTCCCCTTTTGATGCCATTAGAACTTTACATTTGAGTGGCGGGTGATGAAACATGTAATTCACTAATAGGCCGCCCGCAAAAATTGTTCTCTTTTTGTTCCAATAACATCTACATGAAATAATTTCAATTGTTTTTACAAGCGGAAACGGACACCAACAACGCCGGGGATGCAACCTACCCCTCACCCCTTATCCACATACGGATTTTTGCCCGTCCGCGGGAAAATCCGGATCGGGACGGCGGGGAGGTTGAAGTCGGTGCGGAGGCCGTTGACGAGATAGCGGAGGTAGCTTTCCGGCAGTTCACCGCGCGACGACATGAACAGCGAGAAGGTCGGCGGGCGGGCCTTTACCTGCGTCATATAGCGGATTTTGAGGCGGCGGCCCTTGGCCATGGGCGGCGGATGCTGCTCCAGCATGACCTCCAGCCAGCGGTTGAGCCGCGCCGTCGAGATGCGGGTATTCCAGAGATCATAAACCTCCATCACCGCCGGCATCAGCCGATCCACCCCGCGCCCCGAAAGCGCCGAGATGGTGATCACGGGAACCCCGCGCACCTGCGGCAGCGAGATGGAGAGCCGGTCGCGGATGAGCTTGAGCGCCCCCTGCCGGTCCTTCACCGTGTCCCATTTATTCACGGCGATGACAAGCGCGCGGCCCTCCTCGATCACATGGGCGGCGATGGTAAGGTCCTGTTTTTCAAAGCTTTCCTCCCCGTCGATGAGAAGGACGACGACCTCCGCCATGCGGATGACGCGGAGGCTGTCGGCGACCGAGAGTTTTTCCAGCTTCTGCTGCACCCGCGCCTTTTTGCGCAGCCCCGCCGTATCGACGAGCTTCACCGCGCGGCCCTCATAGGTCCATTCGACGGCGATGGAATCGCGCGTGACCCCGGCCTCCGGCCCGGTCAGCATCCGGTCCTCCCCGATCAGGTAATTGACCAGCGTCGATTTGCCCGCGTTCGGGCGGCCGACGATGGCGAGTTGCAGGGGCTTTTCCTCCTCCTCCGCGTCTTCGTCCGCCTCCTGTTTCTCGAAGGGAAGCAGCACATCGAAGAGCTCCGCCATGCCCTCCCCATGCTCGGCGGAGAGGGCGATCGGCTCGCCAAGGCCAAGGGAGAAACTCTCCATCAGGCCGGGCATGCCCGCCTTGCCCTCGCATTTATTGGCAACCAGGATGACCGGCGTTTTCGACTTGCGAAGCCAGCCCGCGAAATGCTTATCGAGCGGCGTAATCCCGATGCGCGCATCGATCAGCATGAGGGCGACATCCGCCTCCTCCAGCGCGATTTCCGTCTGCCGGCGCATCCGCGCCTCCAGGCTGTCGTCGAATTTCTCCTCCAGCCCGGCCGTGTCGATGACCTTGAACTTGAGGTTGCCGATGCTCGCCTCCCCCTCCCGGCGGTCGCGGGTGACCCCCGGCGTATCGTCGACAAGCGCCAGCTTCTTGCCCACCAGACGGTTGAACAAGGTCGACTTGCCGACGTTCGGACGGCCAATGATCGCAACGGTAAAGGACATCTATTTTACTTTATCGCAACGCCACCAGTTCGGCGTTGTCGGTCAGGATATACAGGGTGTTTCCGGCCACCACCGGCGGGATCGAGGCATTGTCGGAAAGCTCGATCTGGCCGAGGACCTTGCCGTCATAGGGCGAGACGGACACCGCAACGCCGTAGTTGGACACGAGGATCAGCCGGTCGCTCGCCAAGATCGGGCCGGTCCAGATGATCAGGTCGCGCTTGTCCTCCGGATTCTCGTACTTGCCGAGCGGGCGGACCCAGCGGATCAGGCCGTTGCGCCGCGACATGCAGACAAGATCGCCATCGGTCGAGACGACGAAGAGGAAGTCGCCGGCGATCCAGGGGGTCTGCAGGGTCGAGATTTCCTGGTCCCACACCCGGTTGCCCGAGCGCAGGTCGACGGCGACCATGCGGCCCGAATAGCTGGCGGCATAGACGATGCCGCGGTCGATGACCGGGAAGGCGTTGATGTCGGTGAGCGAGGTGAGCGAGCTGTAGAAGCGGCGGCGGACCAGCTGCTCGCTCCAAGCCTGCTGGCCGTTGGCGGCGCGCAGGGCATAGACCTCGCCGCTGGCGAAGGGAACGACGACCGTGCCGCTCGCGAAGGCGGGGCTGGCGGCGCCGAGAAGGCCGGTGGTTTCCACGCCGCCCTCGAAATCCCAGTTGGTGCTGCCGTCGGCGGCATCGAGGGCGAAGATACGGCTGTCGAAGGTGATGGCGAAGACCTGCCCCTCGGCGATTGTCGGCGCGGCCCGGAGGGGGACACCAAGGCCGGTCTTCCAGATTTCCTCGCCGCTCTCGCCATCGAGCGCGACCACATCGCCATAGGAGGTGGTGACGAAGACGCGGCCATATTCAAAGCTGAGCCCGCCGCCGATGCTGCCCTCGTCCTCATCCTCGGGCGTCAGGTCCTTCTCCCAGAGCTGCTTGCCATCCTCCGCCGCATAGGCGCGCACGGTGGTGCTGCTGTCCAGCGTATAGACCCGGCCATTGGCGATAACGGGGGAGGAGAACATGCGGTTCTCATCATCCGATCCGTCGCCGATATCGACGCGCCAGACTTCCTTCAATTCCTCGGGCAGCGCGAGATGATAGAGCGCGTGGGACGGGATGCCGCCGGCCTGCGGCCAGTTGGCATTCTCATACGGCGCCGGCAGGCGCACTTCAAGATCGGCGAGACCGGCGTCGGCCTCCAACGTCTGTTCGAGCGAGAGAATGGAAATACGGTCGCCCGGAAGCGGCGGATCCTCCTTGTCGCCGAACCAGGAACAGCCAGCGAGGCCAAGCACAAGCGCGCCCGCCAGCAGGGGCCGGAGCGGGAACGCGGACATCATCACCACGGCGGGCTTACGCATCCGATCAGCTACCCTCGAGCGCGGTGAGAAGCTGGCGCACGCGGCCCTTGATGATGTCGGGCGCGGCGGCGTCATTCTGGATGAGGCTGAGCACCTCTTTCGCGCGGGCCTTGTCGCCGTCCTTGATATAGGTGAGCGCCAAAAGCTCGTTGGCCGACGCACTCCAGAGTTTGCCGGGCTCGGTGAGATTGGCGATACGGCTCCGGACCTGATCGGTGGTGCCGTTGTCCATCAGGTAATAGCCCGCCATCAGATCAGCGAGGGAGGCGAATTCGGCATCGATGGAACTGTCGGCCGCCATGCGGTCATAGACGAGGAGCGCCTTGTCGCCCTCCCCCGCATCGATGAGCGCCGCCGCCTCGCGCAGAGCCGCCAGCGCCCGGTATCCGGCATTGCCGCTTTCGGCGAGGCCCGCAAAGGCCGCCGCGCTTTCGCCGAATTTGTCTTCCCGGGCCAGCACCGCCGCCGCCTCGAATTCGGCCCCCTGGGCGCGCGACTGGCTGACCGTGTAATTCTGCCAGCCGACCCAGCCCGCGGTGCCCGCGACAATCAGCACGGCCGCGCCGATGACATATTTGCCATAGGCCTTCCAAAGCGCCAGCGATTTTTCCTTGCGGACATCCTCATCCACTTCGTTAAAAATATCGGCCACAAATAACTCCAGTTCCACCCGTAAATTTGGGTGCAAAATAAACCGCCGGGCAAATTTAAGCAAATGTTGTCTCGCGCTTTGCCCAAATTTTGATATTTTGGGAGAAATGCGGCGATTTCATGCCCGCCGCGCCCGCGAACAACAGGGAGAAATGGACCTCCATGACCGAAATGCAGATTTTGCAACTCGTCGCCTTGATCATGATGGCGATACTGGTGGTGCCGGGCTTCATTTACTTCACCCGGCGTGCAGGCATGGCGGCATCGTTGCGCAACCTCGCCATCTGGCTCGCCATTGCGCTTGTTATCGCCCTCCTCTACCGCACCTTCGGCAGCGGTTGAGGCGGCGACCCGGCATTGGCGAGGGGCTCCCTCCGCCGTCTCCGGTATGGTCACGGGATCACGAACGCCGGTTCCGCCTCACCGTCGCGACGGGGCTCTGGCCATAAGGCCCGTCATCGCGGCAAGGAAAGGGTCCCGTCGGCGGCACGCGGCGGACGACTGGCGCGAGTGAGGTCATTCCGATAACAGGAAGAGGTCGCGGCAAATTTCGTCCGAGGGGTTCCACCTGGGCGTCCAATCAATCGAGGGGGCAACCGTTTTCCCGATCCGTTGGGGGATCGGAACCGGCGCCGCGCCGATTTCGGCGATACCGATTTTTTACCCGGCACAGGACTTCCTGATTATCCGCAAGGCGCCATTCACGATATAGCGTCCCGTAAAATTTGTCCCAATTCCGGCGGCGCCTTGTTCGGAATTGCCTCCAATCCGGCGCCATCGATACCGCTATATGAAGGGAATTTGGTATCCAAGCTGTCCTGAACCTCCTTTGAAATTCCCCCTAAGACAAGGGGCGAAGTGGCAGTCAAATCCAATTCCTTCTAGCCCGTGAATTATAGCACAGGGCAATCGAATATGCAATAACCCTAATACGCAAAACCGCCGCGCCGCGGGCCGCATTTTCAAAAAGACTTTACAGACCGCCAGAGGTTACTAAAATCTTCTCTTATATAAGACGTTACGTAATCCAGAACCGATACAGCGCCCCCTCATCGCCGGGAAAAAGGAAGACACAGCCGTGCCAAGACGCCTCCTGACGACCCTCATCCTCTGTTGCCTGCCCTTTTTCATGCCCGGGACCGCAAGCGCGGACTGGCTGGATAAACTCAAGGAGACGGCCAAGGATCTGACCGACAAGGCGGGCGAGGCGCTCGAAAATGCGGAACCGACCGCCCCCTCCACCTCCGACGGCGAAGGCCAGGTGAAGAAACCGGCGACGACGGCGGCCCCGGCCAAGCCCGCCGCGCCGGAACCGAAGGCGGTGGCGGCGCCCGCCGCCCCGGCGCAACCGGCCGTCAGCGGCAATAATGACAAGACGCTGGTCCGGGAGACGCAGAAGGAGCTCAAGCGTCTCGGCTATTCAATCGCTGTCGATGGCGCCTATGGTCCGAACACCAAGAAGCAGATCATCGCCTTTGAGCAATCGCAGAATCTGGCGGCGAGCGGCAATGCCTCCGCGGAGTTGCTGGCCACACTGAAAGCAACGCCAACGCCGCAAGCGGCAACCACTACTGCCGCCACAGCCGTAGCCCCCGCAACAACGCCGGAGGAGGAAAAGACGGCGGAGAAGAAGGCGGAAGAGCCTAAAGCAGCGCAAACGAAAGCGGAACCGAAGAAGTCAGAACCGGCCCCTGCCGCAATTCCGGATATTCTTGAGGCTGTAATAGTGAATGATGACCCCAACGGTGAAGCGGGGTGGATTATGATCAGTGCCCCGGAAAACGCCGAAGCAACCGTAGCCGAGATATATTTTGGAGAGAATAAGTACCGGCATAAATTTACCTATTTTAGCTCGAACATAACCAACAAGGAAATTCCATTCGAAGCCCATATTACAACGCAGAATGGGAGTTATAATTATATTGGCCGTTGCTACAAATATACTGATTGCTGGGGTGAGCCTTCTCCCAAAGTAAGTGTGCAAACATACAAGGATTTTATCGATTTGATTAATACCGCCGGAATTTTCGAGTTTCAAATCGTAACGTCAGATCCCGCCGCCAACCGTTTCGGCGATAAAACCTACAAAGTTCATATGCCTACGCCTGAAAAGCAGGCAGCCGCGAATAAAGCCCAGCAAGAAGAAGTTGATAAAATCGCGGCCGAAAAGAAAATCGAAGCCGAAAAGATCGCCACAGCAAAACAAGCCGAAGCCGACAAGATTGCCGCCGAACAAGTAGTAATTGCCGCAGCAAAAAAAGTGGAAGAGGATCAGAATAAGGCGATCATGGCGGAATTATCACCCGAAGGAAAAATTGCGTTCGCTCGATGCATCAGAAACGAATACGCAAAGAAATATTATTCCTGTAGCTGCCTTGGAAATGAAATCGATCAATATGTGGACAGCACTATCGCGAAGCGCGTAAAACGCCTGACACAGCTCAATTCGGGTTTCGAAAACGCCATCCAGAAGAACAATGCTAATCCGAAACTTTCCGCAGAGAGGAAGGCGGAGTTAGAAAAAAATATGCGTAAAAAAATAGAAGAGCAAAAGCAGGAGCTTGAAATAATCCAGAACAAGCCCAGCTGGAACGCTACAATGCGTCAGGAAGCCGTCGTATCTGCCGAAACATATTTACACAAAGCAACGACCTGCAAGATAGCCGACAGCGTCCGCGTAGAGAACTACAACTACTGCCAAAAATACAAAATGCCTGATTATGTAAAAGGAAAAACGAAGGCTGAATATTGTACCTGCGTCAGCGACAAGGCGGCGGAATACTGGGTCACATCCTCAAGAGGTTTTGACTCCGGCGTCGCTACGAGCGCCAGGACGGTGGGATTACATGCGTGCCGGAAGTAGCGGCCTTCAGGCGCGAGCGGGGCGGCGCGCGCCCTGCCCGCCGTGTCTTTACCTAAAGTTCACGATTTGGCCTTAATCTGACCCGATATGCAGCGTTTATCGCCGCCATACGGGAGTTAGTTTTGATGGCCAGTCAGTCCCTCGACAAGCGCAAGCGGGCTATTGCGCAGAACCTAATCGATACCTGCGGCTTGCAGCGCGCCCTCCATGCGGCGCGGCAATATGGCTGGAACGATATCGCCGAGGAAATCAACGACGAGATCGAGCGCGGCAGCAAATACAAGCGCCGCCGCACCGACCCCCCGATCCAGCACTAAATACCGGACGGCGTCTCGCGGCGCCCCGTTCCCCCTCGTCTTTTCCGCTGTTGACAGCCTCCCTCCCACACGGGCATGTTTCGGGAAACTGTCAGAAGGATGAGACATGAAGATTTACTGGATACCGGCGCAGGCGCCGATGCGCGTTCTTGCCCTTGTCAAGCATCTCGGGATCGAGGCGGAGCTGATCCGCATCGATCCTGTCGCGGGCGGCCTGCATACGCCGGAATACAAGGCCCTCAATCCCAACAAGAAGGCCCCGACCTTGGTCGATGGCGATGTGACGCTCTTTGAATCGGCGGCGATCATGGCGCATCTTTGCATCAAGGCAGGCTCCGATCTATGGCCGACGGAAAACCTCACCGAGCAGGTCGAGGTTCTGCGCTGGCTCACCTGGAACGAGGGGCACTGGGTCGGCGCCGTCGGCCCCTATTATATCGAGCATATCGTGAAGAAGACCTTCAACATGGGCCCGCCGGACCGGGAGCTGCTGGCGAAATCCGGGAAGAACTGCGTGAAATACGCGAAAGTGCTCGACGCGCATCTTGCGGGGCGCGATTTCGTCGCCGCGAACCGCCTCACCATCGCCGATTTCGCCCTCGCCTCCATGGCCCGCTACTGGCGGGAGGCGGAGATGCCGTTTGAAGACTTCGCGAACATCACCCGCTGGCTCGACGGCCTGGAGCAAATCCCCGCGTGGAAAAACCCCTGGCCGGACGAAAAGGCGGCGTGAGAAAAGAGCTTAACCCGCTTTCTTCACATCATCGATCAGCTTGTAGCTTTTGGGCGGGTCGGCGCAGACGGTGGGGCCGCATTCGATGAGGGTCGTGACCGCGTTGCCCGCCGCCAGCAGCACCATCAACGCGAAGGCGGCGATGGCGAGGCGGCTGCCGCCGAATTTTTTGGCGGGCGTCGTCGCCGGCACGGGCGCCTTGCTGAACTGCCCTTCGAACAGGAGCATCACGGCAGTGCCGAGAATGATCAGGAAGAAGCAGACCCCCGCCCAGGTATAATAATGCAGCCCCCAGACCGGGGAGCCGTAATGCCCGGTGCCCGGCACGATATGCAGCAGGATCTGGCGGATCGAGACGCTGCCGCCATACACCGCCGCGATCAGCATGATGCCATAATGATGCGGCTTCGGCCCCCGCACCAGATTGAGGCAGAGGCCATACCCTACGGCGACGAGGCCGACCCGCTGCAACAGACAGAGCGGACAGGGCAGCTCGTCCAGGGTAAACTGCATGGCATAGGCAGCGATCAGCACGCCGCAAATGGCAAAGAGGCCGAGGGCATTGAGATTGCGGGACGCGCGGGCATCGATCATCATCGCACCTCCCTCCCTACAGCTGAACGGCGAGCGGCGTGGTCGCATGGAACTTCAGCCAATAGACGCTGAGCCCCATGGTCACGGCAAAGAGGCTATAGGACACCGCCCATTTATCCCGCCAGGCGGCGAGCATCGCCAACGTGAGCAGCAGAAACAGAAGTGCAATCATCCTTCACCTCCCCACGGATCAGATCAGATAGGTATAGAGCAGCCAGAGGCTGCCGATCAGCAGCACGAGCAGCGATAAGAGCGAGCCAATCTGGCGCAGGCGAAAACTCGCGCTGTCGCGGCTGATGCCGATGGCATGAAAGCAGCGGCCCGCCACCAGCATGACGCCGAGCACGCCCACCACATAGATGCTGACGGCGCGCATCTCCAGAAACGCCATCAGCAGCAGCGAGATCGGCACATATTCGATGAAATTGCCATGGGCCCGGATCGCCCGTTGCAGCCCAGCATCGCCGCCATCGCCGAGCGAGACCTTGGCCCGCCGCCGCTCCATCGAGGTGCGCAGGCTGAGGAAGAAAAAGATCAGCCCCAGCAGGGCGGCGGCAAGAGGGGTGATTGTGACATGCATGCGGGGTTTCTCCGTTAGAGCGTGAGCCAGTCGGGCGTTCTTCATCGTCCATAGCATAATTCGCCGCAAAAATCGGCAACTTTCCGCCGCGGCCCCATCCCGCCCGCAAGCGCCGCGTCAGTCCCGCCCCTCCGGGATGGGAAGCGGGAACAGGTTGCGATAGGGGCGCGCCTCGTCCAGCGCGCGGGCATAGCTCGGCCGGGCCAGCAAACGGTCACGATAGGCCCAGAGATGGCGGTACTCCCCCGGGATCGGGTGGGTCCAGTCCGTATAGAGCAGCGCCGGCGCCGCCGCGCAATCGGCCATGCTGAAAGTGTCCCCCGACACCCACTCCCGCTCCGCCATCCGCTGATCCAGAACGGCATAGGCGGTATCGAGCTGGGACGTCGCATGGACGTTGCCCGGCCCGCTTTCGGGCTCGCGGCCCAGGGTCGCCATGATAACCCGTTGCTGCGGCGTATTGATGTAGTTATCGAAAAACCGGTCCCACATCCTCACCTCCGCCGCGGCAACGGGATCGGACGGAATCAGCGGCGTCCCGCCGGGACGGATTGCCTCCAGATACTCGATAACGCCCGTCGCCTCGAACACCATCCGGTCGTCATCGGTGAGGATCGGAAACCGCCGGATCGGCCAGAGCGCGGCGAACTCCCCCGCCACGGGCTCGCTGTTGTCCAGCATTTTCAGCTCGAAATCCACGCCTTTCTCGTAAAAGGCGGTCACCGCCTTCTGGGAATAGGAGGAGAGCGGATGCATATAGAGCGCAAGTGTCATGTGAAACAATCCTTTCATCCCGGGCAATTCCGGCAGGCCCATAAACTGAATGCAAATTGCAAGTGGTTGAAATCTACCGAAACCGTATGTATAATGCAAGCAGTTTTAAGGAGCTTTCATGACCCTCTCCATCCGATCGGGCTGCCCGATCAACCTGACGCTGGAAACCCTTGGTGACCGCTGGAGCCTGATCGTCATTCGCGACATCATGTTCGGCAACCGGCGGCATTACCGCGACCTGCTGACCCATTCGGAAGAGGGGATCGCCTCGAACATCCTCGCCGACCGGCTGAAGAAGCTGGCGGCGTCCGGACTGGTCGAGAGCCATTCCGACCCCTCGCACAAGCAGCGGACAATCTACAACCTGACGGAACCGGCGATCCAGCTGGTCCCGCTGCTGGCGCAGATGGGCGCCTGGGGCCGGCGGCATCTGCCGGTCTCGCGGGAGCTGGCGATCCGCGCGCAACTGCTGGAGGAAGGCGGGCCGGAAATATGGGACGCCTTCATGGCGGAACTGCGCAGCATCCATCTCGGCGCGCCCGCGCCCCGGCGATCCGTCTTCCGCGAATTAGCGGACGCCTATGAGAGGGAAATCCGCACCAAAAAAGAATGAACCCGGGCGCCGGACCAGACAAGCTTGAAAGACGCTCTGATCCGCGCGATGGGCTAGAAGGCCGCCCGGTCGAGGCGGAAGCAGAGGCGGCCGTCCACCTGATAGCCGCCGAGTCGCTCATAAAAGCGGCGGCCATCCTTGTTGTCGGCGGCGACATTCCAGTCGAGGCGGCAGCACCCTTGCGCCCGCGCGTAATCGATCACCCATTGCATGAGCCGTGCGCCGATCCCGTTGCCGCGCGCATCGGCGCGGACATAGAGCTCCTTCATGAAGCACTGCCGGTTTGCGTCCGGGCGGGGTTCGACGAGGGAGTGAATGAGATAGACCGACGTGAGGCCGAGCGCCCTCGCTCCGTCCGCCGCAATGATCAGCGTCTGGTGGCTGTCCGGGGCGAGCAAGTGATGCTCAAGATGCGCCTCTATCTCCGCTCTTTTGACGGTACTTTGCGGGTTATAAAAGCGGTTCAGCTCCAGGAGGAGGTCGATCAGGCTGTCCCGATGCGCCGCCCCCGGCTCCCCGACATAAAGAGTTTCCTCGGCTGTCGTCATTCGATCGTGACCGTGCTGAGTTTGGCAGGGTCGATGGTGACCTGCTGCGCGAAGGCACCGGCGGTAACGCGGTAGGTGCCGGCGGCAAGGCTGAGGGCGCCGCCGCCCGCGATCCCCTCCCCGATCACCGTTCCGGCCTCATCCATCACGGTGAAGGAGGGGTTGATGGCCTTGGTGAGGGCCGCCGCCAGCGCAGCCTCGTCACTGGCGTTGAAATATTCCCCGCCGCCAAGTTCCGCCCAGAGCGCGAAGCTTTCCTGCAGGGCCGCGTCATCGATGGCATAGCCGACGATATTGACCCGCACGTCATCGCCGCCCGCGCGCATTTCCGCGATCACATCGGCGGGATTGCCCTCGCAGGTTTCCTCCCCGTCGGTGATCAGCACGATGATCCGCTCCCCGGTAACGGCGCGAAGATCGCTGCTCGTCTGGGCGAGGCTGTCGGCGATGGGCGTTTTCGCAAGGTTCATCGCCGTCACCCCGTCCACGCGGGCCGTCGCCGCGGCGCGGCTCAAAGGCGCGAGCGGGATTTCCAGATCGGTGCGGCATGTATCCGCCTCCTTATGGCCGAACACCCGGAGCGCAAAGGGTGTGCCGTCCGGGATGGTATCGGAGACCAGCGCGTTGAGGGTGCGCTTGGCGATATCGATCCGCCGGTCGCCGTCCTGCCGCTGCAGCATGCTGCCCGAGGCATCGAGGACGACCTCGATCGCATCCTCAGGGCCGAGGCGCGGCTTCTTCGCGGCGATCACCTGAAGCGAGCCCGGTTCCTGCTTTGCCGGGGTGATGGTGACGGGCACGGCGGTGAGCACTTTCCCGCCATGGGTCCGGTAGCGCAGCTCATAGTCCCCCGGCAGGTTCGGCGCATGAACGGCGATGACATTGCCCTTTTCCCTGTCCACATAGCGATAGGCGATATTGCCGGGTTTCGCGGGATCGACCAGTTGCAGGAGATCGCCATGGTTTCCCGGCCCCTGCCAGGTGACGTTGAAGCGCTGGTTCCCCTCCACCTCGGCGGGGGCATCCAGTTTCGCGCTCACGTCGGTGACGGTGAAGGATACCTCCCCCAGGATCTGCCCGCCGGAGAGATAGGCGACGCGATACGCGCCCAGTTCCTCCGGCGCACGGAGCGTCACGGTCTCCGGGTTATGGCCAAGATAGGCGTAGCTTCCCGCGTTCGAGCCATCGGGGCGCAACACCCGGACCAGATCGCCGCTATTGTTCGGCCCCTGCCACTCGACGGGGAAATGCGCGCCCGCGGGTACCGTCTCCGCCATGGCGAGCGTCGCGTTGGTGCCGGTCACGGTAATCGCGGTCGAGCCGATATCCTTCTTCGCGGTGAAATAGGCGATGCGATAGCTGCCCGGCTCCACCGGTGCGGTCATCTTTGTCACGTTATCCTTCGCCTGCCCGGCATAACGATAGAGCCCGCTCATCGGCTTGCCGCTGGCATCGACGAATTGGAGGTAATCGCCGTTATTGAGCGGGCCGTCGAAGGACAGCTCGAACGTCTCGTTCGCGCCGACGCTCTCGGGCGCGGTCACCGTCGCGGTCACGCCCTGCACGGAAATCGGGCTGCTGCCGATCATCATCTTGCCGGTGAAATAGCCGACGCCATACTCGCCCCCCTCCGCCGGGAGACGCAGTTTCACAACGCCGTTCTTGGCGTTGCCGACATAGGCATAGAGGCCGCGGATCGGCTTGCCCGCATCGGTGATCATCTGGACATAGTCGCCGGAGTTAACCGGCCCCTCGAACGCCACCTCGATCGTCTCGTTGATCTTCGCGCTTTCGGGAAGGGTGAGGCTTGCGGTCACGGCGGTGACGGTGAGCGGGCTGCTCGCCACAATCTTGCCGCCGGAAACATAGGCGACCAAATAATTCCCGGGCGCCAGCGGGGCGGCGAGTTTGCCTTTATTATTCTTGAGGTTGCCGACATAGACATAGGCGCCCTTCAGCAGCTTGCCGCTTTCATCGGCGAAGCGGAGGATGTCGCCCTTGGCGGGCGGGCCCGAAACGGTGATCTCGATCGCCTGGTTGATGCCCGCCTCGGTGGGCGCGGTGATCGTAACCTCCTGCGCCTGCGCCGTCGCGGCGAGCGCGAGGCTGAAGATAAGAATAAAAACGGCCCTTGATAACGTCCTGTAACTCATGATTTCCCCCTGTCCGCGGCGGCGCCTCCCCCGGCCGCCGACGGCAAGTGTGCCATTTTTCGGGCAGAAATCAAATGCGCTATAAAATCCGCGCCCCGCCTACTCCCACTCGATGGTTCCGGGGGGTTTGGAGGTGGTGTCGTAGACGACGCGGTTGATGCCCTTGACCTCGTTGATGATGCGGGTCGAGACGCGCCCCAAAAAGTCATGGCTGAAGGGATAGTAATCCGCGGTCATACCGTCGGTCGAGGTCACGGCGCGAAGGGCGCAGACATAGTCATAGGTGCGGTTATCTCCCATCACGCCGACAGTGCGGACGGGCAGCAGCACGGCGAAGGCCTGCCATATCTCGTTATAAAGCCCGGCTTTGCGGATCTCATCAAGATAGATGGTATCAGCCTTGCGCAGGATTTCCAGCCGCTCGCGAGTGATCGTGCCCGGAATACGGATGGCGAGCCCCGGCCCCGGGAAGGGGTGCCGGTCAACGAGTTCCGCCGCCATGCCAAGCTCCCGCCCCAAATCACGGACCTCGTCCTTGAAGAGTTCGCGTAAGGGTTCCACCAGCTTCATATTCATGCGTTCGGGCAGGCCGCCGACATTATGATGCGATTTGATGGTCACCGAAGGCCCGCCCGAGAAAGAGACACTCTCGATCACATCCGGATAGAGCGTGCCCTGCGCGAGGAATTCCGCGCCGCCGACCTTGCTGGCTTCTTCGTCGAACACATCGATGAAGATGCGGCCGATGGTCTTGCGCTTCACTTCGGGATCATCGACGCCCTCAAGCTCGCCGAGGAACAGGTCGGACGCATCGCGATGGATCAGCGGGATATTGTATTTATCGCGGAAGAGGCTCACCACCTGCTCCGATTCGCCCGCCCGCATCAGGCCGGTATCGACATAGACGCAGGTGAGCTGATCGCCGATCGCCTCATGGATGAGGACGGCGACGACAGAGCTGTCGACCCCGCCCGAAAGGCCGCAGATGACCTTGCCATCCCCCACCTGACGGCGGATCGCGTCGATCGCCTGATCCTTGAACGCGGCCATGGTCCAGTCGCCCGCAAGGCCACATATACGATGCACGAAATTGGAGAGCAGCGCGGCGCCGCGCGGCGTATGCACCACTTCGGGATGGAACTGCACGCCGTAGAATTTCTTCTGATCATTGGCAATGCCGGCAAAGGGCGCACCGCTTGACGTGGCGACAACGGAAAAGCCGTCCGGGATCGCGACCACATGATCGCCATGGCTCATCCAGACCTGATCCTTGGTTCCGGCTTCCCAGACGCCATTAAACAGGTCGCAATCGGCGACCACGTCGATGTCGGCACGGCCAAATTCGCGATGGTCCGGCGCCTCCACCTTGCCGCCGAGCTGATCGACCATGGTCTGCTGTCCGTAACAGATGCCGAGGATGGGCACGCCCATCTTGAACACGGCATCCGGCGCGCGGGGCGTCGCATCACCGATGACCGAGGCCGGACCGCCCGAGAGGATAATCCCCGCCGGGTCGAAGTCTTTCAGCCGGTCGGCCGCTGAATTGAAGGGAATGATTTCACTGTAAACCCCAGCCTCCCGGACGCGCCGCGCGATCAGCTGGGTGACCTGACTGCCAAAGTCAATGATCAGAATACTGTTTTTCATAAACGGGGTTTAGACAGTTTGGGGAAGCCTGTCCAGCCCGTTTATGCCGTGTTTTTGCAGTTTTAGCTCTGCTTCGCCTTATAGTCCTCAACCGCGCGTTTCAGCATGGTATATTCGGGGCAGCCGAAGAAGCAGAGCGCGTCGAGTTTGAGCAGATGTTCCTCCGCCATTTTCAGGTTGCCGGTCTGCAAATAGGCCTCGCCGATATATTCGTTGGCGCCGCGATGATCGGGGTTGATTTCCAGCGCCCGGTTGTAGTTCGCGAAGGCGGCATCGTAGTTTTTCAGCTGGCGATTGGCATAGCCGAGATAATTATAGGCATCGGCATTGTCGGGCTCGCTTGCCGTCACCTTGGTGAAGGCGGCGATGGCGGCGTCCCACTGCTCCGCGTCGATGGCGGCCTTGCCGGCGGCGAATTCAGGATTTTTCGGCGCCTCCGTCGTGCTTGAGCTGTCGCCGCTTCCCGCCGCGAACACGATCTGAGCCGCCAGCAGCTGCGCCGCGAAGACGGTCATCATTGCCAGGATAAATTTGCGTATTGTCATTGTCCCCAATCTCCCATTTTTGACGTCTTTCAAGGACCTACGGGTCATCCGCGACTTCGGATCACCATTATAACGGATCAGGACGGAAATTCCGTTCACATGATGGTGAATTATTTTTCTCACCCAGAGCTATGCGCGCCGCGGGCCCTTTTCAAGAACGGCGGTGAAGAAACCGTCGGTCCCGATGTCCGCCGGGGTCAGGGCGAGGAAGGTCTTCTCGTAACTGCCCGTTAAACCGGCCGCGTCCCAGATTTCGCTGACGGGACACAGCATAAACTCCGGATGTGACGATAAAAAGGCCTCGATCTGCGCCTCGTTCTCGCCCGCAAGGATCGAGCAGGTGGCGTAGATCAGCCGCCCGCCCGGCGCGACCAGCGGCGCGGCGCGCGAGAGGATATCCGCCTGCAGCGCGATCAGCTCCGCAAGGCGGTCCGCCGTCAGTTTCCATTTCTGGTCGGGCTGCCGCCGCCAGGTGCCGGAGCCGGAACAGGGCGCATCGACGAAGACGCGATCAACGCCGCCGACAAGCGGCGTGAAAAGCTCGATATCCGTATCATCGCCCGCAATCGCCACCGGCTCGATCAGCGTGACCCCCGCCCGTGTTGCGCGCGACTGGATATCGCGCATCCGCCGGGCGTTGGTATCGAAGGCATGGATCTTGCCCTGATGCGCCATGCCCGCCGCCATGGCGAGGGACTTGCCGCCGCCGCCTGCGCAGAAATCGACGACGATCATGCCGGGCGCGGCACAGGCGAGGCGGGCGGCGATCTGTGCGGCCTCGTCCTGCAGCTCGATCCGGCCCGCATCGAGCAGCGGATGGCGACTGAGATTGAGGCGGTCGTTGAGGATGATGCCGTCGGGAGAGAGCGTCGTCGCCTCGGCGTCGATCCCCTCCTCTTTGAGGGTCGCGAGGATATCCTCCCGCGTTGCCTTCAGGCCATTCACCCGCAGCGTCACCGGCGCGCGGCTCCCATAGGCGGCCATGATATCCGCGGCGCTCTCGCCATATTGCGCGGTGAGTGTATCGGCGAGCCAGTCGGGGAAGTTCCCCGCCGCCGCCGCCGGCATCTGCGCAAGGTCGAGCGTCGCGGCTTTTTCAAGCGCCGCCACCTCCTCCGCCGTTGGTTCCTCAAGGCCATGCGGCCCGCCGATCCAGCCCGAGCGGACCTCCGCAAGCGGGAGATCGTCGAACAGGAGAAGGCTTATAAAACAACGCATTCTGGGTGATGGCTCAAGTCCGATCTCATGCGCGATCCAGTCGAGTTCCCCCTGACGGCGAAGCGCCCGATAGGTGAATTCGGTGACCCAGCGGCGGTCCTTCGATCCGGCATAGCGGCGGGCGCGGAAATAGCTGCCGATATGCTGCTCGGCGGGGGTGGCGGCGGCGCCGATGGCCGTCAAAAGTTCGGCGGCGGCGGCGAGCCGGGCGGCAGGGGTCATCCGTTCTGCCGGTAATTCGGCGCCTCGCGGGTGATGGAGACGTCATGCACATGGCTCTCGCGCAGGCCCGCATTGGTGATGCGCACGAATTTCGCGTTCTTCTGCAAGGTGAGAATATCCTTCGATCCGGTATAGCCCATCGCCGCCTTGAGGCCGCCGACGAGCTGATGGATGACGCCGTTGGCCGGGCCGCGATGGGGCACGCGCCCCTCGATCCCTTCGGGCACGAGTTTCAGGTTATCGGAGACTTCCTGCTGGAAATAGCGATCGGCGGAACCGCGCGCCATCGCGCCCAAGGATCCCATGCCGCGATAGGATTTGAAGGAGCGACCCTGATAGAGGAAGACTTCGCCCGGGCTTTCGTCGGTGCCCGCCAGCAGCGAGCCGATCATGGCGGAGCTTGCCCCGCCCGCCAACGCCTTGGCGAGGTCGCCCGATGTCTTGATGCCGCCATCGGCGATCACCGGAATGCCGGAACCGAGCGCCGCCTCCGCCGCGTCCATGATCGCGGTGAGCTGCGGCGTGCCGACACCGGCGACGATGCGCGTCGTACAGATGGAGCCGGGCCCGATGCCGATTTTCACCGCGTCGACGCCCGCATCGATGAGGGCCTTCGTCCCCTCCGCGGTGGAGACATTGCCGCCGATCACCTGCGTGCGGTTGCTGAGTTTCTTGATGCGGTTCACCGCCTCCAGCACCCGGCTGGAATGGCCATGGGCGGTATCGACGATCAGCACATCGACCTCGGCCGCGAGCAGCGCCTCGGCCCGGGCGAAGCCGTCATCGCCGATGCCGACGGCGGCGGCGACGCGCAGCCGCCCCTGCTCATCCTTGGAGGCGTTGGGGAACAGGGTCGAGCGTTCGATATCCTTGACCGTGATCAGGCCGATGCAGCGATAGGCGTCATCGACCACCAGCAGCTTCTCGATGCGATGCTTGTGCAGCAGGCGCTTGGCCTCGTCCTGGGTCGCCAGTTCGCGCACGGTGACCAGATTTTCCTTCGTCATCAGTTCGCTGACCGGCTGGCGCGTGTCGGTGGCGAAGCGCACGTCGCGGTTGGTGAGGATGCCGACCAGCTTGCCGCTGCCCCGCTCGGTCACCGGGATGCCGGAAATCTTGTGGTTCTGCATGAGGAAGAGCGCTTCCGAAAGCGGCTCGTCCGGGGCGATGGTCAGCGGGTTGACGACCATGCCCGCTTCGAACTTTTTCACCCGGCGGACCTCGTCGGCCTGCTCGGTAACGGAGAGGTTCTTGTGGATGACGCCGATGCCGCCGGCCTGGGCCATGGCGATCGCCATCGGCGCCTCGGTCACCGTGTCCATGGCGCTGGAGATCAGCGGAATGCCGAGCGTGATTTCCTTCGTCAGGCGGGTGGTGGTATCGACCTGCGTCGGCAGGATTTCGGAGGCTGCCGGTTGTAGCAGCACGTCATCAAAGGTAAAGGCTTCGCGGATAGTCATGGCAACTCCAGGAGCGTTGAGCTCACAATATCTGGTGGCGACCCCTTCCCGACCCGGCAGATATTCCGATCGGCCGGCGGATTGGTCTATGGAATTGCCGCGCAATCATACAGCGAGATTTTAAAATTCATAGAGCGAATTTTGCTCGATCGACGTTTTTTTTGGGAGCGCGAAATTTCGGCGGTTTCGCTACTCCCCGTCCGTCTTTTTCCCGCGGAAACCGGTGGCGATGACATAGGCTTCGCGGGAATCGGCGCGGCTGGCCTCGGGTTTGGCGTGGCGGACATGGGTGAAATTCTGCTTCATCTGCTCAAGCAGGTCATTCTCCGTCCCGCCTTTCAGCACCTTGGCGATGAAGACGCCGCCGGGCGCCAGCACATCGATGGCGAATTCCAGCGCCAGTTCGCACATCATGACGATGCGCAAATGATCGGTCTGGCGATGGCCGGTGGTCGGCGCGGCCATGTCGGAGATCACCGCATCGACCGGCCCGCCGAGCGCGGCCTTGACCCGGTCATCGGCGCCCGCCTCCGTGAAGTCGAGCTGCATCACCTCGGCGCCGGGGACCGGCTCCATCTCGAGGATATCGACGGCGAGCACCTTGCCCTTGCCCTTTTCCGCGCCGACGCGGTCCACCGCGACCTGCGTCCAGCCGCCCGGCGCGGCGCCGAGATCGACGACCGAATCGCCGGATTTCAGCAGGTTGTAGCGCTCGTTGAGCTGCATCAGCTTGAACGCCGCGCGGCTGCGCAGGCCCCGTGTTCTCGCCTCCACCACGTAAGGATCATTGAGCTGGCGTTGCAGCCAGTTGGTCGAGGAGGTCTTGCGCCCCCGCGCCGTCTTCACCTTGGTATGGAGCAGCCGGCCGGTCATGCCGGTGTTTTTTGTCGCGCCCTTTCCGGGCTTTTTCGCGCCGCCGCTCATGGCGCCACCTTCGGCTCGGCCGTGGCCTGCCGCGCGCGCTGGCGTTCCTCCGCCGCCAGCTGACGTTCGCGGCGCACCCGCTCGATCATGCCGAGCAGCATCCCCTCGCGCAGGCCCCGGTCGGCGACGCGGAGCTTTTTCACCGGCCAGCGGCTGTGCATCGCCTCGACGATGGCGCAGCCGGAGACGACGAGATCGGCCCGTTCCTCGCCGATGCAGGGCTCCAAGACGCGCGTCTTGTAATCGCTGCCGGCGAGGCGGCGGCAGATATCGAGCATGGCGCCCGCGTTCAGCCAGGCGCCGTCGATGCGGCGGCGGCTGTAGCGTTCGAGCCCGAAATGCACGCCCGCGAGCGTCGTCACCGTGCCCGAGGTGCCGAGCATCTGCACCCGTCCCTCGCGGATCCGCCCGGCGATGCCGTGCTCCGCCTCGAACGCATCGACATGATGGCGGACATCGGCGATCATGTCGGCATAGGCGGACTGGCTCACCTCCATCCCGCCGTGGCGTTCGGTCAGGGTGACCACGCCGACGGGGATCGAGGTCCAGCCCAGCACCTCGCTCTGCCGGCGGCCCTCAAGACCAAGCCAGACAAGCTCCGTGCTGCCGCCGCCGATATCGAAGACGAGCGCATTCTGATGCCGGTAATCGATGAGCGGGGCGCAGCCCTCGGCCGCCAGTGCCGCCTCCTCCGCCGTGGTGATGATGTCCAGCTCGATGCCGCAACCCTCGCGCACGCGGTCGAGGAATTCGTCGCTGTTGTCGGCCTTGCGGCAGACCTCCGTCGCGACGCAGCGCATATGGGTGACGCCGGCGCGGCGCATCTTGTCCGCACAGACGCCAAGCGCGTCGATCGTTCTTTCCATGGCGTCGCCGGACAATTTGCCGGTCAGGCTGACGCCTTCGCCAAGCCGGACGATCCGCGAGAAGCTGTCGATGACGCGGAAACTCTTCCCCTGCTGTTTCGCAATCAGCAGCCGGCAATTGTTGGTGCCCAGGTCCAGGGCGCCGAATGTTTCGGGATTGCCCGGCCCGCCATGCTGAAACTTGCGTCGATATCTTCTGCGATCACCCTTTCCCGTTTTACGGGGTTGTGATGTTGCCACCCAGGACTACCTCCAGGTAAATAATATACGGCCCCGGATTGAATAATCCCGGCCCATTTGCCCTATGCTATCAGCTTTCCGCAAAAGGTTCATATATATTTTGGCGAAATGTCACTTTATCGAACGTTGACAAGGCGCGCGCGACTTGGTAGTAGGTCCGCCAGCCCCGCGAGCCGCGGGCGCACCGCCGACATGGTGGGGAATCGTCTAATGGTAGGACAGCGGACTCTGACTCCGTCAATCCTGGTTCGAGTCCAGGTTCCCCAGCCATCCGCCTTCGCTAATTTTTCCAGAGATTATTAAGTGGAATAATTTCCGATCCGTCGGCCGTTATCCTGACGATCTGATTTCTGCTTTCGACGAAAATGGCGTCGAATGCTGGATCCACTGACCAAATATGCTCAATTTTCGGGCGGAGATAGCTGACCGCCAACTCTACATCCAAATCGCCATAAGGTAAGTTGTCGTATATTGCCAGCCAGTTACTATCAAATTTCTTAAAACCGCATTTGGCCAGTATCTGAAGTTTATTATCAATTCGATAATTAATGTATTCTGTCCATTCCCGCTCTGGCTGATCGCCTACCCAACCAGGTCCAGTTAATTTTTCCTGACACAGCAATTCCCTCAACTCATTCTCTGTCCATTTGCGTGTACGTGAGGTCCAGCCGAAATGTGAAGGGTCTAAAATTGCATTCGGAAATTCGTCATTGGCTAACTTCATATATCTCGCAAACTGCTCATCAATACATTCCGTGACTTCGATTCCGATTATTGTTCCATCTGAAATAGCCAAAAAATCTGGTCTTCCACCTTCTTGCTCATTGTGAGAGGTCAACGCTATTGGTTGATCAATAAAGACTGTATCTGCTAACGATGCCATGAGGCGACAAACAGTCCATGTTTCAACACGTTCATTATTACGAGCACCACCTCGCGATGGAACAGAAATATCAATCTGCTCCAATTGCGAGCACAACTCATCCGCAGAAGAAGCGTGAATGGTGACCATTTTTGGGCTCGTCAAAACAGTATTCCAATCTATTAACTTTCAGGCAAAACCCACGATATGTTGACCTGATACCGCCCGTCAATCAACAGTCGTCAAGGAATAGAGCTCCCTCACTCGCTGTTGAAGCGGGTGGTGAGTTTTTCGAGGGTGGCGACGAGCGCGTCGATCTCGGCGTCGCTCAGCAGCTCGTCGATGGTGGCGTTGAACTCGTCCAGCGGGGCCTGCAGCTGCGCGAGGGCGTCCCGCCCCTCCGGCGTCAGCGACAGGAGCCAGGCCCGCCCGTCCTTCCAGCTCCGGTTCCGGTCGATAAGCTTGAGCCGGATCAGCCGCGTCACCATCGCCGTCATCGCCGAGTCATTCAGGCCCAGCAGCTCGGCGACATCGCGCTGGGTCATGTCATCCTCATGCTCGACAATATAGAGAACCGCCGCCTGCGCCGTGGTGACGCCGACGGAGGACATGGTCGAGCGGTCCGCCGATTTCTTCAGCGCATGGGCCGCGACCTGCAGCCGGTGATAGAGGCGTGTCTGGCGGGATCTTGACATGGCCTACTCATAATCCAGTTGCGCGGGATGCGCCATGGAAATATACTTCACTAGCAAAGTAATAATCCATAACAGGAAAGAACCCATGACCGAAATCTCCCTGGATCGGGGCCGCCGCGTCCTTGCCGAGCAGCCCTTCAGCGTCCTGATCGGCTCGGCCCTCGACCGGCTCGAGGCGGGGCAGGCGGAGCTGTCACTGACGCTTCGCGATGACCATCTGCAGCAGCATGGCTTCGCCCATGGCGGCGTGGTCAGCTATCTCGCCGACAATGCGCTGACCTATGCGGGGGGCACGGTGCTCGGCGATTCGGTGACGCTCGAATTCAAGATCAACTATGTCCGCCCGGCGATCGGCGAGAAACTCATCGCCCGCGCCCGCGTCAAGGCGAGCGGCAAGTCGCAGGCCGTCTGCGACTGCGACGTCTATGCGATCCGGGACGGCGTGGAAAAGCTCTGCGCGACGGCGCAGGGCACGATCTGGAAAGTCAGCGCCTAGCGGCTTTTAAGGCGGTGGCGGCTAGCTGCTGAAATGGCGGATATAGATCAGCCCTTCGGGGATATCGAAGATAAAGGAAAACAGGATCACGCCGGTCATGACCGCCGACCAGAGGCGATACCACCGCCCCTCCTCCGGGTTGAGAAAGGGCCGTTTCACCAGCAGCAGCACCAGCGCCGGCGTCCAGCAGAGCACATGCATGATCGAGATCGAACCCGACAGCATCGGCAGCCCGAGGGCGGCAAAAATCGGCTCCCCGGCCAGGGCGGAGACGACAAAGCCGCCGCCCGCCCAGCGCGCGATGGGCTTGCGCCAGGCAAAGACGAACAGCCCGGTCAGGAAGGTCAGTATCAGGAAGGCGAGCCAGATCTTGACCCAGAGCGGCGTGGACATGAAGCCCGCCTGATCGAAAACGTTGAGCGGGCCGTAGCCGCTGGTATATTCCTCCGCGCGCGCCGCCGCGCTCCAGAACAACGTCGCGAGGCCGCCCCCCGCCAAGGCCAAAATCGACTGTACCTTCATGATGTCCCCCCATTCCCTGATATCGCCAACGCCGCGATCCGGTCGCAGACTCCTACATACAGGCGACGGGAAATCGTCTCAATAGGCAGGCACCGCGCTCACCCAATTGTGATGGCGCAGCGGGGAAGGCTGTGGCGGGATTGGCGGGCGGGGGATTATGTCCGGATGGCGTCGCTGTCGTCGGACTCGCTCGGCGTGGGGGAAAGTCAGCGCCTAGCAGCGGCGGGCCCTTCCCCCCGCGCCGATTTCACCTTCGTGAGCGGGCCGAGGTTCAGCCATTTCGCGAGTTTGGTCGTGATGCGGCGGGGGCCGTGGGCGTCGAGGCGGCCAGCATCCAGCGCCTCGGTGAGTGGGAGATCGCCGCGGATAATATAGATCATGTCCGGCAGGCTGCAGGCGAGATAGAGATCAACCTCGAAACCCGGATCCTCGACGCAGAGCTCGCAGGCCCCTTCCCGGTTGACGAACCACCAGAGCCGTTTGTTGTCGGGCTGGTCCGTAAGGTCAAGCTGCACCACGGAACGCCGTTCACCGAAGGCCGCCGGGTTGACCCCACGCTCGAGCGCCCAGACAAGCAGGCCGAGATCGACCTCTCCCTCCACCAGCTGGCGGCGCGACCAGCGCTGCCCCCAGATGCCGAGCGCCTCGACCATCGGGATGAATTCCCGACCGGCGGCCGTCAGATGATAGGTCCGCGTCTTTCCGCCCCCGCTCGTACGCCGCTCGACAATGTCCTCGGCCTCCAGTTGCTTGAGGCGCGAGGACAGCAGCGTCGGCGACATCAGCGGTACGCCCTTCTGTAGCTCGGAGAAGCGGCTTGCCCCTTGCGCAAGGTCGCGGATAATGAGCGGCGTCCAGCGTTCACAGAAAAGTTCCGACGCCTTCGCCACCGGGCAGAACTGGCCATATGTCTTCATTGCCGCCTCCTAGTTTCAAAGACTACCATTCCGGTCGCGCAAGCAAAACTACATTTTCTGGACTATTCGCCGACCCGGCCACCGCCTAGCCTTGCCCCCCACATGTGAGGAAAGGAGGCATGACATGACGACGGCAATGAGTGAAACGGCGGAGCGCGGACAGCTAACGGGAAGCGCCGCCGGGATTTACGAGCAATTCTTTGTCCCCGCGCTGTTCCGGGACTGGGCGGCGCCACTCTGCGCGGCGGCGGATGTCAAGGCGGGCGACGATCTTCTCGATGTCGCCTGCGGCACCGGCGTCGTTGCGCGCGAGGGATTGAGCCGCGTCGGGCCGGACGGATCGGTCACCGGGCTCGATCGCAACGCCGGGATGCTGGTTGTCGCGGGATCTCTCGCGCCGGAGATCGACTGGCGGGAGGGACTTGCCGAGGATATCCCCTTCGAGGACGGAAGCTTCGATGCCCTCACCTGCCAGTTCGGCCTGATGTTCTTCGAGGACAGAGAAAAGGCGGTTTCTGAGATGTGGCGGGTGCTGCGCCCCGGCGGGCGGATGGCGGTGGCGGTCTGGGACACGCTCCCCCACACGCCCGGCTATGATGCGATGGCGGGGCTGCTGGCGGAACTGTTCGGTCGCGGGATAGCGGCGGCGCTGGAGGCGCCCTACAATCTCGGCGATCCGGCGGCGCTTCTCGGGATTTTTGCGGCGGCGGGGGTAACAGACGCGGCGATCCGCACCCGTCCCGGCCTTGCCCGCTTCCCCTCGATCGAAGACTGGGTTTATACGGATATCAAGGGCTGGACGCTATCCGAGGCCATCGACGAGGCGCAATTTCAGGCGCTGCTTGCGGCGGCGAAAGGCACCCTCGCCCGATTCACGGACGATGCGGGCCGCGTCGAATTCTGCGCGCCCGCGCATATCGTAACGGCGGTGAAGGGAGAGTGACAGATCAGGTCGTCAGCGGATCGCGGTCTTCTTCAGGCGTCGGACCGGAGAGCAGGTTCTGGCCGCGGCTGTTGAGGCGGGAGGTGATCTGCAGGAGCGGCTCCGGCACTTCCTTGGGAAGATAGGACCAGCCAAGCAGGGCGAGCAGCACGCTGAAGGGCGAGAGCAGCAGGCTCAGCATCGCCCAGGTGATGAGGGCCGCACCGAGGCTGGTGATATTCTCCGATCCCTCAAGCTGCGAGATCACGATGATCAGGATGGCGAAGGCATGCGGCAGATAGAGACCGAGGCGGAGCGCATCCATGAACCGCCGCTCGCGCAGGCGCGGCCGGATCAGCCGGTAGAGCTTGACCGACACATAGGCAAACGGCGCAAAGAAGAAGAGGAAGAGCCCGGTCGTGCCGAGAAGGTTGAGGATCCAGCCCTCGCTCCCCTCCTCCCGGAGGAAGATGTCGAGCAGCACGGTCAGCCCGGCGAAGATCAGCGCCGCCAGCACCGGCGCGGCGACGATCAGCCGCTGCCGCCAGGAACTGTCGCGGACGATGACGATCGCCTGCGCCAGGATTTCCCTGAATTTTTCCTTGATATCAAAAGACTGCGGCATTTTATCGGTGATCATCTACTGTTGGAACGCGACGGCTGCCGGTTATCCTGAAACCCGCGTCCAGATGTAACATATCCGTCAGGAATGCCAACCCCGATTTTCGCGGACAGGGATAGGTTCATGGCGCCCGCGATGGCCCTCGCCGGCGCGCGCGTCGAGTTACCGTGGACCGAGGGTCCGGATGACATCCGAGATTTCCGTGAATTCATTGGACAGCGCCTTGAGGGTTCTCGCCTGCTCCGTCTTGCCCGGCGCCTCTTCCACCGCTTTGGCACTGTCAAGCAGCAGGTCCAGCGCGGCAAGATTGGCGCCCGTTGCCCGGTCCGAAATCGACCGCCGGTTCAGCCGGGGCGCTTTCGAAAACTCGGTTTTCAACCCCTCGACGAGGGAGGCCAGTTCCTGTTGCCGCATGTGAGACCCTTTCCTTGAATAGCCTTAGCAAAATAGCGCGAGAGCGTAAACGAAAGGTTAACGAGGGTCCGTCTAGCCGCCCTTTATGGCCATTTAAGGGCAAAGGCCGCAACCTATTGTTAACCATTATCAGGGACAATGCAGGGATCGTATTTAGTCCGGCGGTTGCGCCCCCGCAGATCGCCGCATCCGGAGACAAGATGACCCCGTTTGGCCCCGAAAACCGCCGCGTCCATCGCCGCGTCGTGATGGAGAAGGACACCCGCATCTGCCATGGCGGCGGCGCGGCCCGTGCGCGAATCCTCAATATCTCCGCCGGCGGCGCGGGATTGCAGATGGAGATGCGCCTGCCCGATTCCACGGAGATCACCGTCGAGATCGAGAATATCGGCCTGATTCCGGCGCGCATTGTCCGCCAGATGGCCGATGGCGTCGCCGTGAAGTTCGAATTTTCAGAGGAAAAGGAACAGCAGCTCATCCGGCAGATCGCGGGCCTTGTGGCCCGCAAGCGCCGTGAACAGTTTCATGTGGTGAGCTAAAATCGGGCGGGCGATCTAGCCGCCCTGGCGTCCGGCGTGCAGCACCTGCTTGGCGTCTTTATGGAACATTTCCGCCAGTTCATATTCCTTTTTCAATTCCATGATGGATTTCGCATTGTCTTCGGGCTTCAACCCGCCATCCACGGAAAAATCGACCAGCGGCGCGGCGCCGGCGTTCGCCGCCAGATGAAATCCCTTGCGCATATAGGCTTCGCGGCGGTCTTTCACCCAAATTTCAAGAGCATCGACCTGTTCCTGGGTCACTTGCAACATTTCTTCTCGTCCTCGGTGTTGTGTGGTCAAATAAAACTGGATCGCAACAATCTATTAACCTTGTCTGATTATAAAAAGAGACTGCAGGTGGTTAATGTATTCGCGAAGTATGTGAGAAAAACGTTAATCTAGTCTTACGAAACCTTGGGACAGTCCGCGCTAGTAGAGAGAAACGCATGACATCGATGACACCGCAGGAAATTATGGAGATGCTTGCTGAACATGCAAAATGGCTCGCCAACTCGAAGAAGGGGGCGCGGGCGAATTTCAAGCATGCGGACTTTACCGGCGCCAATTTCGCCGGGGCGAAACTCCAGAAATCCAGCCTTTCGGGGTGCAAGCTCTCACGGACCATATTCCGGGGCGCCAACCTGATCGCCGCCGATCTCTATGCCGCCGACCTCACCAAGGCCGACCTGCGCGACGCCCTGCTCATCCGCGCGGACTTGCGCGGGGCCGAGCTCAAGGGCGCGAAGCTGAACGGCGCCAACCTGCAGGAAGCGGATTTCCGCGGCGGCTCGCTTATTCTCTCGGGCGGCGAGACGGTCACCTTTCCCGCCGGCGACCTGTCGGATGCGGAGATGGAGAATGTGGTCGCGGAAAAAGCCAATCTCAACGGCGCCAACCTGGCGGGCGCGGCGCTCGGCAATGCCAATTTCGCCTATTCGCATCTGCGCGGGGCGAATCTTTCGGGCGCCGAGCTGCATGGCGCGGGCTTCATGGGCTCCGACATGGCCGACTGCGACCTCACCAATGCCGACCTCGCGGGCGCCGATCTGTCCAACGTCAACCTTTCCGGCGCGCGGGTCGAGGGCTGCAATTTCGATAATGTGAAGCTCGACGGCGCGAAGCTTGAGAATGTCGATTTCTCGAAGTCGAAGGCGGTCGCGAAGCATCTGATCAAGGAGGCGGAATCAACCCCACTCCCGCCCAACCTCCAGGCCATCCTCAAGAAGCATTTCCTCTGGGTCGAGACCAACGGCCTCAAGGGGGAGCGCGCCGATCTATCCGGCATGGACCTGTCGGGCATGGATCTTTCAAACTGCGCCATGAGCGGCGCGACCATGAAGGGCGCCAATCTCAAGGGCACCATCCTGCGCGGCGCCCAGACCGTGATGAGCGACATGTCCCAATGCATCATGGAGGATGTGGATCTCACCGGCGCGATGATGGAGGGGGTCAATCTCTCCCGCTCCAACCTCAAGAACGCGCATCTGAAGGGCGCCATTCTCACCGCCGTCGATCTCAAGGGGCCGAACGGTGAGGCCCTGGGCAAGAAATGGCCCGCCAACCTCTCGGCGGCGAGTTTCGTCGGCGCCAATCTCGAGGGCGCGGACATGACCGACGCCAACCTGATCGACGCCAACTTCAAGGGCGCCAAGCTGAGCGGGGCCATCTTCGACGGCGCCGATATGGAAGACACCAAGTTCGACCAGGGCCAGAAGGTCAGCGCCTAACCATTATCCCGCCGTTTAGTGGATCTTCTTGTCGTTGGCGCCGTTGCCGAATTCGTAGATATGCACGTAATATCCGGCCATCGGGTTGCGGTCGAGATATTCGACCAGATAGTCGCGGCAGGCCGGGCTCGCATCCCAGATCAGATACTGCCAGAGCGGTTCCATCGGCCGGGTTTTCGTATCGTGATGCGGCACACTGACCGAGCCGCCCCATTTCACATCGAACCCGTTCAGGTAATTCTCGGCGTAATGGCGAAACACCGTGGCCTCATCGATATTCACCCCGGCTTTATGTTCGAAACAAAGGCGTAAATTCATCACTCATCTCCCGTCGGGTCAAAACACTGGCGGTCGTCCCTGTTATATTTAGGGGAAAAAGGGGAAAAATGGAAGGGACAGGGCAGCGACACTCATGCCGGCGATGGCATCCCCTAGGAGAATCGAACTCCTCTTTCCAGAATGAGAATCTGGCGTCCTAACCGATAGACGAAGGGGACGCATCGAGAAGTGTCACCGGCGACAGGATGGTATCCCCTAGGAGAATCGAACTCCTCTTTCCAGAATGAAAATCTGGCGTCCTAACCGATAGACGAAGGGGACACATATCCTGTTGCTGGAGGCAGGATTTAGCGATTCTATCCTTATATATCAAGTAAAAAATTGGAAAATCCGGAAAATTCGACACGCGCCCGCGTCATACAAGGCGATAGGCGTCGTCGATGAGGAGTTGGGCCGAGACTTTCCCCTGCCAACTGTTCTTCCGAAGATGCCCGGCGATGTGAAAGGCCGCGCCGTTATGGCCAAGAAGCGCCTCGCCGAGCGGCGTTTCCAGCGCCCGGAAACAGATGCCCGTCAGACGCCCCCGCCCCGCCGTCCCGATCAGGATGCAGCGCACATGGTTTTCGCCGACGATGCTGGCCTGTACCAGCCGCACACTCGGGAGCGCGAATCTCGGCTCCGGGTTGCCCGCACCGAAGGGTCCCGCCTGTTCCATCATGGAAATCAGCTCGACCGTCGCGCCGTCGATCGACAGCGCACCGTCGAGGCCGAGGCTGGCGGTCCGTGCCGCCTCGGAAACATCCTTCGCCAGCCGCGCGTTGAGGAAGGCGCGGAATTCATCGATCTTCTCCGCCGCGATGGTGAGGCCCGCCGCCATCATATGGCCGCCGCCGGCGACGATCAGCTCCCGATGCCGCGCCGCGCCGATGGCCGCGCCCATATCGACGCCGGGCACCGAACGGCCGGAGCCCTTGCCGGTGCCATTCTCCAGCGCGATGACCACCGCCGGGCGCTGGTAGGTGTCTTTGAGGCGGCTCGCGACGATGCCGATAACGCCCGGATGCCACCCCTCCCCGGCGACGACGATGACGGAATCGTCTTTCAGGCCGCTTTGCTCGACCCTCAAAAGGGCTTCCGTCTGCACCTCGGCCTCGATCTCCTTGCGCTCCTTGTTGTAGCGATCGAGATAGCCCGCAAGCTCGCGGCATTTTTCCGGATCATCAACCGAGAGCAGCTCGGGGCCATATTCCGGCCGCCCCACGCGCCCGCCCGCATTGACGCGGGGGCCGAGCAGAAATCCGGCGTGATAGGTGCCCGGCGCCTCGTCCAGCCCGGCGACATCGGCGAGCGCGGCCAGCCCCGCATTGCCGCGCCGCGCCATGACCTTCAGCCCTTGCGCGACAAAGGCGCGGTTGAGCCCGATCAGCGGCACCACGTCGCAGACCGTGCCGAGCGCCACCAGATCGAGCCAGTGACGCGGGTCCGGCTCGGGCCGGGTGTCGGTATACCAGCCCGCTTGGCGAAGCGCGCGGTTGACGGCGACGACCAGCAGGAAGGTGACGCCGACGGCGGCGAGATAGGTGAATTCCTGGCTTTCGTCATGGCGCTTGGGATTGACGACGGCGAGCGCGTCGGGCAGTCGCGTCTCCGCCTGATGATGATCGACGACGATGACCTCGAGCCCGATTTCCTTCGCATGGGCGAGCGCGTCGAAAGAGACGATGCCGCAATCGACGGTGATCACCAGCTGCGCGCCGCGCCCTTTCAAGGTTTCCATGGCGCCGCTGTTGGGGCCATAGCCTTCCTTCATCCGGTCGGGAATATAGATCTCGATGGGCACGCCGATCGCGGTGAAGAAGCGCTTCAGAAGCCCCGACGAGGTGGCGCCGTCGACATCATAATCGCCGAAGACGGCGATCCTCTCGCCCGCCTGAACCGCCGCCGCGATGCGCGCCGCCGCGGCGTCCATGTCCTTGAAGCGGGAGGGATCGGGGAGAAGATGGCGCAGCTGCGGGCTGAGATAGCGTTCCGCCTCCTCGATCGGCACGCCCCGGCCCGCGAGGACACGCCCGACAATCTCGGGCACATCGAGGCGCTGCGCGATGGCGAGGCCCAGCCGCTCATTGTCAGAGCGCAGCCGCCAGCGTTTTCCCGTCAGCGAGCTCTCGACATTGAGAAAGGGAGGCGCGTCCATACTGGGTCCAGACCCTAACTCCGGTTACTTGGCTTTGTGATCGCCCCGGATATAGCGCACGGTGCCGGAATAGGACCGCATCACGATGGTTTCCGTATAGACCCGGTCGCCCTTCTGGCGGACGCCGCGCAGCATCGAGCCGTCGGTGACGCCGGTCGCGGCGAAAATCACCTCGCCCGCCGCCAGTTCCTCCAGCTTGTAGACGCGGTTCAGATCGGTGATGCCCCATTTCGCGGCGCGGGCCTTCTCGTCATCATTGCGGAAAACAAGACGGCCCTGCATCTGCCCGCCGATACAGCGAAGCGCGGCGGCGGCGAGAACGCCTTCCGGTGCGCCGCCCGTGCCGACATACATGTCGATGCCCGTATCGGGATTGGCCGTCGCCATCACGCCGGCGACATCGCCATCGGAAATCAGCTGGATGCGGGCGCCGGTCTTGCGGATATCGGCGATGATGTCGGCATGGCGCGGCCGGTCGAGAACGCAGGCCATGGTCTGGCTGACCGGGACGCCCTTCGCCTTGGCGATCGCCCGGAGGTTTTCTCCGGCCGGTTTGTCGATATCGATGATGCCTTCGGGATAGCCGCCGCCGACGGCGATCTTTTCCATATAGGTATCAGGCGCATTGAGGAAGTTCCCCTCCTCGGCAAAGGCGATGACGGCCAGCGCGTTCGGCCCGCCCTTCGCGGTCAGGGTCGTGCCTTCCAGCGGATCGAGCGCGATGTCGATCTTCGGGCCCTTGCCGGTGCCGACCTTCTCGCCGATATAGAGCATCGGGGCTTCGTCCCGCTCCCCCTCGCCGATGACGATGGTGCCGTCGATATTCAATAGATTCAGCGCCGTGCGCATGGCATCGACGGCGGCCTGATCGGCGGCCTTCTCATCGCCAAGGCCCACCAGGTTACAGGCGGCACGCGCGGCGGCCTCGGTGACGCGGACGATTTCCAGGGTGAGATTTCTGTCCAGATGCGAGGTTTTAGTCATTTTTTCTCTTCCAAAGCTTTAATAACAGTTACGCTCAACTCACAGCGACACGATGCGGATCATACGCGGTTTCGCCACACTATGGGTGAATTTTTCGATTTTTCCAAGGGCGCGGACCAGGGCCGCCTCCTGCACTTCATGGGTGACGAGAATGACGGAAACCGCCTCCTGTTTCGAGCGGCCGCGCTGCAGCAGGCTCTCGATGGAAATATTCTCGTCGCGGAACACCGCCGAGACATCGGCGATCACGCCCGGCTGGTCATAGACCGTCAGGCAGACGTAGTAAGCACCGATATGATCGGCGACCGGAACTTTCGGGATATCCGTCATCTTGTCGACCGGGATGCCGAAGGTGGGGGTATGGCGGCCGAGCGCGATATCGACGATATCGGCAACCACGGCGGAGGCCGTCGGCCCCTCGCCCGCGCCGCGCCCGACGTAGGAGGTTTCATCAACAAAGTCGCCATCGACGACGACCGCATTGAAGACGCCGCTGACATTGGCGATGGTGGTATCGCGCCGGACCATGCAGGGATGCACCCGCTGCTCGATCCCCGCATCGGTGCGCCGGGCGACACCCAGCAGGCGGATACGGTAGCCAAGCTCGCTTGCGGCGGCGATATCGGCGGCGGCCACGTTGCGGATCCCCTCGATATAGACATTCGGGAAATCGACGGGGGTGCCGAAGGCGACACTCGCGAGGATGGCGAGCTTATGCGCCGCATCGACGCCGTCGATATCGAAGCTGGGATCGGCCTCGGCATAGCCGAGATCCTGCGCGTCCTTCAGGATCGCGTCGAATTCGCCGCCCGTCTCCTCCATCTCGGTGAGGATATAATTGCAGGTGCCGTTGAGGATGCCGTAAACGCGGGAGATGGAATTGCCCGCCAGCCCTTCGCGCAGCGCCTTGATGATCGGGATGCCGCCCGCAACCGCCGCCTCATAGGCGAGCTGCGCATCATGCTGCTCGGCCAGCGCCGCCAGCTCGTTTCCATGCTCGGCCAGCAGGGCCTTGTTCGCCGTCACAACCGGCTTGCCATTGCTGAGGGAGCGAACGCAGAGGTCTTTCGCGACGCCGTCGCTGCCGCCGATCAGCTCCAGCACGATATCCACCTCCGGATCATCGGCGAGCGCGACCGCGTCGTCATACCATGTGAGCCCGTCCAGGGAGACGCCCCGGTCCTTGGTCCTGTCGCGCCCGGAAACCGCCGTCACGGTCAGATGCGCGCCCGAGCGTGCCTCCAGCAGGTCGCCATGGGCCTTGATGATCTTGAGGACGCCCGCGCCGACGGTGCCAAGCCCGGCGATCCCGATTTTTACATTGGTACTCACTGTCACGACGCCTCTTTCCGTCCGAGATGCGCATCGGCATTGGACATGAATTTCTTGATGTTGCGGCTCGCCTGGCGGATCCGCTGCTCGTTCTCGACCATAGCGACGCGCACGAAATCATCACCATGCTCGCCAAAGCCCAGGCCCGGCGCGACGGCGACCTTCGCCTCCTTGAGGAGCAGCTTCGAAAACTCAAGGCTGCCCAGATGCTTGAAGGGTTCGGGGATCGGCGCCCAGGCGAACATGGTGGCCTCCGGCGAGGGCACCTCCCAGCCGGCGGCGGCAAAGCCGGAGATCAGCACATCGCGGCGCTGCTTGTAAAGCTGGCGGAATTCCTCGACGCAATCCTGCGGGCCGTTCAGCGCCGCCGTCGCCGCCACCTGGATCGGCGTGAAGGCGCCATAATCGAGATAGGACTTGATCCGCGCGAGCGCGCCGATGAGCCGCTTGTTGCCCGTCGCGAAGCCCATGCGCCAGCCGGGCATGGAATAGGTCTTCGAGAGCGAGGTAAACTCGACCGCGATATCGCGCGCGCCGTCCACCTGCAGGATCGAGGGCGGCGGCACATCGCCGAAGTAAATCTCCGCATAGGCAAGATCGGAGAGGATATACATCCCGTGATCCTTGGCGAATTTCACCACCTCTTTATAGAAGTCGAGATCGACCGTCATCGCCGTCGGGTTCGACGGGAAATTGAGGATCAGGCAGGTCGGCGACGGAATGCAGTGGCGCACCGCCCGCTCCAGCGCCGCGAAGAAATCAATCCCCGGCCCAACCTCGAAATGCCGGACAACCGCGCCCGCGATGATAAAACCATAGGGGTGGATCGGGTAGCTCGGGTTCGGCGACAGGATCACATCGCCCGGCGTGGTGATCGCCATGGCGAGATTGGCCAGCCCTTCCTTCGAGCCGAGGGTCGCGATGGTTTCCGTCTCCGGGTCGATCTCGACACCGAAGCGGCGCTTGTAATAGGCGGCGTTGGCGCGGCGCAGGCCCGGGATACCGCGGCTGGTCGAATAGCGATGGGTGCGGCCGTCGCGCACGGTCTCCACCAGCTTGTCGACGATATGCTGCGGCGTCGGGCTGTCGGGATTGCCCATGCCGAGATCGATGATATCCTCGCCCGCCGCTCGCGCCTTGGCTTTCATTCGATTCACTTCTTCGAAGACATAAGGCGGCAAGCGTTTTATGCGGTGGAAATCCGGATCCATCGGTCTCGTCCTGTTCAAATTCCAATTCGGGCCGGAGTGCGGTTTGGCACCGCCCCCGGGTCCCGGTTCATATCTAATGCGGGTATTTAAACGACTTTTCGTTAATTTAGAAGAAAGATTTCCGCTCGCCGGTTCATTGCTTCCGCACTTGGCATCGGCTCGCTGATCCGCGGTTCGGTATCGCTCACGGATTCGATCACAAGATCGGTCGGCGCGACCCCCGCCCGGATGAAATATTCCGCGATCGCCGCCGCCCGCTGCTGCGAGACATTGAGATTGACGATCATATGCTTTTCCTCCGCCATCTCGCGGGTCCGGCTGGAGGCATGACCGACGATTTTCAGCGTCCCGCCCGCCGCCATCTGGGTGCGGGCGATGCGGTCGAGCTTGACCCGGTCCTCGCCGTTGATGCGGTGGGATCCTTGGGCGAAATAGATCGTCTCGATCGGCGTCGTCCCGTCGGAGGCGGCATAGTTCGGGATCGTCCGTCCGCCATCGTTGGCGGGCGGTCTCAAGGTGATCTGTTCGCTGCCGGACGCGGCAGGCGCGGCCGTGGCAGGCGCGGTTGCGGATGACGATGCGGTTGCGGTCGCCGTGGCGGTGCCGGAGCCGTCGGCCGCGACGCCCTCAGGCAGGCGGGTGGCGTTCTGGGCGGCGAGCTGCTGTTCAAAGACGCTCTCCACCGCCGGCTTGGCGGCGCTCTCGCCGCTGATGACCTGCTCACGGATCGGCGCGGGCGGCGGGGTCTCCGTCTTGGGCTCGGGCGCCACCGCAGGCGGAGCGAGCGGCGCTTTCTGCACCGGCTCCTGCTCAACCTTGGCGACCACCGGCGCAGCCGGTTTCACCTCTTCCACCGTCTCCTTCACGGTTTCCGTCACCGTCGTCGTTCCGGCGGTTTCAGTAATTTTCTCGCTCACCTCGGTCGTCACCGTCTCCACCTTGGGCTCCGGCCGTGCGAGCGGCGGTTGCAAAGAGGTGTCGGCGCGCAAGGATTCGTCGGTATAGCGGGCATTCTCGCGATCGGCGCGCAACCCCTCCCCGATCTTGTCGGCTTCGGCGAGGGCTGCCACCGTCTCCGGCTTCTCCGGCACCTTGTTCAGGTTCGGATATTCCGCCGCCTCCTGCTCTTCGGTGTTATCCGTGGAGCAGCCGGCGCCGGCCAGCAGGAACAGCGCGAGGGTCGCACCCAGGGCCACCCGCATGACGATTGAACCGCGGTTTTCCAAAGCGATTGATATCCTTTTCATCGAAACGTCCGCTCCGCCCCCTTGTTGCCCCCGGCCCGGCGGGCACATTGAGATTGGCAAGTTTTTGATATAATCTGTTAAAAAACGAAGCTATCATAAAACATATGGGAGGGAATTTCGCAACGTTTTCTGGAAATCTCCGGACAACGCACTAAAAAAAACAATATCGCGGAAATTTTCTGCCATAATCGCATAGATTGATTCAACAAAAAGGGAATTCAATGTCTGCCAAGGAACCGCTCGAAACCAGCCAGGAAGCGCTCGAAGCCTCGAAGGAATTTGCCGAAAACTTCGCCAAGATCGCCGCGCAGAGCCAGGAGCTAGTGACCGAATTCCTGAACAGCCAGCAGCCCACCCATATCGATCCCGATCCCGCGACCGTCGGCAAGACCTTCATGGAGCTGATGAACAAGATGATGGCCGACCCCGGCAAGATCATCGAGGCGCAGGCGGCGCTTTGGAAAAACTACATGGACCTCTGGCAGAACGCGGCCTTGCGCGCCACCGGCGAGGAGGCGAAACCGCTGGTCACGCCGGAATCGGGCGACAAGCGCTTCAAGTCGGAGGAATGGAGCCAGAACCAGATTTTCGACTATATCAAGCAATCCTACCTGATGACCGCCAACTGGATCCAGGACACGGTGGCGGAGGTGGACGGCCTCGACAAACAGACCAAGAAGAAGGCGGAATTCTACACCAAGCTCTATACCGACGCGATGTCGCCGACGAACTTTTTCTGGTCCAATCCGGATGTGCTGAAAAAGACGGTGGAGAGCAAGGGCGAGAACCTGGTGCACGGGCTCGAGAACATGCTCGATGATCTCAAGCGCACGAAAGGGCAGCTCATCCCGAAGATGACCGACGAGAGCGCCTTTGAGGTCGGCCGCAATATCGCGGTGACGCCGGGCAAGGTGATTTTCGAGAACGACCTGATGCAGCTCATCCAGTATACCCCGACCACGAAGGAGGTGTACAAGCGCCCGCTGCTGATCACGCCGCCCTGGATCAATAAATTCTATATCCTCGATCTCAAGTCCGAGAACAGCTTCATCAAATGGTGCGTCGACAAGGGCTATACGGTGTTCATCATTTCCTGGGTCAACCCGGACGAGCGGCATGTGGAGAAAACCTTCGAGAGCTACATGGCGGAGGGTATTCTTGCCGCGCTCGATGCGATCGAAACCTCGATCGGCGAGAAGGAAGTCACCACCATCGGCTATTGCATCGGCGGCACATTGATGGCGGCCACCCTTGCCTATCTCGCCGCGATCGGGGAGGAAGACCGGATCAAGGCGACCACCTTCTTCGCCGCCCAGCTCGATTTCGAGGAGGCGGGCGATCTCCTCGTCTTCACCGACGAGGATCATATCCAGATGGTCGAGAGCAAGATGAAGAAGGGCTATCTTGAGGGCAAGGAGATGGCGAATACCTTCAACCTGCTGCGATCCAACGACCTGATCTGGTCCTTCGTCATCAATAACTACATGCTCGGCAAGTCGCCCTTCCCGTTCGATCTTCTCTACTGGAATTCCGACGCGACCAACATGCCGCACAAGATGCACAGCTTCTACCTGCGCAACATGTATCAGAAGAACCTGCTGAGCAAGCCCGGCGCCCTCAATCTCGGCGGACAGCCCATCGACCTAACAAAGGTCAAGACGCCGGTCTTCATCCAGGCCAGCAAGGAAGACCATATCGCGCCGTTCAATTCGGTGTACAAGAACATGAACCTGTTTGGCGGGCCGGCGGAATTCATGCTGGCGGGCTCGGGCCATATCGCCGGGGTGATCAACCATCCGGATGCAAAGAAGTACCAGCACTGGACCAATACGAAGAAGAAGAAATACAAGACGGCCGACGACTGGTTCGCCGACGCGAAAGAGCATCCGGGCTCCTGGTGGCCCTATTGGGACAAGTGGCTCTCCAAGAAGTCCGGGCCCAAGGTGCCGGCGCGCGATCCGGCGAAGGGCAAGCTCAAACCGATCGAGGATGCCCCCGGCAGCTATGTGAAGATCAGGGCCAAGCCCTATAACGCGGACGACGACAAGGGCGGCAAGAAATAGCCGCCCCCGCCGCGCGCCGCCCGCAGGCGGTTATTTGACGCGGAGATCCTCGGGCAGGAAGAACAGGCTGTCGGTGTCCTCCATCGCCATATGGCATTCATAACAGAAGACCATATTCTCTGAGCCCTTGCCGTTGGTCACCCCGGCGACCGTGCCGTTTGGCAGGATCATGGTATATTTCCAGTCGCCGCTCGCCTCGTTGAAGCCGGAGCCCATTTTCTCCATCAGGAAAAGCGGACCGACGGAGGCCGCGCCGCTGGTCTCGACAACGAAACTGTCTTTTGCAAGGATCGATCCGACCGGCATCTTGCCGACCTCCTCATATTTGCCATAGGCGTCCTTGGCCACATCATTGGCGTAGTTCATCACATGCCGCCCGCCATGGGTGGCGGAGGCATAGGGCGCGGTTGAGAAGGCTTTCCAGTCGAGATACTGCGCCGCCTCGGGCACACCGGAGCCGGCATAGGCCGTCTTCATATCCGCATTCAGGCACTCATAGGCGGCGGTGGCCTCAGCCGGTTCCAACTCGACATCAGAGATCGCGGCAGCAGCACCGCAGGGATTGCACGGGTTGCAGGGATTGCAGGGGTTACTGGCCGCGCAAGGATTTTTCTTTGCGGCGCAAGGGTTGCACGGGTTGCAGGCTTTCTTCGCGGCGCAGGGATTACAGGGGTTGCAGGCGTTGGCCGGCTTCTTCGCCGCACAAGGGTTGCAGGCCGCGGCTTTCTGCACGGACGGCACGACGCAGTCCGATGCGCTCGACTTTGCCGCCGCGCAGGGATTGCAGGGATTGCAGGGATTTTTCTTGGCGGCGCACGGGTTGCACGGGTTGCAGGGCTTCTTGGCCGCGCAGGGGTTACAGGCATTGGCGGGCTTCTTCGCCGCGCAAGGGTTGCAGGCCGCCGCCGCGGGCTTGACCGTCATCGCCGAGAGCGGAACGGCCACCGCCCCCACCAGCAGCAAGCCCCCCACGCCCATCAATGCCGGAAGGACTGTTGTGGACAGTAATTTATGTCGAGGTGCCGTCATCAGAATTGTCTCCCACTGTTTTTAAAAACCGGGGACACTCTACAACGGCGGGACGCCTAATTAATCTCAACAGTCTTCACGTTCGGGTGAGAGAATTTGACCTGTCGTGACCTTTCCGTCGGGAAGGCCCCTACCCCAGTTCCTTGCGGTAGGTCTGGGCGAGGGTGGCGTAATGTTTCGCCCCCTCGTTGAGCGACGCGGCCTCGGCCTCGCTCAAGCGCCGGATGCATTTGGCGGGAGACCCGCCCCAGAGCTCGCCGCTCGGCACGCGCTTGCCAGGGGTGACCAGCGCGCCGGCGGCGACCATGCCGCCGGTCTCGACGACCGCGCCATCCATCACCGTCGCGCCCATGCCGACGAAACTCCCGTCCTCCAGCGTGCAGCCATGGATCAGGCAGTTATGCCCGACCAGCACGTCATCGCCGATGTTCGTGGGATGCGTACCGCCGGAGACATGGATCACCGTGCCGTCCTGGATATTCGTGCCGCGGCCGATGCGGATCGTATTGACGTCGCCGCGAACCACGCAGTTGAACCAGATGCTGGAGCCCTCGCCGATCACCACATCGCCGATGATATCCGCCGAGGGCGCGATGAAGGCGTCCTTGGCGATCTGCGGCGCGGTGCCCTTGAAGGGGATGATATTCTTGACCATGGTTTCCGTCTTTTCTTGTTGTTGTTACGGGAAGAGCGGCGCCTGTTCGAGACCGAGCGTTTCCTCAAGGCCGAACATCAGGTTCATGTTCTGAACCGCCTGCCCGCTCGATCCCTTCACCAGGTTGTCGATCGCCGAAATGACGATGGCCCGCCCGGGGATACGATCCTCGAACACATTGATCACGCAATTGTTGGAGCCGCGCACCATCTGGGTCTGCGGCACCGCGCCTTCTTTCAGCAGCCGCACAAAAGGCTCGCCCTCATACAGTTTCGCGATTTCCGCGCGCAAGTCCGCCGCCGTCTTCCCCTTGGCGAGCCGGACATGGGAGGTGATCAGTTCCCCCCGACTCATCGGAATCAGATGCGGCACGAAATTGACCCGCAGATCGGCGGCGGCCCGGCCGATGGCTTTCGCCACTTCCTGCTCGATCTCCGGGGCATGCCGGTGCTTGGCAATGCTGTAGGGGCTGAGGCCTTCCCCCGCCTCGCTGAAAAGCGTGTTCTGCTTGAGACCCCGGCCGGCGCCGGTGATGCCCGATTTCGCATCGATCACCAGGTCATCCGCATCGATCAGCCCCGCCGCCACCAGGGGCACGAGCGAGAGCAGCACCGCCGTCGGATAGCAGCCCGGACAGGCGACCAGCCGCGCGGATTTGATCTTCTCCCGATACAGCTCCGTCAGGCCGTAAACGGCGTCCTTCTGCAATTCGAGCGCCCGGTGCTCATGGCCGTACCATTCGGCGTAGGTTTCCGGATCGTCCAGCCGGAAATCGGCGGAAAGATCGACCACTTTCACCTTCGCGGGAAGGGTCGCGATAATCTCCTGCGTGGTGCCGTGGGGCAGGCCGCAGAAGACGACATCGACCGTGTTCCAGTCCGCATCCTCCACCGAGATCATGTCGGGCAGGCCATAGCCGCCGAGATGGGGATAGACCTCCTCCACCGGCTGGCCGGCCTTGCGATCGGCGGTCAGCAGCGTCATCTCGACATTCGGATGCCGGAGCAGCAGCCGCATGGCCTCCGCCCCCGTATAGCCACTCGCGCCGAGGATCCCGGCCTTGATTTTTTCTGTTGTTGTCGTCATGTCCTTATTCCGGCGTACTTCGCCAGACTCCTAAAAGCGTTATGTCGTCAGGTAGCTCTGGTGTTCGCCCTTGAGGGCCTTGTCCGCAAACCAGATCAGCATATTCAGATCGAAGGCCTCGCGGGCCTCCTCGCTCAATCGGAGTCGCCCTTTTTTAAGGCCCGCCAGAATATCCTTGTTCGCCTTTCGAAGCAGCGCGCCGCGCACGGAACTGCGCACATCGAGCTGGTCGCGCATTTCCTGCACCAACTCCTCCCCCGTCAGGCGATGGACATAATCCTTCACCTGGATGGAGAACGCCCCGTCGGCATCGAGAGGGATGCCGAGCGCGTCAATATCGATATCGTCCGCGTTCCGGATCGGGTAGGTCATCTTGGTTTTCCTGTTGTGCCGCAGCCCGTTTCAGCGGCGTTTCTTACACGATTTTGCCGGATGCGCAAAGCGTTCTCGTCGCTCTGCCCCCGGCGGGCCATAAAAAAAGGCGGCTGGTGAGCCGCCTTTTCTTTCTCGTATCGGAACCTTCGTCTCAGTCCAGCAGCTCGAGATTTTCCGCCGATGATTTGCCGTTGCGACCTTCAACAAGTTCATACTGAACTTTTGCGTTTTCCTGAAGGGTCGTCAATCCGGCCCGTTCAACAGCCGTAATATGCACGAAAGCGTCTGACCCGCCTTCATCTGGAGCGATGAAACCGTATCCTTTGGTCGGGTTAAACCACTTTACAGTACCTTTTGCCATTTTAAGTCTCCTGGACACACATTCTATATAACAGGTAACCAGCGATGTCGTCGTGCCCATTTGTAACAGCCGGTTGACCTCGGAAGCGTCATTGCCGGCCGGCATGCAGCCTTGAATTTTCGCCTCCCGTTGACTCGCGTAATTGATAATTAGGGTTTTTGCAAGAAACATTTCAGCAAAATCAATTTTTTGTGACGCCTCGCCGCCTCCGTTGCATAAATGTTAGTATCCGCGCTTATTTTTTAAGCATTTCTTAGGGCTAACAGCCTGTTAACCCCCGGAAGTCCGCCGGAAACAGCCCTGTATTCAAGGCGCGGATCCACCCCCCTTTTGTTGCTGACGCCCCCGCCGAGTCGGGCTATTCTTGCGACCTGACCGGCAGCACGAAGGAGAAGGAATATGCAAAGGGAGCAAGTGAAAACCGGCGGTTGCCTCTGCGGCGCGGTCCGCTATGAAATCGACGGGCCGCTGCGCGATATCATCTCCTGCCATTGTGGCCAGTGCCAGAAGACAAGCGGCCATTATTTTGCCGCCACCGCCACGCCCAAGGAACATTTCCACCTCACCAAGGATGAAGGGCTTAAATGGTACAGCTCCTCCGGTTATGCGGAGCGTGGTTTTTGCAGCGAATGCGGCAGCAGTCTTTTCTGGCGGATGAAGGACGGCAGCCATCAGAGCATTCTCGCCGGCAGCCTCGATGGGGACACCGGGCTTAAAACCAGCCATCATATCTTCGTTGCCGACAAGAAGGATTATTACGACATTGCGGACGGTATTCCGCAGTACGACACCTATCCGGAAGACCTGAAAAGCGGATAGCCGCACAGCCCCGGACACAGCAAAGGAAAGACAGATGAAACTTGACGGCTCCTGCCATTGCGGCGCGGTACGGTTTTCGCTCGCCTCGGCCCATCCCTACCCGTTCAACTATTGCTTCTGCTCGATCTGCCGCAAGACGCAGGGCGGCGGTGGGTTCGCCATCAATCTCGGCGGCGACGCGGCGAGCCTGAAAATCGAGGGGGAGGAAAATATCTCCGTCTATCAGGCCAAACTGGAGGGGGACGAGGTAAGCCCCGCCCGACGGCATTTCTGCAAACACTGCGGCAGCGCGCTCTGGGTCCATGATCCGCGCTGGCCGGAGCTGATCCATCCCTTCGCCTCGGCGATCGATACGGAGCTTCCCGCGGCGCCGGAGCGCACCTTCCTGATGGTCGGATCGAAAAAGGCATGGGTCCCGCTGGAGGCTGGGCCGCAGGACAAGGTCTTCGACGACTATCCCGAAGAATCCATCGCCGACTGGCATCGAAGGCTGGGTCTTGAAAGTTAGCCGCAGACGGGCCAGATTTCTGTCATATTACCTCCATGCGGGACTGATACACCGCACATTCAGTAAGATAACGGGAATGAGACAGTCATGCGCAAATTGACATTGCTGCGGCACGCGAAATCAAGCTGGTCCGACCGGACGCGTAGCGATATTGACCGGCCGCTCACCGGCCGGGGTCGTCGGGCGGCGCTCAAAATCGGAACATATATTTCCAGGAATGCAATTTTCCCGGACCTGATCCTCTGCTCGCCGGCGAAGCGGACACGCGAGACGCTGGCGCAGATCGAACCCTTCCTTCCCGACGGGACCGAGGTTCAGATCGAAAAGTCCATTTACTCGGCGGGCGAAGGCAGCGGGCTCGTCTCCTATCTCAAGGGGTCCGCCATCGACGAGGCGCATGTCATGATCATCGGCCATAACCCGACGATGCAGCAGATGGCGCTCGCCCTCGCGCGGCCCGAACCGGACAACGGCTACCGGCAGATCGAGACGAAATACCCGACCGCCGCCCTCACCCATATCCGCTTCGATATTCCGACCTGGCGCCAGCTTGACGGGCGCGGCGAGCTGGTCCATTACGTAACACCGAAAATGCTTCCCGGCGGCGAGGAGGAGGAGGAATAGCGGATGGACGGCAAGGTCATCACTTTTGATTCCTGGCCACGGCGGGAGCAGTATCTCCTCTTCCGCGGCCAGGAATTCCCGCATTTCAGCCTGACCGCGCCGGTCGATATCACGGCGGCTCGGAAACGGACGCGGGCCGACGGGCTCTCCATTTTCAATGTCACGCTGTTCTGCCTCATGAAGACGGTGAACGCGATCCCCGAATTCCGCACCCGCTTTCGCGGCGAGACGGTGATCGAGCATGACGTCGTCCATGCCTCCTTCACCGTGCCGATCGGCGGCGACGGCTTCGCCTTCTGCCAGACCTCCTTCGTCGATGACTGGCCGTCCTTCGACGCCCACTGCCGCGAGACGGTGGCGGCGGCGAAACGGCAGACCGCCCTCGATGACGAGATCGCCGGGGAGGATCAGTGGATATATCTGAGCTGCATGCCCTGGATCGATTTCACCGCCATCACCCATCCCCTCGCCGGCAAGGATGACTGCATTCCGCGCATTGCCTGGGGCAAGATCGTCGAGGACGGGGCGCGCGCCCGCATCTCCGTCAATCTGCAGGTGCATCACGCGCTGATGGACGGCTATCACGCCGCAAAATTTTATGAGTTGCTGGAGAAAAACCTGGCGGAATTCTAGCGGGAGAGGTCGATAAAGGTGCCTCTCGCCGCCGACAGGGTCCGGATCTGGTCTTCGCGGGGGACGCGCGTGCGGGTGAGCTGAAATCCGGTCGAATAGAAGACAAGCCGGTTGCAATCGCCGCTGTCATCGAGCAGCGGAAAACCGACGGCGACGCTGCTCTCGGTTCCGCCGCTCTCGGCGGTGCCGCTCAGCTCGCTGAAGATGCCGCAGGGCCGCGACACGCATTCATACATGGACGAGGCGGCCCGCTCCCGCGGCTCCCCCTCCCAGAAATCGAGGAAATTCTTGCCCGTCACTTCCTTGCCCAACCGCTCGACGATGGCCGTGCCCGCCAGGCGGTAGATGATCTCATCGCGGGAGAGAACCTCATATATCGCGATAAAGGGAAGCAGCGCCGAAATCCGCATCGGATCGAAACTTCTGCGGTGCGGGACGTCGGCGTCGGGCTCAAGGCCGCGCCAATAGAGCGCGAACTGCTCCGCATCGGGCGTTGTCCAGTCGATTTCGTCGAATTTCTTCAGCTTCATATTTTCCCTCCCCGCGACCGATGGCAACTGCCGGCCCAACGCCCGCCCGACAGAAATCGCAAATTTTTACTTTTTTTAGCGGCGGGGAATATACCCATTTAACCCGGATCTGCCAAACGGATATTTCCGCCCTCGGGCCGCCACGCCTCTCGCAACGGGGCGGATCACCCCGCCGCGGAGCCGGGCCGCCGCTTACTTGCTATAGCTGACGCCCATACCGGCGCGGACATCGTTCTGGATGCCATATTGCGCAATGGGATAGCGCAGGCCGTTTTTCGACAGCGCCGCCAGCCCCTCCACCACTTTGGGCAGATAGGCGGGCGGAATGGCCATGAGCAGTTCATCCTCCAGCACGCCGCCGTAGCGCCGCTCGGCAAAACAGGGCAGCGACAGGCTCGGCTCCCCGGTGGAAAGCGCCCGTCCCCAGCTATCCGCGCAGGAGGATTCGCCGACGACAGAGAAATCGAGCTTCTTGTATCCCGCCCATTGCAGGCCGTTGATAAAGATGATCATCTGCGCCGGGGTTGCGTAGATCAGGCAGATATCCGGCGGGTTCAGCCGTTTCGAGGCGAGCGGCGAGACCGCCATCGCCGTGAACTGGCCCGAGGGGACGACGGTCATGGCCGCCTGATGATTGCGCGCATCTTCCGGGGTTTCATACCAGACCCCAGCATAGCGCTCCCCCTTCTGCCATTCCGCGTCCTGGGGCCGGATACCGAGAACCGCGCCGCATTGCGCGCCGACAAAATCATCGGCCGTCACGCCAACCGTCCAGCCGAGGCGGCAGGCCTGGGCGACGATCTGATCGGCGGTGTGAATGTTCTGTGGCCGGCGGATTTTCTCGACCGCCTCCATTTCCTCCTTCGTTTCGAACAGCTTCATGCCGATCGGCGTCGCCCGGAGGCGGAGATATTTGTTGAGGCCGTCGAGAATGGCGTCCCAGTCGTAGAAATCTTCGAGTTTCGTCAATATTCTTCTCCCGTTCTTTTTTATCAAGCGTGACAGGAAAGCGACTTCCTGTCATCTTGCCCGTCTTATGCGGAAATGAAATCACTGAATGCCCGGCCGCTGTTATTCTTTTTTGGCAACCGTCCGGCGCTATTGTTATTACAATACCGGTAAGGTGCGGAATGATCCAGATCAATAACGCAAATCGGAAATGGTGGGTGCTGGCGGCCATGGGGGGCGCGCTCGCGCTCATTGTGCTCGACGAGACGGTGGTCGGGGTTGCCTTGCCGACAATCCAGCGCGAACTGGGCATGTCCCAGGTCAATTCGCACTGGATCGTCAACGCCTATTTCCTTGTTTTCACGGCGCTCGCCGCGGCGGCGGGCAAGATGGGCGACCTGTTTGGCTATCGCAGCCTGTTTCTGGGCGCGCTCGGCATTTTCGGCCTGTCCACCATTGCCTGCGGCATCGCCGACAGCGGCGCCGCGCTGATTGCTGCCCGCGCCGCGCAAGGGCTGGGCGCCGCCGTGATCTTTCCCTTCACCGTTGCTATGATCACGACTGTCTTCGCCCCCGAGGAACGCGGCCGCGCCTTTGGCATCCAGACGGCCATCGGTGGCTGTTTCATTTCGATGGGACCGCTGGTCGGCGGCTTCCTGACAGATGTCTTGAGTTGGCGCTGGATTTTCTGGATCAACATCCCCGTCGTAATCGCCGTTGCCCTGACCGTCTTTATCGCCTGGCAGGTACCCGACCGGAGCGCCGGCAAGACACAGGGCCGCTTCGATCTGACGGGGCTTGTGGCGCTCATCATCGGGCTTGCCGCCCTTGTCGTCGCGATCATGGAAGTGCCCGATTACGGCTGGAGCAATCCCTTTATCATTGCCGGAATTGTCATCGGCCTCGTGTCGCTCAGCCTTTTTGTCGTTCTGGAGCTTAAAATTCAAAACCCGCTCTTCGATCTGGAGCTGTTTTCCATGCCGACAATCTCGGTGATGAACAGCATTGTTTTCATGGGCGAGTTCGGCAAGATCGCGCTGATCGTCTTCGGGGCGCTGTTCCTGCAAAAGACCCTTCATTTCTCGCCCTTCATGGCGGGGGTCGCCTTGATCCCGGCGGTGCTGCCCTCCCTCTTCGCGTCGCTCGTCGTCGGTGAATTTTCCGACAGATATGATGCGCGGATCGTCTCCCTTATCGGTCTGTCGCTGAATGCGGCGGGCATGATCTGGCTCGCGATTTTCGTGAATTTCGATACCTACTGGATTTTGATCCCGGCGCTGGTGGCCTGGGGCTGCGCCCTGCCCTTTCATTTTGTCTCCACCCGCCGCGCCATCGTCAATACGGTCCCGGCGGAGAAGCTCGGCCAGAGCGGCGGCCTGACAATGACGGCGCAGCTTTTGGGCGGCACCGTCAGCATGGCGCTCTGCGGGACGATCCTCGCCGGCGTTGGCCGGTTTGACGGCCTGTACTGGCTGTCGGGCGGGCTGATGACGCTGGTCGTGGCCATCGGTTTCCTGCGGCTGCGGCGGGAAGCGGCCTAGCGCCGCCCGGCCGCGACTATTGAAATTCGGGCGAAAAATGCGATGTAATGATCAGGTCTGAGCGAAAAGGGAAGAGAATATGACGGCGCGACCCTATCATCACAATCCGAAGGGCGGCTTTCGCAATCCGGAGGGAAGCCCGAACCTGCGCATCCGCAAGCGCCGCCTCATCCGCTTTATCTACCGGCAGCTCGGCAAGAAGCAGCGGCAGCCCGAGATCCCCGAGGGCCATGTGCTGGACCGGGCCGCCGTCGATGACGGCATCCTCGCGGGCGGCAACCCGAGCGTGACCTGGCTCGGCCATGCCGCCTTCATCATTCGCACCGGCGGCAAGGTGATCCTGACGGATCCCTATCTCACCGACTATGCCGGGCCCGCCCGGATGGGGCCCAAGCGCTATGTTCCCGCCGCGCTGAAGGCCGACGAACTGCCGCGCGCCGACGTCATGGTCATCAGCCATAACCATTACGACCACCTCGATGCGCGGGCGCTCGCCGCCTATCCGCACAAGGACCATACGCAGGTGATCGTCCCTCTCGGCCTCAAATCCTTTATCGAGAAGCGCGGCTTCGCCAGGGTGATCGAGATGGACTGGTGGGAAAGCTGGACGGCGGACGGGCTGACCGTGACGACGCTGCCGGCCGTGCATTCCTCCGGCCGCGGCATTCATGACCAGAAAAAGACCCTCTGGGCGAGCTTCGGCATTCGGACGGCGAAGGAGAATATCTGGTTTTCCGGCGATACGGCCTATGGCGAGATCTTTCATGAGATCGGCGCGCGCCAGGCGCCCTTCGACCTCGCCCTCGTCGGCATCGGCGCCTATGAGCCGCGCGAGATCATGAAGATGGTGCATGCAACGCCCGAGGAAGCCATCCAAATCGTCCGCGCGATCGGCGCGAAGCAGGCCCTCGGCATGCATTGGGGTACCGTCCTGCTCACGCCCGAGGATCCGTTCGAGGCACCGGACCGCTTCCGCCGGGCCGCCATCGACCAGGGCTATGGGGAGGAGAACGCCCTCCTCCTCCGGATCGGCGAAACAAGATCACTCAAAGCTGCGTGAGGCGCAACGGCGCGGCCATCAATGCAGCCGCATGTTGCCCCGGTTTGCATAGACCCGGAGCACCGACCCAGTCCCGGTCACCGCCCGCGCCACCGGGATCGCCGCGAGGACGCCGTCGCGCATCGGCAGGACAAGCCCGCTTTCCTTGAGTTCCCCGGCCCAGTCATAGATGACCGTCCGGGCGATGCGCGCCGTGGCGGGCTCGAGAAAATGGGACAGCAGGTCCGCGATCCGCGCCCCGCCCCCCGATTGCACCAGCGCCAGCGATTGCAGCAGCCGCCATTCATCCTCCGATATGCCGCCGCAACAGGGGCAGCGGAAATCGACGACGCGGCTGTGGCCGGCAACGACGAGCGACAGGAAATTATCCAGCGCCAACAAACCCGCCGGGCAGTTGGCCCGCGCATAGGCCTCCCTCAGTGTTTCATACGGCGAATAATTCTGGCGAAACCCGTCCGACCAGAAACGCAGGCTCCAGAGGGTCAGCTGCTCGGGAAAACTGAGGTCGCTCAACTTGTTCGGGGCGGGGTTGGGGTTTGCCATTCTCTAAAACTCACTTCAAACGTTAAAACATCCTATAGCTAATGATAATGATATTCATTCGCAAAAATCAACTGGTTTCTTGGAAGATGCGAAATAGGCGGCGCCGGCGGCGGGTCGGCGGCGGGTCGGCGGCGGGCCCGCGCCTAGCCGCGGAGCCGCCGGATATAATCCCGATGGAAGGCGAGATAGCCCGGCGCGGTCACCTGCAGATGCGGCCGGGTCAGCATGTGGAAATTCTCAAGCAAATGAAACGGCACCGCCGGATAGGCGTGATGCTCCGCATGGAAGGGCATGTTCCAGGCGAGCCGCCGCACCAGCCGGTTGGCCAGCGTCGTGCGGGTATTGGCGAAGATATTCGGAACCTCGGGGCAGCCGTCATGCTCGGCCATCAGATAGAGCCGCAGGAACGGCTGGCCGATCACGGCGGGCAGCACCCAGACATAGAGCAGCAGCGCCGAGCCGACCAGCACCGAGCCCGCGGCAAGCGCCGCATAGATAAGGAGCATCCCCCGCGCCTCCCCCGCGATGGCGGCGCGGGCATGTTCGGGCAGGAAGGGATCATCCGCCCGCCCCGCCGCATTCTTGAGGAGCGTCTTTGTGTGGGAGATCCAGATCGGCACGCCGGAGGCCTGCCAGAGATACTGCGTGAGCGTTGCGGGCTTTCGCGTGGCAAGCTCCGGGTCGCGCGTCGGGTCCTGGGTGAAGCGGTGATGCTCGATATGGAAATAGCGGAACCATTCCGCCGGCAAGAGGAGGAGGACGCCGCAGACCGCCGCCACCAGCTTGTTGAGCCAGAGGCTTTTAAAGGCCGTGCGATGGACGCTCTCGTGCAGCGCGGGGAACAGGAAGATTATGAGAATTCCCTGCGGCAGCATCAGAAGCGGCCAGCCCGGCCCCTGCATCGCGATCAGCGCCCCGATCAGCAGGATCAGCCCCGCCTGCCCGCCAAGATGCATAAGCCCCTTCGCATCCGAGCGGCGCGTCAGGCTCGAACGCTGTGCCCTCGTCAGGGATTTGATAAAGTCACGACTGTCCATGCGCCGAGTTTACGGCAGAAAGCAGCGCATTGAAATGCGGCATTTTGGGCGAAATGTTGCGATTCTATTTGTTTTCTTAGTATTACTAAACTGACTTCCTATCCCCTTTTTCCCCCGAGGACTAGTGAGCACAGTGAGTACGGCGATCACCTGATCACCGCGAGCACAGCCATTTCCATTTAATGTTATGATATATATAGAATTAACACATATGTATTTGCCATTTCTATTGACGAGTTGGCATATTTATGCCATATTGTCTTGCGAAATACGCGCTCTCGGGACAACGTGGTTTTGCGATGAAATTTTTAATCCATTGATTTAAAAGGATTTTTTTAATATTTTAACAATACCGCCACCGAAGACTGGAGACACAGCCGAATATCCAAAATCGGTTAGTGGGCCTTCGGATGGCGGGAGGGTTGAGCGTCCAAACCTCAACCCTATTTTAACAAAAGGAGTTCAATATGGCGAGCCTTAGACGCCGAAAGGTTGGCAAAAAAACACTAGCGTTAAGATCTAAGCTGTGGCCTGACTTACCGGAAAATGAATTTTGGGATCGCAACTTGTATGATGGCTTTACAAGCATTCCCAGAACCCTTCCAATTGTCATGAATATAATTGATGGTTTGACAAAAAACAAACCCGCGTCGCGAACATATTTCGTACTCTGGTGCACTGCCTTCGACGAAATGTATGTCAGTTTAAGCAAGCAAGAAGATTTAGCATTTCAGTCGGGATTCACTGGACAGAGAGCGATCCGAACTTGGCGCGAAAGAATGTTAAGTTTGGAGGAATTTGGATTCATCAAGACAGCTGCAGGTTCCAGAGGAGATTTATCGCACGCAGTAATAATCAACCCACACTTTGTTATTAGGCGCCTTTACAAAAATAATACTCCGGGATTGACAGCTGCCGCTTATAATACCTTGCTCGAAAGGGCTAATGAAATCGGCGCTAAAGATATGGAGTTTAGTCTTCCTGAGGAAGAGGATGGCTCCGACGCCATCCGATCCAAATAATTCAGATTAATGCCATCCCCCCAACACACAACTAAAAAAGGGCCCGCCGAAGCGAGCCCTTTTCCGTGTCGTATATAGCTCTCGCGATTAACGCTTGGAGAACTGGAAGCTGCGGCGGGCTTTCGCGCGGCCGTATTTTTTCCGTTCCACAACGCGGCTGTCGCGGGTGAGGAAGCCCTCGGCCTTCAGCGCGCCGCGCAAGGCGGGCTCATAGGCGGTGAGCGCCTTCGAAATGCCGTGGCGGACCGCACCGGCCTGGCCGGAGAGACCCCCGCCCTTCACCGTGCAGATCACGTCGAACTGGCCGACGCGGTCGGTAATCTCGAACGGCTGCAGCAGGATCATGCGGAGCACGGGGCGTGCAAAATAGACTTCCTGGTCGCGGCCGTTGACGGTGACCTTGCCGGAACCGGGCTTGATCCAGACGCGGGCAATGGCGTTCTTCCGCTTGCCGGTCGCGTAGGAGCGGCCGAGGCTGTCGATCACCGGATCAACCGGCGCCGCATCGATGACTTCGGCGGCGTGAATGACTTCCGCGCCGGGCTCGCCTGCCGGGGCATCCTTCGCGGTGCCGTCGGTCAGGTCTTTCAGATCCTCGAGGGAGTTTGCTTCATCGGCCATACTCAGGCACTCCTTACATTCTTGGCATTCATCGATGCAACATCCAGAACTTCCGGGTTCTGGGCGGCGTGCGGATGCTCAGGGCCGGCATAGACGCGCAGGTTGCTGAACTGCTCCCGGCCCAGGGGACCGCGCGGGATCATCCGCTCAACCGCCTTCATCAGGAGGCGTTCGGGATGGGCGCTGGACAGGGTCTTTTCCGCCGTCCGGCTCTTGATGCCGCCCGGATAGCCGGTGTGCCAGTAGAACACCTTGTCGGACAGCTTCTTGCCGGTCAGCACGACTTTTTCCGCGTTGATGACAATGACATTGTCGCCGCAATCGATGTTGGGCGTATACATGGGTTTATGCTTGCCGCGCAGGCGGGTCGCGATAATCGAGGCAAGACGGCCAAGAACGAGCCCTTCGGCATCGATCAGCAGCCATTTCTTCTCCACCTCGGACGGTTTTGCAGAATAGGTTTTCATTTAACTCAAGCCTTCGCGTAGAGCGTGCCATAACAAAATAAAGGGAGCAAAGGGCTCCCCGGTCTTGATGCGCGGTATAAACCCAGTTTGTTCCGCCGTCAACCGAAATAATGCTGTTATTTCACTCTTTTACGATAGCGGTATTATAATACCGCAATTTTTCGCCGCGGCAAACGCCTAGCGTTTCGGCGGGATGGAATAGGTCGCGGTGACATGCGCGACCGGCTCCTCGCCGCCATTGGCGAACAGGCTGAACTCACCGACCGCCAGCGTCTTGCCGAGCTTCAGGATACGCCCCTTCGCCAGCATCCGGCCCGGCTCGGGCTTGCGCAGGAAATTGATATTGAGGCTGGTGGTGACGGCGAGCGCGACAGGCCCGATCTGCGCGAGCAGGAGAAGATACATCGCCGCATCGGCCAGCTCCATCATCGTCGGGCCCGAGACCGTGCCGCCCGGGCGCAGATGCCGCTCCCGCGTTGTCATGCTGATGGTGATGGAGCTATCGTCCACCTGCTCGACCTTCAGGCCGAGGTGATCGACCTGCGGGAAATGCTCCCGGTTAAAGGCTTCCAGTTCGTCGGCGGTCATCACGGGCACGGGCGCTTTCTCCTCTTCTCTTTACAAAAAAGATATAAGCTCTTTTGTCCGATCACAAGAATGCTTTATGCTAGCGCAAAAATAACCGGGAATGAGGAAACGCCGCCGCCATGTCCGCACAAGAAAAAGCCGAAGAGACGAACAGAGACATCGTTACCGTCACTATTGCCGACAGGATCGCCACCATCACGCTCGACGATCCGGCGACGCGCAATTCCCTGTCGCGGAACATGATGGCGCGGCTGCAGAAAATCCTCGACGAGATCAAGACCTCGAAGGAGGTCCATGTGGTGATTATCGAGGGCAAGGGCCCCGTCTTCTGTTCGGGCCACAATCTCAAGGAAATCGCCGCCGAGGATCGCGAGGCCGCCATGCTCGCCCTGTTCGAGCAATGCAGCACCCTGATGCAGAGCGTCGTCCATCTGCCGCAGCCGGTGATCGCCAAGGTCGACGGCGTCGCCACGGCAGCGGGCGCGCAGCTGGTCGCCTCCTGCGATCTCGCCTTTGCCACGGAGAGTTCGAAATTCGCAACGCCCGGTGTTAATTTCGGGCTCTTCTGCTCCACCCCCATGGTCGCCATCAGCCGCAATGTCTCGCCCAAGCATGCGATGGAGATGCTGCTCTCGGGGGAGTTTATCGACGCCGCACAGGCCGCGCGCACCGGATTGATCAACGCCGCCGTCTCCGCCGAGGAACTGACCGAACGGGTCATGCATTTCGCGACGCGGATCGCCGGCAAGTCGCCGCTGACCGTCCGGATCGGCAAAACCGCGTTCTATCAGCAGCTTCCCATGTCGCTGGCCGACGCCTATGCCTTCACCTCGCGCGTGATGACGGAAAATATGCAGACCCATGACGCGCGCGAGGGGATCGACGCCTTTATGGCCAAGCGCGATCCCGAGTGGCAGGGGAAATAACGCGCATGAATCATGACGCTTACGCCGATGACTATATCGGCGGCATCCTCAATGAGGTGACCACCATCGCCGTCGTCGGCGCGAGCAGCAACCCCGCCCGGCCGAGCTACTACGTTATGAAATATCTCAAACGCAAGGGATATCGCTGCATCCCCGTCAATCCGGGCCTTGCCGGGCAGCAACTGCTCGGCGAGACAGCCTATGCGTCCCTTTCGGACATTCCGGAGCCGGTCGACATGGTTGATTGCTTTCGCGCCAGCGAGGCCATCCCGCCCATCGTCGATGAGGCCATCGCGATCAAGGCAAAGGTCGTGTGGATGCAGCTCGGCGTCCGTCATGACGCGGCGGCGGCAAAGGCCGAGGCGGCGGGCCTCAAGGTTGTCATGAACCGCTGTCCCAAAATCGAATTCGGGCGACTGTCCGGGGAAATCGCCTTCATGGGCGGTCGCTCCGGCGTCATTTCATCAAAAAAATCAAAACTTGTAGGGAAAAAAACAACATGAGTACTCCAAAATTCGAAACCCTGTCCATCCATGCCGGCGCTGCGCCGGATCCGACCACCGGGGCGCGCATCACGCCGATCTACCAGACCTCCGGCTTTGTGTTTGACGATGCGGATCACGCGGCGGAACTGTTCAACCTTCAGGCCTTTGGCAATATCTATTCCCGCCTGACCAACCCGACAAATGCGGTGCTGGAGGAACGGGTGGCGACGTTGGAAGGCGGGGCAACCGGTCTTGCGGTCTCCTCCGGTCATGCGGCGCAGCTGATTGTCTTTCATACATTGATGCAGCCGGGCGATGAATTTCTTGCCTCCACCCGTCTTTATGGCGGCTCGATCACCCAGTTCAGCCAGTCGTTCAAGAAATTTGACTGGAACGCCATCTTCGTCGACCCGAAAGACCCGGAAAACTTCAAGAAAGCCCTGACGCCGAAATGCAAGGCGATCTTTATCGAGAGTCTCGCCAATCCCGGTGGCGTCGTCACGGATATCGAGGCGATTGCCAAGATCGCTCATGACGCGGGCATCCCGCTGATCGTCGACAACACCATGGCCTCGCCCTATCTCTGCCGCCCGATCGAATGGGGCGCCGATATCGTGGTGCATTCGGCGACGAAATTCCTCGGCGGTCACGGCAATTCCATGGGCGGAATCATCGTTGACTCCGGCAAGTTCGACTGGAGCGCGTCGGACAAATACCCGACCATGAGCCAGCCGAACCCGTCCTATCACGGGCTGAAATTCCATGAGACCTTTGGCGAATTGGGCTTCGGCATTGCCTGCCGGGCGCTGGGCCTGCGCGATCTCGGCCCGGCCCTCTCCCCCTTCAATGCCTTCATGATCCTGACCGGGATCGAGACGCTGCCGCTGCGCATGGAACGGCACAGCGCCAACGCGCTGAAAGTCGCGGAATATCTGCAGGGCCATGACAAGGTGAGCTGGGTTTGCTACGCCGGACTGAAGGACGATGAATATTACGACCTCGGCCAGAAGTATCTCAATGGCGGCGCCGGCGCGGTCTTCACCTTCGGCGTCAAGGGCGGCTATGACGCCGGCGTGAAGGTCGTGGAATCGGTGGAGCTGTTCTCCCATCTCGCCAATATCGGCGATACCCGGAGCCTGATCATCCATCCCAGCTCCACCACCCACCGGCAGTTGAGCGAGAAACAGCAGATCGCGGCGGGCGCCGGGCCGGACGTCGTCCGCCTCTCCGTCGGCATCGAGAATGTCGAGGATATCATCGCCGATCTGGACCAGGCCCTCGCCGCCTGCTAATCGGCATCAGCTATCATACACCGATAGCTCTATCAGGTTGAGATCGGGGTCGCGCACGTAGAGTGACGTGATCGGCCCCCTCGCCCCGGTCCGTTTGACCGGCCCTTCGAGAATGGCAACCCCGGCCGCCTCCAGCCGCGCGCGCATCTCGACCAACTCCCCCTCGATAATAAAGCAGAGATCCGCCGTGCCGGGTTTCGCCAGATGCGCCTTCGGCTCGAACTCATGACCGGCGAGATGCAGGTTGATTTTCGCATTTCCGAACCTGAGCGCCCGCCGACCCTCGCCGAATTCCTCATAAATCATCCCCAATATTTCACAATAGAACGCCTTCGTTCGTTCAATATCGGCGACGGTCAAAACAAGATGATCGAGGTTCTTTATCATTATTTTTTTCTTTATTTTGTTTAAATTACCAGTTGCATGATTTTTATTTTATACTACTTAAGTAAAAAAGTGTCATTATTAAGGAAAAATCATGAAATACTTAACTATAGTTGCGCCGCTCCTGCTCATTACCTTGCCCTCGCTCGCCGCGGCCAAGGATGGCACCGTATCGGCGGCCGAGGGGCGGAACAACAGCGCGGGCTTTCAGACCTCCTATGACATTCTGACGAAGTCTATCATCGCCGAGCTGATTGAAAAGAAGGAAAACGGCTATTACGACGGCTTCAACCAGCATAATACCTTCATCACCAATATCGGCGCGCAGACGACCACGATCGGCGCCCAGACGATCTTCAACGGCAACCAACTCGACCATATCTTCGTCAATACGACCAATTGCGGCGCGGTGAGCAGCATTACCTCCGTCGAGACATCGGGAGAACACACGAGCACCAGCGGCGAGACGTCTTGCACGGTAACTACAGACAATGCATACAATAATTAAAGGCTGCCTGATCCTGCCGATGCTGCTGGGCGGCTGCATCGCCACGAGCCATGAAAACATCACCCTGCCCGAGGGGCCGCCCGTGCAGACGGTGGTGACGCCCTATGACCGGCTGATCAGATGCATCGCGACCCGCGCCAAGCTCGGCGGGGTCTGGGCGGTCGGGGAGATCGCCGATGCCACCGGCAAATTCAGCGGCGAATATGCGGGCACCGGAAAATATGTCACCCAGGGCGCGGGCGACATGATGCAGACGACGCTGATCAAGGCGAAGGCGGAAAGCGTCGTCAACCGGCGCGATCCCCGTCCCGTCATCTCGGAAATCCAGCTCGGCATCCGGGACGCCAAGGAACTCACGCGGATGGATTACTACATCACCGGCTCGATCAATACGCTCGACTTCATCCCGGGCGCGGCGGCGGAGCTGACCATCGCCGGGATCGGCCCGCGCTATCGCCAGAACAGGGCCATCGTCGGGCTCGACCTGCATCTCACCAACGCCCGCACGTCCGAGGTGCTGGCGGCGGTCAATATCTCCAAGCAGATCTTCGCCGACGAGGCGGGCTTCGGCATCGGGCGTTTCTTCGGCGACACCCTCGTCGATCTCGACATCAGCGGCCAGAACCGCGAACCGTTGCAGCTCTCGCTCCGCTCGATGCTGCAATTCGGCTTCTACGAAATGCTGACCCAGCTCAACCCCGATCTTCGCAACGACTGCCAGCAGATCGTCGATGCCGTCGAGGGGGTCGAGGAGCGGTCGGAAAAAAGCTAGAAAATAGTATTAATCAACAGGATTGCGTCTTTTATTTATTCATTATCGCGAAAGGAATATTCAATGAAGAAACTTATTATCACGACCATGGCCCTCGCCCTGCTGGCGGGACCGGCATTTGCCTTCGGCGGGAGCGACATCAGCGGCCAGAACCATGTCCATATCGGCGGCGCGTTCGGTTCCATCACCAATGGCGGCGATTCTTCGGCGACTTACGGATCCAGTAATATTGGTGGAGTAGCAGCCCTCACCGTCATCAATGACGACGTGCGTGCCCCGGTCATCTTCGGCCTTCCGTCTTCCGGTGAATTTTCCTACACCGGCGTCAGCAATACGGCCATCGGCGCGAACACCTATTATGCGGAGAATTTCAGCGGGGGCATCCAGACCGGCGTTCCCGCAGACGGCGCCGTGGAGGATTCTCCTTCTCCGAACGGATGGGGTTGGGGTGATTTCCTCAGGTAATCAAATGTTTGGAGACCGGTCAGCTTAACCGCTGGCCGGTTTTTCTGATGCCCGCGCCGACCGGAGCTCATGGGTGACGAAGACCGCCGCGGCCAGCACCAGCATGCCGCCCGCCTGATGCGCCGCGCCGAGGGCCACCGGCACCACATAGAGCAGCGTCGCGATGCCGAGGAAGACCTGCAGGAACACGACACTCACCAGCACCGAAATACCGAGGCCCAGCCGCGCGCCCGCGTTGCCGCCCCGGCTCACCAGATAGAGCCAGAGTGCGACGAGGGCGATGGCATAGCCAAGCATCCGGTGGGTGAACTGGATCGCCGCCGGATTTTCGAGGAAATTATGGTACCAGGGCGCCAGCTCCCACATCTCCGCCGGAACGAAATTCCCGCCCATCAGCGGCCAGTCCGTATAGATGAAGCCCGCGTTGAGCCCGGCCACAAAGCCGCCGATCAGGATCTGCAGCGCAACGAGGACGAGGAGCAGATAGCCCGTCCGCCGCACCATGGCGGTGGCGGCGGCGCGCGGCGGCGATTTCGCAAGGTCGAGGATCGTCCAGATCAGCACCGCGAAAATCAGGCTGGCGAGCGCGAGATGCGCGGTCAGGCGATAATGGCTGACGTCCGGATGATCGACGAGGCCGCTTTTCACCATGAACCAGCCCATGCCCCCCTGCGCCGCGCCGAGCAGGAAGAGGAGCGCGAGCCGTGGCGCCATGCTACGCGGGATCTTCTTCAATAACAGCAGCATCACGAAGGGCAGGAAAAAGGCGAGACCGATGACCCGCCCGAGCACCCGGTGCGCATATTCAAAGGCATAGATGCCCTGAAACTCGGCAAGGCTCATGCCCTTGTTGATCTTCTGATATTCGGGAAAGGCCTTGTAGCGCTCGAACTCCGCCGTCCAGGCCTCATGGCTGAGCGGCGGCAGCCAGCCCGTCACCGGCTTCCAGTCGGTCATGGAGAGGCCCGAATTGGTGAGCCGCGTGACGCCGCCGAGCACGATCATCGCGAACACGAGGACGGCCACCAGCGTGAGCCAGCCGATCACCAGCCGCCACCCGTCGGGGGCGGCCATCGCCGCCGGCCTATGCAGTTCCGTTGTCATGGCCCGCAACATAGCCGAAAGCTGCGCAAAATCAATGGGGAGCCGCACCCCTTGCGGCACTCGGTCGCAGGGCGAAGGGCGGCGGCGAAAAATCCCCTTAAAATAGAAGATTTTTACCGATTGACAACTTTAAGGACGTGTTTTTATAATTGCACATGGCATTCGTTTGGCAACTTGTAATCTATAAGCAGCAGGTCGAGGTCTGCTGCAACGACTGCACCCGCTCGGCCGTGCTGGTCACCGACCATCTGGTCACCCGGCTGCGGAAACGGATGCCGCGCGACGATGTCTATACCCTCCCCGTCGAGGAGATTGCGAAGCGCATGGTCTGCGGCAATCCCCGCTGCCGCTCGAAAAACATCACCACGAAAGTCGCCGGCCCGCCCAAAACCCCCTTCCCCAACGGCTACGAATATCCGGATTTTTCGAAGGGCATGCCGCAGTGAGGATAGTGCAAGAAGATCTAAAACTTTTCTCCCTACTTGAGTGCATCAATCGCATCGCGAAGCGGTTTTTTGAGGGGGCGGGATGTCAGTGCATTGGAGTTCAGATCCAGCAGCCAGAAATGTTCAATGTCAGCCGCGAAATCTTCGGGCGATATCGGTTCCTGTGGCGGTAAAATTATGAGTTGATTGCCATCGGAGGAAATTGAGACTTGGCTTATCCTGTCAACGCCCAGGTCTGCGGCGGTCATCAGCGTGCGAAACTTGCCCTTTTCCCAGAGATAAACGATGTCTTTCTTGCCGCTTAAGGCGGCAATCCGGGTGCCGTCTCCGGAGGAAGAAATCGAGCGAAGCCGATACTGACGATCAGGCGGAAACCGGGGGTCGAAAGGCATATTCTCCTTATCAAAGGCGACGGAAAGTTCATCACTTTCAATATTATAAAAAAAAGCAGACGGTTTGCGCGCCTCCAGTTCCTCATGCCCCGGCCCCAATGCGACCGTACCGCTGAATATCAATCTAGCTTTTCCGGCACGCGATAATCGACCATCACCCTTAAAAATTACAGCATCATGCTCATGCGACAATACCGATTTATCGGAAACTATATGGGAACCGGTTGAATCTTCCAGATCGAGTTTATTCAGCCAGTATTCTGCATTGATCTGCATCCAGAATACATTTGAGCCTTTCGCTCCTGCAGACATGACATGATAAATGTGTTTCCCATCTGCGGAAAAGATTGGATATCCGCGAACAACAGCCCGACCATAGTATGGCCAGCTTGTTAGGCGTAGACCTCTCGGAGAAAATCCAAAGCCCCAGTTATAAGTTTTTTCTCGAGCGTCGGTAATCCAGGTGAATTTGTTGGTATCAAGCTCAAAAACACCAATCTGCGTTCCATATATATCATCAGGACAATTTTCAGTGATGCAAACAGTGACCATCACCAGTTTTTTACCGGTCGGATCAAAGCTTGGCGAATGCCATCCGGAGCCTGCCTCTGGCTTTAAAGGTGATTTAAGAATCTTGATGGTCTGACTTTTCAGGTCGTAAAGCCCGATTGAAAGGCCGGATCGAATAGTACGTCGATCCGCGAACGAAAACTCATAAAAATCGAACGCAAAATACCGGCCATCTGGAGAAAAAGAAGGGTTGTTTACGGAAAGCCTCGTAACTGGTTTGCTGTCTGCTGTCGTTTCATCCATTGAAGCGCCCCGGAATTTGTAATCTGACGCTGAGCAGGCGACGCAGGTAAGAACTGCCAGTATCAAACTTACAAAAACCTTGCCGGAAATCATTATGACGGCCCCCTACATCCATACCGGAGCCACCACCTTAACGATTTAACAGAAGAAATAAAATCTCTTTATAATCCCCACTAAAAAAGCCCCGAAACCGGATGGCTTCGAGGCTTGATTGGTCGGGCAGGCCGGATTTGAACCGACGACCCCTTCACCCCCAGTGAAGTGCGCTACCAGGCTGCGCTACTGCCCGCCAGGTCCCTGGTGACCGGGCGCGCCGCGCCCGAGGCTGGCGCACTATACTGACAGCCGCCGGCGATGGCAACGCCCGTTATGGCGTCGACCCGTATTTTTTTCGCGCGCCGCAAATCACCGCCGCATGCCGCTCAGGCAAGCATCTCCTTGAGCTCCCGCAGCTCCGCGAGCACCGCCCGCAGCTCCGCCTTCGCATCGCCCGGCAGTGCCTTCCCCTCGGCCGTGGCCGGATCCCCCGCCGCCTGGGTCAGCGCCGGGTTCCCCTCCGCTCTCGCGGCGGAAACCATGGCGTCCACATTGTCGATGCGCCCTCCCTGCTCCTTCAGGAGCTTTTGCGCACCGCGAATGGTGAAACCATGCTTGTACAGGAGATCACGAATGCCGCGGATCAGCTCGACATCGGCGGGCCGGTAATAGCGCCGCCCGCCGCCGCGCTTCAAGGGTTTGACGACCTTGAACTTCGTCTCCCAGAAACGCAGCACATGTTGCGGGACGTCGAGTTCGGCCGAGACTTCGCTGATGGTACGGAAGGCATCCGGCGATTTTTGCAGTTTTTGTGCCTCTCTCGCCACCTTATGCGCCACCGTTGCCCTTGTTGATCTTGTCCTTCAGGACATGGGACGCACGAAACACGAGAACCCGGCGCGGGTTGATCGGCACTTCCTCCCCGGTTTTCGGATTGCGGCCGACACGGCCCGACTTCTGACGCACCTGAAGACTGCCGAAAGAGGAAATCTTTACTGTCTCGCCGGCGACAAGTCGGTCGGCGATCTCCGACAGGACGGCCTCAACATGATCGGCGGATTCATTGCGTGAAAGCCCGACCTGTTGATAGACAGCCTCTGCCAAATTTGCTCTGGTCAATGTGTTTTTTGTCATGATGATACCCCGTTAGTGTTAACAGGATTATCAAAGCGGCGGACCGCGTCAATCATAAAGGTGCGATTCCGGGCCGTTACCGGGCTAAAAGCCGGTTTTTTGGCAAAAAGGCGCGATAACTGATTGAAATTGATCAGGGAATTGACGACGTAGGAGAGCAGCCCGGCAAAGAGATTCGCAGAACCTACCAGCGGACCAGCGCCGAACCCCAGGTAAAGCCGCCGCCCATGGCCTCCAGCAGCAGCAGGTCGCCGCGCTTGATGCGCCCGTCGCGGACCGCCTCGTCCAGGGCGAGCGGAACCGAAGCGGCAGAAGTATTCCCGTGTTTATCGACAGTTAGGATAACTTTCTCAGGATCGAGTTTAAGTTTCTTGCCGGTGCCGTCGATGATCCGCTTGTTGGCCTGATGGGGGACCAGCCAGTCGATATCGTCGGTCGTCAGCCCCGTTGCGTCCATCGCCTCATGGACGACGCTGGCGAGATTGTTGACGGCATGGCGGAACACCTCCCGCCCCTCCATCCGGAGGAAGCCGGTCGTCTGGGTCGAGGACGGCCCGCCGTCGACATAGAGAAGGTCGTGCTTGTCCCCGTCCGAATGCAGATGGGTGGTCAGCACGCCGCGGTCATCGGACGTGCCCTCGCCCTCCGCCGCCTCGAGGATGATGGCGCCGGCGCCGTCGGCGAACAGGACGCAGGTCGTCCGGTCCTCCCAGTCGAGGATGCGCGAGAAGGTCTCGGCGCCGATGACCAGCGCGCGATTCGCCTGGCCGGACTTCACGAAATTATCGGCGGTCGCCAGCGCGAAGAGAAAGCCTGTACAGACAGCCTGGATGTCGAAGGCAAAGCCCCGCGTCATGCCGAGGTTCTTCTGCACCACCGTTGCGCTGGCGGGAAAAGTCTCGTCCGGCGTCGCGGTGGCCAGCACGATCAGGTCGATATCGTCAGGCTTCAGCCCCGCCATGTCGAGGGCGGCGCGCGCCGCATGGGTGGCAAGATCGGAGGTCAGCTCCCCTTCCGCGGCGATATGCCGCTGCTTGATGCCGGAGCGGGCGACGATCCATTCATCGGAGGTATCCACCCTGGTGGACAGTTCCTCATTCGTGACAATACGTTCGGGAAGATAAGATCCGGTGGCGGTAATTACTGAGCGACGCATAAACTTCCTGTTCTATCCGGCATCATCTTGAGGGCCGGAAGGCTGATTCCGTTTCGGGGCGGCGGTTGAGGCCGGTTCGGCCGCCGCTTCTTGTTTCATTTCACCATTGCCGGACCCGGCGGTATTATTACTCATTTTCTCCGCCATATCAAAGGTCTCGAAGTTGCTGCGCATTTTATCGATCATATCGTCGGAGACCATCTCGATGGCGACGCCGATGGCATTGGCGAATCCCGTCTCGTCGGTGCCGCCGTGGCTCTTCACGCAGAGCCCGTTGAGACCGAGCAGCACGCCGCCGTTATAGACGCGCGGATCCAGCCGCTCGCGCAGGATGTTCAGCCCGCCGCGGGCGAACAGGTAGCCGATGCGCGACATCAGCGAGCTCTTGAAGCCCGCGCGCAGGAAATCGGTGAACAGCCGGACCACCCCCTCGGCGGTTTTCAGCGCGATATTCCCGGTAAAGCCGTCGGTGACGATCACATCGACGACGCCGCGGGTGATATCGTCGCCCTCGACAAAGCCGTGATAGTCGAACGGCGCATTTTCGATGGATTTAAGGCGTTCGCCGGCCTCGCGAATGGTATCGTTGCCTTTGAGTTCCTCGATCCCGACATTGAGCAGCGCGACGCGCGGCGGCACGCGGCCAAGGACGGCGCGGGCGAAATCGGCGCCCATGAAAGCGAACTGCACGAGGTTGTCGGCATCGCATTCGATATTCGCGCCGAGATCCAGCATCACCGTCTCCCCGCGCGGGGAGGGCAGCACCGATGCAATGGCCGGACGGTCGATTCCCGCCATCATGCGCAGCGACACCTTCGCCATCGCCATCAGCGCGCCGGTATTGCCGGCGGAGACAACGGCCCCCGCCTCGCCGTCGCGCACGGCGTCGATGGCAAGGCGCATGCTGCTCTTGCGACCCTTGCGCAGCGCCTGGCTCGGCTTGTCTTCGGATTTGACCGCTTCGTCGGTATGGCGCAGCTCGCACACGCCGCGCACGCCCGGATGGGCCTTCAGCAGCGGCTCGAGGCGGACCTGATCGCCGAACAGCAGGAAGCGGGCCTTGGGAAACTGGACACGGATAATGTCAATGCCCTTAACCACGATGTCGGGAGCATGGTCTCCCCCCATCGCGTCCAGGGCAATGACAATATTCTCAGGCATAATAAGGTCCGGGTGCGGCCATCCTAATCAGCAAAATGCCGATTACAGGATGTCGCTCGTTTCCAGGATTTCGCGGTCGCCATAATGGCCGCATTCACCGCAAACATGGTGAGAGCGCTTCATCTCGCCGCAGTTCGGGCATTCCTGAACCTGCGTACCGCTGAGCGCATCATGGGCCCGGCGCATGTTGCGCTTGGATTTGGTGGTTTTCCTTTTTGGTACTGCCATTGTCCTAGTCTTTCACTCCAAAGCCCCCGTCGAGGGCAACATCATATGGTCCGTCGATATGAAATTGCGGATGCCCTTCATATCATTTCTTGCTCATCAAGTCCTTCAAATTTGCAAAAGGCTGGTAAACCCCCTGCTCCTTCTTGGCCCGGTCAAGGGCCTCGGCGTCACTCAGATCCTCCGGCGCATTCTCGCTCCGCGGATAGGGATCGAGCGCCAGCACGATCTGTTCGGCGATCATATCCGCCAGGTTGATCCGCCCCCCTACGATCAGTTCGGGCAGATCCGGTTCATCCATACCAACGACCTTGTCCAGATCCTCGACGACGAGGTCTTTCGGATCGAAGGTGTAGAACACCGTGAATTCCTCGTCAATCGTCTCCGGCACCGGCTCCAGCGTCACCACGCAGGCCTGAACCGCCGTCGCCGTCACCCGGCCCGAAAGGGCGATCTGGCCGTTCGAACTCTGGCGCACAAGCGATCCGCTGGCCTGCAGCCGTTCAAGGCCCAGAATACCCAGCGATGTCGCTAGCGCCGCGCATTCCTCTTCCGTCGCCTGAATATCGAAGCTGTGGGGCTCCCGCCCGATCCGCTCAACATTCATCCACCGAGCGAATCCACCCCCGGTCTCCTTCATCGCGACAAATCCTTCCAAAACCAGCGCCGCCGGGGCCGCTCCGGGCGTTTCCCGAACGGCTGGCGATTCGAAGGCGCGAAAATACTGGTTTCGCCGCGCGCGGTCAATGTTTTTGTCACATCCGGAAAATGGCAATTTCCGGCGGGCCTTGCAAGGGCAAAATGCGCCTATTCCTGCGGTTTTTCACCTGTCGGAACGGGGCCGAACTGGACCTTTCCCTGCATCAGCTCCGCAAGCGGCGCGGCGGCCAGTTGACGATCGGCACCGCGGACATAGTCGGCGAGCAGCCCGACGGCCGCGTCCGGCACCGCCTCCACCGTGCCGTAGTGATCGCGGCGCAGCGCCGCCTCCAGCGTCTCCCCCGCCCCGTCGAGCGCCGCCTCATAGGCCGCGACACGGCCATAGAAGGCCTTTGCCATCTTCTTGATATGCTTGCCGACGCTGAGGTCGCCGACGCCGATCTCGCGCAGGGACTGGTCCATATCGGCGAACATCTCGTCGAACAGGGCCTGCGAGAGTTTCTGCGCCGTCTCCCCGCCCGCTTTCAGCCGCCGCATGACGAGGAAGGCATGCAGCGAGATCATCTCGAACCGGCCATCGACCGTATCGGGCACCGCCGCCGCCTCGTAAAAGACCGGTGTGCGCGCGCGGGCGACAATTTCCGCATAGAGCGACGCCGCCGGGCGGTCCAGCGGATTGCGGCGGAAAAGTTTAGCAAAAACCACGCGTTCACTCCTGCTTGGGCGAAAGGAATTCCGTTGATCGCGGAATATGGCGGTCGTCCGCGTCAGAAAATTTGACATTTCCCAAGCGGCAAGCCATTTATTAGCCTGAATTACGCAATGTACGGCGGATAGTCAACTGAAAGACACGCCGGGGCAAGGGACCATGAAATATCTGAAAAGCGGACTTTGCATCGCCGTTCTCGGCCTCGCCCTCACCGCCTGCGAGCCGATCAAGTCGGACCAGGGATATCATTTCGATCCCGAACAGCTCGCCAAGATCGAGCCCGGCGTCACCAACAAGGACGCCGTGCAGGAGATCATGGGCTCGCCCTCCAGCATCGCCACCTTCCAGACCGAGGGCGACGCCTGGTACTATATCAGCAGCAAGACCGAGCATCTGGCCTTCTTCGAGAAAGAGGTCCGGGAGCGCAATATCGTCATCGTCAAGTTCGATATCAATGATGTCGTCGCCAATATCTCCGACCTCGACAAGGAAGCCGGCGAGGAGATCGAGGTGGTCGAGCGGGAAACGCCGACGGGTGGGCGCAAGCTCAGCCTGTTCGAGCAGCTCTTCGGCAACCTCGGGCGATTCAACACCGCGGGCCAGTGATCACCTCTCCTTCGTGACGCGCATAAAAAAACCCCCGGCGAACCGGGGGTTTTCTTTTGCCGTGCGGGCGAACCGGCTTAGTGGGCCAGCGCCGCCAGCAGGAGAAGCGCGATGATGTTGGTGATCTTGATCATCGGGTTGACGGCGGGACCCGCCGTGTCCTTGTAGGGATCGCCAACCGTATCGCCGGTGACCGCCGCCGCATGGGCATCGGTGCCCTTGCCGCCATGATGGCCATCCTCGATATATTTCTTGGCGTTATCCCAGGCGCCGCCGCCCGCCGTCATCGAGACAGCGACGAAGAGGCCGGTAATGATCACGCCAAGCAGCATTGCGCCGACGGTGGCGAAGGCGGCGGATTTATCCGCGATGAACATCATCAAATAGAAGATGACGATCGGCGCCAGCAGCGGCAGCAGGGACGGAATGATCATTTCCTTGATCGCCGCCTTGGTCAGCATGTCAACGGCGCGGCCATAATCGGGCTTGCCGGTGCCTTCCATGATGCCGGGGATTTCCTTGAACTGGCGGCGCACTTCGCGCACCACCGAGCCCGCGGCCCGGCCCACGGCCATCATGCCCATGGCCCCGAACAGATAAGGAAGCAATCCGCCGAGAATCAGGCCGACCACCACATAGGGATTCTTCAGGCTGAAGTCGAGCACGACGCCCTGGAAGAAGCTGAACTGGTCCGGCGTCGCATTGGCGATGAAGAAGGACAGATCCTCCGTATAGGCGGCGAACAGCACCAGCGCACCGAGACCGGCGGAACCGATGGCATAGCCCTTGGTAACGGCCTTGGTGGTGTTGCCGACCGCATCGAGCGCGTCGGTCGTCTTGCGCACTTCCTCGTCCATATTGGCCATCTCGGCGATACCGCCGGCGTTATCGGTGACCGGACCGTAGGCGTCGAGCGCGACGATCATCCCGGCGAGCGCCAGCATGGTGGTCACCGCGATGGCGATCCCGAACAGGGCCGCAAGGTTGTAGGAAACGATGATGCCGGCGCAAATGATGATCGCCGGGATCGCCGTTGCCTCCATTGAGACGGCAAGGCCCTGGATGACGTTGGTGCCGTGACCGGTTTCAGAGGCCGCCGCAATGCTGCGCACCGGGCGGTATTCGGTCGAGGTGTAATATTCGGTGATCCAGATCAGCAGGCCAGTGACGACGAGACCCACAAGACCGCAGAAGAACAGGCTCATGCCCGTGAATTCCTTGGCGCCGATGGTATAGACCGTGTCCATGCCGATGGTGAGCTGAGTGATCGGCCAGAGCGCGATCGCCGAGAGGATCGTGGTGACGATGAAGCCCTTGTAGAGCGCGCCCATGATGCTGTTGTTGGCACCGAGCTTGACGAAGAAGGTACCGATGATGGAGGTGAGGATGCAGACGCCGCCGATCATCAGCGGATAGGACATCAGTGCCGTATCCCCGGCGAAATAGATCGACCCCAGAACCATCGTCGCAACGACCGTCACGGCATAGGTTTCGAACAGGTCGGCGGCCATGCCGGCACAGTCACCGACGTTGTCGCCCACGTTGTCGGCGATCACCGCCGGGTTGCGGGGATCATCCTCGGGAATACCGGCCTCGACCTTGCCGACGAGGTCGGCGCCGACGTCGGCGCCCTTGGTGAAGATACCGCCGCCGAGACGGGCGAAGATGGAGATGAGCGAGGCGCCGAGGCTGAGGGCGACGAGGCTGTCAACCAGCCCGCGACCGTCGACACCGGCACTCAGCAGATAGGCATAATATCCCGATACCGCGAGAAGCGCGAGGCCGACCACCAGAAGACCGGTAATCGCGCCAGCCATGAAGGAGACGCTGAGGCCGTCTTTCAGGCTGATCGCCGCGGCCGCCGCGGTGCGGACGTTCGCCCGGACCGACACGTTCATGCCGATGAAGCCGGCGGCGCCGGAGAGAATGGCGCCGATCGCGAAACCGATCGCGACGTTCAGGTCCATCAGGAAAAACAGGATGACAAAAATGACGATGCCGACAAGGCCGATGGTCAAATACTGGCGGTTCAGATAGGCCGACGCGCCCTCCTGAATGGCCGCAGCGATCTGCTGCATCTTTTCCGTACCGGCGTCATGTGCAATCACCAATCTTGCGGCATAAGCGCCGTAGCACAAGGCTAGCAGCCCGCAGATAATCGGAATCCATAATTCTACTGACATTATTCTATCATCCCCATAAAAGTTACAAAAAGGCCATCAAGGAGTCGGCCTCGCATTATTGTTATAAATCGCTTGAAGTTTCCCCCATATGCGCGGAACTCAAGCTCCCTCAAGCTTCAGTCGGGGCGTAGAATGCCAGATAACCTTAGCTTTCGCAAGATATTGGACCCGCCTAATTTAGCGCCCCCTTCTTGAGCGATTATTCATATGCTTTTTCAGCATTTTTTTCGTTTAGACGGTGGCTAAATTTTGCCGGACATGCTATCGGAGCGCCAGTTAATTTCAGGAGACCATCAGTATGGACCTTTCCAAAATTCCGGCGGGCAAAGACGTTCCGTGGGACGTCAATGTCGTCATTGAAATTCCGCTCGGCGGCGTGCCAGTGAAATATGAAGTCGACAAGGAGAGCGGCGCCATGTTCGTCGACCGCTTCCTGCATACGGCGATGTTCTATCCCTGCAACTACGGCTTCATTCCCCAGACCCTCGCCGATGACGGCGATCCGGTGGATGTGCTGGTCGCGGGGCCGATTCCGGTCATTCCCGGCGCCATCATCCGCGCCCGCCCCGTCGGCGTGCTGATCATGGAGGACGAGGCCGGGCAGGACGAGAAAATCCTGAGCGTGCCGGTCGATGCGCTGCACCCCTATTATTCGAACATCAACAACTATACCGACCTGCGCGGCATCCTGCTCGACCAGATCTCCCACTTCTTCGAGCATTACAAGGATCTGGAAGAAGACAAATGGGTGCGGATCAAGCGCTGGGGCGATGCGGACGAAGCGGCGGCAATGATCCGCAAGTCCATCGTTTCCTAAGAAGGGGCAGTGATTTAACGGGGCGACGGGCCTGCGGGCCCGCCCACTACCCCGCCGCGACGCGCCGCCGCGCCGCGACCATATTCCAGAGCGCCAGCAAAATGACGACGCCGAGGAAGGGCAGCGCGCCCAGATTGACGACTTCCCAGCCGAACCGCTCCTGCAGCTGGCCGCTCATCAGCGAGGCGGTCGCCACCGTGCCAAAGACCAGAAACTCGTTGAGCCCCTGCACTTTCGCGGTCTCCGACGGCCGGTAGGTCGTGGTGACCAGCGTCGTTCCGCCGATGAACATGAAGTTCCAGGCGACGCCGAGCAGGATGAGCGCGACATAGAAATTCACCAGCTCTAGCCCAAGCAGCGAGACGGTGATGCTGGCCACGCCGAGCAGGGCGCCGATAAGAATGATGCGGAACTCGCCGAAACGGTTGACCAGCGATCCGGTAAAGAAGCTCGGGCCGAACATGGCGACGACATGCCAGCTGATGACATTGAAGGAATCGCCGGGCTGGTGGCCGCATCCAACCATGGCAAGCGGCGTCGCCGTCATCACCAGGCTCATCACGCCATAACCGAACATCGCGCTCAGGGCGGCTATGATAAAGGTCGGCTGCTTGACGATCTCGAGCAGGGGGCGCTGTCCCTCTTCATTGGCGGCGGCGACGATTCTCGGGATCTTCACGAAGCTGATCAGCAGCATCGCGATGGCGCAGAGCACGACAATGGCGAGGTAGGAGCCGAGATAGACAAAGGGTAAAATCAGCTCGGCGCTACGGCTGGCGATCTGCGGGCCCAGAAAGCCGGCGATCACGCCCCCGGCCAGCACATAGGACACCGCCTTGCCGCGGTTCGCCTGCCCCGCCACATCGACGGCGGCGAAACGGTAGTAGTTGCCGAACGCGGTATACATGCCGACGAGCATCGCGCCGACGGCGAAGCCCCAGAAACTGCCGATCCAGATGGCGTAGCTGCAAATCGCCGCCCCCATCATGCCGATCGAGACGCCGAACAGGAAGCCGAACTTGCGGCCGACCTTGCGCATGAAGAGAGACGCCGGAATCGTGGCCAGCGCCGTTCCCGTCACCACCGCCGTCACCGGCAGCGTCGCCAGGGATTTATCGGAGCCGAGAAGCGTCAGGCTGACCAGCGCAGCGGCGGAAATCATGATCGCCGTGGTGCTGTTCATCAGCGCCTGGCAACCGGCCAGCAGCAGGATACTGAGCTTCGTCCGGCCGTCCATCATCCTGTTTTTCCTGTTATTGAAGGTTGCAAGCCGGCGGCGGGCACTAGGCCGCGCCTTTTAAAGGATGGTAACTTTTTAGAATATCATAGCCATAGACGCAATCGGCTTCTACCGGGCGCGCCTGATCGCGGCGGTGCCAGAAGCTGAACTCCCCCTTTTCCCAGCGGTCCGGATCGAGGAGGACCATATGGGCATAGAGCCCCGGGGTCTTGAGAAGGCTGGCGTGCCGTTCCTTCTCCTTGCGCATCAGCTCGCCGACCGGGCGGCTGGCCGGGACCTTGTCGATGGCGCTCTTCATGAAGGTCGGGTCCTCGCGGGACGGGCCGTAATCGAAGGCGATGACCTGCCAGCTGCGGACGCGCGGACGGCCGAAGGCCTCGATCACGCCATTGAACAGGTTATTGAGAAGGAAATCCTGGGCATATTGAGCGTTTTCCCAGATATAGAAAGGCGCATACACATGCTCTTCGGAATCGTACAGATAGAATTTGTGGCTCAGTCCGGGGCAGCCGTCGAACAGCGGGCTGCGCGCGGCCACATGCTGATGTATCTGTGCCATGTCAAAATCTTGTGGCAAGCGAACCGAGTATTGCATCGCCAGCATGCATCTCTCCCGTAAAATACATGAAAATTTCGTGAAATATGTCAATAATATGACTAAAAGACAACCCACACATATGCATAGCTATTATGCAAATTCCTGAAAATGCTTCAGAAATGCTGCCAGCCGCGCGCTTTAAGCGGGATCTCCGTGCCATCCGGGCGCCGCACCCGAACGCCATCGCCCGCCGTCATTTCGCCGATAACGGTGAGCGGGACGCCGCCCGCCCCGGCCAGCGCTTCGAGCAGGCCTGCATCGCCGGGCGGCAACGTAAAGGCGAGTTCGTAGTCATCACCGCCGGTGAGAATCGGCTCGATCAGTGCGGTGTCTCTCGCAAGTGCCGCACGGGCCGCCGCGGAGAGCGGCACCTTCTCCCAGTCGAGAAGTGCGCCAAGCTTTGATTCCTCGGCGATATGGCCGATGTCGGCGATCAGCCCGTCGGAGATATCGATGGCCGCCCGCACCTTGCCCACAAGCGCCGCCCCGAGCGCGAGGCGCGGCACCGGCAGGTGATAACGGCCGCGAAGGTAATCGCGCTCGGCATCAGGGAGACCGGCGAGCTCCCCCGTCAGCGAGAGCAGCCCGAGCGCGGCATCGCCGATGCGGCCGGAAACGACGATGAGATCGCCCTCGCGCGCCGCATTCCGCCGGAGCGCGCCGCCCGCCGGAACATCGCCGATCGCGGTCAGGGACAGCGACAGCGGCCCGGGCGTGCGCACCGTATCGCCGCCGAGAAGCCCGATGCCGAATTCCGCCTGATCCAGCCGCAGGCCGTCGGCAAATTCCATAATCCAGTCAAGGGCCAGCTTTTCCGGCCAGAAGGTCGCCAGCAGATAGCCGATGGGCCGGGCGCCCATGGCCGCAAGGTCGGAGAGATTGACCCGGAGGAGCTTGCGCGCGATATCGCCGGGCGCGTCGGTCTCAAGGAAATGCACCCCCGCGACCATGGCATCCTTGGTGAGGACCAGCTCCCGCCCCGGCGCGGGCGCCAGCACCGCCGCATCATCGGTGAGGCCGAGGGCGGCGGGCGTCTCGGCGGCAAGCGGCTTGAAGACCTTGTCGATCAGGGCAAATTCGCCGGTCCCGGTTGCTGGCCCCTCGCCGGTCATATCAGTCGAATTCGCCGCCGCGCAGCTCTTTGGCGATCTTGTCCAGCACCCCGTTGACGAGCGCCGGTTCCTTGCCGGTGAAGAAGGTGCGGGCGATGCCGATATATTCCTTGATCAGCACCTTGGCGGGTGTATCGACGCGGGCGAGAAATTCATAGGTCGCGGCGCGCAGGAGACAGAGCAGCACCACCTCCAGCCGCTCCGTCGTCCGGTCCTTTTCCAGGCGCGCGGCAATCAGGGCGTCGATTTCCTCCTGCCGCGCCCTGGCATTGAGGACGATGTCCTTGAACAACGGCTTGTCGCTGTCCTTGAACTGGTCGCCGTCCAGCTCCTTGCCGACACGGTGCAGCAGGAATTCCTCGACCACCTCGGCGGCCGGGCGGCTGTCATGCTCGAGCTGATAGAGGGCCTGTACGGCGTTGAGCCGGGCAAGGGTCCGCCGGCTATGCTTGTCGCCCCGCTTTTCGCTGCGCGCGTTCATCGTGGGAACATTCCGAATTTTTCTTTCAGTTTCAGCATTTTAAGCGCTGCCTCCGCGGCGGCGCCGCCCTTGTTTTTCTCACTCTTGCGGGCCCGCGCCCAGGCCTGTTCCTCATTCTCGCAGGTGATGATCCCGTTGCCGACGGCGATGCAGTAATCGGTCGAGATATCCATCAGCGCCCGCGCGCTTTCCTCCGACACCGTATCATAATGGGAGGTTTCGCCGCGGATCACGCAGCCGAGCGCGACATAGGCATCATAGCGTCGCCGTCCGCCCATGAATTCCATCGACTTGATGGCAAAGCGGATGGCGGCGGGAATTTCGAGGCAGCCCGGCACCTGCACCACCTCGTAGCTTGCCCCGGCGGCGTCGAGCACGTCCTTCGCGCCCTCAAGAAGCGCATCGGAAATGTCGCGGTAGAAATCCGCCTCGACGATCAGCACATGTATATCGGCACTCATACCTCAGCCCTTCGCATTAATCGCCCGGGTTTCGGCGATCGACAGGCCATAGCCCTCAAGACCCACCACGGTGCGTTTGTTGTTGGAAAGAAGGATCATGTTCCGGATCCCGAGATCGAGAAGGATCTGCGCGCCGATGCCGTAATCGCGCAGCTCCAGCGATTCTTTCAGCGGCTTGCCGAGCTTGCGGCGCACCCGGTCGGACAGCGCCATCGGGCGCGGTTCGCGGATGAGGACAACGACGCCCTTGCCCGCCCCGTCGATCTGCGCCATCGCGTCATGGAGAATATCCGGATTCTCGTCAAGCTCGCCCAGCACATCGCCGAGCAGGTTGAGCGCATGCATGCGCACCATCACCGGCTCGTCGCCGGCAACATCGCCCTTGATCAGCGCCACATGCTCGGCATATTCGGGCTTGTTGGAGAAGACGATCATCTTCCAGTCGCCGCCGTATTTGCTGGAGATATCGGCCTCGATCTCGCGGGTGATCAGGCTGTCATGGCGGCGGCGATAGGCGATGAGGTCGGCAATCGTGCCGACTTTCAGCCCGTGGAACTGCGCGAATTTCACCAGATCGGGCAGCCGCGCCATGGTCCCGTCGTCATTCATGATCTCGCAGATGACCCCGGCGGGCATCAGTCCGGCGAGGCGGGCTATATCGACCGCGGCCTCGGTATGGCCGGCGCGGCGGAGCACACCGCCCTCGCGCGCGACCAGCGGAAAGACATGGCCCGGCGAGACGATATCCTGCGCATTCTTGCTCGGATCAATGGCGACGGCGATGGTATGGGCGCGGTCGGCGGCGGAAATGCCGGTCGTCACGCCTTCGCGCGCCTCGATCGAGACGGTGAAGTTCGTCGCGAGGCGGGAGGCGTTATCCTGCGCCATCAGCGGCAGGCCGAGATGATTGACCCGCTCCTCCGACATCGACAGGCAGATCAGGCCGCGGCCATGCTTCGCCATGAAATTGATCGCGTCGGGGGTGGCGAACTGCGCCGGGATGACAAGGTCGCCCTCATTCTCCCGGTCTTCCGCGTCGACGAGCACGAACATCTTGCCGTTACGGGCATCCTCGATAATTTCCTCCGCGCTGGAGAGGTATTCTTTATAGGTCATCTTTTTTTATTTACCTCTGTCATGCGGGCGACATACCGCGCCAGCACATCGATTTCGAAATTAACCCGGCGGCCGACGGTAAGCTGGCCGAAGGTGGTATGTTGCTGGGTATGCGGGATGATATTGACGGTGAAATGATCATCGCCGACATCATTGACGGTGAGCGAGATGCCATCAAGGCAAACGGAGCCCTTGGGCGCGACGAATCCCGCGAACTTCGCCGGCAGCGAGAAAATCAGTTTGGTGGAATCGCCGACAGTCTCCGTCGCCAGCAGCGAGACCACCGCATCGACATGGCCGGTGACCACATGGCCGCCCAGTTCGTCGCCGATTTTCAGCGCCCGTTCCAGATTGACCTGCGTCCCCTCCCGCCAGTCACCGAGATTGGTGCAGGAGAGGGTCTCGTCCGACGCATCGACGGCGAACCATCCCTCCCCCTTCTCGACCACCGTCAGGCAGGGGCCCGAACAGGCGATGGAGGCGCCGATATCAATGGTGTCCGTATCGAAGGAGGTTTCGATTTCGAAGCGGGTGTCGCCGGTTTTCTCGATGCCGCGAACCCGTCCGACATCGGTGATAATGCCTGTAAACATAATATTCAGTTCCGAAGAAAGTAACTTTCCAACAAATCATCGCCCAGCCGGCGCTCCTCGATCAGGCGAAGCTCCGGCGCATCAGCAAGACGCTCGAGACCGATGGATTGTAACGCGGGAACGCCATCGCCGCCGATAATCGATCCTGCGCGAAACCACATCAGCCGATCCGCCAGTTCATCTTTTATCAAGCTTGCCAGTAGATGGGAACCTCCCTCGACAAGTATTCGCGTTATTCCCCTGTCGGCGAATGCCTCCAGCCCGGCCCGCATGTCGGGAAGGCCGGACTCGTTCGCCGGCATCTCGATCACCTCGGCGCCGAGATCGGCCAGCGCCTCGCGCCGGTCGCGGTCGTTGCCGGGGATGGTCAGGACCCAGAGCGGCACCTCGCGCGCCGTCTTCACCAGCTTCGAGGTGAGCGGCAGGCGCAGGCGCGAATCCGCGACAATGCGGACGGGCGAATGCCGCTCCAGCCCGCTGATCCGGCAGGTCAGCATCGGATCGTCGGTCAGGGCGGTGCCGACGCCGATCATGATCGCGTCATTCTGCACCCGCAGCAGATGGCTATAGCGCCGCGCCGCCGCGCCGGTGATCCATCTGGAATCGCCTGTCGCCGTCGCAATCCGGCCATCGAGGCTGGTCGCCATCTTGAGGGTAACGAGCGGGCGGCCCTTGAGCCGCGTCATCAGAAAACCGCCGTTCAGCTCCGCCGCCTCGTTGCCGAGCAGGCCTTCCCTCACCTCGATCCCGGCCTTTTGCAAGATCCGGATGCCGCCGCCGTCGACCCGGTCGTCGGGATCGCGCAGGGCAATGAAAACGCGGGCGACGCCGGCCTTGACCAGGGCCTCGGCGCAGGGCGGTGTTTTTCCGTGATGGGCGCAGGGCTCCAGCGTGACATAGACAATGGCGCCCTTCGCGCGGCTGCCCGCCATCGCAAGCGCCATGGTCTCCGCATGCGGACGGCCGCCATCCTGGGTCCAGCCGCGCCCGACCACCTCGCCGCCCGCGACGATCACGCAGCCGACAGCCGGATTGGGCGCGACCCGGCCGAGACCGCGCGCGGCAAGGCGCAGCGCGCTTCGCATATGGAATTCATCCCGGCGGGTGTCTGGGGTCGTCATGGTTCTGGCTTTCCCGGCGGTTCGCGGCGTTCAGTTGGAGACGCCGCTGCTGAGTTCGCCAATAAATTCCTCGAAATCCTTGGCCTCGCGGAAATCCTTGTAGACGGAGGCGAAGCGGACGTAGGAGACGCTGTCGAGCGCCGCCAGCCCCTCCATCACCAGCTCGCCGATCCGCTCGGAGGGGACTTCCTGATCGCCGCTGCTTTCAAGCTGGCGGACAATGCCATTGATCATGCGGTCGATGCGGTCGGGATCGACGGGGCGCTTGCGCGTCGCGATGCTGATGGAGCGTTCCAGCTTCTCGCGCTCGAACGGCATCCGCTGCCCGTCTTTCTTGACCACCGTCAGCTCGCGCAGCTGCACCCGCTCGAAGGTGGTGAAACGGGCGCCGCAGGTCGCGCAGGCCCGCCGCCGCCGTATCGCCGTATTGTCCTCGGTCGGGCGGCTATCCTTGACCTGCGTTTCTTCACTACTGCAAAATGGACAGCGCATCCGGCATTCCCCTTACTTCTCTTGTCAAATCCGCTGTCCGGCGCTCATTCCCTGCTCAAATGTCCGGATAGAGGGGAAAGGCATCGCACAGCGCCTTCACCTCACCGCGGACCTTCGCCTCGACAGCCCCGTTATCCTCCGGGTTTGCGGCCAGTCCGTCAAGCACTTCGGCAATCAGATCGCCGACTTTCGTGAATTCCGCCGCGCCAAAGCCGCGGGTTGTCGCCGCCGGGCTGCCAAGACGCACGCCGGAGGTCACCATCGGCTTCTCCGGATCGAACGGAATGCCGTTCTTGTTGCAGGTGATATGCGCATTCTCCAGCGCCCGCTCGGCAATATCGCCGGTCAGCTTCTTCGGCCGGAGATCGACCAGCATCAGATGGGTGTCGGTGCCGCCCGAGACGATATCGAGGCCATGACCGACCAGCGTATCGGCCAGCACGTTCGCATTCTCGACGACCTGCGCGGCGTAGGATTTAAAGGCCGGGGTGAGCGCCTCGCCAAAGGCCACGGCCTTCGCCGCGATCACATGCATCAGCGGGCCGCCCTGCATGCCGGGGAAGATCGCGCTGTTCACCTTCTTGGCGATCGCCTCGTCATTGGTCAGGATCATGCCGCCGCGCGGACCGCGGAGCGTCTTATGGGTGGTGGTGGTGACGATATGGGCATGGGGGATCGGGCTCGGGTGGACGCCCGCCGCGACCAGCCCGGCGAAATGCGCCATGTCGACCATCAGATAGGCGCCGACCTCATCGGCAATCTCGCGGAATTTCGCAAAATCGAGATGCCGCGGATAGGCCGAGCCGCCGGCAATGATCATTTTGGGCTGATGTTCCCTCGCCAGTTTGCGCACTTCGTCGAAATCGACCTGGTGGCTGTCCCGGTCGACGCCGTAATGAACCGCATGGAACCATTTGCCCGACTGGTTCGGCGCCGCGCCATGGGTGAGATGGCCACCGGCCGCCAGCGACAGGCCGAGAATTGTGTCGCCGGGCTTGATCAGCGCCATGAAGGCGCCCTGGTTCGCCTGCGAGCCCGAGTTGGGCTGGACATTGGCAAAGCCGCAGCCGAACAGTTCCTTGGCGCGCTCTATTGCCAGTTCCTCGACGATATCCACGAACTCGCAACCGCCATAATAGCGCCGCCCGGGGTAGCCTTCGGCATATTTATTGGTGAGGACGGAGCCCTGCGCCGCCATGACGGCCGGGCTGACAATATTTTCGGAGGCGATCAGCTCGATCTGGTCGCGCTGGCGGCCCAGCTCCAGCCCGATGGCGCGGAAGACGTCCGGATCGTTCCGCTCCAGGTCCGCTTTGAAGAAATTTACAAGCTCGGCACTTTGTATCGTCATCTGTAGAAATCCTTTCCAGGCCGGCCCGTCGGCGGAAATCAGACCGGTGTCACCCAATAATATCTCGCGTCCGGGTCATCCGGAAACTCACGTCAGGCGCCTTCGATCCGATCACCCCGCGTGGCCAAGGCATGGCCGTGAGCGCCTCCCGGATACGGCATCTTCTCTGCAAGTGTAAACCGCGCCGGATGGATAGCACAGGACGGCGCAAGTTCCTAGAAAAACCCGGCCCCCTTTCTGCTTTTTTCGGCGGTCCGTCGCCGTCCCCCACCGCACGCCAAACGGTCCCTGATCACGCGACCATCAAAATCGGCAAAATTATCGGATCGATCCGCGACATCGCGTGTCCCTATCGACAGGCCTTATGGGTGCGCCGGTGGCCGCGACCTGCCGCCGGGCCGGGCAATGCCGCGGGCTGTCGGTCAAACCGGCCGGATTTTCTTTCTCCTTACAGCGTATTATTTTGCAGCGCAGCGAATATTCAACAATTCTCATAGTTTTAAACTGCGGAAATGAACTAATCGGGCGGGATTCTCAAGATGTCGGCCAAACTAATATCAAGCAATCATCAACTAATTTGTCGCTTTTATCTATATTTGATGCCGCCACGTATTGACATTTATAGTCAATTCATAACATGTAATGCGGTCAGTCTGAGAAATAGACAACTTCAACGATCGAAATAAAAAATGGCACAATCATTTACGAAAGAGGGAAATCCCTCGGCACCAGCGGAGCGCGAGGAACTGCTCCGGATGACGGCGGACATAACTGCGGCTTATGTCAGCAACAACCAGATCGAAAATTCCGAACTGGTGGAGGTGATCAAGACGGTCTACAACTCGCTTGCCTCCCTCGATACGGAGGCGGAACCGGAACAGTCGGAACTGAAACCGGCGGTACCGATCAAGCGGTCGGTCCAGAACGACTATCTGATCTGCCTGGAGGATGGCAAGCAGCTGAAAATGCTGAAACGCTACCTTCGGTCAAATTATGACATGACGCCGGATGAATACCGGGCGAAATGGAATCTGCCGCCTGATTATCCGATGGTGGCGCCGTCCTATGCGAAGCGGCGGTCGCAATTCGCCAAGGAATTCGGTCTCGGCCGCAAACGCAAAAGCGCGTAAGGCCGGTTTTCGAGCCGCGTCAGTTTACAAGTCCAGAGAGTCCGAAAAATCCGGGTCAGACGATGATTCCGGATTTCCCCGGCGTGCGCCCTGACGGCGCCGGCGCGGGGTCCGGCTCGGCCGGTGCGCGACCGGCCCGCTTGTTCATGACATAATGCAGTTTCTGCAGGGCGGTGCGTTTCAGTTCCTCCTGCCCGACGGAGCTCGGGCCGACGATGGAAACCTCCGTCATGCTCACCGGATCGATCACCGAGACCTTGACCGAGGATCCATGCTGCTGGAACTCGACGATATATTCGCCCTTTGCGTTGTCGGATGGCATGTCCTTCGCCCGAATATTTCAATACTTTGGCCGGAACATACCATATATTGCTTTAAAGACCATGAAGCATATTGATGTTGCAGCGCAAAACCGGTAAACAGGCGGGCATATGCCACCTCCCGGCCAAAATAACAGAAGCAAAAATCGGAGATAAACATATGAGCAGCGCCTCTTCCAAGCCCGCCTTTGACCCCGTCGATCCGTTCCTGCTGGATGACCAGCTGACCGAAGAGGAGCGGCTGGTCCGCGATACCGCCCGCGATTACTGTCAGGACAAGCTGATGAGCCGGGTTCTGGAAGCGAACCGGCACGAAACCTTCGACCGGGCCATCTTCACGGAAATGGGGGAGCTCGGCCTTCTCGGCTCGACGATCGAGGGCTACGGCTGCGCCGGTCTCGGCTATGTGTCCTACGGCCTCGTCGCGCGCGAGGTTGAGCGGGTCGACAGCGGCTATCGCTCGATGATGAGCGTGCAGTCCAGCCTCGTCATGCATCCGATCAATACCTATGGCACGGAAGAGCAGAAGCAGAAATATCTCCCCAAGCTGGCAACCGGTGAATGGATCGGCTGCTTCGGCCTCACCGAACCCGATCACGGCTCCGATCCCGGCTCCATGGTGACGCGGGCGAAATCCGTCGATGGTGGTTACCGGCTCAACGGCGCGAAGATGTGGATTACCAATTCCCCCGTCGCCGATGTCTTCGTCGTCTGGGCAAAGACCGATGACGGCGTGATCCGCGGCTTCATCCTGGAAAAAGGCATGGAGGGCCTCTCCGCCCCGAAGATCGAGGGGAAATTTAGCCTCCGCGCCTCCATCACCGGGGAGATTGTCATGGACAATGTCTTCGTGCCGGAAGAAAACCTGATGCCGGGCGTCAAGGGCCTTGGCGGTCCGTTCGGCTGCCTCAACTCCGCCCGCTTCGGCATCGCCTGGGGCGCGCTCGGCGCCGCCGAATTCTGCTGGCAGGCCGCGCTCAACTACACGATGGAGCGCAAACAGTTCGGCCGCCCCCTCGCCGCCAACCAGCTGATCCAGAAAAAGCTCGCCGATATGCAGACGGAAATCTCCATCGGGCTGCAGGCCTGCCTGCGCGTTGGCCGCCTGCGCGATGAGAACCGCGCCGCGCCGGAAATGATCTCGCTGATCAAGCGGAATTCCTGCGGCAAGGCGCTTGATATCGCGCGTACCGCCCGCGACATGCACGGCGGCAACGGTATTTCAGATGAATATCACGTCATCCGCCATGTCATGAACCTGGAGGCCGTCAATACCTATGAAGGCACCCATGACGTGCACGCCCTGATCCTGGGCCGCGCGCAGACGGGCATTCAGTCCTTTACCGGCGCGTGAAGTCGCGCCACAATCAGCCCATAAACCAATAAGGCAGCCGCAAGCTGCGGGAGGAAAAAAATGAAAATAGCGGGCAAGAATGTTGTCATCACAGGCGGGGCAAGCGGCATCGGCAAGGCGCTCGCGGAACGCTTCCATGCGGAAGGGGCGAAGGGCATCACCGTCGCCGACCTGCAGGAAGGGCCGCTTCAGGACGTCGCGAAATCGGTGAATGGCCTCGCCGTTCCCACCAATGTCGCAAAAGAATCGGAGATCAAGAACCTCGTCGCCAGGGCGGAGGAGGCGTTCGGCCCCATCGATATCTTCGTCTCCAACGCCGGGCTCGCCCGCTACGGATGGGAGGAATCGCCCGATGACGTCTGGCAGCTTAACTGGGATGTCCATGTGATGGCCCATGTCTATGCCGCCCGCGCGGTCGTCGACAAGATGATCAAGAATGGCGGCGGCTATCTCGTCAACACCGCCTCGGCCGCCGGTCTCCTCTCCCAGGTAGACAGCGCCACCTACGCCACCACCAAGCATGCGGCGGTCGCCTTCGCCGAGACCCTCTCGATCCGCTATGGCGACAAGGGCGTGCGCGTCTCCGTCCTCTGCCCGCAGTCGGTGCGGACGGCGATGACGGCAAGCCGCCTCGATGGCGTCGCCTCGGTCGATGGGGTGCTGGAGCCCGAGCAGCTCGCCGATTGCGTAGTCGACACCATGGACAAGGAGGAATTCCTCATCCTCCCGCATCCGCAGGTCCGCGAATATATCCAGCGGAAAGCCACCGACTACGACCGTTGGCTGAAAGGCATGCGCAAACTCCGCGACGCCTATGTGAAATAGCTACGCACCTGCAGCTGATTGACAGCGCTTGAGAGCCTTGAGATTGAACTAATTGGATAGGCGCCTTAACTCTTTTCTTTCGGGAATAGAGTCCGGCGTCTTTAAATTCCAGGCAATCCCGAGATTTTCGAAGAGCGTCAACATCCACCATCCTGGATCCGTTTGCCCCCGGCACAGGCCGATTTTCGCGGATCCAGGAAACGCATGATGATTGTTATGCCAGCATTCACCGAAGGTAATTAATCCTGCAAATTTGATATTGTATCCCTGCACCCCCGCATTAGTAACCTGCCAGTCCTGCCCCCCTGTCCTATGGGCAAAATAGCCGATCAGCCAATGCCCGGTCACGCAAACGGCAACTCTCGCGCAGACGCCAAATAAAACCCACCCCCATCCCCCGATGGCGTAAAACAGCACAGCCCAGGGAAGCTGCTGAAGCATCGATGTCTCTTCGAGAAATTGATAGAATTTGTCATTGCGGACCCGCGCCTCAAGGTCCAGCAATGGCGCCCTCTTGAGTTTGACGTCGCAATGCAACTGCCACCAGGCATCCCTGAAGAAGGATTGCCGATGCGCAAAGTAATCATGGCACTGCGATTTTCTCTGCGCCCAATCGCGAATATCATGGGTATAAATCATGGTCATCGGTCCGCCGAGGCCAACCAAAGTCCCCAGATAAACCAACAGATATTCAAGGACCGGCGGGCATTCAAAACTGTTATGGATCAGCCGCCGATGCATGCCTAGGGAATGCCCGAAACATAATACACCCGCCGTCGTCACAAAGAAAAGCAGGACCGCACCAATTGACGCGAAAAAGCAGAAACCTAGGATGGCCCCGATCCACATGCCGGAAATCCATAACGATTTCTTCCATGACCATCTTACCTGCCCCTGAACCGCGCAGGCGACATCTTGTGAGTTGAAACGGGGTTTGTCCAATCCATTGCCATCCCTGCCCTTTGCCATCTTCCGTCCCTTTCCGCTTGTGTCTCTCCCGACACGCGCCTATATTTAGCTAAACGTCTAAATAATATCTTTTAGGTAATTAGTCAATTAGCTAATTATAGGCAGGCTGGTAATGGAAAAAATTTTTCAGGCTCTTTCTTCAACAGTGCGGCGGAAAATTCTGGCATATCTGTCAGGGGGCAGCATGACCGCAGGCGAGATTGCGGAGCGATTTGAGATTAGCAAACCGTCACTCTCGAAACATTTAAACATCCTTGAGAATGCCGAACTGGTTCGACGGGAAAAGAAAGGCCAGTTCATTCATTATTCGCTTGTCCAGGAAAATCTCGCCAACACCCTGAACGGCTTCATTCAGGAGGTCTGCCCGGTCTCAAGGCCTCTGAAAAAGGAAAGTGCCGAGAAAGCGAGCCAGCGCAAGGCCTAGTCGCCGCGTTTACGGGCGGGCGGGTAGTTCCCTTTGGAAGAATTTGCGGACGATCGTCATGTCGCCGTGACTTCCAAGGTCGTTATGCCCCGCGCCGTCGATCTTGATGAAGGCGGTACCCTTCGGCGCGAGGGTCGCGAGTTTCTCCCCCTCCGCGAACGGGATCACCTTATCCTCTGTGCCGTGTAGGATCAGGATCGGCGCCGATATCCCGCCGATGATCTCGTCATTGCGGAAGGGATATCTCACCATGAAATCAAAGCCCGGCACCCAGCCGACCCGGTAGCGCGCGATGGCGAGGAGCGAGGTGAAGGGGCTTTCGAGCGCCACGGCGAACACCTCCCGCGCCGCCGCGACGGGGAGCGCCGCCCCGGTGCCGAGCGAATGGGCGAGGATGCCGATCGGCCCCGCCGCCTGCCCTTTCAGGAAGTCATAGGACGCGAGCCCGTCGGTGATCACCCCCGCCTCCGTCGGCGTGCCCGTGCTGCCGCCATAGCCGCGAAACTCGACGAGCAGCACGCCGAAGCCGGCATCGGCGAGGATCTTGCCGCGGCCGATCTGGTTAATCGCCGTCTCGGCATTGCCGTGAAAGACGAGGATGCTCGCCTTCCTCTCGCCGGGCGGATGGTAGAAGGCGTTGAGCCGCTCCCCGTCGGGCGTGGCGATCGTCACCGCCTCGAACCCGCCATCGGGCCGCAGCCCCCCGTCCCGCGTCGGCACGGGAAAGACAATCGCCCCTTGCGCAAAATAAATCCCCGTAAAGGGGATGACGACAAAGAGCAGGATCAAGGCAACAAGCCAGAGGAATATTTTACGCGGGAGAATCATGGGGATACTCATACAGGAGATTGGGGTGAGAGGGTAGAGTTTACAGTTCTTTTGTACTTCATGCATTCAGTAAAGAGGGATTAGTTGAGCGGGTTGACATCTTATTAAATATCTATATATCTAGTTATATGGATAAATTAGATACTATAAACACACTGGATGCGTTGGCTCAAGAAAGTCGGTTGGATATTTTTCGCCTTTTAGTCGAAAAAGGGCCGGAAGGGCTAATGATGGGAGCAATTGGAGAAAGATTAGGACTTCCCCATGCCACGCTATCATTTCATTTGGATAAATTACGTCAGTCAGGATTGATTAAATATGAGAAACAAGGTCGGGCCGCTATTTATCGAGCCAATTACGATGCGTTGGTTGGCGCAATTCGATATCTAAGTGAAAATTGCTGCAAAGAAAGCCATATGAGTTGTCGCATTGAAATCAAAGATAAAAATTGTTGTTAGTGAAGGAAATCAACTATGAACTTGTCAGAAGTTAAAGATACTTTACCCAAACTCCCTTCAATAAATTTCCGGTTACCCAACGGAGATTACGTCGCCCCGCATTTTCACGTTACAGAGGTTGGGCTTGTGACCAAGCATTTCATTGATTGCGGGGGAATGGAGCGGAAGGAAACCCTGGCTAACTTTCAGCTTCTGGAAGCCGCTGATTACGATCACCGACTGGCACCACAAAAATTCTTAAACATTCTGGATCTTTCCAAAAAGGTATTAGGCGAAGAAGACTACGAGGTGGAAGTCGAATATCAGGGATCCACAATCGGCAAATTTGGCCTGGATTTTGACGGCAAGGATTTTATCCTGGCCAGTAAATCTACAAAATGCCTTGCTGAAGATACCTGCGGCATTGCGGATAAAACGCCGAAAAATGACAATTGTTGTGGCGGGCCTCCGGTAAATGATGAAAGTGCTTGTTGTGTTAAGGATGAAGACGCAAAACTTGCCGGGCATTCGGGCTGTGGGTGCGCAGCTTCATCCGCGTGTTCCTAGGGTCAGGTCTCATTTATGGCATTGATTTGTCTGAATTTTATTCCGGCCATCCCGAAGCTTGTCCTGCGATAAGTTGTTATAAATAACCAAAATAACATTAGAAAAGTTCGTAAAAGACGTCATAGATACCTCCCCGTAAAGGGGATCACGCCAAAGAGCAGGACCAGGGCGCACAGCCAGAGGATGATTTTACGCGGGAGAGTGATGGGGGTGTTTTATACATTAGGATGGGATGCGTGGAAAGCGTTGAAGTTAATCAAGCGAACTTACTGACGCTTTTTCCACACCCCTACAAGCTGTGCTGTTTCACCTCATTTTACGCCTGCACTAGTATTCAAAGCCATTTTCGAATAAGATATTACTAATGTGAAAGCAAGGTGTCTAAAGGCAACGAAATGGAAGACGAAGAAAGCAAGTCCTCACAAGTAAAAGATGTAGCTGAGGCGGTTGCAGCAGTTGCGAAAGCAGTTCCAATTTATGAAGACGCAATCCAACCTGGAGCGAAACAAATTGGAAAGAGCTTGGAACTCGTAGGTAAAACGGTGAATGTGGCACTTGCCCCTCTTAGAGCGATAGTCTGGGGATATGAACAATTCGAAGTGTTCCTTAATAAGGATGTAGCTGAAAAACTCAAAAATACACCGGAAGAAAGCATTATTACGCCTAAAATTAATGTTGCGGGTCCACTTTTAGAGGCGCTCCGATATTCTGCAGAAGAACAAGGTTTGCGAGAAATGTTTGCGAACTTACTTGCCAACGCCATGGACAAAAATACTTCTTCCACAGCACATCCATCCTTTGTAGAAATACTCAAACAGTTAACACCGGACGAAGCTAAATTAATGAAATATTTCGCAAAAAAAGGAATAATTCCAAAATTAAATTTTTACTCTAGATCTGGAACCACAAAAGAAAACTTCCTAAGCCACAGAAATTTTACGTTGGCAGGATATGAAGCGGATTGTTCTTTTCCCCATTTGATTAACACCTACTTAGACAATTTGAGCCGTTTAGGATTACTGGAAATTTTTGACGACATACGCGTTCGCATCTACGACGATTACATACCCCTATTAGAAAGCAAACAGTGGACCGACTGGGAAAAACAAGCGGAAAACGCTAAACGCATTGTTGAGCCAAGAAGAGGTTCAATCAGAACATCCGAATTTGGCGAACTATTTTGCAAAGCTTGCGTAATTGACAAAGCCTCCCAATCCCCATCTACCGTCCCCTAAACACCGGGTCGCGTTTTTCCAGAAACGCTTTGATGCCCTCGGCGTGGTCTTCGGAGGTGATGGCGACGGAGTATTGGTCCATATCCATATAGCTTACGGCGTGGTTGAGGGCGTTCGCGGCAACGCTGGCGCCCTGCTTGATCATGCGGACGGGGAGCGGCGGCATGGCGGCGATTTTCTGCGCAAATTCCAGCGCGAGCGCGTAGGCGCCGCCCTCCTCCGCCACTTCCTCGATGAGGCCCCATTGCTGCGCGGTGTTGGCGCTGATTTTGTCGGCGACGATGCAGAGCTGCTTGGTGCGCGCGGGGCCCATCAGGTTGACCATGCGCGGCACGGACTGCCAGCTCATATTCATGCCGTTGCGGATTTCCGGCACCCAGAAGATCGCGCCTTTTGAGGCGACGCGCATGTCGCAGGCGACCGAGAGGGCGACGCCGCCTCCGATGCAATAGCCATCCACCGCGACGATGGTCATGGGCTCCAGATCCTCCCAGGCCTTGCTCATCTTCGGGCCGACTTTGAGCATCTCGCGCCGGTCCATCACCCCCGCCGCGACCCGCGCCTTGACCGCCGGGTCCTTCAGGTCATAGCCGACGGTGAAATTCTTGCCATTCCCGGTGAGAATGATGGCGCTCGTCTCCGTATCCCCCTCGAACGAGCGGGCAACCTCCGTCAGCTCCCCCATCAGCTCGATCGACATCGCGTTGACCTCGGTCCCGCGATCGAAGCGGACGGTGGCGATGCGCCCCTCCCGCGTGACGGTTACATACTTGTAGCTCATGGATTTCCCCCTTATTGTTTTTGTTCATTGGATCGCAGAAAAGGACGCCTAAATGCCCGCTTATATGATCGCCCGGATCGATGTCACCGACCCGGAACAATATGAAGTTTATAAATCCCTCGCGCCGATCGCCATCAAAAAGTACGGCGGGCGCTATTTGACGCGCGGCGGGGCGATGGAAACCCTGGAAGGGCCGGAGGAAACCCGGCGCGTGGTGATCGTCGAATATCCGGATATGGCGGCCGTCAAGGCCTTCTATGACAGCCCGGAATATAAAAAGGCGCGCGAGGCCCGCAAAGACGCCGCCGAGGGGCAGTTTGTCATCCTCGAAGGGCTCGACAAGCCGCTCTGGTAGGCAGCGCTAGAACAGCTCCCCATCCGGGAGCGGGGCGAAATATTCCTCGATCGCCGCGTCGCTCACCTCATCTAGCGTCGCCGGGGTCCATTTCGGGGACTGGTCCTTGTCGATGACGGCGGCGCGGGTGCCTTCATAAAAATCAACGCCCTGGATCACGCGGTTGACCATGCGGAACTCCATGCGCATGCAGTCATCGAAATCGAGGCTCTTGCCGCGGCGGAGCTGCTGATAGGTCAGTTTCATGCTGGTCGGCGACTTGGTGAGCAGGCTGTCCGCCGCCGTCGCCGCGAGCGCATCGTCCTCGGATTGCAGGCTCTCGATAATCGCCACAACGGAGTCTTTTGCGAAATGCCGGTTGATGGCGGGCAGGGTCTCGGCAATCGGCGCGGCCTCGGTCTCCGTGGTGAAGCCGGCCAGAACCCTGTCCACCTCCGCCTTCGCATCACCGGCAAAGCCATGCGCGGCGAGGGCGTCCTTCACCTCGGGCAGCTTCTCGGCGGGGATATAGCCATGGGCGATCCCGGCAAAGACGGAATCCGCCGTCTTCAGCCGCGCGCCGGTGAGGCCGAGATACATGCCAAGTTCGCCTTCAAGCCGCGGCAGGAAATAGGTTCCGCCGACATCCGGGAAGAGGCCGATGCCGGATTCCGGCATGGCGAACAGGGTCCGCTCGGTCGCGATGCGGTGGCTGCCATGGACGGAAACACCAACCCCGCCGCCCATGACGATCCCGTCGATCAGCGCGATATAGGGTTTCGGGAAATGCTTGATCCGCGTGTTCAGCAGATATTCATCGCGGTAGAAATGATAGGGATAGTCGCCGCCGCTCTTGCCCTCGTTATAGAGCTTGACGATATCGCCGCCGGCGCAGAAGGCGCGATCCCCCGCCCCCTCGATCACCACTGCGTGCACCCTGTCGTCCTTCTCCCATTCCCGCAATTTCGCATTGAGCAGGAGGCACATTTCATGAGTGAGCGCGTTCAGCGCCTTCGGCCGGTTGAGCGTGACAAGACCGATCGCGCCCTTGACGGCAAACAGGATTTCTTCTTCCGAACTCATGCCTTACTGCCTCCCCTGCCCGTCGGCGAGCTTGCGGGCGATCACCACGCGCATGATCTCGTTCGTCCCCTCCAGAATCTGATGCACGCGGGTATCGCGCACGAAGCGTTCCAGCGGGAAATCGCGCAAATAACCGTAGCCGCCATGAAGCTGCAACGCCTCGTTGCAGACGTTAAAGCCGACATCGGTCGCGAATCTCTTCGCCATGGCGCAATAGAGGGTTGCTTCGGGGTCCTTCGCATCCAGCTTCGCCGCCGCCTGCCGGATCATCAGGCGCGCCGCCTCCAGCTCCGTCGCCATGTCGGCGAGGCGGAACTGCACGGCCTGAAACTCCCCGACCGGCTGGCCGAACTGCTTGCGGTCCGCCGTATAGCCTTGCGCGAGCTCAAGGCAGGCCCGCGCCGCGCCGATGGAGCAGGCACCGATATTGAGCCGCCCGCCATCGAGGCCCATCATCGCGATCTTGAAGCCGTCGCCCTCATTGCCGATCAGGTTTTCCACCGGCACGCGGCAGTCATCGAAGAGCACCTGCGCCGTCGGCTGGGAATTCCAGCCCATCTTGCGTTCCTGCGCGCCGAAGCTGAGGCCGGGCGCATCCGCCGGCACGGCAATACAGCTGATCCCCTTCGGGCCGTCATCGCCGGTGCGGACCATGGTCACATAGACATCCGATTTCCCGCCGCCGGAGATAAAGGCCTTGCCGCCATTGATGACATAATGATCGCCGTCGCGCACCGCCTTGGTCCGGAGCGCCGCCGCATCGGACCCGGAGCCGGGCTCGGTCAGGCAATAGCTCGCGAAATGTTCCATGGTCGTGAGTTTGGGCAGGAATTTCGCCCGCACCGTATCGGAACCGAACCGGTCGATCATCCAACTCGCCATGTTATGGATGGAGATAAAGGCCGCCGTCGAGGTGCAGCCCGCCGCCAGTTCCTCAAAAATGATCGCCGCATCGAGACGGGTCAGGGCGGAGCCGCCATACTCCTCCCCCACATAGATGCCGGCAAACCCGAGCTCGGCCGCCTTGCGCAGTTCCATTACCGGGAATGTTTTTTCCTCGTCCCATTTTTCGGCGTTGGGGGCGAAGACTTCGGCGGCGAAATTCCGCGCCATGCCTTGAAAGGCGATCTGATCTTCCGATAGATTAAAGTCCATGGGATGCTTGCCTCATTTGTGATGTTCCCCGTTGATACGACCTTGCAGTCAGGCTGTCAATGGTTTACCAAACGATCGTTAGGTAAAGGGTAAAAACCCTAAACATTTGCGGCCCGGCCCGCATAGAGATAATATGCGCAAAATACCATAATCAGCGCTCCACGAGCAGGAAATCCACAGATGAAAACCCTTGCGCCTCATTTTCCCCGCACCCGCATGCGCCGGGTCCGCCGGACCGACTGGTCCCGCCGACTGGTCGCCGAAAATGCGCTGACCCCGAACGACCTGATCTGGCCGGTTTTCGTGCATGAGGGAGAGAATCTCAGCATCGACGTGCCGTCCATGCCGGGGGTGAAGCGGCTCAGTCTCGATCTGTTGAAGGTCGCCGCGAAGGAGGCCCATGACCTCGGCATCCCGGTGATCGCGCTGTTCCCGGCGGTCGAGCAGGAGCTCAAGACCGAGGACGGGCGCGAGGCGCTGAACAAGGACAATATCGTCTGCAAGGCGATCAAGGCGATCAAGGACGCGGTGCCGGAGATGGGCGTGCTCTGCGATGTCGCGCTCGATCCCTTCACCACCCACGGCCAGGACGGCCTCGTGCAGAACGGCTATGTGGTGAATGACGCCTCGGTCGATGTGCTGGTCCGCCAGGCGCTCAACCAGGTCGAGGCGGGCTGCGACATCATTGCCCCCTCCGACATGATGGACGGGCGCATCGGCGCGATCCGCGACGAGCTGGAACGGGAGGGCCACCGGGACACGCTGATCATGTCCTATGCGGCGAAATATGCGTCCGGCTTCTACGGGCCGTTCCGCGACGCGGTAGGGTCTTCGGGCAATCTCGGCACCGGGGACAAGCGCACCTACCAGATGAACCCGGCGAACACCGACGAGGCGCTCCGCGAGGTGGCGATGGATATCAACGAGGGCGCGGACATGGTCATGGTCAAGCCCGGCATGCCCTATCTCGATGTCTGCCGCCGGGTGAAGGACGAGTTCGGCGTGCCGACCTATGCCTACCAGGTCTCGGGCGAATATTCGATGCTGCTGGCGGCGGCGCTCAACGGCTGGCTGGACCGCGAGAAGGTCGTGATGGAAAGCCTGCTCGGCTTCAAGCGCGCGGGCTGCGACGGCATCCTCACCTATTTCGCCGTCGAGGCCGCGAAGAATTTGCAGGGCTAGGCGGCGAGACGGGACTACCGCCCGCCCGTCACATCGATCAGTGAGCCGGTGACGTAGCTGGACTTGTCCGACAGGAGCCAGAGGACCGCATCGGCGATTTCCTCCGGCTGGCCGCCGCGCAGCATCGGCACCATCGACTTGAACCGCTCAACCCGGTCCGGCGCCCCGCCGCTTGCATGGATTTCCGTATAGATGATGCCGGGGCGCACCGCATTCACGCGAATCCCCTCCGCCGCCACTTCTTTCGCAAGGCCGAGGGTCATCACATCGATCGCCCCCTTCGAGGCCGCGTAATCGACATATTCACCTGGGCTGCCCAGCTTCGCGGCAACCGAGGAGATATTGACGATCACCCCGCCCTTGCCGCCATGGGCCGTGGACATGCGCTTCACCGCCTCGCGCGCGCAAAGAAAAGGCCCGGTGATATTGGTGGCGAACATGCGCTCCAGCCGCTCGAGGCTCATATTCTCAACCTTCGAGCCCTTGTCGACGATCCCGGCGTTGTTCACCAGCGCGCCCAAGGGGGCCAGCTCCGTATCGACGGTCTCGAACAGGCGGAGGATATCAGCCTCTTTCGTCATGTCCGCCTGCACGGCGATGGCTTTGCCGCCCGCCGACTGGATCAGCGAGATCACCTCCCCCGCCGCCTCTGCGTTCCGGGCATAATTGACGCAAACCTGATAGCCGGCCGTCGCCGCGCCGATGGCAATGGCCCGGCCGATGCCCCGGCTGCCGCCGGTCACGATAACAGAGCGTTCCATCAGATATTCCTCCCCTCCAGTGCCTGTTCAATATCCGCGATCAGGTCCGATACATTTTCGATGCCGATGGACAGCCGCAAGAGATCCTCCGGGCAGGGCGTTCCCGCGCCCTCGATGCTCGCGCGATGCTCGACAAGGCTCTCGACCCCGCCCAGCGACGTCGCCCGCTTGATCACCTTGAGCCGCGCCGCCACGCTCATCGCCGCCTCCGCGCCGCCCTCGATGCAGAGGCTCAGCATGCCGCCGAAACCGCCGCTCATCTGGCGCGCCGCGATCTCATGCCCGGCGTGGGAGTCGAGTCCCGGATAAAGCACCAGCCGGATGCCTTTCTTTCCGTCGAAATGACGGGCGACGGCCATGGCGTTTTCGCTCGCCCGCTGAACGCGGAGATGCAGGGTGCGCAAACCGCGCAAGAGCAACCATGCCTCGAACGGGCCGAGGATCGCCCCACCGGCGTTGCGGTTGACCTTGACCCGCGCCCAGAAATCATCCTCCGCCGCGGTGATCAGCGCCCCGGCCAGTACATCGGAATGACCGTTCAGATATTTCGTCGCAGAATGCATGACGATATCGGCGCCGAGCTTGAGCGGATTGGTCAGCAGCGGCGTCGCCACCGTGTTATCGACGGCAAGATGCGCCCCCGCCGCTTTTGCCACCCGCGCCCAGCCCGCAATGTCATCCACCACCCAGGTCGGATTGGCCGGGGTTTCCAGCCAGAGAAGCTTCGTCTTGCCGGGGATGACCGCCGCCTCCAGCGCCGCGAGATCGCCGTTCGGCACGAAGGTAATCTCCAGTCCCCATTCCTGCGCGACGGTCAGCAGCCAGTTGCGAAAGCTCCAGTACATCACCTTGGGCGCGACCATGTGATCGCCGGGACGCAGCGCCTGCACGACGGCAAGCGCCGCCGACATGCCCGACGAGAAGAGCAGCGCATCGCGCCCCCCTTCCAGCGCCATGAGAAGCTGCTCCGGCTGATCATAGGTGGGATTGTGGTCGCGGGTATAGACGCGGCCCGTCGGATAGCTGCCGTCCCCCTCCCGCTCATAGGTGGTGCCCGGGAAAATGCCAGGAATCAGGCTCCGGTGCGCCGGGTCCATCCATCCGAGCGCCTGCGCCACAAGAGTTTCCCGCCGGAGCGGCTTGTTTTCATCTGTCATGACGGAATTTCCTCACAAAAAGGCATGCCTGCGCGTTCTGTTATCGAGTATTTGCGTTCACTTTCATTTCCGCAACCGAAGGAGCGATTCATGAGCCTGATTAGCGATGTCATCGACTGCCTGAATGCGGAGCGCGGCAAGGAAAACCTGCCGCCGCTCACCGCCAACGACCAGCTTATGCAGACCGCCCAGCAGCATGCGGAATTCATGGCGAGAAAACAAGCGCTATCGCATACGGGGGAGGACGGATCGACCTTCGATGAGCGGATCCGGGACAGCGGCTATATATTCTCGACCGCCGCCGAGAATGTCGCCCTCGGTGCCGTGGATGCGGCGGGGGTGGTGAACATGTGGATGAAAAGCCCGCCGCACCGCGCCAACATCCTGAACCGCCAGGTTGTCGACGTCGGTCTCGGAATCTCGCCGCAGACACCGGAATCGGCCGGCATCCTGCGCTACTGGTCGCTCTCGCTCGCTGCGCCGCTCGCTACTTGACGAGCTTGCGCAGGCGCCGGATCAGGCTCGAGGTATCCCACCGGTTGCCGCCCATATTCTGGACATCGGCATAATATTGATCGACCAGCGCCGTGTTCGGCAGGCTCGCGCCGATCTGGGTGCCCGTCTTGAGGCAGATCCCGAGATCCTTGCGCATCCAGTCGACGGCGAAGCCAAAATCGAACTCATCGGCGATCATCGTCTTGTAGCGGTTTTCCATTTGCCAGCTCTGCGCCGCGCCCTTGGAGATGACCTCGATCACCTTCTCGGCATCGAGGCCCGCCTTCTCGGCGAAATGAATCCCTTCCGAGAGGCCCTGAACCACACCGGCGATGCAGATCTGGTTGACCATCTTGGTCAGCTGCCCCGCGCCGACGCCGCCCATCAGCATGCAGGCGCGCGCGTAAGAATCGATGGGGGTCTTGGCGCGGTCGAAATCCGCCGCGTCGCCGCCGCACATGACCGTGAGAACGCCATTTTCCGCGCCCGCCTGACCACCGGAGACCGGCGCATCGACGAACCCGATACCCTTTTCCTTGGCGATCGCGCCAAGCTCGCGCGCCACTTCGGAGGAGGCGGTGGTGTGGTCGACGACGATCGAGCCCGCCTTCATGGTCGCGAGAATGCCATCCTCCCCAAGGACGACGCTGCGCAGGTCGTCGTCATTGCCGACACAGACCATGACGAAATCCGCGCCCGCGGCCGCCTTGGCCGGGGTATCGGCGCGCGATCCGCCATATTCCGCGACCCATTTTTCCGCCTTCGCGGCCGTGCGATTGTAAACGGTGGTCTCGTAACCGGCCTTCTGAAGATATCCGGCCATCGGATATCCCATCACGCCCAGTCCGACGAATGCTGCTTTTTCTGCCATGTCTGCCGCCTCCGGTGAATTGATTTGTTCCTGTTGTAGCGGCTTGCGCGCGCCGATGAAAGGCCCAAGCGGGAATTTTTCAGCAGGCGGAATGATCCCGCCTAAAGGATATGATATTGCCCCTTGTGAAAGAGCAGCGCCTGCTCCTCCGCGCCCATGGTGACATTGCTGACCCGGCAGATGAAGACCGCATGATCCCCCGCCTCATGAACGGCGAAGGTCTCGCATTCGAAGACGGCGAGGCTCTCCCGGAACACCGGGCTGCCATTCTCGCCGACGTCATGCGCGATCCCCTCGAAGCGGTTGTCGCGGGCCATGGAGAAGCGGTCGGAGAGAGGCCGCTGGTCGGGGGTGAGAATATTCACGGCGAACTTGCCGCTGGCCAGGAATTCCTGGCAATGGCCACCGACATGGGCCAGGCTGAACAGCACCAGCGGCGGATCGAGCGAGACGGAACTGAAGGAATTGACGGTGACGCCAAGCGGCTCGCCCGTCGCGCTCCGCGACGTGACAACCGTTATTCCCGTGGCGAAACAACCCAATGCATTTCTAAATTCTCTGGCGTCGAAACTCATGCGCAACCGGTACCTGTATTCTTGAACGCGCCGCCCCTGCAATTGATTTGCAAAGCGGCGGGCACTTTCCCATAAATGGCCAGCAAAATCACCATTTTTCTTAGCCCCGTCCGGAGACATCGCGGGCGCAGGCGATTTCTCCAACCCCTTGCCCATACTGCGCAATCTTTAAAAACTTCGTAAAATTACTCACGCTTTATTAACCATTTTCGGGGCAAAATCAGCCTCTGACTCCTTGGAAGCGATCGTGTAAGGGCCCCAGTGTAAGCATGTTTTGGATTATTGGTATCGTTGTGACATTCGGCTCCGTGGCCGGTGGCTATGCCCCGCACGGGAGTTTCGCCGTGCTGTTCCAGCCACTCGAATTCCTGATCATCCTGGGCGCCGCCTTCGGGGCCTATTTCCAGGCCAACCCGAAATGGGTGATTTTCGGCTGGTTCAAATCCTTCGGCAAGCTGATCAAGGGCGCCCCCTATGACAAGAAGGCCTATACGGAGCTTCTGACCCTGCTCTATGCGATTTTCAAGATTTCCAAGACCAAGGGCATGATCGCCCTGGAATCGCATATCGAAAATCCGCATGAAAGCGACCTTTTCCAGCATTTTCCGAGCTTTTCCAAGAACCACCATGCGGTCGCCTTTATCTGCGACTATCTCCGGCTGATGACCATGGGGACTGAAAATCCGCACGAGCTTGAAGCCCTGATGGACCAGGATATCGAGACCCATCACAGCGAGGGTCATGCCATATCGGCCTCCGTGACCGCGCTTGGCGAGGCCCTGCCCGCCTTCGGTATCGTCGCCGCCGTTCTTGGCGTGATCGTCACCATGGGCTCGATCGCCGAACCGCCGGAAATTCTCGGCGGCCTGATCGCCGCGGCGCTGGTCGGTACCTTCTTCGGCATTTTCGTGGCTTACGGCATGTTCTCGCCGATGGGCAAGAATCTCGAGCAGTTCGCGGATGCCGACACCAAATATTTTGAATGCATGAAGCAGGGCCTGCTGGCCCATCTTCAGGGCTATGCGCCCGCCGTCTCCGTCGAGTTCGCGCGCAAGACCCTCTATAACCACGAGCGGCCGTCCTTCGTCGAGGTGGAGGAAGCCTGCAACGAAGCGCCGACCATCTGATGCGGGAAATGCGCAAGTATGAAGGGCTGATCAATGTCGGATGATATCGCCCCGATCATCGTCAAAAAGGTCAAGAAAGGCGGCCATGGCGCCCATGGCGGCGCCTGGAAGGTCGCCTATGCCGACTTCGTGACGGCGATGATGGCGTTTTTCCTGCTGCTCTGGCTGCTCAATGTGACCACGACGGAGCAGAAAGAAGGCCTCGCCGATTATTTCGCCCCGACCGCCGCGAGCCTCAGCCAGTCGGGCGCCGGCGGCCTCATGGGCGGAACCAGCATGCAGACGGAAGGCGCGCAGGTATCGAACCTCGGCGTTCCCTCGGTCGTCTCCAGCATCAAGCCGCCCGAGCAGGGCCGCAAGAACGAAGGCGCGGAAGCCGAGAAAACCCGCGAATTGGAAGAGGCGGAACTTCTCGAGAAACTCCGCAAGATCGAGGAAATGAGCTTCGAGCAGGCGCGCGAGCAGATCCGCCAGGCCATCAACAAGGACCCGGAGCTGTCCGGCCTCAAGGACCATATCATCATCGACATGACGCCGGAGGGGCTGCGCATCCAGATTGTCGACCAGTTCAACGAAAGCATGTTCGAGAGCGGCAGCGCACAGATTACGCCGCGCATTCGAAGCCTGGTTTCGATGATCGCCAAGTCGATCGAGGAACTGCCGAACAGCCTCTCGATCAGTGGTCATACCGACAGCGCGTCTTTCAATGGCGGCGATTATACAAACTGGGAGCTGTCCTCGGACCGCGCCAACGCCAGCCGCCGCGCCCTGCTTGATGCCGGGCTTGATCCGGAGCGGATCGAGAAGGTCGCCGGCCTTGCGGATACGGACCCGCTGATCGCCGATGATCCGTCCAATCCCGGAAACCGCCGCATCAGCATCATCCTGCTTCGGGAAACGCCGGTGCTGCCCGCCAACCTGAAATAGGCTACATCCGCCAGATCAGAAGCTTCGTTTTCCGCCGGTCTGCAACCTCGACAATCTCGTCGGGCGTCTGGCCGGGCACGGTAAAACTGTTGCTGATGAACAGGCTGCCGGGCCTCATCTCCGCTTTCGCCTTCTCGAACAGGCGCGGCATCGGCACCGGCGAGAGGAAGCAATAGACCACGTCATAGGCGCCAAGGTCGGCGCGGAAGATATCGCGAAACCGGAATTCGAGATTGGGCGCAGCCGAGAGCTTTCCAAGAACCCATGACATCGCGAACGGAAGCGGCGCCGTCTCGAGCCCGGTAAAGCGCGATTCCGGCCGTGCCGATGCCAGAGCGCGGAGCGTGCCGCCAAGACCGCTGCCCAGATCGGCGACATGAACCGGCCCCGTCGGCAACAGGCCGAGAACCGCCGCCGACGTGGTGCGGTTGGTGAGGAACAGCGGCACCCGCCCCACCGCCACATTCCAGAAGACGAGGAGAAGGAGCAGGAGAATGACCGGGAAGATCCAGCCCGGCAGATCGAGCGCCAGCGCGAGGAGCAAAAGCGGCGGCGCGACCAGCTGAGCGATCACGCAGGGCAGGGAAAAACCGACCCCCCGGGTGACGATCCCGGCGATCAGGCCCTGCGCGAGCGCGAGCCAGAAAAGCGGCGGCGGATAGCCAATGCCCGCCTCGACCACCGGGCGCAGAAGATAGAGCGCGCCGGCCACCACCCCCTGGATGGCGAGCGCCGCAAAAACCGGTGATCTGTCCCGGGTGGACAAGGCGAAAACCTGCCTCTGCCTAGCCGGTCGAGGCCGCGGCCCGGGTGACCGTCAACCCCTCGCGGATCGGCCAGTGCAGGACGCCGGAAAGAACGCCAAGGCCCACACTCATCCACCAGACGATATCGTAGGAGCCAAACATGTCGAAGGCGACGCCGCCGATCCAGGCGCCGAGAAACGCCCCGACCTGATGGCCGAAAAAGACGAACCCGAACAGGGTCGTCATATATTTCGGGCCGAACAGCACGGCGACCAGGCCCGAGGTCAGCGGCACCGTCGACAGCCACAACAGGCCGAGGGTCGCGGCGAAGACGATGATGGTGACCGGGCTGATCGGGATGAGGATAAAGGCGACGAAGAGCGCGGCGCGCAGGAAATAGAGCGTGCTGAGAAGGTACTTCTTCGAATATTTGCCGCCGAGATAGCCCGACGCCAGCGAGCCGATGACGTTGAAGAGGCCAACCACCGAAAGCGCGATCGCGCCATATTTCGGGGCGACATTCATATCGACGATATAGGCGGGCAGATGCACGGCAACGAAGGTCACGTGAAAGCCGCAGACGAAAAAGCCGAAGAACAGCAGCCAGTAACTGCCGTTGCCCGCGGCCTCCCGGATCGCGGCGGAAAGGCTGGCGGCACCGGCGGCGGCGCTGTCTTCCGCCCTTCCCCGCACCCAGGCGGAGGCCGGGATCATCAACAGCGCACAGCAGCCGATCAACACCAGCGCCATCGACCAGCCGTAACTGGACAGGAACGCCTGCCCCATCGGGACCATGAGGAACTGACCGAGGCTGCCGGACGCGCCGACAATCCCGAGCGCCATGGAGCGTTTTTCTTCCGGCACGGCGCGCCCGACGGACCCGATCACCACCCCGAAGCCGGTGCCCGACAGGCCAAGGCCGATCATCAGCCCGGCGGAGAGATGCAACTCCATCGCGCTGCCGGTCTGCGACATCAGGAACAGGCCCGCCGCATAGACAATGCCGGAGACCACCAGCGTCCGGCCGGAGCCATATTTATCGGCGATGGCGGAGGCGAAGGGCTGCGACAGGCCCCAGACGATATTCTGGATCGCGAGGGAGAGACCGAACACCTCCCGCCCCCAGCCGAATTCCGACGAAACCGGCTCCAGAAACAGGCCGAAGGCGGCGCGGGATCCCATGGCGATCAGGCTGATCAACCCGCCCGCCAGAATAAGAATGAGAATGGGCCGTGATTGCATCTGTGTTCCTTATCGTTGCCAACCTGCCGCGCCCGGAGACAGCAATGGATTATTGTATTTTAACCAGCAAGTACCATTTAAAAAAATATTGCAATACCAATTGTTGACGGAATGGAGGAAAACGGCCGACCATGAGCAAGTCAAACGGTCCCCTGATCGACCTATCGCCACTTGGGGGAAATGGCGGCCAGACCCGCAGCAGCGCGAGCGAGGCATTCAATCCCGACGATTTCGAATCCATCCGCCTGCGGCGTATCTTCGCCTATCTGATCGACGTCGTCTGCATCGCCTTCATCACCTTCATCGCAACCTTCGGCGCCGTGTTGCTGGGCGTTATCAGCCTTGGCGTTCTCACGCCGCTGCTGATTGTCATCCTGGCGGCGATCCCGCTGGCCTATCACACGCTGCTGGTCGGCGGACCGTGCAATGCGACGCTCGGCATGCGGTTCCTGAATGTGCGGATGGAACGCATGGACGGCGGCGCGCCCGACTATCTGATCGCCTTTATCCATGCGGCGCTTTTCTATTTCACGGTCGGCGCGACCTCGTCGCTGATCCTGCTGGTCTCGCTGTTCAACCCGCGCGGACGGCTGCTGCATGATTACCTGCTCGATACGGTAATCCGCCGCGTGCCGCTGTCGTCATAGGGCGTCGCGAATCTCGTAATATAACCGCGCGAGAGAAAGCAGCGGCCGCCGAAGCAAAGTGCCGCCGGGAAAGGGTTTGTGCGGAATGCGGGCGAAAACGTCGAACCGCCCCGCATCGCCCTTGATCACCTCGCCAAGAAGCCGCCCGACGATCGCCGAGAGCGGCACGCCCTGCCCCGAATAGCCCTGCGCATAATAGATATTGCCGCCGATGCGCCCGACATCGGGCAGGAAATTGCCGGTGATCGCCACCTTGCCGCCCCAGACATAGTCGATTTGCACGTCTTCAAGCTCGGGAAAGGTCGCCAGCATATTGCCGCGCACCGCTTCCCTCGGCGCGCCGCGGCCCATGACCCTGTCCCGCCCGCCATAGAGAAGGCGGTGATCGGCGGAAATGCGGAAATAATCGAGATTGTAATTCATGTCGGAGACGCAGGCCTCCGTCTTCATGATCCGGCGCGCCCGCGCCTCGCCGAGCGGTTCCGTCGCGATGATATAGGCATCGACCGGAATGATCTTGGTCGCCAGCGTCCGCTCGAGATCGCCGAGATAGGCGTTGCCCGCAAGGATGACATGGCGCGCGGTCACCGCCCCTGCCGCCGTCGTCACGACAGCGGCCGCACCCTCGCTAAGCGAGAGGACTTTTGACTTCTCGTAAATCTCGACGCCCGCCGCCACCGCCGCCGCGCCGAGGCCGAGCGCATAGTTGAGCGCATGCAGATGCCCACCCGCAGCATCGTACAGCGCGCCCTTGAACCGCTCGCTCACGACGATGTCACGAAATGCCTCCGTCTCCACCCAGTCATAGCTGTCATAGCCATAGACGGATTCGCAATGTTCCTTTTCCCGGATCAGCCAGTCGCGATGGCGCGGCTTGATGGCGGCGTAGAATTCCCCCGGCTGCAGATCGCAGGCAATATCATGGCGGCGAATGCGGTCTTTCAGGATGTGCGTCGCCTCCTCTGAGAAGTCCCAGAGCCGCCGGGCATCGGCGCGCCCGACAAGATGCTCGGTCTCGATCATGCCCGGCTGGTATCCCGTCGCGATCTGGCCGCCGTTCCGCCCCGAGGCGCCATAGCCGACCCGCTCCGCCTCGAGGATGATCACGGAAAAGCCGGCCTCTCGCAGTTCGAGTGCCGCGCACAGCCCCGTATAGCCCGCGCCGACAATGCAGACATCGGCCCGCCGGCTGCCTTCCAGCGGCGGAAAACCAGCCCTCGGCCGCGCCGTGGCCTCATAATAAGAGATGTTCATCTTGGTTTTTCTTCAAAGGTTTATGGCGGCCTGACACGAACAACGGACTTGCAAGATCGGAGACAATCTTCATGATGTAGACGTCAGAGTAGGATCTTCGCGAAGCTTTTACTCCGACGCGGGAAAACAGCAAGGATTAATTGTTGCCTATGGAAGTCGCTGGTTCGGTTTTTCATATCTGGGTGGTATTCGCCTTCATCGTCGTCGCGATCATCTTTTTCGCGAACGAGCGAATCGAGCTCGAAATTTCGTCGATCGGCATCATCGCCGGTCTGCTTCTTCTGTTTCATTTTTATCCCGTTTTGGACGCGTCGGGGAAAAATCTTCTCACGGCGCAGGACATTCTTGCGGGCATTGCCGATCCGGCGCTGATCACCGTTCTGGCGCTGCTGGTGGTCGGACAGGGGATTGTCCGCACGGGCGCCCTGGAACAGCCGATCCGCCGGCTTGTCGCGCTGCGCCGTCATCATCCGGTGCTGGCCATCGCCGTCGTCCTCTCGACGGTGCTGCTGATCAGCGCCTTCATGAACAACACGCCCGTTGTCGTCATCTTCATCCCGCTGATGACCGCGCTTGCCGAACGGCTGCACCGCTCCACATCGACCTTGATGATCCCCTTGAGCTACGCCTCCATCCTCGGCGGTATGACGACGCTGATCGGCTCCTCAACCAACCTGCTGGTGATGGCCGCCGCCGTGCAGGCGGGACAGCCGCAGATCACCTTCTTCGAATTTACGGTGCCCGGCGCCGTCCTCGCGGTGGTTGGGCTTCTCTATGCGCTGATTATCATCCCGCGCATCCTGCCCGACCGCGCCTCGATGAAGGGCGAGGTGATGGATGTCTCGGGCAAGCAGTTCATCGTCCAGATGGAAGTCGCCCCCGACAGCCCGCTCGTCGGCGAGCAGGCGGTGGCGGGCCAGTTCCCGAGCCTGCGCAACATCACCATCCGTTTCATCCAGCGCGGCGAGCATATCCTGCTGCCGCCCTTCGATGGCCTGACGCTGAAACCGGCGGATGCGGTGGTCTTCGCGGGAACCCGCAAATCGATCACCGAGGCCTTCGCCGACAATCCGCAAATCCTGCAGGGCTTCCTTGAGCCGGACAGCCCCGACATGGACAGCGCCAGCGAACTTAAATCGGTGCAGGACCAGACGCTTGCCGAAGCGGTGGTCGCGCCGGCGTCGCGCATGATCGGGCGGGCGCTCTACCAGATCAGCTTCCATTACCGCACCCGGTGCGTCGTCGTCGGCATCCAGCGCCGGTCGCGCATGATCCGCACCAGCCGGATGACCGATATCCGCCTTGAGGCGGGCGACGTCTTGCTGCTGCTCGGCAAGCGGAGCGATATCATGCGCCTGCGCAACAATCCGGACGTCCTTCTGCTCGAATGGTCGGCCCGCGAACTGCCGGCGACGGCCCTCGCCTGGCGTGCACGGGTCATTTTCGGCGCGGTGGTCGTCCTTGCCGCGACGGGCGTGCTGCCCATTGTCGTCGCCGCCGTCTGCGGCGCCACCGCGATGGTGGTCAGCGGCTGCCTTAATGTCTATCAGGCGAGCCGGTCCATCGACCGACGGATCCTGCTGCTGATCGGTGCCGCGCTGGGCCTCGGTGCGGCGATGCAGGCGACCGGCGGGGCAAGCTATCTCGCCCATGCCGTGCTCTCGGTGATGATGGGCGCGGGGCCGGCGGTCATCCTTTCCGCCTTTTTCCTGCTGGTCGCGATCTTTACCAATATTCTCAGCAACAACGCGACCGCCGTGCTGTTCACCCCGATCGGGATCAGCATCGCCCACGAGCTCGGCATCGATCCGATGATTTTCGCCTATACCGTGATTTTCGCCGCCAACTGTTCCTTCGCGACACCGATCGGCTACCAGACGAATCTTCTCGTTATGGGTCCCGGGCATTACAAATTTAGCGATTATTTCCGCGCCGGCGCGCCGCTGGTGTTGCTGCTTTGGATCATATTCTCGGTTTTCGCCCCGATTTATTATGGATTGATGTAGATTCGCGAAAATTATTTGGCCGTCCTATTTGCGAAAGACGGAAATCGCGTTACCTTTATCTCATGGGAAAAAAAACGAGACATATGACAAGATGAAACGCGTTGAAATCCCCTCGCGCTTCTTCTTCTCGACCCCGCCTGCCCCATGCCCCTATCTGGAAAACCGGCTGGAGCGAAAGGTGGTGACCCTGCTTGCCGGAGAAGATCCGGACGGCCTGCATAACACGCTCAGCCACGCCGGTTTCCGCCGCAGTCAGGACCTCGCCTACCGGCCCGCCTGCGATGGCTGCGACGCCTGTATCCCGATCCGGGTGCGGGCCCATAATTTCAAGCTCAAGAAATCTTTCCGCCGCATCTGGAAGACCAACGCCGACATCACGGCGACCATGATCCCCTCGAAGGCGACGCGGGAGCATTTCGAGCTGTTCCACCGCTATTTGCAATCCCGCCATTCCGAAGGCGGCATGGTCGATATGGATTATTCCGACTATCAGGCGATGGTGGAGGAAAGCCCGGTCCGCTCCAGGCTGGCAGAATTCCGGAAACCCGACGGCAGCCTGTTTGCCGTCTGCCTGATCGACGTGATGGAGGATGGCCTGTCGCTGGTCTACAGCTTCTTCGATCCGGAGGAGGACCGGCGGAGCCCGGGCAGCTACCTGATCCTGTGGCATATTTTTGAATGCGCCCGCCAGCGGCTTCCTTACGTCTATCTCGGCTACTGGATCGACCAGAGCCCGAAGATGGCCTACAAGAAACGCTTTTACCCGTCTGAAATCCTGACCCGCGACGGCTGGAAACTAATGGCCGAATAGGCCGCCCTAATCCCGTAACATCCGAACGCAAAATAGAGCGGCGATGGATCTCTCCACCGCCGCCGTTTTTTTATCTGCCGGCCGGGCCGACACTCGCCTAGAAGTAATGCGAGACGTTCCGGTGACCGGATTGGCAGGACGCCACGAAGAGCGCCTGATCATCGTCAAGCCGCCGCTGCTCGCGCAGGCCCAGCGTGCCCCGGATTGCTACTTCATAGCGTTCCAGTGTCGGCAGCAGGTTCGTCTCGGCGCGATTGCGCCAGTCGATCTGCTCCTCATAGGCTTCGAGGGTTGACGCCATCTCGGCAACGGCGCCCTCGACATCCGGTGTCTTGGCCCGCAATGCCCGGCGGACCTTCGACAGGCCGGAGGAAACGTCGGACGCCCCTTCGATGTCGTTAAGACGGCTGCTCAGGGCTTCGACGGCCTCGACCAGCGCCGCCGGATCACCGGAGGGAAGCTCTTCGCTGATCTTCATCAGATCCGGCTTGAGCGCCATATAATCGGCATTGCTCTTGAGGATCGCGATGGTTTCGGCAACCGGCTTGTAGCCCTCGCCCGCCGCACGGCGGAATTTGCCGCGAAGTATTTTCTCTTCTGTCAGCAGCTTCTTGAAGGCCGCGTAGGTTTGCTTCCAGTCGGCGGGGATCTGCGCGACAAGCTCGGCCCGTTCGGCCTCATGCCGGGCGACGGCGTCCTCCAGCTTCTTCTTGATGGCCGCATCCTCTTCCGAATGGATCCGGCTGATATCCGTCTTCAGGCGGCTGATTTCCTCGTCCAGGTCACGAATTTCCGACTCGGTCGCGCGGACGGTCTGCTGAACCGGCAGATATCCCGGGACCGCTTTCATCACGACTTCATCGGCCGCCCAGGACTGCGCCATGAGCTCGGGCGCCGTCGCCGCGGCGTCGAAGCTCTTTTCAAGATTGGACTTCAGCCGCTTCGGAAGATAATCGAGATTAAGCTGCCGTGCCTCGGCAATCGCGCTGTTGATCGCGGCGCCATTGGTCACGAACTGATCATGGATATATTCATCGACGCAGTAGTCCAGGCGCGGATTACGCGGCGGCGGCGCCGTCTCCGAGAGCAGCGACGAGCGGTTCGGCAGATAGTTCACCAGCTGCGGATAGAGCCCGACGATCAGCAGCGCGATCAGCTGCAGGGAGATAAAGGCGATAACCCCCTTGTACATGTCCACCGTCTTGACGATCGGCGGCGCCACACCGCGAAGGTAGAAGAGCGCGAAACCGAAGGGCGGCGTCAGGAAGGACGTCTGGATATTCAGACCGATCATCACGCCAAGCCAGACGGCGGTGATATTCGCCGACGGATCGGCCAGCAGGATCGGTGCGACGATCGGCACGACCACCACGGCAATTTCGATGAAGTCGAGGAAGAAGCCGAGGATGAAGATCACCGCCATGACGATGATGAATTTCGACCAGAATCCACCCGGCATGCTGTTGAGGAACTCACGCACCAGCTCCTCGCCGCCGAAGGCCCGGAAGGCCGCCGTCAGCATCGCGGCGCCGAGCAGAATGATGAAAACGAGCGAGGTCGTCTTCGCCGTCTCGATCATCACTTCCTGCAGGGTATTCTCGATCTTGAGCGCGCGGACGCTGCTCCAGCCGATGGAGACGATCAGCCCGACACTGCCGATCACGCCGAGGGCAATGCCAAGAGCATCCTTCGTTGAGGTAATAGACTTGACGTTGGGCTCGAACACCAGCAGCACAACGAAAATCAGCACAAGCGACGCAAGGCCGAGCAGCACGGGCGAGAAGGCCCCCTTCTCCCCGTCCTTGAGGCGATAGCCGGCCATCATGATGGCGCCGACCGCGCCGATGGCCCCGGCCTGGTTCACCGTTGCGATACCGGCGAGGATCGATCCCAGGACGAGAAAGATCAGGCCGAGCGGCGGAAACAGCGCTAGGGCGAGCTTGGTGAAGAAGGCCCTGTCAAAGGTTCCGCCATGCACGGCGGGGGCGACCTTCGGGTTGATCAGGGCATAGATCAGGATGAACAACATATAGATGCCGACGAGCAGCAGCCCCGGAACGAAGGCACCAAGGAACATTTCGCCGGCACTGGTGGAGACCACATCGAAGGAGGACGGCATGGAAAGTTCGCCGGTCGCGGACTTGAAAAGCGCTTTTCGCGCCGTGCCGGCCTGATCGACGGCGCTTGCCAGCTGGTCCGCGAGGATGATGAGAACGATCGACGGCGGGATGATCTGCCCGAGCGTTCCCGAGGCGGCAATCGTCCCCGTCGCCAGCGATTTGGAGTAGTTGTTGCGCAACATCGCCGGCAGGGAAATCAGGCCCATCGCCACCACGGTCGCGCCGACGATGCCTGTTGTCGCCGCCAGAAGCGCGCCCACGAACACCACGGAAATGCCAAGACCGCCCGGTACCGGGCCGAACAGCTGCGCCATGGTGACCAGAAGATCCTCGGCGATCTTCGAGCGTTGCAGCATGATCCCCATGAAAATGAACAGCGGAATGGCGATCAGCGTATCGCGCTCAACCTCCCAATAGACGCCGCGCAGGTTGGTCACGCCGGCGCTCAGCCATTGCCAGGGGCCGCCTTGCGCAAAATAGGCGTCGGGATTGCCGGTCGCGAAATATCCGAAAATCGCGGCGATAACCACGGTTACGATAGCCGAGCCCGGAAGCGCGAAGGCAACCGGATAGCCGGAGCCCAAGGCCAGGGCCATCAGGAAAATGAGGAGGGCGAGAAAGACTAGTTCCATGATTTTTACTCTATCCCGTCAACGAAGACTCATGGTCTTGATGACCCGGTTGTTCCAGATAATCGGCGACTGCCTCCATCATATAGCTGACGAACTGGATCAGCATGGTCACGGCGAACACCGCCAGGAATCCGGCCATCAGATATTTCACATGCATCCCGAAACCGGACTGGCTCACCTCGAAATTGGACATCGGGCTATAGAGGATGGCCGCCTTGTTGCCCATGCCGACAAACAGAATGGTCCAGCACAGGACGATCCCCATGAAGAAGGTGCCCACCGCATTGACGAAGCCCTTGGTCTTGTTGGTAAAGCCTGCATAAAAGACGTCAACCCGCACATGGCCTTCTTCAACAAGAGTATAGGCGGAGGCGAACAGGAAGAGAGCGGCGTACCAGAAGCGCACGAGATCGCCCATGAACGCCTGCTCGTAGGAAAAAATGAACCGCGTGATCACAATCAGCAGCTCCGCGAAGACAACCAGCAGGGCGAGCCACTGAAAGCCGAGCGTGCGCGAACGCAGCGCGATGAGCAGCGATAGGATAATCAGCGGGATATGGACATAGGGGCCGCGGAAATGCGCGCGTCCCAGATCCGCATTGAGCTGGTCGCTGATGAAATAGGGAAGAATGCTCTCGATCCGCAAAAAGGATATGGACATATCCACGATGCCGACAAGGAAAACGGCCCAGAAGGCCGCCCGCACAAGATAGGTATTGAAGCGGGTAATCATGGCGGCTTCATCGCGCAAATGGCGGCTCGCCGTTCTGCTGACCAGACCAAAGGCGAAGACGATCCCGGCGCCAAAAATGGCCAGCTGTATCCAGGATTCGGCTGTCACTTCACCGGCTGAAAATATCGGCGTTATGCCGGGCCACCCGAGAGTGAAGCTCAGGAAATTATTAAAAAAATAGATTGGTAACGCAACCAGCATGCACCAACCATAGACACGAACCGCATATTGCAGCCCGCGGTGCGATGCATAGACATCTCCCGCCATCGTCATGAGCGCCTCCCCATCGTAGAAGGGGCGAGATTATCATCCCGCCCCATTCCGCAACAATATGTCTTAAATCCCCAGAACGCGGTTTCGCTGATTGGAGAAGGCGACTTCCGCAATCTTCTGATAGCCGCCGATTTCCCGGAGGTTTTTCTGGAAAGAGTCGTCGATCTTCGTCGCGAGGGCGCTGTGGGCGCGGGTTTCTTCGAAGACCTCTGCCGCAGCTTCCGCAAAGGCGTCATAGACATCGTCGCTGAATTCCTTCAGGACAACACCGTTTTCGGTGATCATCTTCTGCAGATATTCACCGTTCAGAGCCTGGGCTTCTTCATACTGAGCCGCATGTTCTTCCATGCAGCAGACCGTGATCAGTTCCTGCTCCCACTTGGAGAGGCTTTCCCACCAGGATTTGTTCATCCCGAAGGCAAGTCCCCCACCCGGCTCATGCATGCCCGGATAGTAGTAGTACTTGGCGGCTTCGTAGAACTTCAGGAAGTAGTCGTTATACGGGCCAACCCATTCCGTTGCGTCGATCGCGCCGGAAACAAGGTTTTCATAAATCTGGCCACCCGGAAGCGAGACAACGGACGCGCCAAGCTTGGCGATCACGTCACCGCCGAGACCCGGCATACGGAATTTGAGACCCTTGAAGTCGTCAGCGGAGTTCACTTCCTTGTTGAACCAGCCGCCCATCTGGGTGCCGGTGGCGCCGCAGGCGAGAGCTTTCAGTCCGAACTCACCGGACATTTCATCCCAGAGAGCCTGACCACCCTTGAACTTGATCCAGGCGTTCCATTCCACCGTCGTCATGCCGAGCGGCACCGAGGTGAAATAGGCGAAGCCCGGATGCTTGCCCTTCCAGTAATAGTCAGCGCCGATATAGGCCTGGGCGTTGCCGGAGGCGACTTCGTCGAACGAGTCGAAGGCGCCGACACGTTCACCGGCAGCGAAGTAGTTGACCGTGATGCGGCCTTCACTGACTTCCGTGATACGTGCGCAGAGACGCTGGGCGCTGATCCCGAGACCCGGGAAGTCCCGCGGCCAGGTCGAGACAACCGTCATCTCCTTGCGTTCCTGGGCAATTGCCGGTGCCGCAAAAGGTGCGGCAGCAACGCCTGCGCCAGCAATCGCTGCGCCTGTTAAAAACTTGCGTCGTTCCATAAAATGATCCTCCCATTTTAACAACGAAAGACGGAACAAGTACCGTCCATCAGAATATGTAGCTATGTAACAGAATCGTCGCGTAACGACTTGGAACTGCTTCGATGCAGAACTCGTATTTTTCTGACATCTGAAGTCAGTCGTCTTTTCGCGAAATCTCCCTGTTGCTCGCATTTTGCAGGAAGATAAATCAAATACAAGGCAAATTTTCATATTCAAAAATTTGCATATTATTGGTTAATAGTAACACGAAGGATTAATTACACTAAATAATATATTGTTTTTTATTATATTTTTGATTTTGTAATAAAATTTCTCGCCGGGCGGGAGAGATTTTCTGTGATGAATTTTGCGGCCCGGCGATAAACGTCAAAGATGTTGACCTATATTGATCGGCCCTGCGCGCGCCCCTGCTTTTTGCGAATCCGTTTTATCCGCCCGCAGCCGGATTATCGCGAACCGGGTGCAGATACCGGACAAAGTTGCGTCCGCCGGGCGGCTCGCCTATAACGCCGGTATCGGAAATGCGTAAGGGCCTTCCCTCGCCAGCCAGAAAGAAGTTTGCGTGACCCGTCTTGCCTCCCTCGCCCATGCCCTCGACCGGTTAAGTGCCGCCCTTGGAAAATATGTTTCCTGGCTCGCGCTGTTCATGGTGCTGGCCGAGTTCACGCTGGTTCTTGCGCGCTATGTATTCGGCATCGGCTGGATCGCCCTGCAGGAAAGCGTGATCTACAGCTTTGCGCTGCTGTTCATGCTGGGGGCCGCCGACACGCTCCGCGGGGATGGCCATGTGCGCATCGATATTCTTTATGGCAAACTTGGCGACAACGGCAAGGCGCTCATCAATCTGCTCGGCAGCCTGTTCCTGCTGATCCCGGTCTCGCTCGTCATCCTGATCATCAGCTGGCCCTATGTCGCGGGTTCCTGGGAAATCGCCGAGGGATCGCGCGAAAGCTCGGGCCTTCCCGTCCTGTTTCTGCTGAAATCTCTGCTGCTCGCCTTCCCCGTCCTGATGAGTCTGCAGGGACTGGCCATCGCCCTGCGCGCGCTTGTCACGCTGCGGTCGGGGGGACGGCCATGATCCTCGCCGACATCCTCGCCATCGGGCTTTTCCTCGTCACCATCGCCAGCCTTATGGCGGGCTATCCCGTCGCCTTCACCCTGGCCGGCGCGTCCCTCTTCATGGCCGGGGTCGGCTGGGCCTTCGGCGCGTTCGACCTCTCCCTTCTCGGGGCGATCCCGTCGCGCATTTTTGGCGTCGCCATGTGGAACGAGACGTTGCTCGCCGTGCCGCTGTTCATCTTCATGGGGATCATGCTCGAAAAATCGCGGGTGGCGGAGGATCTGCTGACATCCATGGGGCAGCTTTTCGGCAAGCTCCGCGGCGGCCTCGGGATTTCTGTCTTTATCGTCGGTGCGCTCCTCGCCGCCTCGACCGGGATCGTCGGCGCGGCGGTCGTGACCATGGGGCTGATGGCGCTGCCGACCATGCTGAACAGGGGCTACGATCCGCGCCTTGCCGCCGGGTCCATCTGCGCCGCCGGGACCCTGGGGCAGATTATCCCGCCCTCCATCGTGCTGATTATCCTGGCGGAGCAGGTTTCCAACGCCTATGTCGCCGCGCAGTCCTTAAAAGGCAACTGGTCGCCGGAACCGGTCGCCGTCGGCGATCTCTTCGCGGGCGCCCTCATTCCGGGGCTGATCCTTGTCGGGCTTTACATTCTCTACCAGATCTTTATCGCCTTTTTCAAACCCGAAAGCTCACCGGCGGTGCCCATGAGCCCGAAGACCGAACAGGGCCGGAGCCCGGCGGGTGCGCTGCTCCGCTCCCTGCTGCCGCCGGTCCTCCTTATCATTGCGGTGCTGGGCTCGATCCTGATGGGAATCGCCACCCCGACCGAGGCCGCCTCGGTCGGTGCGGTGGGGGCGATCCTGCTGGCGGCGCTGCGGGCCGGCGGGCGGACGCTGCCCATCTATTCAAGTGGCGGCGCCATCCTGCTGCTGCTGCTGCTTGCCAATATCATCGATCTGAAACGGATTGCGGTTGACGGGGTCACGGCGGGGGCGGGTCTCGCCCTTCTCCTGATCGCCATAATCGTCGCCGGGCTGGCCCTCGCCCTCCTCCGCCTCACGCGCAGCGGCATCCTGAGGGAGGTCTACCGCGCCACCATGGAGATGACGGCGATGGTCTTCGTCATCCTGATCGGCGCAACGATTTTCAGCCTCGTCTTTCGCGGCCTCGGCGGGGACGAACTTGTCTATGACTTCCTGACCAACCTGCCGGGCGGGCGGTTCGGTGCGCTTCTCGTGGTGATGATCGTGATCTTCATCCTCGGTTTTTTCCTCGATTTCGTCGAGATCACCTTCGTCGTCGTGCCGGTCGTCGCGCCGGTGCTGCTGCTGATGGATATCAGCCCCATCTGGCTCGGCATCATGATCGCGCTGAATTTACAGACGTCCTTCCTGACCCCGCCCTTCGGCTTCGCCCTCTTCTATCTGCGCGGCGTCGCCCCGCCGGAGATTACCACGGGCATCATCTACCGGGGCGTGATCCCCTTTGTCGTCCTGCAGCTTGTGGCGCTCGGCCTGCTGGCGGCCTTTCCCGCGCTCGCGACCTGGCTGCCCGCCCTCTTGAGCGGCACCTAACAAAAACGGGCGGGACGCCGTTCAACGCCCCGCCCGCCTGCTACGCGAAATTTGCGGTTACTTGCGGAGTTTACCGATCAGCTTCCAGGCCATCGGCAGGACCGCAACGGCCAGCGCGATCTTGAAAACGGCCCCCGGAAGGAAGGGATACATGCCGACGACCAGCGCCTTTTCAACACCGGTGAAGGTGGAGAGCCAGGCGATACCGCCCGCGAAGATCACCGCCGTGCCGAGGGTCATGGCCAGCGCCGTCTTCAAGAGGGAGCGTCCCCAGCCCTTCTCGATCAGCGCGCCGACAAGCGCCGCCGCGGCGACAAAGGCAAAGAGATAGCCGGCCGTCGGACCGGCGAGGGAGGCAAGGCTGCCGCCATTCGCAAAGACCGGCAGGCCCATCGCCCCTTCGGCGAGATAAAGCGCCACCGTCGCCCCGCCAAGCCGCCAGCCGTATGCCGCGCCGATCAGGACCACGGCGAATGTCTGCATGGTCATGGGCACCGGCCACATGGGCACGGAAATCTGCGCGGAAATCGCCAGCAATGCGGTGCCGGCAACGGCAAGAACAGCCAGCCGGACGAATTTTCCCAGACGGGACGCGCGCGAATCCACGCTCCAGAGTGCGCCGATCAGGGTTGAAGAAGTCTCAGATGCAGCCATTTTGGTTCCTTTCACTAACTCGCCCGAAGGGGCCCAGAAGAGAGTAACGGTTTACCAAACAAACGTTTGACTATCAATCTGAAATTTACTTAACCTGTTAAAATTATTTAGATTTCCTCTTGTGATTCCGGAAATCCATTGCCCCCGCCACCGCGCGCGGATCGACATCGGCCCCGAAAATTTTCGTCTTCTGGATTTTCTGGGTGCCGGTGGTCGGCAGATCATTCAGGAACAGGATCCAGCCCGGCGTCTTGAAATAGGCGAGATTCTCATTCGAATAGTCGAAAATCTCCCGCGCCTTCTCTTCCGTTTGCTCGACCCCCTCCATCGGCACGATGCAGGCCATCACTTCCTCCTCGCGGAGTTCGTCCTTCACCGCGATCACCGCGACCTTGGCCACATCGTCATGGGCCTGCAGCACGGCCTCGACCTCGGCGGCGGCGATATTCTCGCCGGAGCGGCGAATGATATTCTTCTTGCGATCGACGAAATAGAGCATCCCGCTCTCGTCCTGGCGCACCGTATCGCCGGTATGGAACCAGCCGCCCTGCCAGGCTTCCTCCGTCGCTTCTTCATTCTTGAGATAGCCCGCGAAGAAGCCGCGGCGCGGATCATCGCCAACGCAACTGACCAGCAGCTCGCCCTCCGCGCCAACGGGCACATCCTGTCCCTTTTCATCGACAACGCGGGCCTGCATCTCGCCGGGGCGGCCGAAGGCGCGGGTATGGATCTGCCGGGGTTCGATGCAATCGGCATATATCCGCCCGGTTTCCGTCATGCCCCAGACCTCGACCAGCGGGAAGCCGAAGCGTTTCTCGAATACCTCATGCAGTTCCGGCTCAACCCCCGCGCCAAGACCAAAGCGCACGTTATGCGCCGTATCGAGATCGCTTTTCGGCTGGTTCAGCAGAAGCGGCGGCACCACGCCAAGATAATGAATGACGGTCGCGCGGGTCTCGGCAATCTCCTGCCACCAGGTAGAAGGGTGGAACCGGTCGGGAATGACCAGACAGCCGCCGGTGAGAATCATGCAGGTAAAGGTCACCGCGCCCGCATTCATGTGAAAGAGCGGCAGGGGATTATAGACCCGCTCCTCCCCCTCCCGGATCGTGGCGACGCCGCCGAGTTCCTTATAGGTCCGCCCGGCGGTCAGGAAATAGTCATTGGTCAGGATGCAGCCCTTCGGCCGCCCGGTCGTGCCGGAGGTATAGAGCAGGCTCACCTCGCTCATCAGCCCCGGCGCCTTGCCGGCATAGGGCGCGGGCCTCGGGCGCGGCATCGGCCCGCCGAACTTTTCGAAATGCACCACAGGAAGCGGGCGCGCCCGTTCCGACGCGGCGGCCTGCACATCCTTTGCCCGCTCCTCGATGGTCACGACAAGATCGACGTCGGAATGATCCAGCAGATAGCTCATCTCGTCATGCAGATAGTCCGGATTGACGGGCACGCAGGATACACCGAGGGAGTTTGCTGCCAGAAGATGCAGAAGATAGTCGGGCCGGTTTTCCAGCAGGAAGGCGATCCGGTTGCCATGGGAAAAGCCGTAATTCCGATAAATGCCCCTGAGGCGCTCGACCTCTTCCGCCGCTTCCGCATAGGTGATCTCAACGCCGTCGGGATGATAACTTCGTTTTTCGTAGGCCGGCACACAGAGAAAAGCGTTATCCGGATACTTTGCCGCCGTTTTACAAAAGGCGTCATAAACCGTTGTCATCATCCCCTCATCTAGCTGAATTTGTTATTCTTGCTAAAGCCGCGCGGCGGCAGCCGTCCCGCGTTTGCCCGCCGGGTGTACCAGCCGGTGAGGTCCGTCTCGGTGCGGGTTCGCTCGCCGGATTTCCAGGTAAGCCCCTCTTCCTTCGTGAAGGTCTTGATATCGGAGAGCCCGCCGTCCTTGTAGCGTTGCAAGGTAACGCCGCGGCCGCGGGTCATCTCGGCGATTTCCTCAAGCGCGAAGCAGTTGAGCTTGCGGTTGTCGCCGATCACCGCGACGCTGTCCCCCTCGACCTCGATGCAGAAGGCCGCCTCGACATCGCCCGAGACATTGAGCACCTGCTTGCCGTTGCGGGTCTGGGCGATGACGCTGTTCTCATCGACGATGAAGCCGCGCCCGTCGCTGGAGGCAACCAGCAGCCTGCGGTCCGGTTTATGAACGAAGAGCGAAACAATATCCTGGTCATTGCCAAGATCGATCATCAGGCGCACCGGCTCCCCATGGCCGCGCCCGCGCGGCAGCTTGTCGCAGCCGATGGTGTAGAAGCGCCCGTTGGTGGCAAAGAGAACCAGCTTGTCGGTGGTTTCCGCGGTGATCCAGAAGCGGCCCCGGTCGCCATCCTTGTATTTTTCGGAGCCATTCTCTTCCACATGACCCTTGAGCGCGCGGATCCAGCCCTTTTCGGAGCAGATGACCGTAATCGCTTCCTTCTCGATCATGGCTTCGAGCGGAATGTCGGGAAGTTCCTGCGCCTCGCCGATGCGCGTCCGCCGCTCGGCGATCTCCGGCTTCGCGGCGAGTGCCTTTTTCATATCGCGGATTTCATCGGAGATGGCGGCGCGCTGCAGATCCTCGCTCTCCAGCAAGGCCTCCAGCTCGCTCTTCTCCGCGCTCAATTTATCATGCTCGGTGCGCAGCTCCATCTCCTCCAGCTTGCGCAAGGAACGCAGCCGCATATTGAGGATCGCCTCGGCCTGGTTCTCGGTCAGCTTGAAGGTGTCGATCAGGCTCTGTTTGGGATGATCCTCCTCGCGGATGATGCGGATCACCTCGTCGAGGTTGAGGAAGACAATGAGATAGCCGTCGAGGACTTCCAGCCGCGCCTCGATCTTGCCGAGCCGGTTGCGGGAGCGGCGGACCAGAACCTCGAAGCGGTGATCGAGGAAGGCGAGCAAGGCCTCCTTCAGGCTCATCACCCGCGGCGTCTGCGTGGCGTCCAACACGTTCATGTTGAGCGAGAATCGGTTTTCGAGATCGGTCAGGCGGAACAGCCCCTGCATCAGCATCTCGGCCTCGACATTCTTGCTGCGCGGTTCCAGCACGAGGCGCACATCCTCCGCCGATTCGTCGCGCACATCGGCGAGGAACGGCAGCTTGCGCGTCTGGATCAACTCCGCGATCCGCTCGATCAGCTTGCTTTTCTGCACCTGATAGGGAATTTCGGTGACAACGATCTGGTAGGTCCCGCGCCCGAGATCCTCAACCTCCCATGTCGCCCGCTGGCGGAAGCTGCCGCGCCCGGTGAGATAGGCCTCGCGGATATTTTCCGGCTTCTCCACCAGCTCGCCGCCGGTCGGGAAATCCGGCCCCGGAATGAATTCCATCAGCTTGTCGATCCCAGCATTCGGGAACTTGATCAGATGCAAAAGCGCATTGGCCAGCTCGATCGCGTTATGCGGCGGGATAGAGGTGGCCATACCAACGGCGATCCCGGCGGAACCATTGGCGAGCAGGTTCGGGAAAGCGGCGGGAAGCACGACCGGCTCATGATCCTCCCCGTCATAGGTCGGGCGGAAATCGACCGTGTCCTGATCGATATCGCGCAGCAGCATCTCGGCGATGATCGTCAGGCGCGCCTCGGTATAGCGCATGGCCGCCGCGTTATCGCCGTCGATATTGCCGAAATTCCCCTGCCCCTCGACGAGGGTGTAGCGCTGCGCGAATTCCTGCGCCAGCCTGACCAGCGCGTCATAGACCGACTGATCGCCATGGGGATGATATTTACCGATGACGTCACCGACGACGCGGGCGCATTTCTTGAAGCCCGAATTGGGATCCAGCTTCAGCATCCGCATCGCATAGAGAAGGCGCCGGTGCACCGGTTTCAGTCCGTCGCGCACATCGGGAAGCGAACGGGACATGATCGTTGACATCGCATAGGCGAGATAGCGCTCGCTTATGGCGTCCTTCAGCGAGGTCGGGACGATCTCGCCGGGTCTGACAGGGGAATGGTCACTCATGCCCCCTATATACCACCTGATTTTGCTTTGGGGAGGGAAAAATTAGAGGCTGTCATTTTCCGGTATTTTTTTTGCCCCGGCCGCCTCGTAACGGCGGCTCAGCGCCGTCATCATCCGCTCCCGCGCTGACAGATGAACCGCCGGATGATGTTCGCTCATGAACTTTTCGACGAAATATCCGGTCAGCCGCAATCCGTTCAGGATATCGGCATCGGCAATCTCCTCCTCCTCCGCCGCCGTCAGGGATCGCAGGCCGAGAAACGCCGGCAGCGGCAACAGCCGGTCGCGATAGGGCTCGCCCGCCTGCCGGCTGACCGCGCGGCCGGATTTCGGCGAGACATAAATAAGGTCCGTCGTCACCCCGCTCGCCGCGCATTGCGTGAGATCGAGACCATAGCCGATCTCGCCGAGCAGCCCGAGTTCCCAGCGCGCGAGAAGCAGCGGCCAGATCCCCGGGGAATCGGCAAGCGAGTCGAAGAGCAGCATCGTCGCGTCAAAGAGCGCCGCATGGGCCTCGCGTTCCGGCAGGACGATATCGAGCAACGCCAGCGCGGAACTCGCCCCGGCCAGCGCATCCGGGGTGTCAAACAGGTCGCTCGCGCGGGATTTCCGGGGTTCGACGGTAAAGGCGCCAAGCTGGTCGGCGATGCGGCTCCGCCAGGTCAGCTCGACCTCGTTTCCCGGTTGCAGGATGCCGCGCAGGCGCCGCCCGACGCCGCCGCGCACGAGCCCGGCGTAGCGCCCGTAACCACGGGTAAAGGCATGAATGATCACGCTGTTTTCCCCATGTTTGCGGACGCTGAGGATGAGGCCGCTGTCGTTCCACTGCATTTGCAGAGCCTAGCAGATCGCCCCGCCCTTCCGAACAAAATTCGTCGCCGCTTTTTTCTCACAAGCACCGCGGCAAAGGCGTCAATCGAGCATTAAATGAGGATGGACTGATGCCGCTAGACGCCCATATCGCCCTGATCAGCACCCTTACAGATAAGACTCTTCATTACCAGGAGCTGGCGACCGAGGGCATCGAATGGCCCACGCCGCCGCCGGACGTGCTGGCCCCCTTCAAATACCATCGTTGCCGCTGCACGGGACCGACCTCGGGCTACCAGATCGCGCTCAAATATGACGGGCTGATCTGCCGCATCGACGTCACGGCCTGGGGGATTTCCTACCGCAAATCGACGCCGACCTACCAGGACATGGAGATTATCCAGATCACCAATTCCTCCCCCTACCGGCTCGAGATCGTGTTCATCTGACGGGTCCTAAAAAATATATTGCAATTGCGAAAGAATTTTTTTAAGAGCTTGATTTCAATCAATGCTGCATGTGCGAGATATCCTAACCTGCGCGGCGAAGGATGGGCCGTCCCTAATGGAGGCCCCGTGCATTTGAGTTAAGTGGAATAGACGATGGCATTTTTATCCGGCCCCAAATCCAAGCGCCGCAAAATAGATATTCCGGTCACGCAGTTGAAAGAAGCCGCCATGATCCTCACGTTCCCGGCCGGTTTTCTGCTTTGGGCGGTTACATCCTACTTTTAAAAAGAGCATCGCCGTGCGCTAGTTCCGCACTGGAATCCAGAGTTCAATTTCTCCCTCACCGGTTTCGGGGTTGAACCGTTCATCGTACCGTTCAAAAAACGGGCTCTCCGCGCGAATAATGCCTGATTGCGGCAACCAGTCCGTAAAAATTGCCTGCATGGTGGTTGGTACATCTGCAACCGACCCTTTATGCAAGAAAACAGCGTAACGGGCGGACGCCGGCTCGAGCAGGACCAAACCCTTCGGCAGTGGCACTTTACCGGTTACTTCAATCCCAGCCATATAGTCCAAGGTGTTCGCCGCATCATCAATCTTTATTGTAACGCCATAAGTGGCATGGGCTGCTTCATTTTCGAGCGGCAAATGCGATACAAAGTCCTGCCATTGCGCCGGGATAGAATCGGAAGCGGACGCAGTAGAATGGATCCGCCGCAAGCCCGCCAGCACAAATGCCTCCCGGTCATCAAATCGGATAGGTTGGATAATGGGCATGGCATTCCTCCTAACGACGATCACAGACCGGCATTATGGCGAAATGTGGTTCGAACGCCTATAATTTTTTGCGCCTTGACGCCCGCTGCTCACTGATCCAACTTGGGTTTCAGGATTTCGGTGACCACGCCCGGGTTTGCCTTGCCCTGCGGCGCCTTCATCACCTGGCCCATGAAGAAGCCGAAGAGCTTGTCCATGCAGCCGCGATATTCCGCCACCTTGTCCGGGTTGGCGGCAATCACCGCGTCAACCGCCGCCTATATCTTCGCCTTTCCGGTTGTCATGCTGGTCTGGGCGGTTCAGTCCTGCAGTTAAGGCGGTTTCAGTCTCACAGCCTCCGTCCACAATCGTCTGATGAATAGCGCCGCGATGGCGTTTCAATTCATTCTGAGCAAGACGGAGACGACATGACGACAACATATCCTTACTGGCATGGTTACCCGCCAACCGCGCCGGACGCCAACCCGCATAATCCGCTGAACCTGCCGGATCGATATTTTCCGGCGCTCGGCCATCCGGGGTATCATCCCGGCACCCGGCATCCCGCCGTCGCGCCGGCGCCGGCGCCGGAACATTATACGACCCATTACCCCAATCCACCGTATGACCAGTATATCCACCATGCCCTGACACCCGCCCATCCGGGTCCGTCGCCCCATGTGCATCAGGTGCATCATCACCATCATCATCACCACTACCATCACCATCATCCCCATCATGACGGCTTTACGCTGCATATCCGGATGATCACGGTCAGCGAGGATTCGACGAAGGTGCTGTGGATCTGGCATGTGACGGATTCGGGCCGCACCCTCGTCAAGAGCACACGGAAAATCCACCATACCTTCACCGAATGCATTACCGATGTCGCCGGCCATGAGGAGGTGAAGATCCTCGCCGAGCATGAAGACTATACGAAGAAGAGCTGGGTCTGGCGGATCATCGACCAAACCGGCCAGATCATCAAGACCTCGGCGGTCATTCACAAGACGGTCGATAAATGCATCGAGGATGTGCGCCAGCACGGCGACATCTCGCAGCCCGCGGCCTAGTGGGGAGAAACCGATGCGGCGGCAACCACCGCCGCCGCATCACTGTTGTTAGCCGTCGAGCTTGGGTTTCAGGATTTCGGTGACGACGCCCGGGTTTGCCTTGCCCTGCGTCGCCTTCATCACCTGCCCCATAAAGAAGCCAAACAGCTTGTCCTTGCCGCCGCGATATTCCGCCACCTTGTCCGGGTTGGCGGCAATCACCGCATCGATGGCCGCCTCGATCGCGCCGGTATCGGAGACCTGCTTGAGGCCCTTTTCCTCGACGATATCGGCGGCTTTCTTGCCGGTGTCGAACATCTCCTCAAAGACCTCTTTCGCGATCCGGTTGGAGATGGTGCCGTCCTTGATCAGGTCGATCAAATCACCGAGCGCCGGCGCCTCGACCGGGCTGTCCGCCAGGTCCTTGCCCGTCCGGTTGAGATGGCCGAACAGCTCCCCGATCACCCAGTTGGCGGCGAGCTTGGCATCGCGTCCCTCGGCCACGGCCTCGAAATAATCGGCGACCTCCTTCTCGGCGACCAGCACCCCGGCGTCATAGGGCGACAGGCCGAGGTCCTTGATAAAGCGCGCCTTTTTCGGATCAGGAAGCTCGGGCAGGGTCTCGCGGATACGCTCGATAAAGGCGCCGTCGAATTCGAGCGGCAGCAGATCCGGATCGGGGAAATAACGATAGTCATGCGCCTCTTCCTTGGAGCGCATGGACCGCGTCTCGCCCCGGTCGGGATCATAAAGCCGGGTTTCTTGCTCGACCGTGCCGCCGGATTCGAGGATATCGACCTGGCGGTTGGCCTCATAGATGATCGCCTGCTGCATGAAGCGGACGGAGTTGATGTTCTTCATCTCGCAGCGCGTGCCGAATTCCTCGCCGACCCGGCGAACCGAGACATTAACGTCGGCTCGCATGGAGCCTTCCTCCATATTGCCATCACAGGTGCCGAGATAGCGGACGATGCTGCGGATCTTCTTCACATAGGCGGCCGCCTCCTCCGGCGAGCGCATATCCGGCTCCGAGACGATTTCCATCAGCGGCACACCGGAGCGATTGAGATCGATGAAGCTCATGCTCGGATGCTGGTCATGCAGGCTCTTGCCCGCGTCCTGTTCCAGATGCAGGCGGGTGATGCCAATCTCCCGCGTCTCGCCGTCTTTCAGGTCGATGAGGATCTTGCCCTCGCCGACGATCGGCTGCAGATACTGGCTGATCTGATAGCCCTGCGGCAGGTCGGCATAGAAATAGTTCTTGCGATCAAAAACCGAGAATTTGTTGATCTTCGCGTTGAGCCCGAGCCCGGTGCGCACCGCCTGCTCCACCGCCATCTCGTTGATCACCGGCAGCATGCCCGGCATCGCCGCATCGACGAAGGAGACCTGGCTGTTGGGCGCGGCACCGTATGCGGCGGAGGCGCCGGAAAAAAGCTTCGATTTGCTGGTCACCTGCGCATGGATTTCGAGGCCGATTACGACCTCCCAGTCCCCGGTGGCGCCCTGAATAATCATACCCATCGTTATCCCCTCCACCAGTCGGTCGGTGTGGCGGTAAAGGCGGCGGCCTCTTCCAGAACGCCGGCCGCGCGGAACACGGTTTCCTCATCAAACGGCTTGCCGAGCAGTTGCAGGCCGAGCGGCAGGCCCTCCGTCGACAGCCCCGCCGGCACCGAAATGCCGGGAAGACCGGCCAGGCTCGCGGGCACCGTGAAGACGTCGTTGAGATACATCTCCAGCGGATCGTCGCCCTTCTCGCCAAAGCCGAAGGCCGCCGACGGCGCGGTCGGGGTCAGGATCACATCGACATTGAGATAGGCCTGCTTGAAATCCTCGGCGATGCGGGCGCGGACTTTCTGCGCCTTCAGGTAATAGGCGTCGTAATATCCGGCAGAAAGCGCATAGGTGCCGATCAACAGGCGGCGCTTCACTTCCGCCCCGAAGCCTTCGGCGCGGGTGTTGGCATACATCTCGTTAAGGTCCTTGCCCTCAACCCGGAGGCCGTAGCGCACGCCGTCATAGCGCGCGAGGTTGGAGGAGGCCTCCGCCGGCGCGATGATGTAATAGGCCGGCAGCGCATATTTCGTATGCGGCAGGCTGATGTCGACGATTTCCGCCCCGGCGGCTTTCAGCCAGTCGATTCCCTGCTGCCAGAGCGTGTCGATTTCCTCGCTCATGCCGTCAAGGCGATATTCCTTCGGGATACCGATTTTGAGGCCCTTGATATCGCCGGTCATCGCCGCCTCGAAATTCGGGACGGGCATATTGACGCTGGTGCTGTCTTTGGGATCAAACCCGGCCATGGCCTCCAGCATGATGGCGGTATCGCGCACCGTGCGGGCCATCGGCCCCGGCTGATCGAGGCTGGAGGCAAAGGCTACCACGCCCCAGCGCGAGCAGCGCCCGTAGGTCGGCTTCATGCCGACAATCCCGGTAAAGGATGCGGGCTGGCGGATCGATCCGCCGGTGTCCGTTCCCGTCGCACCCATGGCGCTGAAGGAGGCAACGGCACTGGCCGAACCTCCCGACGATCCACCCGGCACGAGGGCGCTCTCATCGCCCTCACGGCGCCAGGGGTTGACCACATTGCCGTAATAGCTCGTCTCGTTGGAGGAGCCCATGGCAAATTCGTCAAGATTGACCTTGCCGAGCATCACCGCGCCCGCGTTCCAGAGATTGGCGGTGACAGTGCTCTCGTAATGCGGGGTGAAGCCATCGAGAATATGCGAGGCCGCGGTTGTGAGCACACCCTTCGTGCAGAAGAGGTCCTTGATGGCGAGCGGGATACCGTCAAGCTTGCCCGCCTCGCCTTTCGCCCGGCGCGTGTCCGAGTCTGTCGCCGCCTCCACCGCCTGCTCCGGCGTTTCCGTGATATAGGCGTTGAGCGGTTTCGAGGCCGTCATCGCCGTGATATGGGCGGCGGTCAGCTCGCGCGAGGAAAAATCGCCTTTTTCAAGACCGGCGCGCGCCTCCGCGATTGTCAGTTTTGTCAGGTCACTCATTATTCGATCACCTTCGGCACGGCGAAATATCCATCCTCGCCGCTTGGCGCATTGGCGACGATATCCTCGACATAGCCGCCGTCGGTCACCTCATCGGCGCGCCAGCGCAGGCGCATCTCGGCGACCGAGGTCATCGGCTCCACGTCCGCTGTATCCACCTCGCCGAGCTGTTCCACCCAGCCCAGAATATTGTTCAGTTCGGCCGCCATCGGTTCGAGGTCTTTTTCCTCGACCTTGATGCGGGCCAGATTGGCTACCTTTGCCACAGTGGCTTTATCAAGCGACATCTGTCACCCTTTGCTATAAAAGAAGCTGTCCGGAGGGTCGGCCCGGACGGTCTCCAACTCGAAAATTGGCGCCAAGCCGACGTTGGCTGCAAATTAGCGTAAGCAATGCTTCTCGACAACCCCACCCACTTGAAACATCTCGTGCCCAGGGACAAGCGGCTGCTCGGCATGGATCCGGGCACGAAAACCATCGGACTCGCGATTTCCGACGCCGCCTTGAAAGTGGGCACGCCCCTTATGACAATCAAGCGGACAAAGTTCAAGGCGGATGCGGAAGAAATTGCCAAAATCATCGACAAATGGAAGATCGGCGGTTTCGTCATCGGCCTGCCCGTCAATATGGACGGGAGCGAGGGGCCGCGCTGCCAGTCGATTCGCCAGTTTCAGAAAAATCTCGAGGAATATTTCGACCTGCCGATGTGCTTCTGGGATGAACGGCTCTCGACCGTTGCCGTGACCCGCAGCATGCTGGAAACAGATACGTCGCGCGCGAAACGGGCGAAATCCGTCGATAAAATGGCCGCCGCCTATATCCTGCAGGGCGCGCTCGACTCCTTGCGATAAAAAATCAACTTGCGCTTGCCGCTTTTGGGGAAGGCCGCTATACAGTTGGCTTTTAATGACAAACACAGATCCCATACGATTTGCCCATCGGCATCTCCTCGATATCGCGCGGCTGGGTGCCACCGATATCAACCAGATTCTTTCCCTGGCCGAACATTACGCGGTAATCGCCCGCACGCCCGATAAAAAGCGGGACCTGTTGCGCGGCAAGACGCAGATCAATCTCTTTTTTGAAAACTCCACCCGCACCCGCACCTCGTTCGAGCTGGCGGGCAAGCGCCTCGGCGCGGATGTGATCAATATGTCGGTCGGCTCCTCCTCGGTCAAAAAAGGCGAAACCCTGATCGATACGGCGATGACGCTCAACGCCATGCATCCCGATGTGCTGGTGATCCGCCATGGCGATTCGGGCGCGCCGCATCTCCTCGCCCAGAAGGTCGACTGCGCTGTCATCAACGGCGGTGACGGCAGCCATGAGCATCCGACGCAGGCGCTCCTCGATGCGCTCACCATCAAGCGCCGCAAGGGCCGGCTGGAAGGGCTGATCGTCGCCATTTGCGGTGATATCCAGCATAGCCGCGTCGCCCGCTCCAACATTGCGCTGCTGAATATCATGGGGGCGCGGGTGCGCATCGTCGGGCCGACGACGCTGATCCCCTCTAACGCCGCGAAAATGGGCGTCGAGGTCTATAACAAGATGTCGGAGGGGCTGAAGGACGCGGATATCGTCATGATGCTGCGATTGCAGACCGAGCGGATGCAAGGCTCCTTCGTGCCGTCGATCCGCGAATATTTCCATTTCTTCGGCCTCAACAAGGAAAAACTCTCCGTCGCCAAGAAGGACGCGCTGATCATGCATCCGGGACCGATGAACCGGGGCGTCGAAATCGATTCCGAGATTGCCGACGACCTCAATATCAGCGCGATCTCCGAACAAGTGGAGATGGGCGTCGCGGTGCGCATGGCCTGCCTTGATCTCCTGACACGGGAGGCCGCGACATGACGATACAGGCCTTGATCAATGCCCGGCTGCTGGACCCGGCGACCCATACCGACACCCTGGGCGGCGTGCTGATTGAAAAGGGAAAAATCCTCGACTGGGGCGCGCATATCAAGAAGGACGCCCTGCCCGACGGCGCAAAGGTCGAGGATTGCAAGGGCTACTGCCTCTCGCCCGGCCTTGTCGATGCCCATGCCTATCTCTGTGAGCCGGGCAAGGAACATCGCGAAACCATGGCAACCGCCGGAATGGCCGCGGCGGCGGGCGGGGTGACAACCATCAACGCCTTTCCCGCGACCGAGCCGGTGATCGACGATCCGGCCATTGTCGAGATGGTGATGCGGCGCGCGAAAAACACCTGCGCCGTTAATGTCTGTATCACCGGCGCGCTGACCAAGGGATTGCAGGGCGCGGAAATGGCAGAATTCGGCCTTCTCGCCGAGGCGGGCGCCGTCGCCTTCAGTGACGGGCAGTTCGCGATTGAAAACATCAACCTGATGCGCCGGGCGCTTGCCTATTCCTGCATGTTCGAACGGCCGGTGATCGTCCATGCGGAGGATCCGGGCCTGGCGGCGGGCGGGGTGATGACCGGCGGGCGCACCGCGACTTTCATGGGGCTCAAATCCGTTCCGACCTGCGCCGAGGCGATCCTGGTGGAGCGGGACATCCGGCTGGTGAAAATGACCGGCGCGCGCTGGCACGCTGCGCATCTCAGCACGAAAGACGCCCTCGATACCATGCGCCGGGCGAAAAACGACGGACTCAACGTCACCGCCGGCACCGCGCCGCATTATCATGCCTTGAACGATCTGGAGCTTGGCGAATACCGCACCTTCGCCCGCGTCTCCCCGCCGCTTCGCGAAGAAGACGAGCGCCTCGCCGTGATCGAGGGGATCAAGGATGGCACCATCGATATCATCTCGTCCCAGCATCTGCCGCAAAGCGCCGACAGCAAGCGCGTGCCCTTTGCCCAGGCCAAGCCCGGCGTGATCGGGCTCGAGACCATGCTGCCGGTCAGCCTGCGGCTCTATCACAACGGCGATGTCGATCTGCTGCGCCTGCTCTATACGATGACGGTCGCACCGGCGAAACTGCTCGGCCTTGAGGCGGGCGCGCTCAAAAAAGGCGCGGCGGCGGATCTCACCCTTTTCGATACCGAGAAACCCTGGCAGGTGGACGGTGACCGGCTCCTGTCGAAGTCAAAGAACACGGCCTTCGACGGTCATCTGTTGCAGGGGCTCGTGGTCAAGACCTTTGTCCGCGGCAAAGCCGTTTTCGAACGATAGGAGGCAGCGACATGCCCGACCCCCTTGGTGATATCAGCTATACCTGGCCCTTCTACGCCGCCGCCGTCATCGGCTATCTCGTCGGATCGATCCCGTTTGGATTAGTGCTCACGAAGTTGGCCGGGCTCGGCGATGTGCGGAAAATCGGCTCGGGCAATATCGGCGCGACCAATGTGCTCCGGACCGGCAACAAGGGCCTTGCGCTGGCAACGCTCCTGCTCGATGGCGGCAAGGGGGCGATTGTCGTCATCCTCGCCAATATGTTTTTCACGCAGGATTACGCGGTGATGGCGGGCGGTGGCGCCTTTCTCGGCCATCTCTTTCCCGTCTGGCTGAAATTCAAGGGCGGCAAGGGCGTCGCGACCTTTATCGGCGTGATGCTGGCGATCAGCTGGCCCGCGGGGCTTGGCGTCGCGCTCACCTGGCTGCTGACCGCGCTGATCTTCCGGATTTCCTCTCTCGCCGCGCTGGTCAGCGCCGCGCTCGCGCCCGTCTATCTCTATCTCCTGCAGATATACTCCCCCTTTGGCGACACCTATTACGGCGATACCCAGCGCATCGAGTTCGCAACCCTGATGGCGATCCTCATTTATCTCCGTCACCGGCAGAATATCGCCCGCCTTCTCAAGGGTGAGGAACCCCGCATCGGCAAAAAGAAATCCTGATTTCCGGTTGAATTGAATTCCCATTCCACTTACCTATAAGAGAGGTTGGGATCGGGAATTATCGATGAAATCCGCAACGCCGCAAATCACGGACGCCAATGTTCGCCGGCTGCAGCAATTGCAGGACGCGGTCGATAGCGCTTTTTCCACCCACGTCAGCCGCCACAAGGCGGAGATTGAGCGGCATCACGCGTATTTCCGGGAGAATTTTCCCCTGCTCGGCCTCGATCTTCGCGCCGGGGACGGCGATGCGGCGGTCGAGGAACAGGAACAGGAACAGGAACAGGATCCCGTACCGACGACGAGCGATGAGATAACGGAAGAAGCGACAGCAATGACGGCGGATCAGGAAAACGAGGACCCGATGCCGGAAGGCGATCCTTCCGCGCCGGCACCGGCCACCGGGGAAACTCCCGCAATCAACTGGCGTCAGCTGCGGCGGGAACTGCCAAGGCGCGGTCTCCGGCGGCGGCATGGCACGCCCCGCCGTCAAACAGTCGCAGCCAAGAGCAGCCCCGCCGCACCGCCGGAGCCCCCTGCGGCGCGCCCCGTTGCTCCGCCCCCCACCGGGCCCGACACGGAGGAAGAGAATCGGGTGCTCGATGAAATCGCAAAATTCGAAGCCATGCTCGCGGCCAGAAAGCCACCCGCCGAGGCACAGGAGCCACCGCAATCCGCGCCGGAGCCTGTGACGGATGGGGCGGCCGCGACGCCGCCGCCTCGCCGTTTCTCATTCGGGAGCCTCTTCGATCTCGCGCCGCGCTTTCGCGATGCCCAGGCAAAGGATGGCGGCGACAGGGAGGGCTGACCCGGCCATAACGCGCATAACATCCAGCAGAATTCAATTGACGCGTTTCGCCATCTCCTGTCATCTTCGCGCGATGGAAAATATTCGCGAACTGTCAAAGGGCGAACGGCTGGACTGGCTGCGGCTGATCCGCTCGGAAAATGTCGGACCGGTGACGTTTTTCCAGCTGATCGCCCGCTTCGGGACGGCGGCGAAGGCGCTCGACGCGCTGCCCGAGCTTGCGCGACGCGGCGGCCGCAAGAAGCCGATCCGCCTCCATCCCGCCGGTCAGGCCGCCCGCGAGCTGGAGACGCTGGAGCTGTTCGGCGGACGCATGGTCGCGGCCTGCGAGCCCGACTATCCGGCGGCACTCCGCATGATTGCCGATCCGCCGCCGGTCCTGTCCCTCCGTGGCCATGCCCAGCTGTTGAACCGGGACATCCTCGCCATCGTCGGCGCACGCAATGCCTCCGCCGTTGCGATCCGCCTGACCCGCCAGATCGCCGAGGGGGTCTCACGCGAAAACATCGTCATTGCCTCCGGCCTCGCCCGCGGGATCGACACGGCGGCGCATGTGGCCTCGCTGGCGGGCGGGACCATCGGTGTTGTCGGCGGCGGGCTCGACTATCCCTATCCGAAAGAAAACCAGCCGCTGCAGGAAGAAATCTACGGGCGCGGCTGCGTGATCGCCGAACAGCCCCTCGGCACGGTGCCGCAGGCCCGCCATTTTCCGCGCCGCAACCGGATCATTTCGGGCCTCGCGCTTGGCGTGCTGGTGGTCGAGGCCTCGCCGCGCTCAGGCTCGCTGATCACCGCGCGCATGGCGCTCGAGCAGGGGCGCGATGTCTTCGCGGTGCCCGGATCGCCGATGGATCCGCGCGCCAAGGGCACCAACAACCTGATCCGCAACGGCGCGGCACTGATCGAAAGCGCGGAGGATATCATCTCGGCCCTCGAAAGCATCCGCCGCCGCCCCTTGCGCGAGCCGGAGCAACCGCTCCACCCCCTCTTCGATCCCGCGCAACCGGCGGAACAGGAGCTGGACCGGACACGGCCCGACGTTATCTCCTATCTCAGTCCCACGCCCATCGAAATCGACGAGATTATCCGTCTCACCGGGCAGCCGCCTTCCGTCATTTTAACGATTTTACTTGAACTGGAACTGGCAGGCAGAATAGAACGCCATTTCGGAAACAGGGTTTCCATCGCCCCCTAGCGTCTCTATATAACACGGGATAATGCGAAAAAACGGCCCTCAAAACATAGGAAGCCTGCGGTATTGATATGAATGTTGTCGTCGTCGAATCTCCTGCAAAAGCCAAGACCATTAACAAGTATCTGGGCAAGGACTATACGGTTCTGGCGTCCTACGGGCATATCCGCGACCTGCCATCGAAGGACGGATCGGTCGAACCGGACCAGGATTTCGCCATGCATTATCAGAATGATGCGAAGTCGGCGAAGCATATAAAGGCCATCGCCGACGCCCTGCAAGGTGCCGAAAACCTCTATCTCGCCACTGACCCGGATCGCGAAGGGGAAGCCATCGCCTGGCATGTGCTGAAGGTGATGGAGGAGAAGAAAAAGCTCAAAGGCGCGAAGGTGAGCCGCGTCGTCTTCAACGAGATTACCAAGCGCGCGGTGCTGGAGGGAATCGCCCATCCGCGCGAGCTGGACATGAACCTCGTCAATGCGCAGCAGGCCCGCCGCGCCCTCGATTATCTCGTCGGCTTTACCCTGTCGCCGGTTCTCTGGCGCAAATTGCCGGGCGCGAAATCGGCCGGCCGCGTGCAATCGGTGGCGCTCCGCCTCATCTGCGAGCGCGAACTCGAGATCGACGCCTTTACGGCGGAGGAATACTGGACGATCGATGCGGATTTCCTGACCGACAAGAAGGACAAGATCACCGCGCGCCTGACGCATCTTGCGAACAAGAAGCTCGATAAATTCGACCTTCCCAACGCGGAAACGGCAAAAGCGGCCGCGGAGAAAGTCCGCGCCGGATCCTTTTCCATCGCCGATGTCACGCAGAAACCGGCAAAGCGCAACCCCTCCCCGCCCTTCACGACCTCAACCCTGCAGCAGGAAGCCTCCCGCAAGCTGGGATTCGGGGCGAAGCGGACGATGATGGTCGCGCAAAAGCTGTATGAAGGCTTCAACCTCGGCGGCGAGACACAGGGCCTGATCACCTATATGCGGACCGACGGTGTCAGCCTGGCGATGGAGGCGATGCACAGCGCCCGCGACGTGATCGCGAGCGAGTATGGCAAGGAATATGTGCCGGAGAAGCCGCGCTTTTACAAATCGAAATCCAAGAACGCGCAGGAGGCCCATGAGGCCATCCGCCCGACGGATCTGTCGCGCACCCCGGCGATGGTCGCGAAATATCTCGATTCAGAGCATCTGCGCCTTTATGAGCTGATCTGGAAGCGGACGATCGCCAGCCAGATGGAAAGCGCGCAGCTCGAACGCACGACCATCGATTTCAGCGATGGCGAGGGCCAGATTTTACGCGCGACCGGCAGTGTCGTCCGCTTTCCGGGCTTCCTCAAGCTCTACGAGGAAGGCCGCGACGATGTATCGGATGACGAGAACGGCAATCGCCTGCCCGCCGTCAAGGCCGGGGAAAATGTCGCGACGGACAAGGTCCGCGAGGACCAGCATTTCACCGAGCCGCCGCCCCGCTATTCGGAAGCGAGCCTGGTGAAAAAGCTGGAAGAGCTCGGCATCGGCCGCCCCTCCACCTATGCCTCCATTATCTCGGTTCTGCAGGACCGCGACTATGTGAAGATCGAGCAGAAACGCTTTATCCCCGAGGATAAGGGACAGCTCGTCACCGCCTTTCTGTCCTCCTTCTTCACGCGCTATGTGGAATATGATTTCACGGCGCAGCTGGAAGAAAAGCTCGACGATATCACGGCGGCGAAAATTGATTGGAAACAGGTGCTGCGCGACTTCTGGTTTGACTTTAACACATTGGTCGAAGGCACGGCGGAACTTCGTGTTTCCGACGTTCTGGAGGAGCTCAACCGGGTTCTCGCGCCGCATATCTTTCCGCCGACCGAGGATGGAAAAGACCCGCGCGCCTGCCCGAAATGCGACGACGGGCGACTTAGCCTCAAGACCGGGCGTTTCGGCGCCTTTATCGGCTGCTCCAACTATCCCAACTGCCGCTTCACGCGCAAACTCGGCGAGAGCGAGGATGAGGCCGGCGATACAACGGATGAAGGCCCGAAGGAACTCGGCCAGGATCCGGAGAGCGGCCTGATGATCACGCTGCGGCGGGGTCCCTACGGCCCCTATCTGCAACTTGGCGAGCCCGAGCCGAAGAAGAAGCCAAAGCGTGTCTCCATTCCGAAAGACATCCCGCTCGAAAGCCTCGATTTCGATCTGGCGGTCCAGCTGATCGGCCTGCCGCGCGAGATCGGCCCGCATCCCGAGACCGGCTCGATGATCACCGCCGGGCTTGGCCGCTATGGCCCCTATGTGGAGAGCGACCGGAAATACGGCAAGCTTACGAACAGCATGGAAGTGCTGACGGTCGGCATGAACCGCGCGGTCGAGCTTCTGGCCGAGGCGAAAGGCCGCGGCGGCGGCAGTGGCGGGCGCGGCGCGGCACCCCTTCGCGTCGTCGGTCCGCATCCGGCGGACGGTGCCGATATCAATGTGAAGGACGGTCGCTACGGCGCCTATGTCACCCATGGCGGCATCAATGCGACGATCCCGAAGGGTTCCGATCCGATGACCATCACACTGGAGGATGCGGTCAAGCTGCTGGCCGAGCGCGCCGAGAAGAGCGGCAAGAAACCGAAGCTCGCGAAAAAGGCGGCAAAGGCAAAACCGGCGGCGAAGAAGAAGCCCGCATCGAAAAAACCGGCGGCGGCGGCGGAATGAGTCGCCCCCTCTTGACAGAAAACGGGATATTTTGAGCCCCAAATCTTCGAAACAGGATCATCTGCCAACCAAGGAGCAGGTCCGCAGCTTTATCGATGAAAGCGAAACCCCCGTCGGCAAGCGGGAGATCGCCCGCGCCTTCAATATCAAGGGCGCGGACCGGATCTATCTCAAAAAGCTGCTGAAGGAGCTTGTCGACGAAGGTCATCTCGAAAAAGGCCGCAAGCGTGAGCTGGCCCCGGCCGGGGCGCTGCCCGCCGTCGCGGTGATCGAGGTTGAGCGGCTGGACAAGGGCGGTGAACCCGTCGCCCGTCCCGTCAGCTGGCAGGAAGACGGCAAGCCGCCCCTCATCTACATTGTCCCGCAGGGCCGCGCGCGCAGCTCGGCGCCGGGGGTCGGCGACCGCCTGCTCGCCCGTCTCGCACGGCAGAAGGACGGTACCTACGAGGCGCGCGTCATCCGCCATCTCGAAGCCGCCGCCGGACCGGTCCTCGGCGTCTATTCGAAGGTCGGCAAGGATGGCCGCGTGCAGCCGACCAACCGCAAGCTCAAGAAGGAAGTCATTGTCCGCGCGGAAAATTCGATGGGCGCGCAAACCGGCGAAGTGGTGCTCTGCGACATCCTCCCCGGCAAGGCCTTCGCGCTGCCCGAGGGACGGGTGACCCAGCGTATCGGCCCGATGGGGGACGCCGCGTCGCTCAGCCTGATTGCAATCCATGCCCATGGCATCCCGGATGTCTTCGATGACGCCGCCATCAAGGAGGCGCTGGCGGCAAAGCCGGTCTCCCTCGGTAAACGCACGGACTTGCGCGGCCTGCCGCTGATCACCATCGACCCCGCCGACGCCCGCGACCGCGACGATGCGGTCTGGGCCGCGCCGGATGACGATCCAAACAACGAGGGCGGCTGGCAGGCCATCGTCGCCATCGCCGACGTCGCCCATTATGTGACCCATGGCTCCGCCCTCGACAAGGCGGCCCGGTTGCGCGGCAACAGCGTCTATTTCCCGGACCGCGTGGTGCCGATGCTGCCGCATGAACTCTCCAGCGATCTTTGTTCCCTGCATGAGAATGTCGACCGGCCGGTGATGGCGGTGCGGATGTGGTTCGATGCGGAGGGCAACAAGCTCCGCCATACATTCATGCGCGCCCTGATGCGCTCCGTCGCCTCCCTCACCTACCGGCAGGCCCAGAACGCCCATGACGGTGAAACCGACGACAAGACGGACATGCTCCGCGACGACGTCATCGAACCGCTGTTCTCCGCCTATGCCGCGCTTAAAAAGGCGCGCAAGAAGCGCCAGCCGCTCGATCTTGACCTGCCCGAGCGGCAGATCGAGTTTGGCGAGGACGGCTTCATCAAGGCGGTGCACAAGCGCGAGCGGTTCGAGGCGCATATGCTGATCGAGGAATTCATGATCCAGGCCAATGTCTCGGCGGCGGAAACGCTGGTGAAGCTGAAGCGGCCCTGCATGTTCCGCGTCCATGAACCGCCCACCGCCGACAAGATGCTGGGCCTGCATGAGACGCTCGGCGAGATGAATATCCGCTTCGCCAAGGGGCAGGTCGTCACCACGGCGAGCCTCAATCGCGTTCTTGAGCAGGCGGACAGCGAAATCGACCGCGAGCTGGTCAGTTCCCTGATCCTGCGCAGCCAGTCACAGGCCGTCTACAGCCCGGACAATCTGCATCACTTCGGCCTGCATCTGCAGAATTATGCGCATTTCACCTCCCCCATCCGGCGCTATGCGGACCTGCTGGTGCACCGCAGCCTGATCGCCGCCCTCAAGCTCGGCGATGGCGGCCTCAAGGACGAGGAGGCCGTTGAATTCGAGGAGATCGGCACCGATATCTCCGCCAGCGAGCGCCGCGCCATGGTGGCGGAGCGCGAGACGACGGATCGCTTCACCGCCGTCTTCCTCGCCAACAAGGTCGGGGAGATTTTCCAGGCGAAGGTCTCCGGCGTCACCCGGGCGGGGCTGTTCCTGACCCTTGACGACAGTGGCGCCGACGCCCTCGCCCCGATTTCCACCCTCGGCAATGACTTTTTCAACTTTGACCCTGAAAAGCATATGCTGATCGGCAAGCGGACGGGGGAGGTTTTCCGCCTTGCCGACCGCCTCGCCGTGCGCCTGCGCGAGGTCGATATCGTGACAGGCAGCATGATCGTCGAGGTGGAGGACGGCCGCCCCGGAACAGCCGCGAGGACCCGCCGCCCGCAACCGGGGCGCAAACAGACGTCCCCCGGCAAGGTGCCCCTCAAGGCCGCCAAAAAGAAGAAGCGGACAACCCCCAAGGGCAAGAAACGCGCAACTCGGCGGCAGGAAAAGCGCTGATACTGGCACACGCAGGAAACAGCGAAATTGTTTTCTTGTCATTCCTCTACCACTTGGGATAGAGTTCGCCCTCGCGTCCTATGAAGAGCCAATCGCGAAATTTTGTGACGGAACTGGAACATGACCTGGCAGCCGCCCGAAACCTTCGAGGAAAAACTAAAACGCAAGTTTATCCCGCCGCAGCTCTATATGATATACAGGGTCGGCAAAGAGATGCGGATCGGCGAAAAGGAAATCAAGCTGCTTCCGTTTCTGGTCGACAGAAACAAGGCCGCCGTCGATGTCGGCGCCCATAAAGGTGTCTGGTCCTATCAGCTGTCGAAAGTCTGCGCCGAGGTGTACGCCTTTGAGCCAAATCCGAAACTTTATCCCGTTCTGGAACAGAATATTAAGGGCCGGGCAAATCCGCGAAATATTGCGCTGTCGAATTTCACTGGCACGGCGGAATTGCGAATTCCACGAGGCCGGAAAGGCTTCTCCAACCAGGGTGGTTCGTTGAGTGAAGTGAAGGTGTCGGCAAACTATAAAAGCGTCGAGGTGGGCGCGGAAAAGCTTGATAATCTTGGAATTCAGAATATCGGTTTCATGAAGGTTGATGTCGAGGGACATGAACTCGCCGTTCTGGAAGGCGCGCGGGAAACTCTCGCACGGGACAAACCCGTGATGATCGTCGAGATGGAAGAAGCTCATGCCAAAAGGCCGATCGAGGAACTGACTTCAGCGGTGGAAGCTTACGGATACGACGCTTTCGCGATGAAGAACGGCATACTGACACGATTTTGGAACATTGATATGGAGAAACATCACCGTCACGCGAAAAAAAGGGACGATTATATCTTCAACTTCGTTTTCCTGCCGTCGAAAGTTACTCGATAAGTCCGACTGACATCTGCGGCAGAGTGTCGCAAAGCCCTTTTCATCATATAAATCAGGCTTATGTGATGCTAATATTCATCGCATCAGTTTGGAAGAAGCAGGGTTTAAATGGAAATTGCAGCAGCCCCCAGATCAGTATGGCAGGCCATGATGAATGGTCTTCGCCAGCGTTGCCCGGATTGCGGCAAGGGTCAGGTTTTCGGAAAATATATCAAGGTGAACCACACCTGCGATCATTGCGGACTGGAGCTGCATCACCAGCGCGCGGATGACGCGCCGCCCTATTTCACCATGCTGATCGTCCTTCATTTCGTGCTCTCCGGCATGCTCACGGTCGAGCAGGCCTACAGCCCCGCCACCTGGGTGCAACTGACGATCTGGCTGCCGGTCTCGCTGATCTCGGCGCTCTGGCTGCTGCCCCGGGTCAAGGGGGCGCTCATCGGTATCCAGTGGGCCCGCCAGATGCATGGCTTCGGGGGCGATTTCACGTAAACTGACTGGACTTGCCCGCCCTGCAAGTGCATAGTTGGACGAAAAATGGAAGTCCAACGATCATGAGTACTGAAAGAAAAAGAGCCGTCGCGGAAAGTCGAACCGACGGCAGCAAAGCCCCCCGCCCGAAAGACGCCGCAACCCTCATCCTTTATCGGCAAAGCAGCAAGAACATCGAAATTCTGATGGGAGAGCGGAGCGGACGGCACAGCTTCATGCCCAACACCTATGTGTTTCCGGGCGGTCGCGTCGATGCCAGCGACAGCCGCATCCCCCCGGCCGAGGACCTGCGCGAGGATGTGATGATGCGCCTGCTGCGCGGCGGCTGCACGCCGGCCCGCGCCCGCGCGCTCGCCATCGCCGCCATTCGTGAAACCTTCGAGGAAACCGGGCTGCGCCTTGCGGGCAACTATTCACGGCCACGAAAATCCCGTGTCTCCGTCTGGAATGAGTTCGGAACGGAAACCTGCGGCCCGGACCTCTCGAAGCTCGATTATATCGCCCGCGCCGTGACCCCGCCCTCGCGCAAGAAACGCTTCAATACGCGGTTTTTTGTTGCCGACGCCGAAACCCTGGAAGGGGAAATCAAAGGCTCCGGTGAATTGCTCGATCTGCGCTGGGTCACCATCAAGGACGCGCTCAACCTGAATATTCCCGTCATTACAGAGAATATCCTCGGCTATGCGGAAAAATTCCTGAACGACCGCCCGCCGCAGGACCCGAAGGTGCCCGTTCCCATGTTCATGATGCGCCATGGCAAACGAATTTACGGGGAAGAATGACAAATTTTACCCGCCAACTGCAGCCGGTTAAGCCCCGGCATGCCGCCAGCCTTGTCATCTATGAACAGCGCGCCGATGATCTCTATGTCCTGATGGGCCGTCGATCAAAGGCCCACAGGTTCCTGCCGGATGTTTATGTTTTTCCGGGGGGCCGCGTGGACCGCGCCGATGCGGCGGTAACGCCACTTGCCCCGCTTGCGCCGGATATCGAGAAAATGCTTTCCCAGCCCGCGGGCATGGCCCATGCGGTCGCAACGGCGGCCGTGCGCGAAACCCATGAGGAAACCGGCCTGATCATTGGTGATCTTCAGGGCGATCAACTCGTGCCGGACCTATCACAGCTAGATTTTATTGCCCGCGCCATCACGCCACCAAAAAGTCCCATTCGTTTCAATACGCGTTTTCTCACCGTTGATGCCAAGCATATAACCGGCGGCGACCTTGGCGGCTCGGGCGAATTAATCGATTTGCACTGGATTCCGTTGTCTGAAACCCATCGTGTCCCGTTGATCGATGTGACGGAGTTCGTCCTTGATGAGATCGACCGGAAAATCAAGCGGGCCGCAGCGCCTCTGCCTCGCCAGTCCGGCAACGTTCCTGTCTTCACTTATTACAAGGGCAGGCCTTTCATCCGCAATCACGACAATGGCTGACGCCGCGCTGGTGGATAACCGGCGCGCCCTGATTGCCGTGATTGCCGCTGTGACGGCCATGGCGGTCTCCCTTAGTCTTTCAATCCCCCTCGTTTCCCTCCTGATGGAGAAGCGGGGCTATGGCAGCGACGTTATCGGCCTCATGGGCGCCCTTCCCGCCCTCTCCTTTCTCCTGGCCTCTCCGGTCGTGCCGGCCTGTACGCGTGTTGTCGGGTCGGGCAAAATGCTGTGGGGTTCGTTGATACTTGCGGCACTGTCCATCTGGGCACTGTCCTGGTCGGATAATATCTATTTCTGGTTCTTCCTGCGGCTGATGATCGGCCTGTCGATGGCCGTCCTATTCCTGATCAGCGAAACCTGGCTGAACAAAATCGCTCGCGAGAAAACCCGCGGCCGGACGATTGCGATCTATATCTCCTCCATGACTTGCGGCTTCGCCTTTGGTCCGGTGCTGATCAACTTCCTCGGCGCCGAGGGGAGCCTGCCGTTCATCGTCTCCAGCCTGATTGTCATGAGTGCTGGCTTCGCCTTTCTGATCGTCGGCGACCGATTCCCCGACCTTGGCGAGAAGAGCAGCTATTCCATTTTTTCCTTCATAAAGATCGCCCCGATGATCAGCGCCGCGACCCTCCTCGTTGCCTTCTTTGATGGCTCCGTTCTAACGCTCCTTCCGGTATATGGCGTCAAGAATGGACAGGCGCTGGAAATGGCGGTGCTGATGACAAGCGCCCTGCTCGCCGGGAACATCCTGCTACAGCTACCCATCGGCTGGCTGGCGGACCGGTTTGACCGGACCAAGGTGATTCTCGGCTGTGGTATCGTCGGGGTGCTTGGCGCACTGATCCTGCCCTTCGTCGTACTGGAGCCTTATCTCCTGTGGCCGCTCCTTGTTATCTGGGGCGGCGGGGTTGTTGGTACCTATACCATTGCCCTTGTCGTGATGGGTCAGGTCTTCAAGGGCGGCGATCTGATCACGGCGACGGCAGCAGTCGGCATGCTCTGGGGGCTTGGCAGCCTGTTCGGACCGGTTTTGGCCGGCGTGGCGATGGAGGTCGTTAAACCCCATGGCATGCCCCTGACATTCGCCGCGGCGTGCCTATTGTTCGTGCTGGTGGCCGCCAGTCACCTGCGCCGATCTCGCAAAGCCTAAAAAAAGCGAATTTTCCAAGCATCCGCTTGACTTCGCGGAATAAATCCGTATTTTCCGGGCTTCGATCATTATTTTTGCCCGCGCTGACGCGGGAACGACTGGAGTTTCGGACATGGCTAAGCCGACAACATTGAAAATCAGGCTGGTAAGCACTGCGGACACGGGGTTCTTCTACGTGACGAAGAAAAACCCGCGCACATTGACGGAAAAAATGGTCGTACGCAAATATGATCCCGTTGCGCGCAAGCATGTGGAATTCAAGGAAGCCAAGATCAAATAGCCTCTGCAGGCTGTAAAGAAATCAGGCCGCTTTTCAGCGGCCTTTTTTATTGGAAATTCAGGTCGGGTTCTAGCGCGCGGCAACGCCTTGCGCTTTTTCGAAAACCTCGACATTGGCGGGCGCGGCGACAACCCGGTTCCGCCCGTCGCGCTTCGCCTTGTACAGCGCCTCGTCCGCCCGCTTGAGGAGGCTTTCGGAATCTTCCTTCTCCCGCGATACCGTGACACCGATGGAGCAGGTGAGATCGAGAACAACCCCTCCGTTGCTGGCCGAGAATTGTTTCTCCGCGATCTGCCGGCGCAGGCGTTCCGCGACGCCGGAGGCGACCGATAGATCGGTATCGGGCATGACGACAACGAATTCCTCGCCGCCGTAGCGGCAGGCAAGGTCGATTCCCCGCACGCTGGTGCCGATCCGGCAGGAAAATTCCTTGATGACATCATCGCCGACATCATGGCCGTGCGTGTCATTCACATTCTTGAAGAAATCGATATCCATGATCAGCACGCAGACCGGCTTGTAGTCCATTTTCGCGCGCTGCAACATGGCGTCCAGATGGTTCGACATATAGCGACGATTATACAGCCCGGTCAGGCTGTCGGTCACCGCCAGCTCCATGCTGCGGTGGAAATTATGGCGAAGGCGGTCCTGATACTGCTTGCGGAGGATCTGCGTCCGGGTCCGCACGATCAGTTCGTTCGTGTCGATGGGCCGCATGACATAGTCATTGATACCGATATCCATGCCCTTCAGCAGCTTGTCCTTGTCCGATTCATCAACGAGGGTCAGGATCGGCAGTTGCCGCGTCTCCTCGAAGCTCCGGATCTTGGAGCAGAGCCGCAGCGGGTCATAGGTCGCGGAATCGAGGCTGATGACGGCAAGGTCATAATCGCCGCCGCGCAGCAGAACCTGCGCTTCCTCCATGTTCGGCTCCAGCGTGATGTCATAGGTTTCCGCGTAGATTTCCTTCATCATGCGGACGGAATATTCATTATCGTCGATCACCAGGATACGGGCCCGCTGGATCGCCTCCTCCTTGCGGTCGGACATGCTGATGACGCCGAGCTCGGAACTGGTTTCCTCGCGCAGGCGGAATTCATCCATCATCATCTTGAGCCGCAGGAGAGACTTGACGCGCGCAAACAGCGCCAAATCGTCGACCGGCTTGGTGAGAAAGTCATCCGCCCCGGATTCCAGCCCCTGCACGCGGTCGGCCGCTTCACTCAGCGCCGTGACCATGATGACCGGGATATGCGCCGTGCGTTGATCGGCCTTGAGACGGCGGCAGACTTCGAAGCCATCCATCTGCGGCATCATCACATCGAGCAGGATCAGGTCCGGCAGCTGTTCTTCGGCGATTTTAAGCGCATCGGCGCCGTTATAGGCGGTCACTACGTCGTAATACTCGACGGACAATTTTGCCTCGAGAATTTTAACATTCGGAATGACGTCGTCGACGACCAGGATGCGTGCAGACATAATCTAGCTCAGAAACTCTTTGACTGTTTCGAGGAAATTCCCGACGGAGATCGGCTTTGCGATATATGCTTCACAGCCCCCCTCGCGAATTTTTTCTTCGTCCCCCTTCATGGCGAAGGCGGTAACGGCGATGACGGGAATCGACTTCAATGCCTCGTCTTCTTTAATCCATTTCGTTACTTCCAGACCGGAAACCTCTGGCAACTGGATGTCCATCAGGATCAGATCCGGTGAATGCTCCCTTGCGAGACTCAATGCTTCCATGCCATCTTTTGTCTGGATGGTGTTATATCCATGTGCATCCAGAAGATCATGGAACAACTTCATATTTAAGTCGTTATCTTCGACAATCAATACTGTCTTCATTTTCTGCCCGTTCAGTTCAAAAGTTCAAACACCAGTGCGAAGCCGCTTTTTCGCGTCTCAAACAGCTTCAACATTTCAATTTCCGGCGCTTGAGACTATCATTCGTATCCAATAAACAGAAATATGTTTAATTTTCCCTTACTGAATACGTCTTCTGGACAGATAAAGTGTCATGGACCGCGAAAAATCTGAAATAATTGCCCTCGAGGCGCTGACATTCATTGCCGCAAAGGAAAAAACATTGAGTTGGATGATGGCCGAAACAGGCATTAATCCCGCGGATCTCGCCACTTCGGCGGGAAGCGCGGAAATTCTAGCCGGCGTGCTTGATTTCCTGCTCAATCATGAAGACATCCTGATCGATTTCTGCACTGAAACCAATATTGACGCCAGAAGCCCGGCCCAGGCACGCCGGTTCTTTCCCGGCGCGCCAACGGAGGATTATTGACAATGTTTACCGGCATCCATGACGAGGTGCGGCCCCAGCTCGAAACGCTGGCCCTCGATCCGGCGCGCCCGCTCGTCATCACGGATGCGGACGAGGTGCTCTTCAATTTCATGATCGGGCTTGAGGATTTTCTCGGCTCGCTCGATCTGTATTTCGACTGGTCCTCCTTCGCCCTGACCGGCAATATCCGCCGCATCGCCGACAAGGAGCCGATCGACCAGGCAGAGGTCGGCGCGATGCTCTCCGACTTTTTCGATCAGCGCTGCGCGGGGCTGCCGGCGGTGGAGGGCGCGGCGGAAGGCCTCGCCGCCCTCAGCGAGCATGCGCAAATCGTGGTGCTGAGCAATGTGCCGCCGAGATACGCCGCGAAGAGACGCAAGGGCCTCCGGGAAAAGGGAATGGACTTCCCGCTGATCGCCAATGTCGGCAGCAAGGGACAGGTGGTCCGCTACCTGACGCACAAGCTGGAGGCACCCGCCTATTTCATCGACGACATCCCGCATAACCACAGCTCGGTCAATGAGCATGCCGCGCATGTGCACCGGCTCCACTATATCGCCGACACCCGCCTCTCGAAGCTTCTCGGACCGGCGGAGCACAGCCATACCCGGCTCTACAGCTGGCCGGAGATCAGCGACCATATCATCCGGCATATCGGGACGGGCGACGTTTGAGGGTGATGACATGGCGAGCCTCTGCCGCAATTGCCTGACGATACTGGAGGAGGCGAGCCCGGCTGCCGACAAGCGCTGCTCCCATTGCCGCTCGCCACGGGTGCTGCGGCATGCGGAACTGTTCGAGCTAACCATCGCCCATGTCGATTGCGATGCCTTCTATGCGGCGGTGGAGAAGCGCGACAATCCGGAACTGCGCGCGAAAGCACTGATCATCTCCCACGACAGCGCGCGCAGCGTCGTCTCGACCTGCTGCTACATCGCGCGGATGTCCGGCGTGCGCTCGGCAATGCCGCTGTTCAAGGCGAAACGGCTCTGCCCGGACGCCGTGATCATCCCGCCGAACATGGCGAAATACGCCGCCGTCAGCCGCGAAATTCGCGCCGTTTTCGACCGGTTGACGCCGGATGTCGAACCCCTGTCACTGGATGAGGCCTTTCTCGACCTTTCAGGCACTGAAAAACTGCATCATCGCAACGCGGCGCAGTCGCTGGCCTGGCTCGCCCGGGAAATCGAGGAAAAAGTCGGAATCACCGTATCGGTCGGGCTCAGCTACAACAAGTACCTCGCCAAGCTCGCCTCCGATCTCGATAAGCCCAACGGGTTTGCCGTCATCGGCCGGGCGGAAGCGAAGGAATTTCTCGCGCGCCGCCCCGTCAGCGATATCTGGGGCGTCGGCAAGGCATTGGGCCGCAAGCTCGCCGCCGAAGGCATCACGACCATCGGCCAGCTCCAGCATCGGGAGAAGGCGGAGCTGGTCGCCCGTTACGGCGTCATGGGCGGTCGCCTCTATCATCTCTCGCGCGGCGAGGACAGCCGCCGGGTCGAGCCGGACCAGCGCGCGAAAAGCATCTCGGCGGAGACCACCTTCAGCACCGATATCGGCGAGATCGACGTGCTGCTCGCCCGTCTCTGGCCGCTTTGCGAAAAGGTATCGAGCCGGCTCAAGAAATCCGGCAAGGCCGGCAAGACGATCACGCTGAAACTCAAGACCGGGGATTTCAAAACGATCACCCGGAGCCATACCCTCGGCCAGCCGACGCAGCTTGCCGAAACCCTCTACAAGGCGGTGCGCCCGCTGCTTGAAAAAGCCGCCCCGAACCATGACTTTCGCCTGATCGGTGTGGGGATCAGCAGCTTCGGCGATATCGAGGATGCCGACCGGCCCGACCTTCTGAGCGGCGCGTCGGGTCATGACAAGGAGGTCGAGGCAGCGATCGAAAAGCTTCGCAACAAGTTCGGCGATACCGTCATCGCCAAGGGACGCGGGCTTGCCGGAAAGCACTGACGGCTAGCCGCAGTAGCCCCGGAGCGTGGTCCAGTCCTCATCACTCAGCGCCGCGCCCCCTGTTTTTCCAGCGGCGCGGAGAGTTTCGATCCGCTCGTCAAAGCCGGGATGGCTGTCGAGAAAGGACAGGAAGCCCGATGACGGGGTCTGCTTGGCCAGTTTTTCCATGAGCGGCACCATCGGCGAGATGTCATAGCCCGCGGCCTGCATCCGCTCGATGGCCGAGCGGTCGGCCTCGCGTTCGAAATCGCGGCTATAGCCCGAGCCGACCGTCATCTGACCCAGCGTCGCGAGGAGGGTGCCGCCCGACACATCGCCGAGCAGCAGGCTGAATATCGTCGCCACCCCGGCGTTGGTAACGAACAGCCGCATCGGGTGGTTATGGTCCGCATGGGCGATCTCATGGGCGAGAACGGCGGAGAAGCCGTTGGGATGGTCGGAAATGTCGAAAAGGCCGGAGAATATCATCAACTGGCCGCCCGGCAGCGCGAAGGCGTTCGCCTGTTTCGTCTTGACGACCGTAATCTTGCGGACCGGGTTTTCCTCACCGTCCGCGGCGGCAAGCGCCGTCACCAGCCGTTCCAGCACCGCCTCCGCCGCCGGGTTCCTGCAGACCACGGCCTCCGCCTTGGTCCCGTCCTCGCGGGCGATGGCCTTGATAAAGATATCCCGTGTCTCCTGCCCGATCTGCGCCTGCGTCTCCGTCGGGATCAGATAGGCGATCTGCCAGGCAAGCAGCGGCAGGACGACCGTGAAAATGACGATGACGGCCACCACCGCCCCGCCGCCCCAGTAGAGATAGGGTTTCCACCAGCCGGCCGGACCGCCGCGCCTTTTGTGAAGATGCGGGCAGAGGCGGCGCAAGACGTCGATGAACGCGACATCGGTGATGATCAGCCGCGCATCCTCATGATCAAGCGAAAGGTTCAGTTCATCATCGCGCGTCGGGCGGTTCTCGTCATACAGCTCGCTAACCGGCCAGTCGCCCAGCAACGCGCCCTCCGTATCATGGATGAACAGCTGTCCGTCGGCGAGGGTGAGAAAGACGTCCCTCGCCTTGGCGGCTTTACCATCAAATAAGCGGGCGGCGACGGCCATGGATCAGAAGGCCCCCACATCCATGGCATCGGCGAACCCCTCGCCATATTTCGGCGAATTCACCGAACTTGCCGCGGTTTCCTCGAATACGTCCAGATTCTCGATCTCCGTCGTCTCGCAGATTTTCCGGACGATCGGCACCAGCAAAAAGAGGGTGTAGAGAATATCCATGCCGATGAGGAGGAAAATGAAAAGGACAAAGGGCAGGACGACCGCCGCGGCTTTCTGCCAGTAGATTATCGCGCCGAAAAAGCCGCCGACGACAAGCAGGCTGACAAGCATCAGTCCCATCATGACGGCGAAGATCAACAGGACCGACCGGACGCTCAGCCGGGAGGAGAAACGCGCGCCGTTGAAGGTGGTCTTGCCGACAAGATAGCGGAATTCCCATATCCGGGTGACGAAGGAAAATATTGTCATCGTGGCAAACAGGATAACACCGGCAAGAACGAGTTTGACCACCCCTTCCCCGCTCCCGCTCTTCGCCGTTTTCACCTGGCCTGTTTCCGCCGCCATCAGTGCCTCCATCGAGAGGTCGATCGCACCGGAGGTCGCAACAAAGACCATCGCGGCGACGGCGACCAGCTGCGCGATCAGGATGGCCGGCCAGTAGAGCCGGTACAGATCGCCGGTGCTACCGCTGTAGGTGAATTGCCCGTCGCCGAAATGGGTGTTGTTGAGCTGGTAATTCAGCCGGTAGGCCTGCAGCCAGGGATAGGCCCAGCCGAGCGTTACAAGGGCAACGAAGGACCGCAGGAGGACATTCAGCGCATAGCGGATCGCGCTGCCCGACAGGTAGAAGCGGATGCCCCGCCACGCCGTCCGCGACAGGCGATAGCGCCAGAGCCGGTAGCGGGCGAATTGCCAGAAGCCGTAGAGCAGAACGAAATAGGCGAGTTGCCCAATCGCATTCACGGCGGGATTGCCGGTCGCAAATGATAGAATTTGGATCACCAGGCTGGAAACAAGCAGGATCGGGACGAGAATGATCATCGCGATCAGGAAGCCGATGAACAGCTCCTTCGCGGTGCCCCGGTACTCCAGGCTGTCGCCGCCGATCCGCACCCCCTGCCAGAGCTGCCGGCGGATATGCGTCTTGCCCCAGAATCGGTAGATCCCGAAGGTCAAAAGACCGAAAATCTTGTTCTTTATGAGCCGGATAAGAAGATTCTTCAGCGAGACCTCGAAAAAGATATCGGAGCCGTTTCCGACCTCCCCCCCGCGGGACTTTCCCCCCTCTCTTCCATCGACGACGGGGACTGATCCTGTATCTGACGACATTGGCAAACTCCTATATACGAGCCTGCGATAATGCCCGGAAAATCGTTAACAAAGCAACTATAACGAGGTTAGGAGCATTTTTCCGCGGCAAGGAGGGTTAAATCACTCACATTTCCGCGCAGGGAAAAGTCGCTGTAATCGAGATGCAGGTCCGTCGCGACACCGTTGTCGAAAATCTTCATGCCGATCCTGTAGTCCGGTTCCGTCTGCTGCTGACGGAGGTCGAAAAAAGAAATCTGTAACGGCCAATACGTCTTGCCGCGAAGCTTTTCCTCCACTTCCCGGGGCTCGAGAAGCGCCTGCGCCTTGCCGATCACGGCGAGGGTGTCTGAAAGCCCGTCCTCCCCGTTGCCGTCATAGACTTTCGCCGACAGCAGATGGCGGCCGGTCGCCGCCGCCTTCAACAACTGCCGCGTATGCTCCCCCGGAAAGATAACATCGGCCGCCAGTTCCATGTCGTCGATGCTCGGCTCGCTGAACTGCACAAGGAGGCCGTTCTCGCGATGCTCGGCGACGCCGCTGTATTTCTCGATAAGCTGGCCGTTCAGCATGTTCGACATGTCAAAGCGCATCATGCGCCCCGCATTATCCTCCCAAGTCGACTGGTTATAGTCGGAGACGACGACGTTACCTTCGAAATTGATCATCTCCAGCACCATGCGCTGATTGACGATCAGGCCATCGCACTGCTGCTCGACCTTGAGGACGATGCGCCCGCGCACGGCCTCGATCCCGCTGTTTTCCTTCAACTCATCAAGCTTGAGGTCATAGACCGCCTGATGGGAGGCGAGGCGGAGCGGCGCCGCGGCGCTCGGGCCGACGATCGAAAAGAGGCTGACGCCCAGCAGGGCAAGAAAGGTTTTCATCCATTTCATATCGGCGATTGATCCCATTTTGGTCGAACGTTTCTGGCAGTCCTGCCGTCCAAGGGCCAGTAATAACCCGCGAATCCGGTCCTGTGAAGACTTATCGGGCAAAGAACACGCAAATGCGGCGGCTGTGGATATTTGTTCCGCGTCGCCGGGCATAAAATTCCCGTCAAATTTGCGACAAATATGAAGAAACCCTTTAGATTATTTTTTAACACCTTGAAAATATTCATCTTTATACTTTTCAGGATCTGGCATGAAGTTTGCGGGTAGAGAACCGGAGAATATTGATCGGCCTGAACTTCGGTGCGTGTTGGGAAACGTCAGGGCCGGTCCCGAGTAGGAGATTTGAGTAATGTCATCACCCATGCCGCATATTTCGCCGCTGCAATCCGGTCTGCCGATGGGATTCGACGCAGAAATCGGCGCACAGCTTGAAGATTTGTCCGCCGCCCTCAAGACGAGCCTGCGTCGGCAGGCGCCGGCCAAGCACTGGCAGCTGATCAACCGCATCATCGCCTATGCCGCCAGCGCCGAGCAGCATATCAGCGAACAGCAGGAACGCATCCGCGAGCTGGAGGCGCTGTCCACCACCGATGAACTGACCGGCCTTCACAACCGCCGCGGCTTGCAGGATTTCATGACCCGCGTGCTCGCCATGGCGCGGCGGCATCACGAGGAAGGCGTGCTCGCCTTTCTGGATCTCAATGACTTCAAGGATATCAATGACCGCTATGGCCATAATGCCGGGGACGACGCGCTCTGCCTGTTCGCCGAGACGATCCGCAGAAACCTTCGGACATCCGATTTCGTCGCCCGGATCGGCGGCGACGAATTTGTTTTCGTGCTCACCCGGACGGACGAGGAAAACGGCCGCGCCCGCGCTTTCGCCATCCAGCGCGAGATCAGCGCGACATCGATTTCCGCCCGCGGCCGCAAGGTATTCCTTAAGGCCAGCATGGGCATCGTTCCTTTCGACGGCAACAGCGATTTCAACGAGCTGATGAGCGCCGCCGACCTTGCGATGTACGAGAACAAGAAGGCCAACAAGAAAGCCGCCCGGCGGCCGTAACACCGCCGGAGCGCCATCTTCCCTAGCTGCGGCAGAAAAGCTCGATCGGCTCGCGCACGCCGCGCAGCTCGTGATAACCGCAGGAACGTAAATTAGACGCCGCCCCGCGCGAGGTCCGGACGAAATCGCCGGACGCGATGAGGTTCGTGCCGAGAACATCGCACAGCGCCTCGATCCGGTTCACCTCATTCACGGCCGGGCCGATCACCGTGAAATCGAGACGGGTCTCGGAGCCCACATTGCCGTACATCACCTCGCCGACATGCAGCGCGATATCTAGGCCCATCGTCGATTTGCCCTTGTCGCGCCGCTTCACGTTGAGCGTATCGACCCCCTCCATCATGCGCTCCGCCGATTGCAGCGCCGTTTCGCAGATCGCCTGAACCTCATGGGGATCGGTCGAGGAGAGCTCGAATGTCGCGAGCATGCCATCGCCCATGAATTTCAGGATCTCCCCGCCCGCGGCCTCGATCGGGCTCGCCATGCAGTCAAGATAGTGATCGAGCATTTCAACGAGATCGCCCTGCCCCATGGTGTCGGAAAGGCTGGTGAATCCCTTGAGATCGGCGAAGAGGAGCACGGCATTGATGCTGTCGACGGACCCGCGCCGCACCTGGCCGGAGAGAACCTTGCGCGAGGTTTCCCGCCCGATATAGGTCTCCAGTACCGATCTTGCGGTCCGGAAGGAGGCGATTCCCTTGGCCGCGAGCCCGAAGACCGGGATCACCCGGCTCAGGAAGCGGAATTCCTCTTCGGTGAACCCGCCCTCCCGGTCGGAGGCCCAGCTTGTGATCAGCCCGGCCTGATGCTCCATCGTTTGATTCTCAAACCCCCAGCCGAAATCGAATATCTGGCAGAACCAGTCGGTCATGCCCTCGTCGCGGAATTCGACGAGAACCGGGAAATCCAGCTCCCCGCCGGTCGCCAGCGGCCGGTGCAGAAAGGTAAGCTTGTTGGTCAGCATGAAGAAGAAGGGACTCGCGAACCAGCCCTCTCCCGGCACGTCGGAATGCAGAAAATTGGTGTTGGTGACAAGCCCTTCGCCGCGCCGCCAGGTATACATGAAGGCGCTGACCTGCGGATGGATGGCGCTGAGCGCGATATTCCCGCGCTTCAACATGACGCCCTGCTTGATCAGCCGTTCGCAGAATTCGGTGAACAGCTCGCGCACCGTCGATCCCGTCAGCCCGGCATCGATCAGCCAGGCGAACAGTTCCTCATGGTCGTCGCTTGCCTGAAATTGCCCGGAAGGGTTCTCTTTATTCGCGGTTTCCATACTACCCATGGGACACCTGAGTGATTTCAATAGACCCGCTTGATATAGACTTATTTTACACCTATCAAAGCCGAAAGTGAAAAATTTAGCTGACGGCCCCCGCGCGGGCTGGCTCTCCCGCCATGCTCGTGATAGAAAACGCAAAAGCCCGGAACGAAGAAGGCACCCCATGAACGAGATCAAGAAATACTGGCAGAACTATATCAACGGCGAATGGACCGACGCCGAAGACGGTGAGCGGATCGCCATCGAGAACCCGGCGACGGGGCAAAATCTCGCCGAGGTCGCGCGTGCCCGCAAGGCCGATGTCGACCGGGCGGTTGCCGCGGCGCGCGCCTGTTTCGAGAGCCGGGAGCTCTATAACATGCGCCCGGTAAATCGCGGCGCGCTGATGTTCGAAATTGCCCGCCATATGACCGCGATGGCCGATGAGATTGCCCTTGCCGAATGCCTCGACAACGGCAAGACGCTGACCGGCGGCAAGAACGAAGCGATGGCCGCGGCCCGCTATTTCACCTATTACGGCGGCCTCGCCGACAAGATCGAGGGCCGGATGATCCCGCTCGGCGCGGATTATGTGGATTACACGATCCCCTCCCCCTTTGGTGTCTCGGCGCAGATCGTGCCCTGGAACTTTCCCCTGCAGATCGCCGCGCGGTCCGTCGCCTGCGCGCTCGCGACGGCCAATACGGTCGTCCTGAAATCGCCGGAGCTCTCGCCGCTTTCGACCTATTTTATCGCCGAGGCCTGCCACCGCGCCGGTGTGCCGAAAGGCGCGGTCAATATCCTCTGCGGCTATGGCCATGACTGCGGCGCGGCCCTCGTCTCGCACCCCGATGTCGATCATATTGTCTTCACCGGGTCCGTCGCGACCGGGCAGTCGATCCTTCGCGCCGCCGCCGATCGCGTGATTCCCTGCGTGATGGAGCTGGGCGGCAAATCCGCCGCCGTCCTTTTCAAGGATGCGGATATCGCGCAGGCGGTCAATTCCACGGCAAGCGGTATCTTCACCCATGCCGGCCAGGTCTGTTCCGCCCAGTCGCGGCTGATCGTGCCGAAATCGCTAGAAGATGAAATCGTCGGAAAACTGGTCGCCAAGGCGAAATCGCTCTCCATCGGGCCCGGGATCGATGGCCACGACATGACACCGGTGATCTCGGCCGGTCAGGCCGACAAGATCGAGGGGATGTGCCTCGCCGCCGCGCAGGCCGGAGCGGACGCCGTCACTGGCGGGCGCAAGCGCAGCGATCTCCCCGGCCATTTCATCGAGCCGACGATCTTCACGAATGTCGCGCCGGAGATGACCATTGCGCGCGAGGAAGTCTTCGGCCCGGTCCTCTCCGTTCTCACCTATGACGACCCGGAGGAGGCGATCGCGCTGGCGAACGGCACCGACTACGGCCTCTGCGCCGGGATCTATACGAAGGATCTGGCGATGGCCCATTGGGCGGCGGACCGCCTTGTCGCCGGGCAGGTCTTTGTCAATGAATGGTTTGCCGGCGGCATCGAGACGCCGTTCGGCGGCATGAAACGATCCGGCTACGGCCGGGAAAAGGGGCAGGAAGCACTGCTGAATTACGTCCAGACGAAGAATGTCGGCATCCGGATCACTGGTGGCGGCGGTGGACGTCCCGGCGGTTGAGACAATTATCGAAATAACAACAGAGGTGAAAAATGGCAGGCAAAATTGACGCCCATCTGGCCAAACTCGGCATTGAAATCCCGGCGGCGACGGCTCCGGCGGCGAATTATGTTCCCTACGTGAAGACGGGCAATCTCGTCTTCGTGTCGGGACAGGTCCCCTTCGTCGATGGCAAGCTCACCTATCAGGGGAAGGTCGGCAAGGATTTCACGACGGAGGAAGGCATGGCCTGCGCGCGGGTCTGCGCCCTCAATATCCTTTCCCAGGTGAAGGATGCCTGCGGCGGCGATCTCGACAAGGTCGTGCGCTGCGTCAAGCTGAGCGGCTTCGTGAACTGCACGGACGGTTTCGGCGAACAGCCGAAGGTCGTCAACGGCGCCTCCGACCTGATGGTTGAGGTTTTCGGCGACAAGGGCCGCCACGCCCGCTTCGCCGTCGGCACCAATGCCCTGCCGATGAATGTCGCCGTCGAGGTCGATGCGGTCTTCGAAATCAGCTAAGTGAAGGGGGAGCGCGGCATCCGCGCTCCTCTCCTGATTAGCTTTTCACGCAATAGGTCAGCGCGATAAAGGGCGGCATGACGGGAATGGCCGCTGGCGACGTCTTGTCCGTCATCGTCGTCCGGGTCATCTGATAACCCTTGTTGTCATTATCGGACCCCTTGCTGCCCTCGTTATTCGGGACCGATACCGTTCCGCCGTTTTCGGAATAGAAGATATCCTCATATTGATGGGTATGCGGCGGAAGATTGGCCGCCGCGAGGGTGACGTTCTCCTGCCCGCCGCTGGTTCCCGCCTTGTGGGCGCTCAGGGCCTGGCCGTCCGCGCCCTTGCCCGGTGAGCTCGTCGCCGCGCCGACAATGACCCGGCTTGCCGCCTTGGTATAGAGGCTCCAGCCCGACGGGCAGCTCGAGACGCCATCGAAAGCCATCACCGCGCCGCTCGCCACGTCGGTGCCGCCGCCGGAACTTGCCGCCGGCTTATCGAAATAAAAAACAAGTAAGGACGTAATGACGGCGGCCACTGCCCCGCCGACAAGCGCGCCGATCCCGACTTTGATCCAATCCATTTTATTTTCTCCACAATAGTCTGCCGCAGCAGGTCGAATAGTTAAATTGCACTCCCCTTATACATATATAAGTTGTATTATTTTCAAGTTATTTTTGTTATAAGTTGTCCATAATTTTTTTTGATTTGACCCCGCGCGGCGAAAAGTTATCTGCTAGACTATGGTTTCCAACAATTTTTCAGAGTTTTCCGGGCCGGATGTCTGACACCCCAACGATCAAAACCCTTCAATCCATCACCGAGGTGAGCGAGGCGGACTGGAACGCCTGCCTCGCGAATGACCATCCTTTCGTCATGCACCAGTTCCTCCGGGCGCTCGAGGAAAGCGGATCGGTCTCCGCCGAGGCCGGATGGATGCCGTACCATCTTGCCCTTGAACTGGACGGCCGCATCGCGGGGGTGGCGCCGATGTATGTGAAGGGTCACAGCCAGGGAGAATATGTCTTCGATCACAGCTGGGCCCATGCCTATGAGCGCGCCGGGGGAAAATATTATCCCAAGCTCCAGCTTTCCGTCCCCTTCTCGCCGGTGACAGGGCCGCGCCTGCTGGTCCCGGAAGGACCGGAGCGGGAAATGCGCCAGCGCCTGCTGTTGCAGGGCGCGAAGGAGGTCGCCACCCGGCTTAATCTGTCCTCCGTCCATGCGACCTTTCTGGAGCCGGAGGAACGCGATCTGATGGAGGCGGACGGCCTGCTGATTCGCACCGGGGAACAGTTCCACTGGGTGAATGAAGGCTATGAAAACTTCGATGACTTTCTCGCGCAACTCTCCTCGCGCAAACGCAAGGCCATCCGCAAGGAACGCGCGGGCGCCCTGGAAAACGACCTGGAATTCGAGATACTAACCGGCAGCGACCTTTCCGAGATTCACTGGGACGCCTTCTTCAACTTCTATATCGACACGGGCAACCGGAAATGGGGAACACCCTATCTTAACCGCCGGTTTTTCAGCCTGCTCGGGGAGTATCTCGCCGATGCGGTGGTGCTGTTCATGGTCAGCCGCGAAGGGCGCTATATTGCCGGCGCGCTGAATCTGAAAAGCCGCGACTGCCTCTATGGCCGCTACTGGGGCTGTGTCGAGGATCACCGCTTCCTGCATTTCGAAACCTGCTACTACCGCGCCATCGACTATGCGATCGAGCATGGCATCCGCCGCGTGGAAGCCGGCGCGCAGGGTCCCCACAAGCTCGCCCGTGGCTATCTGCCCGTCGAAACCTATTCCGCACACTGGCTGCGCGATCCCGGATTTCACGATGCCGTCGCCGATTATCTGCAGACGGAAACCCGCCAGGTCGAAGCGGAAATCAACTACCTCGCCAGCCATTCGCCCTTTCGCCACGAGAATTCGGAATAAGGCTCCGCGCGGCCCTATATGAGAAAAATCAATTGTTGAATTTTCCGGCGTTTTGCGGTAGTTTGAAATTGACGTTTACGTAAACGTAAAGGCAAGCCGCAAGATGCTGCCAGGAATAACGATATAAATAGGGATGATCATGACTGACCATATTACGCAGGACCCCATCTATAATACTGTGAACCGGGATGATTTTCCGGCGATGCTGGACGTGGACCGTTATGGGACACGCACGGCTGCCTTCGATGGCATTATCTCCGCGACGCATGATCATTTCTGGGATCCGCTGGATGCCACCTATCTCGATTTTTCGAGCCCCTTTGACATCTCCTCCGACTATATCATGCCACCGGAAACGATTCCGGAGCTGCAAAGCGCCGTTGCCGACAGGCTGGACGAAGGCCAGAAAATCCAGCTCGCCAACGAAAGCACCCGTTGGAGCCTGTCCGCCATCCTGCATGGGGAACAGGGCGCGCTTTCCCTAAGCGCCAGCCTCTGCCATATCATGGTCGATCCGGGTGCGCAGGAATATGCCTCCAACCAGACGCGCGAAGAGGCGCGTCATGTCACGGCCTTCAGCCGCTATATCGGCGCCCGCTGGGGCCGCCCCTACCCTGTTGGGGAAGCCTTTGGTGAATTGCTGAATGAGCTGGTCGGCGCCGAGGAAGTCTACAAGAAGCTGGTCGGCATGCAGATGCTGGTCGAGGGGCTCGCCATGGGCGCCTTCGCCAATATCCACGCGAAAACCAACGATCCGCTGCTGAAACGGCTGACCCAGCTTGTCATGACCGACGAAGCCTTCCATCACAAATTCGGCAAGATCTGGGCCGACAAGACCATCCCGAAACTCACCGCAGAAGAGCACGCCCGTGTCGAGGATTGGGCGGCCAGATGTTTCGAGACAGTCCTGTTCAACCTGATCAATATCCGCCAGAAACGGGTGATCTATGAGCAGTTCGGCCTGGAATGGGAATGGGTCCGCGACGCCTGCCGCGAGGTTTTCACCGACGCCGACCGGCGCGAGACCCTGAAGGAATCGACCAATATTTTCCGCGTGCTGGTGAAGACCCTGCTGAAATCCGGCATCATCACCGACCGCACCCGGCCGATCTATTCCCATTGGGTGGATATGGAGGAAATGGCCGGCGAGAACGAGGATATGGTCGGCTACGCCATCGCCGATGAGGGGATCGAGTATCTTCGGGGCCTCAATGCGGGACGCAAGGTCATCGGCCAGAAGTAACCGATAACATAGAATAAAAAAAGGCGGGAAAACCTCCCGCCTTTTTGTTTCTATGTATTACTTTTCCACCATCTCGGTGTCTTTACTGCCCTTTTTCTTCTTGCGCTTGTCCACCGCGTCTTTGCGGCCGAGCTCTTCCGCGCTTTCAATCTTGAAGGTCAGTTCGCCGGCCTTCACACCGACGGAGACATGGCCGCCCTTGGCGAGCTTGCCAAAGAGCAGTTCCTCCGAGAGCGGCTTCTTGATGCTCTCCTGAATGACGCGGGCGAGCGGACGCGCGCCGTAATTGGAGTCATAGCCCTTCTTCGCCAGCCAGGTCGCCGCCGTATCCGTCAGCGAGATCGTGACATTGCGATCCTGAAGCTGGGTTTCAAGCTGCAGCACGAATTTCTCGACAACGCGCGAGACGACTTCCGGCGGCAGCGGCGCGAACGCAATGGTCGCATCGAGACGGTTGCGGAACTCCGGCGTGAAGAGACGCTTGATCGCCTCCTCATCCTCGCCCTCGCGCACGTCATTGCCAAAGCCGATGGCCTGCTTGGTCATCTCATGGGCGCCCGCATTGGTCGTCATGATCAGAACCACATTGCGGAAGTCCACCTGCTTGCCGTTGTTATCCGTCAGCTTGCCATGATCCATGACCTGCAGAAGGATGTTGAAGAGATCCGGATGAGCCTTCTCGATCTCGTCGAGCAGGAGGACAGAATGCGGCTGCTGGTCAATGGCATCGGTCAGCAACCCGCCCTGGTCAAACCCGACATAGCCCGGAGGCGCGCCGATCAGGCGGCTAACCGTATGGCGTTCCATATATTCGGACATATCGAAGCGCACCAGGTTGAGCCCCATGATGGAGGCTAGCTGCCGTGCAACTTCCGTTTTGCCGACGCCGGTCGGGCCGGAGAAGAGATAGGAGCCGATCGGCTTTTCCGGCTCGCGCAGGCCCGCACGGGCGAGCTTGATGGAACTTGCCAAGGCATCGATCGCCGCATCCTGACCGAACACCACGCGGCGGAGATCGACATCCAGCTTGCGCAGGTTAACAGTGTCTTCCTTCGAGACGGATTTCGGGGGAATGCGCGCAATCTTGGCGACCACGGCCTCGACATCCTTGACGCCGATGGTCTTCTTGCGCTTGCTTTCCGCTTTCAGCATCTGGGCCGCGCCGACCTCATCGATCACATCGATCGCCTTGTCCGGCAACTTGCGGTCATTGATATAGCGCGAGGACAGCTCGACCGCCGCGCGGATCGCCTCCGCGGTGTAGCGGATATGATGATATTCCTCGAAATAAGGTTTCAGGCCCTTCAGGATCTTGATGCTGTCCTCGACCGTGGGTTCGCGCACATCGATCTTCTGGAACCGGCGCAGCAGCGCCCGGTCCTTTTCGAAATGACCCCGGAATTCCTTGTAGGTCGTCGAGCCGATGCAGCGGATATCCCCGCTCGCGAGCGCCGGCTTCAGGAGGTTGGAGGCATCCATCGCGCCGCCGCTGGTCGCGCCGGCCCCGACGATCGTATGAATCTCGTCGATGAAGAGAATGGCATTATCCAGCCCCTGCAGCTCCGAGATGACGGCTTTCAGCCGCTCCTCGAAATCGCCGCGGTAGCGCGTGCCCGCCAGCAGCGAGCCCATATCAAGCGAATAGATAACGGCGGGCAGCAACACGCTCGGCACATCGCCATGCACGATACGGCGGGCCAGCCCTTCGGCAATCGCCGTCTTGCCGACACCCGGATCGCCGACATAGAGCGGATTGTTTTTCGAACGGCGGCAGAGAATCTGGATCGTTCGATCAACCTCGTCATTGCGGCCGATCAGCGGATCGATCTTGCCCGCGGCCGCCTTTTCATTGAGGTTGATGCAATAGGCATCGAGTGCCTCGAGATTTTCAGGCTTTTCATCCGGCGGCGGCGTCTTGTCCTTTTCCGCCTTGTATTCCCCTTCAACGCCTCGGATAGCGCGGGTGGTTTCCTTGCCCGGTGCCTTGGCGACGCCGTGGCTGATATAGCTGATGGCATCCAAACGGGTCATTTCCTGCTTCTGGAGGAAATAGGCCGCATGGCTTTCTCGCTCGGAAAAAATGGCGACAAGCACATTCGCGCCGGTCACTTCCTCCCGGCCCGAGCTTTCAACATTGATCAGCGCGCGCTGCACCACCCGCTGGAAGCTCAGGGTCGGGCGGGCCTCGACGAAACCATCCATGACGAGATCGTCAAGCTCGTCGGTGATAAAGGTTTCAAGGTCGCGGCGCAAAAGATCGATATCGACGTTGCAGGCCCGCATGACGGCGGCCGCATCCTGATCCTCCGTCAGCGAGAACAGCAAATGTTCCAGCATCGCGAATTCATGGCGGCGCGACGTCGCGAGGGCCATTGCACGATGTAGAGTCTCTTCAAGTGAGTTGGAAAATCCCGGCACTATTCTTTCTCCATCGTACATTGTAGGGGGTGTTGGTTTTCCCGCGCATAATCAATAACCTGCGCGACCTTCGTTTCGGCGATCTCGTATGGGAACACGCCGCAGTTCCCGACGCCTTTCTGGTGAACATGCAGCATCACCTGCACGGCGGTCTGCTCATCCATGTTAAAGAATTTCTGAAGGACGTACACAACGAATTCCATCGGCGTGTAGTCGTCATTCAAGAGAAGAACGCGCCACAGCGAGGGCTTCTTGGTTTTGGGCTTTGTTTTGGTGACAAGGCCCGTCCCCGTTCCCCGACCGTCTTTATCCTTATCGTCGTTACCACTCATCGTCATTAATGCCCAAACAGATACGGTAATTTTTTTACTCCGTTTCCTTTTTCGCCCACAGTCCTTGTGCAGTGCACAGTCCTACTAATTAAGTATATATCTTAGCAGGAAATTCAAAAAATATTATTACCGAAGATGAAAAAATTCAAAAAAGTGAACGCCGCCGCTGCGGCCACGAAAAAAGGCCCGGAAAAATCCGGGCCTTTTCAAGACGCTTACTATACTGACTGGTGTTAAGCCTGCTTGGAAAACATATCGAGCGAAGCGGCATACTGTGCGCCAAAGGGCTCGACAACTGATTTCGCTGCGTCGGCAACCAGGGTGTTGAACTTGCCCATTTCAGAAACGTAGTTCTGCATGGAGTTCTTGGCGAATTCCGTCTGGATTTCGACAACCTTGGTCATGTCTTCGGTTTCCGCGATCGTCTTCGTTACGTTGAAAACGTCCTGGAGGCTGCCCGTTCCGAAATCGATCAGAGCGGCGCCGATCTTTTCGCTTTTTTCAACAGCGGCATTGCTTGCCTTGACGAAAGCTTCCGCGCTCTTCTTGTCATAGAACTGGGAACCTTCGAGAGTCTTGATAACCTTTTCAAAGCCGGACTTGCCTTCGGCAACGGCCTTCTCGTAGTTGGTCTTGAAGGTTTCGCTGTTGGACTTGAATGCCTTTTCAGCGGCTTCCGTGCCGTTGAGGAAAGCTTCCTGCAGGGACTTGCGGCCCGTAGCGACCATATCTTCAATTTCTTTGGTAACAGCAGTCGGGTCAACCGCTGCGGTATTCGTTGATTTCTTCGTCATTGACTTAACCTTTCTGACTAGCGCCCTTGAATTGGGTTTGCTGCACTGCAACAATGTCACCTGTATATAATAGGACGCTGATGGATGTCAATGGTTTTTTTGTGCACTGCAACAAAATTGCAAAATTTATTTAATCTATTGTTTTTTATATAATATTTTTCCGGCAGGCCGCAATATGGCACCGGAAATCCGCACCCGCAACAATAAATTCACAAAATTATCCGGATATTCCCTTGGCCGCGATCAGAGATCGAGACCGTTATCGCCGATCTGCAGGGTGAAATAGGTACTGCCGCCGCCCCGCCCCCCTTTGTAGTAACGCGAGGAACGGCCGAATACGGTGGGGGTATAGGGTTCCTGGAACCGCACGCCGGTCTCGTCCCCCTTGGAGAGCACCTCGCGGAAGGGCAGCTTGGCAACATCTGAATTCTCGTCGTTCCAGGCATAATATTTGAAATTGCCGTCGCGGCAGACCATGGCGATCCAGTAGAACTCGTCGGAATGCAGGATCTGCCCCTTGATCGCCGGTTTCTCGAAACCGGATTTGATCAGCGCCTGTTCGATCGCGATCAGGTCCTTGAGGCTGATCACGACCTTGCTTTCGCGGGTCGCCGCCGGACCGGACCCGCCGGCCGCCCCCAAGAGCCAGTTGACGCTGATCCCGCCGCTGAACACCTGCGTCGTCTGCGTCGCCGAGTCCGCCGTCGTGATCTGCAAGATATCGTAGGTCCGCACCTGCTCGTCATAGATGGCGTTATAAATCATCCGGTAGCGGGCATTGCGACCGGGCGCGCAATTCTCGCGGATATCGTCTCCGTTGGCATAGGAAAACCACTGGAAAGGCCGGAAAATTGGATTTTCCGTGCCCCCGTCCGCGGCGCAGGCGGCAACGAACGCCGCAAGAAAGATGGTCCGGATCAGGGGGTAAATGATTTTCATGGGCCCTCGCCTTTCGATGACGTCGCTTTTGCTTACCAGATATTAACCATCCGTATGTAAGATCAAAAGGGAAATCAACTAATGTTGATATTATACGCACTTCAAGAGGATAGGTTCCTTTGTTGACATACGGTGGCAAAAAAATTGTCAGGAATTTGATGGACATGATTCGCCGAATTTTTTACACTCTTTCGCGAGTGGGGAAATCCACGCGTATTTTTATCAGTAAATTCAGTAAAGCAGGTCAAACGTTGGAACGGAGAGCGAAGAATACAAAGCCACCCGCTGTTCCGGACGTCCGCCCGGTGACACCGCACGCCTCGATCAAGGGAATGGGTGCCGTCAGGACGATTTGCGGGCTATTGTTTTTCATGGTGCTGACGATTGTCGCCGCGCCGGACACCGCTCAGGCGCGCTACGCCGCCATCGTCATGGACAGCCGCACGGGGGAAGTGCTCTATGCGCGGAACGCCGACGACCGGCTCTATCCCGCCTCCCTCACCAAGATCATGACCCTTTACATGACCTTCGATGCCCTCAAGCGCGGCAAGCTGCGCCTCGACCAGAGGCTGCCGGTCTCGGCGCGCGCCGCCGGCCAGGCGCCAACGAAGCTTGGCCTGAAGAAGGGGGAGACGATCACGGTCCAGGACGCGATCTTCGGCCTGATCACAAAATCGGCGAATGACGCCGCGACGGTGCTGGCCGAAAGCATGGCCCCGACCGAGGCCGCCTTCGCCCGCGACATGACGGAGCGGGCGCGCAGGCTCGGCATGAGCCGGACCAGCTTCCGTAATGCCAGCGGCCTTCCGAACCGGCGCCAGAAAAGCACGGCCCGCGATATGGCCATTCTCGGTGCCGCGCTGATCCATGATTTCCCGCAATATTACGACTATCTCTCGCTCGAGGAATTCGATTACAAGGGCAAGGCCTACAAGAACCACAACAACCTGTTGAAAAAATATGACGGGGTGGACGGTATCAAGACAGGCTATATCCGCGCCTCCGGCTTCAACCTCGTCGCCTCCGCCAAACGCGGCAGCAACCGCCTTGTTGGCGTCGTCTTCGGCGGCCGCACCGCCAAGAGCCGGGACATTCACATGGCCACCCTTCTCGACAAGGGCTTCGACCAGATCGAAAAGATCCATCCCTCCACGGTGCCGCTGCCCTTTGACAAGCCGATGCAGATTGCCCTGGGGCAGCCGCATATGAAAACCGACCCGGCGCCGGTCGATGAGATCGAAGTTGCCTCGGCCGATACTATCCCGCTCCCGGTGCAGAAACAGTCGGCGGGCAGCTTTTCGCATATCCGGAACGTCAGCGCGCTTGCAACGGCGAGCGCCAAGCCTGCCGCCTTCCAGATGGAACGGGTTGAGAAATCCGAATGGGCCATTCAGATCGGCGCCTACAGCCTGATCACCACGGCGCGCGACCAGATTCACAAGGCCGCCGCGCAGGCGAACGGCATTCTCGATGGACGCCGGGTGAATATCGAAAAGGCAATCTCGGACGGCAAGCCCTTCTACCGGGCGCAGGTGCTCGGCTTTGACGAGGCGGAAGCCCGCCAGGCCTGCAGCAATCTTGCGGAACGGCGCTTCTCCTGTTTCGTGGTCGCGCCGGACCTTCACCTTCCCAACTATATCGCCCAGAAAAGCAATTCCTGACACCCGCTCCTAGAGCGCGTTGAGCGGCACCTTCAGATAGGAGACGCCGTTTCCTTCCGCCTTGGGGAAATGGCCCGCCTGCATATTCACCTGGATGGACGGAATGATCAGCACCGGCATCGAGAGGGTCGCATCCCGTTCGGTCCGCATCTTGACGAATTCCTCCTCGCTGATGCCGTCATGAATATGGATATTCTCCGCCCGCTGCTCGGCGACCGTCGTCTCCCAGGCAAAGTCCCGGCCGCCCGGCGCATAATCATGGCACATGAACAGCCGCGTTTCCGGCGGAAAGGCGAAGATCTTCTGGATGGACTGGTATAACGTGCGCGCATCTCCCCCCGGGAAATCGCACCGCGCGGTTCCGTAATCGGGCATGAACAGCGTATCGCCGACAAATACCGCATCGCCGATTTTGTAGGTGACACAGGCGGGCGTATGGCCAGGGGTCGCCATCACCTCAAGCGTCATGTCGCCAACCGCCACCTTTTCCCCGTCCTTGAAAAGATGGTGGAATTGCGAGCCATCCTCCGCGACGTCGTCGCCAAAATTGAAGACTTTCTTGAAGGTCGATTGAATCGTCTTGATGACGCCGCCGATACCGATCTTCCCGCTCAGCGTTTTCTGCAGGTAAGGCGCCGCCGTCAGATGGTCCGCATGGACATGGGTTTCCAGGATCCATTCGACGGTCAGCTTCTGCGACTTGATGAAGGCGACGATCTCGTCCGCCGCCGTCGTCGATGTCCGGCCCGAGTTGTTTTCGTAATCGAGCACGCTATCGATGATGATCGCCTTCCGGATTGCCGGGTCCGAGACCACATAGCTCACGGTGAAGGTCGGTTTGTGAAAGAATGCTTTGACGTCGGGATTCATGGGTCGCTCCTACTCCGGCGAAGGCCGATTTTTATTTTGGTCATCGCTAATCATACTTGACAATATATCTATAGATACGTAGTTATACAAGCATGTATATTGAAGATATGAAAAATTCCGCTGCGCGGGCCAGCACCCTGATGAAGGCGTTATCAAGCGAAACCCGCCTGTTGCTGCTCTGCCGGATAAGCGAGGGAGAGATCTCGGTCAACGAGCTGGCCGATACGCTGGACATGCGCCCCGCCTCCGTCTCGCAGCAGCTTTCCCTGCTCAGAAAGGATGGCCTGGTGAAAACCCGCCGGGCCGGACAGACGATTTACTACTCCCTCGACGGGGAGGAAGCGATACAGGTCATATCGGTTCTGCACGGGCTCTATTGCCAGAACAGCAAATAAAGGACTTTTCAGTCATGGAAAACTTCACACCCTATAGCTCTCTCATCGGGGGCATCATTCTCGGGGTTGCCGCGACCCTGCTGCTGATGGCGGGTCGCATCGCGGGGATTAGCGGAATTCTGTCCAGTCTCATTCCGCCGCAAACGGGCGACGCGCTCTGGCGCGTTTTGTTTATCGCCGGGCTGATTATCGGGGCGGCCGTCTATCCCCTCGTCGGCGGCGATATGGCCTTCCTCAACGTCAATCCATATCAGCTCTCCGACAATGCCCATTATGTCCTGCTGGTTATCGCAGGGCTGCTCGTCGGCGGCGGCACCTATGTCGGGGCCGGCTGCACCAGCGGGCATGGCATCTGCGGGCTTGGGCGATTGTCACTTCGGTCGCTTACCGCCGTGCTGATCTTCATGGCGGTTGCCGTCGTTACCGTCTTCATCATGCGCATCGTTGTAGGAGGCTAACCATGTTCAATATCATCAGCCTGATTTCCGGCCTTCTCTTCGGCTTCGGCCTTGCGCTTTCGGGCATGGTCAGCCCCGGCAAGGTTGTCGGCTTTCTCGATCTCACCGGCAACTGGGACCCGAGTCTCGCCTTCGTCATGGGCGGCGGCGTCCTGGTTACCGTCATCACCTTCCGCTTTATCCTGAAGCGGTCCGTCCCCTATTTCGGATCGGAATTCAAGCTGCCGACCAAGACGGACCTCGACAAGCGGCTGGTTACCGGCGCGGTCATTTTCGGCCTCGGCTGGGGTCTCGGCGGGCTTTGCCCCGGACCGGCGCTCAGCTCCCTCGCCTATGGCAATCCGAAGATCTTCGTCTTTGTCGGCGCGATGGTGGCCGGCATTGTCATCGCCAAGCTGCTGACGGGCGGCTTTAAAAAGACAGCCTGAGGACGGGCGAGTATTTTCTGATTTATGTCGCGGTGAAACTTGGCTAGTCTGGGGGCCGGATATAAATAAAAAGAACGGGAAGTATCATGCCATCATCCAATAAAGTTGCCATTGTTACCGGATCCGCCACGGGCGCCGGCGCCGCCATTGCGCTAGCGCTCGCGGACAAGGGCTATAACGTCGTCATCAACTACACAAAAAGCCTGAAGGAGGCGGAGGAAACCGAAGCCGCCTGCGCCGCCAAGGGAGTGGAGACCCTGCTCTTTCAGGGGGATGTCTCCAAGGATGAGGATTGCCGCGCGATGGCCAAGGCGGCCGCGGACAAATGGGGCCGCCTCGACGTGCTGGTGAATAATGCGGGCCGGACGAAATTCGTCGCTCATAGCGATCTCGACGGGCTGAGCGCCGATGATTTCCACGATATCTATGCCGTCAACACCATCGGCCCGTTCCAGATGTCCCGCGCCGTCGCCCCCTATATGAAGGAAACCGGCAAGGGCTCGATCGTCATGATTTCCTCTGTCGCCGGAACGAACGGCATCGGTTCCAGCATCGCCTATGTCGCGTCCAAGGGCGCGCTCAACTCGATGACCAAGGCCCTCGCCCGGACGATGGGACCGGAAATCCGCGTCAACTCCATCTGCCCGGGCTTTATCGAAACCCGCTGGCTGCTGCAGGGCTATGGCGAGGATAAATACGAGGCCTACAAGAAAAGGCTTGTCCGCGACGTGCCGCTGAGAGCCGTCTGCCAGCCGGAGGATATCGCCGATGCGGTTCTCTGCTTTACCGAGGGTGGCAATATGATCACCGGCGAGATTGTGATCGTTGATGGCGGCATGCATCTCGGCGCCTGATCGCCTCCGTGCCGGACCTCCCTGACGATATCGCCCGCGCGCTCGGCTATCCCTATCCAAGGCCCGCGGGCTCCTATCTCTTCTCTGGTGGAATGGCACAGGAGCTGCCGCCGGAGACGGATTTCGGCGGCAGGGTTCCGGTGCTTGCCTGCGGCTCCAACGGTGCGCCGGCGCAGCTTCTTCGAAAATACGGCCCCTCGGCGGATCACTGCATTCCGGTCACGGCGGCGCGGCTTGAGGATATCTGCTGCAGCTATTCCGCGCATTTCTCAAGCTATGGGTCGGTGGCGGCCGCGCTGCACGGGGCCCCCGGCGCGGTATCGCAGGTCCATATCACCTGGCTGACGGAGGCGGAACTCACCCGCATGCATGAAACCGAAGCCATCGGCACGAACTACAGTTTCGCGAAGCTGAACGGCGTCCATCTCACCTGCGCGGCGCAGGGCAGGATCGAGATCATCCATGCCTATATCAGCCTGCGCGGCAGTCTTCTGATCGACGGCTCGCCGATCACGCTTGGCGGGATCGACTGCCGGAACGCCTGCTATCCGGTGATGGATCAACAGGAGATTCAGGCTCGTCTCCGCGATATTGTCGCCCCCGGGATGGACCTTCATGATTTTATCCGGCAGAATATAACGGATGCGAAAATGCGCGCCGAAAGAACGTCTCTACTTGCCCGCCGCAGCCAAAAGTTCGACCACCCCGGCCTCACCACATTGCTCGATCAGGCAAGCTAAATGCAAGATTTCAAACGTACAGCCCTAGCACTCCTCATCGGTGGGATCGGTGGTGGCCTATTCTTCATTGCCGACCTGCCGCTCGCCTGGATGCTGGGCTCCATGTGCTTTTCGACGGTGGCCGCGCTCCGGGGGGTTAATCTTGCGGTCAACGGAACCCTGCGCAAGATCATGACCGCCATCCTCGGCGTGATGCTCGGCTGCGGTTTCTCCACCGACACCTTGAACGCCATGAGCCGCTGGACGGGCGGTCTCCTCCTCCTCTTCGTCAGCGTCGCGCTGTCCATGTGGCTCGTCTATCTCTTCTATCGGCGGATCGGCAAGTTCGACCCCATCACGGCCTATTTCTCGGCGGCGCCGGGCGGCCTTAACGTCATGTATGAAGTGGGCGAGGCGAAGGGAGGCCATGGCCCGACCATCGCGCTGATCCATGCGTCGCGCATCCTGATCCTGGTGATGACCGTGCCCATGATCTTCCGCTATGGCGTCGGCTTTACCGGTGGCGGCCAGACGACTTCCCTCTTCGGGTCGATCCAGGATGTCGTTGGCGACGGCTGGCTGCTGCTTGCCGCGCTGATCGGCTATATCGGAGGATATTTCTGCCGCCTTCCCGCCTATCACCTGATGGGCCCCCTGCTGGCCACCGCCGTCTTCCAGATGACGGGCATCACCGATGTCTCGCCGCCGATGATCCTTGTCTACGCGGCCCAGCTCGTCATCGGAACGGCGATCGGCGCGCGCTTCCTCGGCACCCGCTTTCGCCAAATCCGCCATGTGATCGGGCTGAGCTTCGCCTCGACGACGCTGATGGTGCTGATCGCCGCCGTCTTCGCCTTTCTGTTCGCCGAGACAATCGGCGTCAGTGCCGCAGGGATTGTGCTGGCGCTCAGCCCGGGCGGCCTTGCCGAGATGTCGCTGGTTGCCCTCGCGCTCGGGATCGACGTGGCGTTCGTCTCGACCATGCATGTCATCCGCATCAGCCTGATTATCGCGCTGGTTCCCATGGCCTTCAGCGTGATCGAGCGGATCTGGGCAAAGCAGGCGAAATAGCGGCTATGCCTGCGCCCGCAGTTCCACACGGGGGTATACAACAGCCAGCGTCACCGCCCGCATGACAAAGAAGACCATCAGCGCCGCCCAGAAGCCGTGCGTTCCCCAGAGATCGCCGAAAATCTTCATCGCCGCCATATAGGCGATAAAGGCGATGATCATGCCGTTGCGCATCTCCTTCGACTGCACCGCACCGATGAAAATGCCGTCGAGCTGATAGGACCAGATCGCGACCAGCGGCATCAGAATGAGCCAGGGCAGGAAGTCATTGGCGCGGGCCCGCACCTCGTCAATGCCGGTCAGCAAATCGATGATCGCCGGGCCGAAGACAAGATAGACGAGCGCGTAAAGGCCGGAGACGACCAGCGCCCAGAAGCCGGTGACATAGACAATTTCCCGGAGTTTATCGGGCCGCTTCGCCCCGATCGCCGTACCGATCATCCCCTCCGCTGCGAAGGCGAAGCCATCCAGACCGAAGGCCATGAAATGGACGAAATTCATCAAGACCGCCACCGCCGCAAGGGTGACATCCCCGCCCTTCGCGGCCTGCGCCGTGAAATAGGCGAAGGCGAAGATCAGCAGGATGGTGCGGATGAAGATATCGAAATTCACCGCCAGCAGCCGCGTCATCTTGGCAAGAGACAGGATCGCCGCGCGCTTCCACATGCCGCCGATTTTCAGAAGCTCCCGCCGGGCAATGTAGAGCCCGAGCGCCAGCGCGAGCGACTCGGAGATTGCCGTTGCCGCCGCGACCCCCATGACATTCCAGCCAAAGCCGATGACAAAGATCAGGTCAAGAAGGATATTGAGGCCGTTCATGAAGATCTGCACGGTAAGCGCGGCCTTGGTATTCCGGATCCCGATGAAGAAACCCATAAGCGCATAATTGGCGAGAACCGCCGGCGCGCCCCAGATACGGATCGAGAAATAATCCGCCGCCCCCGCCTCGACCGCCCTCGAGCCTTCGATGAGCAGGAGCGATAGCCACAGCACCGCGCCTTGCAGCAGGAGCACGAAAACCGCGATGACGAGGGAGAGGATCATCGCCCGCGCGAGCACGGAGCGGACCTCGTCCGCATCCTCCTCCCCGGACGCCAGGGCGACAAAACCCGTTGTCCCCATGCGCAGAAAGCCGAAGCCCCAATAGAGAAAGCTGAAGATCAGGGCGCCGATGGCAACCGCGCCGATATAGTGGGGCTCGGGCAAATGCCCGACAACGGCGGTATCCACGGCGCCGAGCAGCGGCACGGAAGAGTTTGACAAGATGATCGGCCAGGCAAGACGCCAGGTCTCGCGGTGGCTCGGGAGGGCGAAGAAACGGGAGATAGCCATCAGAAGCCAAAATAATCGCGAAGGCGATACCCGATCATGGCGGGCGTCAGGAACCACGGCTTGCCGCTGTAATAGAACCGTTCCTCGAACGGCAGGTCGTCGAAGGCCGTCTCGCCCTCCGCGTCGCCGAGAATCTTGAGCGCCGCCTTATGGCCGAGATAGCCGGACATGGCGACGCCGGAACCGCAATAGCCCATGGCGTAATAGATCCCGTCATGCTGTCCGATTGTCGGCATCGCGGCAAAATCATAGGCGACATTCCCCGACCAGACATGGGAGACCGCAAATTCGCCAAGCTGCGGGAAGATGGCCGCAAGCGTCTTTTTCAGGCTTTTCGCCTGAACCTCCGGCGGCGCGGGAAAAATCGTCGGCCGCGCCCCCAGCAACACCCGCCGGCCATCCGGCGACGGACGGTAATAGCTCAGCATCTTGCGCGTATCGGTGATCATGCGTTTCGTCGGGAAAAGGCTCGCGACCAGATTTTCCGAGAGTTCTTCCGTCGCCATCATCGTACTGTTGACCGGGAATATCCGTTTCTGAAGATAGGGAGAGAGCGCGCCACCATAGCCATTTGTCGCCAGCAATAGCGACCGGCCTTTCAGCACGCCTTTCGCCGTCTTCACGGTAAAGCCATCCGACGCCCGCCCGATTTCTTCGGCGCGGAGCGGCGCGACAATCCTGACGCCCGCGCGCGCCGCCGCCGCCGTCAGACCTTTTACATATTTCGCCGGATGCAGGCCGCCGGTGTGATGCTGGCGCAGGCCGCCCTTGTAGCCGGGGCTGTCGACATCCTCGCCATAGTCTCGCGGTCCGACGATTTCTTCGGGAATATCGAGATATTTCTTGCGAATCTCGAAATCGCGGGTCATCGGGGCGAGATGCTTTTCCAGAACCGCCGGATAGAAGCGGCCGTTGAGCGCAAGGTCGCACTCGATCCCCTCCTCCGTGATCCGCTGCGCAATGAAGTCGACGGAGGCGAGCGCCTCCTTATAAATCGCGCATCCCGTCTCGACGCCATAGGCATCGATCAGCCCGGACAGGCCCGGCTTCAAGAGATTGCCGATCATGCCGCCGTTCCGGCTGCTGGCGCCGAAACCGGGCATTTCAGCATCGAGCAATGTCACCTGCTGCCCGCGTTTCGCCAGCGTCAACGCCGCCGACAGCCCGGTATAGCCGCCGCCGATGATCAGGACGTCCGACGCATTATCCGGCAGGACCGCACCGGTCGGTTCCGGCCGCGCCGACTCCCACCAGAAGGGTTCGGTTTTCATGAGCGAAAAATCCTTTCACGCCTCCAATTCGCGCAATCTGACCAGAGCAGGCCCGAGAGGGCAAGCCTAATTGACGCGCATTTGAATTTTTCAGCAAAAACCCCTATTTAGTAAGCAGGCATCGGTAACGGGGACAAACAGAATTTGGCGAAAAATATTGAGAAGACGCCCGAAAAATCCGGGAAGGACGATGTCGAGGAATTTCTTCGGAAAGTTGCCGCCACGCCCATGCGCGCGCCGAACGGCAAGAACGGCCGCCTGATCTTCGCCATCGACGCCACGGCAAGCCGGCAGCCGACCTGGGACCGCGCCTCCCATCTGCAGCATGAAATGTTCGAGGAGGCCGGATCGATTGGCGGCCTTGAACTCCAGATCGCTTTTTTCAGGGGGTTCGGAGAATTCAAGGCGACGAAATGGACGACCGACAGCGAGGCGCTGATCCGGCCGATGTCACGGGTTTTCTGCCTGGGCGGCCATACTCAGATCGAAAAGGTCTTAAAACATGCCCTGCGCCAGACAAAGAAGGAACGGATCAACGCGCTTGTCTATGTCGGCGACTGCATGGAGGAGGATGCGGACACGCTCTGTCACCTCGCGGGACAGCTCGGCATGCTGAAGGTGCCGGTGTTCCTGTTTCAGGAAGGATATGATTCCATCGCAGAGAACTGTTTCCGGCAAATCGCCAAGCTTTCCGGCGGCGCCTATTGCCGGTTTGACAGCGCCAGCGCGGCGACGCTGCGGAACCTTCTGCGGGCGGTCGCGGCCTATGCGGCGGGCGGGCGCAAGGCGCTCAGCGATTTCAGCAAAAAGTCGGGCGGCGACGCGCGACTGCTGCTTGAACAGATCAAATAGCCCGCCATGCTTGCCTATTTCATCATCGGCGTCTCCCTGCTCCTCGCCATCATGATCGGCGGACAGGCCTTGGCGACCGCGGATCCCAAGAATATCCTCAAGGCGGCGCGCATCGCGGCGGTGGTGGTTTGCTCCGTCCTCGCGGGCTTTTTCATTCTCACCGGCCGCTTCGCCTATGCGCCGCCCCTCGTCGTCGCCGCGCTTTTCTTTTTGCGCAACAAGCCGATGTTTGCCGGACGCAAGCCGTCGGCCGGGCAGAAATCCGACGTCGAGACCGACTGGCTGCAGGCAACGCTGAACCATGACAGCGGCGAGATGGACGCCGTGATCCTGAGAGGGCCCTTCGAAGGGCGGCAACTCTCCGATCTGTCGCAGGCGGAAATCGGCGACTTCTACAAGCAAGCAGAGCAGGACGAGCAAACCATCGCGATCCTGGAAAGTTTCATCAGCCGCAAGTTCGGCGAGGATTTTTCGACGGCGGACGACAACGAAACCAGTTCGAAGGAAAATCGCACAAGGGCGGCGAGCGGCGGCGGACCAATGACCCGTCAGGAGGCACTCGATATCCTTGAACTCGGGAGTGACGCGAGCGTTGCCGAGATCAAGGCGGCACATCGGCGATTGATGAAAAAGTTCCATCCCGACCACAACGGATCGGACTATATGGCCGCCAAATTGAACGAGGCGAAGGACATTCTCTTGAAGGGCTGAAAATCAGTGCTTGCTTTCGGCGCGGCCAAAATGCCATAAATTTCATAAAATTAATCAGCAGGTCAAATATATATGCCGAAAAAAGTTCGCAAGGCCGTGTTCCCTGTCGGTGGGCTTGGGACAAGATTTCTCCCGGCGACGAAAGCCATGCCGAAAGAGATGCTCCCCGTCGTCGACAAGCCGTTGATCCAGTATGCGGTGGAGGAGGCGCGCGACGCCGGGATAGAGGAATTCTTTTTCGTAACCGGCCGCGGCAAGACGATCATCGAGGATCACTTCGACAAATCCTACGAGCTTGAAAGCGTGCTCATCGAACGGGAGAAGAGAGACCTGCTCGAGGAACTGCAGGCGAGCGTACCGAAAGCCGGGACCATTGCCTACATCCGCCAGCAGGAACCGCTCGGCCTCGGCCATGCGGTCTGGTGCGCCAAAAGGCTGGTCGGCGATGAGCCCTTCGCCGTCATTCTCGCGGACGACCTGATCCTCGCCGACACCCCCTGTCTCGCCCAGATGACCGCGGCGCGCGAGAAGATCGGCGGCGGCAATATGCTGGCGGTGATGGAGGTTCCGAAGGCGCATACCTCCCGCTACGGCATCCTCAGCCCCGGCGAGGAACAGGGCAAGCTGATCGAAATCAAGGGGCTTGTCGAAAAGCCCGCGCCCGCCGATGCCCCCTCCAATCTCGCGGTCATCGGCCGCTATATTCTGGAGCCGAATATTTTCCCGTTACTTGAAAAGCAGGCTCGCGGCGCCGGCAACGAAATCCAGTTGACCGACGCGCTCTCGTCCCTGCTGGGCGGCGATTCCTTTTACGGCATGAAGTTCGACGGCACGCGGTACGATTGCGGCGACAAGATCGGCTTTCTCGAGGCCAATATCGCCTTTGCCCTGAACCGGGGCGACATGCGGAGCGACATGCGGGATATTGTCAAAAAAATTGCCAGTGAACTGTAGTATATCGTCTCTCGGCTAACAGGACGGAGATTTTGCGATGCGTATCGCTGTGGTTGGGACCGGTTACGTCGGATTGGTCTCGGGAACCTGCTTTTCGGAATTCGGTCATGATGTGATCTGCGTCGATACGGACGAGGGGAAGATCGCGAGCCTGAACGCGGGGCAAGTCCCGATCTTCGAGCCGGGCCTGCAGGCAATGATCGACAAGAACAGCCGCTCGGGCTATCTCAAGTTCAGCACCGATCTGCAAAGCGCCGTTGCGGCCGCCGACGCGGTCTTTATCGCGGTCGGCACGCCAAGCCGCCGCGGCGACGGCAAGGCGGACCTGACCTATGTCTATGCGGCAACCCGTGAAATTGCCGCGGCGCTGACCGGCTATACTGTCGTGGTAACAAAATCGACCGTCCCCGTCGGCACCGGCCGGGAAGTCGAGCGCATCCTGAAAGAGAGCAACCCGAAAGCGGATGTCGACGTCGTCTCCAATCCAGAATTCCTCCGCGAGGGCGCGGCGATAGAGGATTTCATGCGGCCGGACCGCGTCATTGTCGGGACCCTTGTCAAGCGCGCCCAGGATGTGATGTCGGCGATCTACCGTCCCCTCTCCCTCTCTCAGACACCGCTTGTTTTCACCAGCCTTGAAAGCTCCGAGCTCACGAAATATGCGGGCAACGCGTTTCTCGCGACCAAGATCACCTTCATCAACGAGATTGCCGAACTCTGCGAGAAGGTCGGCGCGGATGTGCATGACGTTGCGCGCGGGATCGGCCTCGACCGGCGCATCGGATCGAAATTCCTGCATCCCGGCCCCGGCTTCGGCGGTTCCTGCTTTCCGAAAGACACGCGGGCGCTCTTCGAAACATCGGTTGAGGCGGGTGCGCCGCTTCGCATCGTCGATACGGTGATCGATATCAACGAGCGGCGCAAGCGGGACATGGCCGGCCGCGTCATCGCGGCCTGCGGCGGATCGCTGACGGGCAAGAAGATTGCCGTCCTCGGCCTCACCTTCAAGCCGAATACCGACGACATGCGCGAAAGCCCGAGCCTCGACATCCTGCCCGAGCTCGTCAGTGCCGGCGCAAGCGTTGCCGCCTATGATCCCGAAGGAATGCAGGAGGCCCGGAAACTTCTCGCCGACATCGAGTTTTGCGAGAGTTCCTATGCCACGCTCGAGAACGCCGACGCGCTCGTCATCATCACCGAATGGAACGAATTTCGCGCCCTTGACCTCGACCGGGTGAAATCCCTTATGAAAGAACCGGTTATGGTCGATTTACGGAATATTTATGATCCCCGTGATATGGCTGATAAAGGATTTACCTATAGCAGTATCGGCCGCCCGGTATAAATCAGGAGGCCCGCCTTCTGGAAAGCAGACAGATTATGACCAAGCATGAGTTTAACCCGACCATCTTGCGCGAGTATGACATCCGGGGAATCATTGACGAAACCCTGTTTGACGCCGACGCCGAGGCCATTGGCCGCGCCTTCGGGACCCTGCTCGCAAAGGACGGTTACCGCAATGTCGCCGTCGGCTATGACGGGCGGAAAACCTCGCCGAAGCTGAAGGCGGCACTGACCCGGGGCCTGACCTCCACTGGCATCGACGTCTTTGATATCGGCATGGGCCCGACGCCAATGCTCTATTACGCCACCTACGCGCTGAAGGCGGGCGGCGGCATCATGATCACGGGGTCGCACAATCCTCCGAGCCACAACGGCTTCAAGATGATGCTGGGCGGAAAATCCTTCTATGGACAGCAGATACAGGCGTTGGGACGGCTGAGCGCCAGCGGGCCCTTCGCGGAGGGCGCCGGAGAGGTCATCGATCATCCGATCCAGGAGGCCTATGTCGCGCGGCTTATGGAGGATTTCGTGAAGGGGCGTGATCTCAGCGTCGTCTGGGATTGCGGCAACGGCGTCACCGGCGAGGCGCTGCGGAAAATCGTCGCAAAACTGCCGGGCCGGCATATGTTGCTTTTCGATGAGATTGACGGCAGCTTCCCCAATCATCACCCCGATCCGACGGTCGCGGAAAATCTCGAGGACATGATCCGCACGGTGCGCGGCGTAAATGCCGACCTCGGCATCGCCTTCGACGGTGATGGCGACCGGATCGGCGTCGTCGACGGCCAGGGGCGCATTCTCTGGGGCGACCAGCTACTCGCCATCCTGTCCCGCGAAATTCTGGCCAACAGTCCTGGCGCGTCGATAATCGCCGATGTGAAGGCGAGCCAGATCCTGTTTGACGCCATCCGCGATCTTGGTGGCGATCCGATCATGTGGCGGACGGGCCATTCCCTCATCAAATCAAAGATGCAGGAAGTCAACGCCCCGCTCGCCGGTGAGATGAGCGGTCATATTTTCTATAATGACCGCTACTATGGTTATGACGACGCGCTCTATGTGGCGCTCCGCCTGCTCAATATCCTGAGCGCCACCGATCAGTCCCTCGGCGCCATGCGCGACGAACTGCCGGAAATGATCAACACGCCGGAACTTCGTTTCGCCTGCCCGGACGAGGAAAAATTCGACGCCGTGACCCGTATCCAGGATGCCCTCGCCGCGGCGGGCGCGAATTATTCCGATATCGACGGCGTGCGGGTGAATACGGAAGACGGATGGTGGCTGCTGCGCGCCTCCAACACCCAGGCCGTGCTCGTCGCGCGCTGTGAAGCCCGGGACGATGCCGGACTTTCCCGGCTCAAATCCCAGCTTCAGGAAGCACTATTGAACGCGAATGTCGATGCCCCGACCTTCTAGGGTTCAGTCCTTCGCCTTGTTCGGCGCATAGAAGGCAATCTTGTGCCCTTCCGGATCCCGGAAATACCCGAAGAAGAGCTGCCCGGCGCCGCGCGGACCCGGCGCCCCCTCATCCGTTCCACCGAGTTCAAGTGCCTTGGCATACATCTTTGATACCGTTTCCGGACTGTCGAGAAGAAGGGCAGGCATCGTCCCGTTTCCAACGGTCGCCGGTTTGCCGTCATATGGCTTGATCACGCCGAGCATGGGCTGTCCGCGCGCAACGCTCCACATTTTCAGGTGATCCTCATTCACAACGCGCTTGGCGCCAATTTCGCTGAGCAGCGCTTCATAAAATTCAGTCGCTTTTTCAATATTGTTCGTTCCCAGGGTTACGTAACCGATCATTTTTCTTCCTTCTTATTTGATGAACAGGGAGCCCCCGCAGGCAAGCTACGTCGATTTGCGGAAATTGTATAGAGCGACTTAAATCCAAACCAAAAGAAAAGAGCCGGATCAACAGATCCGGCTCTTCCCAACCATATACATCACAAAGCCTTACCAGACGCTACGCGCTTGAATACGCATGTATATGCGGCTAGCTCACTTTGCCTTTCTTGGGCTGCTTCATGCCAACCCAGGATTCGCCCGACGCCATCACGCAGGTGGCGCCGTTCGGCTGTGTTAAAACAATCGTCCAGGTGAGACCATCAGGGCTTGAAAATACTTCAACCACACTTCCATTCGCCGCAAGACCTGCCGCAACCGGTGCTTCCTCGAATTTGCCGCTCAAATGCTTGAGTAGTGCGGTTCGCTCAAAACATACGCTTTGAGCGGATGCGTCTGTCACTTGGAATGAAACCAACGTGGCTGCGGAAAAGAGCACGGCAAGTCCAAAAGAAATGACAGAGCGCATGCCGGCATAACGGATGAGGGAATGCCCGGTATGGTTAATAAAACTTAACATACGCTCCTCCTTTTCTGCGAATTTGCCCCGTCATTGACCCGGCGGGAAAACAAGGAGACTTATCGCCATGATGAAAAGCGTAAACAGCAAAGGTTAATATTCGATTAGTCGGCGGCCAAAAATTGGTAGATCGTTAATCTATCGCCGGTATTCACCCCAAAAATAAAGGGAAAAGGGTGATTTTCACCCTTTTCCCCAATTGCCAACGCAAGCGCGCTAAGGCCTAGAGAATATCCGTCACCAATTGCCAGGCGACGCCGGTGGCGATAGAGCCGGATACCCCAAGGAAGAGATAGAGGGCGAAAACCGGGCGTTTCACCAGACCAAAAACCGCAATCGCCGCCGGGATCGATGATACGCCCCCGGCCGTCATAAAGGCCATCGCCGCCCCCTGGGACATGCCAAGGTCAATCAGTCCGCCGACAAGCGGGATGGCGGCATAGCCATTCAGATAACTCGGGATCCCGACCACGACAGCGAGCGGAATAGCGAAGATACTCTCCTGCCCCACCAGCATTTCGATAAAGCTTGTCGGAACATAGATGACCATCAGGCTTTCAAGCATGAAGGCCAGGATCAACCAGCGCCCGATAAACCAGCCGTTTGACCCCGCGGAATTAAAGAAATCGCGCGAGCGTGCCGGTTCCTGCCAGAATTTCCACTGCACATCTATCGGGCCGGAAAAGCTAACCTTTTTGCGGCATCCTGAAAGCTGCCCCTTCAAGGGATCAAGCACCCAGCCGTACCGCTGCAAAAGGTAAACCGAAAATCCTGCGAAAAGGCCGAGCGTAATGGCAATAAGTGTCTTTCCGACCGCAAAATTAAAGCCGATACCAACCGAGGTTACGACGAAAATCTCAGGATCCATGATGGGTGACGCGATCCAGAACGCCATGACCGGGGCGAGCGGAACGCCCGCCGCAAGCAGGGACGCCACAAGCGGAATCACCCCGCAGGAGCAAAATGGCGACAGTGCGCCGACCAGAGAGGCCAGGATAATCGTCGTCGTGGGGGATCCTGAAAAGGCGCGGGCGATCAGGTTATCGGCCCCGGTTGCCGAAAAATAGGCAGCAAGACCGATCGCGATAGCAAAAAACGGCGCCATGCCGACAACCGCGTCCCAAAAAAAGGCGAGGCTAACTGGGAGGTTAGCAGGATCGATGATTGCCAGCATTAGCACCAGAAAGAGCGTCGCCAGAATGACGCGATCTGTCAGCAGAGCCCACAGACGGGACCTGCCGTGCGAGAGACTTTGTAAAGCTTCATTAATAGACATAACCATATTTCCAGATTTATCGAATTAACGAATAAATAACACCTATTCGGCGCCCTTGCAAGCCATTATTTCGATAATTATCGAAATATAGGGAATCTGGTGGAATCAGCTGTCTTCAGTGACGGCCTCTGTATGGGAAAGATCGACCCCCATGCAGCATTTATCGGTGAGGAGCTGAACAAGCCCCTCGACCTTTTTGTAATTGACAAAACAGCGTAATGTCCGGCTTTCCCGTTCCTGCCGGATCAGGTCACCGGCAATCAGATTTGAAATATGGTGGGACAGGGTTGAGGCCGGAATATCGAGAAGGCCCTGAATCTCACCAACAGAAAGCCCCTTCTCGCCCGCCTGAACAAGATATTGAACAATCCGGAGACGGACAGGGTGACCAAGCTTGGCAAGGACGTCCGCGGCTTCTTCAGTCTCCATCATGATAAAGATCTTTCAAAAATGGCGGCGTTAAAGTTTTTCGACTTTATCCTCGATACCCGGCAAATTCAGGGATTTGATCAGATGCCGAAGCTCGTGACGCGCCGCCACATGGCTCATCGACATTTTAACGCCAACGCCTTTCTTGTTCAAATCAAGCATTGTCAGGCCCTTGAGGAATAGTTCCCGGAAGACCACCCGTTCCCCGAAGCCGGGCGCGGCGCGAAAGGAAATGCGCGAGGCGAGCTTGCTGAGGATCTTCTCGATATGCCGCTTGTTATGGGCGTCGGTATGCGAGAGGCGATTGCGCATCACGACCCAGTCGATCTTGTGGTTGTCGATAAGCGCACGGCGCTTGCGCTGCTCCCAGACCATTTCGCTGTACCAGCTCGGTTTTTCCACTTCCAGGCTCGACCCATTGACCGTCGCCAGCAAGTCAAGGTCGATAAAGCTGTCGTTCATCGGGGTCAGCAGGGTATCGGCGAAGGAATGACCAAGCTTGGAGATAAAGCTGTCGGCGCCGGGACAATCGACAACGACGAAGTTATTTTCATAGACGAGTTCCTGCAGCGCCGCGACGAACCTTGCCCGTTCATCCGACTGCGCCTCATCCATATTCTTTTTGGGGCTGGGCTCAATCACCCGAAGCGTCGGCATCGCCAGCTGTAATTTCTTCTTGGAAATATAGCTCTGGCGGTTTTCGATATACCGCCCGAGCGTTTTCTGCTTGCCGTCCAGGTCGATCGCGCCAACCTTGAAGCCCATCGTCAGCAAGGAGATGATGATATGCATAGCGGTCGTCGACTTGCCCGACCCGCCTTTCGCATTTCCCACGACAATTATATGTGCGCGGGTGGGCTGTTCATTTTCTGGATTCGGTTCGTCCAAAGTCACTGTCACGTTCGACACGTTTATTTCGCCCCCAGCAATTTTCACCGCCGCCAACTGGCCGACCACATTCGGCCTGATGCCGTAATTTAGTAAACCAGCCACCGTTACAAGACAAGCATCATATCGGGATCGGATTTACAAATTATTGACAAATATCAGGAATCTCTCATTCAAATATGATCGGCTGATCCGGTTTAAAGGCATGGTGGGCAAAGGCGAAATCAACCGTATAGTGGACATCTTCCAGTCCCGTCGCCGTCCGCCGCCGCACGGTCACATTGCCGATATCCACGCCCTCCCCGATGACCGCCGCATCAAGCGCAGAATTCTGCCCTTCCTCCCACTCGATGACAAGACCGTCCGTCGTTTCGATCCGTTTTTCCCGGCGCAGAAAATCGAGCGCCCAGGCGCGCCCTTCCGCGACCACGACCCGCGATAGCGGCGGCACGAACTCCGGCAGCTCCCCATTATAGAGGAAAGGCTGCCAGGCGCTGTCATATTGCTGGTAGGGATTTAGGCCATAGCGGCGGAAATTTTCGTCATTCGGAACGAGAATCCGCCCCTCCGGCTGACGCTTTTTGAAATTTGCAAAGGATTCGATTCTGACCGGCAGCATCTTTAGCTCGGTCCCCATAAGCTCGCCGACGATCGCCCGCCCGGTGAACTGCTGCCACCAGCTTTCGGTCTGGCGGTCATACATCACGAGATCAGAGTTCCTGAGCTTTCCCGTCGTCCCGAAATCGAGCCGCATCTCACCCGTCGACGGATGGCGGATCCGCCGGTCGAACACCAGTGACGCATTACAGAGCGGACAGAAGGTCACGGCGATGGGAACACCGCCGATCTCGTCATTGACGATCTCGTGCCACATCAGAACCTGCAGCGGATAGGCCTTCGCCTCCCCGTTGACGACAACGCCGATAACCGGCTCGGTTTCCGTCAGGTGAGCGGCGTCTGCCGCGGCGATGAATTTCGGATCGTCAATCGCCGGAATGCCGTCCTTCGGCACCCCGCCCGACTTTATCTCATCGAGCGGCACCTCGGTCCTGGAGAAATCGGTTTTCGGCCAGGCTTTCGACCAATAGTCGGGATTGGCCGAGGCGGGATACGCCCCCCATAGCGACAGCAGGAGAAGGATCAACAAGGGCCTTAAAATCTGTTTCATATCCCATCCTAGAACCGGTTGGTTCGGGATCGAAATCAAGCCTTTGTGAATTGATGAAAAACTGGTAGGGACGGCTATGGCCGTCGATGTTGAAAATATCGTGATTGGCGCCGGCGTGATCGGTCTCGCCATCGCACGGGAGCTTGCCGTCGCAGGCCGCGATGTGCTGGTGCTCGAAAAGGCCGGACATTTCGGCGAAGAAACCTCCTCGCGCAACAGCGAGGTCATCCATGCCGGGATCTATTATCCGAAAGACAGCCTGAAGGCCCGTTTCTGTGTCGAGGGCAAGCAACTCCTCTATGACTATTGCCGGACGCGCCATATTCCGCACAGGAACTGCGGCAAGCTGATTGTCGCGACCGCCGAGGAGGAGAGGACAACCCTTGAATCGCTTGCCGCGAAGGCGGCGGCCAACGGGGTCGACGATGTCGTGTTCCTGACGAAGGAAGAAGCCGTCAAAATGGAGCCCGCGCTCAACTGCACAGGCGCCCTTCTCTCCCCGTCGACAGGCATTATCGACAGTCACCAACTGATGCTCGCCTATGTCGGCGAGATAGAGGATAACGGCGGCGCCATCGCCTATCACACGACCTTCCAGCATGCCGGAAAGACAGCGGACGGATTTACGGTGACCGCCGGCGGCACGGCGATTGACTGCCGCAACCTGATCAATTCGGCGGGGCTCTCGGCGCAAGCGGTCGCACGGACGATCGACGGCCTCGCACCAAAGCAGATCCCGGAACGGTATCTCACCAAGGGCAGTTATTTCACCATGTCCGCCCGCGCCCCCTTCTCCCATCTGATCTATCCCGTGCCGAATACGGCGAGCCTCGGCATTCATGTGACGATCGACCTTGCCGGGCAGATCCGCTTCGGCCCCGATCAGGAATGGGTGGACGATATCGACTATCGGGTCGACCCGGCCCGCGCTGATGATTTCTACGAGGCGATCCGCCGTTACTTCCCGGCGCTTCCCGATGACAGCCTTATCCCCGCCTATTCAGGCATCCGCCCCAAGGTCCAGACGCCGGAGGGCGCGATGGCCGATTTCGTGATTGCGGGAGAGGACGCGCACGGGATTCCGGGCCTTGTCAATCTCTTCGGCATGGAAAGCCCGGGCCTGACCTCCAGCCTCCAGATCGGCGCCTTCGTTAAGGATATCCTGCGGAAAACGGACCGAATGTGAATCGCTGAAATTAACCAGAATTCGTGGAAATCGGCATATTCCGGCCGTTGTTTTATTGCTTTTCCGCTCACCGGGCGGAAATTTTGCAAATCCTTTACCGATATCGGCGAAAGGATGCTGCGAACTTCGAAAATCGGTAAAATTTAAATTGATTTCGCGCTTTTTTAAGAAAATATCAAAGGAAAGACGCTAGATTCGTTTACTTATTTTATCGAGGTTCGTTATGACAGTATTTACTGCAAAAGAGTTCGACAACCACGAAGACGTCTTGTTTTTCCATGACAGAAAAACCGGTCTGAAGGCGATTATCGCCGTGCATGACACCACGTTGGGCCCGGCCCTCGGCGGCACCCGCATGTGGGATTATGGATCCGAGGAAGACGCCATCGCAGACGTTCTCCGCCTCTCGCGCGGGATGACCTACAAATCCTCGCTTGCCGGGATCAATCTCGGCGGCGGCAAATCCGTGATCATCGGGAATTCGCATACCGACAAGACGCCGGAACTGTTCGAAGCCTTCGGCCGCGCCGTCGATCAGTTAGGCGGCACCTATATCGCCGCCGAAGATGTCGGCACCACCGTCAAGGACCTTGAAATCGCCCGGCGGCGCACCCGCCATATCGCGGGCATCAGCGAAGGCAATGCCGGCGATCCGTCGCCCGCCACCGCCTGGGGCGTATTTCACGGATTGCGCGCCGCCGTCGAGTTCGAGCTGAAAAAGACGACGCTTGCCGGCGTCACGGTCGCCGTTCAGGGACTTGGAAATGTCGGATACGGGCTCTGCGAGCTTCTGAGGAACGCCGGCGCCCAGCTGATTGTCGCCGACCCCCATGACGCCGCGGTGGAGAAAGCCGTAAAGAACCTTGGCGCAACCGCTGTCGGGATTGACGCCATTTACGATCAGGACGCCGACGTCTTCGCCCCCTGCGCGCTCGGCGCCATCCTGAATGACGAGACGATAGCCCGGCTGAAGGTTCGGGCCGTCGCCGGTTCCGCCAATAACCAGCTTGCCGAGGATCGCCACGCCAAGATGTTGATGGAAAAGGGAATTCTCTATGCGCCCGATTATGCGATCAATGCGGGCGGCATCATCATCATCAGTCACGAAGGGCCCAGCTTCAACCGCGAGAAAGCGATGCGGCAGGTCGCCGAGATTCACGATACCTGCCTGAATATATTCAAGCGGGCAAGAGCGGAGAAGGTAACGACCGCCGAAATCGCCGACAAGATCGCACTTGAGCGGCTGGACCGGGTCAAATCCGAAAAAGGCGATCTCGCGCTTGCCAGCTGACGAAACTTATGACCAGCGGTTATGGACCCAGAACCAGTGGTCCGGCCGCTCGGTTATCCAGCGCTCGAACACCTCGTTGATCGCTTTTAACATCGCATAGACGTCCGTCGGCCTGTCGCCGGTTGCCGGTATATCCAGCGCCGGATAGATGGTGAGGCGACGGCGCCCGCCGTCGAGCCGCTCGGCGCGCATCGGATAGACCGGCACATCCATCTTGCAGGCGATCTCGGCGACCGCCGGTGCCGTCATGGCCTCCCGCCCGAAGAAGGGCACCGCGATGCCGCTGTTGAGTTTCTGATCGTTCAGCAGCACGATCGCCCCGCCGCTCCGCGCCGCCTTTACGATGGTTCGTGCCCCCTCGTTTCCCTTCGGTACGAAGCGATAATTGGGATCAGCCCGCATCTCCTGGAAATACTCTTCGACCAGCGGGTTGTTGGCCGCCCGGTAAATGCCGGTCGCGCGCGCACCGAGACGCCTGCCGACCAGCGCCACCAGCTCCCACGGGCCATAATGGGCGGTCACGAAGAAGGCGGCCTTGCCGCTTTCAAGATATTCGTCGAGATATTCACCGCCGACAATCTCGACCGTGTCCGTATCGCTGAGGATTTCCCGGTTGAACGGGATTTCGCCGACATTGCGCCCGAGATTATCCCACATGCGTGCCAGCGTTTCCTCCACCTGCGTGGCGGTGAGATGGGGAAGCGCCATCCGCATATTCTCCCGCGCCAGCCGATGCACGCCCAATCGCGGGCCGATTTTCCGCGCGAGCCATCCGGCGAAGGCCGCCGCCCGCGCTCGACCGAGCAGGCGGAACAGGCCGACCGCCGCGCGGACAGCAATCCATTCAAGACGGTATCGCAGGGAAACCTTGCTCATGCCGCCGGTGTTTTCAGAAGCGAGAGAAGCATGCTACGAAGCGCGCCCGGGTTCGCGAAATTCATCTCGACATCAAAGACCGCGACCATCATTTTTTCATTTGCCGCGAGCCGTACATAGTCTTTCCGGGTCGTCACCAACGCCGCCTCCAGGGCGGCGGCCCGCTCCACCATTATCATGATTTCATCTTTATTATAAACATGATGGTCGGGATAGCTAAAGCTGTCCATCAGGTCGCAGCCGGCGAATTTCAGCGTTTCGAAAAACTTCTCTGGGCGGCCGATTCCGGCGAAGGCGACAACCTTTTCGCCGCTGAGCTCTTCGGTTGCCGGTTTCGGCACAATATGGGAAGTGAAAACATCTGTATTACTATTTAACCGGTTAAATACATTAGACTCAGTAATTCCGCCAACCAGGATGACCGCGTCGGACCGGGCAAGCCCGGCCGCAAGCGATTCCCGGAGCGGTCCGGCGGGCAGCAGCCGGCCATTCCCGACGCCGTAATCCGCGTCGATCACAAGCAGGGAAAAATCCTTACGCAGGGACGGGTTCTGAAATCCGTCATCCATGATGACAACATCGGCGCCGGCCTTCGCTGCGGCGCGGGCGCCCGCAACCCGGTCCGCGGCGACCCAGGTGGGCGCCGTCTCGGCCAGGATCAGGGCCTCGTCGCCGACATCGGAAAACTGATGAACGTCAAGCACGACTCGGACCGGGCCTTTCAGACGGCCGCCATATCCGCGTGTCAGGAAATGCGGTCGTTTCCCTTCCGCGATGAACAATTGCGCGATGGCGACGGCCGCCGGCGTCTTGCCCGCCCCGCCCGCAACCACATTGCCAACGCAGATCACCGGCACCTCGACGGCCTCGCTGCGCTGCATCGACCGGTGCAGCCGGCTCCCCGCGCCATAGAGCCAGGCCGCCGGCGCGAGCAGCAAGGGCAGGACGCTTTTACTCTCGCGGCGCCAGAATTGCGGGGTCTTCATTCCGCCCCCCTTTCCAGCAGCCGTTCGATCTGCCGAAGGGTTTTTTCAAGCGTTTCCTGACCGACCGCAACAACTTCCGCCGACCGCGCCGCCATGTCCGCGCAGAGGTCCGGCGCATCGAGATACCGCGCCACAGCCGCCGCAAGGGTGTCGGTATCCGTGACTTCCAGACTGGCGGAGAGGTAATCGAAATCGGCCATGATCTCGGTGAAATTATCCATATGCGGTCCGTGCAGCAGCACGCAGTCGAGCCGCGCCGCCTCAAGCGGGTTCTGCCCGCCATTCGGCACCAGCGACCCGCCGATAAGAACGATCTTCGCCAGCCGGTAAAACAGGCCAAGCTCGCCAATGGTATCGGCGATATACACGCCCGTCTCCAGCGTCAGCGGCGCGTCGGTGGAACGGCGGACAACAGTCAGCCCCTGCCCGATGGCAAGCGTCGCAATGTCCTCTCCGCGCTCCGGATGGCGGGGCACGATCACGGTGAGCAGGTCCGGCCGCTTTTCGCAGAGCGTCCGATGCGCGGCGAGGATTATTTCCTCCTCCCCCCGGTGGGTGCTGGCGGCCAGCCAAAGCGGACGGGCGGCAATATCTTGGGTCACCACCGCCAGGGCATCCGCATCGACGGGCAACGGCTCCGCCGCGAATTTCAGATTGCCGAAACATTCCACGGAAATTGCCCCAAGTTCCCGGAGCCTCTCGGCGGATGTTTCCGACTGCGCCGAACAAAAGCTGAAATGACCGAGAAGCTGCCGCGAAAAGCCAAGCGACTTCCGCCAGAAACGATAGGATTTTTCGGTGATCCGGGCATTGGCCATCATCATTGGAATGCGGCGCGCGGCGCTCTCCGAAATCAGGTTGGGCCAGATTTCCGATTCCATCCAGATCGCCAGATCGGGCCGCCAGTGATCGAGAAACCGCTCGACGGCGTCTTTCATATCGACGGGAACGAACTGGTGAAAGGCCCGCTCCGGCAGGCGCGCCGCCATGATTTCGGCGGAGGTGCGCGTCCCTGTGGTGACAAGAATAGACCGCTCCGGCGCGGCCTTCAGTAGGCCGTCGATCAGGGTGAGCGCCGAGACCGACTCGCCGACCGAGGCGGCATGGATCCAGACGAGCTGGCCCGTCGGGCGATCCCGGGAGGCGTTGCCGAGCCGCTCGGGAAACCGGGCCGGATCCTCCTTCCCGGCGGCGAGGCGCTTGTCGAGGTGACGGCGAAGGGCCGGCGCGCCGATCCGCAAAAGGCCGTTATAGAGGGCAAGCAGCATCAGACTTCCGCGGCTTTCTTGTGCGGCTTGACCGGCTTGTCGCGCGCCTCGGGCTCCACCGTTTCGCGATGGCACAAGGCATCCGCGTCGCGTGTGATCCTGGTAAGGCTCGCCTCGATCGCCGCACGCGCCGCCTCGAAGGCGCCGTTCTCGTCGCGTCTCGGCACCTCTATCCCGTCGCCCCAGATGACGACGCCACGGCTGAACGGGGCGGCGAGGAGGAACCGGTCCCAGCTTCCGAGGATCTTGCCGCGCGTCGTCGAAAAACTGACGGGATAGACAGTCATGCCCGACATCGCCGCCAGCCGGACGACGCCATCCTGCGCGCGCATCCGGGGACCGCGGGGGCCATCCGGCGTGATCACCGCAACCTCGCCCTTTTTAAGGGCCTTCAGCATCTGCTTGATCGCCGACGCCGCGCCCTTGCTCGCCGATCCGCGAACGCTGTCCTGTCCCCAATGCTTGATCGTGCGGGCGATAATCTCGCCGTCGCCGTGATGGGAGATCATGACATTCACCCGGGTTTTATTCTGCACGGAAATCGGCATCATCAGAAGGCGACCGTGCCAGAAGGCGAGAATGAAGGGGTCTCCCGCGCTCATCCGCGCATGCGGCGCCTCGCCGTTGATGACCTGCCAGCGGCTGGTGCGGTAGACAAGCCAGATATAGCCCGCCGCCAGGACGCTGATCACGGCCTTCGCGCCATCGCTTTTCAGTATTTTCTTTATCGCCTTCAAAAACCTACGCTTTCACCGGGAAAATCCACGCCCCGATATATATTGCCCGCACCGCCTTTGCCAGTTCAATTGCCAAATCCGGCCCTTTTTCCGACGCGATGGATTGCTGCCGCTTCAATATCTCATTAATCTGGTCTATGTTCATTAAAAACATGCCGTTTCGGCTATATATGCAGAAAGCCGCCCGATGACAAATACCGCCGCCCCCGAGATCCGCGCTTCCGCCTGCCCGCACGACTGTCCGTCGACCTGCGCACTGGAAATCGAGCGGTTGAACAGCCGGCAAATCGGGCGCGTACGGGGGGCCGAGAACAACAGCTATACCGCCGGCGTCATCTGCGCAAAAGTCGCCCGCTATGCCGAGAGGACCCATCATCCGGACAGGCTGATGCATCCCATGCGGCGCATCGGCGAGAAAGGCTCGGGCGCGTGGCAGCAGATCAGCTGGGATGATGCCCTCGACGAGGTGGCCGAGGCCTTTCTCAAGCGCGAGGCGCAATATGGCAGCGAGACCATCTGGCCCTATTACTACGCCGGGACGATGGGTCTCGTGCAGCGCGACGGGATCAACCGGCTTCGTCACGTGAAGAAATATTCCGAACAGAAACTGACCATCTGCACGACGCTTGCGCGCGGCGGCTGGATGGCCGGAACCGGATCCCTGCATGGCCCGGACCCGCGCGAGATGGCAAAATCGGACCTTGTCGTCATCTGGGGCACCAACGCCGTGCATACCCAGGTGAATGTGATGACCCATGCGACGCGCGCGCGCAAGGACCGCAGCGCCAAGATCGTCGTCATCGACACCTATCGCAACGCGACGGCGCAAACCGCCGATCTGCATCTTTGCGTCAATCCGGGCACCGACGGAGCGCTCGCCTGCGCCGTTATGCATGTCCTCTTCAAGGAGGGGATGGCGGACCGCGCCTATATGGAGAAATTCACGAAAGGCTGGAAGGAGCTGGAAGCGCATCTTCAGGACAAGACGCCGGACTGGGCCGCCGCAATCACCGGCCTGACGCCCGAGGAGATTTACGCCTTCGCCCGCCTCTACGGCCAGACAAAGAAATCCTTCCTGCGTCTCGGATACGGCTTCGCGCGGAGCCAGAACGGACCCGTCAACATGCATGCGGCAAGCTGTCTCGCCGCCGTCACCGGCTCCTGGCAATATGAGGGCGGCGGCGCCATGCATAACAACGGCGGCATCTATCACTGGGACAAGACCCTGATCGAGGGGCTGGATGCGATCGATCCGGCGATACGCACCCTCGACATGTCCCGTATCGGCCCGGTGCTGACCGGCGACAAGACCGATCTCGGCGACGGGCCTCCGGTCACCGGTTTGCTCATCCAGAATACCAATCCGATGGATGTCGCGCCGGAACTTGGCAAGGTGCATGCCGGGTTCGCCCGCGACGATCTGTTCGTCTGCGTGCATGAACAGTTCATGACCGAAACGGCGAAGATGGCCGATATCCTGCTGCCGGCGACGACTTTCGTCGAGCATGACGATCTGTATCAGGCGGGCGGCCAGAGCCATATCATGATGGGACCGAAAATCATCGACCCGCTCGGGGAGTGCCGCTCCAACCATGGGGTGATCTCGGGACTTGCGAAACGCCTCGGCGCGGAGCATCGCGGCTTTGACATGACGGCGATGGAGATGATCGACGAGACGCTTAAAGTCTCCGGCTGGCCCGATGCCGAGACGCTGACGGAGAAAAAATGGCACGACTGCATGATCGATTTCGACAGCGCCCATTATCTCAACGGCTTCGCCCATAGCGATCGCAAATTCCATTTCACGCCGGACTGGTCGAAAATCGGTGCCGATTATGAAGGAATGCCGGCCCTTCCCGATCATTGGGAGGCCATCTTTGTCGCCGACGCGGAGCATCCCTTCCGGATGGTGACCGCGCCCGCGCGCAATTTCCTCAACACCAGCTTCACGGCGACGCCGACGTCGCTGAAACGGGAAAAACGCCCGACGGTCAAGATACACAGCCAGGACGCCGCCGCCATCGGCACGGAGGATGGCGCCATTGTGCGGATCGGCAACAGGCTTGGCTCCCTCCTGATCCATGCCGAGATTTTCGACGGGCTCAATCCGGGAACGGTGATCGTCGAGAGCGTCTGGCCCGGAAAATTCTTTATCGAGAAGGTCGGGATCAATCTGCTGGTCAGCGCGAAGGCGCCGAAGCCGAACGGCGGCGCGGCGTTTCATGACACGGCTGTCTGGATACGGCCCGAGGCGGACGCGTCAGATTAATCCGAGAGAGCGAAGCTCCGCCGCCATTTCCTCAGAAAGCTCGCCCTCGCTGTCGTCATCGGACTTGCTCTCCTCGACAATATCACGCAGATCGCGCGGGGCGTCGTCCGCTTCCAGATAGCGCCAGCCCTGATGCGGGGCACGCGGGAAAAGCTCCGTTTCGATAAGCTCCGAATCCAGCATCAGGCCGCATTTCTCGCCTTCGGTATCGTAGAGCCGCTCAAGGCCGAGGACGCGCTGGCGCGCCGCGATATGCCCCTTGATGATCCAGTAGACGGATCCACCGTCGAGAAGTTCATCCTCGCGGGTCGGCCGTTGCTTCGTTACATGACACAGCGGTCCGGCAATCAGCCGTCGAGACTGGTTGGCGCGAAGCTGATCGACCGACGTGATGCCGACGCTGACGATTAGGAGATGTACTGACATGCCTCTTAAATACCCCGAAACCGCCCCGTTTGTCCAGCAAGGGAACTAGCCGAGCTTTCCCTTGAGGGCTCTGGCGACACTGGAAACCGGCGCGCGGTCAAGAAAATCGGAAATGAACCAGGCCGTGGTGACGAGTTTCTTGAGGTCGATCCCGCTGTCGATGCCCATGCCGTCGAGCATATAGACCACATCCTCCGTCGCCACATTGCCCGTTGCGCCCGGCGCATAAGGACAGCCGCCGAGACCGGCAACGGAGCTGTCGAGCTTGGAGATGCCCATTTCCAGCGCCGCCAGATAGTTCGCCAGCGCCTGGCCGTAGGTATCGTGAAAATGCACGCCGATCACCTCGAGCGGGATGACATTGGCGACCGCCTCGATCACTTTCTTGGTGCGGATCGGCGTCCCCACTCCGATGGTGTCGGCGATGGAAACCTCGTAAGCGCCCATGTCATACAGCTTCTTTGACACATCGGCGACAGCCTCGGGCGTGATCTCCTCGTCGAACGGGCTTCCAAGCGCGCAGGAAACACTCGCCCGATAGGGAATGCCTGCGGCCTTTGCCGCTTCCGTCACCGGCGCGAACCGCTCCAGGCTTTCGGCAATGGAGCAATTGATGTTGCGCTGATTGAATTTTTCGGACGCCGCGCTGAAAATTTCGATCTCATCGGCGCCGGAGGCGACGGCGCCTTCATATCCCTTCATATTGGGTGTCAGAACCGCATAGGTCACGTCGTCCCGGCGCGAGATTTTTTCCATCACCTCGGCGGTGTCCGCCATCTGCGGCACCCATTTCGGCGAGACGAAACTGCCGGTCTCGATGGCCTTGACGCCGGCATCGACCAGCCGCTCGATCAGTTCGACCTTGATCCCCGCGGGGACCATCTGCTTCTCATTCTGCAGGCCGTCCCGCGCGCCCACTTCGAAAATTCGTACCTTTGACGGAAGCGTCATGCTGTCTCCTCGCTTTCAAGGCGGACGAGCACGGTTCCCTCATCCACCTGATCTCCAACTTCGAAAAATACGTCCTCGATAATACCATCCTTGAAGGCTGTCAACGTATGCTCCATTTTCATCGCCTCCAATACAACCAGGGGGTCACCCTTGCTCACCCGCGTCCCCGCATTGGCGAAAATCTGGATCAGCTTGCCCGGCATCGGTGCCGTGATCGCGCCCGCGCCGCCCTCGGCGCTATCGGCATCGAAATCATCGACGACGCGAGCGATCTCGACCTGACGTCCGGTGGTCATGACAATGATCTTGGCGCCCTGGGTGACGACGGCGGCGTCGATTTTATGCCCATTCAGATCAGCGTGGAGGCTCCCGTCCGCCGCCAGCTCGGCATGAACATGCAGCGGGACTTCGGGCAGTTCAAGCAGAAATCCGCCTTTTTCATAGACAACATGAACCGTTATTTCCGACCCGTCCACCTCGAACTTGAAATCGTCATGGCCGGTATCATTGGGGCGCCAGGCCGTAAGGTCATCCCAGGGCGAATAGGGATCATTCGTCGCGGCGCGGGCAGCCTTGTGACCCTTCTCGCGCTCCAGCAGCAGATGCGCGACGGCAAGCGCCATCTCCTCTTCTGTCGGGGCAAGCGGTCCGGGCACCAGATCGGCCTTGAAACGCTCGATGAAGCCGGTATCCAGATCCTTCGCCGCAAAAGACGGATGGCCGGCGATATTGCCAAGGAACGCCAGGTTCGTCGCGACGCCCGCCACCTGATAGTCATCCAGGGAGGCGCTCAGTTTCTGAAGCGCCATGTCCCGCGTCTCGTCCCAGACGATCAGCTTGGCGATCATCGGATCATAAAACGGCGTCACCGTGTCACCTTCGCGCACGCCGGTATCAATCCGGACGCCGTCCGCTTCCCGGGGCGGCCGCAACCGAAGAAGTTGCCCCGTCGCGGGCAGGAAGTCATTCGCCGGGTCTTCCGCATAGAGCCGCACCTCGAACGCATGGCCGGAGATGGAAAGATCTTCCTGAGTGCAGGGGAGCTCTCCTCCCGCCGCGACTCGCAGCTGCCATTCCACGAGATCCTGCCCGGTGATCATCTCGGTCACCGGATGCTCCACCTGAAGGCGGGTATTCATTTCCATGAAATAGAACGCATCTTCCTTGAGCCCGTTGGAGACATCGGCGATAAACTCGATGGTGCCCGCACCGACATAGCCAATCGCCTTTGCCGCCGCCACGGCCGCCGCGCCCATGGCCTCGCGCATCGCCACCGGCATATCCGGCGCCGGCGCTTCCTCGATCACCTTCTGGTGCCGCCGCTGGAGGGAGCAGTCCCGCTCGAACAGATGCACGGCGTTGCCATGGGTATCAGCGAATACCTGGATCTCGATATGGCGCGGCTTGGTGAGGAATTTCTCGATCAGGACACGCGCATCTCCGAAGGCCGACTGCCCTTCCCGCTGGGCGGAGGCCAGCGCCGCCGGGAATTCTTTTGCGGAATGGACACTCCGCATGCCCTTGCCGCCGCCGCCCGCGACCGCCTTGATCAGGACGGGATAACCGATTTTCTCCGCCTCCGCCGCCAGCAGGTCCGGATCCTGATCCTCCCCGTGATACCCCGGCACGACCGGCACGCCCGCCTTGACCATCAGGGCTTTCGCCGCGTCTTTCAGCCCCATGGCGCGAATCGCGTCCGCGGGCGGGCCGATAAAGACGATGCCGGCTTTTGCGCATTTCTCGGCAAATCCCGCATTCTCCGACAGGAAGCCATAGCCCGGATGGATCGCCTCCGCTCCCGTCCGCCGCACGACCTCAAGGATCGTGTCCGCCTTCAGGTAGCTTGCCGAAACTTCCGGCGGGCCGATCAGGACAGCCTCATCCGCCATCTGGACATGGCGGGCGTTGGCGTCCGCCTCGGAATAAACGGCAACCGTCCGGACGCCCAGCTTCGCCGCCGTGGCCATGACCCGACAGGCAATCTCTCCGCGATTAGCGATAAGTATCTTTTTAAACACCGGTTAAATTTCCTATATCAGGTTAAATAATATGCCAATTGGGCTTGCGCTTGTCGAGGAACGCCTGAACGCCCTCCTTCCCTTCGTCGGTCGCCCGCCGGGCGGCAATCCGTTCGGCTGTCTCCTCGATAACATCCTGATCGATGGGACGATCGGAGACCGTATAGATGAGGTCCTTGGAATCGGCCATGGCGCCCGGCGCATTCTTCATGATCTGGTCAATCAGGCGGTCCCGCGCCTCCGCCAGGTGGCTCACATCCTCAACCACGTCATGCAGCAGGCCGAGGCGATGGGCCTCCGTCGCGTCAAAGACCTCCGCCGTCAGGAAATACCGGCGGCAGGCACGGACGCCGATCGCCTCCACCACATAGGGGGAGATGACAGCCGGAAGGAGCCCGAGCTTCACCTCGGAAAGGCAGAACTTCGCTGATTTCACGCCGATTGCGATATCGCAGGCCGCGACCAGACCGAGCCCCCCGCCATAGGCCGCGCCCTGAACCAGCGCGATGGTCGGCTTCGGGATCGCATGAAGGTTTTTCAGCATCCTCCCCAGGACAATGCTGTCTTCGCGGTTATCCTCCTCGGTGAAATGCGCGGCGCGTTTCATCCAGTTGAGATCCGCCCCGGCGCAAAAGCTTTTTCCGGCGGCGGCGACCACGACGGCGCGGACACCATCCTGATGGCCGACATCCTCGAACATGTCGCCAAGACGCTCGATCAGCTCCTCATCGAAGGCATTATGCACCTCCGGCCGGTTAAGCGTAATGGTCGCGATGCCGTCGGTCGAGAAATGCAATACCGCTGATTCTTCACTCATAAAACTCTCCTACATTCTAAAGAGGCCGAATTTTGTCGGCTCGATGGGGGCGTTGAGGGAGGCCGAAATGCCAAGGCCCAGAACCATCCGGCTTTCCGCCGGATCGACAATACCATCATCCCAGATGCGCGCGCTCGCAAAATAGGGATGCCCCTCCTTTTCGTACTGCGCTTCTACCGGCGCCTTGAAGGCGGCTTCCTCCTCCGCGCTCCAGGTTTCGCCACGCGCTTCCATGCCGTCGCGCTTGACGGTGGCGAGCACGGCGGCGGCCTGCTGCCCGCCCATAACGGAAATGCGCGCGTTCGGCCACATCCAGAGAAGGCGCGGGCTATAGGCGCGGCCGCACATGCCATAGTTACCCGCCCCGAAGGAGCCGCCGAAAATCATCGTGAATTTCGGCACCTTGGCCGTGGCGACCGCCGTCACGAGCTTGGCGCCGTCCTTGGCGATACCGCCTGATTCATATTTCTGCCCGACCATGAAGCCGGTAATATTCTGCAAGAAGACAAGCGGGATATTCCGCTGGCAGCAAAGCTCGATAAAATGCGCGCCTTTAACGGCGGATTCCGAAAAGAGGATGCCGTTGTTTGCCACGATACCGACCGGATAGCCATGGATATGGGCAAAACCCGTGACCAGGGTCGTTCCGTAATTTTTCTTGAACTCCTCGAACTCGGAGCCATCGACGACGCGGGCGATAATCTCCCTCACATCGAAGGGCGTGCGCATATCCTTCGGGATCAGACCATAAATTTCCTTCGGATCGTAAAGCGGCGGCCTGGGGCTGCGAACCTCAAGCGGCATGGGTTTCGGACGATTGAAACCCGCCACGCAGCTTCGGGCAATCTGCAACGCATGCAGGTCATTTTCGGCCATATGGTCAGTGACGCCGGAAATGCGGGAATGAACCTCCGCCCCGCCCAGATCCTCCGCCGAGACAACTTCGCCGGTTGCCGCCTTCACCAGCGGCGGACCGGCAAGGAAGATGGTGCCCTGATTGCGGACGATAATGCTTTCATCGCACATCGCCGGAACATAGGCGCCGCCGGCAGTGCAGGAGCCCATCACCACGGCAATCTGCGGAATGCCAAGCGCCGACATATTTGCCTGATTGTAGAAGATGCGGCCAAAATGCTCACGGTCTGGGAAAACATCCTGCTGGTTGGGAAGGTTCGCCCCGCCGGAATCCACAAGATAAATGCAGGGAAGATTGTTTTGCAGCGCCACTTCCTGCGCCCGGAGGTGCTTCTTCACCGTCAGCGGATAATAGGTCCCGCCCTTTACCGTCGCATCATTGCAGACCACGACGCATTCGCGGCCCTCGATGCGTCCAATCCCGGTAATCACGCTGGCGGAATGGATATCGCCGCCATACATGTCCCAGGCCGCCATCTGGCTGAATTCCAGAAAGGGTGAACCGGGATCAAGGAGCTTGCGCACCCGTTCGCGCGGGAGCAGTTTGCCGCGTGAGAGATGTTTCTCGCGCGCGCGTTCGCCGCCGCCCTGCTTGACGATGGCGACCTTTTCCTTCAGATCCTCAACCAGCCCCGCCATATGCGCGGCATTGGCCTTGAAGTCATCACTCCGGGTGTTGAGACTGCTTTTCAATACGGACATCTAGTTCACTTTCCTTCAGAGTGCACTTAAATCGATAGCTTGGCGAACGTCGCCCTATGTGTTACGGATTCGCTTCCAAACAAGAACCAAAAAAAGGAGCCATGAATGGCCTATAATCCATTTGACCTGACCGGGAAGGTCGCCCTCATCACAGGCGGAAACGGGGGCATTGGCCTTGGCATGGCAGACGCCATCGCCCAGGCGGGAGGCGATATTTGCATCTGGGGCACGAACGAGACCAAAAACGCGGCCGCCGTCGAAAAGCTGAAGGCCCACGGCACCCGCGTCTCCTCGCTTCTTTGCAATGTTGCGGATGAAAAGGAAGTTCAGGACTGCTTTGCCGAGACGCTGTCGCAATTTGGCCGCGTCGATGGCTGCTTTGCGAATGCGGGCGTCAGTTCGGGCAAGAAATCCTTCCTGGATATCGATGATGCGGAATGGCACCGCGTTCTCAATATCAATCTCGATGGCGTCTTTTACACCTTCCAGGCAGCGACGAAACATATGGTGGAGCGCGCCGAGAACGGGGATCCGGGCGGGCGCCTCATCGGCACAGCCAGCCTCGCGGCCATCTCCGGCGCCGCACGGAACGAACATTATGCCGCGACCAAGGGCGGCGTGATTTCCATGATCCGGGCGCTGGCGGTCGAATTCGCCGGCAAGGGCATCACGGCCAACGCCATCCTGCCCGGCTGGATCGAAACCGCGATGACGGAAAATGCCATCGCCTGGCAGAAATTTTCCGATGCGGTGAAGCCGCGCATCCCGGCGCGCCGCTGGGGCCAGCCCGAGGATTTCGGCGGCATGGCCGTCTATCTGATGTCGGACGCCAGCGCCTATCACACGGGCGATACCATGCTGATCGACGGCGGCTATTTCCTCTTTTAGGCCGATCACAACTCCCGGCTCCGCCAGGGCGGGGCCGGAACCATCAAATTTCTGCGCCCCCATTTGCATCACCAGCCCCCTCTCGTCAGCCATTCATCGAGTTGGCCAACCCGATCCGCGCCCCAGAAGCGTTCCCCATCCACGATGAAGAAGGGCGCGCCGAAGACTTTCTTCTTGAAAACCGTCTCCTCAACCGAGGATTTGAACTCCGCCTTGATCTCGTCCGCCTGCACAGCCCCCATAAAGGCGGCGCGATCCAGACCTACTTCCTCCGCGATGTCGGCCACAATCGCGATATCGGAAATATCCTTGCCCGAGACGAAATAGGCGGCGAAAACGTTCTTCGCAAACTCGACGGCTTTTTCCGGGTCCTCCCGCGAAATCCAGAGAAACCCGCGGGACGCGCCCAGGGTCAGCTTCGGGAAGTCCGCCGGCATGACGAAGGGGATTTTGTGATAGCGGGCGGTGCGGTCGAAATCCATCCGCGAATAGTCCCCCTTCAGCGGATATTGCGTGAGCGGAAAGGTCTTCTCGCCCTGCATGGCAATGCCCAGCATGAAGGGATGCCAGACAACCGCGCGCCCATGCTTCTCGGCGACCGGCCCGATCACATGGCTGCCGAGATAGGCATAAGGCGAGGAAAAATCGAAATAAAAATCTATCGGGCCCGGCATCGTCATGCTCTACGCCGCCGCCAGGTTACGGGCGATGACCAGCTTCTGGATGTCCGACGTGCCCTCATAAATCTGGCAGACCCGGACATCACGGTAGATCTTCTCGACCGGGTAGTCCGCGATATAACCATTCCCCCCGAGTGTCTGGATCGCGCCGGAGCAGACTTCCTCCGCCATTTCGGAGGCGAAGAGCTTGGCCATGCTGGCCTCAGTGAGGCAGGGTAGCCCCGCGTCTTTCAGGCTGGCCGCATGCAGCACCATCTGCCGCGCCACCTCCAGCTTGGTTGCCATATCCGCGAGGCGGAAGCCAACCGCCTGATGCTCGATAATCGCCTTTTCAAACGACTGGCGCTCCTTCGCATAGGCAATGGCATGGGCAAGGGCGGCCCCGGCCATGCCGACGCTTTGCGCGGCGATGCCGATACGGCCTGTTTCCAGATTGGCGAGCGCGATACGATATCCCGCCCCTTCCGGCCCCAACATATTCGCCGCCGGGATATGCACATCATCAAAGGCGATCTGGCAGGTATCGGAGGCTTTCTGCCCCAGTTTCTTCTCGATTGAAACGACGCGATATCCCTCACTGATCGTCGGCACGATGAAACAGCTGATCCCCTTCTTGCCCGCGTCGGGGTCGGTCACCGCGAAAACCAGCGCGACATCCGCCGTCTTGCCCGAGGTGATAAACTGCTTGGTGCCGCTTATGACATAATGATCGCCCTCTTTCCGCGCCCGGGTGCGAAGCGCCGAGGCATCCGATCCCGCCTGCGGTTCGGTCAGGCAAAAGGCGCCCAGTTCCTCACCTTTGGCAACCGGGACAAGGAAGGTGTTTTTCTGCGCTTCCGTTCCCTCTTTCAGGACGGCCGCGCAATAGGGCGAGTTATTCACGCTCATCACGGTCGAGAGGGCGCCGTCGCCGGCGGCAATTTCCATCAGCGCCAGCGCATAGGAAACGTAATCCGCCCCGGCCCCGCCATATTCTTCTGGCACGGTCATGCCCATCAGGCCGAGTGCGCCCATCTCGTTCAAAACACCGCGCGGAATGGACGATTGTTCTTCCCACTCGACAGAATTCGGGGCCAGACGATCTTGCGCAAAGTCACGCGCCATGTCGCGGATCATGGTCTGCTCTTCAGTTAAAATCATCCGGCTCCCTCCCTTCCGTTGCTTGCGCGTTTAGTTGACGAGTTCGAGCGCCATTGCCGTCGCTTCGCCGCCGCCGATGCAGAGAGAGGCAACACCGCGTGTCTTGCCGTATTTCTGCAGGGCAGAGAGGAGCGTGACAACGATCCGCGCCCCCGAAGCACCAACCGGATGGCCAAGCGCGCAGGCACCACCATGCACATTGACCTTCTCATGATCGAGGCCAAGGTCCTTCATCGCCGCCATGGTGACGACAGCGAACGCTTCGTTAATCTCGAACAGATCAACATCGTCTTTTGTCCAGCCGACCTTGTCCATCACCTTCTGGATCGCATCGATCGGCGCCATGGTGAATTCGGACGGTTTGCGGGCATGGGTCGAATGGGCGAGGAATTTCGCAATCGGCTTCAGGCCGCGCTTCTTTGCCTCGCTCTCCCGCATCAGGACGAGCGCAGCACCACCATCAGAGATGGATGAACTGTTCGCCGCCGTTACTGTCCCGTCCTTCGCAAAGGCGGGCTTCAGGGAAGGAATTTTGTCCGGGTTGCCTTTAAGTGGCTGCTCATCCTTGTCGATGGTCACGTCGCCCTTGCGGGTCTTGACGGTCACCGGCGTAATTTCCGCGGCAAAAGTCCCATCTTCCGTTGCCTGTTTCGCCCGCCGCAGCGATTCAATCGCATATGAATCCTGCGCTTCCCGGGTAAACTGGTAAAGACCTGCCGTTTCCTCAGCAAAGCTGCCCATCAGGCGGCCTTCCTCATAGGCATCCTCCAGACCGTCCAGGAACATATGGTCCTTCACCTCGCCATGGCCCAGCCGAAGGCCGGTCCGCATTTTCGGCAGGATATAGGGGGCGTTGGTCATGCTTTCAAATCCGCCCGCGACAACGACATTGTTGCTGCCGGCCATCAGCGCGTCATAGCCATACATCGCCGCGCGCATGCCGGAGCCGCACATCTTGTTGACGGTGGTGCAGCCGACACTGTCGGGGATGCCCGCGCCGAAGGAGGCCTGGCGCGCCGGCGCCTGGCCGAGACCGGCGGGAAGAACGCAGCCCATGATCACTTCGTCAATATCGGTTCCGGTGACCCCGGCGCGGTCCATCGCCGCCTTGATCGCAACGGCGCCCAGTTCGGGGGCCTTGACCTCTGAAAGGTCGCCCTGGAACCCGCCCATTGGCGTCCGTGCCATACCAACGATGACAATTGGATCTTCACTCATTTTTTTCTCCTTATCATTTATCGAAGATGTGCCTTCGTGAACTTAACTTGTTTCATCAAAGAGTTCGCGCCCGATCAGCATCCGCCGAACTTCGCTGGTACCCGCGCCAATTTCATAGAGTTTGGCATCGCGGAGCAAACGTCCCGTCGGATATTCGTTGATATAGCCATTGCCGCCCAGCGCCTGGATCGCCTCCAGCGCCATCCAGGTGGCCTTCTCCGCCGCATAGAGGATCACCCCGGCGGCATCCTTTCGTGTCGTCTCGCCGCGGTCGCAGGCCCGGGCAACGGCATAGACATAGGCCTTGCAGGCATTCATGGTCGAATACATGTCGGCGATTTTACCCTGCATCAGCTGGAAGGTGCCGATGGGCTGGCCGAATTGTTCGCGGTCATGGATATAGGGAATGACCGCGTCCATGCAGGCCTGCATGATACCGAGCGGACCGGCGGAAAGCACGACCCGCTCATAGTCAAGGCCACTCATCAGCACCCGGACACCCTCGTTAAGCGGCCCGAGAATATTTTCCTCCGGCACCTCGCAATCCTCGAACACCAGTTCGCAGGTGTTGGAACCGCGCATACCGAGTTTGTCGAGCTTCTGCGCCGTGGAAAAGCCGGGGAATCCCTTTTCAATGATGAAGGCGGTAATGCCGCGCGGCCCGGCGTCCGGCACCGTTTTCGCATAGACCACCAGCACATCGGCGTCGGGCCCGTTGGTGATCCAGAATTTATTGCCGTTCAGGATATAGCGATCGCCCTTTTTGTCGGCGCGAAGCCGCATGGACACAACGTCCGACCCCGCCCCCGGCTCGCTCATAGCAAGGGCGCCCACATGATCCCCGCTGATCAGCTTGGGAAGATATTTCTGCTTCTGCGCGGCGTTGCCGTTGCGGCGGATCTGGTTGACGCACAGGTTCGAATGGGCGCCGTAGGAAAGCCCGACCGAGGCCGACGCCCGGCTTATTTCCTCAACGGCGATACAATGCTCGAGATAGCCCAGCGCCGATCCGCCATATTCCTCCTCCACCGTAATGCCGAGAAGTCCGAGATCGCCCATCTTCTTCCACATATCCATCGGGAACTGGTTCGTCGCGTCGATCTCGGCGGCCCGCGGCGCAAGTTCCTCCTGCGCGAAGCTCGCGACCGTATCGCGGAGCATGTCGGCGGTTTCGCCAAGACCGAAATTCAGACCGGGAAAATGAATTGCTGACATCGTTTTTCCTTACCTTCAAACAAGATTGAGTTGCTGGCTGATGGATACGCGACGGGCCCAGCAGGATTAATATGGCGCGGCAACGCATTCATGTCGATACCACGTCACGCCCAAAGTTCACCTGATCCGATTTTCCCGTCAGGCACATCATCGTAAACAGTCCCGTGAGGCAATGCCTCCTCTCGCCGCTTTCTTCCGCATAGGCGTCCGCCTGGCAGACAAAAAGCGTCTTTCCGGCTTTGACGACCTGCGCCCGCGCCCGCAAGCGCGTTCCTTGCGCGGGGTTCAGAAAGTTCACCTTGAACTCCGTCGTCAGAACGGTACTGTCCGGCGGATAAAGGGAGTAGCAGGCATAGCCGGCCGCAGAATCCGTGAGCGCCGAGACAAGGCCGCCGTGGAAAAACCCATGCTGCTGCGTCAGGCCCGGACGTCTCTCGAGCGCGAGTTCGCAAAGCCCCGGCTCCAGCCGGTCGATCCAGGCCCCGATGTCCGCCATATAGGGCTGGCGCGCGAAACTGTCTCGCACGACATGGTCATAATCCGGATTACGCGGCTTGAAGTCTGCCAACATGTCCCGTTCCCGCTTTATGAACCGTTTGCATCCTCTCACCGCAGCCGGTTCTACCTGTTATTTGGCTGGAATATAAGGAATTTATGTCAATAGATAAAATCATTTGTTTCGATCATAACTATTGATATCATCTATAGCATGGATATTTACCAGCTCAGATATTTTCTCGCCATCGTCGAGACGAACAATTTCTCCCGTGCGGCGGAACGCGCCTTCGTTAGCCAGCCAACCCTGTCGGCGGGCATCAAAAAGCTGGAGACGGAACTCGGTACGCCGCTCTTCAACCGCGATGCCCGGAAAATTTCCCTGACGGAGGCAGGTCGCCGTTTCCTGCCCCATGCGCGGACCATTATCTATGAATGCAATGCCGCGAAATCGGACATCGTACGCAAAAGCCCGGTCCGGCGATTGCAGCTTGGCCTGTTGCGCAGCGCGCCTAGCGCGCGCGTCGCCGCCCTTCTCGACGACTTTGGCAAAGCCCATCCGGACATCCAGATCTCCATCAAGGACGGATCGACGGCGCAGCTCCAACGCTGGCTCGACGAAGGGCGCATCGATGTCGCCCTCTCGGTGACACCGGATGCCGAAAGCAACACGGAATTTGTGCAGCTTTATAAATGGAAATACATGGTTGCCGTTCCCTCGGGCCATTCCTTTTCCGGCAGGAACGCCATTCCGCTAAAGGAGCTCGACCGGCTCGATTTCCTGCATCGCACCCATTGCGAGGCGGAAACGGAACTCACCCGCATGTTCGCGAGCGCCGGCGTCAACCCGCATATCATTTTCCGTACAGACCAGGACGAGAAGGCGCTGGCGTTCGTCGGCGCGGGCCTTGGCCTTTGCATGATGCCCGATATCCTGAACGCGCCCGGCGTTACGCTTCTGCCCGTGGAGGGGATTAATATCTACCGCACGATCGGCCTTGTCTGGCGGGCAAAAGACGAAAACGATCTTATCCGCTCCTTCCAGATGTTCGCGGTCAGCCATGACTGGTATCCCGAACGGGCGGGCAGCAAAAATCTCGACTGGGCGCGCTAGGCGGCTTAAATCAGCACGAGGGTCGCGAGGCCGAGGAAGGCGACAAAGCCGACGATATCCGTTACCGTCGTCACGAAGACGCTGGAGGCGATGGCCGGGTCGATATTCATCTTGTCGAGCGTGACCGGCACCACCATTCCCGCGATGCCAGCCACGAGAATATTCACGATCATCGCCAGCGCGATAATGGCGCCGATTTCCGGATCGGCAAACCAGGCCCAGGCGATGCCGCCGATCAGCACCGCGAAAACGCAGCCGTTCAGAAACGCGACCATCGCCTCTTTTCGCAATATCCGGAGCACGTTGGCGGCGGTAAGTTCCTTCGTCGCCAGCGCCCGCACCGCCACGGTCAGGGTCTGGGTGCCCGCGTTGCCGCCCATGCTGGCGACAATCGGCATCAGGACGGCAAGCGCAATAATCGCCTCCATCGTCGCATCGAAAAAGCTGATCGCGACGGAGGCGGCAATGGCCGTCAGCAGGTTGACGAACAGCCAGAGGAAGCGCGCGCGGGTTGTCGAATAGACGCTGCCGAACAGGTCGTCCTCCGACACGCCGCCGAGCCGGAGGATGTCTTCTTCCGCCTCTTCACTGATAACATCGACGATATCGTCAACCGTGATCACACCGATCAGCGCGCCGTCATCGTTCACCACGGCCGCGGAAGCGAGGCGGTATTGCTGGAAGAGATAGGCGACGTCTTCCTGGTCCATATCGACCGGGATGAGCTTCTGCTCCGTATCCATGATATCGCGTACGAGGACATCGCGCTTGCTCCGCATCGCGCGGTTGAGCGGGACCGTGCCAATCGGGTGGTGACGCGGATCGACCACGAAGATTTCGTAAAATTCATCCGGCAAGTCTTCGGTATCGCGCATGTAGTCGATGGTCTGACCGATGTTCCAGTATTCCGGAACGGCGATCAGGTTGCGCTGCATCAACCGGCCGGCGCTGTCCTCACCGTAGGAGAGGCCTTCCTGCAGGGCGGCGCGGTCATCCGGCGGGATCTCGTTCAGGACCTCGCGCTGCTCCTCCTCCTCGAAATTCTCGAGAAAATCGACGGCGTCATCGAGTTCGAGCTCATTGAGGAAGGCGGCAATCTCCGCCGGCTCCATTTCATCGACAAGATGGTCCCGGACATTCTCGTCAAGAGCCGAATAGACATCGGGTTCCAGACGCCCTTCCATGATCTTGAGGAACGGCAGGCGCAGCTTCGGCTTGAGCTGTTCGATCAGGTCGGCGACGTCGGCGGAATGCCAGTCCTCCAGCTTTTCATGAATGAAAAGCGCGTCGTCGCGCTCGACCGCGTCCTGGATTTCCTGGACGATTTCGTCGCTCAGCCCATAGGTCGGCGTGGCGCTTTCTTCCGCGAGAGCGACGTCATCCTCGGTCTTTTCCGTTGCATCGGACATAATCAACCTTCATCTATAAGACGTTCTCTCCGCGCGACGGGTCCCGGCATCATTTTGCCCGCCTTGTGGTCCTGCGCATCCACCGCCGCGATTGCCGTCATGTTGACGAGGCCCCGCACCGTAATTGAGGCGGCGGTGACATGCACCGATTTTGACATGCCGATCAATATCGGGCCGACGGCAATTCCGTTGCCGATGCTCTTAGCAATATTATAGCTGATATTCGCCGCATCAAGATTAGGCATGATTAAAAGATTGGCTGCCCCCTGCAGGCGGGAGTTCGGGAAGATCGCCTCGCGGATCGCCGGGATCAGGGCCGTATCCGCCTTCATCTCCCCTTCGATCTCGAGTTCCGGCGCCAGCTTCTCGATAATCGCGAGCGCTTTGCGGGCGTTCCGGGCCGAGGGCATGTCGGTCGAGCCGAAATTGGAATAGGACAGCAAGGCCGCCTTGGGTTCGATTCCGAAGCGCCGCACTTCATCGGCGGAGAGGATCGCGAGTTCGGCCAGTTCCTCCGGCGTATGTTCGTGGCTGATCTGGGTATCAGTGAAAAAGAGCGTCCGGTCAGGCATGATGAGAAGATGCAGCGCCGAGGCATCACGGACCCCTTCGCGGAACGGGATAATGTCGGAGACGCGGCGGTAATGCTGGTCATATTTGCCGAAGGTGCCGCAAATCATCGCATCCGCATGTCCGAGATGCACCATCATCGCGCCGATGATTGTGGTATTGGTGCGGATGCGCGCCTTCGCCGTCTCCACATCGACGCCGAAGCGTTCGCGGAGCTTGTGATAGGCCTGCCAATATTCCCGGTAGCGCGGATCGTCTTCCGGATCGACAATCTCGAAATCAATACCGGGCTTGATCCGGAGGCCCAGCTTTTTCACGCGATATTCGATGACCTTCGTCCGGCCGATGAGGATGGGCGATGCCAGCCCTTCGTCCACCACCGTCTGCGCCGCCTGCAGGACCCGCTCCTCCTCGCCTTCGGCATAGGCGACATGCATGAGTTCCTGGCGCGCCCGGTCGAAGAGGGGTTTCATGACGAAGCCGGTCCGGTAGACGAAATGCGAAAGGCGCTGGTGATATTTCTCAAGATCGTCTATCGGGCGCGTCGCGACGCCACTGTCCATCGCCGCCTTGGCAACCGCGAAGGAGACATGCAGATACAGGCGCGGATCGAAGGGTGTCGGGATCAGATAATCGGGCCCGAAGCTCGCCTGCGTACCGCCATAGGCTTTGGAAACGATATCCGACTGCTCCGCCATGGCAAGATCGGCGATGGCCTTCACCGCGGCGATTTTCATCTCCTCATTGATTTCCGTCGCCCCGACATCGAGAGCACCCCGAAACAGATAGGGAAAGCAGAGGACGTTATTCACCTGGTTCGGATAGTCCGACCGGCCCGTCGCGATTATCGCATCCGGCCGCACGGCCTTTGCTTCTTCGGGCAAGATTTCCGGCGTCGGATTGGCGAGCGCCAGGATGATCGGCTTGTCCGCCATCGTCGCCACCATCTCGGGCTTGAGCGCGCCGGGTCCGGAACAGCCGAGGAAGATGTCCGCGCCATGCATGGCGTCGGCCAGCGTGCGTTTGTTGGTATCGACGGCGAAGACGGACTTGTAGGGATCCATTTCCACCTTTCGCCCCTCATAGACCACGCCGTGAATATCGCAGACGATGATATTCTCTTTCGGAAGGCCGAGGCTCACCAGGAGATTGAGGCAGGCGAGCGCCGCCGCACCAGCACCGCAGGTCGTCAGCCGTACTTCCTTGATATCCTTCTCGACAACCCGAAGCGCGTTATAGACGGCGGCCGCAACACAGATGGCCGTGCCATGCTGATCGTCATGAAAAACCGGGATATTCATCCGCTCGCGGCAGAGCTTCTCGACGACGAAGCATTCCGGCGCCTTGATATCCTCAAGGTTGATGCCGCCAAAGGTCGGCTCCATCGCGGCAATGATATCGACGAGTTTTTCCGGGTCCCTTTCGTCGAGCTCAATATCGAAGACGTCAATTCCAGCGAATTTCTTGAACAGGACCGCCTTTCCCTCCATCACCGGCTTGGAGGCCAGCGGCCCGATCGCGCCGAGACCAAGAACCGCCGTCCCGTTGGTGACGACGCCAACCAGATTGCCCCGCGCCGTCAGCTCGGCCGCCTGCACAGGATCATCGGCGATGGCAAGGCAGGGATGCGCCACGCCCGGTGAATAGGCAAGCGCCAGGTCGGTTTGCGTATCCATCGGCTTGGTCGGCATTATCGTCAGCTTTCCGGGTTTCGGAAACCGATGATAATCCATCGCTTTTTCAGAAATGTCCTTTGTCATGCTTCCCTGCTCTCCTGAATAAAACCAGTGCCTGCATGTACACGATGACAATACCCGGCACCACCATAAATACAGTAGCGGCATCAATATTTTAAGGGAATACGAGAACGCCCCTATACCACCCTATCATAGCGCAGTTGGGGAAAGTTTCATGAAATTGTTATGGAATATTTCCAGGCTGCCCCTGAGGGGGAGGAAAAAATGGTGCGGTCGAGAAGACTCGAACTTCCACCCGTGTTACCGGACAGCGACCTCAACGCTGCGCGTCTACCATTCCGCCACGACCGCACAATGGATCAGGGGAATAACAAATGTTTACACCCTGCGCAACAACTGAATCGCTATTTCCGCGAATTAAAATTCCGGGAGGTTTCTTTTCACGTTATCGGTAATGGAAATACCGATGTTATCGTCGACAATAATGATGCCGCCATAGGCAATCGGCTTGTTGTTGGCGAGCACGATCGCGTCATCCTCGGCGCCGGCGTCCAGTTCGATCACCGCGCCGCGCCCCATTTTCAGAAGCTGATGAATAGGCATGATGGCTTTTCCCAGAACTACCGAGATTTCAACATCAACGCCTTCAATTGCCTTGTCTTCGTCGCTCATCGCCTTCAATCCTGTGGCCTCTGACACTGCCAGTATGACGGATCAGGGTTAACAGGGTATTAATGGACCAGGGCTCCGGGAAATATTGCTGTTTTGCCCGAAACTGCTATATAGCCTTCATGCAGGAAATTGAATGGAAAATCTCCGACGATCTGGTGCCCTATGAGGAGGCTCTCGCGCTGATGGAGGCCCGGGTCGCCGCCATCCGGGAGGGAACCGCGCGGGAGCTTGTCTGGCTGCTGGAGCATCCGCCGCTCTACACCGCGGGGACCAGCGCCGATACGGCGGATCTGAAGGACCCGGAGCGTTTCCCCGTCTATAACGCCGGACGCGGCGGCCAATATACCTATCACGGTCCGGGGCAGCGCATCGCCTATGTAATGCTGGACCTCAAGAAACGGGGGGCAGATATCCGCGCCTATGTCCAGGACCTGGAGGATTGGGTCATTGACGTACTGGCGCAATATCAGATCAAGGGCGAGAAGCGATGTGAGCGTGTCGGCGTCTGGGTCGACCGGGGATTTCGCGAGGATAAAATCGCCGCGATCGGCGTGCGCGTGCGCCGCTGGGTGAGCTTTCACGGCATCTCCATCAACGTCGACCCGGATCTCAGCCATTATGAGGGGATCGTGCCCTGCGGGATCGCCGAACATGGGGTGACGTCTCTCGTCGATCTGGGACTCCCGGTCAGCATGGCCGAGGTCGATACGGAACTGAAAGCCGCCTTCGAGCGCGTATTCCTTAAAGACGGCGACCTCGGAAAACTTGTGCCCGAGGCCGCCTGAGGCTTATTCGAATTCCAGAATAACGTCGTCCACGGCCAGGATATCGCCGGCGCCCGCCTTCACGGCGGAAACCACACCATCCTGCTCGGCGCGAAGAATATTTTCCATCTTCATCGCCTCGACCACGGCGAGCGCCTGTCCGGCCTTGACTTCGTCGCCCTCCGAGACATTGACGGCGACGATCATGCCCGGCATCGGACAGAGGAGGAACTTGGACATATCCGGCGCGACCTTGACCGGCATCAATTCGGCGAGCCTGGCCGCCTCCGGGGTGCGAATGGCAAGGCTGACCTCCGCCCCGCCGTGGGTCAGGCGGACGCTGCCGCGGAAAAGACCCAGCTGGGCGATCATCTTGACGCCGTTGACCTTGGCCTTGACGCGGCGCTTGCCCGGAGCCCATTTGGAGCGAATGGCGATGACACGATCCCCGATGGTGACGTCGATCCCGCCCTTGGCATCCTCGACGGAAATTTCGACGGATTTCTCCTTGCCCTCGGAGACAACCCATTTATCGGCGGTCTTTGCCACCACATTCTTGAGGGACCTGCTCGCCGCGCGAAGATGGACCAGCGCGGCAATCGCCACGAGATTTTCGTAAGTCTCATCGTCAAGCGGCGCGCCGTGGAAGCCATCCGGATATTCCTCGGCGATAAAGCCAGTGGTCAGCTTGCCCGCCTTGAAGCGCGGATGGTTGCAGACCGCATTCAGGAAATTGATGTTATGGGCGATGCCGCTCACCTCATAGGCATCGAGCGCCCGGCCCATTTCCGCAATCGCCTCATCGCGGTCCTTGCCGTAGGTGACCAGCTTGGCGATCATCGGATCATAGAACATGGTGATCTCGGATCCTTCGGTGACCCCCGTATCGACCCGGACATTCTCGCCCTTGGGCACTTTGTAGCGGCTCAGGCGCCCAATGGAGGGCAGGAAGCCCCGGTAGGGGTCCTCCGCATAGAGGCGGCTCTCCAGAGCCCAGCCAGTGAGCTTGATATCCTCCTGCGTCATCGCCAGCTTCTCGCCATAGGCAACGCGGATCATCTGCTCGACAAGGTCAATCCCGGTGATCAGCTCCGTCACCGGATGCTCCACCTGCAGGCGGGTATTCATTTCCAGGAAATAGAAGCTCTTGTCGCTGCCGACGATGAACTCGACCGTCCCGGCGGAGTGATAATCCACTTCCTTCGCCAGCGCGACGGCCTGCTCGCCCATGGCCTTGCGCAGCTTCTCGTCGACAAAGGGGCTCGGCGCCTCCTCAATGACTTTCTGGTGCCGCCGCTGGACGGAACATTCCCGTTCCCCCAAATAGAGGCAATTGCCATGCTTGTCGGCCAGCACCTGAATTTCGATATGGCGCGGATCGACGACGAATTTCTCGATAAAGATCCGGTCATCGCCGAAGCTGCTGATGGCTTCGTTCTTGGCGGACTGGAATCCCTCGCGCGCTTCCTCGTCGTTATGGGCAATGCGCATGCCCTTGCCCCCGCCCCCGGCGGAGGCCTTGATCATGACCGGATAGCCAATCTCCTTGGAGATCTTGACGGCATGCGCGGCGTCGGTGATCAGGTCCATATGTCCCGGTACCGTGTTCACCCCGGCGGCATGCGCGAGTTTCTTGGACGCGATCTTGTCGCCCATGGACGCAATCGCTTTCTTGCCCGGGCCGATAAAGGCGATTCCCGCCGCATCGAGCGCGTCGGCGAAGGTCTGGTTCTCCGACAGGAAGCCATAGCCCGGATGCACGGCCTCGGCGCCGGTTTCCTTGCAGGCATTGATGATCTTCTCGATCACCAGGTAACTCTCCGCGGCGGCGGCCGGACCGATATGCACGGCCTCATCGGCCATCTGCATATGCACGGCGCCGTCATCCGCATCGGAATAGACCGCCACGGTCTTGATGCCCATCGCCCGGGCGGTACGGATAACACGGCAGGCGATTTCGCCGCGGTTGGCTATCAGGATCTTTTTGAACATTGTTTTTCCCTCTACCTTCGACCCTATAGCGGAATATTGCCGTGCTTCTTCCACGGATTTTCCAGTTGTTTGTTTTTCAGCATGCGCAGCGACGTGGTGACCCGGTGCCGGGTATTGTTGGGCATGATCACGTCATCGATGAAGCCGCGATGGCCGGCGATGAACGGATTGGCAAAGCGTGATTGATATTCGTCGGTCCGCTTCTGGATTTTCTCCGCATCCCCGATCTCGGAACGGAAAATAATCTCCACCGCCCCCTTGGAGCCCATGACCGCGATCTCCGCCGATGGCCAGGCGTAATTAACGTCACCGCGCAAATGCTTCGATGCCATCACGTCATAGGCGCCGCCATAGGCTTTGCGGGTAATGACGGTGACCTTCGGCACTGTCGCCTCCGCATAGGCAAACAGAAGCTTCGCGCCATGCTTGATGATCCCCCCATATTCCTGCGAGGTGCCGGGCAGGAAACCGGGCACGTCGACCAGCGTGACAATGGGAATATTGAAGCAGTCGCAGAAGCGGACAAAACGCGCCGCCTTCTTGGAGCTGTCGATATCAAGGCACCCGGCGAGAACCATCGGCTGGTTGGCGACAATGCCGACGGTCTGCCCGTCCATGCGGCCAAAGCCGGTAATGATATTCTTTGCAAACGCCGGCTGGATTTCGAAGAAGTCCCCCTCATCGACCAGTTTCTCGACAAGCTCCATCATGTCATAGGGCTTGTTGGGATTGGCGGGGACCAGCGTGTTGAGGCTTTTTTCCTTGCGGTCCGGATCATCGAAGCTCTTGCGGACTGGGGAGGATTCCAGATTGCTGGAGGGGAGGAAATCAACAAGGCGGCGAACTTCCGTCAGGACTTCCACATCATTGTCATAGGCGTTATCGGCAACCGAGGATTTACTGGTATGGGTGCCGGCGCCGCCGAGTTCCTCCGCCGTCACAGTCTCGTTGGTGACCGTTTTCACCACATCCGGGCCCGTCACGAACATGTAGGAGCTGTCGCGGACCATGAAGATAAAGTCGGTCATCGCCGGGGAGTAGACCGCACCGCCCGCGCAAGGCCCCATGATAACAGAGATCTGCGGCACGACGCCGGAGGCCATCACATTCCTTTGGAACACCTCGGCATAGCCTGCGAGGCTGTCGATGCCTTCCTGGATACGCGCGCCACCGGAATCATTGAGCCCGATAACCGGCGCTCCGACCTGAACGGCCTTGTCCATGATCTTGCAGATTTTCTTGGCGTGATATTCGGAGAGGGAGCCGCCGAAGACGGTGAAGTCCTGGCTGAAGACAAAGACCAGCTTGCCGTTGATCGTGCCATGGCCGGTAATCACGCCATCGCCGGTGACTGTTTCTTCCTGCATGCCGAAATCAACGCAGCGATGCTCGACGAACATATCCCATTCCTCGAAGGAGCCTTCGTCGAGAAGCAGGCTGATCCGCTCGCGCGCTGTGAGTTTCCCCTTGCCATGCTGCGAGTCGATCCGTTTCTGACCCCCGCCGAGCCGCGCCTTCGCCCGCTTTTCTTCCAGCTGCTGAATGATGTCCTGCATGTCCCCTCCTCAGGTAATAATGCCGCTTAATTGCAGAAAGCGCGCGCTTGCCGCCAGGCTTTCCTTGTTGTTCTTCCGCCGCTTCACCGCTTCCGCATCGGCGCCCCAGAATTCCATTACATGGGTCTCGTCAAGTTCGCTGATCTCGAACGCCTCATCCGCCGTGACATGCCCGTCCAGCACAGCGAGAGAAATCACCAGAGAGCCGCATAATGATGTAATATTATAAAGTGGCGCGAGCGTCATATCTTTTTGTGCGGCGACCACCGACCGCATGGCCGCCAGCGCTTCCGGTGGCTGCGCGATATGCATGATGCCCTGGCAGACATTCAGCCGGGCGCCGTGGCGGGCCTCGACCCATTGGAGCATCGGATCCCACGCGGCCGCCTGCCGCTGCACGAGACTTTCCGGATGCGCCGCCCGGTAACAGACGAGGTCGCTACCGCCGTAGGCCGCAATCTCCTCAATCACTTTTTCCCGCTGCGTCGTCACCCGGTCAATGGCCGTCGCGGCCGCCTGCATGAGCGGCATCTTCGCCGGAATTATTTCCTTTTCCTGCGCATCCCATTCTTCGGCGATGGCTTCCGCAAGCGCGCGGGTAGGCAGGTGCAGAGGCGATTTCGCAGGTGTCTTTATCGGACGCCCGTCGAGCAGAACAGAATAGAGTCCGCCCTCATCCTCCGCCGTCACTTTCTTGTAAAAGCGTTTCATCCCTGCCCGTTTTCACACCCTTAACCTAACAGTCGTTTGGTTTATAGCGAATGACTTGAAAAAAGCAAGGTCGGACTTCAATTTTTGCTAAACTTCAGGCCGATCTCACGATTTCCAGCAATTCTTCAAACCGGCCGATGAGCCGTTCGGCGCCACTTTCCAAAAGTTCCGCCTCGTCATGATAGCCCCAGTTTACACCAATTCCGCGGCAGCCGGCATTTTTCGCAAGCATCATATCGAAACTCGTATCGCCCACCATGAACGTCCGCGCCGACGTCGTTCCCGCCGCCGCCATCGCTTTTTCCAGCATCTGCGGATGCGGTTTGCCCGGGTTATGATCGGGGGTTTGCAGCGAGATAAAGTAATCCTGAAGGCTATGCTGGGTGATCACCGCATTCACGCCGCGAAGTGATTTTCCGGTCGCAATCGCCATCGGGACCTTGTCCGCCGCGAGGGCCGCCAGCGTTTCGCGCGCGCCCGGGAACAGAGGCTCGTGATGATCCGCCTGCAACCGGCGCTGAAAAAACGCGCTTTTGTACCCGGCGACAATCTGTTCGAGAAGACCGTCGCCAAGTGGCCGCCCGGCAAGCATGCGGACGGCGACGTCCGGATTGAGCCCAATGGAGCGGCGGATTTCCGTATCCTGCGGTGCGGGAAGCCCGGCCCCTTCGAACGCGGCGCGCATGCAGGCAATGACGTTATGCGCGCTGTCGACTAGCGTACCGTCGCAATCGAAAACAACAAGGATGTCGGCTTTTTCTGCCATTTGTTCTTGTTCCGGGAACGCCCGCCCTGTCTGTAAAAAGAGGCCGGCGAAATGCCCGCCGACCCCTCAGTTTCTAATGACCCTTTGAGCGATTGACCGCACTTGTAATCGCCTTGAGCGAGGCCGTCACGATATTCGCATGCCGCCCGACGCCGAAGACCGGCTCCCCCTTGTCGTCGCGCATCTCCACATAGGCGACCGCCACGGCATCGGAGCCGAAACCGGTGGTATGTTCGCGATAATCATTGACCTTCAAATCGAGGTTATAGGCCTGCTTGAGAGCCGACATATAGGCGTCAATCGGCCCGGTGCCGACGCCTTCCAGTTTCCGCTCCTGCCCCTTTTCGCGGATCGTCGCGATCAGCTTGCGCCGCTCGGAGGCGTGGGGATCAACCGTTGTCTGATGATTGACGAACTCGATATCCCCCTTGGCATTGAGATATTCATTCTCAAAAATCTCGTAGATCGAGGCGGAGGAAAGTTCCTTGCCCGTCTGGTCCGTCACGCCCTGAACCACCTTGCTGAATTCAACCTGAAGCAACCGGGGCAGCTCGATCCCGTAATCTTCCTCCAGCAGATAGGCGACACCACCCTTGCCGGACTGGCTATTGACCCGGATCACAGCATCATAGTTGCGGCCGAGATCAGCCGGATCGATCGGCAGGTAGGGAATGGCCCACAGCGGATCGTTCGACTTCTTCATCGCCGCGAAGCCCTTCTTGATCGCGTCCTGGTGCGAGCCGGAAAAAGCCGTGAACACGAGGTCGCCACCGTAAGGATGCCGCGGATGGACCGGCAACTGGTTGCAATATTCCACCGTCCGGACGACTTCGTTGATGTCGCTGAAATCGAGTTCCGGATTGACACCCTGGGTATACATATTCATGGCAATATTTACGACGTCGACATTACCCGTGCGCTCACCATTCCCAAACAAGGTGCCTTCCACGCGATCGGCACCCGCCATAATGCCGAATTCGGCCGCGGCAACGCCGGTGCCCCGGTCGTTATGGGGATGCAGGCTCAGGATCACCTTGTCGCGATCGGGCAGGTTGCGATGCATCCATTCGATCTGATCGGCATATATATTTGCGCTCGCGACCTCCACGGTGGCCGGAAGATTGATAATGATCTTGTTGTCGACAGTGGGCTTCCAGATTTTCATCACCTCCGCGCAGACCTCGCAAGCGTAATCAAGCTCGGTCTGGGTAAAGCTTTCCGGCGAATATTCCATCTGCACAAGAGTTTCCGGCATTTCGTCGGCGAGTTGACGCACCAGTTTCGCGCCTTCAATCGCAATCTGCTTGATGCCGGCCCTGTCGAGATCGAAGACGACCCGTCGCTGCAGGGTGGAGGTGGAATTATACAGATGCACGATGGCCTGTTTCGCGCCCTTGATACTTTCGAATGTCCTGCGGATGAGTTCCTCGCGCGACTGGGTCAGCACCTGGATTTTGACATCGTCGGGAATCTCGCCCTCCTCGATCAGGAAGCGGACGAAATCGAAATCCGTCTGCGAGGCGGACGGAAAGCCGACCTCGATTTCCTTGAAGCCGAGCTCAACCAGATGCCGGAACATGCGCAGCTTGCGCTCATGTCCCATCGGTTCGATCAAGGCCTGGTTGCCGTCGCGCAAATCCACGCTGCACCAGATGGGCGCCTTGTCGATCACTTTCGACGGCCATTGTCGGTCCGGTAAATTAATCGGCTCAAATGCCTTGTATTTTTCTCCGGGTTTGAAGTCCATTTTCTTTTCCTCTTGTCTCTTGCCGGACGCCTTGCGTCCTTAATTTATTTCGCTTTCTGTTAGATGCAGCCTTAGTACGGTCGCCGGGCGCCACAGATACCCGGGCGACCGCCAGGAAGTCGAGAGAGCCCCCCGGAGGAGCCGATCAACTCTTCCTGCCGCAAGCCGTTAAAATTTCTTGAGATGGACGACCCGGAGGTCTTCGTTAAAAACATTCGCTTACCCGACGATTTTGAGAATAGGACAGTATCCGCCCCGGCACTGATTTCAAAGTGCCGGGCCAATAAGTCGTAGGCTCAATAGTCGGTTCGAATGTGTCATGGGTGAAAATCTAGCTATTCGATGGCATTAGTCAAGCCAAAAGCGCCCGATTCCTTTCCGCCCATCTCACAGACCCATCTCGGCGAACGGGTCCTCATAGTCATTTTCGTGAAAACCGAGAAGCTTCCAGCTTTCCTCCATATGCTTATCGAGCGGCGCCGCCACGGTAATTTCTCCGCCATCGGGATGGGAGATCGTGATCTCGCGCGCATGCAGATGCATTTTCTTGCTGATCACGCCCTCAAGAAACGCCTCCGGTCCGCCATATTTTCCGTCGCCGACGATCGGGGTGCCGAGTGCCACCGCATGCACCCGCAGTTGATGGGTGCGCCCGGTCAGGGGCTTAAAGGCCACCCAGGCGGCTTTCTGGGCCGCCATTTCAATGACGGCATAATCCGTAATCGCCTTTTGCCCATCGCGATCCACTACCACCTTTTCGCCGTTGGCCGTGACGATCTTGTTGAGATTATAACTGATCGTCCCTTCGCGCGGCTTCGGCACACCGGCCAGCAGCGCCCAGTAAATCTTTCGCGTCGTCCGCCGTTTGAAGGCCTCCGCCAGATACTTCGCCGCCTGCCGCGTCCGGCCAAGCACGAGAACACCCGAGGTATCCTTATCGAGGCGATGCACAAGACGCGGCTTTTCCGGATAATCGAAGCGCAACCCCTCCAGCAGCCCGTCAACATGCCGTTTCTGCCCGCTGCCGCCCTGGGTCGGCAGGCCGGCCGGTTTGTTGAGCACGATCACCGCCTCATCCATATGCAGGATCATTTTGCGGATCTCCGCGATATCCTGATCGGCGAGTTTCGGCGCGGCGGCGGCCTCTCCCCGCTCCGCTTTCACAGGCTTGTAGATTGTGTCCGGCAGGGGCGGCACACGGACCGTCTGCCCGGCCGCGAGCCGATCGCTCGCCTTGGAGCGTTTCTTGTCGACGCGGATGTCACCCTTACGCAGATGTTTTTCGAGCTGGCCATGGCTGAGGCCGGGAAAATGCGCCTTGAACCAGCGGTCGAGCCGCAAATCGGCCTCGTCGTCGCTGACGATCAGATGCTGTACCCGGCTCATCCCAGCACCGCGCGCATGATATGGAGGCCGGCGAACAATCCGCCGATCGATAGAACGACCGACATCAGCACATACGCTGCGGCCGACAGGGTTTCCCCTTTTTCGACAAGCAGCGCAACGTCCAGCGAAAAGGCGGAAAAGGTTGTAAACCCGCCGAGGAATCCGGTCACCAGAAGCACGCGAAGCTCCGGCGACGGCGACCAGCGAAGGGCGATGGTCTCGATCAGCACCCCCATCAGGAAGGAGCCAACGATATTGACGAACAGGGTGCCGTAGGGATATCCGGGCCCGAAGGTGCGCAACATCGCCTGCGCCACGCCATATCGCGCACAGGCGCCAAGCGCCCCGCCGATCGCCACTGATAGAAACATATTCATTTATCTGTCTTCCCGGCCTGTTTCTCCGCCCGCAACCGCGCCCAGTATTCAAGACGCTTCTTGATGTCGCGTTCAAACCCGCGTTCTACCGGAGAATAATACTGCTCTCGCTTCATTTCATCGGGAAAATAGCTCTGGCCGGAAAAACCGTCCTCTGCATTATGGTCATAATCATAACCGGCGCCGTATCCCATGTCTTTCATCATCTTTGTCGGCGCATTCAGGATATGCTTGGGCGGCATGTGCGAGCCGTGCTTTTTCGCCGCCGTCTTCGCCTGCCCGAAGGCGCGGTAGGCCGCATTCGATTTCGGCGCGGTGGCGAGATAGATGACCGACTGCGCGACGGCCAGATCCCCCTCGGGAGAGCCGAGAAATTCGTAGGCGTCCTTCGCGGCATTGGCTTGAACGAGAGCGTTCGGGTCGGCCAGGCCGATATCCTCCACCGCGAAGCGCACGAGGCGGCGGGCGATGTAGAGCGGATTCTCGCCGCCGTCAATCATGCGCGAAAACCAGTAAAGCGCCGCGTCGACATCCGAGCCGCGGAGCGACTTGTGCAGCGCGCTGATCAGATTGTAATGGCCTTCCCGATCCTTGTCATAGGCCGGTGCGCGCTTGGTAATGACCTCGGTGAGCCGTCCGGCATCCAGCATATCCTCGCCGGAATGATAAACAGCCTCCAGCATATTGAGGAAAAACCGGCCGTCGCCATCGGCCAGCTGGACCAGAGCCGTTTTTGCCTCTTCATCAAGCGGAGCGGGCCGCCCTTCAAGTTCCGTCGCCCGCGCCATCAGGGTACGAAGCGACGCCTCGTCATGCCGGTTCAGGACCAGTACCTGGCAGCGGGATAAAAGCGCGCCATTGAGTTCGAAAGACGGGTTCTCCGTCGTCGCGCCGACAAGCGTGATGGTGCCGTCCTCGACAAAGGGAAGAAACCCGTCCTGCTGCGAGCGGTTGAAGCGGTGAATTTCGTCGACAAAGAGCAGCGTCTTCCGGCCATCCTGACGCCGGAGCTTCGCCGCCTCGAACGCCTTGCGAAGGTCCGCGACGCCGGAGAAGACGGCAGAGATCTGCTCGAAATGCATGCCGACTTCCTTGGCGAGCAGCCGCGCAATCGTCGTCTTGCCTGATCCCGGCGGTCCCCAGAAAATGATCGAGGCGAGCCAGCCGGCATCCAGCATGCGCTTGAGCGGGGCGTCCTTTTTCAGGAGATGGTCCTGCCCCACAACCTCGTCAAGGCGTGACGGGCGCAAGCGGTCGGCAAGCGGTCGGTCGGACTCCAGCGGATCGCCCGCCGCTTCGAACAGATTGCTCATGAACTGACCTTGAAGGAAAGGGTGCGCCCGTTCCGGCGAATGCTGATCTGCCAGCTGCCGCCCGCTTTTTCCAGAACGGACTTCGCCTGTTCGACAGCGACGATCTTCTCGCCGTTGACCACGAGCAGGATGTCGCGCGGGCGCAGGCCATAACGTTCCGCGACACTTCCCTTCAGCGTCCCGGCAACGACGACCCCTTCGGCAAAAGCCGAAATCCCGAGCTCCAACGCATACGCCGGCGACAGATTCCCGAGCACGGCACCCGAAAGCGGGTGACGTCCGGTCAGGGTCTCCAGATCGCGCGGCGGCAGTTCCGGCGCCGGTTGCAGGTTCAATTCAAGGTCCATCAAACGGCCCTCGCGATAAACGCCAAGACGCGCCGTCTTGCCGATCACGCCCGAGGCGACCCGGAAGGTCAGGGTTTCGGGGCCAAGTATTTCCTTGTCATCTATCGAGACAATCACATCCCCGACCCGGAGCCCCGCCTGATAGGCGGCACTGTAGGGATGGACGCGATTGACGAGCACGCCGCCCGGCTTTTCAAGGCCGAGGCCGTCGGCGACATCGCCGGTGATTTCCTGCCCGACGGCGCCAAGCCAGGGACGCACCACTCTCCCCGTCGCAAGGCCATTGGTCAGAACCGCCTTGACCAGATTGGCCGGGATCGCGAAACCGATGCCGAGCGACCCGCCGCTCTTGCTGAAAATCGCGGAATTGATCCCGGCGAGCCGGCCATCCATGGTGAGCAGCGCGCCGCCGGAATTGCCGGGATTGATCGCCGCATCGGTCTGGATGAAGGACTGGATTTCATTGTCGAGACCGGCGCTCCGGTCGAGTGCCGAGATAATACCGCTCGTTACCGTCTGGCCGACACCGAAAGGGTTGCCGATGGCGATCACCAGATCGCCAATTTCCAGCTTGTCCGAATCGGCGAATTCCAGATAAGGCAGGCTCTCCCCCTCCACCTCGATCTTGAGGATCGCAAGATCCGTGCGTTCATCGGAAACAATCACATGCGCGTCGAATTCGCGCCGGTCGGACAGCGCCACCGTGATCTCGTCAGCGCCGCCAACGACATGATAATTGGTCACGATTATCCCGTCCCCATCGACGAGCACGCCGGAGCCGAGTGAATTCTGGATCTTCTGGCGCTGGCGCGGCGGGCCGAAGTTGCCGCCAAAGAACCGCTTGAAGAACGGGTCGTCAAACAGACTGGGGCGGGTCTGGGTGACGCGGGTTTTGGTAAAAATATTGACGACCGCCGGCACCGCCTTCTTCACCAGCGGCGCGAAGGAGAGCATGATCTGCTGCTGGCTTTGCGGGACCACATCCTCGGCAATCGCGGGGGCCGCGGCGATAAAGAGAAACCCGAGCGCAAGGGCGGAAGTTACTGTACGGAAAATTCTGTTCATTCTTTAAAACCGGTATTCGGAAGCCGTTGCTTCACCTTTTATAAGATGACCATATTAGCCCGTTTTTCAAGCCGCTGTCAGGTTATCGCGGCTTATGCGAAAAAAAAGGCAGCCCCATTGGACTGCCTTTCGGTTTTTCGTCTCGAGAAAGCCGGTTTACGCGACGGCTTCCGCTTCCAGTTCGTCCTCGTCCGCATTCTGGGTCGGGCCGGAGTCCTGTCCCTTCGCGTCGACGTCCCGGTCAACCAGCTCGATCACGCCCATGGGCGCGGCGTCGCCGGCCCGGAAGCCTGCCTTCAGAACGCGGGTATAGCCGCCGTTCCGCTCCGCATAGCGTTCGCTCAAGGTCGAGAAAACCTTGTCCACGGCCGATTTCTCATTGAGCTGCGCAAACGCCTGACGGCGGGCATGCAGATCGCCGCGCTTCCCAAGGGTAATCAGCTTTTCAACGATAGGCCGCAATTCCTTGGCCTTGGGCAAGGTGGTCTGGATTTGCTCGTGCTTGATCAGGGATGCCGCCATATTGGCGAACATTGCCTTGCGATGAGCAGAGGATCTGTTGAGCTTACGCCCGGATTTACGATGCCGCATTTTTCTTACTCCACAGCGATTGGTGCTGTCCTAAAAGGGTTCTTCCAGCCGTTTGGCCATGTCTTCAATATTTTCCGGCGGCCAATTCGGCACTTCCATGCCAAGATGCAGGCCCATCTGCGCCAGGACTTCCTTGATCTCGTTCAGGCTCTTGCGGCCGAAATTCGGGGTCCGCAGCATTTCCGCCTCGGTCTTCTGGATCAGGTCACCGATATAAACGATATTGTCGTTCTTCAGGCAGTTTGCCGACCGCACGGAAAGCTCAAGCTCATCCACCTTGCGCAGCAGGTTTCTGTTGAACTCCGGCTCTTCGCTTTCTTCCTTGACGACGACTTCTTCGGGTTCGTCGAAATTGACGAAGAGCTGGAACTGTTCCTGAAGGATACGGGCCGCAAAGGCGACCGCATCTTCCGGGGTCACGGTTCCGTTGGTTTCCACCTTCAGCGTCAGCTTGTCATAATCGAGAACCTGGCCTTCACGGGCGGCTTCCACTTTATAAGTGACTTTGCGGACCGGGCTGTAGAGGCTGTCCATCGGGATCAGGCCAATCGGCGCGTCTTCCGGATGATTGTTGACGCCGGGCACATAGCCCTTACCGGTATCAACGTTCATTTCCATGGAGATCGAAGCGCCGTCATCGAGGGTCATCAGAACCTGATCGGGATCCATGATTTCAATATCCGGGCCGGTTTCGATCATGCTTGCTGTTACTTCGCAGGGACCGGAGGCCTTCAGAACCATACGCTTCGGGCCATCCGAATGGGCCCGGATCGCCAGCGTCTTCAGGTTCAGGACGATGTCGGTCACATCCTCGCGCACACCGGCGATCGAGGAGAATTCGTGCAAAACATTGTCGATTTGAATGGACGTGATCGCGGCGCCTTGCAGGCTCGACAACAGCACGCGGCGCAGCGCGTTGCCCAGCGTCAAACCGAACCCTCTTTCCAAAGGCTCTGCAATAATCGTGGCTTCCCGATCGCTCTGCTCACCCGGCTCTACTGAGAGGTTCGCCTGGATCAGATCTTTCCAGTTTTGCTGAATCACGGTATTGACCTCATAGCTTAGCAGGCCCACCATGGACCTGCGACATCTTGATAATTTACAATACAGGCCCGAAAGCCCGCATCTATTTGGACTGATCCGTTAAACGCGGCGGCGTTTCGGCGGACGGCATCCATTGTGCGGAATGGGCGATACGTCGCGGATTGACGTAATATTAAAGCCCACGGACTGCAATGCCCGCAGCGCCGATTCGCGCCCGGAACCAGGTCCCTTGACTTCGACTTCAAGGGTTTTCATGCCATGGTCCATCGCCTTGCGCCCGGCATCCTCTGCCGCAATCTGCGCCGCAAACGGCGTCGATTTACGGGAGCCTTTGAAGCCCTGGGACCCCGCAGATGACCAGGCAATCGCGTTGCCTTGGGCATCGGTGATCATGATCTTCGTATTATTAAAGGATGCGCTGACATGCGCGACGCCTGAAATAATGTTTTTACGTTCGCGGCGGCGAACGCGTGCCTTTTCACGTGCCATGTTACTTCTTCTTCCCAGCGATAGCTTTGGCCGGACCTTTACGGGTGCGGGCGTTGGTATGGGTACGCTGACCGCGGACCGGCAGGCCGCGACGATGGCGCAGGCCACGGTAACAGCCAAGGTCCATCAGACGCTTGATGTTCATTGAGGTCTGACGGCGCAAATCGCCTTCGACAAGATGGTCGGCGTCGATCGTTTCGCGGATCTTCACGACCTCCGCGTCGCTGAGCGCGTTCACGCGCACTTCCGGCGCCAGGCCAACGGCCTCGCAGATTTCTTTGGCCTTTGCCGGGCCAATTCCATGAATGTAGGTTAGTGCAATCAATACCCGCTTGTTCGTCGGGATATTTACACCAGCAATACGAGCCACGCTAGTCTCTCCTCATCACCAAATCGGGTCGTCCTGACCCGTTTATCTCGAGCGCCTTCGAGAAGCGCGCGATTATATAATTTTGTTTTACCTAGTCAACAGTTTAGATTGCCGGTAACGCGGCTTCCATCGCTGCTGTCACTTCATCAATTCCGGCCATCCCGTCGACCTGCTTCAAAATCCCCTTGCCGCTGTAGTAAGGCAGCAAAGGCGCCGTCTGGTCGTGATAGGCCTTGAGCCGCGACTTGACCGTCTCGGCATTGTCGTCGGCGCGGCGGGTAAACTCGGTTCCACCGCATTTGTCGCAAACGCCGTCCACCTTCGGCTTCAGGAATTTGTCATGATAGCCGGCGCCACATTTCGCACATGTGAAACGACCCGTAATGCGTTCCACCAGAATGTCGTCGTCGGTCTTCATCTCGATGACGGCGTCAAGCTTCAGCCCCTTCGCCGCCAGCATCTCGTCAAGCGCCTCTGCCTGCGCTTCGGTCCGAGGGAACCCGTCGAGGATCACTCCGTTCTTGCAGTCCGGCTGATCGAGGCGGTCGGAAATAATCCCGGTCATGATATCATCGGAGACCAGTTCTCCCCGTTCCATCACCGCCTTGGCCTTCTTGCCGATGTCCGTTCCCGCGGCAACTGCGGCGCGCAGCATGTCCCCCGTGGAAAGCTGAATCAAGCCATGTTTGTCCTGAAGCCGCTGCGCCTGCGTGCCCTTTCCGGCACCCGGCGGCCCAAGTAGGATCAGAATCATTTACGCCGTCCCCCAAGTTTCGATTTCTTGATCAGCCCTTCATACTGATGGGCCACCAGATGGCTTTGAATCTGCGCGACCGTATCCATGGTGACCGAGACCACGATCAGCAGCGAGGTTCCGCCGAAGTAGAAAGGAACGGCCCACTGGGAGATCAGGATTTCCGGCAGAATACAAACCAGTGACAGATACGCCGCGCCAATTACCGTCAGTCGTGTGAGGACATAATCGAGATATTCCGATGTCCGCTTGCCAGGACGTATGCCCGGAACAAATCCCCCATGCTTCTTGAGATTATCCGCCGTGTCGTCCGGATTGAACACGACAGCCGTATAGAAGAAACAGAAAAAGACGATACCGGCGATATAAAGCATCAGGTAAATCGGCTGGCCATGGCCGAGCATCGCCGTGAGGCTGTTCAGCCAGTCCGGTCCCCTGCCCGCGCTGAAGCTTGCGACCGTCGTCGGCATCAGCAGCAGTGAAGAGGCAAAGATCGGCGGAATAACGCCCGACGTATTCAGCTTCAGCGGCAGATGCGAGTTCTGCCCGCCATAGGTCTTGTTGCCCCGCTGGCGCTTCGGATATTGTATCAATATGCGCCGCTGCGCCCGTTCCATAAAGACGATGAACGCGATCACGGCAACGGCCATGACCAGCAGCAACAGAATGACAAAGGTCGACAGCGCGCCCGTCCGTCCGAGTTCGAGCGTACCGACCAATGCGCTCGGCAATGCCGCGACAATGCCGGCGAAAATAATCAGCGAAATACCGTTACCCACGCCGCGCGCGGTAATCTGTTCGCCCAGCCACATCAGGAAGACCGTACCCGCGACCAGGGTGATCACCGTGATGATCCGGAACTGGAGGCCCGGATCGATGACCGCCGACTGACCATTGGACAGCGTCAGTCCCTCGATACCGGCGGCAATGCCGTACCCCTGCAGCGCCGCGAGCAGCACGGTGCCGTACCGGGTATACTGGTTGATCTTCTTGCGCCCGGCCTCGCCCTCTTTCTTGAGCTGCGCCATCTGCGGCGAGATCGAGGTCATCAACTGCATGATGATCGACGCCGAGATATAGGGCATGATGTTAAGCGCGAAAATCGTCATGCGGCCAAGCGCGCCGCCCGCAAAAACGTCAAACATGCCGAGGATACCCCCGGCATTCTGTTTGAACACATCCGCGAGAATGGTCGGATCGACGCCCGGGATCGGGATATAGGTACCGATCCGGTAAACGATCAGGGCAAAGAGCGTAAACCACAAGCGCTTCTTGAGTTCAGTCGCCTTCGAAAAGGCACCGAAACTCATGGTAGAAGCCATTTGCTCTGCTGCTGACGCCATTTAAAACTTCTCCCGAAGGGGCGGCGTTATGCCGCGTCCGCCGATTATGATTATTCGCTTGCTGCCGGGCTGGATGCCAGGACGGTTACCTTGCCGCCTGCCTTCTCGACTGCTTCGATGGCAGATTTCGACGCGCCGGCGACTTCAAAGTTTAATTTGGCCTTCAATTCGCCTTTTGCAAGGAGACGGACGCCGTCACCGATTTTCCCGACGACACCGGCTTCCTGCAGCGTCGCCGCAGTAACGGTTGCCTTCGCATCGAGTTTGCCCGCGTCAATCGCAGCCTGCACCCGGCCGAGATTGGCCACGGCGAAGTTCTTGCTGAAGATATTCTTGAAGCCCCGCTTCGGCAGCCGGCGATAAATCGACATCTGGCCACCTTCAAATCCCTTGATGGCGACGCCGGACCGCGACTTCTGACCCTTCTGGCCCGATCCGGAGGTTTTGCCCTTTCCGGAACCGATACCGCGACCAACGCGCATCCGTTTTTTGCTGGCGCCTTCGTTGTCGGCAAGTTGATTCAAACGCATGTTCAATATTCCTTAAATCAGACCGGCTGAGCCCTGTCAGGCTTCGTCAACCTGTACCAGATGATTCACCTTGCGGATCATGCCGCGAACGGCGGGGGTATCCTCAAGCTCGACCGTACGGTGCATTTTATTCAGACCCAGACCGACGAGCGTCGCCCGCTGGTTCTTCGGGCGGCCGATGGGGCTGCCCGTCTGAGTGACTTTGATCGTTGCTTTAGCCATCGACCTATTCCTTTCCTGCCTCGGCGCCGCGGCGGCCGACAACCTCGGAAACCTTCTTGCCGCGTTTCGCGGCAACCATGCGGGGCGAGCTCATTGCCTTGAGGGCCTCGAACGTCGCCTTCACCATGTTGTAGGGGTTGGAGGTGCCGATCGACTTCGTCACCACATCCTGCACACCCAGGGTTTCGAACACGGCACGCATCGGACCACCGGCAATGATGCCGGTACCGGCCGGAGCGGAGCGAAGAACCACGCGGCCCGCACCGAAACGACCCTGCACGTCATGATGCAGCGTCCGGCCCTCGCGCAGCGGCACGCGAACCATGTTGCGTTTTGCTGCTTCGGTAGCCTTGCGGATCGCTTCCGGAACCTCGCGGGCCTTGCCGTGACCATAGCCAACGCGGCCTTTCTGATCGCCGGCAACAACAAGTGCCGCAAAGCCGAACCGACGGCCGCCCTTTACCACCTTGGCTACACGGTTAATGTAAACCAGCTTATCGACGAATTCTGAATCGCCTTTTTCACTTTGCTCAGGTCTCAACATCGTCAATTCCCCTAGAAGGACAAGCCGCCCTCGCGGGCAGCATCGGCAAGGGCTTTGACCCGGCCATGATATTTGTAACCGCCGCGATCGAATGCGACTTCCTTAACGCCGGCCTTGATCGCCCGCTCGGCAATCAGCTTGCCGATTTCCGCTGCGGCCGCAACGTTGCCGCCGCTTTTCAGCTTGCTGCGCAGATCCTTTTCAAGTGTGGAGGCCGACGCCAGGGTCTTGCCCTGTGCATCATCGATGACCTGCACATAAATCTGTTGCAACGTCCGGTGTACGGAAAGCCGCGGACGGCCAGAAGACACCTTGCGAAGCTGGGTCCGGTTTCTCCGCCGACGGCGGTCGAACAACTCTTTTGAATTTGCCATGGTCGGTTCCTACTTCTTCTTGCCTTCTTTGCGGAAGATATATTCATCCGCATATTTGACACCCTTGCCTTTGTAAGGCTCCGGTTTCCGATAGGAGCGGATAACGGCCGCAACCTGGCCAACCTGCTGCTTATCTGCGCCGGAAATTTCAATCACGGTCGGTGACGGGCACTTGATCTCAATCCCGTCGGGGATCGGGAAATCCACGTCATGGCTGAACCCGAGGTTCAGCTTCAACGTCTTGCCCTGAACCGCCGCGCGGTAACCAACGCCGACAACCTCGAGCGTTTTCGTAAAGCCGTTCGAGACGCCTTCGACCAGGTTGCTCAGCAACGTGCGCTGCATACCCCACATCTGACGGCCACGCGCGCTGTCGTTACGGGGTTTGACCCAGATTTTATCGTCTTCACGATCGACGATGACATCATCGACAAAGGTCATGTTCATCACGCCCTTGCTGCCCTTTACCGTTACGTCGCTGCCGGAAAGCTGGACATCAACACCTGAAGGGATCGTCACCGGATGTTTTCCAATTCGAGACATGATACCTCCTAGTACAGTTTGCAAAGCACTTCGCCGCCGACATGGGCTTCGCGTGCTTCGTTGTCCGACAAAACGCCGTTCGGAGTGGAAAGGATGGCAACGCCGAGACCATTGCGAATCGTCGGCAGCTCCTTCACGCCCGAATAAATCCGGCGGCCCGGCTTGGAAACCCGGCTGACATGCTCGATCACGCCCCTGCCCTGATAATATTTCAGTTCAATGGTGATTTCGGGCTTGCCCTTTTCCTTTTCCGACACTTCATAGCCGCGGATGAAACCTTCGCGCTTCAGTGCTTCAAGCACATTCAGGCGCAGTTTCGAAGACGGGCTCGTGACGGAGCTTTTCATGGCCCGCTGACCGTTACGGATACGGGTCAGCATATCGCCGAGGGGATCACTTAAAGACATCTCTCTATCTCCCTACCAGCTCGACTTGACCATGCCCGGAATCTGGCCATTGGACGCCATGTCGCGCAGGCCGATACGGGAAAGTTTCAATTTACGGTACACACCGCGCGGACGACCGGTCAGTTCGCAACGGTTGCGAAGACGGGTCTTCGAAGAGTTCCGCGGCAACGCGGCCAGCTTCAGGCGGGCGGCAAAACGCTCTTCCTGCGGCAGCTCTTCGTTCTTGCTGATCGCCTTCAACTCCGCCCGCTTGGCTGCATATTTGTCAGCCATGCGGCGGCGCTTCAGGTCTCTTTCGACAGCACTTTTCTTAGCCATTTCAATTAACTCCTTGGATCAATTGATCTTGAACGGCATGCTGAAACCGCTGAGAAGCTCGCGGGCTTCCTCGTCGGTTTTCGCTGTCGTACAGATCACGATATCCATTCCCCTTACATCCGTTACATCATCGTAATGGATTTCCGGGAAGACGATTTGCTCCTTCAGGCCCATGGCGTAGTTACCACGTCCGTCGAAGCTCTTTGCGGACACACCGCGGAAATCACGCACCCGCGGGAGCGCGATGTTGATCAACCGGTCCAGAAATTCATACATCTGGTTCTTGCGCAGCGTCACCTTGGCACCGATCGGCATCCCTTCGCGAAGCTTGAACGTCGCGATGGATTTCTTGGCGCTGGTGACAACCGGCTTCTGTCCGGAAATCTTGGCAAGCTCGCTTTCGACCGATTTGATTTTCTTGGAATCGGCGACCGCTTCGCCGCACCCGACGTTGATGACGATCTTCTCCAGCTTGGGGATCTCCATCACGTTCTTGTAGGCGAACTTGTCCTGAAGCTGCTGACGCAGCGTTTCATTATAAAGCGTTTTAAGTCTTGGCGTCGTCATCGAACTGCCCCTTAAATATCAATGACTTCGCCGGAGCGCTTAGCGAAGCGAACTTTCCGGCCGTCATCAAGAGTTTTGTAACCTACCCGGGTTGCCTTGCCGTCTTTCGGATCCTGCAGGGCAATATTCGAAATATGGATCGCCGCTTCTTTCTCGACGATGCCACCCTGGTCCGTCTGGCTCTGCTTGGTATGGCGTTTCACCATATTGATACCGGAAACGAGCACGCGGCGGTCCTTGCGAAGAACGCTCAGCACCTCGCCGGAACGGCCCTTGTCCTTGCCCGTGAGAACGACAACCTTGTCGCCCTTTTTCACTGCGAATTTTTCAGCCATTAGAGAACCTCCGGCGCAAGGGAAATAATCTTCATGTAGTTTTTGCTCCGCAGCTCACGCGTGACCGGGCCGAAAATACGGGTCCCGACCGGCTCGCCCTGCTTGTTGATCAGCACAGCGGCGTTGGAATCGAAGCGAATCGCCGTCCCGTCAGGGCGGCGGATTTCCTTTTTCGTGCGCACGATGACGGCTCTCTGCACGTCACCTTTTTTGACACGGCCGCGCGGAATGGCTTCCTTCACGGAGACGACAATCACGTCACCGACAGAAGCGGTTTTCCGTTTGGAGCCGCCCAAAACCTTAATGCACTGCACCTGCCTCGCGCCGGAGTTGTCGGCGACATCCAGGTTGGTTTGCATCTGAATCATAGTCGTTTACCTTTGTTTGGTATCAACACTTGCTACTTAAGCGACGTTAAAGGACTTCCCAACGCTTCAGCTTCGAATAGGGGGCACATTCCTGAATGCGGACGGTGTCGCCTACCTTGAACTGGTTCTTCGCGTCATGGGCATGGTACTTCTTCGACTTGCCTATGTATTTCTTGTACAGCCGATGCATCACTTGACGATCGACTTTGACAACGACAGTCTGGTCATTCTTGTCGCTGACAACGGTTCCTTGCAGGATACGCTTTGGCATCTTTCTCTCTCCTAAGACGCAGCGTTAGCTGACATCACGGTTTTGATGCGGGCGATATCCCGCCGCACCTGGCGTTGGCGCGCCGTATTTTCCAATTGGCCACTGGCTTTCTGAAAGCGCAGATTGAACTGTTCCTTCTTCAGCTGAAGCAGTTCCGCTTTCAGCTCATCAGCCGTTTTGCCCAGTAAATCCTGTGCTTTCATGGTCAATCCCCTTCACCAAGACGGGTCACGAAACGGGTCTTGATCGGCAGCTTGGCCGATCCCCTCTCGAACGCCTCGCGGGCAATCTCGAGCGGAACACCGTCCAGTTCGAACATAATTTTTCCAGGCTGCACGCGGACCATCCAATATTCCGGCGATCCCTTACCCTTACCCATCCGGACTTCGGTAGGTTTTTTGGATACGGGAACGTCCGGGAAGATGCGAATCCAGACACGTCCAGCACGTTTGATATGACGGGTCACCGCACGCCGAGTTGCCTCGATCTGCCGCGCGGTAATACGCCCGGGCTCAACAGCTTTCAGGCCATAAGCGCCGAAGTTCAGCGTTGTACCCGAAGTTGCTACGCCCTTCAAGCGCCCTTTATGGGCTTTGCGAAATTTTGTGCGCTTCGGTTGAAGCATGACATCACCCCTTTACTTAGTTACGCCGACCGCCGGAGCGGCCCGCAGGGCGGCCACCCGCCTGTTGTTTTTCCATCAGCTTGTCCTGGGCCATCGGATCATGCTCCAGAATCTCGCCTTTATAGATCCAGACCTTGATCCCGATGATCCCATAGGTGGTCAAAGACGAAGCGGTTCCATAGTCGATATTCGCCCGCAGCGTATGCAGCGGTACACGGCCTTCGCGATACCATTCCGTCCGGGCAATTTCCGCACCGCCAAGTCGGCCGGCGCAGTTGATCCGGATGCCTTCGGCGCCAAGACGAAGCGCTGACTGAACGGCGCGCTTCATCGCCCGGCGATAGGACACGCGGCGAGCCAGCTGCTGACCGATATTCTCGGCGACAAGCTTCGCGTCAATTTCCGGCTTGCGGACTTCGACGATATTGAGATGCACCTCGGAATTCGTCATCTTGGCGATGGCGGAGCGCAGCTTTTCAATATCCGCGCCCTTCTTGCCGATGATCACGCCGGGACGGGCCGAATGGATGGTGACGCGCGCCTTTTTCGCGGGGCGTTCGATCACGATCTTGCTGATGCCTGCCTGCTCCAGCTGTTTTTCCAGATAGGCGCGAATGCGCACGTCTTCATGCAGCAGCTTTGCGTAATCATCCTTCGCGTACCAGCGCGAATCCCATGTCCGGTTAATACCGACCCTGAGGCCAATTGGATTTACTTTTTGACCCATTACTCTTGCTCCTCGCGCTCACGAACAACAATCGTGATATTGCTGAAAGGTTTCAGAATTGGGCTTGCCCGCCCGCGTCCCCGCGGCCGCATGCGCTTCATCACCAGGGACTTGCCGACATGAGCTTCCGAGACATACAGCTGATCCACGTCCAGCTGATGATTGTTTTCCGCATTGGCAATTGCCGACTGCAGCACTTTCTTGACTTCCGGTGCGATGCCCCGTTTCGAGAAAGTGAGCTCCGTCAACGCCGCCTCTGCTGACTTGCCGCGAATAAGGCCCGCTACGAGGTTCAATTTCTGCGGACTTACGCGGATGCGGTTGCCGACGGCGCGGGCTTCCGTATCTTTCAATTGCCGCTTGAGAGACTGCTTACCCATGATTAGTTTCTCCGAGCCTTTTTATCGGCCGCATGGCCGTAATATGTCCGCGTGGGAGAAAACTCCCCGAACTTATGGCCCACCATGTCTTCGTCCACCAGCACGGGAACAAACTTCTGGCCGTTGTAAACGCCAAAGGTAAGTCCCACAAACTGCGGGAGGATCGTCGACCGGCGAGACCAGGTCTTGATTACTTGTTTTCTGCCGCCTTCGCGCGCGGTTTCCGCTTTCTTCAGCAGATAACCGTCGACAAAAGGGCCTTTCCAAACAGAACGTGCCATAGAGCGCTCCTACTTCTTCCGCTTCAGCGGACGGCGCCGCATGATCATTTTATCCGTGGACTTGTTTGAACGAGTCCGTTTACCCTTCGTCGGCACACCCCATGGAGATACCGGATGGCGACCACCGGAGGTCCGGCCTTCACCACCGCCATGCGGATGATCGACAGGGTTCATTGCGACACCGCGAACCGACGGACGCTTGCCGAGCCAGCGCGAGCGGCCTGCCTTCGCCAGCTTGATGTTCTTCTGGTCCGGATTGGACACGGCGCCGACCGTCGCCAGGCATTCGCCGGGAACAATCCGCTGCTCGCCGGAGGCAAGGCGAAGCTGCGCATAGCCGGCGTCCTTACCGATCAGCTGCACATAGGTGCCTGCTGCACGGGCCAGCTGCCCGCCCTTGCCCGGCTTCATCTCCACGTTATGGATGATGGTGCCGACCGGCATATTCTTCATCGGCATGGCATTGCCCGGCTTGATGTCGACATTGGTGCCCGAAACCACCTTGTCGCCCGCGGAAACACGCTGCGGCGCCAGGATATAGGCCTGCTCGCCATCTTCATAGCGGATCAACGCGATAAAGGCTGACCGGTTCGGGTCATACTCAAGCCGCTCCACCGTTGCCGGGACGTCAAACTTGTTCCGCTTGAAATCCACGATACGGTAGGTCCGCTTGTGCCCGCCGCCGCGGCGACGCGCGGTGATCCGGCCATAGTTATTGCGACCGCCATTTCCGGACAATCCCTCGGTAAGGGCCTTGACCGGCTTTCCCTTGTGCAGGTCCGAGCGATCAACAAGGATCAGCCCCCGCTGCGCAGGTGTCGTCGGTTTGTAGTTCTTCAACGCCATAGTTTAAATCCCCGCCGTCACATCGATGGCCTGACCCTCGGCAAGGGTCACAACTGCCTTCTTGTAATCAGACCGCTTGCCGATATGGCCCCGGAAACGCTTTACCTTACCCTTGGTGCGGTTGGTGTTCACGTTCGTGACCTTGACATCGAACAGTTTTTCAACTGCTTCCTTGATCTGAGGTTTCGTAGCATCCAGAGCAACACGGAATGTCACCTGATTAAACTCCGACCCCATCGTCGACTTTTCAGTCACAACCGGGCCAAGCAGGATGTCATAAAGATTTTCCTGATTCATTTCAGTCGAGCCTCCAGGCTTTCCACTGCGCTTTTCGTCAGCACGAGAGTGTCACGGCGCAGAATGTCATAGACATTGGCGCCGGTTGACGTCAGCAAGTCCACTTTGGGCAGGTTGCGGGCGGAAAGCGCAAAATTCTTTTCCATTTCCGCGCCATCGACGATCAACGCCGAATCCCAGCCGAGTGCCTTGAATTTTCCGGCCATCAACTTCGTTTTCACATCCTTGGCTTTCAACTCGTCGACGATCACCAGCTTGCCTTCGGCCTGCTTGGTTGACAGCGCGGTCTTGAGCGCCAGCTTGCGAACCTTTTTCGGCAGGTCATGGGCGTGGCTGCGGACAACCGGACCATGCGCGACACCGCCGCCCCGCTGATGCGGCGCCCGCTTCTGTCCCTGACGGGCGCGGCCGGTGCCTTTCTGCTTGAACGGCTTCTGGCCGGTGCCGGATACTTCCGCGACACCCTTGATCTTGTGCGTACCCGCCCGGCGAGCCGCCAGCTGGTACCGCACCATGCGCTGCAGAAGATCCGCCCGCGGCGCCAGGCCAAAGACGTCATCGGCAAGCTCGATATCGCCGGCCTTCTTATTCTCGAGGTTGATTACATTTACCTTCATTTCAGCCGTCCTTTACTCTTCCGTCGCGGTATCGGCAACGGCGGTCTCATCGACAGGCGCATCCGCCTCGGCGACGTTCCCGACCGGATCCGCAGCACCACCCTTGGCGACAAATGCCGCAGGGTAAGGCGCATTGTCCGGCCGTGCCTTCTTGACTGCATCGGCGACATAAACCCAGGACCCCTTGGCCCCCGGAACCGCCCCTCTGAGGAGAACCAGTCCGCGATCCTTGTCCGTCGAAACCACTTTCAAATTCTGCGTCGTCACCCGCGCCGCGCCAAGATGACCGGCCATCTTCTTCCCCTTGAAGACCTTGCCCGGATCCTGACACTGACCGGTGGAACCATGGGCGCGATGGGATACGGACACACCATGAGAGGCACGCATGCCACCGAAGTTGTGCCGTTTCATGGCGCCCGCGAAGCCCTTACCGATGCTGGTGCCAACGACGTCAACAAACTGGTCCGGCACGAAATGATCCGCCGTCAGTTCCGCGCCGACGTCGACAAATGCGTCGTCCTGAATACGGAATTCGGCAAGCTTCATTTTCGGCTCGACCTCGGCCTTCGCGAAATGGCCGCGCATCGCCTTGGTGACATTCTTGACTTTCGCCTTGCCAACACCGAGCTGCAGGGCGTTATAGCCATGGTTCTCGGCGGTACGATGAGCAACGACCTGACAGTTATCGACGGCCAGAACGGTTACCGGAATATGGGTCCCGTCTTCCGCGAAAACCCGGGTCATCCCCAGTTTCTTTGCGATCAATCCACTACGCATTGCGATCACCCCAACAACTTGATGGACACGTCGACGCCTGCGGCGAGGTCCAGCTTCATGAGTGCATCCACCGTCTGCGGTGTCGGCTCAACGATATCGAGGAGGCGCTTGTGCGTCCGGATTTCGAACTGCTCACGCGACTTCTTGTCAATATGCGGACCGCGAAGGACCGTATATTTGTCGATATGCGTCGGCAACGGAATAGGCCCGCGAACCTGGGCTCCCGTGCGCTTCGCCGTATTTACAATTTCACCTGTCGACGCATCGAGTACACGATGATCATATGCCTTCAGGCGGATGCGGATATTTTGGTTTTCCATTACTCTGGCCACTCCAGAAGAGAAACAAGGCAGCCCCAAAGGGCTGCCAGAAAAATCAAGCGGTTACGGAGGCGACGACGCCGGCGCCGACGGTGCGTCCGCCTTCGCGGATGGCGAAGCGCAGACCCTCGTCCAT
>NZ_WTVA01000002.1 GCF_009882935.1 Sneathiella chungangensis
ACCGCGGGGTGGAGCAGCCCGGTAGCTCGTCAGGCTCATAACCTGAAGGTCGCAGGTTCAAATCCTGCCCCCGCAACCAATAATCCATGAATATATTCCGTAAAAGATAGCCACCGAAAGAGGAATACTTCGATGGCTAGTCGCCTGTCCAATTCAGCGGTTAATCTAATTCATCGATGACAATGCACCAGTAGATGCCGCCGTTTAGATAGTCCGCCATATCGCAATCAAACTGGTCGCGTTCTCTGGATATCACTGTCGATATCTGTCGGTCGGCGAGTAGACGGCTCCAGACGGAAAGCCCATCCTGCGTCGAGGTGGACTGAAAGTCCTGGATTGCGGGAGGGTCGTAGAACATGAGGAGCTTTACTTCGGGAAACCTGGCCAGGAATTCGATTTTTTCGGTTCGCTCGAAGAGTAGCTTGCTTTCCCGAATTGCGCCGAGACCGCTGGCCAGAATGCAGCCGATAAATGACAAGAGAGCAATGCCGACAAGTATGCGGCTAACCATCTGCATCCGACCTCTACCTTCCAGAAAAATAGCCGCGACGGATAAGAATAAGACGCCCGGCCAGGCGAAGGGGACGTATCGAGCCCACCAGGATTCTGGAAAAAACATGGAGATCGCGATCATGGCGATGCCAAATAGCGCTAAACTATCTCCCGTGCGATGCCATTTGTATTTGGATTTGTCGCGGCTGGCCAGCTTGACTATTCCATACGAGGCGATCGAAACAATAAGTGCAAGACTGAAAAACGGACCAAAGCCGCCCCGCCTCGTGTCGAACCGCATAAATTTAAATTCCGAGACATGAAAAGTCCCCGGAACTTTTATTTCAATTGGGGCGTCGATGGGCCATTCACTATGATCCGTCCGGGCAAAAATGCCATATATGAACTTCATCGGCGCAGATAGCGGTATTACATTTGACGGTTCATTGCCTTTCATAATTTGTTCGACGGGCGGATAAAGAAGGTCCCCGTGATCTGCGATATTCGTCACATAGGGTTTGTAACCAACGGCAACAACACTGAAAATGAAGGCAAAGCCATATAGGATTCCCTTGTGTTTTATCCAGACGAAAACCTCTGTGAATGGGCTGTTATTGGAACTTCTATACGCAATTTCAGCAATAAAGCCGCCGAAGACGAGCAGAGGTGCGTAATAAAGCGCAGCCGTCTTGGTGTTGACCATCAAAATTATGCAAGCCACGATGCCGAGGCGGGTCAACCAGTTGGGTGAGACGGTGTCTGACAACAGGAAAAGAACGAGGGCCGCTCCAAAAAGATAGAGCGGAGCATCAACGTAATGGGTTAGGAGTTGTCCGATCACCACCGGATTCCCGGCGATTATACCGGCAAACAACAGAGCTAAAACCTGATTACGGTACGGTAGAAGAGATTCGAACCTTTCAATGAAAAAACTGTAAGCAAGAAGAAAGACAGCTGCCGTCAGCCCGGCAATCAGGGATTGGCCCGACATCAGTAGTCCGGTGGCGCCGACGATATAGGATTGAAGAACCCAGTATCCGTTGGGATAGGAGTCCACCCAAATATTGGAATGGGAAGAGAGAAACGGGTTCCAGCCCGCCGCAATTTCCCAAATTGCACTCAAATGATACGCATAGCCGTCGAATCCGGGGTCGTAAAAGGACCTGGTCGCGAAACTCCAGACCAGGAGAATGGCAAAAAAAGACAATATGCTTGACAGGCCGATGATTACATCAGTGCGTTTGCCCATGAGGGCAACAATTCCAAGCGAAAGGACCACCGATGCCGAAATAAAAACCGCACCGGGATGCCATGTTTGAGTTGAAAGGCGGCTAAGTATGAGAAGAATTGCCAGAAATAAGAAGATCGATGACGCGCCAATACGTGCAAATCTCGTCATAAATACTTTTCCCCTAAATCCTCTAAATTATAATTCAGGATCTTTTGTTTCTCATACTCATATAAAGGTCGCGTCATTTGCGGACGCACCATAGAACATTTCCATCGAAAAAGCCAAAATGCTCGCATTCTTCTTTATTGATTTCCTGTACTATCGTCGTATTGACCCCTCTATCCTCCAGAAGCCGGGTCCAAGTCTTGTCAGAAGAGGAAATCAATGTCGATTGATGGTCTGCAATAGTGCGTGGATCTTCAATGAGAGCGAGTTCCACGACGCGGAAGGATTTCATTTGTTCAATTACGGCGGTTCGTTGGTATGTATGCCAGCTCTGTCGAAGAGCGCCGAGGGCGCCGGCCGCGATATTGACTACAAAACATATCACCACGAGGCCAAATAAGATGCGTGAAAGGGAGATGATTTTTCCATTTTCCGCCATGCGCATCGCGGAATAGGCGATGAGAAAGACACTCAGCCAAATGAACGGGATATAACGGGCCCACCAGGATTCTGGAAAAAATGCCGATGCACCGACCAGGACGAAGCCAAACAATGCGAAAGCATCTTCTTCCTTGCGCCAGATGCCGGCACCATTTTTCCGGCGAGCTAATTTCCCTATGGCATAGGCGGCCAAGGCCAGAATAAGCGATAAACTAAATAACGGACCAAATCCGCCACGCCGCGTATCGAAATCGAGATCCTTGAACTCAAACAGCTTTACTGATCCGGGTATCTTTAATTCAACAGGCGCCGTCACCGGTACGGGCCAGACACTATCTTCCGTTCGCGAGAGAATTCCATACACAAATTTCATGGGGACGGAAAGCGGCTCAAGATTGACGGGGATATTCGTATCCATAATCTTGTCTACGGAAGGATAAAGAAACTGTCCGTGATCGCTGACATTTGTGACATAGGGCTTAAAGCCGATCAGCAGAATACCGATAAAAAATGCGAGGCCGTAGGGGATGCCTTTTGATCTGATTAATACAAAAAGATTTTGAAAACGGGAAATTCTGGTGTCGCTAAATATCCACTCTATTGCCAGCGCCCCGAGCACAAACAACGGGACGTAATAGAGAGACGCCGTCTTCGTGTTGACCATCAGAATAATGCAGCTCATAGCGGCCCAGCGGGTCAGCCGGTTGCCGCTAAATGCGTCGGAGAGCAGAAATAAAATGAGGGCGGTACCAAGAAGATAGATTACGCCGTCCACATAGTGAGTCATGATCTGGGTGAGAACGACGGGATTGGCCACGACAATAGCGGAGAAAAGCGCGGCTTGGAGTAATTGCGAAAGCGAGGATCGATATGTCGAGCGATCCAGAAAAAAGCCGAAAGCCAGTAAATACACAGCGGCGATAAGACCGACTGTAAGGGCCCGTCCTGACAAAAGAATTTCCGTCATTGCGACAATATAGGATTGCAGCGCCCAATAACCGTTCGGGTAGGAATCAACCCAGATATTGTCGTGCGAGGAAAGGAATGGGTTCCATCCCTCCACAAACGCCCAAATCGCCGGAAGATGATATGAATGGCCATCGTGGCCGGCGTCATACAGGATCTGTGTCGCAAATGCCCATATTGCTATGACAGCAAGAAAGCCGGCAATACTCAGTATTGCCGGTAATGTTGCTTTTTTTGTCCCGGCCAAACGCATTATTAAAATGGTGATTAAGACCGAAAACAACAAAAGAAAGGCAGGGGGGGCCAGGTTGAAGTATGGCGGCCGACCTGCTGCGAGCAATATCGTCAGAAATAGAAAAATCGCTGCCGCCCCCATGTTGGCGGACCGGCCAATGGGAATATTGTTTGAGGTTCGTTCCATGGGCGGAAATTCTCACATTAAGTACGCAGCGACGCAACCACAAACGGCCGGATCTTAGATAGCGGGCTGACCTCTCGCCAAATAATCCGGACCGCCCAAACGGTTATATTTTTTTATTCAGCCGTTGTTCCGGATTTCTTGGTCGCCTCTTTTGGAACACACCATATAACGCCGCCAAGAAAATATCCGTCCAGCAAACATTTTTCATGATTGAAATTGGGTTGCTCGATCGTATTTACACCCCGCCGCTGTAAAATCGAGGCCCAGACGGCCACTGCGTCGGATTGGCTTTTTGACTGATAATCTTGGAACACTCGTATATCTTTTACCAAGGTAAGTTCGACGACCGAATACTCCTCCATTACGTCAATTGGAAGAGTGCGGTTGTAACTGTGATAATGCTGGCGAAGCGCGCCAAGGCCACCTGATAAAACGCATCCAATCAACGAGAGAACAGCAATGACAGACAATGTCCTTACGATTACAACGGATTTTTTAGCGCCTTTCAAATAAAAGGCAGGAAGGACAAAGAATATACAGCTAAGCCATGCAAACGGGATATACCGGGCCCACCAAGATTCAGGAAAGAACATTGACGACACTAGCAGTACTCCGCCAAGCCCCGCAATCGCGTCACCTTCCCTGCTCCAAGAATATAATTCGGTATTTCGAGCTACAATGCGGCACGCAGCATAGGAAATTAGCGACAGTATCAACGCAAGGCTGAAAAACGGACCAAATCCGCCACGGCGAATGTCAAAGTACGGGGCGATAAATTCCTTAATTTGAAATGTACCGGGGAACTTTAGATGAATTTCTTCTTCGGTTGGTACACCCCAAAGATTGTCTTCCGTTTTCGCAAAAACACCATAAAGAAACTTCATCGGCGCCGGCATCGGTCCCTTAACGTTCATCGGTGTATTCCCGTCCATAATCTCGTCACTCTGCGGATAGAGCAAAGCCCCGTGATCCAGGATATTCGTTACATATGGCTTGTAACCGATCGCGACGATAGCGAAAATGCCGGCGGCCGCATACAAAATGCCTTTAGATTTGAACCAGTCGATCACGCGCGGGAATAACCGTAAATTCGCTTTGTTTAAAATCAGCTCCATCACAAAACCGCCAAAAATGATCAACGGTCCGAAATAGAGTGCACTGGTTTTGATGTTTAAAAAAAGGATGATGCCGCCGCAAACTCCCCATTTTGCCAATCGATTAGGCTCAATAGCGTCCGTCAACATAAAAAATACAATGGCAGTTCCGACAATATAGAGTGGGGCATCGACATAATGCGTCTGAATTTGTATAAGGACGACCGGATTTGCGATGACAAGGCCGGCAATTATAAGCGCCGCGACAAAGCGAACTCGCGGGCGTTGAGACGACAGACGTCCGTTGAAAAAGGCGAATGCCTGCAATCCGACAAAAATTGCCAACCCGCCTAGTAAGGCCAGTCCGGCAAAGGGAAGCCCGGTTGTCGCAACGATATAGGACTGCAGGGCCCAGTACCCTGTGGGATAGGAGTCGATCCAGATATTATTATGCGGGGTGAAAAACGGATGCCAGCCAGCGGCTAAATCCCATATCGCGGGGAGATGATAGACGTAGCCGTCGTGACCGACCGGATATAAGGACTGGGTGCCGAAAGCCCAGATCGCGAGAACCGCAAAAAAAGCAAGAAGCGCATATAAGGCAACACGCGTAGACCTCCACCCATCGCTTGCGAAAACCAACAAAAGCGTCACGCCGGCCGAAATAGGAACTATAATCGCCGCCGATAGGACGCCCTGCACGGGAAGCCTGTTGGCAATCAGTAACAAGGCGGCGAAAGTAAAAATCGAGGCGGCAACCGTATTGGCAGTTCGTATCGAAAATTGATCGATCATTGAGTTAAGCTGTCTTTTTTAATAAGGAAACTCAGACTATTCACCGGGATCATGTCAATTTATGAATATATGTAAAGATCAAAGTTAAAATGCGTCGCAGAAATAGCGGCATTCGAAAAATATCTGATCTCCAGTTGGCATTTGGTCAACAAGCAAAATGGCTAAATGAATGCCTTATTTACCGCCTGTCTAGGCGCGCAGAATTACACCTAATTTCCGACAAAATATAACTAGCGCCGCGTCGCCGACATTGGTTTGATATTTTTTGCTGCATGGCAAAGAGTTGCAATAAAAAATTTGCTGACGTAAGTGATACTACGATATTCGTGAAAGAACGCATTTTCTTGGCACTGGTTTTTTTGGCCGTTTAATGGCAGGTTGATCGCTGTTCTTGAATGGATTTTATCGTGTATTATTAACTCACTGCGACGGAAAACAAATGCAGCGTTCCTATTTTGACGACAAAAAGCAAAATACTGTCTTAGTCTTTTTAGTGATTGTCAGTGTTCTGATAATACTTAGCCTGGCCTCAGATGTTTTGCTCTGGGTATTAAATTTAGACAGATTTTCGCTCGGCTTGGTCAGAATTTATTTTGCCTTTACGCTGGACAGTGCGGATTCATGGTGGCCCATTAATGAGGCTGTACAAGTCTACGCGGCGGATCCCGAAGCCGGCATTTATCAGACGGTATTTTTTGAAAAGAAAATCAAGTTTCAATACCCTCCCATGTCTTTGCTGCCGTTTGTTGCGTTTGAGAAAATGGGGTACGGCTTTCATGCGGTGGTCAAGCTGATGATGCTGCTGTCGTTCGTGTCGATTATTGGAATAATTCTAAGCCTTTATCGCACGGTGGTGACCAGCTGTTCGGCCATCGGGGAGGGCGAGTTCATCAAGGGAAGGTCGATGAAAGTGGCGCTTCTGGCGATGCTTATTATCGGCACATTGACCTTTTATCCGGTCGTTAATGGGTACCGGCTTGGCCAAGTTCAGGTTTTTATCAATCTGGCGATTTGCCTGATGTTCATGTGCTGGCTGGAAAACTGGAAATTGCTGGCGGGCATCATGGTCGCGCTTGCGGCAATCGTGAAACCGCAGTATGGACTTATCCTGATCTGGGCCTTGTTCCGAAAGGAGAAGGACTTTTTGATCGGGATGTTGCTTGTGCTGATCCCGACAGGGATTGCCTCGCTGATTGTATTCGGTTTTCAGGAGCATCTCGATTATCTGTCCACACTTTCGGTCATGGGGCAGCATGGCGAGGTCTATCGCTCTAATCAAAGTATGAACGGTCTGCTTAATCGCCTTCTATCTGGGATGAGTACGATTGAATTCCAATTTTATTCTTTTGCCCCCTACAACGTCATTGTCCACGCCGGTACCCTAATATCGACCATATTGCTTCTTTTATTCGGGATGTTCTATCGGCCCGGAAGCAATAAAAGTGTTTCTGCGGGTGAACTGAACCTTAACTCGGCGCTGGATTTGGCGACGATGGTTATCATCGCGACTATTGTGTCACCCATCGCGTGGTCCCATCATTACGCGACCTTTTGGCCAATTCTGATTTTGGGATTTTTGGTTGCGATCAAGATCTTCCAGAAACAACGCAATTGGCTCTCAGTTGTCAACCTAGTGCTGCTGAGCGTAAGCTATCTTTTTGTCTCGAACTATTTCTATTGGGCGTTGGATGACGCGTCGGTAATTGACCCGCCATGGAATCTCCTACAGTCCTATATATATTTCGGGGGTCTGATCCTGCTGATCTCTCTGACGGTCATGCGAAGAACGATCAAGACGGGATTCGCAAATGTTATTTCGAAATAAAGCGTTTATCGACTGTCCCGGGCCTTTGACTTGACGGATTGCCGGTTGATAACCCGCGATCGCTATTGGGCGCCGCTATTGTGCGGCATCCCTTCGCCAGAGGGAAATAACCAGTCCGGCGATAACCAGGAAGGTTCCGATGAAATCGGCAACGGCGAGCGGCTGGGCAATAAATATTGCACCAAGAATAGTTGCCGTGATCGGACTGAGGCCCAGGAACACGGTCACATTCGAGGGCGGGATATGCGCGAGTGCATAGAGCCAGCAAAAATAGCCGACAGCGCTCGCCAGGCCGACGAATAGCAGGACGAGCCAGATGTTGAGCGAGTAACTTGGAAGTGCGCCAAGCTCGCCTTCCATCAGGGCCAAACCAAACAGAAATACGACAGCGCAGCCCATCGCCATGGTGCTGATTTGAAGAGTTGGATAACGGGGCATGTAGGCCGCGTATAATACTGAGCAGAGGGCCCCTACAAAGGCGCTTGAAAAAGCGGCGCCGACCGCAACCCAGCCCATGGTGTCAATTTCCCCTGTAAACGCGGTTGCGCCGACGGCAAAGCCAACCCCGGCGATCGTGAGGACAATCCCTATCAGTTTGCGGAGAGTAAATGTCTCGCGTCCGAAGAGAATGGCGAGGGCCATCGTCTGCAGCGGGAGGCTCGCGAAAATCAGAACAGCAAGGCCGGCGGCAATGTAGATTACCGAAAAATTCAGAAGGGTAATGAGGACGGCGAACTGGAAAGTGCCAAAAAGAAAGATCGCTATAAATTCTTTAGGGGAAACCGGGTTCCATTTTATCCGAAGGGCAAGCGGCAGCAATAGGAGGACACCAATCAGATAACGGATAAAAGCAATCGTCACCGGACCGATCTCGCTGACGATCGAGCCGGTAGCGACCGTCGCCGCCCCGACAATGGCGCCGCTAATCGCAGCGGCGAGAAGTGCTGCCCACTCCCTGCTCATAGCGTGAGATCCCAGGTCTGGCCGATCAAATCCTGTCCGAAACTGTGATGCGGTTCTTCGTTGACGAGTTTAAATCCGGCATCTTCATACAAATGTATCGCGGCATGAAGAATGCTGTTCGTCCATAGGGTTAGCGTCTTGTATTTTTTTTGGCGGGCAAAGGCGATGCATTCATTGACCAGGTTGCGGCCGACACTGAGACCGCGGGCTGACGGCTCGACATAGAGTAGTCTCAATTGCGCAGTCGTCTTGTCTTTTTTCACGAGAAAGACGGAGCCCAGAATGCCGCCATTCCGCTCTGCTATCCAGCAATGTTCAAAGGCGGGATCGAATTTTTCAAGGAACTCGCCCGCGACTTTGGCGACGAGGGCTTCGAAGCTGTCATCAAAGCCATATTCACTTGCGTAAAGAGAGCCGTGCCGGTGAATGACCCATCCAATGTCGCCTGGCCGGTGAGCGCGGATAATGACAGGCGTTGCTTTTTGACGGGCCCCGTCCAAAGTCGATAATATAGCCTGCATGGCGGTGAGGAGTTTCGTCTGTTCGGCTTCCGAGAGTGCGTCAAGAACAGCCGCTACTTCATCACGCGACGCCTTGATATAGGGGGCGAAGACACGCCTCCCTTCTTCCGTAAGGGTTAGGACCCGTTGTCGTCTGTCCGTCACGCTTCGGAGGGTTTCGATAAGGCCGGCTGATTTGAACCGCTTCAATATCCGGCTCAGATAGGCGGGATCAAGGGACAGGCTCTTGGCTAGATCGGCGGCCATCAATTCGTTGGCGGTATGCAGTTCATATAGGATACGCATTTCGGTCAGGGAAAAAGGGCTCTTAAGGAGCCCTTCGTTAAGTGCACCGACATGTTTGGTATAAAAGCGATTGAATTCTCTCACCGCGTCAATTCGGTCCTCGGAAACAGCCATGATCCCCTCCTTTATTGACATATGACAATAAATTAATGGACTAAGTCAAGTAAATTAAGGCGATTTGTCGGGGAGGAGAAATGGCGCAAGGCTGTCACGGAATTGTACGATAAATTCCTGCATCAAAAGCGACCGCGGATGGTACTTCGGATAAAGAATATCGAGGCGAAACGGTAATTGCGGCTCGAACGTTCGGGTGACCAGCCCGCGGCCTATATATTCTGCCGCATCGATGGAGCTGACGATCGCGATCCCCACCTCCTGCTCCGCCAGCAGGCAGGCGGTGGCGAACTGACGAACTTCGACACGGTGATTGAGGACGGCGCCGGAGGTATCGAAGGCGGCCTTGACCGCATGGTAAAAGCGGTTCTGCCGGTCCTGGATGATCATCGGCAGGCCATCGAGATCTTTTGGCGTAATAGTCTTCTGGCTGGCAAGGGGGTGGCGGCTGGAAATCGCGCAGACGGTCCGGATATTGACCGATTCATGATTAACAGCACTATGTCCTTCGAATTCATCTGCGATGCCGATGTCATATTGCTGCGCGGCGATCCATTCGCGTACCCGGGCGGAACTTCGGGTCTGGATGGACATGGTTACGTCCGGGCGATCCGCCAGAAATTCAGCGACGACCCGCGGCAACAAAGAGGTTGCGAACCCGGGAAGGCAGGCGATCCTCAGGTGACCGGCCTTCTGATTTCGGATATCCGCGGCAAGCTGAGCGACATGATCGAGATTGGCAATTGCGCGATCGACTTCCCCATAGAGAAATTCTGCCTCCGACGTCGGATGGAGTCGCCCTTGACGCCGGTCAAAAAGCGGGATGTTCAGTGACTTCTCCAGACTTGCAATCAGACGGCTGACCGCTGGCTGGGATATATTGAGTATATGCGCCGCGGAGGTTACGCCGCCGGCGATCATAACCGCCCGAAAGGCTTCCAATTGTCTCAACCGATTCATGCCATTACCTTCCTCATCTCCCTATTTTATATAACATGATGTTATGGAGTTATTCGGCAAGATTATCATTAACGACGGAAATTGTGGAATCTTGATTTAGATTGCGGCGCTGTCATCAAACCGTAATTGAAGGTCGCACAAATACCTATACTCTGTAGGGAGGGGACGGGTTGCCTCCGACAGAAAGAAATCAGATTCGGGCATCGCCGGCGGCGATGTTTTATAAACAACCTATAGGGAAACATGATGTCTATATTCAAAAAACTAGTTCTACCGGCAGCTTTGGCTGCCTTTATGAGCGGAACCGGTGTCGCCTCGGCGGTCACCGAAATTCAGTGGTGGCACGCGATGGGTGGCACCAACGGGGAGCGCGTTAACAAGATTGCGGAAGACTTCAACGCGACACAATCCGACTTCAAGGTCGTGCCGACCTTCAAGGGTAACTACACGGAAACCATGACGGCGGCTATTGCGGCGTTCCGGGCCAAGAAGCATCCCCATATCGTGCAGGTCTTCGAAGTCGGAACCGCAACGATGATGGCGGCGAAAGGCGCCGTCTATCCGGTTGAGCAAATGATGAATGACGCCGGGGAGCCATTCGATAAATCCGTTTATCTGCCCGCCGTGATCAGTTATTACCAAACCTCTGACGGCCAACTTCTTTCGATGCCGTTCAACAGCTCCACACCTGTTCTTTGGTATAACAAGGACGCGCTGGATAAGGCGGGCGTCGCCAAGGTTCCCGAAACCTGGCCGGAAATGAAGGCAGCGTCGGAGAAACTTGTCGCGGCAGGTTATAAATGCGGCTTTTCTTTCGGCTGGCAGTCCTGGGTGATGGTCGAAAACTTCAGCGCCTGGCACAATATCCCCATGGGAACGGAAGAGAACGGCTTCAAAAGCACCAAGACTGATTTTGAGTTCAATAATGATACCGTCAAGGCCCATATGAAAAACCTGCAAGACTGGCAGAAAGGCAACCTTTTCATCTATGGTGGCCGCCGCGGCGACAGCCTGCCGATGTTTACCAATGGTGAATGCGGCATGTGGATGAATTCCTCCGCCTATTATGGATCCATCAAGAGCCAGGCGAAGTTCAACTTCGGTCAGTCCATGATGCCCTATTATCCGAACGTCATCGACAAGCCGCAGAACTCCATCATCGGCGGTGCGACGCTTTGGGTGCTGCGCGGCAAGCCGGATGAAGAATACAAGGGCGTGGCCAAGTTCATGACCTATCTGTCATCACCGGAAGTGCAGGCCTGGTGGCATCAGGAAACCGGCTACGTTCCGATCACCACGCCGGCATATGAGCTTTCCAAGAAGCAGGGGTTCTACGATTCCAACCCAGGCACGGATACAGCTATCAAGCAGCTCAGCCTGAATACGCCGACACCAAACTCCCGCGGCATTCGGTTTGGCAACTTCGTTCAAATTCGTGATATCATCAATGAAGAGATGGAAGCGATCTGGAGCGGAGCGAAGACGCCTGCGCAGGGAATGGACGACGCAGTCAAGCGTGGAGACGTCCTCCTCCGTAAGTTTGAAGAAGCGAACGGATCGTAACCGTTTGATTTTCTGATTACGGCCGCCGCAGCGCGCTTGCGCTGCGGCGGAACATTCGGAGGGGTTTCAGTTCATGTTGAAGAACGTTCACTTCGGGCCGTCTGTGCTGCCGTTTCTTCTGGTATTGCCGCAGATAGCCGTTACTCTCGTCTTCTTCATTTGGCCGGCCAGCCAGGCGCTCTATCAGTCGGTCCTGCTGGAGGATGCGTTCGGGCTTAAAACCGAATTTGTCTGGTTCAGGAATTTCGAGGAACTTTTCAGCGATCCGCATTACTGGAGCTCATTCGAGATCACGGTCGTCTTCTCCTTTCTGGTCGCCTTTCTGGCTATGTCCTTTGCCCTGGTCCTCGCCCTTCTCGCGGACCGCGTCATAAAAGGTTCCGGCACCTACAGGACGCTTCTTATCTGGCCCTATGCGGTTGCCCCGGTAACAGCGGGCGCGCTCTGGGTTTTCATGTTCAATCCGACACTCGGGATTGTCGCCTATGCGCTTTCGGCGCTGGGGTACGAATGGAATCATCAACTGAATGGCGGCGAGGCGATGGCGCTGGTTGTGATGGCCTCCGCCTGGAAGCAGGTGGCCTATAATTTTCTGTTTTTCCTGGCCGGCTTGCAGTCCATTCCGAAATCCTTGATTGAGGCGGCGGCGATCGACGGGGCGGGGCCCGGCCGCCGGACGATCGATATTATTCTGCCCCTTCTGTCGCCAACAACTTTCTTCCTGCTGGTCATCAATATCGTTTTTGCATTCTTTGAAACTTTCGGCGTCATACATGCCGTCACCGCCGGTGGACCGGCCGGCGCCACCAATATTCTTGTCTACAAGGTGTTCAATGACGGCTTCGTCGGGCTCGATCTCGGCGGATCGGCGGCGCAGTCGGTAATTCTGATGATTATCGTTATCGGCCTTACCGTCGTACAGTTCAAGTATATCGAGAAGAAGGTGTCATACTGATGGTAGAGAACAGACCCCTACTGACATTATTCTCTCATATTATGCTGATCCTTGGCGTTGCCGTTATCGCCCTGCCAATCTGGATCATGTTCGTGGCGGCCAGTCATCCGGATATCCGGATGACGCAGGTCCCGCTACCGATACTGCCAGGCGGGTATTTCTTTGAAAATCTGGATATTGCCCTGAACAGGGGCCTTTCCGGGCAGAGCGGCCAGGGCGTTGCGCATATGATGGTCAACAGTTTGATCATGGCGATGATGATCGCCGTTGGCAAAATTGCGATTTCGCTGTTGTCCGCCTTTGCGATTGTCTATTTCCGCTTTCCTTTCCGGATGTTCTTTTTCTGGATGATTTTTGTCACGCTGATGCTGCCGGTCGAAGTGCGTATCCTGCCGACTTATGAAGTCGTCGCCAATCTTGGCATGCTCGATACCTACTGGGGGCTGTCCATTCCCCTCATTGCGTCGGCCACGGCGACCTTCATGTTCCGGCAGGTTTTCCTGACGATTCCCGACGAAATGCTGGAGGCGGCGCGAATTGACGGTGCGGGCCCGATGCGGTTTTTCTGGGATATCCTGATACCGATGTCGCGCACCAACATTGCCGCGCTGTTCGTGATCCTCTTCATTTACGGCTGGAACCAGTATCTCTGGCCGCTGCTGATTACATCCGAGCCGCAGATGTATACGGTGGTGATGGGGATCAAGCAGATGCTGGAGGCGGCGGAGCAGGCGCCGGAGTGGAATGTTATCATGATGACGGCGCTGCTCGCGATGCTGCCGCCGATTTGTGTTGTTATCTTCATGCAAAGTCTCTTCGTCAAGGGGCTGACGGAAACCGAGAAATAAGCGGGGAATATCGGACGATGGCTAGGGTGGTTCTAGAAGGTCTTCGCAAGACATATCCAAACGGATTTCAGGCGATCCACGGCGTCGATGTGGAAATCGAGGAAGGGGAGTTCCTGGTGCTTGTCGGGCCTTCTGGCTGCGGTAAGTCAACGCTGCTCCGGATGATTGCCGGGCTTGAGTCAATCACGGAGGGTCAGCTCTCTATTGGTGATCGCGTCGTCAATAATCTGGAGCCCTCCGAGCGCAACATTGCCATGGTTTTTCAGAATTACGCCCTGTATCCGCACATGAGTGTCTACAAGAACATGGCTTATGGTCTCAAAATCATGGGACTGCCGAAAGCCGAGATTGAGGAGCGGGTCCGGAAAGCCGCGGCCATACTCGAACTCACCGATGAACAGCTCACCCGCAAACCCCGCCAGTTGAGCGGGGGGCAGCGCCAGCGCGTCGCCATGGGGCGGGCCATCGTCCGCGAGCCGAGCGTGTTTCTTTTCGATGAGCCCCTCTCGAATCTCGATGCGAAACTTCGCGTCCAGATGCGTCTCGAAATAAAAACGCTTCAGGCTAATCTGGGTATTACGAGTATTTACGTGACACATGACCAGGTGGAGGCTATGACGCTCGGCCATCGGCTGATGGTGCTGAACGCGGGAAATGTCGAGCAATTGGGAACACCGATTGAACTTTATCAGCGCCCGGCCTCTCTGTTTGTGGCCGGATTTATCGGCTCGCCCGCCATGAATTTTGCCGATGCCAGGATAGACGCGGCGGGCAAGAATATAACTATCTCCGGTCAGGCGGCGCTGCCGCTTGGGGATGGCGGAATGCTCGAGCATGGCGGCAGGGATGTAATCCTGGGTATCCGTCCTGAGCATCTGGAACTGGTCGCGGACGCACCCGACGCGGTGCCGATGACAGTTTCCGTCGTTGAACAACTCGGCGCCGATACGCTGGTGCACGGTCATTTCGGAGAGAGCAAATCGAACCTGACAGTCCGCCTCGACGGTATTCGCCACATCAAACGTGGTGAGACGTTGCCGATCCGCGTGACCCCTGATCATCTTCATGTCTTCGATCCGAAAACTGAAAAGCGCCTGTAACCGCGTTCCTGACCGGATCGACAGATAGCCGGGACAACGCGTCGTGATTTCGCTATGCTGTTGACGGGTAAGGGGCGGGCTCGGAATCTGCTCCTGTGCGAAACATAAAAAAGGAAAAAGAAGCAATGGCAGGGATAGCACAAAACGGAACCGGAGCGCTGCGCGACTTGAACGGCAAGGTGGCCTGGATAACGGGCGCAGGCACGGGTATCGGCCAGGCGGGAGCGGTCTGCCTCGCGCGCGCCGGAATGGATGTCGTGATTTCAGGGCGGCGGCGTGACAAGCTGGTCGAAACCGAGGCACTGATCAGGGCCGTCGGCAAGGAACCGGTCATCGAGGAGCTTGACGTAGCGGACGCGGATCAGGTGGCTGACGTTGCCGCGCGTATTGAAAAGCGCTTTTCCCAGCTTGATGTCGCGGTATTCAGCGCCGGCATCAATGTTAAGAACCGGAGCTGGGGAGAAGTTGAAACGGACGGATGGGATTCCGTTGTCGACATTGATCTCAATGGTGCATTTTATTGCTGCCGCTCCGTTCTTCCCATGATGCGCCGCCAGAAAGAAGGGCTGATCATCAATGTTGCGTCCTGGGCGGGCGTTCGTGTATCGAAGCTGACCGGTCCCGCGTACACGGCCGCGAAGCATGGGATGGTCGCCATGAGCGAGAGCCTGAATATGGAGGAGGCGATCAACGGCATTCGCGCCTGTGCCCTCTGTCCGGGAGAGGTTGCAACGCCGATCCTTGATAATCGTCCGGTTAAAGTGACGGATGAAGAGAAGGCCGTGATGCTGCAGGGTGAAGACCTTGGCGAAACGATCCTGTTCCTTGCGCAGCTCGATAAGCGTGTCTGCGTCAATCAGTTGGTGATCAGCCCGACGGCCAACCGGATGTATACAACGCCCGGAATATCCTAGGAAGCAACGCCTGCTTTCCTGGAGTCGTTGAGATCGGAAAAGGCATCTAGGGCGCGGCGGCGAGACGTTTTCAGGTCGACAATCGGCGCGGGGTAGGTCTGACCGAGAACAATACCGGCACCCTCGAGGATGTCGGTGGGCGCTTCCCAGGGATTGAACAGCCATTTATTTGGCAGCGCGGCAATTTCCGGAACGTATTTGCGCGTATAGTCGCCGTTTGGATCGAAGCGGGTTCCCTGGGTGACCGGGTTGAAAATACGGAAATAGGGCGCGGCATCGGCGCCGGTTCCACTCACCCACTGCCAGCTCGCGCTGTTGTTCGCAAGATCCGCATCGACGAGGCAATCCCAGAACCATCGCGCGCCTTCGCGCCAATCGATCATCAGGTTTTTCGAGAGGAATGAGCTTACGATCATCCGCACGCGATTGTGCATATAACCGGATTGCCAAAGTTCCCGCATGCCGGCATCAACAAACGGAATTCCGGTGCGCCCCTCCTGCCAGGCTTCAAGCGCCGCAGCATCCGACCGCCAGGGGAAACTATCGAACTTCTGCTGCAGATTGACGTTCGAAAGGCCCGGATTGAAGAAAAGCAGGCTGTAAGAGAATTCCCGCCAGGCAAGCTCTGTTTTAAAGTTGCCGATATCGTCATCAAGCTCAGGCATATGTTCCTTGAAGGAAAGCGCATGCCAGACCTGATGCGGGGATAACTCTCCGAAATGCAGATGTGGAGACAGCCGGGAGCGGTTTTCCGCCGCCGGGAAATTCCGGCGGATCTTGTAGCCATTGAGGCCATTTTCAAGAAAATACCGCACTTGCGCTTGAGCGCCGGCTTCGCCCGGATGCCAATCCGGCTCTCGTTTGAGGGTCCAGTTTGACCTCGGCAGCAAATTTAGTTCCGCGAGATCGACGGTTTCCGGATACTTGTCTGCTGGCGCAAAGCTGATGGATGCCGGTGCCGCTATCGGCTCTCTTGGCAATCGACCATTGAGACGGCCCTGACTGTAAAAGGGCGTAAATACCCGGTAGGGCGAACCGTCACTCTTTAGTATTTCCCATGGTTCCCAGAGGAGAGACCCGTTTTCGGTAATAACGGTAATGCCGTCTTCTTTAAGCATCTCCTTTATTGCCGTATCGCGCTTTATCCGCCAAGGTTCATAGCACCGGTTCCAACTCACCGTTCCGGCTCCGGTTTCAGCGGCTAATTTAGGTAGAATTCTGGTGGCGTCGCCGCGATAGAACCGCAGATTTCCCTTCAAGCTCCGGTTCAGTTCCATGAGGGAATGATGCAGCCACCAACGGCTCGCATCGCCAATTTGTGCGTCCTCGGCGTTAACCTCATCCAGGATATAGATCGGCAGCAGACGGCCGGATTTCAGAGCCGAGGAAAGCGCCGGGTTGTCCGAAAGCCGTAGATCCTGCCGGAACCAGTGAATGGCAATGGAGTTGGAAGCAGAACCCAATGGCGACCGTCCTTTGTATGATGGTTTCAATAATTACCTGATACGACATCGAACCGGCTGTGGATCACCAGATAACGGCGGCACGCAATGATCAGGAGTTTACTCTCGGCTGTTTCGCCCCCGAAATTTCCCAACGAGTGTGATGAAGATGCGGGCCTTGCGAATTCAGTAAATATTTCCTGTGATCCCGGGCCGCTCAGGCTTTTGCGGGCGACGCGAAAAGTCCAAGTTTAGCGGCGATCGAACCGTTCCACATGAATATTATCCCACTGCTTTACTGTTGCCGAGGCATATTCTTCGGCGAGTACGCTTCGGGTAACGTGGTTGGGATCGAAAAGCGCTTCTTCCCGGGTAACCAGAAAGACCCGGTCCTTGCCCTTGATCAGGGATCTGATGCTGTCGGCATCTTCCGGGCGGATGCCGGGAACAGCGGGAAATCCATCTGGATAAAAATCGGAGAATGTCTGCGCCGGATATTCGGCTGGAACACTTTCGATCTTGGCGGCGAGTTGTGTCTCGTCCACATAGAGGCGCGCCGGCAGATACAGGTCGTTCGGCAATAAGAGAATGACGTCATTTTCCCGGGCCTCCCCATCGATGCTCGCCATAATTTGATCCCATGGCTCTTTCTCGGCCGCCCGCAGCGTCGCGAACAGCCCGAGCCCGATCACCACAATATACAGTGCCTTGACGGCGTTTCGAAATGTCGACTTATCAATATATTCTATTGAAATCGACAACAGCAGAAAGTAGGGGATTAAGCCGGGCAACAACGTCCGTTCCAGAAAGATATTTGGGCCCAGAAAAGAAATAAGCGCGGAAATAACCGGAACCGCGAAGCAGCTCAATACGAAGAAACAGGCAAGCGAGACCTTTTTTTGCTGAACTAGTTTGCACAGACCCAATAGAACGAGTGCACCGGAGACCAGGCTCACCAAAATTCCCAGACCGATCCGCGCCGCCCAGACAACTGAATAGCCGCCGAACGCTACATCCATGTATTTGTCGGCATAGCCAAAACCAAAGATCCGGCGCATGATCTGCACAAAACTGGTTAGTGTGGGCTCCGCCACCCAACTCGACTCTTGCCAGTAAAGCAGCTGCTTCAATATCTGAACGATCAGCGGCGCGGAGACCGCGAGGACGATGATCGTGCAGAAAAGTATCTTTAAGAAAAACCGCTTTTCGAATTTTCGTTCCACCGTCCAATGCGCAAATAATGACAGGAACAGCACCGCGGAAAATATACCGCCCAGGTGATGTGACCAGTTGGTAAGAACCGCGCCGAACGTAAAGACGACCCACCCGCGGAGCGTATCGTCTTCACCATCCGAAAGAATTGAAATGAGGCCGAGAACGGTGAGTGAATAGGCGAAGAAGAGCAGGATGTAGGGACGTGCCTCTATCGAATACCAGACGATGACCGGGCTGAAACAAATAAGAATGCTGTTGAAGAGGGTGGCGCCGGCGTCATCAATTTGCAGATAGCGCGCAACTTTCCTTGTCGCGACATAGGTGGTGGCAATGAGGAGGAGGCTAATGAAGATCGATAGCGAACGATGCCATATCCCCGTTTCATCCGCCTCCACGATCCCCCAAAGCCTGACAAGGGAGTAATAGACTGGCGGGTGCGCTTCGATTTCGGGCAACCAGAACCATATATCGTGGAAGGACAGATTTGCGAACCATGCCGTGTATCCTTCATCCAGCCAGTAGGGAAGGGAATGTTCGTTGATAATCTTAATTAACAGGGAAGATAGAATAACGACAGCGAGGGCGAGGAAATGTCGTGCTTGAATGTTTCGGTTTTGCTGCCGCTGCATGCCCGCTATTCCGGATTGGTTGCCCACAAAAATGTCACAGTCGAGAATGCTAGATTAATATGGTTAAAGCAATCCTTATATGCTTCCTGCAAATTATAAAGTATGAAAAATAAACATAAAATTAAGTTTTTTTGGTTAACAAACGAGCAGATGTCGGAACTATCAACATTGAGGATGAAAGTCTTTTGATTGATAAAATAAAGTATGTCGTTGTTGATCTTGATGGCACGTTGGTTCGAACCGATTTGTTCGTTGAATCCCTGCTGCGTTATCTGAAGGGTAACCCATTTAAGATTGTCCGACTGCTCCTCTGGATATTGAAGGGGCGCGCCTATGCCAAGCAAAAGGTAGCGGAAAATATTGATATCGACGCGGCCTACCTCCCCTATGAAGAGTCCCTGATTGCCTATCTCAAGCAACTGAAATCACAGGGAAAAGAAATCATTCTCGCGACGGCGTCACACCGTAACTATGCCGATCGGGTTGCCGAACATCTGGGGATCTTCGATCGGGTGATGGCAACCGAGGAAAATCACAATCTGAAGGGTCGTAACAAGCTGGCGGCCATCAAGGAATTAATCGGCGACGAAGATTTCGCTTATGCGGGCGACAGTGCAGCCGACACGCCAATCTGGCGGGCGGCCGCTGCAAATATCATGGTGAATGCGCCGGCCGCGAACGTGGCGGAAGCCGAAAAAGACGGAAAATTGATATGGCAGGCGAAATCGGAGACCTCTGCCGTCAAGTCGTTTGTAAAGGAAATGCGGCCGCACCAATATGCGAAGAACGTCTTGATATTCGTTCCTCTGGTTACTTCCCATGAATATTCTGACCCTACCCATATTGTCACCACGTTGCTGGCCTTTGTGTGCTTCAGCTTTTGTGCGTCCGGCGTTTATTTCCTGAATGATCTCCTTGATCTGCAGGAAGACCGCCGTCATCGCAGCAAGAAATATCGGCCGATCGCGTCGGGAGCGCTACCGCTTGTGGTCGGTGTCGCCGGGGCAATCGGATTTCCGCTCCTTGCCTTCGCTCTTTCGATCGCGTTTCTGCCGCTCGCTTTCTGTGGCGTGCTGCTGGTTTATTTCGCTATCACCAACGCCTATTCTTTCCTTTTAAAGCGGATCACGACCGTTGACGTGATGACGTTGGCAATCCTTTACACGCTGCGGGTTGTCGCCGGCGCCGCCGCATCGGGCGTGAGCCTGTCATATTGGCTGATCGGGTTTTCGGTGTTCATCTTCGTCAGTCTCGCCTTCATGAAGCGCTATATCGAAGTCGCCGCCCTGTCGGACAAGAGCGGGCAGGTGCGCGGTCGGGGCTATTCCAGAGATGACCGCGAAACAATGTTCAGTCTCGGCATTGCAAATTTTACCGCGGCCGTCATCATTCTTACACTTTATATAAACAGCCCATTTGTTCTGACATCCTATTCCACGCCTGAATTCCTTTGGCTCCTCTGCCTGATTGTCCTGTTTTGGGGAAACCATATCTGGGTTTGTGCCCGGCGGGGCGATATACCGGATGATCCCGTCGTTTTCGCCATCAAGGACAGGGCCAGCCAGCTGGTCGGGGTCAGCTTTGTTATCGTTCTTTTTCTGGCGAAATATATCGAATTCTGACCTGCCGGATGCGCGGCGCGTGAAATATAACTTAGGAGACGATAAAAAATGTCCATGCTCGTTCTCAGCCTGATTTTGCTGACGGTCTTTTCCTCCGCTTGCGCGCAGCTCGTGTTGAAACTTGGCGTAGCGGATCAGAAAATGCAGGCGGCGATGCAGTCGGGCATTTTTGACTCCCTGATGGCCGCGGCGTTGTCGCCCTTCATCTGGCTGGGGTTGATTATTTACGCCCTCAGCGTGGCGCTCTGGCTCTGGGTGCTGTCGAAAGTCGATTTAAGCGTCGCCTATCCTTTCGTCGGAATCGGTTTTGTCGTCACGATGCTTTTCGGGATACTCCTGCTCAACGAGAATGTGACGCCGATGCGCATTATCGGGACCATTCTGATCGTCGGGGGATGCGTTCTCGTTGGTCGGTCAGCTTAGGTCGGCGGCGTTTGGGTCATAACCGCAACGGCGCCCGATTTCATAAATCAGGCGCCGCCGCGGAAAAAAGTGACATTGTCGGTGTTCAGGCTGCGGGCATATGAAAGCCCGGCGTTGACAAGGAAAGCGCTTTTTCCTCATCCGTCATGTCTTCGACGATATTCTCAAATAATGGCGATGACAGATACCGCTCCCCCGTATCGGGAAGCATGCAGAGGATGACCGATCCCGGTGCTGCCTTTTCCGCAATCTTCATCGCGACGCCGAAAGTCGATCCGCCAGAAATTCCGGTGAAAATCCCTTCCTTCTGCGCCAGCTTTTGCGACCAGTCGATGCCTTCCGCGCCGGCGATCGGGATCAGTTCGTCATAAAAGCCGTTGTCCAGGGCTTCCTGCAGAACCAGCGGAATAAAGTCCGGGGTCCAGCCCTGAATAGGATGGGGTTCGAAGGATGTATGGCCCTCGCTTGGTGAGCCGCTGGCATCCCGCTTTTGCGCAACGCCGCTGCCGACGAGCTGGGCATTGGCCGGCTCCGTCAGGATAATCTTTGTCTCCGGGCGCTCTTTTCTCAATACCCTGGAAACGCCGGTCATCGTGCCGCCGGTGCCATACCCGCTCACCCAGTAGTCCAGGCGATGGCCCTTGAAATCAGCAAGTATTTCGCGCGCCGTCGTGTTCTCGTGAATGAGCGCGTTGTCATCCGTCTCAAACTGGCGGGCTAGGAACCAGCCATTGGCGTCCGCGAGCTCCTTCGCTTTTTGATACATGCCGAAACCTTTGGCCGCTCGCGGTGTCAGGACGACCTTCGCGCCAAGAAAACGCATCAGCTTCCGGCGTTCAATCGAAAAGCTGTCGGCCATCGTGACGACGAGAGGATATCCCTTCGCCGCACAGACCATCGCAAGGCCTATTCCTGTGTTCCCGCTGGTGGCTTCAACCACGGTCTGGCCCGGTTTCAGATCGCCGCGTTTTTCCGCCTGTTCGATAATGGAAATTGCCAGCCTGTCTTTCACCGAAGCGGCCGGATTGAAAAATTCCGCTTTTACATACATCTCGACGCCATCTGGCGCGAGTCTGTTGATGCGGATACAGGGGGTATCTCCGATTGTCTCGACGACGGAATCAAAAAGACGGCCCCGACCTTTTGTGCTTCTTGAGTCACCTTGAGGATTTTGTTGCATTTTCCACTCCCAATTTCAGGTCCGTCGTGTGTGACGGTGCGTCCTGATTACATCCAAATATTAGAAAAGCAGCCTAGACGCAGCCATTTTAAAAAGCAAACGCAACAGGGGAAAACTGGGAGAAAATCTATATGTTTTGCAACTGCCATCACGCGCCGCAACATGCTTCTTACCTAATAAACACCCGGTTGTTTTTTCCGACCACTTTTAACCTTGAGTAAAAGTTTTCCCATGAGGCAATTAAAAAATAAATTCTATACTTCATTAATTCTATTGATAATTAAATAAAAAAACTAAATAATAGATTTTTATTTTAAATCTGAAAAACAGATTTTCCTTATTGCAGTTGCGAACAAAAAAACAACAGAGTTCCCGAAATGTTTTATTGACGCTCATCAAGCAGCCTGCATATACTTCCGCTTCCACCGCATGGGTCCGACACGAAATGCGGCGGGGAAAAATAACTAAAAAAAATCGGACAATAGTGGGAGGCTATCCTGTTTGAGTTTTTGCAGTTAGTCGTCGGAGGTGTGTCAATCGGGTGTATTTACGCCCTTGTCGCTCTCGGTTTCGTCTTGATCTACAAAGCGACAGAGGTCGTCAACTTTGCGCAAGGCGAGTTGATGATGCTCGGTGCTTTTCTCGCCTATACCTTTATTTCAATTCTGGGGTGGAACTACTGGGTTGGTGCCGCGGCGGCAATTATTTGCATGTTTTTCGCGGGCAATCTTGTCGATCGGGTTTTCTTGCGGCCCGTCCTCGGCCAGCCACAGTTCTCAATCGTCATGGTAACCATCGGCTTTGGCTATATGGCCCGAAGCGCCGCTGGCATGATGCCTGGCTGGGGGACCGAGACCTATGCGATCTCTACTCCCTTTTCAAGCGAGGGAATGCAGCTGATTCCGGAATCGATGGGCTCCCTGGTTATCTCGCAGACTGACCTTTCGGTGATTATCGCCACGGTCATTTTATGTGCGGTGCTCTATACCTTCTTCACTCATACGCGGCTCGGTATCGCGATGCAGGCGTCCTCGCAGAACCAGCTTGCGGCCTATTATATGGGGATCCCGGTGAAAGCCGTGTTTTCCATGATCTGGGGGATCAGCGCCGCCGTGGCCGCTGCCGCTGGCATCCTGCTCGCGCCCACCACCCTGATCGATACGAGTATGGGCTTTATCGGACTGAAAGCCTTTCCGGCAGCAGTTCTAGGGGGGTTCGGGTCGATCCCCGGGGCTGTCGTCGGCGGATTGATCATCGGCATTATTGAAACGCTTGCGGGCTTCTACCTGCCGCCCGGCTTCAAGAATGTCGCAGCCTATGTCGTGCTTCTCATCGTATTGGTCGTCCGGCCGCAAGGGCTGTTCGGACAGAAAACCGGAAAGCGAGTTTAAGAATGCGGTTTTTGTTCAAAACAGACTACGATCAGGACATCCGGATCGCGAAGCATTCAGGTTACTACTGGTCTTATGGGTTGTTGCTTCTTGTGGTCATTGCGGCGCCTTTCTTTCTCGAAAGTTATTATATCGGTCAGATGACGCAATTATATATCATCGCGATAGCTGGCGTCGGCCTGATGCTGCTCGCGGGATATACGGGACTGGTCAGCCTCGGCCATGCGGCATTTTTTGGCATAGGCGCCTATACAGAGGCGGTTATGACGGGCAACGGTATTCCGCTTCCCTTCATGGACGAACCGATGGTGTTCTCGTTCCTCGTATCGATGCCGATGGCCGCAATTTTCGCGGCTCTGGCGGGCGTCGTGATCGGCATCCCCGTGCTTCGACTGACGGGTATTTATCTTGCCATTGCGACCTTCGCCTTCGCGATCGTGATCGAGGAAGTGCTCTCGCGCTGGGAAAGTGTCACTAACGGCTATACGGGACTTCTCGTGGAATCGCTCTATGTCGGTGACCTGGAGTTATCGGACGGCCCGCCCTTTTATTTTCTCTGCCTCGGGTTATTGATTCTCGTGATCCTGATGTCGATCAATTTGCTGCGGTCACCGACAGGGCGCGCGATGATGGCCATTCGCGACTCGGAAATTTCCGCGCAAAGCATGGGTGTCAACCTCGCTCGGGTAAAAACGACGGCGTTCGCTTTGAGCGCCGGGGTCACCGGACTTGCCGGCGCGTTGTTCGCCCATAAGCTTGGCTTTCTCTCGCCTGAAAGCTTTACAGTATTTCAGTCTCTCGAGTTGCTGGTGCTTGTTGTCGTCGGTGGGATTGGTTCGCTGCACGGAGCGATTTTCGGTGCCATGTTCGTCCTTGCGTTGCCGCAAGGCCTCGCCATTCTCAAGGACTATCTGCCAACGTCGATTGCCGAAACACCGGGTATGGAGCCATTCATCTTCGGGCTTATTCTGGTGCTTGTGATCATTTTCGAGCCCTATGGCATTTATGGCCGGTGGCTGAAGATAAAACATTATTTCCAGATGTTCCCTGTCTACAAGCGAGCAACCTTTAAACGCCAGAAAGCCTATATGAAGTCGGAACGGTTGAAATGAGTTTATTCAAAGCGGAAAATCTGGCGATTAACTTTGGCGGCGTCAAAGCTGTCGACGGGGTGAATTTCGAGATCGAAAAGGGCGAATGTTTTACGATTATTGGTCCTAACGGGGCCGGCAAGACGACCATTTTCAATCTGATCAGCCGGATCTACGATTCGACAGATGGAACTATGACTTTTGATGGTCAGGACATTACGAAGGTGCCGCCTCATGCCATCGCCAGCCTTGGGATTGCGCGGACGTTCCAGAATATTGAACTGTTCGAGCATGCCACGGTCCTGCAAAATCTTCTTGTTGGCCGGCATTGTCATTCCAGGACGGGCCTATTCTCGGAACTTGCGTTTCTGCCATCCGTCCGCCGGGCGGAAGTTGCGCATCGCGAGAAGGTGGAGGAGGTCATCGATTTTCTTGATCTGCAGCATTATCGGGAAAGCCTTATCTCCAACCTTCCCTATGGCGTCCGGAAGGTTGTCGAACTGGGCCGCGCACTCTGTACCGAACCCAAGCTGATCCTGCTGGATGAACCCTCCTCCGGTCTCAATGTTGAGGAGACGCAGGATATGTCCTTCTGGATCGACGATATCAAAAAGGACCTCGGCATTACTGTCCTGATGGTTGAGCATGACATGAAGCTGGTATCCGAAGTGTCCGACCATGTGCTGGTGCTCAATTACGGTCGGATGCTCGCGCACGGATCGCCGCAGGACGTGCAGAACGACCCCGAAGTGGTCAAGGCTTATCTGGGAGAGTAGTGATGAGTGACACGATCCTGAAAGTCCGGAATATCGAGACATATTACGGCCCGATCATGGCCATTCGGGGCATTTCGCTCGACGTTCGCGATGGCCAGATTGCGACTGTTCTGGGGGCCAATGGCGCCGGTAAGACGACCATCCTGAAAACCATCAGCGGCATTATGGATCCGCAAAAGGGGGTTGTCGAATTCGACGGACGGGAAATCCAGAAACGAGACCCCGACTGGGTGATGCGTCAGGGGATCAGCCATGTTCCGGAAGGGCGGGAGGTGTTCCCCTTCCTGTCGGTTAACGATAATCTGCTGATGGGCGCCTATACACGCAGTGACCGTGACGCGATCGCCAAGGATATTGAGCTTGTCCACAGCTATTTCCCGATCCTGAAAGAGCGCGCAGATCAACCGGCCGGCCAGCTTTCCGGCGGCGAACAGCAGATGCTCTCGATCAGTCGCGCGCTTATGGCACGGCCGAAAGTGATGCTTCTCGATGAACCGAGCCTCGGCCTCAGCCCGCGTCTCGTGAAGGAAATTTTTACCATCATCAAGCGGCTCAATGTCGAACAGGGCATGACGATGCTTCTTGTTGAACAGAATGCCAATATCGCCCTGCATACGGCGGATTTCGGTTATGTTTTGGAAGTCGGCCGGATTGTGATGGAGGATACGACCGAAAACCTTCTGCAGAAAGAGGATATCCGGGAGTTTTATCTCGGGATACAGGACCATGGGGTTCGCGGCAAGCGCCGCTGGAAAAAACGGAAAACCTGGCGTTAGAACAATCTGAGGCTGGAGATAAAAATGAATGCAATGACATATCCCCCGACAGTCATCGACGGTGCCGAAACGACCTGTCAGCTTTTCTGGATTCGCGTCAAGCAGAATGATCAGAAGATCGCCATGCGCGAGAAAGATTTCGGCATCTGGCAGAGCATTACCTGGGCGGAATATGGTGAAAAGGCACGAGCCTGCGGCCTTGGCATGGTGGCGCTTGGACTGAAGCGGGGCGAGACCGTTTCGATATTGAGCGAGAATAATCCGGAATGGCTGTATCTGGATATGGGAACGCTCGGCGTCGGCGGCGTCAGCAATGGTGTTTACACGACGGACAGTTCTAAGCAGGTCGAATATCTCTGCAAGGACTCGCGGACCCGCATTTTCGTGGCGGAGAATGAAGAGCAGCTCGACAAGATCCTGGAAGTTCGTGAACGGCTTCCCGATCTTCTGAAAATCATCGTCCTCGATATGGAGGGCCTTCGTGATTTCAAGGATGACATGGTCATTAGCATCGACAATCTCTACGCAATCGGCGACGAATATCACAAGCAGCATCCGGATTTCTGGGAGGAGCAGATTGCGCTTTCGAAGCCGGAAGATCTGGCGATCCTGATCTATACGTCCGGCACAACCGGGCCGCCCAAGGGCGCCATGATTTCCCATCGCAACTTGATGTTCCAGATTTCCAATCTGACGCCTATTATCGGTTATGGTCCTGAAGACGAGCAGCTTTCCTTCCTGCCGCTTTGCCATGTCGCAGAACGCTCATTCAGCGTTTTTCTGCCGCTTTTTGCAGGGTCCGTGATCAATTTTGTCGAAGGCCCCGACACCGTTCCGGAGAATATCCGCGAAGTATCTCCAACCGTCTTTTTTGCGGTGCCGCGTATATGGGAAAAATTCTATTCCGCGATAACGCTGCAGCTCAAGGAGGCAACCAAGCTTCAGCAATGGGCCTATGGCTGGGCGATCGGCGCGGGATATAAACTGGCCGAGCACAAGTTAAACGGAACGAAGCCGTCGGCATTTGAAAAGTTAAGGTTCTGGCTGGCGGATCAACTGGTGCTGCGAAACATCAAACGGCTGCTTGGCCTGGACCGCGCGCATTATCTTGGATCCGGGGCGGCGCCCATCGCGCCTGATCTGATCAAATGGTATCTGGCGCTCGGGCTTGATATGTATGAGGTATATGGCCAGACGGAGAATACCGGCGTCGCGACAACCAATCTGCCCGACCAGTTCAAGCTGGGTTCCGTCGGCATTGCGGCCCCCAAGACAGAAGTCCGTATTTCGGACGAAGGGGAAATTCTCCTTAAGGGGCCCCATGTATTTCTCGGCTATTTGAACCAGCCGGAGAAGACGGCGGAGACAGTAACGGACGGTTGGCTTCATACCGGCGATGTGGGGTATGTCGACAACAACGGTTTCGTGAAAATCACCGACCGTATGAAGGATATTATCATCACCGCCGGCGGCAAGAACATCACACCGTCAGAGATTGAAAACCAGCTGAAATTCAGTCCCTATATCTCCGATGCCGTGGTTATTGGCGACAAGCGGAAATATCTGACCTGCCTGATCATGATCGATCATGAAAATGTCGAAAAATATGCGCAGGATCTCGATGTGCCGTTCACGAATTTCCAGAGTCTCTGCAAGGCGAAAGAAGTGCTGGACTTGATCCGCGAGGAAGTCGAAAAGGTGAACAAGAATTTTGCTCAGGTCGAAACCATCAAGGATTTTCGACTTATCGAAGAAGTTTTGACGGCGGAGGATGACGAACTGACTCCGACGATGAAATTGAAACGTTCCTTCGTCAATCAGAAATACAAGGGAATGATTGACACGATGTATCAATGACACGGAATTTCTGGAAATTCGAAAAATAGTGTATCATGTTGTTATCAGGGAATAAAATTGGGAGAATAATTATGAAACGGAGAAGTTTTCTACATCTGTCGCTTACGGCGGCGGCGACTGTGGTGGCGGCGTTTGCCGGCTCCATGAGTATCGCTTCAGCGGATCAGGGCATTTATGATGACAAGATTGTCCTGGGTTCGCATCAACCGCTTTCCGGTCCGGTCGCGCTCTGGGGTGTACCAGTGACCAACGGAATGCGTATGGCCGTTGACGAAGCCAATGAAAAAGGTGGCGTAAACGGGCGCATGATTGAACTCATCGTTGAAGATTCTGCTTATCAGCAGAACAAGGCCGCGCAGGCCGGCGACAAGCTGCTCAAAAAGGACAAAGTTTTTGCGCTTGTCGGGGCTCTCGGGACTCCCACCAATATGGTGACCATGCCCCGTGCGCTGAAAATGGGCGTCATGAATATTTTTCCGGTGACCGCCGCGAATGAAATGTATGAGCCCTATCACAAGCTGAAGTTTGGTGGTTTCACGCCGTATAGTGACCAGATGCAGGCCGCAGTCAAATATTTCGTCGAAAACAAGGGGATCAAGAAAATCGGCGTCCTTTATCAGGATGACGACTTCGGCAAGAACGTTTTGCACGGATGCGAGAACCAGGCCAAGGATATGGGCCTTCCGGAAGTCATAAAAACCAACTTCAAGCGTGGCTCAAAGGATTTTTCCTCGCAGATTGCCCAGCTGAAATCTGAAGGCGTAGAACTGGTTTGCCTCGGCACGATTATCGGCGAGACAATCGGCAGCATGGCGACCGCGAAGAAAATTGGTTACGATCCCATCTTCGTTGTCAGCTCTGCCGGTTACGTTCCGGAAAATATCTCGCTGGCCAAGGGCCTGACGGAAGGCCTTTACGGTACCAGCCAGACGCCGATCCCTTACTATGATGAGGCGACCCCGGAAGTGAAGGCCTGGATGGACGACTACAAGAAGCGGTTTGGCGACGATGCTGTTCTGCAGTCCATTGCTGGCTATGACGCGATGAATGTTTTCATCATGGCCCTCGAAAAAGCCGGCCCTGACCTGACCGCGGAGAAAGCTGCGGAAGCGATTGAAAGCATTAAGGATTATCAAAGTATCTTTGGTGGCGCACCCTACAGCTTCTCCGCTGAGGATCATTTGGGCCCGGATGCCCGCAACAGCGCGCGTCTTTCCCAGGTTGTTGGGGATCGATGGAAGCTGATTGGTCCGATCAGCTATTGATCCTGTACATAATGAACTTAGAAAACCCGGCTTTAATGCCGGGTTTTTTTATGCGAACTAACCTTGCGTATTCCTTTCAACAAGCTCTTTATAAAGCTCCCGAATTCGTGCGGTCACAGGCCCCATGCCGTCATGGTCGCCGATTTTCTTTCCGTCGATTTGCGAAACGGGCGTCTGGGCCCCAAAGGTGCCTGTGAGGAAGGCTTCGCTCGCTCCATAGGTATCGACCAACGAATAATTTTTTTCATATACCGGAATATTATTGGCGCGACATAGATCGATGACTTTTTGCCGGGTTACGCCGTTCATGCAGTAGTCTCCGGTTGAGGTCCAGACCTCACCCTTTCGGACGATAAAGAAATTACAGGCGTTTGTCGTGTTCACGAAGCCATGGGGGTCGAGCATCAGTGCCTCATCCGCGCCGGCCTGTTCCGCTTGCAGGCAGGCGATGATGCAGTTCAGTTTTGAATGGGAATTGTATTTTGCATCCTGCGACATGGGGAGACCGCGTACCTGCGGCACTGTGGCAAGTGAAATCCCCTTAGCCTGAAGATGTGTCGCGGGTTTCGAATGCTCCATGATGATAACAATCGTCGGACCCGATTGCGACAGGGCAGGGTGCTGAAACGGTTTGACCTTCACGCCGCGCGTGATCATCAGACGGCAATGCACATCGTGTGTCATGTCGTTTGCGGCGGCGGTTCTGGTCAAGGCATCCAGAATGCCGGCGCGATCCATGCCGATATCAATCGACACGGCTTTGCAGCTATCGAAAAGACGGTCCATATGTTCATCGAAGAAGGCCCATTTGCAGTTATAAAGGCGCATCCCCTCCCACATGCCGTCACCCAGCATAAAGCCTGAGTCATATACGGAAACTCTGGCTTCGTTTCGGGGAACGATCTCGCCATTTATGTAGATTTTGATGTCTTTGTTGCGCGGATCATCTTCCGCGTCGTGGGTTGTATTGCTGTTATCCTTCATCGAGATGTTACCCTTTATATTGGCGCTTCCTTGAATTTGCGAGACGAGTGCGACGGCAGATCAGGGCTTCCCTCTGCGTCTGGCGGCGCGCCAACTGCTTACAAGCAGAATGACGGCGCATCCGACAAACAACAGGGGGGCGGGCCATGCCGGATCACCAATGAGGCTCGGGATCTCTAGAATATCAATGGCGATCCAACCCAGTAGCGCGATCGAAAACCAGACATCGTCGACGAACAGGGAGAACAATTCAGCCGCGGCAGATTTCAACCAGGTCATGCGACATCTCCTGTTTTTTCCACGCTTCGGGCAATTTGAACAGCCGCCCAGGCCGCGACCGCAAAGCCGGCGATCAGTCCTATAATCGACAGGTCCTCCCCCGGCCAGGAAAGACCCGCCCCTTCGCCAATCCAGAACACGCCGAAGCCGGACAAAAGAATCCCCACAAAAAGCTTGAGAGCATTTTCCGGCACCTGCGCCAGCGGTTTATGGATCGCTATGCCGGCAACGATAACCAGAAAAAGGGCCGCCCCTGCGCCCGCCGCCGCGGGAACAAGCGCCTCGCCGGTCGCGCCGACCGCTATGACGATGAAAATAACCTCCAGCCCTTCAAGGAGTACCGCCTTGAAACTGGTTACCAGCGCAATGGGATCCCAATTCCCTGTCGCTGCCTTGTCCAATTGCATATGCTTCGTTTCATTTGCGAATATTTTTGTTTCATCGTGAAGGGGCAGAACGCCGGCGGACCGTAAAACAGCTTTGCGCAGCCACCGCATGCCGAACAGCAGCAGCAGGGTTCCCACAATGAGCTGAAGCCAGCCAAGGGGTAATCTTGCCAATAACGGGCCGGCCACGATCACCAGTATGCAGAGGAGTATCCCGCCCGCAGCGGCGCCGATCAGCGCCGGCCGCCATCCGCGAACCGTGCCGACGGCTAGAACGATTGTCAGTGCTTCGACGAATTCGACGATTGAGGCCAGAAAGGCGGCCACTGCCGCAGTTGCCGTCGACGGGTCGGTTATCCAGGAAATAATATGCATTACGGGCGCCATTCCATGAGATAAAATACGACTATACCTCATATAAAAAATTGGAGCCAACCATGGAACTTGCGAAATCACATCTGGATATCGGTCTTTTCACCAATAACCGGGAAAAGATGTTGGCTTTCTGGCAGGGAAAAGTTGGCCTCGCATTCGACCATCTTGGCAAGCTCGGCGGGGGCGTGCATCAGTTGCGGCATTTTCTTGGCGACGGACCGGCTGGCCCCATTCTTAAGATCAATGACTCCCGCAATCCCTTGCCGGCCGCCCCACCCAGCGGTTACCGCGAACTTCTTATCGCGCGGGAGGAAGTTTCCGTTCCCCAAACACTTGTCGATCCCGATGGCAACCGGCTGGCGCTGGTGCCGCCCGGATATTGCGGTGTCGGAGGAATTGGCATGCGGATGGGTGTGCGGAGCCTGGCAGCGTTTGAAGATTTCTATGGCCGTATTCTCGGGTTGCCGAAAGTTCCCGTCGCAGACGGTCCCGTCTTTGCCTGCGACGATAGCGTGATTTTGGCCTTTCACGATTCCGATGCAAGCGGCGACGCCGTCCAGTTTGCACAAGGTTACAGATACCTGACGGTACAGATATTTGACGCGGATCATGAGTATGAGACGGTGCTTCAGCGCGGTGGGAGTGGCGGCATGGCGCCGAAGACACTTGGCGCAACTGTCCGCTACGGCTTCATCCGTGACCCAGATGGAAACTGGATCGAACTTTCTCAGCGAGCGACCCTGACAGGTTCGATTGCCTCGTCAAAGGGCGCGACGGGGGAAAACGGGTGACATAACATGGCATTCCCCGGCTCTCTTGTCGCCATTACCAGCCTTCCCTTCGAATGCCGCATCAGCAGATCATAATATAATTGATATGTGTCAATTCTTTTGCCAGTTTGAATGCAACGGCGGGAATTTAAACCTTTCGCCGACTAAAAATAACAGGGAGTAAATGAGAGATGGATCACGGATTTGAACTAAGACGCATCGTCACCGGCCACAATGATAAAGGTCGATCGATTGTCACCCTGGATGGCCCGCCCAGTCGGCGTATCGGGAACCTCCGCGATATCTGGAATGAAGCCGGGCATGCTGTTAACAGTACGAATATTGAAGATCGCGGCGCGCACCCGGTTACCCTGTCACCGGTTCCGGGAGGCAGCAATTTCCGCTGGTTTATGGTTCCGCCCGCAGATCCCTCTCTTAGTGAAGAAGAATATGCGCGGGTCGTGAAAGAAAGATTCGCGGCCATGGGTGCCGCGCACGAGCAGCCGGATACATCCCGCCATCCGGCCATGCATAAAACAGAGACGATAGATTATATTATCCTCCTGTCGGGCAATGTGACCCTGTTGCTCGACGACGATGAACGGGATCTCAAACCCTATGATGTCGTTGTCCAGCGCGGCACCAACCATGCATGGGTCAACAAGGGGACTGAGCCCGCGCTCCTGTGCGCCATACTGATAGATGCCGACGTCAAGTAGAAGGGCGCGCGGAAACACCGCGTGAAACGTAGTTTCCGGTTCCTAGTACCTGCAATATTCGTTATAATGGATATTCGTTTTGTGGGGGGCGTCGTAGATGCGCCAAGAACCGTTTGACGATGTCAACGCCCTGCGAAATAAGGAAAGCTCCATGGACACTGTTGTGAATACGCAGAAACTGGCAGCCATACTTGCGGCTGACATGGTGGGCTATAGCCGCTTGATGGGAGAGGATGAGAAGGGCACGCTAGCGCGCCTTAAAACCCACCGCCTCGAACTGATCGATCCGGCATTGGAAAAGAACAATGGCCGCATTATCAAAACCACCGGCGACGGCATGCTGGTCGAATTTACGACCGTCGTCGATGCGGTGCAGGCGGCTATCGAAATCCAGCGCCGGATGGCGAAACGCAATTCGGATGTCCCGGCAAACCGGCGGATCGAATTTCGGATCGGCATCAATCTCGGTGATATTATATTCGAAGATGGCGATATTTTTGGCGATGGTGTCAATATAGCTGCTCGGCTCGAAGCTCAGTCGGATGCCGGCGGCATCTGTATCTCCCGAAGCGTCCATGATCAGCTTGGCAACAAGCTGGACGTCGCATTTGAAGACATGGGATCGCTGGATCTCAAGAATATCGGGCGGCCGATACAGGCGTTTCGTGTCCTGATAAACAGCTCGGGCGGGTCCCCTTCCGAACAAACAGCTGCTGAGCAGGAAGCCGATAAGCCCTCTATTGTCGTCCTGCCGCTTCTCAATATGAGCGGCGATCCGGAACAGGAGTTCTTCACCGATGGCCTGACGGAGGATATCCTGACGGAGCTGTCCCGCTTTCGGGACCTGATTGTGATCTCACGGACATCCTCCTTTGCCTATAAGGGAAAAAACGTCAGCGTCCAGACGGTTGCCCAGGAGCTGGGCGTGCGTTATGCGCTGGAGGGGAGCGTCCGAAAGGCGGGAAATCGTGTGCGGATCACCGTGCAGCTGGTCGATGCGATTGCGGACAAGCATATCTGGGCGGAGAAATATGATCGCGATTATGAAGATATTTTCGCCATCCAGGATGAGGTAACGTCGGCGATTGTGGCGACGCTTCCATCCCGGATGGAGGCCGCCACCCAGGAGCGGGCACAACGGAAAAGACCCGAGAATCTTGCTGCCTATGAATGCCTTTTGACGGGAAAGCGGCTTCATCACCGATCCAACCGCGAGAGCAACAAACAGGCGCTGGAAATGCTTGGGCGGGCCATCGCACTCGATCCGAATTACGCCCATGCCCATGCATGGAGGGCGTGCGTTCTGGGGCAGGGATGGGCGCAGAACTGGTATGAGGATAGCGATGCAACTATGCTTGAAATTCAGTCGGAGCTCGAAAAGGCGCGGGCGCTGGACGACGAAGACAGCGACGTGCACCGCATTCTCGCTGCCGCCAATCTCATACAGAATGAGTTTGACAAGGCGGTATATCACCAGAACCGGGCCGTATCTCTTAATCCCAATGACGACCTGATTGTCGTGCAGATGGGGGAAATGCTCTCCTGGACGGGCCAGCCGGATGAAGGCGTGAAATGGATAAAGAAGGCGATGCGGCTTAATCCGTACTTCCCGGAACGGTTTTGGAATCATCTCGGTCGGGCGCAGTTCATCGGACATCATTACGAGGACTCGCTCAATTCCTTCCGTCAGCTCTCGACGCCTGATCATACTCACCACGCCTTTATGGCGGCGAACTATGCCTATCTTGGCGATATGGTGGCGGCCAAGGGATATGCGAACGAGGTCATGCGGCTTAATCCTGATTTTACGATCACGAGCTATATGGATACCCTGCATTACAAGCATGACGCGGATGCGGATCATCATCGCGAGGCGCTTGTCAAAGCCGGTTTGCCTGAGTAAACCGCGACCCGCGGTGCCGGCCAAATCCTCCGACCGTTCATTGTCATTGATAATTTCCTCGATTGGTCCGACAATATCCGGATTGACCCCCATGATTGCGGGGTTGGTTAAGCTCAACAATAAAAGGCGGATAACGCCGGGAGGACGGAAATGAGCGTCGACTTCACACCCGAACAACAGCAAATCAAGGACAGCGTTAGTCGGCTGTGCCGCAAGTTTGACGACAACTACTGGCTGGCGAGGGATCGGGATGGTGAATTTCCCGAGGAATTCTGCAGGGCGATCGCTGATGAGGGTTGGATGGGCATTGCCATGCCCGAGGAGTATGGCGGCGGCGGGCTCGGTATCTCGGATGCCGCTGTCATGGTCCAGGCGATAACCGAATCTGGCGCCGCCAATGCCGGTTTTGCCGCCATCGCCATCGGGATTTTCGGCCTTAACCCGGTCGTGGTGTTCGGAACGGAGGAACAGAAAAAGCGATGGCTGCCGCCGATCATCAAACGGGAGGACATCGCCTGTTTTGCGGTGACGGAACCGAATACTGGGCTTGACACCACGCGCCTGAAAACACGAGCGATCCGCGACGGCGATGGCTATATCATCAAGGGCGAAAAAATCTGGACATCGACCGCGCTGCAGTCGAATAAGATGCTGCTGATTGCACGAACCAAAAGCGAGGAAGAAACCGAGCGGCCGATTGACGGATTATCCCTTTTTTATACGGATCTAAACCGCGACTATGTGGAAATCAGGCCGATTGACAAGATGGGTCGGAAATGTGTCGATTCAAACCAGCTTTTCATAGATGGCCTTCCCGTCCCGAAAGAAGATCTCATCGGGGAGGAAGGGAAGGGCTTCCGGTATCTTCTGCATGGTCTGAATGCGGAAAGGATCCTGATCTCGGCGTCGATGGTCGGTCTTGGACGTTGCGCGCTCAACCGCGCGGCCAACTATGCGCGGGAGCGCGTGGTGTTCGGTCGGCCGATCGGGATGAACCAGTCGATCCAGCATCCGTTGGCGCAATCCTGGGCGGAGCTTGAAGCGGCCAATCTCATGGCCTTCCGGGCGGCAGGCCTATATGATGCCGGCAAGGAATGTGGTCTTGAAGCCAATGGGGCAAAATATCTGGCGGCAGAGGCGGCTTTCAAGGCCTGCACCAATGCCGTTATGACTCATGGCGGCATGGGATATGCCAAGGAATTTCATGTGGAACGATATTTGCGCGAATCCCTGATCCATCGTCTGGCGCCGATCAGCCCGCAGCTTATCCTCAGCTACCTCGCGGAACGGGCGCTCGACCTGCCAAAATCCTATTAGGTACTGCGGGCGGCAAATTGTTGCGCTGTCATTTTTTACCGGACTCTCGCCGCGACAGTTCTTCTGCAAGGCGCGTGAATTCGTCGGGGATCGACAGTTTGTTCTTTTCAGAGTCAATAATCGACCGGAAAATTCTGGTTTTCAATTCGTCAATTTTATCATGGCAGGCGTTTCGGTTGTCCTTGGGAATCGCGGAACAGACAATATCTATCAGTCGCTCGGCGCCATGAAGCCGCCCCCAGAGATAATCGTTTTCCCGGATAAGGCGGCTGAAGAAACCTGCAAAGCCTTCGAAGGCAAGCCCTTTCAGCGTCACATGCTTTCCGCCGCCCCGTAGCCCCGTCGCATCCAGCGGGCTGATCCGGTCGATACGGATTTCATCGAATTCACCTATATTGCGCCAGTTGGTGATCGAGAAAGTCAGAACGTCCCAATAGGCGTAGCCGATATACGAATGTAGAAGCGCGCGCCGGATCGTTCGGTCTGCCGCGGCCCCCCGATTGCTGCACAGCAGATCCTCGACGGCGACGCAGGTTTGTCCCAAACTCATCTGGCCGTTCAACCATTCCACTATGTTGTCGAAGGCGCCAAAGCATTCTTCTTCTTCCGCCGAGAACAGAGATCTTGCGGATTCGCGAATTTTCCCCCGAAGCTCCGTATCCATAAAGCTTCCGTCGTTAAAGGGCTGCAAAGTATCGAGAATTTCGTACAGGCTCCGCTTTACGATGTTAAGGTCCGCGGCACTCACATCCTTGAAGTCGCTTTCCAGCCGGGCATATAGTTCGTTGAGGCTGCGAATAACGAAGCGGATGCGTCGGTCACGAAACCCAAGGTCAAAATGATCTAGAAATTTGAGCCAGGCGGGGCTGCTGCCTTCGGGCGCCGGTCCCTGAATTTCCCGCCGAGTTATTTTCTTGTTGTCGGCCCAGTTGCGAAACCTCTCTTTCAACTGATGCGACCGGCGGCTTTCCGCGGCGATGTCAAGCGCGCTGCAGACAAGCTCGAACACATAGTCGAGCGTCGCCTCGATCTTGAGGTCAAGATAGCCTTCGTAGAAAAGCCCCACCTCGGAGGCAACCGATCGATGGGCCCTTTTTCGCGCATGTCTTACCGCCTCGGGGCCTTCGTCGGCTGCTTCTTCGGCGATGGCGGCAATCGCGGAGTCAATGCGCGGGCGGGCAGATTCCATCATCAGCTTTACCCGCCGTATCCTTTCATTATAGCTGCCGATAAAGGCGAGATCGTCGCGGATTGGCTGATTGCGCGGTAGTGTGGAGAGGGAGCCGAGCAGTGTAATCAGGAATTTCGGCATTTCCCGGTTGGCCGGTTGCTGTTCCTCATCCGGGTTCGGGTCGATATAGATCAGGCGGCGATCGATATCGCGAAACGCTACCTGTTGCTTGATGGCGCCGATCGCCGCCGAAAACGGCTTGTTGTCGAGGACGCCGCCATCAATGAAATGGGCGGTTTCCGGATTTATGTCCTGCTGCAGATAGGCCGCGAAATTCTTCTTGATAAAGCTTGTTCTGGCGGGCCAGGAGCGATTTTTGGACGAGAGAAGGGCGTCAAGTTCGGTAAGCGTCGCCGGCGGAAATGCCCCCGGGTAGGAGGATGTGGCGCGGGCAGCGAAAATGAGACCAGGAAGATGATCCCGATCAAACTCACTGACCATGCCGGTCGACGCGCTGACGTAGTCATATTTCAGGAGAAGTCGGTGTTCGCGCTCACTGACGATGGCGGGATCATGAAGCCGCATTGCCTGCTGGTGACCATAAAAGTCCGTTACGGTCACAAATAGGTGCAGATGCTGACCTGCCGGAATCAGGCTTCGCGTGGGTGTCTTTCCGCCGTCCATTTTGTCGATCGAACGGAAAAACATGTCCGAGACAATAGGCCCGTCGAACGGTGGCTTGAACCAGCGAGAGCGCAGGAACATCGAGATTTTCCGCCGCATCTCGGGATCGGGCGCGACCTCGTCCAGTTTCAGCCGGGAGAAGGTATTGATGAAGGGTACGAGCACGGCTTTCGACCATGTGCCGGCCCTGACCTCATCGCTCATCAGAAATTCCACATCCGCCTCATCCAGCCAGGCCCGGGTGACCGGCTCGAGATCGAGGTCGTGAGCAATCGCGCGCGAGAGCGTGACGCCATTAATTCCCCCGGCGGAGGCGCCCGCCATGATATCGACGATGACCCGCAGGTCCATATGCTCCCCGATCATCTTGAACAAGTCGAAGTAGATTTCCTCACTGTCCACATCATCACCGCGTTCGGGCGCGATGTCCCCGTAGTTCTTCGTTTGTCTCTCACTGTTGGAGGGAATGGCGTGATAGGCGGCGGAGGCGCGCAGGAGCTTCAGGATTTCCTTGGTAATGCCATGCATATAGATGGCCAGAGACGCACCGCCGTAACATACAAGGGCGAGTCGTAATTCTTTTTCCTTCATTGAAGCCCCCCGAACCCCATGCGCGAAGTGTAACGGATTATCCGGTCAGCAGACACTAAATTTTCATACATTACATTACCGCTCTGCGGCTTTTCTCTTGTTGTTTTTGATCAAGTCTGCAAGGCTTGTGTTCAAGCGCTTCCAAAGAATAACACGGAGCAAATCCGGAGGGAGGATAACATGCGTGTCTTGATGATTGGCTGCGGCATAGCAGGGGCGGCTCTTTCGCTCACGTTGCAGCGGGCGGGTATTTCCCATTTGATACTGGAGCAGGCCGCAAAATTATCCGAGGTCGGCGCCGGGTTGCAACAGAGTCCGAACAGCATCCGGGTCCTTGAGTATCTTGGTTTGAAGGACGAGCTTTCGCGTATCGGCGTTCCGCCGCAGGCACATCTTTTCAAGGATTATAAAAGCGGGGAGGTATATCTCAAGACGCCGCTGATGCCAAAAGTCGAGGAATTTTTCGGCGCGCCCTACTATCATGTCCATCGGGCGGACCTTCTCGATATCATGGTGAAAGCCATGGAACCTGAAAATATCCGCCTGAACAGCAAAGTAGTTGCCGTCAAGGAAAATGCCGACGGTATTGAAGTCCACTTGAGCGACGGAACGGTTGAGAAGGGGGATGTTCTGATTGGCTCGGACGGGCTTCACTCTCTGGTTCGTGAGACCTTTTTCACTCCCGAAAAACCGCGGCCTTCCGGCTGTGTTGCCTGGCGCGGGCTCGTGCCGGTGGACGTCGCCCGCGATTTGGGGTTTGAGCAGAATTCCTATGTCTGGATGGGACCGCACCGGTCTGCGGTGCTCTACTATGTTTGTGGCGGCGATCTTTTCAACTGGGTCGGAATTGGGCCCTATAATGACAATGCAAAGGAATCCTGGTCGCAAACGGGGTCGCGGGATGCGGCACTCAAGGAATATGACGGATGGCATGAACAGATCCGGGAGCTTATTGCGGGCACGGAAAGCCTCTTCATGACGAACATGATCGATCGTGAACCGCTTGACCGATGGGTGACGGACAGGGTTGCGCTGATGGGCGACGCGGCGCATGCGATGATGCCCTATCATGCGCAGGGGGCCGGACAGAGCATCGAAGATGCCTGGGTGCTCGGCCGCTGCCTGGAGATGTCACAGAACGACATCGCCGGCGCCCTCAAGAAATATGAAGGATTACGCCTGGACCGGGCAAACCGTGTACTCCTGCAATCTCGTGCGGCGGAGCATCTCTTTCATATGACGGACCCCGATGAGATCGCGCGGCGCAACGCCCGTTTCGCCCGCCATCAAAAGGAAGATCGGGATGGCTTTCCCATCGGTCAGCGCTGGCTTTTTTCCTATGATGCGGAAAAAGCAGTACTGGGAACAGACGACGAATGGCGCCAACTGGCATGGTAGGCGTAACACTTAATTAAAACCAAAGAAGAGGTAGATTTGTAATGTCGGGTCTTTATTACGAAGAGTTTGAGGTGGGAATGGAGTTCGATCATGCTCTGAGGCGAACGGTGACGGAAATGGATAATGTCATGTACTGCGCCATGACCCATAACCCGCAGCCGCTGCATCTCGACGAAGAGTTTTCGAAACAGACGGAATACGGGCAGCGGATCGTCAACAGCCTGTTCACGCTTGGCCTCGTCATCGGCGTTACGGTTGGGGAGACGACGCTTGGCACCACGCTCGGCAATCTCGGAATGACCGACATCCGCTTCGCTAATCCGGTTTTTCATGGCGATACCATCCGGGTCGTAACCCGGATCAAGGAGATGCGCGAAAGCAAGTCCCGACCCGACGCCGGTTTGGTCGTGTTCGAGCATATCGGCTATAACCAGCGGGACCAGGAAATCGCCTATTGCGTCCGCACCGGCCTGATGAGGAAACGCCCATGAAGCTGCTGCGGTCCTGGCTGTTCGTTCCCGGAGACAGCGAAAAGAAAATGGAAAAGGCGCGCGGTAACGGCGCGGATGCCCTGCTTCTTGATCTTGAGGATTCCGTTGCTGACGACAGGCAGGAAATCGCCCGGAAAATGGTGGCGGAATTCCTTGCGGCGAACCCCGATCGCTCCGCGCAGCAACTCTGGGTGCGGATCAATCCGCTCGATACGGAACTGGCGCTTCCCGATCTTGCTGCGGTTATACCGGGCGCGCCAGACGGAATTATCCTGCCCAAAGTCTATTCGGCCGCCGAGGTGAACCGCCTATCGGATTTTCTGCTTGCGCTGGAGGCGCGGGAAGGGTTGGCGCAGGGATCGACTAAGATCCTCAGCGTCGCGACGGAGACGGCCGCTTCGCTCCTCACGTTCGACAGCTATCTCAAGGACGTATCAGACCGCCTTGTCGGCCTCACCTGGGGCGGGGAGGATTTGGCTGCCGCGCTCGGAGCATCAACCAACAGGCATCCGGTCACAGGGGATTATGACGATCCATTCCTCCTCGCCCGGTCCCTGTGCCTTGCGACGGCCCGCGCCATAGACGTTCAGGCGGTCGGGGTGGTCTATGTCGATTTCCGGGATCTGGAAGGTCTCGAAAAGGAATGTCTCCGGGATCGGCGTTCGGGGTTTATCGGTAAAGTCGCCATTCACCCGGCGCAGGTTGAGGTGATCAACCGCGCTTTTACGCCGAGTGAGGACGAAATTGCCTTTGCCAGGCGCGTGGTTGACATTTTCGAGAAAAATCCCGGCGTGGGAACGATCGGACTCGATGGGAAAATGCTGGACATGCCGCATTTGAAGCAGGCGCGGAACGTCATCGCGCTCGTGGAGCAGCTGCGTTAGGCCGGCACAATAGAATCTTGTGGGTATAAAAATGAACGAAGAAATTGCCATACATCACCTTTCTGCCGCCGAACATGCCAAATCAATGGCGGGTTATATCCGCGAAGGCGAAGCCCGGGCCTATGCGCTTGGAAATCGCGGCCCCATCCGGATGGGACCGGACGGTAAACTTGCGGACGATATTCTCGCGGCATATCGCGCGCACGGGTTTTACGTGTTCGAGAATGTGGTAAGCGGCGAGGAGTTGGAGGATCTTCGCAGCGATGTGGATTATGTTCTTTCCCGGGCTCCGGTAACCCCGGATTCCGACATCGACGCGGAGGGGCGACCTGCAATGGGGCCGGAATTTGTGCGGTCGCCTTACCGGTTCGCGAAACCGCTCAGCGATCCTCTCGGAGGGACGACAAAAAACAAAGGACGTCATCCGGTAAAAATGCTCGACCCGACGCCGGAGGGGGACGCGCCAAACTGGACGATCGAATTGCTGACTGGCAATTTGCATCTCATGGATTCCTGTCTGCGTCTTTATGGGCATCCGGGGTTGCTGGCAGTAGCGGAAGCTATTAATGGCGCTGATTTCGTCCCCTATAATGAAGTGACCTTCATCAAGGAGCCCGGTCTTGGACCGTCGGTTGCCTGGCACCAGGATGGCACCACCCATTGGGATGCGCCGGATTGGGATGAAAACGCGCATGGCTTCAATTTCATGACGCAGCTTTATCCAAGCACTCCCGCCAATTGCGTCTGGGTATTGCCCGGCAGTCACAAGACCGGCAAGGCCGATATTCCTGCGCTGGTTCACGAAAGCGGTTCCGAACAGCTCAAGGACGCTGTGCCACTCGTCTGCGGGGCGGGGGATGTCTTCGCCGTCAACCGTCAACTGGTTCACGGGTCATTCGCCAATTCCTCACCAGACAGAAGGGTGACGATAAATGCCGGATTCTTTCCGCGAAAACGCGTTCTCAATGTTGCGACGAGCCAGCTTGACGGCCGCGAAGAAGTCTATGACGCGGACCGTATCCATGCGCGCAGCCGGATCATCGCACTCGGGATCGATGCCCGTCAGCAACGCTATCCGGACGAACCGAGATACGATTATCTTCCCTTGCGAGGCGAGGAAAACGCGAACCGATGGGGCGAGGAAAACCGGGAAATGCTCCTGAAAAACTACAACCTCAAGGATATCTACATTTGACGTTAAGGATTTAGGCCGTAAACTTGCCCTCGCGCCGGTTACTGTCGTGTAAGCGCCCGCCCGAGGAGTAACGTGATATGATTGCCCTGTTAATTGTCATCGGCTTGATAGTCGCTATCGCCCTTTATGTCATCGTGACGTATAACGGCTTCGTCAGTCTGCGCGAGCGGATAAAGGAATCCTGGAGCGGGATCGAAGTGCAGATGAAGCTCCGTTATGATCTCATTCCCAATCTCGTGGAGACCGTCAAAGGGTATGCCAAGCATGAGGCCGGAACTTTCGAGGCCGTGGTTCAGGCCCGCAACAGCGCAATGGCCAATCATGGATCCCCGGCGGAACAGGCGCAGTCCGAGAATATGCTCGCCGGCGCGCTGAAATCTCTGTTTGCACTTGCCGAGAACTATCCCGAACTCAAGGCCAATGAGAATTTTATGAGCCTGCAAGGGCAACTCGCCGACGTTGAGAATAAAATCCAGTCCGCGAGGCGCTACTACAACGGCGTTGTCCGCGACAACAATATCAAGATCGATCAGTTTCCGAGCAATTTGGTCGCCAATGCCTTCAACTTCATAAAGGCGGAGTTTTTCGAACTGGCCGAAGATGAAGATGCCGCCCGTAAACCGGTCCAAGTCAGCTTCGACTGATCTCGCGGTATGTTGTCGTTGAGGAAAATTTCTGTTGCCGCCCTGCTCCTGCTCACGGGGCTTGTCTTTGCCGGGCAGGCGACGGCACAGGAAATCATCAGGAATTTCGAGAGCAACATATGGGTCAATCCGGACGCGTCGCTGACCGTGCGCGAAAAGATTACTGTCATAAGCGAGGGACGGGAGATCAGGCGCGGTATTTTCCGCGATATTCCGACCGATTACACGGACGATAACGGCAATCAGTTCCGCGTCGGCCTCAAGATCGAGAAAATTACCCGTGACGGCCAGCCGGAACCCTATCATACAGAACGTCGATCCAACGGTATTCGTATCTATATTGGCGATAAGGACGTCTTTATTCTGGACGGACAGCATACCTACGGCATTACCTATAGGACGACTCGTCAGATCGGCTTTTTTGACGGTTATGACGAAATTTACTGGAACGTCACCGGAAACGGCTGGTCATTCGAAATTGTGAAGGCAAGTGCGCGTGTGCATCTGCCGGAGGGCGCGCCGGTCCTGAAATATAGTGGTTACACCGGATTTCAGGGCGATAAAGGAACCGCATTCGCGACCCGTGATTTTACCGATGGCATGGAGTTCTTCACAACCCGGCCACTGGAACCCTATCAGGGGCTGACGATAGCGGTGGCTTTTCCAAGTGGATATATTACCCAACCTTCTGAAATGGAAGAAATCGGGTATCTGCTCGCGGATAACCAGATTCTACTCATCGGAACCGGGGGATTGGCTATCCTTGCTCTTTATTACTTTTTAGTCTGGTGGCGGGTAGGACGTGACCCGGCCGCAGGCACAATTGTCCCGTTATACGAACCACCGGAGGGATATTCACCGGCGGCGATGCGATATATCCGCGAGATGGGCTTTGACAATAAGGTCTTCTCAGCCGCGATCATCAGCATGGCCGTAAAAGGGTATTTGACGATACGCGAAGACGATTCCGGAAATTACATACTGAAACGGACAGGCAAGAAAGTTCCACTGTCGCTCGGCGAGAAAGCCGCCGCGAGCTGGCTACTGAAGGGCGCGAATGATCAAATCGAGCTCAAGCAGAAAAACCATGCGACTATCCAAAAAGCCAGAGATAATCTAAAGGAATGGCTGCGCACCGAATATGAGAAAACCTATTTTAGTACGAATAGGATCTACTTCATTCCGGGCGTTGTGATTTCGTTGATTGTGGTCGGACTGATGCTCCTCTCGGCGCGAGATCAGGCCGCAGCATTGTTTATTTCCGTCTGGCTTACCGGCTGGACCGCTGGTGTGTATTTTATGCTCCGCCGTGGTTACCGGGCCTGGATGGATTTCCTTTCAGGCCGCAATGCCTTGTCGGGTATCGGTGCAATCCTTCTTACCATCATGGCCATTCCGTTCCTTGGCGGTGAGATCGCCGGGCTGATCTTCTTTATCGATGCGGCGTCGCCGGCGGCGGCCGTGCTATTCCTGTTGTTGCAGGTGATCAATCTTGTTTTTTACCATCTGCTGAAGGCGCCGACGCTGCTTGGTCGTAAGATGATGGACAAATTTGCCGGTTTCGCGGATTTCCTGAGCGTTACCGAAAAAGACCGGATGAATTTTTTCAACTCTCCCGAACGGACACCAGAGTTGTTTGAACGGTATTTGCCGTTCGCAATTGCCCTTGATGTCGAAAATGCCTGGGCGGACCAATTCTCCAATGCGTTCGCCAATGCCCATGAAGGCCCCTGGCAGCGCGGAAGTTACCGGCCGAGCTGGTATAACGGCCGGCATTTTAATTCCTCGAACCTTGCAGGCTTTTCAACCTCTCTTGGGCGAGGCTTTACAAGCGCCATATCTTCCGCCTCGACCGCGCCGGGAAGTTCAAGCGGTTCTTCGGGCGGCGGGTCTTCCGGCGGTGGTGGCGGTGGCGGCGGTGGCGGCGGCTGGTAAAGTAAATGCGCGGCCATTGCATCTTGTCCCCTATGATGACCCATCGTAGGATAAAACCCCATTGTGATGAGGTGCGCCCATGAAACATTCACCGCAAAATCCGGCGCCCGCCGATGCGGGCCATCGCAGGTCAGTAAAGCCTGTGATCGTGTATCCGACTGAAACCCTTCCGCATGCTGAAACGCATATCTATGCGGAGGCGCGCGCCAATCTGGAGCCGGTCGAGGAGGTTGTCGTCGCCCCGCGCGACGCGGAGGCGTTTCTTGTTCCAGCCGGGCATTTTTTCCGGATCGTGAGTATGGAAGGGCCGCAGGTCGGTGATCTTAATCTCTGGAATGCCGCGGATCTGAACGAACGATTTTTCAGTGGCAAGACACGCGCGCTTCACGGCACCCATGTCGGTGTCGGTGACCGGTTGTGGAGCAATCTGCCCTATATGCGGCCAATGGCAACCATCACCCACGACACCCTGGACTGGTACGGATGGGATGACGACGGCGGGGGAATTCATGATGTGATTGGAACACGTTGCGATCCCTATACCAACAAGCTGCTAAGTGGCGATGAATACCATTATTGCTGCCATTCAAACCTTATACGGGCGCTTGCCAGGGAGCGGGGAATGTCGTTCGACGAGGCAGAACCGCTCGTGCATGATGTGCTGAATGTGTTTATGTGCACGGGCTTCACCCGGGACAGCCACCAGTATTTCATGAAGGCAAGTCCGGTGCGTCCGGGGGATTTTCTTGAATTCTTCGCCGAAATCGATCTGCTGGGGGCGCTTTCCACCTGCCCTGGTGGCGATTGCAGCTCCGGTCATTCCAGTGATGCCGCCAAATGCTATCCGTTGAAAATCAAGATCTTTCGGCCGACGAATGGCTTGGCGACGGAATGGAGGCCGGCGCAACTATCGGACTATTCACGCCAGCATATCGCTGGTGATTAGCGAATGTTGGTGAGTGAAGGGAGGATCACTTATTCATGCGTGCCCGTCCGATTTTGGTCAGACGTACGGCGTGAGCGTTGCGCGCGATATTGAGAGATTTTGTGATATCACGATAGAGAAGATCAACCTCGGGCCGTCGTGGCGCCGGCATCTTTTCCAATAGGTCCCCGAAGGAGTTCGCGCAGGATTGACATTGTTGATGAAACCCGAGCTGGAGTTCCAGTAAGAGCTGAACGTTTTCACCCGCCTCATCGGCCATGACGGCGAGGCGCGATGCAATCACGTCAAGCGCCAGCAGCTTCGTCGCAACCGCGCCAATATCCGCCGCGAGCGCTTCGGGGGCATCCGTTGCGATATCATCCAACAGACAAAACATCGATCCGACCTGGCCGCCCGCGCCGACGGCGTCCTCGATTGCCCGCATACGCAAGGAGGTTCGGGCAAACGCCTTGCCCGCGGTGCCGATCATATTCGCGACCGGAACGCGGCAGTCCTTCATTGTTATTCCACCGTGCGGGCAAGGGTGAAGGAAGTCGATTTTGACGCCCTCCGTTTTGTGAAGGCCGTCGGTCGTGGCTGGAACTAGAATTGCGCTGAATTCCTTGCGCGCCTCTTCTTCTTTGGTAATGGCAAGCACAATAAAATGATCGGCAATCGGACCATTGGTGAGATAGGCCTTCTCCCCATTAATTACGAACATGTCGCCATCACGTCTGGCCGTGGTTTTAAGAAATTTCGCATGGGCGCCGGCGCCTGGTTCGGATATGGCGACAGAGATTGTCTTGTCGCCTTTTGAAAGTTCCGGCAACAGCCGTTCTTTAATATCCGGAGGTGCATCTCCCGCGATATGCAGCCGGGTGATCAGCCAGTGGGACATGAACATCATCGCTGCGCCCGGCACTCCGCCGATGCGGTTCAGCAAGTGACCAGCCTTCGAAACATATGTGTAATCAGCGCCAAGGCCACCGAATTCGGCGGGAACGGTCAGCCCGGCGAGGCCACTTGCGGCAAACGCTGTCCAAAGATCTTTTGGAAACTTACCGGAAGATATGAGCGTTTCACGCCGCGGCCGGATTTCCGATTTGGCAAATTCCGTCAGCCTTCGCGTTATTTCGTCGGTATGGGCATTGTTGGAGGTCATGTCGTCCATTTTTTATTATTAATTCGACAGTCAGATTAGCACAGATTCTATGATTTATTCCTGATTTCGAAAAGCAGATGCAGATAATTGCGATATTCCGCGATCTGCCTTTGCAGCCAGGTGGGGTCACCCATCGCATTCGCCATGATAAACCCGCCCTCAATGATGGTTGTAATCATCCCTGCCAGTTGCTGTGCGGTCACCTGCAATACGGGCGGGCGCGCCTTCCTTCAGTTTTAAAGGTCGCGGCCCTACAGAAAAATTATGTTGTGCCGTTATCGATTTTCTGACGAAATAGATGCTTCGGCAAACCGCGGGTTCGTCATTTCATCCTTCGGCAATGCCATCTCAATTTTCTGAAGGGGAGTTATCCAATGAATATCGACTTTGCTGCGCGTGGTATTCTGACAGGTCTCGTGGTTGCCGGTTTGACGGCGATCTCGACGCCCGCTCAGGCAGAAGAAAATGATCTGGTGAATGCGACCCTATGGACGCAAACTTCCGTGGAGTTCAAGGCAACATCCCTTGCCGCCTATAAACTCGCGGAAATCATGCTTGACCGGGCACTCGAAGATAAAAACTGGACGGCGGCGACTGAGCAGGGGGAAGCCTATCAGGAAAAGCCTGTCGCTGTAATTCTCGACGTAGATGAAACAGTGCTGGATAACACCGCCTATGAAGCCTGGCTTATCAAGGCTAATGCGAGTTACAGTTCAAAAACCTGGGCGCCTTATGTCAATTCCGCGATCTCAAAGCCGATAGCCGGCTCTAAAGAATTCATTGATTATGCCCGCTCGAAGGGAGTCGAGATATTCTATGTCTCCAACCGCAAGGCCGGCGAAGAGGAAGGCACGCGAAAAAACCTGGTTGATTTGGGGTACTATGTGAACGACAAGATAGATACTATTCTTGTCCGCGGTGAAAAGGAGGAGTGGGGCTCGGATAAAACTTCGCGGCGCGCCTATGTCGCCAAGGATTACCGTGTCGCCCTGATTATCGGCGATAACCTTGGCGATTTCGTCGAAGCCAGAGATGCGACCGTCGCCGACCGGGCGGCCCTTATCGATACCTACAATGACTATTGGAGCACAAAATGGATCACCGTCGCGAATCCCATGTATGGCTCATGGGAAGCGGCGACTTTCGGCTACGACTTCAAGCTTCCGAACGATGAAAAGCGGAAAATGAAGCTGGACGCGATGGAATATTGGGAACCCAAGGAATAGGGACGAGATGATAGTCCTGAACGCCCCAGCAACGGCACCGGGGCGTTTCCTGATATATGGCTTTCTTTAATCAAGCGAGGAATCGCGTGTTTGGCGGCGGCTTTTTCGAGGAGCATGAATGCCAAGCCACCAGGTCGACACGAGGGCGAGCATAAGCAGCGCAAGGGCGACAGGGTAGTGAATGACGGCCAGCAGATCGCCATCCAGAATGACCAGGGTTTGCGAGAGGGAGAGTTCGAACTTGTCGCCGAGAAAAAAGGCGATAATGAATATGACGACCGAATAACCAAACAGGTTCATGAGATAACCCATTACAGCGAACACAAGCATGACGGCGACGCCGAAAATACCACCGGTCGATACATATACGCCCGTGATGCAAAGGATGAGTGCTGACGAAAACACCAGGGATTCCGGCGCGGAGATAATTTTGGTCCATAGCCTGAGGCTGGCCTGCCCGATCAGCAGGTTCATCAGATTGGCCATCATCATGGCGCCAAACAGCCCGTAAATCAGCCGGCCTTGCTGTTCGAACAACAACGGGCCCGGCTGGATGCCGTGAATCTTAAAGGCGGAAATGAGAAGCGCGGCGCCAATGCTCCCCGGAATTCCGAGCGCCAAAAGTGGAATAAGGTTGGCTCCCATCACAGCGCTGTTCGCCGATTCCGTCGCCGCGACACCCTGAATATTTCCCTTGCCGAAAGTTTCGGGTTCCTTTGAGGCCTGCTTGGTCGAGGCGTAGCTCATGAAAGCCGCCGCTGTTGACCCGATTCCGGGTATGGCGCCAAGTAGGGTGCCGATAACCGCACCGCGCAGCATCGTATATCGACAGGACCAGTATTCCGCCCAACTGACATTTTTATCTTTCTTTTCCTGCTTTTCCGGGATGGAAATCGTCGGCTTTATTCGACCGGCGATATTTGCGAGACGACGGAAAATCTCCGCGACCGCCAGCATACCGATGGCGACGGCGGTCAGCGGTAGTCCGTCAAAAAGTTCGAAGTAACCGAAATAAAGGCGCGGGGTCCCGTGTTCGGGGTCGAGCCCGACCATCGCGAAAAATAGTCCCAGAACAGCGGCAATCAGTCCCTTGATCAGGGAATCGCCAATCAACCCGGCAATGATCGAAAAGGCAAAAATCATCAGGGCGCAGGTTTCGACCGGTCCCATTTTAAGGGCAACAACGGCAAGCGGCGCCGAGATCGTGATCAGCACGATATCGCTGAAGGTGTCGCCGGTAACGGACGAAAAAAGTGCCATCTTCATCGCTTTCACCGGTTTTCCCTTGCGGGCGAGGGGATGACCGTCAAGCGCAGTGGCGGCGGCATCGGGCGTTCCAGGCGTATTGATCAGGATGGCCGGAATGGCGCCGCCAAACAATCCGCCCTTATTGACCCCAACGAGGAACGCAATAGCCGCCAATGGATCAAGAACGAACGTGAAAGGAATGGCAACGGCCATTGCCATCACCGGTCCGGTACCCGGCAGCGCGCCGACGAATTGCCCCATGGCAACGCCCGCGACGACGAATAGAAGGTTGGTCAAGCTGAAGGCATCGCCGAGGCCGGCCAGGATGATGCTGACATCAATCATTTTTTAGGACCCTCATGGCAAGGGGCGCCCAAGAAGCGGCACGACGATCAGCCATATGGCAAGCGGGAGAAGTATTACGCCGCCGATCAGCCAGCCCGGCCGCCGTTCGCCGACCAAAAGCATAAGGCATCCGGCGAATATCGGGACTGCCAGCAAGTATCCAAATTGTGTCATTAGCCATATAGCGATGGCCATAATCGCTGCGAAAACGCACGCCTTCAGCATTTCACGCCAGTCGATGGAAATGTTTCCACGCGGAAATGCGGCCTGCGCAATGCCTAGAAATAGCAACAAATGTGCGCAGGCATTCGGAACGGACTGCGGCCTCATCCAGCCATAATCCACTGCTTCCGTCTGCTCCGGGATGATCACGAAGTAGAGGAGCAGGCCCAAACCGGCAAAAAATATCCCGGAAAGCCGATCGAGCAGCAACAGTCCGTTCCCTTTCGTAAAACCAGAGGCCACCCCGATATCTGATGCGGCGGTCTCAGGGTCAAATTACTTCCCGAAAAGCTTCTTAACATTTCCGACGCCATCGACAAGCATCTTCTGCGTGCCGTCGGGTCCGAGATCACTGGGGTCCGTCTTCAGGGAATTGACAATGGCTTTTTTCGCGACATTGGACGTGATCGCCTTATGCAATGCCGCCGCAAGGGCCGCCTTGGCGTCGGATGGCAATCCGGCAGGCGCGGCGATAAAGAAGTACGGGTCGACATAAATCTCGTACCCCTGCTCCACGACGGTCGGTGTTTCCGCCGCATAGCCATGACGTGTTGCGTTGGCGCTTGCGATCATTTTGACATCACCGCTTTCAATATAGGGAATATGCGCGCCCGCCGCGAAGGACGCAACGACGTGACCGCCCAGCAAGTTCTGAAGGGCTTCAGCGCTGCTCTTGGTGGAGATCAGCTTGAAACCCGCTCCCGCCTCGGCATCCACATACTTCATCAAAAGCTCCTGAGGCTTTGCGTCGAAGGCCACCAGCGCGCCGCCGTTCGCCTTGGAATATTCGACAAGGCCAGCGAGGTCGTCAAAGGGCGCATCGGATTTCGCAACAATCGCCACCTGTGCCCTTGCGACGGTCGCAAGATAGTCAAAACTGTCGAGCTTGAACGGCAGCTTGTCCCCCCGAAGGACCAGATTTACGAGGATCGGCATATTGACGCCCATTCCGAGTGTCTGACCGTCCGGCTTGGCAACCGCAAGACCTGTAAACATTGCAATTCCGCCGCCCCCCGGCTTGTTTTCAACGACGATATCCCAGCCGGTCTGCTTTTCCATTTCACCGGCAATTACCCGGCCAAGCGTGTCGGTTTCTCCGCCCGCGTCAAAGCCGATCTGAAGTGTAATCGGCCCCGATGGCGCCCAGTCTGCCTGCGCGGTGAAGATCATCAATAGCGACGCTGTCACGCCTGCAAATAGTGTTTTTAATTTCATGACATCCTCCTCTTCCTGTCGTTTCTGGTTTTAATGCGGCTTTACTGTCAAGCTGTCTCTTCCTGGCGCAAGGTCCGCGAGCGACACCCCCTCTTCGAGTATCTCCGGGGGCACTGCGCGCCGACGCACAAGGTGGGCGGCGGCCTTCGCGAGTGCCGGAGCGGTTTGAATGCCGTATCCACCCTGACCGGCCAGCCAGAAAAACCCAGGCACCTCCTGATCAAATCCACATACAGGGCATTTATCGGCGACAAAGCTGCGAAGGCCGGCCCATTTATTCTCGATTCTCCGGATGGAAAGATCGAATGCTCTTTCAATCCGATCGACGCAAATCGCGATATCAATTTCGTCAGGCTGAACGTCGCTTGGCGTTGCTGCCGTTTCATCGGCGGGTGAAATCAGCAACTTGCCGGCATCTGGTTTGAGATAGAATAGTTCGTCGATGTCGATCACCATTGGCCATTCATCGGTCCGCACATCGTCCGGGGTCGCGATGATCATGGCTGTCCGGCGCTTCGGGATAAGGCCGATACTGGCTGTACCGGCGAGCGCTCCGATCCTGTCCGCCCAGGCCCCCGCCGCATTGATAACCGTCTCGGCTTCATAAACGCCGGTTTTCGTGGTGATCAGCCAATGGTCCGCGACCCTCTCAAGCGCCTGAACTTCGCTAGCCGATTTAATGTCACCTCCGTTCGATCGGAACATTCGGAGATATCCCTGATGGAGGGCATGAACATCGATGTCACGCACCCGATCATTGGCGAATCCCGCAGCGGCGTATCCCTTCCGGAGAAGCGGTAGGCGGGCCTCGATCTCCGCTGCGGTGAGCAGATCCAGTTTCCCGGTGTCGGATAGATCGACCATTAATTGGTCGAGAGACCCAAGCTGGTCTCTTCGCGCGATCATGATCACGCCGCGATCCGTGAGTAAGGGAACATCCGCGAATCCGGGCGGCGGATTATCAAAGAAGGAAGATGAGGCCCGAGTAAGCGCGCGGACCGGCGCCGGTCCATATGTATCGACAAACATCGCCGCCGAGCGTCCCGTCGAATGGTACCCGGGGTGGTTTTCCATTTCGAGCAATAGCACCGCCGTGTCATCTGATAATTCGGCTGCCGCTGACGCGCCGGCAATGCCTGCGCCGATAACGGCAACATTATATAATTTTCTTTCCGTCACTTTGCCGCCCGATCCCATTAAAAACCGGCGGAAAGACTAACATAAAAATTTCCGATCGGAAAACTATTTTTCCGATTAGAAAATATGGACTTGCCGCGCGCAATTCATTATCGTTTGATCATGACATTGCCGAACTCAGAGGAAGAACCCAATGGCGAGAACAGCCGCGCGCGCGTCGCCGAGCGGCTGCGCGACATTCGGCGGCGGAAGGGGCTCACCATACAGGAAGTCGCAACACGGTCCGGATTGGCTATCTCAACCGTCTCCAAGATTGAGCGAAACCTGATGGCGCCGACTTATGACAGGTTTAGCCGCCTGGCGGAGGGGCTCGGCGTGGACGTCTCGGAACTATTCGCGGCACAAGGCGAGCAGTTCGCGCCGGGGGAATTCTCGCTGGCGCGAGTGGGTGACCACAGCTTTCATCAAACCGAAAACTATATTTATGAAATGCTGTTCCCGCATTTGCGCGGCAAGGCCATGATTCCGATGCTTGGCACATTAAAACCCTTTGAGCAGATGCGCTTCGACAGGTTGGTCAGCCATGACGGCGAGGAATTTTTCTTTGTCCTGAAGGGGCGGGTGATTGTTCAACTGGAGGGCAAGGATCCGGTTATTCTCGAAACAGGCGAGAGTATCTACTTTGACAGCCGCCGCGGCCATCTATATGCGTCGGCCGGCGACTCTGATGCGCGCATCCTTTGTGTCTGTACGAAGATGTAGCGACACTGCCGAAGAGAATTAGTTTCGGGCCGGAGTTCCCTGATCTAAAAAAGTGTAGTGCTCTTGCTGTTTTCGCGCGTCATTCAATTGGCGGTTTTTCCTCGCTTTCAGGTTGGTTTGGCATCCTTCTGTTGCGCCATCTTAGCGGCATCCAGCACGGCTTTTGCCCACATTTCGGGTTCTTCTTGCGGCAGATTGTGGCCGGCATTGGCAAACAGGCGATAATCGAATGGGCCGGTGAATTTCTTCTTATGATGGGATGTGCCCGTGTTCACGCCGTCCCGGCCTCCGTCAATGGCAATGGTCGGCACGCTGATTTCGGGGCCATTTGCGAGCCTCGCCTCGATCGCGGCAACAGCCGGATCGCCGGCGACGAGGCCAAACCGGTGACGGTAAGAGTGAATGACGACATCGACGAAATCCGGATTGTCGAAGGCTTTGGCGGATTGATCGAAGGTCGCATCATCGAATTTCCATGTCGGCGACCACATTTCCCAGAGAAGGCGGGCAATGCCGGCGCGATTTTTTTCAAGACCGCGTATGCCCCGCTCGGAATGAAAATAATACTGGTACCAGAGCGAGGCTTCAACGGCCGGTGCGGCGGGTTCCATCGCGCTCGCAATATCCTGAATATTATAGGAGTTTCCCGTAACCAAGGCTGTTACCCGATTCGGCCAGAGGGCCGATACGATACAGGCAGCACGTCCGCCCCAGTCATAACCACCGACAATGGGTTTATCCAGATTCAGGGCATCCATAAGGGAGAGAAGGTCAAAGCCAAGCGCTGCCTGCTCGCCCGAACGAGGTGTGCTGCGTGATAGGAACCGTGTCGGGCCATATCCCCGTAAATAGGGAACAATTACTCTCGCGCCTTCTTTAGCCAATAAGGGCGCCGCCTCGCCATAGGTGTGAACATCATAGGGAAATCCGTGGTTCATGATAACCGGCCAACCGTCCGCCGGACCGAATTCCAGATAAGCAACGTCCAGAACACCGGCGCGAATTGATTTCAACTCCATTTTCGTATTCTCCCTTGATACGGGTTCGACACAGTAATTTACTTTACCGCAGGTCCGATTTTTTGACAGATGAAATGAAACGAGATTTGGTCGCCGATTTATCACATTGAAAAATAGAGATCCTTTAAATTTCTCCGACTTTAACGGAAGCCCTCCTTTTTCCATTCTGCCCTTGATACATATTTCTTTTTCATGAACGCGGCCTCCAAAACGGCTTGATGAGTTTAAGAAAAGTTGGAATGGAAAAGAAGAGAATGAGTGACAAGATGACAGTCCGACCGACGATGAAGTCGGACGCCGACCATACCGGACATCACGCCACATTATGGCCTCGCGCGTAGAAAATGGCATAAGACCGATAATCCCGATAGCTGCGAGTAGACGCTGGCCCAACAAGCCGATAATGTGGGTTACGGGAAAACCGTCATCACATTAGATGTAAGCCCTAGGAATTTGGCATGCGAGGGAATTTGCGCCAAACCTTGCCTGAGCCTGTCGATGAAGAATAAAAAGGAGTTATATTCATGAAGCTCTATGATCTGCCCGCTTCACCCAATGCCCGCCGGGTACGGATATTTGTCGCCGAGAAGGGGCTCGATATTCCGAAAATGGAAGTCGACCTGTCGACGGGATATAACAAGACGCCGGAGTATCTTGAGAAAAATATTCTCGGGCTGATGCCCGTTCTCGAACTGGATGACGGTACGACGATATCGGAGAGTCATGCGATCTGCCGCTATCTGGAGGAGATCCATCCGGAGCCGCCGTTAATGGGCGGTGACGCGCGGGAACGGGCGCATGTCGAGATGTGGAACCGCAGAATGGAACATTATCTACTGCTCCCGCTCGTGAGTGCGTTCGTTCATTCGCATCCCATGTGGAAGGGAATTCGTGAACAGGTTCCCGAATATGCGAAAGTCTGTCAGAATCAAGCAAGAGCGGCGCTGAAATGGCTGGAATCCTCGCTTGATGGCCGGGACTATATTGCGCTTGATGATTACAGCGTTGCCGACATCACCGCGCAATGTGCCGTCTTGATGGGCAAGGCCGTAGAGGTGCGTCCTGATGAAAATCACCCCAATATCAATAACTGGTGGGCCCGCGTCTCGGGACGGCCAAGCGCGCGGGTGTAACTCTTGCGCGCCCGCAAACCCTGAACAGCATCTCTCCTCGAAGGCTTGCCTTTTAAACCTCTGCATGTAATTGGATAAATGTATTCGAGGAGAGGCTATGGCGTCAGCATCGAAAGCCAAACTTTACAGGCGGACAGTTCTCATCGGTCTGATGTGCCTGTTTGCGCTGGCGGTCGTGCTGTATGTAATGCGGGTGCCCCTTCTCGAATTTGCCGGGAAAACCGGATTGTCTGTCGCCGGCTTCGAAGACGTGACTGTGACGGTCAAAGAGGTGTCAACGGACCAGATACAAATCTCCGAACTTCTGCTCGGCGATCAGATATCCCTTCAGAATGTGACGCTTCGTTATCAACCTATCGCTTTGTTGAAAGGCGAGGTGGCGGCGATTGATATCGAAAATCTCTTTGTCGAATTGTCAGATCCGGATGGCGGGGCCATTGGCAGGTTGCGTCAGATCGCCGGTGACGGCACGCTGGAAGGCGATGGGAATGCGGGTGAACGCACCTTCCCGGCGATCTCCGTCAGGGCGGGAAAAATTGTCGTAAATAACGAAAAACAATCTTTTGAGGCGGCTGTCTCCGGCGCGATCACGTCGGAAATGATGCTGAAAGGGGAGGGCAGCTTGAACGGGAGGGTCGTAACGGCTGGCGGACCGATCCTCATCGAGAAAATGGTGCTTTCGGTAGACGCCGATATCCCGGCCCGATCAGGCGAGTTTTTGCTAGGCGGTGGCCGTATCAGTCACGCCGTGGACACTCCCGATTGGGCGCCGCTATTGCTCACGGGCGCCGGAAAGCTGGAGGGGGAGCATCTGACTGGCCGGATGATCATCAAAACGACGGCGGGGCAATCTCTGATGCAGTTTGAAGGCGATTACGACATCGCCTCGAACACCGGTCGCGCGCAGCTGGCATTAGAGGATCTAATTTTTCGCAAGGACGGATTGCAGCCATCGGATATCAGTCGATATGCGAAGGATGTGCCGCCAATCGATGGCCGTCTCAACATAAACGCCGCCGCAGATGTGGACGACGCCTCGGTAACTTTCAGGGCCGATATTTCGTTTGATGAACTGACGGTTGGTCTGTCCGAAGGGCAAATGGCCGCCGCCCGGGTTCCCATTCAGGTTTCGGGGCGTTATGCGCTTGAGGATAATGAACTGAACGCGGAGGCGACCCTGACGGAGACGAATATCGATCTCGGATTTAGGGGGCGCAGCTATGCATTGGAAAATCTACGCTCGACGGCGACGTTGAGCGGTTTCGCCGATAGCCTACAACTCGTTTCACTGGAAGGCGCGCTCAGGGACAGGCCAAAATTACCCGATTTCGCTCCCTTCTTTTTTACCGCACGCGGAGAAATGGATGCCGCCCGCGCAATATCCTTCGCTGGGGAGGTGCGGGATGTCACGTCGAAGCTCGAAGTTAATTTCGACGGTACGTACAAGGTGGACGAGGGGACCGGCGCGATCTCTCTCCAATTGCCGGAGACGAGGGTCGGTAAGGACGGGATTTCACTCACGGCACTTTCCCGTCATTTAAAAGATATCGGTGAGGCTTTTTCCGGAACCGTCACCGCCAAAGCGCAGATTGACCGTCTTGCGGATGGAGCCCTCATTGCCTCCTCCGTTTCGGCGGCGGCGAAGGATGGCGGATGGACGCAGGGTGATATTGTGGCGTCGGGTCTTAGAGTTCAATTGCAGGGCATGCAACCCGGATCGTCCGAGCCGTTTGCCGGCCAGATGAACGGTCAGGTCGACAAGCTTGTTATCAACGGACAGCCGGTGTCGATTGAGGCGTTTGCCACGACATTTTCAGGCATGCTGCGTAATCTTTCGCTGCCGGAAGACGCCAGCCTTGAAATCGCAAGACTGAGAATTGCGCCTTTAAGGGGGGCGATCTTCAAGGAAACCCAGACAGCAACGGGTACGGCAACACTGAAAAAGGATGATATACTTTTTTCAATCAGGCTCGCGTCAGACTACCTGGGTTCCTTCGCACATATAACGGGGGGGCATTCACTTTCCGGTAGTAAGGGCGAGGCGGCAATTCAGATAGATCCGCTGACTTTCGATAAGGAGGGCCTTCAGCCAGGCGACCTTATCGCGATAGAGGGTGACATTATGGTGGACGGCCGGATATTGCCGTCGGCAAAGCTGCACTGGGCGCCTGGCGGGCTCAACGGATCGGCGGATATCGGGGTTCGCAATGTCACCGTTAAATCATCGGGCGGGGAAATTAGCGGGCTGAACGGCGATATCCATATAGACGAGATATTCCCGCTCTCCATTGCGACGGCACAGGAAATCTCGGCGGGACGTGCAGTTGCCGGAATTCCCATTAAAGAGCCCTTCGTTCGCTTTCGGGTTCTGACCAAAAATGGCGCTCCCGTATTATTTATTGACAGATTGACCGCCGGAATTGTGGGTGGTGCTGCGTTTATTGAACAGGCCGTTATTGATACCGGGGCAAAAATCAATCGGGTGGAGGTTCAATTGACCCATCTTGATCTTGAAGAAGTGATGGCACTCAGTAATGTTGAAGAGTTGGTCGCAACGGGAAAGGTGAGCGGCCGGATCCCGCTTGTTTTTGGCGGTGAACGGTTAGTCGTCGATGGCGGATTGCTGGCGGCTGAGGGGCCGGGTATCCTGAAAATGACCTCCGAAGCTGCCCGGCGGGCGCTTGGTGGCGGCGGCGATCAGGCAAAGCTGCTGCTGGATATTCTCGAGAATTTTCATTATTCGGAACTCTCTATTGAAGTCATGAAAACCGAAGGCGGGGACGATACCGTGAAGTTACATGCCGCAGGCGGTAACCCGGACGTCGAAAATAATCGTCCTGTCGTTTTGAACATCAATCTTTCGACGAGCTTGGACAAGATATTCAACGCCGTTCTCGATGGCTATCTCTTGTCGGAAAAGGCGCTCCGTGCTACCGTCGGCAACAGGTAAATAGGGTGAAGGAAAATCTGTGGAAAGACAACGTCTCCCGATGATCTCAACCATGGCTCTGGTCATGTTGGCGGCTGTTGCCTGCACGCCAACGGTGAAGGTTGAGGCGCCTCCCGAACCGATTACGATTAATCTCAATATCAAGCTTGATGCCGAAGTGCGCCTCAAGATCGAGGAACAGGCAAAAGATGACATTACAAACAATCCGGGAATTTTCTGATATGCCAAATGGAAAATATAATCAGAATCTGAACCGCCGGACGATCCTCCGCGGCATGTTTTTCTCGTTGGCCGTTGTCTCCAGCCTTCCGCTTCTGTCGGCGACGCCGGCGCGCGCGGATCAGCTTGACGACCTTCGAGCATCCGGAGCGGTGGGTGAAGCTTTTGACGGTTTCGCCCGCGCGCGCGACGGGTCCGCCTCTGCCTTTGTGAAAAACCTAAATGATCAGCGCCGCGCAATTTATGTCAAACGCGCGAAGTCGGAAGGTGTCAGTGTTGATCAGGTAGGGCGGGTCTATGCCGAGCAAATTATAAGAAAAGCGCCCAAAGGAACTTGGTTGCTCGGTGAAAACGGGCAGTGGACTCAGAAATAAGGACGGCGATAACTGATCGGCTACCTGGCGGTCTTCCGAAAGCGGAAGTCGCACATCCCGTCACCTTTCATACAGGTCTTTTCGCGTTTTAGCTCTAACCCGAGGCCGTCCGCGAGAGCAAAGTCACAATTGCAGATTAGCAGAGGCCCAAGATCCCGGGCATTCAACTCCTCCATCATCCGGGTGTAGGCGCAGCTATGCACGTCGACGTGAAATTCGTCTTCTGTCCGCTTGAGGACATTGAAATCAAATTCGACGCCAATCCCGAAAGAGGCGAATTCTGCCTCCAGTTTCGGAATGGTCATCGGTTCTTTCTCGGCCCGCGCTTCTGAAATCTTGCGATTCCGGCTGTCCAGCGCCTCACGGACCAATGCGTGCGCCTTCTCCCGGCCGAGTTCTTTTTCCATGGCGCGAACCAGAGGAATCTGCGCTTCGACGGTAAGTTTTATATGTTCATACGGCGTGATCTTGTCGGTCATTATTCCCTTCCCAATTATTTGCGCCTGCCCGGCGTTACTTGCCGGGCAGATGCCTGTTGTCAGGAATCGTCAATTCGCGTTTTCAAGGGCTTCCAGCTTATCCTGCGTTTTTGTCTCAAAATCGCTGGCGTCATGCCGCTCGTGAAGTTGCTCTTCCAGTGGACCTGACATGCGGTTGACCATCCGTCCCCGCTTGACCGCGGCGCGGTTGCCGATTTCTTCGGTCCAACGGTTGACGTTCTTGTAGGAGCCGGCATCGAGAAATTCCGCGGCTTCATATACGCGGTTGAGAACAAGCGCGCCATACCAAGGCCAGATCGCCATGTCGGCGATCGTATATTCTTCCCCACCTACGTATTTGTTATCGGCCAGCTGCCGATCGAGGACGTCCAGCTGACGTTTAACCTCCATTGCATAGCGGTCGATCGGATACTCGAATTTTTCCGGGGCATAGGCATAGAAATGCCCGAAACCGCCGCCGAGGTAGGGGGTCGCACCCACCTGCCAGAAAAGCCATGAAAGGCATTCCGCCCTTTTGGCTGGATCGGTCGGGATAAAGGCATCAAATTTCTCCGCGAGATGGAGCAAAATGGCGCCGGATTCGAAAACCCGGACGGGTGTCTTTCCGCTACAATCCAGCAACGCCGGGATCTTGGAATTTGGATTTATCTTGACGAATCCGCTGCTGAATTGTTCCCCTTTTCCAATCCGGATCAGCCATGCATCATATTCCGCACCTGAGATGCCTTTCGCCAGCAATTCCTCAAGCATGATGGTGACCTTGACGCCATTTGGCGTTCCAAGGGAGTACAACTGCATCGGATGCTGGCCTACCGGCAGGTCCTTGTCATGGGTGGCGCCGGCGATGGGCCGGTTGATGCTGGCGAATTGTCCGCCGCTCTCCTTAACCCATTTCCATACTTTCGGCGGCACATAGGCTGCTGTTTCATTCATTTGCGAAACTCCATTCACTTATCGCGTATCGCGACTTGTCGCTCTCTTATTTAAGCGCCCGGCAACATTCTGTACAAAATTGTTGAAAAGGTCCACCAACAGCTTTGTGAATTAAAATTTTAATTCGATTTTCCAGCAAAATTGAGACGTGACCTTCGGCGATTATCTGGCGATTTTTTTTATTTCTTCTATGTGGTCTGAAATTATTTCAAACCCGAATTCGAGCGTGAAACGGGGGTCGCCCCGGACCTTTTCCGGTCGTTCCGGGAAGCTTGCCGCAAATCATAAATCCTCGTCTGTTGTTGAAACTTTTAAGGGCGTCAATTACGCTGGCAAAAAGGGTGCGAATAATGACTAATGTAACTGTAAAAGCCCTCCTCTTCGACGTCTTTGGTACCGTGACGGACTGGTATTCTTCCGTGACAAGAGAGGGTGAGAAGATATCGGAGAAGACCGGCATCGACCTGCTTTGGGGGGAATTTGTCAGAAAGTGGCGAACTGACGGGTATCTTCAGGCGCTTGGTGAGATATCGACGGGCCGGAGGGAGATCGTTCCCACCGCGGAAATTCACAAACAGAAGTTGCTTGCTTTGCTCGATGAATATGGGGTTGGCGGTTTAAGCGACGCGGAAATCGATGATTTCAACATGGCCTGGAACCGTCTCGACGTCTGGCCCGACGTGCCGGAAGGGCTGTCGATGTTGAAGGCGGACTATTTGATCATTCCTTTTTCCAATGGCGATTTCCGATGTCTTCTGGATATCAGCCGGCGAAACAATCTACCCTGGGACGGAATCATCTCCGCCGATTTCTTCAAGAAGGTAAAGCCCGACCCGACGATCTATCATGATGCCGCCGAATTATTGCAGATGCCTCCCGACCAGATAATGATGGTGGCCTGCCATTCGCGGGATCTGCAGGGCGCAAAAAATGCCGGTTTTCATACAGCATACGTCAACCGGCCCCTCGAATACGGTCCCGGTGTGCCGCCGGAAGACAAGCCGGTCCGTTTCGATTTCGATGTCGACAGCTTCGTCGATCTTGCGAAGGCGCTAAATAGTTTGAAAGCAAAGCAGAATAAAGAACGGTAGAGGCGTTGTCGCGGTTCGCGGCCCTGCTCGTTCATTCGAATTAAAGTGTGCGAGACGTGTCTGCCGAATTCGGCTAAACTGTTCGTTCCATCAAGAATAACAAAAAAGGGAATTGAGATGGCCTTTGAGCATATAACTTTCGAGAAAAAGAATGGCATCGCCACGGTCACCCTGAACCGGCCGGACAAGTTGAATGCCTGGACGCGGATCATGGAACGCGAAGTCAGAAGCGCCATGGAGGACGCGGACAGCGACGAAGCCGTTCGCGTGATCATCCTGACCGGCGCCGGTCGCGGATTTTGTGCGGGCGCCGACATGGATATTCTGAGCGGTATTGAGGATGGATCGCAGAAACGCGAACCCGGCGCCGTGCAGGGCACGACCGCTTACAATGTCGCTATCCGCGCCGATTTTCAGACGCAATATTCCTACTTTCCATCTCTTAGCAAGCCGGTAATCGGTGCGATTAATGGGCCGGCGGCGGGCCTTGGGATGGTGATTTCGCTCTATTGCGATATCCGTTTTGCAAGCCGTGAGGCGATCTTCATGACCGCATTTGCCAAGCGGGGCCTTATTGCAGAGCATGGGATCTCCTGGATGTTGCCGCGGCTCATCGGTCATTCAGCGGCCCTTGATCTGCTGCTTTCATCGCGGAAAGTCACCGCCGAAGAGGCGCTGCGGCTGGGTCTTGTCAATCAGGTCTATGACGCAGATGCCCTGATGCCCGCCGTTAACGCCTATGCTGCCGACCTTGCGCAAAATGTCTCGCCGCGGTCGATGGCCGTCATGAAGCGCCAAGTCTATAACGCCGAGTTCCAGACGTTAAACGAGGCCGTTGCCGTCGGAAACGAGGAAATGATCAAAAGTTTCGCAAGTGAGGATTTCAAGGAAGGGGTTGCTCATTTCCTTGAAAAGCGGCCTGCCCGATTTACCGGACGATAATGGGCATAGGTCGATCCCATGAGATTTTCGAAAGAGTAGAGCCCGCCAATTTTTACGTAGACCAGTGAGACGAAACGCTCGACGCGGCATCGGAGCATTCCGCAGTGTTTAGCGGGTGTATCTATAACTTTCCAGAATTGCGTTGGGGCTGGCTGGAAAGGGATATCGGTTTCAGCCGACCGACGATATAGAGGCGGTCTTGAAGGCCGGTACCGAGTGGGGCGGAATGTGTCTTGCTATTCCAGGTCCGATAGGGATGACAGATGACATCGCCGGATACATATGCGGACGTCTGCCGGTTCTCGACATTTCCTCGGAACTCACCCCCGGGCGCCGCCCGCACAGATCTCGCGCGCGCGAAATCCTCGCCTGACCGCGCCATCGCATCCCATCTCGATGACAAGGCGGGCGTTGCCGCAGTGCTCACGGCGGGGGAGTGGAGCGCCGAATTGGCGCTCCACCCTTTGTATTAGTTGTAGCGGTAAGGGCGACCTGCCTTTTGCATGTCCGCATTATATTGCTTGAAGATATCCACCACTTTTTTCTTGGTCTCGGATTCAGCGGCGATTTCATCCCAAAAGATGGTCGCGGCTTTTTCAACCTGGTCCCACTCCGCATCCGGGATTGTCGTCAATTTCATCTTGGTGCCATTGACGCGAAGTGACGCTTCGCCGCCCCAGTACCACCACTGACGGTAATAATGCGACGAGTCAAAGGTGACCTTTACCAGTTCCTTCAAATGATCGGGTAATTCGTTCCAGCGGTCCATGTTGGCGAAGAACGATCCTGCCCAGGCACCCGAGATATTGTTGGTGAGGAAGTAATTGGTTACATCCGCCCAGCCGACGGTGTAATCCTCGGTAATACCGGACCAGGCGATGCCGTCGAGTTCACCGGTCTGCACGGCCACCTCAATATCCTCCCAGGGAAGCGTAACCGGAACGACGCCGAACTGGCTCATGAAACGACCGGCCGTCGGGAAGGTGAAGACGCGCTTGCCTTTCAGATCCTCAAGACTGTTGATCGGGTCCTTGGTCGCGAAGTGACAGGGATCCCATGCGCCAGCGGAGATATGCTTGACACCAAGCTTTGAATATTCCGAATCCCATATCTCATTGAGACCGTACTGGTTGAACAGAACCGGCACATCCAGGGAATAGCGGCTTGCAAACGGGAAATAGCCGCCGAAAACGGTAACTTCCGTAGGCGAAGCCATGGAGTCGTCATCGGACTGCACGGCGTCGATTGTCCCTTTCTGCATCGCACGAAAAAGCTCTCCCGTCGGGACCAGCGCGTCAGAGGTATAAAGCTCGATCTGCATTTCGTCGCGGGCGATCTTGTTGAAGCTATCAATCGCCGGTTTGATGACATGCTCGGCGAGGGCTGGCCCGGCATAGGTCTGCAATCGCCATTTTATCGTCGATTGCGCGTGTACGGCGGGCGCCGCGAAAGAGGAGGCCGCGGCGACACCGGCGACGCCGGCGCTTTTGATAAAACTACGTCTTGTCGTCATTTCTGTCTCCTTCTGCTTGAGTATGGCATTTAAGTAGATTGCCTTCTTTCCCGGTCAGCCGGGTTATTGTTATTTTTTATAAACATAGTCGGGCAGCCAGAGCGCGATTTCGGGAATCGCCATGACCAGAACCAGCGCCAAGATCATCACCATCACAAATGGGATGATCGATCCGTAAATATCGCGCAGCGTTATCTCGGGTGGCGCCATTGCCCGCATCAAGAATAGATTATATCCAAATGGCGGCGTCATGTAGGCGATCTGGGTGGTGATGGTGTAGAGCACGCCATACCAGATCAGGTCGAATCCGAGCGCATCTACCAACGGCACGTAGAGCGGCGCGACAATGACAAGCATGGCCGTGTCGTCGAGAAAGGTTCCCATCACCAAAAAAGATAGCTGCATAAGGATGAGAATAAGCCAGGGCGATAGACCGAGCTGTTCGGTAAACAGGTTTTCGATGGCCTTCACTGCTCCAAGACCGTCGAAAACGGCCCCGAATCCGAGGGCGGCAAGGATAATCCACATGAACATGCAGGAAATACCGAGCGTCTGCCGCAGGGAGGTTTCGAACACCTGACGTGTCATCCGACGTTTGATAATTGCCGCAAGAAAAGCAGTGAGTGCCCCGATAGCGGAACTTTCAACAAGGCTCGTCCAGCCAATGACAAATGGAACCATCATCGAAGCAAAGATACCGAGGGGAAGAAGGCCTGCACGAAGAAGACGCAGTTTTTCCGCGAGTGTGACGTCCCGGCGGGCATCTTCCTTGAGGGCCGGACCCAGATTGGGGCTGATGCGGCAGCGAACGGCAATATAAATTACAAAGAGGGCCGCCATCATGAGCCCCGGAAATATGCCGGCAAGCCAAAGCTGACCCACCGGTTGCCGGGCGATCATAGCGTAAAGAACAAGCACCACCGAAGGCGGCACCAGAATGCCGAGTGACGATCCAGCCTGGATAACGCCGGTCACCATCTTTTTATCGTACCCCCGGCGGAGGAGCTCTGGGAGGGCAATAGTGGCGCCGATAGCCATGCCAGCGACGGAGAGGCCATTCATCGCGGAGATCAGTACCATCAGGGCGATCGTTCCGATAGCAAGCCCGCCGTTGATCGGTCCCATCCAGACATGAAACATCTTGTAAAGATCGTCGGCAATCCGGGATTCAGACAGGACATAGCCCATGAATATGAACATTGGCAGGGTCAGAAGCGGATACCATTTCATCAGCTTCATCGCCGCGGAAAACGGAATATCCGCGCCGCCAGCATCGCCCCAAAGAAGAAGTGCAGATGCGGCGGCAACGGCACCAATCGCGCCGAAGACGCGCTGCCCGGTGAGAAGCATCAGCATCATGGTCGAGAACATCAACAACGCAATCATTTCATAGGGCATCAGAGCTTCTCTCCCCGCAATGTCGCGATGTCCTTGAAAAGCTCTGAGATTGCCTGCAGCAGCATCATGATTATTCCGAAACACATGGTGATTTTGATGGGCCAGATATAGGGCCGCCATGCTGTGGGGCTGCGTTCCCCGTACTCAAGCGAATAAATTGTACTTTCAAGTCCGCCGAAAAGCAGCACGCCGAGATAGAAGAGCAGCATGAATACCGTAACGGAATCGAATGCGGCTTTCCTCCGCTTCGACCAGGTTGCGTAGAACAGATCCATGCGGACGTTGGAGCCAAGCTGGATCGAGTAAGCACCGCCCAGAATATAATAGGCCACCATAATGAATTGCGCGATTTCAAGCGTCCAGAGCGAGGGCAGGAAGAAGGTTTTCGAAATCGATGACCAGAGCAGGACGGCCATCATCGCGAAGATGCCGTACATAATGAAACGTCCGACATGGTGGTTGAATTTGTCAACAATCCGGACGTATGCGCGCATAAACTCCCTCATGCGCTCCTGACTCCGGCGGTTCCGCGATCCAGCGCCGTCAGGGCGTCGGCGATCACTCTGCTCAGCATATCCGCGATCGTAGTTTGTGACGGTGCGTCGGCAATCAGATCATTGCGAATTTCGATCATGACATTGAGCTTGCCATCGGGAAGCGCATGGGCCTTCAGGGTATGGGTCACTCCGTCGGCCGGGCCGTACGGTTCATTCCGTTTAACGGTAAGATCGGTATGGTTTGCGATGATTTCGAGAAGGGCATCGGCGAGCCGGCTGTCTACGTCATGCAGGATGCCGAGTTCAACGTCGCGCTTTTTACCCTTATATACCGGCGTGAAGCTATGGATGGTCACTATCGCCGATTTGTTTTTCGCTGCTTCCTCGATCCTGGCATAGAAAGGAAAATAGAAATCCTCGGCGCGGCGCTGGCGTTCCGCTGAAGTCAGGCCATGGTTTCCGGGAATATTGATGTTGTCGCTTTCCTCGCATATCGCATCGGCGCGGTCAGGGGGGCGATTACAATCAAACAGCAACCGCGAATATTCGCACGCGATCAAGGGCGCTCCCAGATTTTCGCCAATTCTCTCGGCGACGGCACGGGCGCCGGGGTCCCAGGCAATATGGCTGTTCAGTATTTCCGGTGAGAGCCCAAGCCCCGCATATCGATCCGGGATATAATTACTGGCATGCTCGCATATGAGGAGGAGGTCGCGGCTTTCATTATTCTGGCGCCCGGACGCAAAATCCAATCCTGTAATTTTCCTATCCGACATCGATACCTCCGTTGCAAAATTAAATCTCCTTACCTCGCTTTCCTTTGTCAATATTTTTTGAAAGTTTTTCTTCACTGCGTTAGATTGTGGAAATAAAATTACAAATTGAGGGAATGAGACTTGCCGCCCAAGGACAGCATCGCGGTCAGACTGCAGGGCAAAATGGACAGCCTGACACGGGCGGAGCGCCAGCTTGCTCACAAGATTCTCGAGAATTATCCGGTTTCTGGCCTCGGTTCGATTACAACGGTATCGGAAAATGCCGGGGTGTCGACGCCGACCGCCGCACGGATGGTGCAAAAACTGGGCTATGGCGGATATGCTGAATTCCAGGCGGCGCTCCGACAGGAAATCGAGGCGCGGGTATCAAGTCCGCTCGTCAAGCATGAAAGCTGGGCGGGAAATGTCCCGGACGAGCATATCCTCAATCGCTTCGCTGATGCGGCGATGGAAAATATCCGGCGATCCCTGGCGCAGCTGGATGTCGCGACCTTTGATGCCGTATGTCAACTACTAGCGTCGGAGAAAAGCGCCGTTTTTGTGGTGGGCGGACGGATAACACGGGCGCTCGCCGATTATTTCTTCCTTCATTTGCAGGTTGTCAGGCCGCGGGTCACCCTCATTCAGTCCATATCAAATGCCTGGCCGCATTATATTCTGGAAGTTGATGAGGGAGATGTCATCGTCATTTTCGACGTTCGACGTTATGAAAACAGCACCCTGAAACTTGCCGAGATGGTGGCCGAGCGCGGCGCGCGGATCGTTCTATTTACAGATCAGTGGCGCTCCCCAGTCCATAAGTTCGCGGATTACAGTTTTAATCTGCACATAGATGTTCCTTCCTCCTGGGACTCCGCGGTCGTCATCATGCTTTTGCTTGAGACGGTTATTGCCAAGCTCCAGGAACTTACCTGGGATAAAACACGTCCGCGGATGGAAGCCCTCGAAGATATGTTCGACCGGACTCGTTTTTTTCGAAAATTTACCTGATGAGCCGTGAGAGCATCTCAGGCCGGTATCGGCTTTTGCGGCGGGTTATATAGTGCGAAAATAATCTGCGCGAGCCCGGCGAACAACCCGAGGCCAACCCCCAGCAGCAGGGCCAAGTCGTAGGAGTCCAGTCTGTCGTATAGCCAGCCGCCCCCGAAAGCGCCGAAAAAACTCCCGATCTGGTGGCTGAAAAAGGCGAACCCCTGGATCATCGCCTGCCAGCGCAGGCCGAACATTTCGACAACCGATCCCGCGACGAGCGGCGAGACGCCAAGCCAAAGAAACCCCATAACCGCGGCAAAAAGGATTGTCGTCATTGGCGTCGGGGGCAAAATGAAATAAGCGGCGAGGACAAAGGAGCGGGATACATAAATGATTCCAAGCAGTACCTGCTTCGACCATCTTCCGCCGGCCCAGCCGAAGAACAGGCTGCCGACGACATTAAAGCCGCCGATGATGCCGAGCGCGGAGGCCCCCAGCATCGGATCCAGCCCGCAAATTACGAGGTAAGACGGCAAATGCGTCGTTAGAAAAACGAGCTGCATGCCGCAGACGAAATAGGCGATGGCCATCACGACAAAAGGCGCATGCCGGAACGCGACGGCGATGGCGGCGCTTGCGGACAGTCGGTCTGAGTTATTGGCCGATAATTCGAGAGGTGCTTCCTTGTCGACACGGCCGGCGATCCAGGCCGCGGGCACGATAATCAAGGCGACAATCGTGAAACCGGCGAGGCCAATCCGCCAGTCGTAATAGGATTCAAGAAACTGACCGAGCGGTGCCGTAAACATCGCGCCGACCGAACCCGCCGCGGACATGACGCCGAGTGCCGTGCTGCGTATTGCCGGCGGAACAAGGCGCGATGTAACCGATAATGTCATGGCGAAGGATGCGCAGGCCATGGCGATGCCGACGCAAATTCCGGCGCCGATAATTACCATAATTGCGCCCTCCGCGTTGGTGAGAAGGGCCATGCCGGCGACATAGGATAGGGCGCCCGCCACCATTACGGGGCGAAAGCCCCAACGATCCGCAAATATGCCGGCCAACGGTTGGCACAAACCCCACACAAGATTTTGAAAGGCAATGGCAAAGGTGAAATCCGTTATGGTGACGGCAATGTCCTGGGTAAGCGAGGGCATAAACAGGCCGAGACTCTGCCTGAGACCGAAACTCAGACTGAGCATCACGGCTGCTGCGATCAAGATCGGGAGAACTGGCCGAATGGCCCGCAAGTTCGACATTGGCTATTCTTCGTTATTATTATTTTCCGGCAATCATAGACCCATGTCCGGACTTTAGGCAAATGACATGATCAAACAAAAAATACTTCCGAGAAATCCACGCTATTAAGGCTCAAGTTTCCCTCGCGTAAATCACAACATTAATTATCTAAAAACGAGTGCGTTGGCGGGATATTTACTATCCATTTCCTTCCCAATTGATTTCGTGATATACGCCCCATTCAAGCTGACTACTTAACAAAATTATTAGGAAATCATTGAGCTTAAGGAGCGCGTGACCGATGCGGGTTGCCATCGTGCAGTCAAATTATATCCCCTGGAAGGGGTATTTCGATATGATCGCCTCGGTGGATTACTTCATCCTGTACGACGACGTTCAATTTACGCGCCGGGACTGGCGGAACAGAAATAAAATCAAGACACGTGACGGGTTGCAATGGCTGACTGTCCCGGTCCTGTCCAAAAACAAATATTTCCAGGCCATAAAAGACACGAAAATCGACGGAACCGCCTGGGCTACAAAGCATTGGCGGTCCATAGACGCTAATTATAAAAAGGCGCCACATTTCGACGCGCTGGCGGAAATTATCCGGCCTGTGTACGAAGGAGAGACCCCTGAATATCTGACTGAACTGAACGTGCTTCTTATTCGCCGAATATGTGATTTCCTGAATATCAAGACGACGATTTCCTTGTCATCTGAATTTGACCTGGCGGAAGGGCAGAATGAGAGGCTTCTGGGAATATGCAAGCAATTGGATGCTGACGTTTATGTGTCCGGCCCGCTCGCCAAGGATTATCTCGATATCTCATTATTTGCGGCGGATGGAGTTGATGTTGAATGGTTTGATTACTCCGGTTACCCTAATTATGACCAACTGTGGGGCGATTTTGAGCATGGCGTCAGCATCGTCGACTTAATTGCGAATACTGGTCATAATGCGGCGGATTTTATGAAATATGTGAAGACATGAAACTTTCAATTGTCGCAACACTATACAAGAGCGCGCCTTTTCTCGACGAATTTTACAGAAGGTGCGTCGAGGCGGCGAACAGTCTTTTTCAGGACGATTTTGAAATTGTACTGGTTAATGACGGTTCGCCCGACGACAGTCTCGCTCGGGCTGTGTCGCTTCATGAACGGGACCCCCGTGTCAAGGTACTTGATCTTTCAAGGAATTTTGGCCATCACAAGGCGATGCTGGCGGGGCTTCGTTACGCCAAAGGTGAATTTATATTCCTAATAGATTCCGATTTGGAAGAGCAGCCGGAATGGCTGGCTAATTTTCATGGAATTTTGACGGAAGAGAGGGGCATTGATGCCGTTGATGTTGTGTATGGCGTTCAAGACAAACGAAAGGGTAGCTGGTTCGAAAAAGCCAGCGGCGCACTTTTTTTTAAAGTTTTCAGCTATTTATCCGAAGCGGCCATCCCGGAAAATTTGGTGACGGCGCGATTGATGCGGCGCAGATATCTCGACGCCCTCCTTTTACACAATGAGCGGGAGTTTTTTATTGCGGGACTTTGGGCAGTAACTGGTTTTAACCAAAAGGCGATACTGGTAAAGAAGCTGTCAAGGGGCGGTTCGAATTATGGACTAGGGAAGAAACTGGCCTTCGCACTTCATCATGTGATCTGTTTTAGTACCGTCCCTCTAAAGTTGATCTGCTTTTTCGGGCTTGGCATCGCGAGTCTCTCCGCGATTTTGGCCATCTGGGTTATCCTGCAACATATATTCGGTGGCCTTGCGGAAGGCTGGCCATCCATTGTAGTTGCTATTTGCTTTTTTGGCGGCCTTAATTTTTTTGGTATCGGCGTTCTCGGGCTTTATCTTGGGAAGGTGTTTTCCGAGGTTAAACAACGGCCAAACGCGATATATCGGCAAATATATGATTGATCGCAATTCCCAAATACATAGCAGCGTTGCGAAATATTATAGCCAAAAGCTCCGTGACCACGGGGCGACGGCGAAAGGCGTTGATTGGAAGGATCAGCAAGGACAGTATCTGCGATTTGCACAACTGGCAAAGCTGATAACAGATTCTGGTATTTCCCAGAAGCCCGTTTCGATTGCCGATTTCGGATGTGGATATGGTGCGTTTCTCGGCTATATGCGGAGAAACTTCCCCGAGGGAACCCGATATGAATTTCTCGGAATTGACTTATCTGAAGACATGATCGAAGCATGCCGGACACAGTGGAGCGAGGATACTGACGCGCGTTTTCTCGTGGGGCATGAGCCTGACATCGAGACTGATTTCGCAATTGCCAGCGGCATCTTTAATGTCAGCCTTGAAACTACTGAAGATGAGTGGTTGGCGTATATACTTAATACGCTTCAAACAATGTCTCGGTTCGCGCGGAAGGGGTTTGCGTTCAACTGTCTGACGTCATACTCGGACGAGGATAAAAAGGCGAAACATCTCTACTACGCTGATCCTTGCTATTTCTTCGACTATTGCAAAAGGAATTTTTCGCGAAACGTTACGCTGCTTCACGATTACAATTTGTATGAATTTACGATTTTGGTGCGAAAATTATGAAGAAGAACCTGATCATTTTTGGAAACAGCGAGATCGCTGAGCTCGCGAAATTTTATTTTGATCGACACACTGATTATGCGGTTACTGGATTTTGTGTAGATCCAGCCTTTTTACAGGAAGATGTTTTCTGCGGATTGCCGATTATATCATTTGAGGAAGTCCACAAGATTTACCCACCCGCAAATCACTCCTTTTTCGTCGCCTTGAGCTATACGAAACTCAATGAATTAAGGCGGGAGAAATTTGAAGCCGCCAAGGCCCTCGGTTATGAACTCGCAAGCTATGTAAGCCCTCATGCCATAATATTAAACGACGGCAGGATTGGCGAGAATTGCTTCATTCTGGAAGACAATACGGTGCAACCATTTGTGACTATCGGTGATAATGTCACCTTGTGGAGCGGCAATCATATTGGCCATCATTCGACAATCAAAAGCCACAATTTTATCTCGTCGCATGTTGTGGTTTCCGGCGGCGTTACAATCGAGGAACAATGCTTTCTGGGCGTAAATTCGACGCTGCGCGACGGTATTACGATTGGCGAGAAAAGCGTTATCGGTGCCGGCGCCGTCATTCTTGGAAATGTAGATCCGCATGGCGTATATATCACCAACAAAACTGAGCGGTCGCGTCTTCCCAGCAGCAAACTTCGTGGGATATGAATATTCCTAAGCATAGCTGGGCCAAGAAAGGACGTATATTTTCGCCTTCCGGACGGCATCCCAAATTGGCCACCCATGCGGCCAATCCGCTTCCCCTGCTTTTGTCCGGCGATGTATACAGAATCTTTTTTAGCGGACGGGATGTGAATAACCGATCTTCCGTGGGTGCGTTTGATTTTGACTTGGCAACTGGCCGCATTGTTGAAGAACATCACGAGCCATTTTTCAGCGCTGGCCCCCCTGGCAGTTTTTTTGAAGATGGCGTGAGTATCGGGAATTGTTACACCGTCGGCGACAAAACCTACATGCTTTTCATGGGATGGCAAAATCCAAAGGATGCCCACTGGCGCGGAGACATAGGGCGACTGGTCGTACATGAAGATCTCACATTATCGCTGGAGCGGGAAGCGGCTTTTATTTCTGGCGATGAGTTTAATTCGATCAGCCTTTCCTATCCCTGGGTGCAGTCGAACGACTCTGGTGGTTACGAAATGTGGTATGGAACTACGGAGGCATGGGATGCAGGAAATGGTGAAATGCTGCATGTCATTCGCCATGCTGGTTCCGCGGATGGGCATAATTGGGAGCGGACGAATAAGGCGGTTCCCTACCAGCTCGGCGCAGCTCAGGCCTTTTCCAGACCGACAATCTTGAGGCACAAGGATGGCTCCCAGGATATGTGGTTTTCTTACCGCGCGGGAGACGGCACAAGCTATAGAATTGGTCATAGCCGGTTATCAGAAGATGGGTGGTCTATGCCTCCCGGGGACCCCGGAATAGACGTGTCCGGCGAAGGTTGGGACAATGAGATGATTGAATACCCCTACGTGTTTGAACATCGCGGCACGTGCTACATGCTGTATAATGGAAACGAATACGGAAAAACGGGAATTGGTCTGGCGGAATTGAAGAAATGATTGCCGAAATCAAGGTTTTTTGGAGTAAGGCGTGGCGTTTTATTGTTACGGGTGTCGTTTCCAACGTGTTGTTCTATTTGATTTATCTTCTTTTACTTTGGCTCTCGGTTCCCTATCAGATCGCGGTGACTATTTGCTACGTACTGGGGATGCTCTGGGGATACGCCATCAATAAGATTTGGTCCTGGCAAGATGAGAGCCCAATTTTGAGGTCTGCGACAGCTTACATACTAGCCTATGGGTTCATTTACTTCTGCCACCTTGGGTTTGTCACTTTTCTGGTGGAGATACAGCAGATTTCACCGCATTGGGGAGGGCTTGCTTCGGTCGTATTTTTGACTATTCCATTGTTCATGTTGCTGGATCGTTTTGTATATCGTTCACCGAAAGCCAGAAATTAATATGCGTGAACCGAATTCTCCCAATTTGTTCGCGGATGATAAACAGGCCGCTCGCTTGCAGGCGGAGGCGGACTTCGGTTTTCGTGAAGTAGCGCCGCATGTGAATAGAATTCCTAGTGGTGCGTCGATCATGGAGGTCGGTTGCGGTACGGGGCTGCTATTAACAAGAATGGCGGAAAAATTCGGTGAATATTCCTTTACGGGTGTCGAACCGATCGGTCCCGGCTTCTCGCAATTTTCGGAAACTTTGAGCGCTTTCGAGCGGAAGTATGAAAACATCAGATTCATCCGCGAGCGCATTGAGGATGTGAGAGAGGATCAGCAATTCGATCTGATATATTCGGTGAACGTTTTTGAGCACCTGAATGATTGGCGCAAGGCCATCGACAAATGTTGTACCATGCTGAAGCCCGGTGGGCGGCTCGTCGTTCTCTGTCCGAATTACTGTGTTCCTTATGAATCGCATTTCACGCTTCCTATTATCATCAACAAACCGCTGACTTACAGGTTATTCGAGAAATCGATAATCCGGACGGAAGAAAAATTGGATGCCAGCGGGCTTTGGCAGTCCTTGAATTTTATCAAGGCGCCGCAAATTCGACGTCATTGCGAATTAAAAGGATACCGTTTTCATTTTGATAAGGCGATCATGAAACGCATGCTGGACCGCTTGGATGAAGATCCGGAATTCAGGGAGCGGCAAAGTGCTCTCGCTAAAATTGCCATTCTTGCCAACAGGCTTGGGGCTGGCAATTTATTGCGTGTCCTGCCGGCTCGCTTCAGTGCCTATATGAAAGTGATTATTGAAGCCGCCGAATGAAAATGTGGATGACATTCGATGTTACTTCGATAATGGAAAGTAGAGAATTGAAATGTGCCAACCGTTGGTGAGTAGTGATCACTATGTCGATTGAAAGGTAAACGTTAGATGCCGGACAACATTTTTTTGAACAAAGTGTTCATAACTGGTCGGGAGGCCACCTATGTCGCGCAGGCAATAGCGGATTCGCAGAAGGGCGGTATGCTGTCAGGCGATGGCTCGTTTACACACCGGGTTAGTGAGTTTCTCGAGAAAACTTTCGACACGCATCAGGTTCTCTTGACACATTCCTGTACTGCGGCGCTGGAAATGGCGGCAATCCTGGCCGACATTCAACCAGGCGACGAAGTGATTATGCCGTCATATACATTTGTATCCAGCGCAAATGCGTTTGTGCTTCGTGGCGGCGTTCCCGTTTTCGTGGATGTCAAAGCGGATACTATGAACATTGACGAGAACCTAATCGAAGCGGCAATCACCGAAAAGACGAAGGCCATTGTCCCTATCCATTATGCCGGCGCGGCCTGCGAAATGGACCGGATCATGCAGATCGCGGAAAAATATGACCTGATGGTTATTGAAGATGCTGCGCAAGCCATTTTCGGCAATTACAAGGGGCGTCCATTGGGCACGATTGGTCATCTCGGATGCTTTAGTTTTCATGAAACGAAAAATATTATCTGCGGCGAAGGCGGCGCATTGCTAGTAAACCGGCCGAATTTGGAGGCACGGGCCGAAATCGTCCGGGAAAAAGGAACCGACAGGACCGCATTTTTGAGCGGACGATCTGACAAATACACCTGGCGTGATATCGGTTCGAGTTACCTGCCATCGGATATGTTGGCGGCGTTCTTGTTGGCACAGCTTGAGCATGGGGAAGAGATAACGCGGCGACGCCAGAAGGCGTGGGAAATATATGATGAATGCCTGCGTAGTTCAGGCCTACTTGAACTGCCACAATACCCCCATGACAGCCGTCCCAACGGTCATATGTATTTTGGCCTGCTTCGTAACGCTAAGGACCGACCGGCGTTTATTGAAGAAATGCGAAATGAGGGCATACAGGTCTTGAGCCATTATGTCCCTCTGCACTCTTCTCCCGCGGGCCAGAAATTTTGCCGGGTATCCGGTTCCTTGGAAAATACGATAAGCGGTGCGTCAAGACTTGTCAGGTTTCCGATGTATTGCGGCATAGAAGACAAGGCCGAAATGATCGCGGGCCTTGCTATGGACAAGCTTAGAAAACTGAATTCCGTGATAGAGGCATAACTATATCGGCCAAGTTTAATGTGTGAATGGTGAGGTGCCGTCCTCAAGGCTGGGACAGCGCTTTATCTATATTTCTCCAACCATGCCGTTATTTGAGCATCACCGCCGCGCGCAGGGGAGGGCGGCGATGCTCATGGGTCAAATCCGCTTTTGAGCCAATTTTTCCGCCAATAGTTCGGTTGCGATCTGATCCGAGGTTACTGGAACAGGTAATTCGGTAGCCACAACGCGATGACCGGGAAAAACACGATGATCAGGAGACCGGACAACTCTACCAGAGTATAGGGCCCTACCGACCAGTATATGTCCTTCATCGTGACATCCGGCGGTGCGACAGAACGGAGGTAGAACAAATTGAACCCGAATGGGGGCGTCATGTAGCTGATCTCCATCATGATCACGAAAAGAATGCCGAACCAGACCGGGTCAAAGCCATGACTTGCAACGAGCGGCAGGAACACCGGCAGCGTAATCAGCATAATGCCGACAGGATCCAGCACCATGCCCAGCAGGAACAGGACGAACATCATGAATGCAAGGGCGCCCCATTTCCCACCCGGTATCTGTGCGGTCAGGTGCGTGATGAATTCCTCCGCCCCCATCGCGGTATATGCCATCGAATAGGCATGCGCGGCGAAGACGATCCAGGTGATAATTGTGGTCAGGCGGAAAGTCCGCAAGGAGGATTCTGATATTACCCTCCAGGTCAGCTTACGGTTAATGACACTGGCGACCAACGCGCCGAAGACGCCGACAGCGGCCGCTTCCGTTACGGTCGCAAAGCCCCCGAATATGGCACCCAAGACAATGAAGATGATGAAAATCGGCAAAAAGACGGAACGCAATGCGGCGATTTTCTCACCCCAATCCGCTCGCTCTTCCTTCGGCAGGGAGGGGCCCAGATGGGGCTGAAACCAGCAACGCACACCGATATAGATGGAGACCAGGGCGAAAAGCAGTAGGCCCGGAAAAACCCCAGCAGCGAAAAGCTTGCCCACCGACACTTCGGTAATAAGCGCGTAGAGGACCATCAGGATTGACGGAGGGATCAGGATGCCCCAGCCGCCGCCGGCATTGATGGCGCCCAATGCGAGGCGCTTGTCGTAGCCGCGGTTCAGCATTTGCGGCAGAGCGATTGTGCCCATGGTGACAACGGCGGCACCGGAAATTCCCGACATGGCCGCGAAAATCGTACAGATACCGACAGTGCCTATTGCGAGACCACCTCTCACGCCGCCCCACCATAAATGCATCATGCGGTAGAGATCATGGGCGACGCCGCTTCTTTCCAGAAGCATCGCCATAAAGACATAGAGAGGGATGGCGATGAGCGAGGATGTTTCCATCAGATCCCACATCTTTGATGCTATCAGATAGAAAGCAATCGGACCTTGCTCGAAATACAGAAAGATGATCGACAGGCCGCCGAGGACAAAGGACAGCGGCACTCCGAGCATAATGAAAAGAAACAGGAGGCCGAAGAAAAGGAGGGTCAGAACCTCAATGCTAAGAAGATCATACATCAAACAGTTTCCTTCTCGTCATGCTCATCATCGCGCAACGGACCAAAGGCGGTTTCGTCGACTTCGTAGCCAAGGACGATCATAATGTCGGCAATCAGCTTCACAATTCCCTGCAGCAGCAGCAGGAACGCAGCCACGAAGATCATCGACTTGGAGGGCCAGATCGCGGGTCGCCAGGTCGTTTCATAACTGACCTCAAGGCGTGAAATACTGTCGTAGGCCATGGAATAGGCCTCTTTCAATAAAACACCGAGAAACAGGAAAAACAGGAATGAAGTTGCGATGTCCGTTATTGCCTTCTGCCTCGGCGTGAAGTTGCCGTAAAACAGGTCGACATTGACATGGTCCCGCCGCGCCAGCAGGTAACCACCGCCAATAATCGCGTAGACACCGAAAACAATCTTTGACGCCAAAGCCGACCATGAAATCGGGCTCTGGGTCACGTAACGCATGATGACATCACTAAGCAACAGCAGGAAAAGGATGAGGACGGCATAACAGGCAATCCGGCCGATCCAGGCGTTGGTCATCGTAACTGCACGCGCAAATACGGTTAAGGCACCCATGGGATTTTCTCCAGTTCATTTTTTATCAGGCGCATTTCCCGGCGCCGGTTACGGCACGACCTAATAAAGGGTCGAGTTCGCTGGTTCCCCACCGGAACCCCTCGCAATTACTTGCGAAGGATTCTGTGGAGACATCAGGTCAGCGAATGCCGAAATGTTTGGCAGAATAAACGGGCCTTAGACGTAGCCCATTTCTTTCAGGAAGCTGGTAAGCAATTCGCTTGCTTTCGTCGCATTCCCACCCTTGGCGCTTTCCTCGGCCAGAATCGCTGCGGATGCTTCAACAAACTTTTTCTGAACATCCTCAGGGAACTGGGCAACCTTGATATTCTGTTCACCAAGGCCCTTCGAGAGCGCGAGTTTCTCTTTATACTGATACTCGGTTGTGCGCTTCCAGAACCGCATGTCGAGCAGTGTCATGAATTCCTTGCGCAGATCCGGCGGCAGATCATCAATTGCCTGCTGGTTCATGATCAACGTATCAACGGCCAAGCCGAGAGTCGGCTTCATATGGAACTTCGCTACTTCCCAAAGGCTCATCGACAGGGCGCCCTGAGCGGCACCCCAATGGGCTCCGTCAACAACGCCACTGGCAAGGCTGGAATATAGTTCCGGACCGGCAACATACTGCGTTGAGGCGCCGGCCGCTTCCAGGAATTTCTGGTAACTTCCGGAGGAGCGCAGCTTCAGCGTGGAGAAATCGTCAATCGAATTGATCGGTTTGGAGACGACCAGTTCCGTCGGATAGACCTTTTCCGCGCGGCTGACGACGCCATGCACCGCCAGGTCTTCGTTGAACAGATCTTCAAAGCCCATGTTTTTCAGGAAATGCGCAAATTCCCAAGGCTCACGAAATGTTCCCGGAACACCGAGGGCAATGCCCGCTGTCGGCGCTTCGCCGAGGATATACCCCGGAGAGATCGTGCCCATTTCCACAACGCCCTTGCGGACAATGTTGAAGATTTCGCCGCCTTTTGCGAACTCCCCCGCGCCGAAGAGCTGCAGTTCAAACTGCCCGTCCGTATTCTGCTTCAGTTCTTCCGCGATCAGCGCGAGGCTGTCACCGAAGGACGCAGATGCCTTCGGCCAGTGCGATTGCACTTTCCAGGTTACCTTGGCCGCCGCCGCTGCCTTGCCGATAAATGCCGGAGCCGCAAACACGGCTGCGCCGCCGGCCAACGCTCCACGCCGGGTGATGAGATTTTTCTGTTCTTTCATGATGTTCCTCCCTTGTGCGATTGAACTGTCCTATTATTACAGTCGTACTTATGTTTATTTACCGCATCGATTTTTCGTTGGGAATGAGCGCCGGTGCATGAGGCTTATGAATGGTTGGTTGCAAGTGCAATCCGTTGTTTTCTTTTGTGCCCAACCCGGTACATTCCAATTCGATGGTATATGAAAGGTATAGGCTTGACAAGCCTGTGAGCACGGTGAATCCGTTGGCGAGATTTGGTCTGCTTAAGTGATTGAAAAATCGATAATTCGAAAGCCGTTAGTGATTGGCGAACACGTCTGGCGTGCCGCAGGAAGCTTCTGGCTTTTCGGGATCAGGGAAAAGAAGGAACTCAATAACCTGAAATTGGATTCTTCATCAGTTTAATCGCACGAATGGCCTGCGGGCGGTCTTCTTTTAAAATCAGGATAACGGATTTGGCGCAAGATAATTTGTTATCGGAATTCGCCATTACAGCTTGCTTTCGAAAAACATTGAAGGTAACGGAGTGGGCTAATCATCGTTTGAAAAAAAATATCGCTCAGTAAAACAAGGGTAATAACAATGCTGAAAGACGTCGTAATCTGTGAACCTATAAGAACGCCTGTAGGCCGCTTTGGCGGGCAATTCAGGGATCTTCATGCCCATGAACTTGGGCGAACCGTTATTGAGGGGCTGCTTGCCCGTTGTGACGGACTGAAAGAGCGGGTGGAGGACGTCATTTTCGCGCAATGCTATCCGTCTATGGATGCGCCGGCGCTAGGTCGCATGGTCGGTCTGGATGCAGGCCTTCCCATCGGCATCGGCGGCTATCAGCTGGATCGCCGCTGCGGCTCCGGTTTGCAGGCTATTATCAATGCAGTCATGCAGGTTGCGACCGGAGGCTCCTCCGTTGTGATCGCAGGCGGCGCGGAGTCCATGTCGAATGCACCTTTCTACTCGACCGCCGGCCGCTGGGGTATCAAGGGCACGTCGCTGGAGTTCCATGACGCCCTCGCCCGAGGTCGCGTGACGGCGGGTGGAATCAATTTCCCGGTACCGGGTGGCATGCTGGAGACGGCCGAGAATCTCCGCAGGAGCCATTCAGTTCCGCGCGACGAGCAGGACCGTTTTTCCGTGGAGTCTCACCGCCGTGCGGTTGCCGCGCAGGCGGCCGGGCGCTTCGATGACGAAATCATTCCCGTTACCGTACGTGGGCGGAAAGGCGATACGGTTTTTGACAAGGATGAGCATCCGCGCCCCGAAGCCAATGAGGAAAGCCTTGGAAAGCTGAAGCCGATACGCCTGAAGCAGGATCCGGACTCGACCGTTACCGCCGGCAACGCGAGCGGCCAGAATGACGGCGCGTCGGCCTGTGTCGTGACAACCCGGGCAATTGCAACTGAGCTCGGCCTTAAACCTTACGGCAGCCTCGTGAGTTGGGCGGTTGCGGGTGTTGGGCCGGAGATCATGGGAATCGGTCCTGTGCCGGCGACCGCGAAGGCGATGGACCGTGCGGGGCTGGCGCTCAAGGATATGGATTTGGTCGAGCTCAACGAGGCCTTTGCCGCCCAGGTCCTCGCCTGTACCCGAGACTGGAAGTTCGAAAAATCGGATTTCGAGCGAATGAATGTCAACGGCTCCGGGATTTCGCTGGGGCATCCGGTTGGCGCAACGGGCGGACGGATTCTCGCGACCCTGCTCCGGGAAATGGACCGGCGGAACGTCCGTTATGGGCTCGAGACCATGTGCATCGGCGGTGGTCAGGGCCTCGCGGCGATTTTCGAACGCGCGTAAAAGCGCGGCGCATCTCAAAAGGGGCAGGAATTGCCCCTTTTTTTTCGCTATGTCACGGCTTTGGCCGGTTGCGCTCTTGTTTCACGATAGAAGATGAACAGTCCGGCAAGGACAACGAGTGCTGCTCCGGTCATTTTCATCGGTCCCGGAATGTCCCCCCAAACCATGAAGCCGATTAATGCCGACCAGACGAGGGACAGGTATTTGAGCGGGGAAACAACTGCTGCGGCGGCCATCTGCAGCGACATGACGATGAGCAGATGGGCGAAGGTCACCATAATCCCGCCGAGAATGAACAACCCCCATTGCCCGGGATCCGGCCAATGGGTTCCGAATGGAAGCGTCACGGCGCCGGCGATCAGGGAAATAATGCTGGTATAAAACATCACAGTCGCGGCGCTGTCATGGGTGCCCAGCCGCCGAGTGATGATATCGCGGGATGCGGACCCCAGCGCCGCAAGAAGCGCGAAAATTACCCAGCTGTTGAAGCCATCGGGGCCGGGCTGGATGATCAGAAGGACCCCGGCAAATCCCCCAAGAACCGCCATCCAGCGTTGCCAGCCGACTTCCTCGCGCAGCAGGAAAGGCGAAGAGGCGGTAAGCAGGAGCGGCGCGATGAAGACGAGCGCCATGGTCTCGGCAAGCGGCAACCGCATCAGCGAGACTGTGACAAATACGCTGGCGGTGAGGGCGGCCATCCCGCGCAGGATGACGCCGCTGGGCTGTTTCAGGCGCAGCGTCTTCATGCCGCCGTTGCGATGGATGAGAATGGCCAGAACCGGGAACATCCAGATTCCGCGATAGAAAAGAATTTCACCGGCGTGAAAGTCCGTCGTGAGCCATTTCGTGATCCCGTCCTGCGACGTCAGCAAAAGCGTGCCGGCAACCATGCAGAGCATGCCCTTGACGGTGGTTGTTTCAGATTTCGACGGGGACATTCTGCGTCAGATCCGTTCTTTCTTGTTGTTTTTGTAATGTAATAGTCGCGACGCGGCGAGGTCAGTATAAACTTAGAGCGGCAGGATCGCTATTGATTGTTGTCGGGACGCATTCCCGGCATTTTGATCAAAGAATTCTGCGCGTGACCATATCTAATGCCCTTAGGTATCCCCGCATGATGGGCGCTGGTCTGTCTCAGTCGATCTGGCTGCTCGATAAGGATATAGCGGTTATCCGATAGCTCTTTGCGGGCCATTCCGCACATGGAAATGATTCAATTGAATTATTTTTTATAATACTGATTCAATTGTTGCATATTCCGTTACCCATGGATAGTCTGGTCCGGAACAGAATGGCATCTGCCGTCTGTAGATCGGGGCAAACTGTTGATGGCATCTATGGCAGAAACGCAGTTGGACATACTTAAGGTCATAGAACAGGAATATGGCCAATTGAGCCCGCAACTGAGGGTGGCGGCGCGTTTCGCGCTCGACCGTCCCGACCGTATCGCCTTTCATTCCATGCGGGAAGTGGCGGCGCAGGCGGAAGTGCTGCCGCCGACAATGCTGCGTTTGGCAAAACGGCTGGGGTTCAAGAATTTCAACGAATTCCGGGACAGATTCCGCCACCGGATCGAAACGCCAGGTGGTTCCTATGCGGCGCGGGCGCGGCGTTTGCAGATGCGTGAGGTATTGCCGACTGAATCAGGCCTGCTGCAGGAGATATCGGACGTTGACAGGCGCAATATTGAACAAACCTTTGAAACTATTGATGATGCTGCTATTTTGGCGGCTGCCGATACTTTCATTCAGGCGGAAACGGTCCATATAATCGGCCTCCGGAAATGCTTCCCGATCGCATTTTATTTTCATTATGCAACCCGCATTTTCTTTCCCAATTCGCGACTGATTCAGGGGCAGGCGGGACTGTATAATGAAGAAATTTCCCGTTTTTCAAAGGATGACGCTGTCCTCGCCATTGCTTTTGACCCCTATACCAATGAGACAGTAAAGGCGACGCGGGTTGCGGCCGCTGCCGGCGCCAGGGTGGTTTCGATTACCGATAGTGTTGTCTCGCCGCTGGCGAAGGGCGCTCATCAATTTTTTCTCGCCGCCAACAGAAGCCCCTCCTTTTATCGATCGCTGGTGGGCGCGATGGCCATCGTTCAGGCGCTGGTCGCGGCCATTGTCAGCCGGCTTGGGGAAGACGCAATTGCAAAACTTCAGGCGTCTGAAGCGGACCTACGCGGCAACAATACCTACTGGATAAATGGAGACCTTCCTTGACACATGTGTTTCATCGAAATCCGCGGGCAGAGCAACCCGTCGTCGCGAGAGGAGACGGGCCGTACATTTATGATAAGGCGGGTAAGCAGTATCTCGATGCCAGCGGCGGCGCGGCAGTTTCCTGTCTTGGGCACAGCAATAAATTTGTCGCCGATGCCATGAAGGAACAGATTGACAAGATCTCCTTCGCGCATAGCGGCTTTTTCACTAACCAGCCGATGGAGGATCTGGCCGATTTCCTTGTGGCGCGGGCGCCGGGGAATCTCGACCATGTCTATTTCGTTTCCGGCGGATCTGAAGCCGTTGAGGCGGCGTTGAAGCTGGCCCGGCAGTATTTCCTGGAGAAGGGGGAGAACAGTCGGACACGCTTTATCTCGCGGCGGCAGAGCTATCACGGAAATACGATCGGGGCGCTGGCCGCGGGCGGGAACCAATGGCGGCGCGAGCCATATGCGCCCCTGCTGATGCCGGTACCGCTGATTTCGCCTTGTTATGAATACCGGGAGAAGCGAAATGACGAAACCTCAGGGGAATTTGGTCAGCGTGTTGCAGGTGAATTGGAAACGGCGCTGATAGACGCGGGGCCGGAGAATGTCTGTGCGTTCATTTGCGAGCCCGTCGTCGGCGCGACAATGGGGGCGGTGCCTGCGGTCGAGGGTTATTTCAAACGCATCAGGGAAATATGCGATCAATATGGCATCCTGTTTATTGCCGATGAAGTGATGTGCGGCATGGGCCGGACGGGCAGCCTTTTTGCCGTTGAGCAGGAGGGGGTAGCTCCCGATATTCTCGTGACGGCGAAGGGACTTGGCGCGGGCTATCAGGCGATCGGGGCGATGCTGGTATCAAACGAAATTTTACGCACCATCGTAGATGGTTCAGGATTTTTCCAGCATGGTCATACCTATATGGGCCATCCGGTGAGTTGCGCGGCGGCCCTGGCGGTACAGAATTACATCGAGGACAATGACCTGCTTTCCAATGTCCGCCGTCGCGGAGAGCAGCTGCATGATGCCCTGACGGCCCGGCTCGGCAATAATCCGTTTGTCGGAGATATTCGGGGGCGGGGACTGTTCCGCGGAATTGAACTGGTCGCCGATCGCATGACCAGGGAACCGCTTGATCCGTCCTTGAAGATTCACGCCAAAATCAAGAGCGCGGCAATGGAGGCCGGGCTGATGTGCTATCCCATGGGAGGCACCATTGACGGGCGGCGGGGTGATCATATTTTGCTGGCGCCGCCGTTCATAATTGACGAGACGCATATTGCGGAAATCGTCGAAAAACTCGGGTCGACGGTTGAAAATGTATTGGCTAAGGCAATCCAGAACTGAGAGACAATTATGTCGGTTCCGGAAAGGAATTGGAAAAAGAGGGTTTTAAAAATTGTAGAAGGGCATTAGCCTGACTGAGAGATTTCCTTTTGGTGCTTTCGTTAAGGGGTTGAAAGGAATAGCTGATTTCGGGGGATAACTCGGAATTGGCACAATCCGTTGCTAGGGGAGAAACATAAGCTAGCAACATATTCGACAGGTGAAGGAGAAACAAATGAGAAAGTTTTTTGCCGTTACAGCTGCGGCGGTCACTGCCTTGGGCGGGATCAGCCTCATGAGTGCACCGGCAAGTGCGGAAACATTTATTACCATCGGCACTGGCGGACAAACGGGCGTCTACTATCAGGTGGGCGGTGCAATTTGCAAATTGGTCAATCGGGGAACGAAGGATCATGACATCAAATGCACCCATACCACAGGCGGCTCTGTAAAAAACATCAATGGTATCCGCGCCGGCGATCTGGACATGGGCGTTGCCCAGTCTGACTGGCAGTATCATGCTTATAACGGGACGGCACCGAAGCAGTTCCCGGATGGCAAGTTCGAGGAACTGCGTGCGGTATTCTCCGTGCATCCGGAACCATTTACCGTGCTGGCACGCAAGGACTCAGGAATCAAGACCTTTGAAGACCTGAAAGGCAAGCGCGTAAATGTCGGAAATCCGGGTTCCGGACAACGGGGCACGATGGAAGTCGTTATGGAGAAAATGGGTTGGACAATGGACGATTTCGCCCTGGCGTCCGAGCTTAAATCCTCCGAACAGGCTGCCGCCCTTTGCGATAACAAGGTGGACGCAATTGTCTTCACCGTTGGACATCCGAACGGATCGATCAAGGAAGCAACGACGTCCTGTGACGCAGTTCTCGTGAACGTTAATAACGACGTGATCAAGAAGCTTGTCGAAGACAATGCCTTCTACGCAATGGCGACGATCCCGGGCGGAATGTACAACGGGACGGATGAAGATGTTGAAACATTCGGCGTTGGCGCGACATTTGTGTCCTCAACCCGGACCGATCCGGAAGTTGTGTATCAGATCGTGAAAGCGGTTTTCGATGACATCGAACGGTTCAAGAAAATGCATCCCGCGTTCGCGAATCTGGATACGAAACGGATGATTACGAACAACCTTTCTGCACCGCTGCATGAAGGGGCAGCGCGTTACTACAAAGAGAAAGGCATGATGTAATGCTCGTTAAGCAGGCGGGATTTGCGTGCCCGCCTGCTTATATTCTAAGATGCTGCAATGTTCGTGTACGATCCGGGCGCGGATCGCATAGTAGAAGAGGGGGAGACTTTCTATGAGCAGCCGCGAAGAAAACAAACCACTCAGCGCCGAAGAGCTTGAGGATCTCGTTGCCTCGACAGATGTCGGTGGGCGTAATCCGTCGAACAGGAATATTGCCTTGTTCATCGCCGCGCTGGCCCTTATCTGGTCGTTGTGGCAAGTCTGGATCGCTTCACCCATCCCCTACCTCGTCGGATGGGGCGTATTCTCGGGCAAGGAAGCCCGACCAATTCATCTGGCCTTTTCCCTTATCCTCGCATTTCTGGCCTACCCGGCGTTCAAAAAATCACCGCGGGACCACGTGCCGGCCATGGATTGGGTGCTCGGTATCCTTGGCGTTGCAACGACCATGTATCTGGTCGTTTTTGACAGTTCCATCGCGGATAGCCTCATGGGGTCGCGCCTATCCGACCGTCCGGGTAATCCGAATACCTTGGATATCGTGGTTGCCTGTGTCGGTGTGGTCGTCTTGCTGGAAGCGACGCGGCGCGCGCTCGGCCCGCCCTTGATGATCGTTGCCATGGTCTTCCTTGGCTACACCTTCCTTGGCCCCTATGCCCCCGGCATCCTCGCCTGGAAAGGAGCGAGTTTCGGTGCGGTTGCGGATCACCAGTGGCTCTCTTCCGAAGGGGTCTTCGGTATTGCCCTTGGTGTTTCTACCGGGCTCGTGTTTCTCTTCGTTTTGTTTGGCGCCTTGCTCGATAAGGCCGGCGCCGGCAATTATTTCATCAAGGTCGCCTTTTCTCTGATGGGGCATATGCGTGGCGGCCCGGCAAAGGCGGCGGTCGTTGCCTCCGGCATGACAGGGCTGATTTCCGGCTCTTCCATTGCCAATGTTGTCACCACCGGCACTTTCACAATTCCAATGATGAAACGAGTCGGGTTCAATTCCGAAAAGGCAGGCGCTGTTGAAGTCGCCTCCTCCGTCAATGGTCAGATCATGCCGCCGGTTATGGGCGCGGCTGCCTTCCTGATGGTTGAATATGTCGATATCAGCTATTTCGAGGTGGTAAAGCATGCCTTTGTGCCCGCCATTATTTCCTACATTGCCCTTGTTTACATCGTCCATCTGGAAGCGATGAAACTGGATATGCAGGGGCTACCGCGGGCCGGCGAGGTCAAGCCGGTAAAGCTTGCGTTATTGTCATTTGGTATCACGCTTGCGACCATACTTATTCTTGGCGGCGCCCTGTATTATCTATCCGAATTGTTCGGCCTCCTCGACAGTTCTATGAATCGGCTGATTGTCATACTTGTCCTGATATTACTTCAGGTCGGCATTTTGAAAGGTGCGGTCGAGAAGGCGGAAGAGGGCACGAAGGCGAAAATACTCTCGAAGGGGGCGCTGGTCCTTTGCAACGCGGTTATCGTCGGCTTTGCCGTATTCTTCGCCGTTGATCTGATCCGCCAGTTGGCAGGGCCGGTCTTGACGCCCTGGATCGCCGGGGCCGCAATTCTCGCCGTTTACATCTATCTGATTTCCATTTGCGCCAAATATCCGGATCTGGTGATCGATGATCCGAATTCTCCGATCACTGCCCTTCCCGAACCCGGCCCGACCGTTATGGCGGGGCTGCATTTCATTCTTCCGGTGGGAGTTCTCATCTGGTGCCTGATGATTGAGCGCCTGTCGCCCGAACTATCTGCTTTCTGGGCGGTGGCATTGATGATCTTCATTCTTCTCACGCAACGCCCCCTCTTTGCCCTGTTCAGGAAGAACGCTGGATCAGGATTTTTTAAACAGGGATTTGATGAGCTTATCGATGGCCTGATTTCCGGCGCCCGCAATATGATTGGTATCGGCATCGCGACCGCCGCCGCCGGGATCATTGTCGGTACGGTATCGCAAACCGGGGTCGGTCTTGTCCTGGCGGAATTGGTTGAGTTTCTGTCGCAAGGCCAGATACTGCTGATCCTGATTTTCACCGCCATCCTGAGTCTGATCCTTGGCATGGGCTTGCCGACAACCGCCAATTATATTGTTGTCTCGTCTCTATTAGCGCCGGTCATTGTCAGCCTTGGGCAACAGAATGGCTTGATCGTTCCGTTGATCGCGGTCCATCTGTTTGTGTTCTATTTCGGCATCATGGCGGATGTGACGCCGCCGGTTGGCCTCGCATCATTCGCCGCCGCGGCGGTCTCCGGCGGGGACCCGATCCGCACCGGTTTTGTTGCCTTCTTCTATTCACTTAGAACCGCAATTCTGCCTTTCCTGTTTATCTTCAACACCGACCTGCTCCTGATTGATGTGACGCCGCTTCAGGGCGTGATCGTCTTCATAATATCAACGGTGGCGATATTGCTGTTTACTGCGGGAACGCAGGGATATTTCATGGCGAAATCGAGGATTTGGGAGTCGATTTTGCTCATCCTGATCGCCTTTACCCTATTCCGGCCCGGTTTCTGGATGGATATAATCTCTCCGCCCTATGAAAAAGTTGATCCGGCGGGAATCGTTGACGCCGTGCAAAATGCGTCCCCAGAATCGGAACTGCGTCTTATTGTGCAAGGGATGGACGACGTCGGCGATGACATCGTCTTTACGGCAGTATTTCCTGTCGGTGATCAGGCAACAGGCGAGGAAAGGCTGGAAGCCTATGGTCTTGAGCTATTGATCGAGAACAACAAGGTCCTTATCGATAATGCCGCTTTTGACAGTCCCGCTCAGGCCGCCGGCCTTGATTTCGACCAGCAGATTATATCGGTTCTTGTTCCCGTCAGTCAGCCGGCAAAGGAATTGTTATATATACCGGCCATTCTGCTGGTCATCGGCATTTATATGTTGCAGCGCCGCCGTCGGCAGCCGCCTGTCGCATCATCGCCGACAGCCGGGTAATTGAGGAGAGAATAGAATGTTCAAGGATATCTTGCTTGCAGTGGATGTCGAGGACGCGGGGTCATGGAAAAAGCCTGTTGAGGTCGCCACGGAATATGCAAGGGCGTTCAATTCCAATCTGCATATTATGACCGTCGTTCCGGATTTCGGCATGAGTATCGTCAGTTCCTATTTTCCGGCGGACTATGAGAAAAAGATGGTGGAAAAAACGACGGAGATGCTCCACAAGTTTGTTAAAGAGCATGTATCGGATGATATTCACGTCCAGCATATCGTCGGGCTGGGATCGATTTACGAAGAAATCCTTCGCGTCAGTGAGGAGATTAGCTCCGACCTGATTATCATGGGCACGCATCGCCCGAAGATGCAGGATTATCTTCTGGGTCCCAACGCGGCGCGGGTGACCCGACATGCGGCCTGTTCCGTGATGGTCGTGCGGGATTGATTGTCCAACCTGCCGGCGTCGCAAAGCCGGTAACCTCCTATGCAGTGAGCCGCTAGACGTGGCTGGCGGGGTCGTGGAAAAGGTCGCCGTCTTCCCGACGCTGAACATTTCTTAAACAAATTCCATAGAATGTTGTGCTGTCGACTTACCGTGTTGACCGGAAAGGTTTGCTCGGACATTCGGCGTCGAATTGGTCGATCGTCTGGTTAGGTTCTACACTATTTTTTGGCGCGACAGTCGGGTTCATCTCGCTCAAAGTATTTCCATTGTCAATCACAGCGGTTGACAGAAAGTTGTCAACATCGCAGCATCACCGAGGTTCAACTTTTAATAATAAGGAATAACAATATGTCAGGAACCGACCAGGAGTTGTTTAATCTGGCAATGTCGGAAGAGGCACGCCCCCTTCTTGACGCCGTGAAAAAGCATATCAAGGTAAATGTTGCGCCGATCACCGAGGAATTTTACGCCCTCAATGAAGAAAAGGAAGATCGCTGGAGCTGGCATCCGCGACAGCTTGAACTTCTAGACGGGGCGAAAGCGAAGGCAAAGGAATCGGGATTGTGGAATTTCTTCCTGCCTGACGCGGAAACCGGTGAAGGCCTGAACAATCTCGACTATGCCTATATTGCCGCGGAACTTGGTAAATGCAGTCTGGCTTCCGAGACCCTCAACTGCAGCGCGCCGGACACCGGCAATATGGAGGTGTTGGAACGGGTCGGGACTCCTGAACAAAAGGAAAAATGGTTGAAACCGTTGCTGAACGGGGAAATTCGATCGGCTTACGCGATGACGGAACCGGGCGAAGCGTCGTCGGATGCGAAAAATATCAGCACCACCGCCTATCTCGAAAATGGCGAATGGGTTATCAACGGCGAAAAATACTATATTTCAGGCGCCGGGGATCCCCGCTGTAAAATCATGATCACCATGGTCAAGACAAGCCCGGACGCGCCGCCCTCAAAGCAGCAGTCGCAGATCCTTGTACCGATCGACACTCCCGGCGTGAAAATCCTCGAAGGGATGCAGGTCTTCGGTGAGGATCACGCGCCGCGCGGCCATATGCATATCAAATTCGATAACGTACGCGTGCCGGAGGAAAATATGCTTCTGGGCGAAGGTCGCGGCTTCGAAATTTCGCAGGTGAGGCTGGGACCGGGACGTATTCATCATTGCATGCGCTCCCTCGGGCAGGCGGAACTGGCGCTGGAACTGATGGTTCAGAGAGCCGGTAGTCGCGAGGCTTTTGGCAAGACGATATTGAAGCTTGGCAAAAATCTCGAAGTCATTTCCCGGGCGCGCATCGAAATGAACGCCATGCGCCTGATGGTCCTTCAGGCCGCGAAAGCCATGGATGTTCTCGGCAACAGGGAGGCGCGCGTCTATGTGAGCGCGGTCAAGGCGATGGTGCCGGAAAAAGTCTGCCAGATTATCGATCAGGCAATCCAGATGCATGGCGCAACCGGCATTTCGCAATGGTCGCCGCTTGCCAGCATGTATACGCATCAGCGGCACCTCCGCTTTGCCGACGGACCCGATGAAGTCCATCACATGGTCGTTGGCCGTGCCGAGGCGCAAAAGCATGGTGTCTGGTAAAGGCGCATTGGAAGCGCAGGGGATCATGAAGGATCTGATTGTCGAAGAATTCATGGTCCCCTCCGGCGAATCCGGGCTTCGCATATACCTTCGGAACAAGCGTCACCAGGATACGGAAGTGGGTAATCCTGCCCGGACGTTGCTGTTCGTACATGGTGCGACATATCCGTCATCGGTGACGTTCGATTTTTCCGCCAGCGGATATTCCTGGATGGATACGCTGGCGCACGCTGGTTTCGACTGCTGGCTGATGGATATCCGGGGATATGGGCGTTCCGACCGCCCGGCGGAGATGGAGCAAAAGCCCGAAGCGAACGGACCCATCGTGCATACGGACGTTGCTGTTGCCGATCTGGCTGCAATGATGGAGTTTGTCCTGAAGAAACGCGCGTTGGCGAAATTGCAATTGCTGGGATATTCCTGGGGCACGCTGATCACCGGCGCCTATACGGCCAAAAACAATGACAAGGTCGAACGGTTGGCATTATTTGGGACGAGTATGCTGAATTCCGGCGCGTCACTGATTGGAAGTGAGCGGCCGACGATGGCCTATCGCTATGTTGACGCCCAATCGGTCAGGGCCCGATGGCAGCATGGCCTCGATCCGGCGGAAATTCAGGATATCATTGAACCGGACTGGCAAAGAAAGTGGCTGGAAGAGGCCATCGCCAGCGATCCCAAATCAGGTGAGCACGACCCGCCCATGCTGCGTGCGCCGACGGGCGTGGTAGATGACAAGGTGTGCCGCTGGTCTCAGGGTATTTTCCAGTATGATCCCGCTGACATAACGGTGCCGACACTGGTCATCGTCGGGGAAAGAGATATCGAGACGACGCCCGAAGGGGCTTTGTCAGCTTATCACAAACTCACCAACACGCCGCATCGTCGATATGTGATCATCGGCAAGACAACTCACTCGGCGCTGCTGGAACGGCGTCGTGATCAGCTTTTCAGGGCAACCCGATCCTTTCTTGAAGAGGAGTTTGAAGATTAGGCGGTATTCCACTGGCGACGGTGCCTTCTATTGTAAAAAGGATCGCTTTCGCTAAACTTCCACAGGCAAATTTTCCGCGCGCATTCAAGGCGCTTCCAGAATAAGAGAAAATAATATGGATTTTGATACAGTTGTGCGTGGCAGGCGCTCCATCCGTGGCTATAAACCGGACCCAATTCCGAAAGAGGTTCTTAAGGAAATTATAGAAATCGCCACCCGTGCGCCGTCATCGATGAATACCCAGCCCTGGCATCTGCATGTGATCAGCGGCGAACCGCTGGACCGCATCCGGGCGGGCAACACGGAGCGTAACCTGGCCGGTGTTCCGCCGTCGCGGGAGTTCCGGGTCGAGGGTAAATATGAAGGAGTGCATCGCGATCGTCAGGTGAAAGTCGCCGTCCAGCTATTCGAAGCCATGGGCATCGCGCGTCATGATGCCGAACGGCGACAGGAATGGGTCTTGCGTGGGTTTCGCCAGTTCGACGCGCCCGTTTCCGTCATCATTGCCTATGACAGGGAGCTGCAGGGCGATATCCGCCATTTCGACCTTGGCGCCATCACCTACGGACTGGTTCTCGCCGCCTGGAGCCGTGGGATCGGCGCCGTCATCAACAGTCAGGGCATCATGCAGTCCCCTGTCGTGCGCGAGCACGCAGGAATTCCCGAAAATCACGTAATCCAAACCGCAGTTGCCATGGGCTATCCGGACGATGATTTTCCGGCGAATGCTGTTGTCTCGACACGCAGGCCGGTTGATGAAGTAGCGACCTTCATCGGTTTTGAGGACGAGGAAACCCTCCGCCGGGCGGGCGCCGGAGATTAACTACCCCGTCGGAAAAGAGGGGATTCCAGCCTGATTATATGCTACTATTTCGCTCTCCATAAAACGTTGACGGTGTCGATTTTCCATATTTCATCGTCAGCCAGAAAAAACGACTGGGGGCGAAATCGATGACAGAATTTGATTTAGGCTCGTACTCCCGAGACATTACCGTAGCGTCACCAGTAGCAAAAAAAGAGTTCGATCAGGGGCTGATATGGCTCTACGGATATAATCACGAAGCTGCCGTGGAATGTTTCGAAAGGGCGATCGAGGCGGATCCGAATTGCGGTTTGGCGCATTGGGGCGTCGCCTATGGGGTCGGCCCGAACTATAACAAACCATGGGAATTCTTTAACCCCGAAGAACGTGTCGCCGCCCTTAAGCGCGCGCATGAAGCCATTTCCTGCGCGCGGAACCTTCGGGACAGTCTGCGCCCTGTCGAGGTGGCGCTTATCGACGCGATTGGCGACCGGTTTCCGGACGATCCGGAAATCGAGGACTATGCCCCCTGGAATGACGCGTTTTCCGACGCGATGCGCAAAGTCCATGCCGAGCATAACCACGATCTCGACGTAGTCTGCCTGTTTGCCGAGGCGTTGATGAACCGGACGCCCTGGCTTCTGTGGGATCTCGCCACCGGGGAGCCGCGGGAGGGTGCCTCAACCCGTGAAGCTCAGGCCGCGCTTGAGGCCGCCTTCGATGGCCTGCCGGGGGCCTGGGATCACCCTGGGCTGTTGCATATGTATATCCACCTGATGGAGATGTCGCCGACGCCTGAAAAAGCGCTTCGCCATGGTGACAGGTTGGTCGACCTGGTCCCAGACAGCGGGCATCTGGTGCATATGGCGACGCATATCGACGTCCTTTGCGGTGACTATCAGAATGTGGTCTGGCGCAACCGGCGGGCTGCGGAGATCGACAGGAAATATGAAAATGTGGCAGGTGCGCAGAATTTCTACACGCTCTATCGTATCCATAATGTCCATTTCGAGGCTTATGGCGCAATGTTCCTCGGCCAGCCCGACAAGGCGCTTGCGGCATCAGAGGAGTTAATGCGGATGTTGCCGGAGTCGGTTGTCCGCTTCATGCCGGAGTTTTTCGAGGCCTTCTATGGCAAGAAAATTCATGTGATGGTGAGGTTCGGCCAGTGGAAGGAAATTCTGGAAGAACCATTCCCTGACGATCAGGAACTCTACAGCTACACGACGGCCGCCATGCGGCAGGCACGCGCGATTGCTTTCGCCAATCTTGGACGGCTGGCGGAGGCCGAAGAGGAGCGAAAACTCGCCCTCAAGGCTTTCGATGTTGTTCAGGAGGGAAGGATGGTCTTCAACAACACTAGTCAGGATGTGCTGAAGGTCGGAGAGGCGATGATGGATGGCGAAATTGCCTTTAAATCGGGGCGGACGGAAGAAGGGCTCGATCACCTGAGGCGGTCGGTCGAACTGGACGATAATCTTCTTTACGATGAGCCCTGGGGATGGATGCAGCCGACCCGGCATGCTCTCGGTGCGCTGCTGATGGAAGATGGCCGGTTCGAGGAAGCCGAAGCCGTCTACCGGGCGGATCTCGGGCTTGATGACACCCTTGCGCGCGCCTGTCAGCATCCGCGCAATGTCTGGAGTTTGCATGGCCTTCACGAATGCCTGAACCGGCGGGGTGAGTTAACGGAAGCGACGCATATCAGGCGATTGCTGGATCAGGCAGTCGCCCGGGCAACTGTTCCGATCCATGCCTCCTGCTATTGCCGGAAAAGGGCGAAAGCTGCCGCCTGATTTCATTGCTGCGTCTGGTTTTGGACCACTGGAAAGATGATTTGAAAGTTTGGCGGGTTCGCGAAGGTGCCGACGTCGCGAGCTCGTCGCCGATTCAGGATGATTTGCAAAAAAAAGCCGCTGCCGCGCTTGGTTAAAAATTTGTTAAGATTCAGATGGTTAGATATTTTTATCACATCGTAAATTAGCTTTTTTTGTTATTGTAAAAAAAACTCTTGACGATTTCGCGGATCGGAATATTTATGCGAATGTTCGGGAGTGTGGCGACAGAATCGACGATTGTCGCGCGACGGCCCCTCCTGACGCAGAGAACCATCATACGATGAACTCACCAGTAGCTGGCCAAGCGGCAATGGAGGCCGCCAAGCCTCCCAGTCGACGCTTCCTTCAAAGCGAAGATTTTAAACCACTTCCTCACATCATTGCAGATAACACCGCACATGCGGACCCGTCTGCATTTCCCATATCGGAGCGCTCCCGTGCCTTCAAGGACCAGTTTTTTCCCGCCGCAAGCGACGCGGAATGGCTCGATTGGCGGTGGCAGCTCAGAAACCGGATCAGGTCCCTTGCGGGTCTTGAACGGATCTTCAATTTGACCGCCGACGAGCGCGATGCGGTATCGCGTCATACGGGGTCGTTGCCCATGGGCATTACCCCCTATTATGCGAGTTTGATGAGCCTCGATAACCCCTCAGAGGGTCTTCGCCGTACGCATATTCCGGTGGGTAATGAATTCATCAAGATGCCAGGCGAAGCCGACGATCCGCTCGGCGAGGACCATGATGCGGCGGTGCCGGGTCTTGTTCATCGCTACCCGGACCGGGTGCTGTTTCTCGCAACCGGCTTCTGCTCCACCTATTGCCGCTATTGCACGAGATCGCGCATGGTCGGCGAGGCGGGCGGCGAGTATGAATTCTCGAAGTCCCAGTGGGAGAAGGCATTCGATTATATCGCGGCGCATCCGGAAATCCGCGACGTGCTGATCTCGGGCGGCGATCCGCTGACCTTGTCGGATGACCGGCTTGACTATCTGCTGACGCGCCTCCGGGCGATCGAGCATGTGGAATTCATCCGCATCGGCTCGAAAATACCGGTTGTGATGCCGATGCGGATCACCAAGTCGCTGACGGATATGCTGAAAAAGCACCATCCGCTGTGGATGAGCATTCATTTCACCCATCCGGATGAACTGACGCCCGAAGTAACCGAGTCGACAGCGCGGCTTGCCGACGCGGGTATTCCGCTCGGCAGCCAGACGGTGCTCTTGAAGGGGATCAATGACGATCTCTCCATCATCAAGCCGTTGATGCATGGCCTGCTGAAACGCCGGGTGAAACCCTATTACCTCTACCAATGTGACCCGATCACCGGTTCTTCGCATTTCCGGACGCCAGTGGCGAAAGGCCTCGAAATCATCGAGGGTTTGCGCGGCCACACGACGGGCTACGCGATCCCGACCTTTGTGATCGATGCTCCGGGTGGTGGCGGCAAGATCCCGTTGCTTCCTGATTATGTGGTCGGCCGCGACGGAGAGGATCTCATCCTTCGTAACTTCGAAGGCGGAACCTATCGCTATCACGATCCGGACGGCGTGATCGGGACGGAACCCTGTCATCAGCAGGCCGCGCAATGAAGCTCGGCCTCGTCTATGACCTGCGCGATGACTATCTCGCCCTCGGGTTTTCGGAGGAAGAGACGGCGGAATTCGATTCCCGCGCCACCATCGACGCGCTTGATGGCGCCCTTGGCCGACTTGGATGGGACGTCCATCGGGTTGGGCGTGGGCAGGAGCTTGCGCGTTGGTTGGTGGGCGGGGAGCGGTTCGATCTTGTCTTCTCCATTGCCGAGGGCCTGCATGGACGCTCGCGGGAAGCCCAGGTTCCGGCGCTCTGCGAGATGTTTGACCAGCCCTACGCCTTTTCCGATCCGCTGACCATGGCGGTGACGCTGGACAAGCCGGTGGCCAAACGCATCGTCCGCGACAGCGGCATTCCGACGGCGGATTTCGCGATTTTTGCAGAGGCCGTAAAGCCTTTGCCGGAGATCGCCTTTCCGGCGTTCCTGAAGCCGATCGCGGAAGGGACGGGCAAGGGTTGCGGCGGCCGTTCGAAGGTATCAAATAGAACGGAGCTCAAGCGTGAGGCCGCGCGGCTGATCGAGAAATTCCATCAGCCGGTGATTGCCGAGAGCTATCTTGCGGGCCGTGAGTTCACGGTCGGCATTGTCGGCAACGGCGCAGAGGCGCGAGTGATTGCCGTGATGGAGATCGCCGTCAAACCCGATGCGGACAGCGGGATCTACAGCTACGAAATAAAGGAAAACTGGGAACCCTTCGTGACTCTGTCGATTGCGAATGACGCGGAAGCACACCTCGCCGGAGAGCGGGCGCTTGCCGCCTATCATGCGCTCGGTTGCCGGGATGCGGCGCGCGTTGATCTTAAATCGGACGGCCATGGCTCGCCGCAATTTCTTGAAGTCAACCCGATCGCCGGATTGCATCCAACCCATTCGGATTTGCCGATCCTGACGACGAAGGCGGGCTATAGTTACGACTGGCTCATTGGAGAAATTGTAACGTCGGCGCTAAGCCGCTACGCAGCAGCCACACCGGTCACAAACGTCCGGGCGGCCTGAGACGTCAATGACGGACTATATTCCGGTCCTGCACGGAGGCACCGACCTCCGCGCGGACGAGCTCGATACCATCGAAAGCGCGAAGCACATCGCGTCGGCGCTGGAAAGGCTTGGATATCGGAGCGAGGTTATTGCGCTCGATATTGATTTCACCGTGGTCGAGACAATCGCCCAGGCGAAGTCACTTGTCGTTTTTAATCTTGTTGAGAGTATCCGTGGAGACGGTCGGCTTGGTCATCTCGCCTGCGCCTTCCTGGAGCATTTCGGACTAGCCTATACTGGGGTCGGGGAATCCGCTTTTTTCCAGAGCAATTCGAAGCGGCTCTCTAAAGCGCTACTGCGCGCCGCAAACTTGCCGACACCCCGGGAATGGACGGATGTCGCGGCGGCGGGCCAGAAAGTGATTATCAAGTCAGTTAATGAACATGCCTCATACGGAATGGACCAGAATTCGATTGTCGAGGGGTCAGAGGCTTTGAACGAGATTGCCCGCCGGGAGAAGGAGTATGGCGGTCGCTTCTTCGCCGAAGCCTATATTCCGGGGCGCGAGTTCAATATCTCGATGGTGGAGACGAAAAGGGGACCCATGGTGCTGCCGATTGCCGAAATGCGGTTTGACGGGCTGCCGGAGGGGACCTATCCGATCGTCGACTACAACGCGAAATGGAACGAGGAAAGTGATATCTATCATCATACAAGGCGCAGTTTCGGACTTGAGGCGCAAGAGCCTGATCTTGCGTCGGAGCTTGTCCGTATCTGCAACGATTGCTGGGTTGCTGCGGACCTCTCAGGCTACGCTCGGATTGATTTTCGTGTCGATCCTGCCGGTCGTATCTACATCCTCGAATATAACGCCAATCCCTGCCTTGCGCCCAATGCCGGATTTGCGGCGGCGCTCGGCGAAGCCGACATGCGCTATGAGGATGGCATCCGGATGATAGTCGACGCGGCTCTGGCGAAGGAAGCAAACTGATGTTCCGCATTCGAACCCTGACTGATGCCTCGGCACCTGCCAACCAGAAAGCAATCGCGGAGATCCAGACGATCATCCGCGATCAGTTCTCCGATATGACGGACAAAGACATCGCCAAGTTGCCGGAACAGATTTCCGACCCGATCACCCACCAGTTCGTGGCCAAGGTCTCGGTCGCCGAAGACGGGCGTGGGCGTATTCGCGGCTTCTCGCTTCTGCTTGTCGATCCGCTGCTCAATTTTGGTTATCTCGAACTGATTGCAACGGCCAAGAGCGGTTCGGGCAGCGGCGTCGGCGCGGCGCTTTATGAGCAGATCCAGCAGCGTGCGCGGGAAAAGGGCTTGCGCGGCCTCTATTTCGAATGCCTGCCCGATGATCCGGAGCTGAGCCCCAACCCGGATATCCGCAAGCAGAATGAGGACCGGCTCCGTTTCTATGAGGGGTTCAATGCCTTTCCGATCATGGGAACGGACTACGAGACGCCGGTAACGCCGGGAACCTTCGACAGCCCCTATCTGATGTTTGACGGCCTTGGCGAATTCATGCTGCCGCCCGCGGTGACCTTACGCCGGATCGTCCGTGCCATCCTGGAGCGGAAATATGCCGATCTCTGTCCGCCGGAATATGTCCAGCGCGTCGTCGAATCGATTAAGGACACTAAATTCGCGATCCGGCTGCCGCGCTATGGCAGTAAAATGCCTGACCTCAAACAACAGGCTGTCGCGGCGAAAATTCCGCTTATCGTCAATGACCGACATGATATCCACCATATCCGCGAGCGCGGCTATGTCGAGGCGCCGGTCCGCATCAAATCCATCCTCAAGGAACTGGAGCCGACGGGGCTTTTTGAGGTGACGGCGCCGAAGCATTATGGCGACCGGCATATCAAGGCCGTTCATGACACCCGGCTTGTCGATTATATCGAGCAGGCCTGTGCCGATGCGCCGGAGGGTAAATCGATCTACCCTTATGTCTTCCCGATCAGGAATGCGCAGCGAATGCCCAAGGACCGCTCTGTGCTTGCCGGTTACTGGTGCATCGATACCTTCACGCCGCTTAATCGCAACGCCTTTCCGGCGGCGCGGCGGGCCGTTGATTGTACCCTGACGGCGACAGAAGCGGTTCTCGATGGCGCAAGGGCGGCCTATGCGCTGATCCGTCCGCCCGGTCATCATGCGGAGAGCCGAGCCTTCGGTGGATTTTGCTATTTCAATAATGCTGCGATATCGGCGCAATATCTCTCCCGTTATGGGAGGGTGGCTGTGCTTGATGTCGATTACCATCATGGGAATGGCACACAGGACATTTTCTATGAACGCGACGATGTACTCACGGTTTCGATCCATGGCGACCCGTCCTTCGCCTATCCCTATTTCACCGGCTTTCGTGATGAAACCGGACGCGGGGCCGGGGCGGGATGCAATCTCAATATCCCGCTTCCCGAAACAATCGTGCCGGACGATCATCGCGAGGCGCTCAAAAAGGCGTTCGCGCGCATCCGGGATCATGCACCGGCCTATCTGGTTGTGGCGCTCGGCCTTGACGCCGCAAAGGGTGATCCGACGGGCACCTGGCCCTACCGCGCCGCCGATTTCTACAAGATGGGGGCATTGATTGCCGGAATCGGCCTTCCCATGGTGTTCGTGCAGGAGGGCGGGTATCGCGTGCGCAATCTCGGTGTCAATGCCCGGCGCTTTTTTGAAGGCGTGGCAAGTGTTGCCAAGACGCCGGACCTGACCTGGCAACTGAAACGCAAAGGCGGCACAGGCAAGAACGAGCCGATGAAATGGCGCTCGTCCGTTGCGCCTGCCGATGTCGCTGAAATCCGCCGGATCGTTATGGCCACCAACGCTTTTTCCGGAGAGGAGATCGATATCGCGGCGGAACTGGCGGAGGAACGTATCACCAAGGGCCGGGCCTCCGGCTATGAGTTCATCCTTGCGATCCAAAACGGCAGGCTCGCGGGCTACGCCTGTTATGGCAAGACCCCGGGCAGCGAGCAGGCCTATGATCTTTACTGGCTCGTCGTCGATCCGGACCGACAGCGAAGCGGGCTCGGGGGTCAAATTCTGGATTGCACCGAGGCGGCTATTCGCAACGCAGGCGGCGCCTTCATGATCGCGGAAACCTCGTCAACGGTTGCTTATGACAAGGCGCGTGCGTTTTATGAGCGTGTCGGGTTCGAGAGGCTGGTTGAAATAAACGATTTCTACCGGCCCGGAGACAATAAGGTCATTTATCGGAAAAGTTGTCCACCTCAATCCTGAATAGACGGGAATAGATTTCCATAGGACACACCTGTCTGCGACCTATTTTCGTAACGATACGATTATCAGTCTGAAGATTGTTCGAACACCCAAAAGTACGGATTGCAAGAAGTCACGGCCGGGCGGACGGTTGACTAATTGATGAAACCTTCTTCCAACTCGGGAAAATGCATGATAAATTAGTAAAATATTATATTTGATTCAATTCTGAATATGGGGACTGTCTATGGCGCAAACAGAATCCAGCGATATAGCAAACGTCCAAATCAGTTATAGTATCGGTGGTGGGGCACGACAAAAACTGGGCGCCGATTTTCTGATTGTCGCATGTGATCCGCGAGGCCTGTTCGGGATTGCAAATTATACCGCATATGAGACAAATCTGTTCAAGAGGTTGGTGAACTTCACTTTTCATACAACACTTCTAAAGGTCAAACGCGGGACTAAACCGGATCATGGCGTTCTCTTCGCGCCCAGCCGTCTTGAGGAAATGCGAGGCTGGATTTACGGCTATCGCAACGAAACAGGCAAGACTTACGGGATGGACATAGCCAACGAGATGGAGGAAAACCTTGTTACGGTTTACCAGATCGTAAAAACAGTGGAGCATCCGCCGCCGCCGTTAAAATTCCGGCAGTATCTGGAATATTATCTCGCAAAGCTTGAGTGGTGGCCCTATGGGGCGGATTATGAAGTCCTGAGCGAAGTCACGACCCCCTATTTCGACCATTTCGGCCCGGAAGATCTCGAGTTGAACATGCCGTGGAATTATCTCGATATCCAGGGTAAGAACCACACCGCCTTTGTCCATGCGTCGACCTGTTTTGAATCCGTATTGCATTGCTGGCTTTACATAAATCTGCTGTTCACGCCTGATGACCCCAGTAAGAAAAGCAGGATCGAACTGCCGGAGGATAAATCGGCTCCCATTGTGATACTGGGAGCGGGAGTTAGCGGGCTATTGGCGGGCAATCTATTGCGTGACCTTGGCTATAAATCCGTCCGGATACTTGAAAAGACGGATCGCTATGGCGGTAAAACTCATACGGTACCAGAGGGGTTTCCCCGCCCGCCAAACGAAACCAAGAATACAATTTGCGAACTGGGGACATGTTACCTGTCGCCGGCCTATGACGAGATGGTCAAGACACTGGCGAAATTCACCACGGATGTGGGAAACAAGCGAGTCGGGTTCGGCGGGCCCGGCGGTAATTTTCGCGGAATCATTACCCAAGGGCAATTTTCGGGTAAATTTCCCGTACCGCCGGTTGTGAGTTATCCTGAATATATTCTCTTGAAGGCGGCGGATGAAACGGGTATGCCGCCGCCGATGGGGCCCGATGGGCAAAAAAATGCTGCGGCGCTAAAGGCGAAGATCGCGAATGATCTTGATGCCTATTGCAGTGAGCATGCCCATATTATGGGGCAGCAAAAGCCGATGCCGCTGAAGGCGCCCGATCCGTTTCTGCATTCCAAATCGGCGCGGACTTTCCTCGATTTCCTGCGGGCCAACGGCTGGGAATCTCTGGTCGGACTCATGCAATATGGCTATTCGGTTCAAGGATATGGACCGTTGGACGAAATTCCGGCCTACTACGGGCTTGTTTGGGTTACGCCGGATGTGGCACGGCAGATCGCCAGAGAATTCCGTCATCCCAGTGACAAGGATATTGTGACCGCCTGGTCATTGGGTTGGAGTGATGTCTGGTACCACATGCAGCGGGGAATGAACATCACCTATAATGTTGAGGCTATTTCAGTTTATCGGGCGGGCGTTCTGGACGATTAAACCGTTACCCGCCAACAGCTTGAAGGAAGAAGTCTTGTGAGGCGCAGCACAATCTTCAGAAACGGACAGTCTTGAATAAGCTTTTGGAAAGACGTCTGACAACCATCGTGGCCGCGGATCTCGTGGGATACTCGCGGTTGGTCTCAAATAACGAAGAGGCCGTGATCACGAGATTTCGGGACTTGCGACGGGACCTTATCGTTCCAACAATTTCGAGCGCGCAAGGCCGGGTCATCAAAACCATGGGAGACGGGTTTCTTGTCGAGTTTCCGTCGCCGCGCGCCGCTTTGCATACGGCCGTCTTTCTCCAACACGCAATGTATGAGCGCGAAGGCGCAATCCCTTCTGAAACGCGGCTGATGTTCCGTATCGGGATCAATTACGGGGAGGTCATTGTCGATGGCGACGACGTGCTGGGAGATGTGGTCAACATTGCCGCCCGACTTGAAAGCATTGCGCCGCCGGGCGGTGTCTGCATCTCCGAGGCAGTGTATACAGAAGTCGCCGATGCCAGCGACACGCGCCTGGTGCCGTTGGGGCCGCAATATGTGAAGAACATTCCGGCGCCGGTGAATGCATGGAATGCGCTGATCAAGGGCGTTGATGCCAGCCCGACCAAACCTGCCAGACGCTCCGAGCGTCCATCCATAGCGGTCTTGGCCTTTGAGAATAACTCGGATGACGACGAACAGAGGTTCCTCGCGGACGGTATTGCCGAAGACGTTATTGTCCAGTTGTCGCGTTTTCGATCCCTTTTCGTCATCGCGCGAAATTCCGCCTTTTCATACAGAAACACACACAAGGATGTGCGTGAAATAGCCCGCGAGCTTGGGGTGCGCTACGTGGTCGAGGGATCGGTTCGCCGGGGGGGAGATCGTCTGCGAGTGAGTGCTCATCTGGTCGAGGCAAAAACCGGCAGGCATATCTGGTCCGGCCGGTGGGATCGCACGGTCTCAGATCTGTTTGACCTGCAGGATGAATTAACCCACGCGATCGTGTCGGAACTTGCGCCGGAGCTTGGTGCGAATGAGCGGTCGCTGGCAAGGCGCAAACCTACTGAAAATTTGACAGCGTGGGAACTCTGCCAAAAGGGATTGGCAGAGTTTTACAATTACAGTGAAGAGAGTTATCCCGCCGCGGCAAGGCTGTTTAAAGCGGCGATCGACGCTGACCCTGAATTTGCCTTGCCATATGCGCTTTTGGGACGATGGCATTCTGTCATGGTTACGACCGGCCGGAGTGTCGATATCCCCAATGATGTGCAGCAGGGGTTGATCAATGCGAGCAAGGCGATTGAGCTGGATGATCGATTGGAAGACGGTCATTTCGCGCTGGGATCATTGCTGACCCTGATGCGTCAGGAAACGCAGGCCAAAGACTCTCTGGATCGCGCCTATGCGCTGAATGACAATAACCCGGTGATGTATCACGCGCGCACGATGTTTTACCTGTATCAGGTTGAGCCCGATACACATGCGATGGAGAAATCGGCACAAACGGCCCTGGCGCTTAATCCGAAGGACCCGCTGGCCTGGGCATTCCATTTCATGATCGGAACAGCCCGCTGGATGCGGAACCTTGAAAATCTGCGGCCAGATGTGAAAGAGGCAATAGATGCCGCCTGTGCGTCGGTGCAGGTGGATTACTTTCCGCTCATAATTGGGGCGGTATTGTATGTGCGCCTGAATGATTTGGATCAGGCAAAATACCTGCTGGAGCGGGCCATGGGGCGTCGTCCGGCATTGACGCTGAAGATGTGGCACACGGCCTTTCCATTTCCATCATGGCCGCGCATGATCAAATCGATCGAGCCCGAGCTTGAAAAGCTGGTCGAGATCGGGCTGCCGAGGGAGTAAAGGAAGACAACCCCCATTTTGCGCTGATGAGAAACGTCAGCTTATACCTACATAACTCAGTCGCTTGAAACAGTGCCCATCTGCGGCAGGGAATTCCGGATACGCTGATATTGCTTGCCAGACGCTTTTCTAATAGCCCGTGCGGAACAGTCTTTATTTATTCGCGGAATGAATTCCTCGAGTAGACCGCAGCCAGTTATTCATTTTATAGTACTCTCAAAACAACATGATCAGTCATACGGTAAATCTCCCATGGGTCCGATTTCAAACAGCTATATTTCGCAACGCATTAAGCTTCACTATGTCGATTGGGGTAATCCGGAAGCGCCGCCTCTGCTGCTCATCCATGGGGGGCGGGACCATTGCCGGAATTGGGACTGGGTAGCGGAGGAACTGCGCCATGACTGGCATATTATCGCGCCGGATTTGCGGGGTCATGGGGACAGCGGTTGGTCGACCGACGGCAACTACAACATCCAGAGTTATGTCTACGATATCGCACAGCTGATCCATCAGAAGGAGCTGAGCCCCGTTACGATTGTCGCGCATTCCATGGGCGGGAACATCGCGCTCCGCTACACGGGCATTTACCCGGAAAATGTCCGCAAGCTTGTCGCAATCGAGGGGCTGGGATTTTCCCCCAAGATGATCAAGGAAGCGCAGGCTGTGCCAACCGCGAAACGCTGGCGCGACTGGATTGATAAAAAACGGGCGGCGAGCGCCCGCACCCATCGCCGGTATGAAACCTTTGAGGATGCCCTCGCCCGGATGAAGGCCGAAAACAAGCATTTGTCACATGAGCAGGCCCTGCATTTGACAACTCATGCGGTCAATCAGAATGAAGACGGCACGTTCAGCTGGAAGTTCGACCATTATATGCGGGTTTGGTGGCCGTTCGATATTAGCCAGTCGGAAACCCAGGAGCTCTGGGGCGAGATTACCTGCCCGACGATGCTCTGTTACGGCAATGACAGCTGGGCATCAAACCCGGTTGATGATGGCCGGATTAAATATTTCAAGAATGCGGTCGTGAAAAATTACGAAAATGCGGGTCACTGGTTACACCACGATCAATTCGACAGGTTCATTGCCGACTTGAGAGAATTTTTGTGATCGCCGAAAGAACCGGTGTGAGCGGCTGCCTGCGGCGCGCTGGCCGCTTCACATCTGGTACGAACTTCCCCGCCTAGCAGTCAACGGGGCGTATTGTTCCCGATCAGTGAGCGATCATGACATGGCGTACGGCTGTGTAATCCTCAAGCGCGTAAAGCGACATATCCTTCCCATAGCCAGACTGCTTGAGACCGCCATGCGGCATTTCATTGACCAGCATGAAATGAGTGTTGATCCAGGTGCAGCCATATTGCAGCCGCGCCGCTGTTCTCATGGCGCGGGAGACGTCCTTCGTCCAGATTGATGAGGCCAGTCCGTAATCAGAGTCATTTGCCCAGGCGACGGCTTCTTCATCGTCCTTGAACCGGGTGACGGAGACAACCGGTCCAAAAACCTCCCGGCGCACGATCTCATCTTTCTGGAGCGCTCCCGCGATAACTGTGGGTTCATAGAAAAAGCCGCCTCCCTCTGTCACGTTGCCACCGACGGTAATCTCCATATGCTTCTGTTCCGAGGCGCGCTGGACGAAGCTTGCGACACGGTCGCGCTGGCGTTGCGAAATAAGCGGACCGATTTCGTTGGCCGTATCGTCTTCCTTCGCAAAGGAAATCTTGGCAACTTCGGCGCTGAGATCAGCAACCAGACTGTCATAGATTTTTGGACCGGCGTAGATCCGGCAGGCCGCTGTGCAATCCTGTCCGGCATTATAATATCCGAACGCCCGGAGCCCCTGGACCACTGCGGAAATATCCGCATCGTCATAGACGATGACCGGCGCCTTGCCGCCGAGTTCAAGATGCGTCCGCTTGACGGATTTCGCCGCCGCCTCCAGCACCTTTTTGCCCGTGGCGACGTCGCCGGTAATCGAAATCATATCCACCTTCGGGTGGTTGATCAGCGCATTGCCGACACTCTGCCCGCGGCCGAGGATGACATTTACCACGCCCTCGGGAAGCACGTCCGCCAGAATTCCGGCCATTTTAAGAGCGGTGAGGGGAGTCTGCTCGGAGGGTTTGAAGACGACGGTATTCCCTCCCGCGATTGCCGGCGCAAGCTTCCAGGCCATCATCATCAACGGATAATTCCAGGGGGCAATCGATCCGACGACGCCAATCGGATCCCGGCGGATCATCGAGGTAAAGCCTTCCATATACTCGCCGGCGGCACTGCCGGGAATGCACCGGACCGCACCGGCAAAGTAGCGGTAGCAATCAACAATGGCAGGAATTTCATCGCCGCGCACCGCGTTGATCGGTTTGCCGCAATTGAGCGCTTCGAGCGTTGCAAAGCCCTCCGCCTCCGCCTCGATACGATCGGCGATCCGCAGAAGATAGGTCGACCGCTCCGCCGGTGTGGTTCGCGACCATTTGGTAAATGCCGCCTCGGCTGCATTGACCGCCTTGTCGATCTGGTCCTTTGATGCCTCAGGCAGCATCATGATGGTCTCGCCGGTTTTCGGGTTGAGGATCGTTTCTTCTTTTTCCCGCCCGGCTTCAAAGGCGGATCCGATCAGCATTTTGGTGTCCATCAGGGTATCTCCTAGAAAAATTATTTTCCCTGTCCGGCGACCTGATCGCCATCCCGGGTCAGATAATAGGCCAATAAAATTGGCAGGAAGGTAACAAGCACCACCACCATCGCGACAACATTGGTAACCGGCCGCTGGCGGGGCCGGACCAGTTCCTCAAGCATCCAGATTGGTAACGTCGCCTGTTGTCCGGCAGTGAAGGTCGTCACGATGACTTCGTCGAACGACAGCGCAAAGGCCAGCATGCCGCCAGCAAGCAACGCCGTCGCCAGGTTGGGTAGAATGACATGGCGGAAGGTCTGGAACCCGTTCGCGCCGAGATCCATGGATGCCTCTATCAGCGAGCGCGATGTGCGGCGGAACCGCGCCACGGCATTATTGTAGACAACAACCACGCAGAAGGTTGCGTGGCCGAGCACGATCGTCCACATGGAGAACGGGATATCTGCGAGGTTAAAGGCGGACCGCAAGGCGATGCCGGTGATGATGCCGGGCAGGGCGATCGGCAGGATCACGAGCAACGAGATGGTCTCCCGTCCGAAGAACTGGCTGCGGGATACCGCCGCCGCGCACAGGGTGCCGAGTATCATGGCGACGAGCGTCGAGATACTCGCCACCTTTACCGACAAAGCAAGCGACTCCCATACATCCGGCCGGTTCCAGGTCACACCAAACCATTTCAGTGTCAGGCCCGGCGGCGGCCATTGGTAGCTTTTGTCTTCCGTCGTGAAGGCATAGACGAAGATCAGCAGGATCGGCAGATGCATAAACAGCAATCCTGCTGCTGCGGCAACCTTCAGAGCAAACGGGGCATGCGAATTCTTGTCAGAGCGCATCGAACGCCCCCTTCTTTTTCGCCGCCCAAAGATAGAAACCCATGATTACGACCGGCACCACAGTGAAGGCCGCCGCCAGCGGTATATTCCCGGCCGTCCCTTGATGGGCATACACAGCCTGCCCGATGAAGAGGCGGGACGATCCGATGATCTGCGGAATAATGTAGTCGCCAAGCGTAAGGGAGAAGGTGAATATCGACCCGGCTATCACGCCCGGAAGCGCAAGGGGCAGGATGACATTGAAGAAGGTCTGCCGTGCGTTGGCACCCAAATCGGCGGAGGCTTCAATAAAGCTGGACGGTACCCGTTCAAGCGATGCCTGTATCGGCAGAACCATGAACGGCATCCAGACATAGAGAAAAACCAGAAATGTTCCTGTGTAACTGACCGAAAGAGAATTCCCGCCGATTATTGGCAGCGACAGCCAGGCATCCAGCAGCCATGTGAGATGCAGCTTTGCAAGAATCCAGTTGAGGATTCCCTCCTTCGCGAGGATCAGCTTCCAGGCATAGACCTTGACTAGGTAACTCGACCAAAGCGGCAGCATGACGCCGAGATAAAAGAGAGCCTTCCATTTGCCGCGCGCGTAACGCGCCGCGAAATAGGCAATCGGGAAGGCCACGATGGCGGCGCCGATGGTAACAAAAGCGGCCATCAGGACGGTCCGGATAATGATATCGAGATTCGCCGGGATCAGCAGTTCGCGATAGGTTTTGAGCGTGAACTCGTATTTGATGACCCCGGAAAATTCATCGATGGAAAAGAAGCTTTGCGCGAGCAGCGCGAAGAGGGACCCGAGATAGATAACCCCCAGCCATAGAACCGGAGGCGCGAGCAGGAGGAAAAGGAGCAGCCGTGGCCGCCGCCAAAGGGTATCGGAGAGCCGACCGCGCCAGTTGAGGGCATTCGGCGGCATTGCGGCTGCCTCAGACATGGGGAATCTCCATCAGGTGGAGGCTGCTCTTGTCCCAGTCAACACGGACGATCTCACCCACCGTGAGCGAGGCCGGTTCATTATCTGCAAGCATATGAAGCGTGACATCCTTCATCTGCAGGGTGATCTTCGTTGATGCGCCGAGGAAGCTGACGTTGAGGATTTTGGCTTCGATCCCGCCTTCCGACACCAACCGGATCGCTTCGGGGCGCAGGCTTGCCGGTTGATCACGGCCAACCAGTTTGTTTACCAATTCTCTCGGCAGAATGTTGGAAGAGCCGACGAAATCCGCCACAAATTCGGATTTCGGGCTATGGTAGATCTCTCTTGGTGATCCGACCTGCATGATCTGTCCGTGATTGAAGACGGCGATCCGATCCGCCATGGAAAGGGCCTCGCTCTGGTCATGGGTCACGAAAACAAAAGTGATGCCGAGAGAACGCTGCAGCTCTTTCAATTCTTCCTGCATCTGCTCGCGGAGTTTCAGATCAAGGGCGCCGAGTGGCTCATCGAGCAGTAGAACTTTCGGCTGGTTGACGAGGGCTCGGGCAAGAGCAACCCGTTGCCGCTGGCCGCCGGAAAGCTGGCTTGGCTTGCGGGCGCCATATCCGGGTAATCTTACAAGTTCCAGCGCGCCTTCCGCCGCCTTCAATCTGTCATTTTTTGAAACGCCCCGGATCATCAGCCCATAGGCGACATTGTCAGCGACGTTAAGATGCGGAAACAGGGCATAATCCTGAAAGACCGTGTTGACCTGCCGACGATAGGGCGGGACATCCATCATTTGCTGGTTAAATATGCTGATACTACCGGATGTTGGCTGCTCGAATCCGGCGATCAGTCGGAGGCAGGTGGTTTTGCCGGAACCTGAGGGCCCCAACATGGCGAAAAACTCTCCGCCCAGAATGTCGAGACTAACGTCATCTACCGCTTTGACGGGGCCATAGTGGCGCGAAACGTTACAGAAGCTAACCGCCGTTTGTGTCATGGTTCCTGAATATTTGTCCCGGCGGCGGTCGCTGCCGCCGGGATGAGGGAAAAAAGACGTCTCGTTTTTGGGTGGGAATTTAGCGGCCGCCGATGACGCCGATATAGTCACTGACCCAGCGATAGTACGGGACGCACTGATCCTGAGACGCGCATTTGGAAACCGGAGTCGTCCAGAACTTGATCTTCTCGAAGTCGTCCATGCCGTTCTTCGTGCAGCCTTCCGCGGTCTGCATGCCGCGACCGTCGGTGCAGGCGGCAGGTACGCTTGGGTTGGCGCCGAACCAGACCGAGAGATCGCTCATCAGGTTGGAGGAAAGCGTGTGCTCCATCCACATGTAAGAACAGTTCGGGTTTTCGGCATCAATATGCATCATGGTCGTATCCGCCCAGCCGGTCGCTCCTTCTTCCGGAATCACGGAGGCAATGGGGAGTCCTTCACCCTGCAGGAGGTTGACCTGGAAGGGCCAGGAGCCTGACGCGACAACGCCTTCATTCTTGAAGTCGTCCATCTGGATAAAGGCGTCGTGCCAATAGCGGGACACCAAAGTCCGCTGCTGGCGCAGAAGGTCGAGCGCCGCGGCATATTGTTCGGCGTTCAGTTCATATGGGCTTCTGATCCCGAGTTCCGGCTTATGCGCCATAAGATAGTTGGCGGCATCGGCAATGTGGATCGGACCGTCATACGCCTGTACCCGACCCTTGTTGGATTTGCCGTCATCGAGCGTCATTTCTTCGAAAACGACTTTCCAGCTTGTCGGGGGCGTCTTGAAGGCCTCCGTGTTGTACATCAGGACATTCGGCCCCCACATATAGGGCACACCGTAATGCTTGCCATCTGCCGTATGCCAGGGGGCACTTTTAAGCCGGTCATCGACCGTCCCCCAGCTCGGGATCAGGCTGGTATTCACCGGTTGGACCCGTTTGCCGGCAATCAGGCGAAGCGAGGCGTCGCCGGAGGCGGTTACCAGGTCGAACCCGCCTTCGTTCATCAGCGCCACCATTTCATCGGACGTATTCGCCGTTTTGATCTGGACCTTGCAACCTGTTTTCTGTTCGAACGACGTGACCCAGTCAAAATTCTTGTCCGTCTCGCCCCGCTCGATATACCCCGGCCAGGCGACAATATTTACCTGGCCTTCGCCTTTGCCGACTTCGGTCAGCATTTCGGCGGAAGCTGGGCTCACAAATACTGATGTTGTCAACGCTGCCGCGAGCAGCGTGCGAAGCATTTTTTCCATTTGCTTTACTTCCTCGATCCTTGTGAAACATCCCGTTGACGATCGAAAAATCATGCGCCCGCTTTGAACTATTGACAAATACAATATTCAGAATATCGGTATCGGTTTTTCCGATATCAGCGTTGACGCAGCAGATGCTGGGATTGCGAAACGGCGATGAAATCGCGGGACGGTTTCGAAAGCTGTAATCCCCGCCGCCAGACAATTCCGACCTGAACGACCGGCAGCGCCGCCGAGACATCCCGGGCCTCGATGCGATCCCCCTCCAGCGACCAGGGCCGATAGACAAGATCGGGTAGCAAGGTTACGCCCGCACCCGTTGCCACGAGACTCCGGACCGCTTCAACAGAGCGGGTCCTAAAGGCGATTTCGGGTTGCGCTCCAAGTGCGCCCAGCAGTTTCCCGGTCGTCCCCTCGATCTCGTCGACATTTAACATGATCAACGGTTCTTTGGAGAGGTCATCGGGATCAATGCTCTCCGCCGTCGCCAGCGGATGACCGAGCGGAAGCCAGAGCTTGTAGGGTGACACTTCCAGGATCTCGGCCTGGAGGGCGTCGCGGTCCCGGAGGTTGGAAATCAGCATGACGGCAACGTCCAGTTCACCCCCTACCAGCAGATGCTCCAGATACTCACCATTGTCTTCGATGGCGGATACATGCACGGCCGGAAAGGCCCGGCGATAACGAGACAGAATGTCAGACAATACATAGCCGGCGACGAGCGACGTCACGCCGAGGTGAAGATAACCTTCAGTCTCCTCTCCCGGTTCTTCCAGCGCCCGCCGGGCGTCTGAAACGCTGGTGAGGATTGCCGTGGCATGGCGGAGAAACTGATGCCCCTTATGAGTGATATTGAGCCCGCGCGAATGCCGCTCGAACAACGACACCCCGAGATCCGCTTCAAGATCTTTCACAGCCTCCGTTACCGATGATTGCGAGACGGAAAGCGAATGCGCCGCACCGGATACGGTGCCATATTCCGCGACCGCGACGAAATAGGCGAGTTTGCGAAGAGAGAAGCTCATTTACAGGGCATTATGGCTAGAGTCAGACCAGTTCGATTCGGGTTATCAGATATCATACTTGAGATATGGAAAAAATCCTTATCTGACGCCCGCTAGTCGAAAAGGAGGTGCAGGCTCGTAACCCACACTCTTCGCTTCGTCGCCTCCTGTCGCTCGAAAATCACCCGGTCTCCGTAATTGCTCCTGTGGGATGGATCTCGCCGTCGGGAAGATCGCCGGACATCACCTGTTTATAGGCATGCCAGGTCGCATGGCCGATGAGCGGCAGCGTAACCATCAATCCGATCCCGGCCGTGACCAGCCCGATGCCGGTAAATATCACGATGGTTGCAGCCCACAGGATCATCGCATTCCGGTTCCTGGCAACCGCGAAGGCGCTGGTGATGAGTGAGGGCAATAGAACAGATTTCCGGTCCATCATCATCGGCATGGAAAAAGCTCCGACGAAGAAGATGCAGGTGGCAAAAACGGCACCGACGAGGCCGATGGATATTCCAAAGTAAACCCCCTCCATACTAAACGAGCGCTGCAGAATGATACTCCAGTCCGGCATGATGCCCGGAAAATTCAAGGCGAAGACCGTGAAGGAAATACGAATCCAGACTTGAAAAACAAACGCGAGCGCGATACCGAAGCCAAAAATTCCCAGTTTATTATAGCGCGCAGCGGTAACCGCCGCGAAAAGGGAAACTTTCTCGCTCGCCGCGTGACGACGGCTGATCTCGTAATAGCCGATGCCAACGGCGGGACCCACAAGAAGAAAGCCAGTCAGGCCGGGCAGGATCAGGTAGGGCCAGCCCATGAAATAGAATCCGAATGATACAGCGAAGCCAATGATAATGAACAGGGCGGCATAGCTGACGCTGACGGCCGTATTGGCTTTCAGATCCGACCAGCCGGCAGCAAGCCATTTCCAGACGTCATCCGTGCCAACCTCGCGCACCAGAGCCATCTCCCGCACAAGGAATTTTCCATTCATTGGTTCGGGATACGATTGCCGGTCTTGAGTGTCGCGGGTTTGATGCCTGGTTGCGGCGGCTTTTTCTGGCGGTATGGATTTTCCGTCGGTCGTCATGCACCCCTCCCGAAGAACACATATATTACGAACCTTAAGAGCATTCCAGAATTCAGTAAAGGCATCTTGGGCACTGAGGAAATGACGAACGGGACCAGAACAATCAAAACCGGCCAAAATCGTCTCAACGGCATGAAATTTGGTGGTCCCAAAAATCTCATGCGGTCTTTCCCGCCTCTGGAGGCAGCAGTGACAGGTCAGGCCAGGTTCAAACTTCCCGACTAGTCCAGTCTGTATATCCGCTTTGCGGTATCATGGAACAGATCTGCCTTTTCCGACTTGCTATAGCCCGACGTCAGGCGCTTAAAGGAATTCCACAATACATTGTAACTGCAGCTCACCTTGTCGACCGGGAAGTTCGATTCAAACATGCAGCGGTCGGTCCCGAATTGCTCGATTGTATGTTCATAGAAACGCCGGGTCGCTTCCATCAGTTCAAGACTTGAGGGAGGGCGATCATTCAAATGCCAATCGAAGCCATTAATCTCCATAGCCAGCCCACCCAACTTTGCGACCACATTCGGGCATTTCGCCAGTTCGGATATCGCACTTTTCCAGGCCGGAAAATATTCATCCTGCTTTCCTTTATACGGTCCGATACCCAAAGGGCCGCCGAAATGATTGAGAATGATTGTTGTATCCGGAAAAGCGCGGGCAAGATCCGTCAGTTGCGGGATCTGCGGGTGGTAACACCAGCCTTCAAAGCTCAGGTTCCGCTTTGCAAGGGTTGCAAACCCCTGACGGAATCGATCGTTCAGATATAGGTTCTCTATCGTTGTTGGCTGGGCGTTCGGGACCTCATCACTTGCATCCCATGGCGCCCGATGGCGGATGCCGCGAAACCGCCCGCCGCCCGCCGCAATATGAGCATCGAGAACAGGTTCAACGGCATCGCCGAGCATCAAATCGGCCAAACCGACGATGCCGGCGGCAACACGCGCCTCTCCATAAAGCCCGGACGCGCTCATCGCGGCAATACCGTTGACAAATTCCGTTTCGCCAACCGGTTTCATCTCTTCGGGACCGGTTGACCGATACATGGCGCCACATTCAATAAAAACAGTCGAGACGACATTATGGCCGCTGTAGATATCGGAAAGTATTTCGTCGAGGAGATATTTGTGTGACGCCCTTAGAGGGCGGAATTCCCACAGATGATGGTGCGGATCGCATATTGGCAGATCGGGTTCCAATGTTTCTTCAACTGTGAGGTTAAGCCAATCATGGTTTGTCGGTAATGTTGTCATCTTGTTATTTCCCAGCACAAAAATAATTCACAATTGGTTAGGGGCAGAGAAAGTTGTCGTGCCTTCCTTTCAAAGGGTGCTATCCGGCCATTGAGGTGTGCTCTGCAAAGGACCTGGTTTTATCAAGTAGTTTGAGGTCGGGTGTTTTCCCGTACAATATGCGATACCAGGCAAGAGAAATGGCTTCTGCAACCAGTTTTTCGTCAGCGGCGAACTCGGCCATACTTGGGGATTTGTAGACAAAAGTTTCACGGAGCAAATCATCCACCATAGAAATTGTTGCGCGCACCATCAGCCTTGTTGCCGGATTTTTTAGGTCCTCTGTGGTGATGCAGTTCCTGGTATGGAGATCTCTCATGACAACACGAGCCCATCTGTCATCCATCTGGTCGCGCCGCAAATTAAGTTCGGGAGCCTCTCGCATCAGCATTTCGCGACCGGCCAGCAGTCCCGCATTTCTGACATAGACCCCTATGTAATAAAGGTTATATTTCAGAATCTTCTCGTATATTGTCGGCGCCTTGCTGTTTTTCGGACGTATTCTGCGGCGAAGGGCCTCGTATCTTCGCATGACAGCTTTTGCCGCTTCGGCACGATTTTCGAAGTATAAATAGAAGGTTCCGCGTGCCATATCGACGGTCTCGACGATACCGTCCACCGTCATATTTTCATATCCGACCCGTTCCATCTCAAGCGCAGTTGCCATCAGTATTTTTGCTCGAGTGCGATACCGCTTGCGCTTGCCCTTGAGAGTTTTCGAATGTTGAACGAGGAATTCCGTGAGGCTGAATGATTTTATGTCCGAATTATACATCGCGTTCGCAGGTCTACCTATCGTTTCGTGTAATTTTCGACAATAAAACCTGAAACTGAAAGAGTTTTTTTGTTCGAACCACAAATTCATTGTTTGCAATATTGACACCGCTTATAAATGATGTCAATGTCATAAATAGACATAGCGTCATAAATGAATTTAATGTCAATAAAAACAACCATGGGGCAAGAATGATTGAGCGCGACGTGGAATTTGGTGCTTCAGTAACTTTTGATAGTGTTTCGAAAACCTACGGCGCGGTTAAGGCCCTTTCTGACTTCAATTTATCTATTCAGAGGGGCGAGTTTGTTACATTGTTGGGGCCTAGCGGGTCCGGCAAAACAACAGCACTGAACGTTCTCGCCGGTTTTGCTGACGCGACGGAAGGTGACGTTCGTGTAAACAAAAAATCGATCCTCGGTCTGCCACCGGAGCGGCGAAACATTGGAATGGTGTTCCAGAATTATTCGCTGTTTCCGCATATGAATGTGTTCGAGAATGTGGCGTTCCCCCTTCGATTGAGGAAAATGTCGCAAGCCGAGATTAAAAAGCGGGTTGGCGATAGCTTGGCCATGGTGCAGCTCGCTGAATTTGGCGATCGCATGCCAAATCAACTTTCGGGCGGACAAAGACAACGTGTCGCATTTGCGCGAGCCATTGTCTTTGAGCCATCGGTCTTGCTGATGGATGAGCCCTTGGGCGCGCTGGATTTGAAGCTGCGCGAGGCCATGCAGCTGGAAATCAAGCGCTATCATAAACAGCTCGGATGCACGATCCTTTTCGTCACTCATGATCAGGGCGAGGCGCTGGCGCTATCGGATCGAATTGCCGTGATGGGAGAGGGGCAGATTGTTCAAATCGATACGCCCGACCGGATCTACGATGAGCCGAACTCGAAATATGTCGCCGACTTTATTGGCACAACAAATATCGTCGATTTTGAGCGCGTTTCACCATCACGGGTAAGATTTTCTGATCTCGATGTCGAATTTGAACTCGCGGACAGTAACAAGAACTGGGGCGAGGGGCGCCAATCGATCAGCCTTCGGCCTGAAAAACTTCATCGCGACATTTCGCCAAGCGATCAGATGATCATCTTTGATGGCTCTATCGAGGAATATTTGTTCCTCGGTAATATTATTCAGTACAGCGTGAAGACCAAATCGGGGAAGACGCTGTTATTTCAAGAACACCGTGGCCCTAGCGTTCCCATTCTCGCACGGGGTGAAACGCTAAAACTCGCATTTTCCATCAATGACGCGCGCCCGTTAGATGAAGGCACCCACGGTTCAGGGCTCGCATAATTGATTTCAAATCCATTCAACTCGGGGAGAGTATGTATGACTAGGATGTTAAAACGAATTGCAAAGGTAGCAATGGCAACGCTTGTAGTTGCCGGGAGTGCCAATCTGGCATTCGCTGAAGACAAGGAAATCACTTTTAGTGGTTCTGGCGGTGTCGTCGGCAAGGTCTCAAAGGAAGTCTGGTGGGGCCCATATACGGAAGCGACGGGTATCAAAATCAATCATGTTGCCGCTGAAGCAAAGCGTATGCCTCAGCTTGAAGCAATGGTGAAATCCGGCAACGTCCTTTGGGATGCCATGGAGGTCTCTGCCTCTGATTATCCGCTTGGCGTTAAAAAAGGCCTTTTTGAGCCGATTGACTACAGCCAGGTCGATCCGGATAACCAACTTCCGGCTGACACGCGCGAGGAATTTGGCGTTGCCTATGCGGCCTATTCCCAGGTTCTGATTGTTCGGACAGACAAGCTTCCCGAAGGCAAGAAAATGCAAAGCTGGGCCGATTTCTGGGATGTAGAGAATTTCCCGGGACCGCGTGCTTTGCGTGGACGTGCAGAAGACAATCTGGAATTTGCCCTGCTCGCGGATGGCGTGCCGGCAGAAGATATTTACAAGGTCCTGAGCACCAAGGAAGGCCTTGACCGCGCCTTTGCGAAAATGGATGAAATCAAGCCGCATATCACCACCTGGTGGACCAGCGGTGCACAATCAGTTCAGCTGTTGTCTGATGGCGAAGTCTACTTCTGCCCGTCGTATAACGGTCGTATTACAACGCTTGTTTCGTCCGGTATTCCGGCAGAAATCGTCTGGAATGGCGGGGCTATGCACAAATCCTACATCGCCATTCCAAAGGGAACGAAGAAACTGAAAGAGGCGACTGAATACGTCAAGTTCAGGACGACGAGTGCTGACCGTATGCGTGAATATGTCACTCACCTGCCTTACCCGGGATGGGCGCCAGGTCTGTTCGACGGAATGGATCCAAAAATGGCGGCCAACATGCCTACTTACCCGCAGAACCAGGCCGTTCAGTTTTCCGCAAGCGCAGAATTCTGGGCAGAAAACCTGGAGGCAATCCAGGAACGCTGGACCGAGTGGCTCCTTCAGTAATCCACCATTGAATTAATCGTGTCTGGCGAAATTTTGGTAGCCGCCAGACACGATTGCAGGAGATTAAAAAGTGAACACTAATAGGAAGATTACGAGTACGTGGCTGCTTTGGCCGGCATTGTTCATGCTGGTGGCGTTCTTTCTCATTCCTACGTTAGATATTCTTCGGGCGAGTGTTTATGATCCTGAATTCACAACAAAGCATTTTGTTAAATTATTTGGCAGCAACGTATATCTGGAAATTCTCTGGCGAACGATAAGGCTGTCTTTGATCGTCTCCTTGATTTGCGCGGTGATAGCGTATCCGGTTTCCTATTTCATCGTTCTGCGCCCTCGCAAACAGCAAATATTTTTTCTATTCCTGGTATTTATCCCACTTTGGATGAGCGTTCTTATTCGCTCCTATGCCTGGATGGTTGTTCTGGGACGCGAGGGACTGATTAACGCAATCATGATCGGTCTTGGATTTACGGATCAACCGGTAAAAATGCTCTTCACCACCGGCGCGGTTTATATCGCCATGGTTCAGATATTGCTGCCGATCCAGATCGTTACCTGCTACAGCGCGATGAGCGAAATTGACTTCGATCTGATGCGGGCGGCACGGATTCTCGGGGCAAAACCCTGGCAGGCCATTCGTCGCGTGTTCTTGCCACTAAGTCTCGACGGCACAGTCACTGGCGCCATCATTGTTTTCATGTTGTCGATGGGATTCTTCATAACGCCGGCTCTCGTCGGCGGGCGGAAGGATATCATGATGGCAAACCTGATCGAATTTCAGGTCAATCAATTGAACTGGGGCTTTGCGGCGGCCATTTCCATTGTTCTGCTGATTGCTACGGTAATAAGCGTCTTCATCATCAAGCGCCTTGCGAAAACCCTGACGAGACGACTGGTTGGCGGAGGAAGCGCATGAACAAGAAACCATTCAATCTGTCGAAGCTGATTCTCACGGGTTATTTCTTTGTCGTAATCCTCTATCTGGTCTTTCCGATTTTTATCGTTATTCCGATTTCGTTCAGCAACAATCCTTTCTTGCGCTTCCCGCCCAGTAATCTCGGTGTGTTTTGGTATGAAACATATTTCAGTGATTCCGGATGGGTCGAAGCGACACTGCTGTCGTTGAAAGTTGCATTGCTCGCCTGTGCGATATCAACCCTTGTCGGGACAATGGCGGTGCTTGTTCTTGAGCGAAAGGCATTGCGATCGAAAAACTTGCTGACCTATTTCATTACCTCGCCGATCATCGTACCGCACATCTTTATTTCGCTAGGGATGTTCATTTTCGCGATACGACTGGGCATTGAAGATAATGCAATAACATTGGCATTCGCCCATGCCACGATTGCATTTCCCTTCGTCGTTCTGATTGTAGGGGCGAGCCATCGTCAATTGGACCCGACATTCGAACGCGCGGCCCGTGTACTTGGGGCCGGGCCTGTGCGCGCCTTTTTCTCCGCAGCATTTCCGAGCCTTTTGCCGGGCATAGTGGCTGCCGCGGTCTTCTCATTCTTTGTTTCCTTCGACGAACTCATCATTGCGGAATTCATGATGAGCGGGCAACAGACACTGCCCATGCGGATTTGGGCGGACCTGAAACTCGAAATGCGTCCGACAATTGCCGCCGTTTCCAGCATCCTTATCGTTGCCTCAATCATTGGTATGGGGGCTGCGGAAATATTGCGGCGGCGCAGCGTCAACATGTCAAACAACTAGCCAGAAAAACCAAAACCAACCAGAAAAGTGAGTATCTAAATGCCTGTAAAATATGAAAAAGTGGGAAATGTAGCTGTCTTTACGTTTGAAAATGGCAAGGTCAACCAGATTACGCCGCCGATGCATAAAGAGCTTTATGATTACATGGAGGAGTTCCTCAAAGATTCCAGTATTCATGCAGGTGTTCTCACCGGTGCAGGCACACAAGCTTTCAGCGGTGGAGACGACATTAAGAATAATTGGAGTAAGGACAGCCTTCATGAAACGTTGGTTGCGCATTTCCAGCGCTCAACGGATGAAAGCGCCAACTCGCGCCCTGGGTGGGAACGAGATATGCGCACAATTGACAGATACAAGCCAATTGTCGGCGCACTAAATGGCCCGGCTCTGGGTATGGCATTTATTTATTCAATTCTCTTGATGGATATTCGCATCGCGTCTCCAAACGCATGGTTTGGGTTGCCGGAAATTAAATATGGAATGGGTGGTGCCGGTGCCGCGACACAATTGTGGCGGCATTTGCCTCCGGCGATTGCAATGTCGATGGTTCTGGAAGGAGAGCCCCTGTCAATTGAAGACGCCCACAAGTTCGGATTGGTGAACGAGATCGTTGACCAGGACAAATTGATGCCGCGAGCAATGGAAATTGCGGAAAAAATTGCGTCCTATCCGCCGATAGCAGTTCGGGTGGAAATGGAAGGCTTCTATCGCAGCATGGACATGTCCAAGCGCGATACGCATGGTTACATGAGCCATCTCTATCGACTGCAGCGCGCCGCGTATCTGACGGGTGAAAATGTGAGCGGAACACCGCTTGATCCCAATGCGCCAGAGCAGAATTAGGACTGAACAATCCGGCAATTTCAACACAGCAAACTGAGAATGTTAATAGGTTCGAAATGATAAATGATAGTGGACATAAAGGGATGGCGGAAGTCCATCGTCTGGCGGCAGAAATTGATTTTCCGGAAACACTTGGCGCGTTTGTTCGCGAACGCGCCAATACGCTGGGAGATCAGGTTCTTGGCAATTATTTTGATGATGGCGAAAAGCTTACCTATCGTGGCCTCGATCAATCTGCGGACCGTTTGGCGGGCAGTTTGCTGGCGCTTGGCGTAAGAAAAGGAACGCATGTCTCCGTGATGCTTCCAAACGTCAACGAATTTGTCATCAGCTGGATCGCCCTCGGGCGAATTGGCGCTGTCATGGTGCCGACAAATGTCGCTTATACTGGCGCGGAGCTGCATTTTGTCCTTGCCGACAGTGATGCGCAGTTCATGATTATTGATTCCGGTTTTCTGGATCGTCTGGACAATATGCCCGACTGGCCGCCACTGCTTGCCCGGGACAGAATAATTGTTCGCGGAGAAACGCCCGAAGGACATCTTAACTGGCAGGAATTGCATGATAATGGTCCAGAAGAATTCGTGGCGCCGTCCCGCGTGACGTCAACGGATCTTATAAATCTGCAATATACGTCCGGCACCACCGGTTTTCCCAAAGGATGTATGCTGACGCATGAATACTGGATCCTGCTTGCTCATTGTGCGGCATTGCAAAGGGGACGGCCGTACCAGATCAAGCAAACACTGATTTGGGCGCCGTTCTTCTATATGGATGGGCAGTGGCAATTCCTGATGACGATGTGTTTGGGCGGCACCGCTCACATCGCCTCACGCATGAGCCTGACGAATTTCTTCGATTGGCTCATTGATTTCGAAATAGAATATTGCGCTTTTCCAGAACCCGCGCTTGCCAGATTTCCGCCGTCGGAAAAGGACAAGCTCATTAAGCTGAAATATGTCAATGCCTTTGGTTGGCGCGGTGATGCGAATGTCGAAATCGAGAAGCGTTTCAACCTTGTCGCCCGGAATACCTTCGGGATGACAGAGATCGGCAGCGGTATTTCCTTGCCAGCCGAGGCAAGCCATATGGCAGGGTCAGAGACTTGCGGATTGCCGTCTCCCTTTCGTGAAGTGCGTATTGTCGACGAAGAAGGCAATGATGTCCCGCAAGGGGAGCCAGGAGAACTTTGGGTTTCCGGTCCGGCCATATTGTGGGGATATTACAAACGACCCGAAGCGAACGCTGAAAGTTTCCGCGGGAAATGGTTCCGTACGGGCGACATTTTTCAACAGGACGAAAACGGCTACTATTATATCGTCGGCCGGATAAAGGACATGATCAAGCGGGCAGGGGAGAATATTTCTGCGCGTGAGGTCGAAGCTGTGCTGCGTGGCATGGATGAAATCGAAGAGGCCGCGGCCCTCTCCGTGCCCGATCCAATGCGGCGTGAAGAAGTTAAGGTTTATATTATGCTTCGGGAAGGGGTGACAGCAGAAGATTGCCCGCCAGAGAAAATCATTGCGCATTGCGGACAACATTTGGCTGATTTCAAAGTTCCCCGCTATTACGCGTATGTCGATGAATTTCCACGTACGCCAACGGGCAAGATCGCGAAGAATAAAATGCGCGATGGCGATTTACGCGAGAATTCATTCGACCGGGTCGACAATATTTGGCGATAGGCGTTGTCATATTAGCTTCCATTCGGCGCGGATAATTCTCGGCGAAGGCATTACGGCAGCATATCAATTCGTAAGTTCTAACTGCGGACAATCTGTTCTGTGCGGTCCTGTTCCCAACGGGATGCTTTACGGATTGCACGCGAATTGATAGGCTGTGTCTCGCGCAAATCTTGACGGTTGCTGACCGTCAAACAGATTTTGCAAATCGGGAAGGTAGGATAGTTATCATGCAACGGATGAAACTCTTTGCGATCCTGCTGTCTGGCCTGTTATTGGGTGCGTCGATCCCCGGATATGCTGATGAGAACGACAGTGATTACGACATTGCGATTGATCTCGCGACAATGCTGCAATCCGCCCGTTCCGTGATCGGTGAAAATCAGGAATTGATAAACAACCCTGCGATCGGCGACAAGGGCCTGACCGGCGCGGTCGTTCAGGCGCGGGCCATTGAGAAATTCACGAAGGCGAAGGGCGGTGTGGCGCCGGACCTTCAATCGGATGATCTTAAAAGCCGATTGCTCCGCGCTCAGGTGGAGGCAATCTCCCATGTGGTGCAGGAAAATCAGGATACCATCAATCAGCCGGATGTTGCCTTCAAGGGGTTCGTTCCCGCGGTCTTCGCCCGTCTGGTGAACGAGGAATTTAAGCACAAAATGGGGGAGGAGGCTGAAATCAAGGTCACCGCCCCACCGGAGTTGATCCGCAATCGCAAGGCGCGTCCCGATGACTGGGAAATTGAGGCCATTCGCAACGACCTCTCGTCGCCGGACTGGAAAACGGGCGCCGTTTTCTCTGCGGTCGCGGAAAAGGATGGCCGTCCGGCCTTTCGCGTCCTGGTGCCGGAATATTACGGTGAGGGTTGCCTCGCCTGTCACGGCTCGCCAAAGGGAGAGCTGGACGTCACCGGCTATCCAAAGGAAGGGGGCAAAGTCGGCGATCTCGGTGGTGTTATCAGTGTGACGCTATATCGTAAATGACGCTGCCTTCGTGAAAGCGGTTACCAGATGAGCAATTTATCCATTCTGACACGGCTTTCAATCCTGAGCGTGGCGCTGCTGGTGATACTTGTCGGATCCAACCTGTTTCTTAGCAACCGTCTGACGCAAAATGCCGAGACAATCGCGCTGGAAGCAGAGGTTGTCAGCCGGATGACCACCGCGAATGCGGCGAGCAAATCCTTTGGCGATCTGAAGTTCTGGCTTGCGGATCTCGCGGTCAGCCTGCTCACCCTGTCGGAGCGGAATGCCGAAGCGGCGCGCACCTCCCTGATGGAAAGCCTTGGGAAGATAGAGGAATATGAGCCGGAACGAGTTGCCCTGATCAATCAGGAGCTTGACCTGCTGATGAAGGAGGCGTTGCTCGCCGTCGATGCCTATACGGATAATCGCCGGGTTATCGGTAATTCTCTGATGGCGAAAACGCGGGTTCATATCCAAACGATTGACAATCATCTGTCTGAGATCGTCAGCCGGCTGGAGGCGGAATCTCTGGCCCAGAGCCGCGCCGGTCTTACCTCGGCGCGCGAGACTGTGAATCTGTCCCTCTATATCATCGCGGGTGCAACGCTTGTCGGCTTGTTGCTGACGGTTCTCGTGCTTCGCTCGATCCGGACGCCGCTCATGCGTCTTGTTGCCGCCATGCGCTCGATCACCAAGGGGGATCATCAGGTAGCGATCCCGCCTGCGGGCCGCGATGAAATCGGCGAGATGACCCGCACCTTGACTCTGTTCCGCGATAGCCTGATCGAGCGGGACCGTCTCGCACAGGAACGAGAGGACGCGCAGGCCGAAGCGAGACTCGCGCAGGAGAAGTTACTCGAAGCGATCGAGGCCGTGACCGACGCCTTCGCTCTATATGACGCCGATGACCGCCTAATCGTCAGCAACAGCAAATACCGCGAAATGTATAATTATCTCGGCTTGTCGATTGAAAAGGGGATTAGCTACGAGACAATCATCTCCGCTGCGGTGGAGAAGAAGATGATCGTCGCGGCGCAGGCGAATGCGGACCAATGGCTGAAGGAACGGATCGAACGGCACCGCAACCCGACCGGACCGTATGAGCATCTGCGTGCCGACGGCCAGTGGCTGCGCATTAACGAACAGAAGACCACGGACGGCGGCATTGTCGGTGTCTTCACGGACATCACCGAAGCCAAGGCGCGCGAAACGGAACTTGGCGAGATGGTGGACCGGCTGGCCGAGGCGCGGGATGTCGCGATGAAGGCGACCAAAACCAAGAGCCAGTTCCTTGCCAATATGAGCCATGAACTCCGCACCCCGCTCAACGCGGTGATCGGCATTACCGAAATGCTGGAGGAAGATGCCATCGACGATGGGGACGAAGACTTGATCGAACCCCTGCAGCGGATCAGCCGGGCCGGCAAGCATCTGCTGAAGCTGATTAACGACATCCTCGACCTGTCCAAGATCGAGGCGGGCAAGATGGAACTTCATGTGGAGAAGTTTGATCTTGCGTCCGTGGTCCGGGAATGCGTTGACATGGCGGAACCGCTGACAACGCCGAACAACAACCGCATAGAGGTGACGCTGCCCGATAACCTGCCGCAGATGGTGTCCGATGTAACGCGGGTACGCCAGGTCATCTTCAACCTTGTCAGCAACGCCTGCAAATTCACCGAGAATGGCACCGTTGGTATTACCGTCCACCAAGATACGGATGGCAGCGTTGAAATTGCCGTCTCGGATACCGGCATCGGGATGACGCCCGAGCAGTTGGAACGCCTGTTCAGCGATTTTTCCCAGGCCGATTCCTCGACGACCCGAAAATATGGAGGCACTGGACTTGGCCTCGCCATATCCCAGCGGTTCTGTCGGATGATGGGCGGCGATGTGACCGTTGAGAGTGTGCCCGGAACCGGATCAGTCTTCCGCGTGCGCCTGCCCCTTGAAATCCCGGCACGATTGGAGACTGAGGAGATCGACAGCGAATTGCTTCCCCGTCTATCGGTGAGCGGCGATCCGGGCTCCGACGTCGTGCTGGTCGTGGATGATGATCCCGTGGCCCGCGACATATTGCGTAAATTTCTGGAGACAGAGGGCTATGCGGTGGCGACGGCCAGCAATGGGGAGGAAGGACTGGTACAAGCGCGCAAACTCCGTCCGGCGCTAATCACCCTCGATGTGGTGATGCCCGGTAAGGACGGTTGGAGCCTGCTTCAGGATTTGAAGGATGATGCCGAACTGAGAGAAATTCCGGTGCTGATGGTCTCCATCGTCGATGACAAGCACAAAGGCTTCTCGCTTGGCGTCGCCGATTACATGACCAAGCCGGTCGACCGGAAGCGATTGCTCACGCTGCTGGAACGTTACAAGCTGAACGGCAGCGGCGGCAATGTGCTCATTGTTGAGGATGATGGCGCCACCCGCCAGCTGATGCGCCGGATATTCGTGAGCGAGGGCTGGCGCGTGCGCGAGGCGGTGAACGGCCGGACCGGGCTGGAACTGGTCCGAAATGCCATCCCCGACCTCATCCTGCTTGATCTGATCATGCCGGAAATGGATGGCTTTGAATTTGTTGATGCCATCAAGTCTATTCCCGAGGCGCGGGGTGTGCCGGTTGTGGTGATCACCGGCGCGGATCTGTCGGATGAGGATCGACGTCGGCTCAATGGCGGGGTTAAGCAGATTATCCAGAAATCCGCGGATGGAACGCCGTCGTTCCTGGATGAAGTGCGCCGCTATGTTGGACGCCATCTCGCTACCCAATCCTCCCAGACCGGAGAAGCAGAATGACTAAAATCCTCTATGTCGAAGACAACGAGGACAATATCTACATGTTGTCGCGTCGCCTGAAGCGCAAAGGGTTCGAGGTGGTGACCGCCGGGGATGGCGCGGCCGGGATCGAGGCGGCGAAACGCGAGAGGCCGGCGCTGATCCTGATGGATCTGAGCCTCCCGGTCATGGATGGATGGGAGGCGACCCGTCAGCTTAAATCCAATGGCGAGACGAAAGCCATTCCGGTCATCGCGCTTTCGGCCCATGCGCTGGAAGGGGAGCGGGAGAAGGCGCTGGCGGCTGGCTGCGATGATTTTGATACCAAGCCGGTCGAGTTTGCCCGTCTGTTGGGCAAGATACAGCATTATCTGGAAGGGGGTGAGACATCGTGACCCTCGAAGACGCCCGAATCCTGATTGTCGATGATAACGAGGATAACCGTTTTACCCTGTCGCGGCGGCTGAAGAAGATCGGCTATCGGCAGTTGGAAACCGCCGTCAACGGTCGAGAAGCGCTGGAAAAAATTACGTCGCAGCCCTACGACCTCGTTCTTCTGGACATCATGATGCCGGAGATGGATGGCTATGAGGTGTTGGAAACCGTCAAGAAGGATGTCAATCATCGCCATATCCCGATCATCATGATTTCGGCGGCAGACCAGCTTGACAGCGTCGTGAAATGTATCGAGCTCGGGGCCGAGGATTTTCTTCCCAAGCCCTTCAACGCGACGCTACTTCGTGCACGGGTTTCGGCCTCACTCGAGAAAAAGAGGATGCGCGATCAGGAAGACGCGTACCGCCTTCAGATAATCGCCGAGCAGAAACGCACGGATGAACTTCTGCATGCAATTCTTCCGGCCACGGCGGTGCGCGAACTGAAAGAGACCGGCGTCGTTCGGCCGCGCAATTATGAGGCGGTGGGCATCCTCTTTTGCGATATCGTTGGCTTCACCTCCTATTGCGACCGAAACCTTCCGGAAACCGTCGTTACTCATTTACAGGCATTGATCGAGGCGTTCGAAGCGATTGTCGAGGATCACCAGATGGAGAAAATCAAGACCATCGGCGATGCCTTCATGGCCACTAGCGGCCTTCTCCGTCCGGTCGAGGCACCCTTGCTGACGGCGGTGCGCTGCGGACTTGAAATGTCCCGTATTGCCGGGACGATGGAGCCGAACTGGGAAGTGCGCATCGGCCTGCATTTCGGGCCTGTCGTTGCCGGCATTGTCGGCAAGCAGCAATTCCTGTTCGATGTCTGGGGTGATACGGTGAATATCGCCGCGCGCCTGGTCGAGCATGGCACGCCGGGGGCTGTCGCCATGACGGCCGCCGCCTGGCAGGAAATAAGGGATGAATGCGAGGCCCGCGCGCTCGGTATTGTCGATATCAAGGGCAAGGGGCAACTCGAGATGGTCGAGGCCTTTGCCGTTCGCTGACCGCGTTGACGCCCCTATAAAAATTTGAAGGAGAGAGTGATGCACAGACGGTTGTTTTTAAAAGGGCTGGGGGTGATCGGTGTGGCCTCTTCCGTGGTCCTGCCGAAGATCGCCTTTGCGGGCGACATGCTCGATCCGATGGGCTCGAAACTTGCGGGCTCGCTCTATTACACAAAGGACGCGCCGGGCCGCTGGAAAGGGAAAGAAGAGACGCATGTCCCGATGATCGAGCGCAGCGGCAACAGCATCGAAGTGACCACCGGACATGAAATGGACGGCTATGTCCATTATATCATCAAGCATATCCTGCTTAATGAGAATCTCGAATTCGTCGAAGAAACCCTGTTTAATCCGGAAATCGACGCCCCGATCTCGGAGCATGACATTACCGGCTTGAATAACCGCCTCTATATGGTCTCCCTCTGCAACAAGCATGACGCCTGGCTAAATATGCTGACGCTTTAGGGACTGTCGTTTGATCGCATGGGGGCGCCGAAAATGACGGCGCCAACGATGATCAACTTCGAGACGGCACGAACATTTAGGCGGTCACTTCGACGTAAAAAATGCGAGAGCCGTTTTCAGTCAGGCTTACTAACGACGGCGAAAGCTCAGACGCAATTGTTTTTCGGTTTCTATGATTGTGAACAGAGCGATACCCACACAAATGATGAGCATGCCGTCAAACAAAGGCACAGCTTCGGTCGCAAACAGATTTTGCAACGGCGAGACGTAGGTAATGGCGAACTGGGCGACGGTGACGATAATAACCGTTGTCCATACAACTTTCGTGCCCCGCACCGCCTTCCAGGTGAGGGAGGTGCCATAAATGTTTCGAATGAAAAAGAGATGGAATATTTCCATTACCACCAGGGTGTTAACGGACATGGTGCGGGCAAGTTCTATCGAGTAGCCGCGATCTATCGCGTAGATGTAGATTCCAAACACCCCACATATAAACAAGACCGAAACCAGCACGATATGCCAGGCCAGCTCCCCGGTCAGAAGTGGCTGATCTCTCGGGCGTGGGCGCCGACGCATTGTATCGATTTCCGTGGGTTCAAAGGCCAGGGCAATACCGAGTGTGACGGCCGTAATCAGGTTGATCCAGAGAATCTGGATTGGGGTAATTGGCAGGGTCATGCCGAAAAGCAGCGCGGCAATGATCGTCATAGCCTCGCCGCTGCTCGTCGGCAGTAGCCAGCTGATGACCTTCTTGATGTTGTCGTAGACAGTGCGCCCCTCGCGCACAGCGGTGACGATGGTCGCGAAGTTGTCGTCGGCGAGAACCAGTTCGGCGGCTTCCTTGGCGGCTTCGCTGCCTTTCATGCCCATGGCAATGCCCGCATCGGCGCGCTTGAGGGCAGGCGCGTCGTTCACGCCATCCCCGGTCATGGCGACCGTCATACCATGCGATTGGAGCGCCATCACAAGCCTGAGCTTGTGTTGGGGACTCGTTCGGGCGAACAGGTTGGTGTTGAGAACCGCCGCGGCTAATTCCGCGTCATTCATATTGTCAAGATCAGCCCCGTTGAGCACTGTTTCCGGATTTTGCAATCCGACCTGTCTGGCTATGGCGGCGGCTGTACCACGATGGTCGCCAGTTATCATCTTCACGCTTATCCCCGCGCCATGGCACTCCGCCACCGCCTGAATGGCTTCCGGACGCGGCGGGTCGATCAGCCCGACCAAGCCGATGAGTGTTAATGTACCGTCGACATCGCTATGTTCAAGGACGGTATGTTCCGGTGCGACCGGGCGGACGGCAATAGCCAGAACACGCTGACCGTGGGCGGCGAATTTCTCGACCTGTTCATGCCAGTATTGCTTGTCGAGCGGTTGGGTGCCGCCCGAAACGGCGCGTTGCCCATTGCACATGGAGATGATCTGTTCCGGCGCCCCCTTCACGGAAATGGATGCATGCGCGTAATGGTCATGATTTAGCGTCGCCATGAAACGATGCTTGGCGTCAAAGGGAATGATATCGGTGCGTGTCCACTCGGCCATCTCTTGACGAATATCCATGCCAATTTTGCCGGACAACGCGAGCAATGCGCCTTCCATCGGATCACCTTCTATGGTCCAAACGCCATCACTCTCTTGCAGGGTCGCATCGTTGCACAACACGGCTGAGCGACCAACCTCTTCAAGGATTGCGTGATCGGATGGGGATACTGTCACACCGTCGAGCTTTATGGTTCCATTTGGGTCGTACCCGATGCCGTCAACGGAAAAAACATGGGCCCGGGTCGCAAGAGAGGTGACCATCATCTCGTTGCGGGTCAGGGTGCCGGTCTTGTCCGTGCAGATGACCGATACTGAACCCAGCGTTTCAATTGCGGGCAACCGCCGAACGATCGCATTGCGCCTGGCCATCGCCTGCACGCCGACCGCGAGCGTGATTGTCAGGACGGCAGGTAATCCTTCGGGAATGGCTGCGACTGAAAGCCCAACCACCGCCATAAACATTTCCGCGAAATCATAATGCTCAACGAAATACCCAAAGATCAGCAACAGGGCGGCTACGAGCAGTATCAAAACGGTTAGCCATCGCGCGAATACGTTCATCTGCGTCAGTAAAGGCGTCGTCAGGACGTCAACATCGGAAAGCATACCGCTAATGCGTCCAACCTCCGTATCGGCTCCCGTTCCGATGACGACGCCTTTACCCATGCCGCCGGTCACTAATGTACCGCTGAAAGCCATGCACGTCCGATCGCCAATCGCCGCATTGGGCGCGACCGGAGCGGTATGCTTTTCGCTTGCAACGGATTCGCCGGTGAGTATCGCTTCCTGCGCCTGAAGGCCGTGGACCTGAATAAGGCGCAAATCGGCGGGCACTTTATCCCCCGCCTCCAACAGCACGATATCTCCCGGGACTAGTTCAATTCCCTCTATGCTTCGACGTTGCCCGTCACGCAAAACGGAGGCACGGGGAGCCAACATATGGCGGATGGCTTCCATCGCCTTCTCCGCCTTCCCCTCCTGGACAAATCCGATTACGGCATTTGCCACGACGACGGCGAGAATGAAAAATGTATCGACGAAGTGATCCAGAATTGCGGTGATGACGGCCGACCCCAGGAGCACATAGATCAGGATATTGTGAAAATGCAGAAGAAACCGGACGACGATGCTGCGCCGTGCCGGATCCGGCAGGCGGTTCGGGCCATGGGTTTCCAGTCGGGCTGCCGCCTCGCTCTCGGTGAGACCGTCACTCGTTGTGCTCAAAGACTCAAGGACGGAATCCGCAGGATATTGATGCGCATTGCTCGCCGTTTCCATTGTTGTCTCCTGATTCATGTTCGCCTGGTTGAAGACCTTCCTTGCCAATCGCGGAAATGACACGAATAACGGAAAAACGTCGTTCTCCGAAATTATGATTTGATGGTTTAAACGAAGGTTTTGCTTATATATTTATCAATTGTAGGCAGTCTGATTACGTTATTGCAAGCATTACGCAAATGCCGGATTTATGGACCGGAACCATCGGCCATTTTGATCGCCATTGGACGTCTTACATGTTACTTTGGCGCAATAAAATGCTTATCGGCTGTAATCAGTATGTGAGCGGAGGCGAGCCTCCAGTTTGTGGGACGGAATGAAGCGAATAGTTGTTGCAACTGATTTTTCCGAACGATCCGATCGGGCGATCCGTCGGGCGACATTGCTGGCGCGAACCTTTGATGCGAAAGTTATCCTTATCCATGTCGTTGATGACGACCAACCTCAACATCTCATCAGAAGCACTGAGCACGCGACGAAAAGTCTTTTGGAGGAGCAGGTCGCGTCACTTCGCGAAATTGATGGGTTGGATTGCGAATTCAGAGTAGCTTTTGGCGATCCATTTGAAAAAATCACGCAATTGGCGCGAGAGGAAGAAGCAGATTTGTTGGTGGTCGGACCACATCGCCGGCAAATTCTGAAGGATGTCTTTGTGGGGACAACCGCCGAGCGGACAATTCGGACAAGCGATCGACCAGTGCTGATGACGAACGCCGTTCCCGCGGGTGCCTATCGCCGAATACTGATTGCGACGGATCTTTCCGATTGTTCGGGCTCCGCCCTTCGGTCCGCTGTGGAACTCGATCTGGTAAGCAAATCAGAGGTATCCGTCCTGTATGTATTTGATGCGCCGGCAACCGGGCTGATGAACAGGGCATCCTTGAGCGAGGACCAGATCCAGGACTATATGCATAACGAGGAGCAGCGGGCATCCTTGGACTTGTTGGCATTTCTGGTGGAACATGATCTGAGATCGGCGCCCTGTATTCTCAAACCCGCCATGTCGTCGGTTGAAGATGTCATTCTTTCCGCCGCACGTGATATTTCCGCGGAGGCCATCGTCATCGGCTCGCATGGCGAGACAGGGTTTGCCAAGACGCTTCTGGGCAGCGTGGCGGAAAAGCTGTTACGCATTGCCGATCGCGATATCCTGGTCGTGCCGCCCCAACGCCGGGAATAGAGGCTTATTCTCGGATAGTTTATCCATTTTCATATGTTTTTTATGACCTGAAGGATAGTCGTAGGCAGAAGTTCCCGCCGACAAGCTGATTTTTCACTCCGAAATTAGGTTCTCTAATGCAAATTTATACAAAATTTGGTCATATCGGCATTTTCTTTCCAATGATTCTTCAACGTCATTGGGAACAGTAAAGCTGCCTTTTGAAACCAGGGATTTATTCTCCCATGTCATTTCTTTGGCATAGGGTAAATCTAATTCGGCTGATAATTTGTTTAGGTCTTCCTCAAAGCGATCGTTTAGCCCGATGAAGTCGAGTTTTGACAAATTGCACTTTGCAACCCCAACCGCTTCATCCCATTCAGCGGAACTGTCGAACTTCTGATTATATTTTCCGGAAAAGGTACGAACCAACACGTTATCAGATTGCCAGTTCAAACTAGCCAGATCCAGTTCCAGAAAATCCTGAATGTTAATGCCTTCTATGTCTTTGTCGTCCACCCATTTGCTTCCCTGCGGGCTGGACATGAACCGATATAAACTCAATAGACGGTCTCTCGGCTCACGTAAAAAGGTAAACAAATAATCTGTTGGCGCGGGCATCAACTCCTGATAGGTCGACCATTGAAAATGTCCTGTAATCAGTCGCGACCGTCTGGCCCGTCGCAGTTTCATGCCTCGCTGCTCTCGATGCCAGTAGTCATGAATAATCGTCAAACGATGACGCCGAAGCAGTTTGTCGATGGGAGATCTGTTGGGCAGGCCGTTTCCCAAAGACCTGTAGACGGACGTTCCCGCACATTTAGGGATATGAAAAAAGACAATTCTCTTTTTAGTGTGAGATGACATTTTGGGACACATTTCTCTATATACTTTTTGGATTATTTCTATTCCGAAAATTGTATGTTAGGTCGATATTAGACAGGAGATTTGTCTATATTGACCTCTACCTATTTACTTTTTGAGCTATAATCCAGTATTTGGTTTCATTCTTGATTTCGTAGCCTGCATCCAGAATTAGGTTGGTTTGAAATTTTTCAACGATGTCAGGAATTCCTGCAATGTTACGAGAGGTAACTTTATCAATAACAAATATAGGTGCGCCAAGTCGAACTATTTCATCTATAAGTGTATCTCTGTTTTTTGCATTATGGGCAAAGAAAAACGGGCTTTTCTGACTAAGCGCAGTATCCAAACCGGTAAGTCGGGACATCGTTAAAGCCAAGCTGCTGATCCATTTCAGATCTAAGTAATTATCGTTCAGCGATTTGAGCTCGGTGGCTTTTTCTAACGAATATTCGCACAATTCAGGCGACGCCAGGATTCCATCGAGGCATGGCGTTAGTTTGTCATGTATTCTGTCCGATATGGCTGTAGAGAATTCTTCAGAAACCAGCCTTTTAACAGGGTTTCCAAAGATAAATGGTGCGATTATCACGGTCAGGTAAAATGACCATAATATTTTGTTGTTTTTGGGCTCTTTTGCCAGGTTAGGCAAAACAAGAAGGAAATATAGTAAGGTCGGGAGCCATAATTTCGGAATGTAAAATCGGTTAAGTTGATAGGTTCCTATTGCAACAATTAGTCCTACGATGACAACACTTTGAAACTCAATTGGCGAAAATTTCTTTCCGTCATTTATCGAGAGTAAATAGCGGGAAAACAAAACCATGGTATGAGCCATGATAAGAATAAAAGGAATAAAGAAATAGAATGGAAGCGCCGCAAACCCATTTGATCCACTTTGCATTTTTAAAAGAGCAATATCGAAAAGTTCAGTAGCTACTGACAGCAATGAACCATCAAAAATCAGTAATATCAGTATAGACGCAGATAATATCCCGCCGAGTAGAATAGCAGCACCGGTCAACACAAGGGTTATAAGCCCTTCCTTTGCCCCTGCGATAAAATATGCAAAGCCCATTGCAGCGATGCAATAGAGTGCTGTTTCAAAGTTATAAAATATTGCCAGCGGAGATATGACGCCAAATATAAACGCTCCGAAACTTACTCTGATTTTGGCGAGGTAGTAGGAGATGATTATGAAAGCGGGAATTGAAATGAAACGAATTGGCAATTGATTTGGGGTTAGAAAATTGTTGCTAATGCCAGACATTTGGCCTGAGAAAAGAACGAGAACAAGCAGGCCTATTACCAAAATCACTGTTTTATCTTTTAGGCCTACTCGGCAGGTGGCTATAAATAGAACCAAGGCAAAGAACAGAATATTTATTGTGGACAAAAACCATTGAGTATCTCGAAGTGTTTCAAGATCGAATAAATTCTGCGTTTCTAAAATTATACCATTCAGAATAACCCCATACCCGGCAAATGCATTGAATGCCTCCCCATCAAAAGTGAGATTAAGTAATCCTTGTCCCAATACTGCCGTCCAATGGGTATCCATTGTCCAAAGGCGATTGTCTGGAATGGAAGGACCAAACCACATTGGCAAAATGAAAAAAATCAGGCATCCACTCAGAAATGCAAGTGCTAGGTATTTGATGGAGAATTTATGGTTGAAGGCTTCTTTCACCAGGTATGCGACCGCAAAAGCGAGCACGAAATTGAAGCCCTTTTGTTTGTAAGTGAGAAAGATGACCAGCCAAAAGGCGAGTGTTATTGCCGGGACAAGCCACGGAGAAATCGCTTTGGATAAATACCACTCTGAAAAACTATGTGTTGAGAATGTTCGGGGTGAAAATAACCCAAACAATAGGAAAAAAACGAAAATAACGACACAAAAAACGTAGTAGAAAATCCGTTGAATACGCGTGTCTTGCATATTGAAGTAAGAAACATGTTCCTGAACAAATGTTTCATTCTGGCTCATATTTTGAACGATTAAGTCCGAAACGCCTAAACTCAATAATGCAAGAGCCACTAGCGTTAGCGTCAATTTCAGATCCATCATTTGAGTGAATCTGTCAATCAGCCACATAGTGTTATTTTGATAGTAAAAATATGCCCTATTGACAGACTTCATCAATGTGTTGGGAGAAAATTTGACCATTAATGTCTAACTATTAGCTCTAGAGAGTGAAACGGCTTTTGACAAATGTATTTCCTTTTTAAAATCAGTATAAACTCTGTTCTCGTCAAAACCAGCCCCAAAAATTTTGGCATTTAAAAGTGGCCGTCTTTGTAAATTTGTTGGCTTGAGCTTCCCCGAAAAAGCGGTCTTTTTTGGTATCCCGATTGTCCGTTACGCGTGCTGATTGGAGGTTTAAGCTGGTCCATATTGAAGAGAAACCGCGGCTAACAGTTCCTGCAAATTCGACAGTACCACATTGACTGAAATGGCTGTATTTACGCGACGGGCATTCTCTAAGTATTCATTGAATTTCCCGAATTCGCTCTCGAACCGCGGTTCGTAAAGGCTAAGGACGGGCCAATACGCAACCTGATCAATGCGATGAAGTCCCGTCAGGCATTGTGGTTCAAAATTATCTTCGTCCGAACCTAAGCTGGCTGGAAAGTGGAGGGCTAAAAATAGTTTTGAGTAGGGCGTGTCCAAATTTGCCAATGTCAGGAATAGTAGTTTGATCCTGTTTATATGAGGAGAAGCCATATATACTGCTGACGGTGAAATCCTGCGATTCCCAGGAACAGTTCAATAACAGGTGTTCCATTAAACCAACTTATTTTTAGTGGGAAGTATGATGAGTGATGTGTTTGATTTAACGAGTAAAGACAGCTTTCGGCACTGGACCCCTGTAACGGTTCGCTTTTCTGATCAGGATCCTTTGCAGCACGTCAATAACGTAGCCTATGCCACGTATTTTGAGGCAGCACGAACCATGTTTCTTGGCGGGTTGTTAAACACTGATGAGAGCGCGGAAATTGATTTTATTCTTGTCCGTCTCGTGATCGATTTCGTAAAGGAAACGCATTACCCAAATACAGTTCACGTTGGTACACGGGTTATCAAACTGGGCACTAAATCGATAACGACAGGCTATGGATGTTTCGTCGGTGATGATTGCGTTGCAACTTCTGAAAGCGTAAATGTATTCTTTTCCACGGTTGAACGTAAATCGGTCGCTATTCCTGACGCCGTCAGGACGAGTTTAGAAGCAGACCCTATGCAAGAACACAACATTAGTGGATATAGTCGAAACCACTAACACTCCAAGTCCGGATTTCTTTGCCTACACAACGTCGACTTGTTTCTTCCTCCGTGATAACGACAATTTCTGATGCGGTCGCTTGCGCAATCGATGTTCAGGAAGCATTGGCGGGCCATGATGTCATTCGATTGCGTTGCGGTATCCATATCGGTGACGTCGTGTTCGAGATTGAGGACGTATTTGGTGAAGGGGTGAATGTCGCTGTCCGCCTTGAAGCTCTGGCGGAGCCCGGACGGATAGCGATCTCCGATACGGCTTATAATGGCCTCGACGGTTCGATGGGTCAGCAATTCTCCGGTGGGAACACTGATGAACAAAAAAATTTCTCGCTCCGTCGCCGTATGGTGGTGGCCTGGTGAAGTGCGGATTGCGATTGAGACCCCATCTGCAAAAAAGAAATCATATTGGCGGTGCACGATAAGCTGTCAATAGCCGTCCCGTCTATTCACAATATGTCAGGGGATTACGAAACCGCCGCCTCGATGTTTCGGGAGCGTCTGCTGTTGGCCAAGGATACGGATTTTTGCCGTGCCTGGCTTGTCTCGACGCTTGGGCATTTAGGTGAAATAGATTAGGCGCAAAAAATATGGGCGGACTTCGCAAAATCAATCTGGAAATTTAGTTTGAAACAAGTCTGGCACGACTGGCGTTCACCAATCCTTCCTATGCGGAAAAGGTCATGGAAGCGGCGGCAAAAGCCGGTGTGACCGTTTAGGCGAGATGTCATCAGAAGCTCTTGATCGAGGAATTTGGAAAAGCAGTTCCGAGGGGCGGATTTAGAACACCAACAGGCGGATATTCAGTCCGAGTGGAACGCGGAAAGCCCTTAAGCTCACTAGGTCAGGTTCCTTTAAGCAGGGCTGGATGCTTGATGATTTTGGCAGGCAAGGGGCTTGTCTATTATCCCGCGTGGCCGGATAGACCCGAATAAATATTGTAAGTCATTTATATCTCTGGAAGTTTCATGGTCACGACAGTTCCTTCATTCACTTCAGATTCGATCAGGAGCGTGCCGCCAAGGGTTTCAACAAAATTCTTGGCTAAGGTGAGCCCCAAACCCGTGCCTTCATATTTCCGCTCGAGACCTCTATTCGCTTGGCCAAAGGCTTTTAAACAAGTCTCAATTTCCTCGGCGGGAATGCCAATTCCATTGTCTGAAACTGACAAGTTGATATCTCCCTTGGGGCCACGGCATAGCGCCAGTTTTACATAGCCTTCTTCACGATTGAATTTTATGGCGTTTGATATGAGGGAACTTAGGGCCTGCTTTATTAGCCGCTCATCCGTTACATAGGTATGGTCGTCATCGGATATTTCGACGACAAGCTTAAGTCCGGCTGCTTCCGCACGGTCATGCGACATTTTTCCAATTCGTTCCACAACTGCCGCTAAGTCGACTTCTTCTTTTTGTACTCCGAGTTCATCATTTTCGAGCCTCGCAAAATCAAGGACGTCGGTAACGGTCTCTAACAATTTGGCGCCGCTGTTATATATGTCTGTGCAATATTCCACATACTTGGGCGAGCCGAGTGGACCAAAAAATTCACCCCGCATCGTTTCCGAAAACCCCATCATTGCGTTCAGAGGGGTTTTGAATTCATGGCTCATATTTGCCAGAAACTCAGTTTTCGCACGGTTCGCCAATTCGGCCTGCTGTTTGGCGGCGACTATTTGCCGCTCCCTACGCTGGGCAAGCCTTTCTGCTCTAACGCGTTGATCGATATCCCGCATCAAAAGGATAAAGTCACCACTACCATTTTCATCCATTGAGGTCACGGCCAGATCCGCGTGAAACGCTCTTCCTGATGTTCGTTTACAGAGTATGCGTGCCGGTTTGCCCGTCGTGACCGCATTCTCCAGAACTTGTTCAAAGGTGTGGTTGTCTGTCAAGCTTGAAGGGATGTATAGCTCCGACATAAAACGATCTTTTGCGGTTGCTGGCGTGATTTCGAAAATGCTTTCTGCGGCGAGATTGATGGATTTTATCCGGCCCAGTCTGTCCGTCGTGATCAGGGCGTCAAAGGCGTTCCTTGCCACATTTGCCATGAGGGCCTGGACGCGCATTCGTTCAAGTCTTTCCGCAACAACATTGAGACCCCGCTGGCGATAACGAACGAGGACCGTAAAGCTGCCGGTTAAAAAAGTTCCGACAAAAAAGGGAGCAACGGGAAGGAGCAGGTTTGTGGATGACTGCACCCACACGCCCGCCGCAAAAATAGCAGCATCACAGGCGATGAAAACGGCGAGGAGGTATATAAGGCGGCATTTCCAGCCAACAATTGCTATGGCGGCTGTCAACAGCAGGAGTAAAACCAGGATCACGTCGTTTGAAACAGGTTGCAATGCCCGATCATTGACAAGAGACTGAGCTGCCAGCATTTGGACAAGTACGCCGGGCAGGGCATAGTAAATTGGCGTGGCGATATTGTCTCCGAGTTCCACGGCCGTTGCGCCAATGAGAACTGTCTTCCCCGTGAATGATGCTGGGTCAATGGTGCCCTGAACGACATCAGAAAAAGAATAGCGCAGAAACGATGCCAGATTGATGCTGTAATCGATCCCAAAATCCTGAAAGGATTCAGCCGGATCAAGATCAACCCCGGATTTGGTCGCCAGGATGCTTGCTAGAGTTGGAATATTCTGTTGGTTCCATTCCTGATAAAATGTTTGTCGCCAGAGAAGGCCATCGGTATCTGGAAAAATGTTAGCCGATGCGATTTCGGCATATTGAGCAAAACGCGGCATTGGCCCGACATCGATAAAGACACCATCAGCCTCGCTCCATTGCCGGAAAGCAGCGAGCACTGCACGTCCTTCACTTCTTGCCAGAGCTTTTTCCAAAGCCAAGTCATCAGCGTCGTTGCTTGCGAGGCTAAAGTCTACGTCGAAAACAATTGCCGCCGCATTCGCGGCAATGAGACGATCGATCAGCAATGCATGGAGCGATCGTTTCCATGGCCAGACGCCAATTTCGCGTAGGCTTTTCGGATCAATTTCTACAATAACAATGTCGTTACTTGCTTCATGGAGATCGAGTTTGAAGCGCTGCTCCTGCAACGGTCTTTCAATGAAATCCAATATCTGGAAGTTAAGGGCGGCAATTGTGATGCCAAACGCCAGCAGCCATGTAAAAACCCGAAGCAACATTGCTCGTGAATTTACAATTCTAGCTTAATTGCCGATACCGACGCTGACACCAATGCCGCCGACACCTACACCAACGCCGACGCCAATGCCGCCGACACCTACACCAACGCCGACGCCGCCATCTCCGACACCTGCATCTGCGCTCGCTCCTGCATCGCCGACGCCCGCGCCTACACTGGCCCCGACGCCACTATCGCCAACACCGGCACCTGCGCTCGCTCCCACGCCACCGACACCCGCGCCTACTCCGGCCCCGACGCCGCTATCGCCAACCCCGACACCTGCACTCGCGCCAATACCGCCGACATTTCCACCAATACCGATACCTGCGCCATCGTCACCAATTCCGACGCCTACGCTCGCACTCATGCCCTCAACGCCACCGGTACCGCTTGTGCCTCCTTCAGCGTTAATTCCGATACCGGTATTTGAGGAATTTGAGCTCTGGGTTGAACTCGTGGAAACGCCAGCTGTCCCGCTAGAAACGGTTGCAGACATCCCAGCCGTAACAGAAGCCGTGCTTCCGTCACTTGTATTGGATACCGCCACAGTCCCCTCATTCACGTCAACCTGCGTTGATTCCTCATTAATATCAACGCTGAAACCGGTTCCTTTTACGACAGCGACGAGATAGGGAGCGGTGACTGAAAAGGTACCTGCTTTGCGCTTTTGTACCGAATATCCGACCTTACCACTGGATTGATTAACCACAGTCGTGGCGTCTTTATCGGCCTCAGGAGCCAAATTTATTGTCGAATTCGGCCCAAGTTCAATTTTGTCAAAGCCGTGCACGATCACGACTTGTGCGTTATCTAGCGTCCGGATTTCCACGCGTGCGGGAAGCTGTTCCGCCTTGACCAGAGATCGCCAGTCTCCATTGTTGCTGACTGGACGCCATTGGCTTGGTCCCTTGACGTAAAGAACATTCCAGTAGGCAATCGATCTCGCCTCTGAAGATTGCGACAGGGAAAAATACAAAGTGAGGACACTGAAAAAGGTAATGAGTGTGAAAGTAACTAAATATCCAAAACCAATTCCCTTGTTTACTGGTCTAAACATTTTGTGCCCCTATGTACCGCGGATAACATGCAACCCATGGAAAGTAAGCTAATCAGCATAACAAACAGTTAAAATTTATAGTAAAAACCGGTTTTTATTGTGCTTTTAGGTGACTGGGGCGAGCGTTGAATTGTCATTTCCAGTCCGGCGGTAAAAAGGGTGTATCGTCGGTTTCGAACGACCGGCAGGCGGATCGTGCGTCGGCCCGCCGGGTGAAGGTGCTGCATCTGACCGCATGAAAGCGATATCTGCTAAGCGTCATTTCTGGATTTTCCGCACAAACTTCCGAGGCCATGCAAAGGATACAATCCGGATGATATATTCCGGCCAATCCCCAAGGTCGCCTTTTTGCAAATTCGCATGGATACTCTATGCTCCGGATTCGGACATTGATTTTATACATGCCAGCCGATCAGGATGTTGGCCAACACTGTTATTGTAAGAGAAGGAACAATCATGAAAGTTGGTTTTATCGGCCTCGGGAATGTTGGCAGCAAGCTTGCCGGAAGCTTATTACGCAACGGGCATGATCTGACTGTTCATGATTTAGATAAAGCGGCCGCGCAACCTTTTTTGGACAAAGGAGCGGCTTGGGCGGATACGCCAAAGCTCATGGCTGAGGCTGTTGACATCGTTTTTACCTGCTTGCCTTCTCCTGCGGCTTGTTCGGCTGTCATGGAAGCACCGGACGGGGTAATAGCGGGTTTGCAGCCGGGTAAGTTCTGGATTGAAATGAGCACGACGGACGCCAATGAAATTCGTCGCATTTCGGAGTTGATCATCGCAAAAGGCGCCTATGCCTTGGAGGCGCCTGTTTCGGGTGGATGCCACCGGGCCGCGACGGGAAATATTTCCATTTTGGTTGGTGGCGAGCGGCGGGCATTTGAGAAGGTACTTCCAGTTCTAACGACCTTGGGACGACGGATTCTTCATACCGGACCTATTGGGACAGCCTCAGTTCTGAAAGTCATGACAAACTATCTCGCAACAGTAAATCTTTGCTCGCTCGCCGAGGCATTGACGGTTGCCAAGAAGGCGGGAATGGACCTCAATACGACCTATGAGGCAATCCGAATCTCATCCGGAAATTCATTCGTTCATGAAACGGAATCCCAGGTTATCTTGAACGGCAGCCGGGACATCAGCTTTACGATGGATCTTGTGATCAAGGACGTCGGGTTGTTCGATCAAATAGCAAAAGACCACGGGGTTCCATTGGAAATTTCTCCCTTGATTCTTGATATCTTCAAGGACGGGCAGGAGAGATACGGACCGCGCGAATTGTCGCCAAATATCATCCGGCGACTGGAAGAAGCCAGTGGCGTTGAGGTATTAGCGCCGGGATTCCCGGCTGAAATGGTGGATGATGAGCCGGAGGAAATCGGTGCGGAAGTATTCCCCAAAGGCGCGGAAGGTCGCCGTTTGTAATGCAGACAAGTTCTGAAAAAATGCAGCATGGTGACTGGCTGAAAAAAGCGAAGTCTCTGAACATTGAAAGCAGGTTGTTTATTAATGGCTCCTACGTGGACGCCAAAAGCGGCGCACGATTTGAAAGCGTTAATCCGGCAACGGGGGAAGTTCTGGCCGCAGTTGCCCGTGGTGGGGTAGCCGACATAGATCTTGCCGTTATTGCGGCAAAGGAAGCCTGGCGAGACGGGCGTTGGCGGTTTATGGCCCCAAGAGATCGAATGAACGTTCTTTTCCGCCTTGCTGACCTCATCGAGCAGCGGTCTGACGAGCTTGCCCTGCTGGACACTCTGGACATGGGTAAACCGATCACAGACTCACTGACGATTGATCTGCCGGAAGTGATTGTGACCTTTCGCTATTTCGCGGAATGCATCGATAAGCTGGAAGGCGCCGTGACGAATTCTGACGCCAACGCGTTGCATATGATCCTGAAAGAACCTCTCGGGGTGGTTGGGGCCATTTCACCGTGGAATTATCCGTTACTCATGGCCGTCTGGAAGGTTGCGCCTGCCTTGGCCGCTGGAAACTGCGTTGTGCTCAAACCCTCCGAAAAGGCGCCCTTGAGTTGCCTGTTGCTGGCAGAACTGTTCATGGAAGCCGGCGGGCCAGCGGGGGTATTCAATGTGGTTAATGGATTTGGAGATGAGGCGGGAAAGGCACTGGCCTTGCACCCCGATGTCGCAAAGATCACCTTTACCGGCTCCACCAAGGTCGGCAAGCAGATCATGATTTATGCGGGCCAATCGAATATGAAGCGCGTCGCGCTGGAGACCGGTGGCAAGAGCCCGCAAATCTTCATGGCGGATATAGATGACCTTGATCAAGCTGTGGATTACGCTTTTGCGGGGATTTTTGATAATGCGGGTCAGGTATGTAACGCCGGGTCCCGTTTGCTGGTACATCAGAAAATACATGATGCCTTTGTCGAGGCTTTTGCCAAAAGAAGTCAGGCGGTTTATCAACCCGGCGACCCGCTGGATCCCAATACGACGCTAGGCCCCGTTGTGGCGAAAGAGCACCAGCAAAATATACTGAAAAAAATCTCGCAGGGGCGGGAAGAAGGTGCCAGGCTTATCTTCGGCGGCCAGACTGTCGAAGAGTTGGAGCCCGGAGCCTATGTGCAGCCGACCTTGTTCTCGGATGTTGAAAATCATATGTCACTGGCCCGCGAAGAGATATTTGGTCCGGTCGCGTCGGTAATATCATTTGGCGATGAGCAAGAGGCGGTAGATATCGCGAATGATTCACCATATGGGCTTGCCGCAGGTGTCTGGACGCGGGATTTGAAAACCGCCATGCGGATGGTAAAGAATATTGAAGCCGGTGTGATATGGGTGAACTGTTTTGGCGACGGGGACATGACCCAACCGTTTGGCGGCTATAAGCAGTCAGGCAACAGCCGGGACAAGTCAATGGAATGCTTGCTGGGATACACGCAAAGCAAGTCCGCCTGGTTCAAGCTGGACTAAATGCCGCGGTGAAAATGCTCTTCGAGAGAGCGTTACTTCATGGCAGGGCATGGATACCAACTTGTTCAAGATAGACCCGTAGCGATTTGTGCAACCGCGCAGTCGGCCAATCCGGCCCATCCACAAGTCCGCGAATGATCAGGCCATTTACCTGCGCGGTGATGCCTTGGCTTACATCCTCCAAATCTTCCGGCAAGGGGATTCTATGGCGCTGGTAATGGCGCATAAGTTCCTGAGTAACAATATTTTGCCATCGATGGTGAAATTCTAGCTGCATCGTAGCGACCCGGGGCTCCGCAATGGACCGACCCCAGAAGGCCAGCCATACTGTCATCGCAATGCGGCTCTCGGCCGTGGTTGGAAGTGCTGTGGAAATAATGTCAAAAAAACTGTAATTTTCCTGCTCCTTCACGTGTTCCATGTTTGCAAACATGATGTCATAAGCCATCTCCAAGGCCGCCATAAGGATCGCATCCTTATCGGAGAAATAGTGGGTAACCGCACCTGTGGTCACCCCGGCAAGGCGCGCTATATCCACCAATTTGGTAGCTTCCAAACCGCGCTCGGCAATTACCTTCATTGCCGCCGCGCCAATCGTTTTTCGTCTTTGATCGTGATCCACTATTTTTGGCATAGACGTGCTATATCATTTTTATTATATAATGGTGATTATAAAAAATCAGGAGAGATGATATGGCTCTTGTCTCGTTGATGGAAAAAGGTCTGCTTATTCCGGTCGGCAGTGAGTTGGCATATTTCAATTACTTCTGGTTACGGGACAATTGCCCGAGTTCCTGGGATGCTGCTACTCAGGAGCGTATCTTCGACATTCTCGCAGAAGCAGATGATTTGCATGCCGACGCCGCGGAGGTGAGGGGTAATTATCTCTGGGTTACATGGCAGAACGGGCATGAGAGCCAATATGATCTGCGCTGGCTGGAGAGTTGGCATAAAGAAGATGGCCGAATTGATACGGCAATTCGCAGCCGCCAGCCCTGGTACAGTAATCATTATGAAAATATGGCACGATTTGATTTTGAAACCCTGAAGGAACGTCCCGCGGAAGTTTTGGATTGGGCAGAAGCGTTGCTTGATGACGGGATAGCCTTGGTCAAGGGGTTGCCAAATACCGATCAAGCCCTTCAATCCTTGTGCGAGTTACTTGGTGTCGTGCGTCCATCCTATTCCGGCCTCGCTTTCGATGTTCGCCAGAAGATCGATCCTGTGAACCTTGCCTACACGAACAAAGCTCTTGAGTTGCATACGGATGAGGCGGCGGAGGAATTTCCTCCGGGCATTCAATTCCTGCACTGCCGTGTAAATGACGTGGCGGGCGGCAATAGCTTATTCGTTGACGCAATGGCGGTCGCCAATGAACTGAAGAAAACCCATCCTGATTATTTCAAGATACTGACGGAATATAAGGTTCCCTTCCGCTATACGACGCATTCCCACGATATTCGTGCAAAGCAGCGTATTATTGAAATTGATCAGAACAACGGCGAGGTAAGCGGCATCAATTTCAGCCAGCATCTGGCGGATATTTTTGATTTTCCGCAGCATGAAATGGATGTGTTCTATCCTGCGTTTCGAAAGTTTGGGCAGATGCTACAGGATCCTCGGTTCTTGATGACTTTCCGTTTAAATGCCGGTGAATGCATTGTGTTCGATAATCACCGCATTGCCCATGGACGTACGTCGTTCGAGGACGGCGGAGGATTGAGGCATTTACGCGGCTGCTACGTTGACAGGGGTGAATTGCGCAGCACCTATCGCGTTCTCAAGGCAAAATATCCCGCCGGTGGTCGTAACAGATGAACTATCACAATAAGGAACGCCAATTAAGGGTTGATCTCGCGGCTGCGTTCCGGATTCTCCATAGATTGGATATGCATGAATCAGTCGCCAATCACTTAAGTGCAGCGGTCTCTGATGATGGCCGAACGTTTCTGATGAACCGGCGCTGGATGCATTTTTGCAATGTTACGGCGAGTAATCTTCAGCTTCTCGACGTCGATGATGAGAGCATATTGCAACGTGACGACGCACCGGATATTTCGGCATGGAACATTCATAGAAATATCCATAGAGCCTATCCCGGTGCGCGCGTTGTCCTTCATGCGCACCCAACATATGCAACGGCCCTCTCGACGCTAAAAGACCCACGCTTGCTACCGATCGATAACAATACAGCGCGGTTTTATGAACGTATTGCGTATGACACAAATTTTGGCGGAATTGCAAATTCTGAAGAAGAAGGAGAAAGGATTGCAGAAAGCCTTCAGGGGAAACCAGTTCTCATGATGGGTAATCATGGTGTAACCGTCGTCGGCGAAACCGTCGCGGAGGCATTTGAAGATCTGTACTATCTTGAAAAGGCCTGCAAAACCATGATTCTGGTTTATTCCGCCGGGCAACCGCTCAATATTCTGTCCGATGAGCTGGCTCGTGAGATTGTAAGAGGTTGGGATGATTTTCGAGGGGCGTCCTTCGCGCATTTTGAACAGTTGAAGGCAGAGCTGGACGCAACTGATCCATCCTATCTAAACTGATCGCTGCCAATTGGTGATGTCTGGGTAACATGCCGAGATACCTGATCTGTTATTTGATTGAATCCATAATTTTTTGAAAAGCGGTGTCCGGGGGGCGGATTTGAACCACCGGCAGGCGGATTTCCAATCCGCGTGGGCTTAGGTTTTTCACTAGACAAGGTCGTGCACCAGTTGGTGCTCTGCATTAGTAAAGAAGGCTATATTTCAGCAGTCCATGTAGCTATTTTTGACACAATCGCTAGCTAGTTTTCTAGCAGTTTCAATTGCCTCTTTCGTCATTTTATTCTCTAGACGCTGTTTGACGGTAGCCGCTTCATAATGTCCTTGTTTGGAAGCTAACGAATACCACATCAAAGATCGTTCATAATCTTTATCAACCGCCTGCCCATAATAATACATCCTACCGAGGTTAAATTGAGCATCGATATTTCCCTGGCTCGCGGCACGGCGATACCATTTTAACCCTTCTTCATAGTTTTCCGCGACAAATCGGTTGTTTGTATATATATCGCCAAGGTTATTTTGCGCTAATGCGAAACCCTGAATAGCAGCCATGGTAAACCATTTGCGTGCAGCTATGTAATCCCGCGGAATTTTTCGTCCGCGAGAATAAATGAGCCCGAGGTTGTTCTGAGCTACGGCGTTACCATTAATTGCCTCTTCCTTAAATCTGCTAATTGCAGCATCGTCAGATTGAAGTACTCCTTTTCCTTCAAATTCAGCGTCTACTAAGGCCACGGCTCTAGCGCATTTGTCTAAGTCGGGTGCTTTAATTTGAACCCAATATCTATTGTCATTTGCATAGCCCCTTTCGAAAAACCGATCATTCATATACCATTCTTTGATGGCTTCGATTTTGTACGCCTCGTTGCCGTCTGCATAAAAGCGAGAGCATAGCTCACTATAGCTCGCATTCCACCCGGCCATAATTGGACTATGGTTTTTAAAGTTGGTGAGATTTGTTGGCGGCTCTATTGTGCTTGTGCAGGCTGGCAGTAAAAGAACCGGAATGGCAAAAAGGATTTTCGAAGGAGTGCTCCCAAAGAAGCCGTTCGCAAAATAGCAGAAAAATCTATGACAATATTCTCGTAATTTATCAGCAAGCAAGAAACAAGCAAAGCGGATTTGCATTGCAACCGCCTTAAAACGTCTCACTGTCATCTCAAATGTACTTGTACACAACTTGCATACCTCTTTCGCCAAATTTCATCCGTATATATGATTTCGACAGAATCCAGAATGTCATTACGACAGCCCATGATTGAGCGGAAATGCTAAAGACGAATAGACTAATACCAATAATGTTGGGTATCCATCCGTCCAGTAATGGGCTTTTCATGGCGGGATTAATTGAGTAAGCGCCGACATATATTGCAACGCCGATTGAGCTAACTAAAACCGGACCTATTAAAAAACGGATGAATACTTGGAGAAATAGCTTGATTTTATTGGTGAATTTTCCTTTCTCTCCTTCAATCTCTCCAGCAATAGCAGATGGGAGTGCCAACCCGAATAGGGAAAACAGAACTAGAAATAGAATACATTCTAGAAAATGCTCAACAAGTACGATAACAACTACTAAAGCTACGCGGCTAAGGTCATCAGGTAAATCTCGTAAGAAGTTTGGAAGGGCTATAAAGAAAGCCAAGCGAGACAAGTAAAGTGGAAGGAAAAGCCCAGCAAATCGAAAAAAGAATCGCGTAAAAAGAGCAACATCGCTTGGATGCTCGTCTGCTTCGGGGCTTAATATACTTACACATGTGCTATAGGCTAAATAGGTCCATAAAGAAAAGTAAGCTACATCGACCCCAGTATCATTGAATAAATCGCTCTCGTTCATAAATTTTAGCGAGAAGATTATAAGCGTACCGATGACATAGTATCGGTAGAACTTTCGAAATAATAAGAATGAGCTACGATACATTCAGAATTCTTTGGTCTTAGAGCAGCTCTCAAGATTTGCCTGATAGTATAATCTACCTTAAGTAGATGAGTCAAAAGAGGCCTCAAACGCCCAAGCTGCATGAAGGTCACTTTCCATCTGCGCAATCTTTCTCCGATACAGCAAGACATATTAGATAGATTCTGAACTATGGGTTTCCGGGTAGCCACTCCCTGGTTTCAAAATGCTGTCGTTTGAAATTTCCGATCGAAGTCTCCGCGAACACTACATCGTGTGACGAACATAATTATTTTCCTGCGAACTAAACCTGATTAATCACACGTATTCTCTCGACAATTGTGAATTGTCTGCTCAATTTTCCTGTCTCTAAGATAACCATGCAGGCATTCCGCATCTAGGCCATGTAGCATCAGGCGAAAGCCTGCTTCCAAAGTCGAAAACGGAACGGTTGGATGACCATTATGAACCAAGGAGAGATGAAGACTGTCGCCAAAAATTCTGGCGATGTAAATCGCCACTGTTTCATCCAACTGTAAAGAGTTGCTGGCACGCCAGAAATCTCTATCGGACAATAATAACGCATAAAGAGGCGTGTAAATTTCGATGGCCGTTTGCAGATCAAGGAAATTATGCCACTTATCAGGTAATTCGGAGAATTCAAATGGCTCAGTACTGATGCTACTGAAATCAATTTCTTCGAGTGATTTTGGTGAAATTTTTTCAAAAGAAACTCTGCTGTTCAGCTCGATTATGAAGTTAAAGACGTTCAGATCATGAATGAGAAATGTATTGCCTAGGAGGTCCTCAAGCGATTTAGGGCGCAGAGGTTGGGTGGTTTCTATGTCGACAGACCCCATATTGTCCGCGGTGAATGCAAGGATTTCTGTACCGATATTGAAATGTCGCAATATCAAACGGTTAGCGTCCGGGCTGACAAAGTATTTTAGTCCCAAATATATTGTCTTGTGGAGCAGGTTAGGGGATTGCCAGCGTTCTGGCATAACCAACCGAAGTAACTGCACGAAAATGATACCTAATTTTGCTATTGGTCTAACCAATGGCAATAGTAGTCTTCTGGACCATCCACGTTGGCCACGCAGCAACGCAGCTTTAGCCTCCTTGTCCATTGGCAAGCTTTGGTCCAATTCAAGGGCAAGCCATGGATCCGGATTTCGGGGGTTTGTTACTTTCGGTTCGTCATACATTGCCGATCTCCTCAAGTTGCAGGAGATATAATCGACCCGTGACTTTTGCCGTCTTTACAATTTGATCGGCAAGCCCTGCAATGTTGAGAATGCCTGAGGCCATAATGTTCTCGAGTTTCTCAATATGATCGTCGTCATGTTCCGCATGGTAACGATAAAATTGTGTCTGATTCGGCTTTAGGTTGAGATTCTGTTCCAACTTTTTCACCCAATTTCCGGCGAAGTTTTTGCCCAGCCCTTCTATGATGAACATTGCCCCCAACAGATCAAATGGATTTTTCTGGCTAGCTTTATGGAACATCCAGGCATGCAAGGCTTCCGATCCTATATTTTTCTGGCCATTGGAAATATGCCCTATGTCACCCCCGCAATTTACAAAATCTTCGTCGAGCATTTTATAGTCGAGCTGTTCGGTAGCGGCATGCCGCAAAAATGTTGCGCGTTGTTCCAGATAAGGCTGTTCAATGCTGGAAGCGGCCCGAGCAATCCAGCGGCTTCCTTCTACGACTTGCTGCCGATGATTAAGGAGAATGTCACGATATTCCCCAATGCTGATCTTTCCGCGGTTTATCCTGTCAATAATATCCACTTTGTTCAACTTGCCTTCGAAGTCTGCCCAGACTGTTACCAGGCGTCTCAAAACAGATTGAACTTGAACTTTACTAGTCATTTTGAACGCTCCCTTCTAACCGCCGTAAGTTGCATAAACGAAACGATGCACTGTCCGCTTTCCGGAACAAAACATAAGATGCGGTCTCCGTCAGAAAGGCTTTGGGAACGAAATAACTCTTCAATCATCAGGTAGATTGAGGCTGAACCCGTATTTCCGATCTGAGCCAGGTTATTGAACCATTTGTTCTCCGGGATCATTGCTCCGGTCTGTTGTAACAGTTTGATCATTCGCTGCTTTAATGAATGGGCGGAATAATGGGGCAGAAAATAATCTACCTCATCGGGTGTAATTTTCCCGTTTTCGACAAGTGAAAGGTAATGACCTACCCAGGTTGGAAACATGCGGTACAGCAAGTCGAAATCCTGCTTCAGCATTATTGCGCCCTGTGCGGAGGCTTCGCTTGGTGAAGAATAGGACGACCAGGCTTGAACTTGTCGAATATCGTTGCTTGATGAGCCGGCATACATACAGGGATCAAATCTGTCAGCATATGAACACAGATCAATCCAATCGAGCTTCAGCGAGAGCTCTGCATCGTCCTTAAGGTCAGACTCAAGCAGCAATGCGCCAGCTCCGTCGGACAATGTCCAGCGAAGAAATTCGGCATCGCTCGACAAGTCGGTTTGTCCCGAATTGTCTAAATACTCTTCATAGAAGCCAGGGCGAAACCAGCGGCTGGAGAATTCGCTTGCGCAGGAGATCGCGGCCCTCTTTTCTCCGGCCCGTACATTAAGGAACGCGTTTTTGAGTGCCATCATCCCGCTTGCGCATACGCTTTGAAAGCTTGCAATTTCCATGGGAGGGAGCCCAGATATATGATGGACTAGGCTGGCGAATCCCGGAACGAGCATGTCCCCCTGTGTTGTCGCCGCAGAGAGGAAATCTATATTAGCCTTCGAAATTCTCGACCTATTAAGTGTCTGCTGAACCGCATTCGAAGCCATTTCGGCATTGCTGTAGTTTGGGGTACCACTTTTATCAAGCGCATAGTGCCGACTTTGAATGCCGTTTTGACGCAGGATCATTTTTCCACAGCGAGAAGCTTTGCCATGAATAAACCCAAGATATTCTTCCATGTCGTCATTCGAAACAGGCTCTCCGGGTAAAAATCCTCCCGCGGCTGTAATGAAAACATCTTGCATTAAATTACTCCATTACACTTCGGATTTGTCTTAACAGATGGTTGTATCGCGACATGCGTCCCCTTCCTTGAGTAATTAATCAGCAAAGTGCCCTTGATTCAGAAAGTAGGATATTTGTCTGCTGGCGATTGAAGAGTATCGAATGGTGACATGGGTCGCTGATACTTCCATAAAGTCGGCCATTCCCTCCAGTTTCATATCCTCGATTGTGACGGCACCGTCGTCCTTCCCATCAAGAAGGTAAGCGGCGATTGGATTAAAGGTATAGTTTCCAGCCAGCACGCCAATCTCATAGTTAGGCACGGGTAAATGGGCGAGCCAGGAACTATGATCAGCTGTTAGCTCGGAAGCAATAGGTCCGAGAACAGACCGGAAATATTTCCAGTGACCGAAATGTTCAACAAGGTCGCTACCATGGTTTGGGGGGGAAAGCATGACCATGCGCCCCATGTTCTTAAGGGGTGCGGAAGAAAGATAATCGCGTGCCAACGGACCGCCGAGCGAGTGGGTAACAAAGTGAACAATTTCAGCTGTGTTATTCGATTTTATGCATCTTTCAATCTCGGAAGATATCGTTGCTTGAGTATTTTCTATGCTTTCAGTCATAGAGGGATAGTCAATCGCGCAGGTGCGATATCCCGCTTTTTCAAGGCGTTGGCCAATCAACCACATGGCATTACTGCTTCTGGCAAGTCCGTGAACAAGAATTACTAGACCCAGATTGCGCTCATCCTTCGCTATTGAAGTGTTCACGGGCAAAATCATAAACTGGGCGATCAGGAGGATTAGAATCATTGTTTTCTTCATGACCGATGGTTCCTTTCTGTGCTGCGGGAAGCCAAAAGTCTTTTCAGGGTGCAATCGCCGACCTTGGAGGACACATAGAAAGCGGCGATAAGGTTGAATCCGGCTAGTATTAGGAGAATGGTCGAAAAGCTGGCGTGAATTGCAAACAAGGCCATTATAGCAAGGGAGGACAGAACCATTGCCAGAGAATTGATAATATTCAGCGATGCAATGATGCGCGCATGGTGTTCTTTGTCCCCTTTTTCCTGAATAAGAGCATATAGCGGTACTACAAAAATACCGGCAGAGATGGATATTGCGCCGAGATCCAAAAAGACGCGGGCACCACCGCTCACTAAAAAGGTACTAAAATTTATCGTTTCCTTGGCTGAGAAGAATGCCGGGACGGCGAAGCTAAGGTCAATCAGGAAACCCGTCATGACAAGAAGGGATAAAGCCGCAAATTTAGCGCTCACCTCTCCTTTCAACAGCTTGTTGCACATCAAGGATCCGATGCCGATTCCGATGGAAAAGGCGCAAAGCAGAAAGGTTACGACGGTTTCGTCACCATTGAAAGCTTCGCGTACCATAATCGGTAGCAGGATAAGCAGCGCAGCGCCAATTAGCCAGAACCAGGAAATAGCTAGGACGGACAGGAAGACAGGTCGGGATTTCCGGGAATGATTAATGATCTGATAGCTGGATTTTACGATATTCGCGGAGACGCTGATGGTGGCGTCGCCGACGCCTGCTCTTGGTATCTTGAGGCTTGCTAACCAACCAGAGAGGGCGACCGCGATAATCACTAGCGTGACAAATAACTCACCCTGATCCCGGAGAATGAGGAGACTTCCGCCAATAGTCCCGCCTAATATGGCGAGAAAAGTTGCTGCATCAATGAGGGCATTGCCGCCGACCAATTCCTCCTCGCGCAGATGCTCCGGAAGAATCCCATATTTGAGCGGACCAAAAAATGTGCTTTGTACCCCCATGAAAAAGAGCACCGTCATCAGGGCCCAGCTGTCGCCGATATAAAAGGCAATCGCCCCGGTCATCATTATTATGATTTCGGCAAATTTAATTATACGGACAAGTGCTGATTTCTCATATTTGTCGGCAATCTGGCCTGCAAGCGCAGAAAATAGGAAGAAGGGAAGAATGAATATTCCTGCAGCCAATGTCACCAGAATCTCGCCATCCACGCCAGAGTTATCAACGGCACGATAGGTGAACAGAATAATCATCGCATTCTTGAATATATTGTCATTGAAGGCGCCAAGAATCTGAACCACGAATAGGGGTAGAAAACGCTTCTTTTTGAGCAAGGCAAATTGACTAGACATAAGACAATTCCTTTCCTACAGAAGTTAAACCCGCGAGTTCATTGCTACGACTTTCAACACGAGTTGACAGCAATTCCATAAATTCCTGTTTCTCAAGCCCGGGGAGGATGGGAGGCAGAAATTCAATCGTGGCGGTTCCTGGTTGTTTCCGGAATTTTCGCTGTGGCCAGCGCAGGCCGATATTTGTCGCAACAGGTACGACAGGTAATGAAAAATCATCATAGAGATGATAGATGCCGGATTTGTAATTAGATTTTTCTCCGACTGGCACGAGACGGCCCTCCGGGTAAATCAGAATAGGACGCCTACTTGAGACGGCCTTGTCTGCGCGAATAGTCAGGCTATTTTGTGACTTTACGCCACCATCGCTATCGACAAGGATCATCTGCATCTTTTTCATTAACCGGCCAATAACAGGATATCGGCCTAGTTCCTGCATGGCGATTGTTGCGACATTTGGTATGGTCGCCAGTATGGCTATCCCGTCCACCTCAGATTGATGTTTCGCTGCAATCAAATATGGGCCGCTTTTGGGAAGATGTCGTTTTCCGTCAAACTTGATCGAAATTCCACCTATCCATTTAAGGAGCCAAAGACACCCTTTTGCCCATAAGTTTGCACCTTTCATCAAAAGTCTTCTACCCGGAAGAAAAATGAGTGGGACCAGGAAAAGAATTGCAAAGAAAGTGAACAAATAGAACGATAGGTTGAACAGACTAGATCGGATCATTGCTTTTTCTCCCGAGCGTTCAGGATGAGCCAAATCACTTCAATAAACTCATCCGCATAGTTAATCAGCGGATCTGCTAGACGTCCGTATAGGTGGAAGGTCGCTGGCTGCATTACCACGCCGAGAGACATGGCAGCGATCACATCGGGATCGCCTGCGGGAATTTGTTTTGCTTCGATCGCGTCAACGATGATGCCCCGAATAACCAACACGGGGTTGCCTTCATTCTGGGCCACACGATCGAAAAAGTCATGCTGTGATAGCATGCAATAACGGAAGGCATCGGGCGCATGGTCCACCAATTTGCAAAAAGCGTACACTGTGGATTCTACGGTCTCCCGCAAATCCGTTGACTTACGCCTGGCCTTCAATAATTCACTGGCGATATTTCCATAGTGGTGCTGAAAAAGGGCCCATGCCAACTCATCCTTGCTTGCAAAGTGCCGGTATAGGGTGCCCTCTGCGACGCTAGCACCCTCCGTTATCTCCTTGGTCGATGTCGCATCGATGCCCTTTTCGATGAAAAGTTTCAAGGCTGAAGCGAAAATTTTATTTCGGGTTTTGATTTTTCTTTCCTGCATAATACGGCCTCAAAATTTAAACGATCGGTATCTCCTGATACTCGACTGAAAATCTTTGGAAATTGCTCAACCATTTCATTTATCTTTAAAATGGAACAATTATGCTCAGGTAGCAGCTCGTTCTCTTGGACTAATAATAATTTTACTTGACTAATTTCTACTGAAGATTGTTCAAAGTTACTACGAATTTAGTCAAAAAATTTCACTAATGCCCCCTGTGAGGGAGTCTGGTCTTTTTCGGCTCAGGTTTCCGGTCGTTCCATGAGTTGACGGGTGAGAAGACATGTTTCAGGAGTAGAGGGGAACCCATAGGTCATTGGCAATCATTTGGCGGGTGAGACGGCGAAGTTCTGTGAATTTCATTTCAATTTTTTCGAGGCTGGTCTTGAAAGCGTTGGATATGTTCCGGCTCTTGTCTCCCGTCGAACTCAAGCGTACTTCCGCGCGCAGTACCGCAATTCGGCGCTTGAGTTCAATAGCCTTGAAAAAGTTTTGCATTGCTGCCGGGATATTTCCTTCAGTCAGTTTGCTTGTTGCGACATCAATGATCTCAGACAGTTCATTGAGTTTTCCGTTAAGTATTTCTGCATTTACCGTCATTTCAAATCCCATTAGTGAGTGATTAATCACTTTTTATATACATTATGAAATTGGATACTTCAAGTGCAAACTGAAATTTTGGTTTGAAGTCGGCTGAATTCTTTTAGGGCTTGATTTGTATGCGTTGAGGGATAGAGGTCAGTTTTTTAACTGGAATTGCCTTGATCCATTGGTTGCAGTTGTTTCCTATGGAATTTTCTGAAGAATATGGCTCAATAAATTTTCTAGCGTCGAATAGCTTCTGTGCACCACAAAACGGTGACCATTTCGTCGTGGTAAGGCTTCATCTAAAGTCTTCGTTCAGATTATGGATCTAATGCCATGACCGAGAAAGAGATGGCTGCACATATTAGATACAACAGTTGCAATCTCTAGTTCTTTGCATGAGCCGCGCAAATGGTGTGCAGGAGTAAATTCGCCCTGCCGGCGGTCAGATAGTACGTTGACCTAGGGCATTAAATATCCGGTTTTGCGATCATCAGGTAAAATATAACCAGAAACGAAGTGAAGGCGATAACGCCCAGACTGATCCACCAACGGAACAATTTGTGAAAGATGTGAGAAAGAGGGGTGTTTCTACTTTGTGCTTCACTTGCGGTATTGCGTAGTTGGTACTGTATCCAGAGAACGGGAAGCCAACAGGCGCCAGTAATTGAAATGAGGATGAATGAGGCCACTAACCACGGCTCGTTGAGTTCAAACCCGAGTTGGCGTGTTAACATCCACCCAGACATTATCTGAATGATAAATGCCGGCGTTGTAAATATCCAGTCGGCTATCACGACCCAAAAGGTCGCAAAAGTTATAGCGTCGATATTCTTGCTTTTTACGGCGACGAAAAGATAAAACGCGCTCCCAAGCCCCGTTCCGAACAATATTGTTGCCGAAACGATATGAATCCATTTGATGAAGAGATAGTCCATGGCTTAGATATACAGGCGATGAGTGATAACAAGAATATTGATTTATCAAAGGGTGTGTGGTTCGTCTATGACGGTGATTGTCCAATCTGCACTCTGGCGGCTCAGTCCCTTCGAATAAAGGAGGCTGTCGGACCGTTAAGATTAGTGAATGCCCGTGAGGAGACTAAGCACCCCCTCTACCTGGAAATCCTGGATCAAAGAATCGATCTTGATGAGGGTATGGTTCTTAGATATGGCAGCAGGAATTACCACGGCCGGAATGCGCTTCAAATGATGGCATTTCTGGGAAGTAATCGCGGTTGGTATAACCGTATGAATGCTCTGCTGTTTAAATCACCCGCAATTGCGCGTTTTCTCTACCCGGTCATGAAACTTGCAAGGAATACACTTCTCAAAATCTTTGGAATTCCCCGATTACAAAACCTGGAAATAAGGAATAAGGAAAATCCGGCTTTCAAAGAGGTTTTTGGAGACGACTGGCCAAAACTTCCGTCCGTCATGAGGGCTCATTATGCGGTGAGATCCTATTCCGAAGATAGCGTAACTGTTGCAGGGCATTTAAACACATTTGTAAATCCTGTATTGGGGCTTTTTGCCCGTATGAGCGGTTTGCTGGTACCTTATCCAGGCAAGAACGTTCCTGTCCGAGTTACCTTCAAAGCAACCCGCCACGATAATACCATGGAATTTGACAGAGTATTCAGTTTCGAGGGACGCAAACCTGTTCTTTTTAAATCAAGGATGTTGCCACTAACAAATGGCGAAGTAATTGAAATCATGCGATTTGGCTTTGGCTGGCGTTTTAGGTGCGAATGGCGGGAAAACAAAGTTATTCTATCCCATCTCGGCTATGTTTGGCGCTTTTTGGGAGTAAACGTTCCAATGCCGTTCTCCTTGATAATAGGTAAAGGTTACGCCGAAGAAGTTCCTTTATCCGATACTGAATTCGCGATGTGGACTCATACTAAGCACTCATTATTTGGAAAAATGTTCGGCTACGAAGGATCCTTCACAATAACGGACATGAAATGCGACCCATACTAATTCTCGGTGGATACGGCAACTTCGGGAAACGGATTTCCACGTCGCTCGCGGCGGCCGGATATCCAGTCGTCATCGCTGGCAGAAATAAGGTTCTGGCTGATCTTCATCTAAAAACCTTGCCGGGGCAGGGGCACGGCGCGGCGGCATTTGATGTATACCGTGACTTAAAACTACATTTAGCGAAACTGAAGCCATCCGCCGCCATAAACACGTGTGGGCCGTTTCAGTTGGCCGACTATTCGATTGCCGAAACGTGTATTGATGAAGCAATCCCGTATATTGACCTGTCAGACGGCCGGGATTTTGTTTGCGGGATATCAGAACTTGATCAAAGCGCAAAAGATGCTGGTATCCCCGTAATCAGTGGGGCGAGCACTGTGCCCGGGCTGTCGTCGGCAGTTCTTAAGGAGTTTGGTCCGGAATTTTCACAAATTACATCAATGAAATTTGGAATTAGTCCCGGACAGAAAGCGGAAAGAGGATTGGCGACAACCAAAGGAATTTTAAGTTATGTTGGTAAGGCATTGCGACCGTATTCGAGTGTCAAACCAAGAGTTTTTGGCTGGCAAGATCTTTACCTGCAACGCTATCCGGAGATTGGCAATAGATGGATGGCCAATTGTGATATTCCGGATCTCGATTTACTACCGAAGGCATATAGAGTTGATAGAATTCAATTCTCTGCGGGATTGGAACTCACACCCCTGCATTTGGGGCTCTGGATGATGTCTTGGTTGGTTAGATTGGGTATTCCTATCGATTTACCGAGATTGTCTGGACCGCTTTTGAAGATCAGTAATTGGTTTAATTACTTTGGTTCTGCAGACGGAGGTATGCATATACTTTTGGATGGGTATGACCATGACGGGAAGTCACGTCATCTTGGCTGGTTTATTGTTGCAAAGAATGGAGATGGACCGCAGATACCGACAATCCCCGCAATAATTCTCGCCAAAAAAATTGCGAAAGGAGAATATCCTATTGTCGGAGCGATGCCCTGCGTCGGCCTTGTTTCATTACCTGAATATCTTGAAGAGCTTTCTGCCTTTGAAGTAAGTACTCATCTGGAATAGAGTTGTCTTGTAAGCTGAGATGAGGGTTTAATGGGGATCGGTGAAATAGTGCTGAGGTGCGGATTCGAAGCACCGGCAGGCAGTTTTTCAGTCCGATTGGGAATGCCAAATATGCGTTGCTTTGCGCGCAAATGTCTTTTGGCCCCTCATATTTTAGTTTGGAAAGATCGCTAGGCGTTGCTCCGTTGTCCTTTAAGGAGTGACTTTAGTTTTGAGCCAGCAATGCGGTACCTTAAATATCCGCAAATGACCAGCTTGCCTACGGGGTTAAGATCACTTTTCATGACCTCGCTAATTCCGGCACACGCCAAGCCACGGTATTTTTCGGGTGTTCTGCGCCAGTTGATACTGAGGCTGCTTTTCTGGTAACGCTTGAAACAAAGCGTTTGGGGGACACGAACAAATGCGCCCATTAGTGACATCGCCAATAACCAGGTCCAATCGGCGCTGAATTCACCATACTGGTTCTTCTGAATACCGCCAATTATGTCATATGCCTTTCTGCGAAAAAGGCCTCGGTTTGGGATCCACCAATGAAAGCTTGAACGCCGCTGCGCATACAATAATCCGCGCTTTGTGGGGCTTTTAACGCCGGACAACTCTTTGCATGCCAAGAACTCCCTTGTCCCATCTGGCTCCACCAGTTCAATGTCCGAATAAGCGAGTATTGCGCCGGGTTCGCGCTGCAGGGCTTCAGCGAGCAACGACACATATTCGGGGGCGACAACGTCGTCGTGAAAGGCAAAAAACATCAATTCGCCACGGGCGTTTTTCATCAAATCATTACAATTGCCGAGCCAACCGAGGTTTTGGTCTCGCTTCAAAATCCGAATATTTTCATGCCGAGACGCAAAATCTTGAATTATTGCGGGTGTTTCGTCTGTCGAGAAATCATCGCCAATCAGTATTTCAAGTCGCGGCCAACTCTGCGCAACCAGGCTATCAAGAGTGTCCCGGATAAAAGCTTCGGCGTTATAGCTCGGTAATAAAGCGGTGACGAGTTGGATGTCTTTACTTTGCCCGGGCGTTTCCGCCATTTCAACTTTGCTTGGTTGCGGTTCGCCAACGGACTCCATTGGACTGTTATCCTATTAGTTCTTTGGTTATGATGGCAGCCAGTTCAGGTGCGGAAGAATATTTCCCGGTATCGATTGAAATGTAGCTTCCTTTTCGATTGATCCCGAATTTATCCCTGAAATGTAGGGTCGAGGACCTCTTGGCGATCGAACCTTTCCCTTGCGCGAAAACGAACCCGCCCTCGACTTTAATTTCTTGCGCGGCATCAAAAATTTCGTCTGTGCCATTTAGCACTGTCGCGATGCCGGAGCGAATATTTTCGATTATCACATTTTTCTGTTCGTGCGTCAGCGGCTCTGGCATTTTTGGTAGAACATCAGCGCTGTCTATCAGCAGGCCGGCAGGATACCAAGACATGTAGAAAGAACGACCGTCATAATTTTTGACATCGCCAAATGCCCCGACGGCGATAAATGCGCTGGGTGTATCAACAGGTTTCTTTGTTTTTATGAAGAGTGAGACCCGATATCTGTTTGACCAAATGCCCGTTGGCGGAAGACCCACCTTTGCATCTAAATCCATCCGGCCATACCAAAGGGCATTGATTACGCAATCATACCCCCCATGAACTTCTTGACCAGTGTCCTTGATCCCGGTTACCTGCCAGGACCCGTTGTTCAGGTCTTCGGGTTTAACATCAGTGACAGTGAAACTTGTTTTCAGGTCAATTTTTCTGTCAGCAGCCAATGCTGCTTTGTAAAGGTCTCCAATTGTTTCCGTCTGAACAGACCGTTCGGGAACGCGAAACGCTGCCACCGCCGTTTCCGGATCAGCGATAGCCTCCAACTCCTTTGTGCTGAGCTGCCGCGAGTTGCAGCCGGGCAAATTGCCAAAGTAATTTTTGGCATCAGGGTGAGATCCTGCCAGATCGTCCAGTTTTTTATGGTAATCCTTGAATTCGCCTTCACCGACAACTGAATCTCGGTGCAGAACGAATATATCGTCCTCCTCAGTAGAAAATGATCGAATATCTGTTTGCAGAATGTCCGATACAATCGGGGCAAATGAAACGCCGCCAGATAGCACATGACGAGCTGACGCTAATGTCGGGTCACCAGCGTATATATAACCCAGATGGATTTTTCCTTCATTCCATCTACTTGCCCCCATCATCGGCGCGTCATCTTTGTTGAACAGAGTGACGTCGGCTCCCCGCCTTGCCAACAAGATGGCAAGACTGCTCCCCATAATTCCGGCACCCAGAACAGCAATACGCATATTTTAAATTCTCTCTATTTCATAAAAATAATCCGACTCATCATATACCGTGTCGCAACACACCATTAGTACGGAATTCTCGTCCGAGTACTTCTGGGCAGACCAAACTCCCGGCTCGATTAGCAGGCTCTCGCCGGAATTTGCGAGCTGTTTAACTTCAATTTTGCCTTTGTACCGCAATTCGACCTCAACCACGCCCGAAACATGCATCAAGAACTGACGGCCTTGATGATGGCCATGACCGCCTCTCTCGGTATTTGCCGAAGCGCCTATGACAAGTACGCGTTTGATGGGAAAATTTAGTTCTGAAAGATCAACAGGAACAAGGCTTCCGCGTTCATCGATTTGTGGAGCCACTAGATACTCAGAAACTTTACCGTCTAGTAAGCTGTTCAAGAGTTTCATATACGCTTCTTCGATTTGTTCGTACTTTGAGTTATTATATCAACCGGTAACGATCATGATAGAGTTTCTACGCAATAGTAAAATCTGATCGCAGTATAACAATATTTGGCATTGGACTTTCTAAATTGAAATAAAGGGTAGTCAGATAACTTGGTTATAACTGACAAGGCTGGCACGCAGCCAGTAGAATAGCAATGTATTAGCGTCATTGAACGCGATGAACGGAATGTATTAGCGGTATGAATTTCGACGATTTGAAAGCGACTGAAAATCAACCTGTATGTTCAGACGAAGTGAAATATGCGCAGCTCTCTAACACTTTCGGGGCCGAAGTATCTGGACTGGATATGTCAGATGATATCTCGGACGCCATTAAGTCAGATCTGAAGCACGCACTTTTCAAGCATCAAATCCTGCTGTTTCGACAGCAGGAGCTGAGTGAAGACCAGCAAGTCAGGTTTGCGCAACTATTCGGTCCCTGCCGAATTCTTTGGCAAAATCAACATTATCCAAGCAAAAACGACCATGCACATTACCTCAGTAACGTAGATGCGAAAGGGCAACCCATCGGACGTCATCCGGATCCGGGCTCTACCCATTGGCATAGCGACGGATCCTGGGCGCGCCAGCCGAGCAGGGCGACGGTGCTATATGGTATCCAGGTCCCGGAAGGTGAGGGAGCCACCCATTTTGCAAATATGTATCAGCTGTTTGCAAGCCTTGATCCACAAACGAAGGAATATTTCGAGACACTGAACGCTGAGCATAATTTTGAGCTTGCCCGGGCATCAAGGCAACAGCGGATGCCCTGGCAGTGGTTTCACTCGGAAGTAGATCGACAACCACTTGTTGCGCAGTTGAAATGGTGGAAGAGCGTTTTGGGCCGGCGATTGCGTGATGGGGCCGTATATCATCCGGTTGTCCGCCGCCATCCAGAAACTGGCCGGCCTGCGCTATTTATCGGTGATCATGCCTGGAGAATTTCCAAAAGGTTTTGGCCAGCCGGCATAAAGCTGATGAAGGAAATAAACAGCCTGAAAATAGACCCGTCCGCGACATATACCCATCAATGGCAAGCCGGCGACCTGATAATTTGGGACAATGGAAGCGTATTACATAAAGTAGGGGAGTATAACATTCTCGATCAGGTTAGAATAATGCGCCGATGTGTTGTCGAGAATTGAAAACAGTGCCTGTCCTGAATAATCGCCGTAATCAGATTTAAAATGGCCAAGAGATCATGTTGCGAACAGGTAAATGGTGCCGATGGGTGGCGCCGAACCACCGACAGGCCGACTGCTGTTTGCCGTATCTGAAATCTATACGAATTGACACTATCGACTTAAACCTGGAGCGCATCTGCCCTAGCGGATCGAACGGAAGAAATCGTTGATCAGGCTGTTGGCGTCAACATCGTTGGAGGTGCGGCCAATAACGGTTTGCGGCAGATATTGCATCTTTCCGGGCCAAGTATGACCCCCACCGACGATACGGTAAAGCCGGAGCGGCCCAGTTGGCGCGCAGTCGGGCCAGTCATACCGTTCAACACGGGTGTCGTCGTTGATATCCAGATCAGGCAACTGGGTAACCGTCGGAATCTCGCCGCACCGGTTGTGGTGACGCCAGAAGGCGATCGTCTCGGCGGTCGATGTTGCTGTCCCGCGGGAGCCCCATTTCGGGGCGATGGCGCCACCGTCATAGGGAACGAGCGGGTCTTCGGTGCCGTTGAGATAGAGGACCGCAAGCGGTCGGGACGGGCGGCAACTTGCGATTAGTTCTGGTGTGAATTGGGCTGTGATGACCGCGACACCTGCGAAAAGCCCGGCCTGCTCGCAGGCCAAGCGCTGGCTCATATGTCCGCCATTCGACATTCCGGCGACAAATATGCGGCTTTCGTCGACTCGGCCGGTTTCGGCAATTGTCTGGCGGATTGCCTTGAGGATAAAGCCAACATCATCGACACCCTGATAGGGTTCGCGGCCGTCGTTCCAGTGCCGGTTCAAACCGGAGGGATATATTACAATAAAGCCCGATTCCGACGCGAGCCGGTTGAACCGGGTGTACCGCATCATTGAGCCGCCGGCGCCGCCACCGCCGTGCAACAGCACGACCAGTTGGATCGGCTCATCTCCCTGCCGCACTAATGGTGGCACATAACGCAGATAGACGCGTTCAAGGCCGTCGTGCGTGAGTAGGTGGGTAGACAGGCCCTCCTCGGCAAAGGCGAGTGAAGGGAACAATATGCACATCACGATTGCTGCCAGTACCGCTATGCGGATCATGTTCTTGAACTCCCCGCTCAAAATACTTGCCCTACATTAGTCATGTAACAAGCATTCTGGAGCCAATCATAGCTATTTCTTGCCACCGACAGAACGGCAAAGACCCGACATGATTGATATCTCAGTTTCGTTTGGAAGTGCGCTGTCGACCGGAGCCGATAGGTGGCACCGAACTACTGGCAGGTTGATTGCGCATCGGCCTGACGAAATTAAATAACCCCGTTATCTCGAAGCTCAGAAATTCTTTTTTCGCTCAATCCCAGCGATTTATAAACATCCTCGGTGTCTTGTCCATGGCGCGGGCCGGTACGGGAAACGGCACCGGGCATCTTCGCGTATTTCGGCGTAACAGCTTGCATGGCCACGGGACCAAGTTCCGGATCGTCGACCTTGATAATGGCGTCGCGGGCCTTAAACTGCTCGGAATTGAAGATGTCTTCAATCGAGAAGACAGGGCCGCCCGCGACACTGCCCGCCTTCATTTCCTCAAGGGCTTCTTTCTGCGACCGATCTGCGAACCAGGCGGAAATGATCTCATCCAATTCTTCCGAATTTTTCACCCTGTCGATGTTGCTCGCGAAGCGGGGATCGGCAATCAACTCAGGCCGGCTCATTTGGTGGGCAAAATTTTCGAAAATTGATTGAGCCGACGCACTTACGGAGATCCATTTACCGTCTTTTGAGCGATATATGTTACTGGGGCCGGCATATTGGCTTCGATTTCCGGATCTTTCTCTGACCTGCCCCAGTTGATCATATTCGATGGGGAGAAACTCGAGCAGACGAAACATAGATTCGACCAGGGATAAGTCAATGACTTCTCCGGGTGCGTCCGGATGTTTTGCCTTGTGCCAGCATGCCATAATGATTCCGAGTGCGCCAAAAATCCCGGTGGTCGCATCCGCGATGGGAAAACCGATATGCATCGGTCCGCTCTCGGGATATCCGCAGAGATAGGTGAAGCCTGAAAAAGCTTCTGCGACACGTGCAAAACCCGGGCTTGTCGCATTGGGACCTGTTTGTCCATATCCGGATACGCGCAGGATAATAAGACCCGGGTGGCGCGCCTGAAGAACCTCGGGGGAGAGGCCGTATTTCTCCAGCGTACCGGGTCGGAAGTTTTCTACCAGAACATCGAAATTGCCGATGATGTCGAGCAACAGCTCACGGCCCTGAGGCTTTCGAACGTCAAGTGTAATTCCCTTTTTGTTGCGGTTCGTGACTTTCCACCAGAGCGGCTTACCATCCTTGTGCGGCGGCAGGTCACGCAGGGGATCCTCTCTATCCGGAAGTTCGACCTTCACGACTTCGGCGCCGAAATCAGCTAATAGGGTGGCGGCCATGGGCGCCGCCAGCATTGTTGCCAGATCGAGTATTTTAAGACCAGAGAGAAGCTGTGGCTTATTATTCATTTTGTCCCTATCTGTTGATGGAGTCATATTCTTTGCCGATCAATTTTGCGGCTTTCATTGCGGCCGGAGCGCATTTGTCTCGGTAGGATTTATTGTATCTGTTGCGGGGCATCGCGATCGCAATCGCCGCGATTACGTCACCTTCTTTGTTATATACGGGCGCGGCGACGCCCGACGCCTCTTCGGCCCATTCCCCTTGCGCTGTGCCCCATCCGTTTTTCTTTATGAAATCCAGCCGGCTCAGGAGAACCTCCTTCGTCAGGCCGTATTCCTTGGAAATCGGATCTGTCTCAAGGAATGCGAAGAGTGCCTCTCGCTCCTGTTCCTTCATTCCTGATACAAGGCAGGCACCTGATCCGCTCAAATAGACGCGATTACGCCGTCCGACTTCCATGACGTACCGAACCGGCTGGAGGCTGGCCTCGGTAGCGATGACAACACGATCCCAGCCTTCCCGAACAAGAATAGTCGCTGTTTCGCCGGTTTCCTCTCGGGCCTCGCGCAAATATTTCCTCGATATTTCCGCAAGGCCGTCGCGATCGAGCATCGTATCCACGAGTGCCAGGCAGCCAAACGAGAGGGAATAGCGGTCGTTCGATGGGTCCTGAACGAGCAATCCCTCATGCGCCAAAGTTCTGGCAAGACGAAATGTGGTGACCTTGTTGAGGCCGAGCTCATCGGTCAATTCTTTTAGAGACATGTCTCTGCTGCCGCCCTTAAAGGCTCTTAATACGGCGACTGCGCGGCTGACCGTTTGCAGATATTGCGTCGGATATGTCTTCGCCGATTTCAAAATAGCTTCTCCTGCATGTTTTCTCGCAATCTTTCGGTGCAATCAAATGACGCCGCGGGTCATGTCAAGTGATGGTTCTTGACTATACTAACCATTTTGCGATAGTATTTCAATATAAGATACATCATTACATATAATGAAACAAAAGGCAAGGCTATACAGCTTAAACCGATATCTTTGAGGAGGAAAACATGAAGATTGTTAGACATATGTTTGTGGGCGCGACTTTGCTGCTTACTCTCGCGGCGCCTTCGGCATTTGCGGACGACCACCCCATTAATATTCCATCGGGTCCATTTGGAACGGGGAGCAACACCCTAAGCGGAGCGATGGAGCAAATTTCGAAAAAGACGGATGCAAAGGTTCAGGTCGTCGCTGCGGAAAGCCCGGGGTTGGTATTTAATTTGAAGCAACTCAAGGCAGAACCGGGAACCAAGGCGGATACCCTTACGCCCTATACTTTCGGCCTTGCCTATCTTGCGGAGAACGGTCTGAAGCCGTTTAGTGAACCGACACCGGCACCGAAACTCCTGGCGACGTATTTGTTGGGGTCTGTCTGGTTGGCGACATTGGACGAGAATATCAAGGAGCCCAAAGATCTGATAGGCAAGCGCGTTGGATTGGGCCGCCCTCCGCAAATCTTGTGGACAATTGAACCCGAACTGATCATCAAGCATGGCTGGGGACTCGACGGACAAATTGATATTGAATATTTGGGAACCAAACAAGCCGCTCAGGCATTGCTGGATGGAACTGTCGATGCCGCAATCATCGGTGGATATGCTGATCCGATTAACAAGACCTTCAGTCCAAGCCCGCAAACATTGACAGTTATTGGTAGCGGAAAATCGCTCTATCACATTCCGTGGGGAGAAGAGGCGGTTGCAAAGACCATTGCCGCTGGCGTCGGGATTAACGAAATTACGATCCCAAAAGATGCCGTCGCTGGCGTAAATGCGGACATGGCCGGCTTTTTTGACCCTATTGCATGGGGTGCCTATCCCGAGATGCCAGATGAAACTGCCTACGAAATTACAAAAATGATCATCGACAATGTTGGCAAGTTTAAGGAATATCATGCGTTGGGGAAATTGATGTCGCGCGAGTCTCTCGCCTACGGCGTTGATCCTGCCAAGATACATCCAGGTGCGCTCCGTGCGTATAAAGAAGCAGGCTTGAAATAAAATAAAAATGTAATGCGCCTCCCGTCGGTAGCATAGCCGACGGGACGGCCAGCCTTAAACTTGGGGGATCCTTCATGGATAAAGGGTTTGATCGTGTGATCAGAATAGCGGTCTATGTCGTCGCCTTGGCGATGGTGGCGTATCATATGCTTAGCGCTTATGGAATTCTGATTGGCAGCATTGAGCATCAAACTGTACATCTGGCCTTTATTTTTGGATTGACCTTTCTTGTCGTTGTCCGCTCGGCAGGCGGGCCGCTCCGGCGCCTTATCTACCTCGCATTCCTTGCTGGCGGCCTGTTTGTCACAGCATATGTGTATGTCAATCTTGATACCCTGGAACAAAATGTGGGGTTCCCCGCCCCGACGGATATCGCAGTCGGCATCCTTATGATTTTCCTCACCTTTGAAGGAACGCGGCAGGCTTGGGGATGGATTTTGCCTATTGTTGCCTTTGTCTTTGTCGCGTATTTCCTGTTCGGTCACTATCTCGGTGGTCCCCTCTACCACCGGCAATTCTCGCTGGGTTACGTAATTTCATATTTGTCGATCGGATTTTCGGGAATTTATGGCACGTTTCTTTCTATCTCAGCCAACCAGATATTCCTGTTTGTTGTATTCGGCAGCATGATGGGACTTCTACGGATCAATGATTTTCTGTATGAGCTCGGCAAGCTTGTTGGCCGGCGTGTCGCTGGTGGCCCGGGCCAGACTGCAGTTGTCTCCAGCTCGCTTATTGGCATGGTTTCCGGCGCGGCGGTTGCAAATGTTGCCATCACCGGCGCCTTCACGATCCCTTATATGAAGCGGGCGGGATATTCCGCTCCCCTTGCTGGCGCGATCGAAGCAACCGCATCCACCGGCGGACAATTAATGCCTCCGGTCATGGGCGCGGCGGCATTTCTGATGGCCTTTTTTGTGGGGGTTCCCTACACCGATATCATGATTGCCGGCCTTATTCCGGCAATATTGTTCTATATCGGCGTGATGCTGTCGGTCCAGTTTGCCTCCACTGCGGCCGGTATTAAAGCTCCGCGAGAGATGCCCGATTGGTCGGTTATTCGGCGCGGTCTCCCGATGTTTATTATTCCTGTCGCTATTCTAACGGGCTTGCTTTTGTTTCGTTTCAGTCCGGCCTACGCCGCATTCTGGGCTATATGTACGGTTGTTGTGTTGAGCTTTTTTCGATCAGGTGGTCGGCCCACCGCTTCGGAGTTTCTTGAGGCCGTCACAGATGGCGCAATTGTCGGTGCGCAGATTGGCGTCTCCCTTTGTATCGTCGGGTTGATCTCGCAGACGCTGATAACGACCGGCCTAGGTGGTAAGATTGCTGGCCTCGTTGAAGTATTTAGCGCTGGCAATATTGTTATCGGCTTGCTGCTGACGATGATCGTCTCGCTTATTTTAGGATGCGGGGTTCCCCCGGTCGCTGCATATAGTCTTGTTGCCCTCGTCGCGATTCCCACCATCATAAAAATGGGAGTGCCGGTCATGGCCGCGCATTTTTTCTGCTTTTATTTCGCGATCATTTCCGCGGTTACACCGCCGGTTGCCATGGGCGCATTGGCCGCCTCGGCCATTGCCAAGGCGAATTACTTCGCCACTGCGATGAAAGCGTTTAAGCTTTCACTCGCCGGATTTATCATTCCTTTCTTTATCGTCTTCAACCCGGCAATGACCTTGCAAAGCACAGATATGTTAAATGCGGTTATGTCGATTATCGCAATATTCGTTGTTTTGGCCGTGGGGACAGCGTTGCTTTATGGCACTGGTGCCGTTCGCTTTAGCGGACGGGATTGGCTGTTTGGACTTGTCGCGGTGGGAGCCAGCATTGCTTACGCATTGTGCCGCAACATTTTATCCGCAGAAATTGAACTGGTCCTGTTTTTGATCGGATTAGCATTTGCCGTGTTATTATTTATGTCGCAACTTCGTCAGAAACGCATGGTTGTTATTGATCCAGCCCTGGGGTGATGACCATCGCGGGTGATCTGAGGCGATGCCTTAGCAATACCGGAGTGGTTTTTCATTCAGGGAAAGTAGGAAATGACAAAAGGGACGTTAAGCTATTTTCTTCTGACAATGCCGCAATTAGGTCAAAAGTACCGCCGATGGCTCCAATAAAACGTACCCCTTTGACACAACTCTGTCAGGTCACAAGCTATTTAGCCAGATATTGAGATTCATTCCTGCTTCGGCGCCTGAGCGACGGGCATGGTTATTGGCTTTTGATATAATTCCAGTCTCGAAAGCGGATCGGGCATCACCAATCCGGGCGCTTTCATGGGAAACGGTGACAGCGGCCACATGGCGATCGTCAAGTGCCGGCAAACGCGATATTCCGACTTCATCGGAAAGCACGCCTGCGTCGTTAAAAACAGCGACATGGGCAACCACTTTCAAGGCCCTGGTCGCATCTCCCCCAATGAGTCCACCGTGTGACCCGGTCACAATAATCTTGTTTGTATCATCGGGCATAACCAGTGATGCCGAGTCGACCAGTACCACTGGATGGTTATTTCCTTCCAGCCGGAATTCGTGTCGCGTTTCCTGAATTTGCGGTAAGCAACCATTAGGCACGGGAGCAAGCGCCAATGCCTCTAAAGCCGCCTGAACTGACATGCCGGATTTTACACCACAAGACGCGGCAATGGAATTTGCCAAACTAATGAGTCCCCGATCATAAGCATCTTGAGCGGAGCCAATCAGGCAGCTTTGGCAGTCAACCGCCGCCGCCGCCATCCCGATTTCCGCCAGCGCCAAAACGCCGGCAACGCCAGCCTGATCAAGCCCTATCCCGGCATCATTAAATATCACAGAGCGAATGCCTGCTGCAGAGGCCAAAGCTGCTGGATACATGCCGCCGTGAGAGCCGGAAACCACAACCTGGCCTCGTATGCCGTCATGTGTGTCTGTAATTGAGTCGAGCAAAACTGGTTTGTTTGTCATCAATCCACCCTACAGTCCTTGACTCTTTGCTTCAATAAGTTTCAAATAACAGAATAATAAATTCCGATAAACGGAATATGTGGGAGAGGGGTATGGCAAGTATTGTGGCGCCGAAAGGTTCTATAGCGCGTGCCGCACGCGTTTTGGATGTGTTGTCTCTGGCGCCGGATGGCGCGGATCTTACGGAAATCGTAGCAAGATCCAATTTCACGAAAACAACGACATTTCGGGTACTCGCGTCTTTGCGCGATGTCAATTACGTCTATCAGGATCCTGCGAGCCGCGTTTACCGTTTAGGGTCGAAGCTGGCTGAGCTGGCTCGGAATGCGGAGCGTATTGACGTTGGCGCGCTTGCTGAGCGAGGCATGAAACGATTGGCGGAAATGTCTGAAGACACCGTTTTCCTGTCCGTCCCGGAAGGTGCCTCGGCGATTTGCGTAAGTCGAACAGTTGGCGCGTTTCCGATCCGCACACTGACCCTCGATAAAGGAGACCGCAGACCATTGGGGGTCGGCGCTGGTTCCTTGGCGCTATTTTGCTCATTACCGGAGGAGCAAAGGACCGCCATGTGCCGGGTAAACCAGAACTGGTTGGCTGATTACGGCGTAACGGAAGACGATCTGGCTATTGCATATAATTTTTTCCAGTCGAATGGGTATGCCCTCAATAAAGGGGGGGTCGTCAGTGGTATGAGTGCCATTGCAGTCCCCGTCGTAACGGCCAGTGGCCGGCTTGTAGCGGCCTTGGCGATAGGAGCGATCAACGAGCGGATGGAACAGGCGCGCATTGATGACATCCTGCTCCCGGGTTTGAGAAGAGAGGCGCGGCGGCTTGCCGATCGTCTGACTGCTTTCGAGAAGGAGCAAAGTTCATGACTTCTGCGGGCCATAATTACGAACGCGGACGGTCGTTACTTCAGATGATGGAGCGTATCCGCGCCTTCGAGGAACAAGCCTGTCTGGCGGCTGAGCGGGACAAGCTGGTGCTTGGCGCTATTCATCCTTCCATTGGTCAGGAAGCAGTGGCCGCCGGAATCATGCATAATCTTTCGAAAGAAGATATTTTACTTTCAACGCATCGTGGTCACGGTCATACGCTTGCGAAGGGAGCCAGTTCTCTTGCGATGATGCGTGAGTTGCTGGGGCGGGAAGGCGGCTGTTGCGGCGGAAAGGGCGGCTCCATGCATATCGCCGATTTCAGTGTCGGCATGCTCGGTGCAAATGGTGTTGTCGGCGCCAATATTACGATTGCAGCCGGTGCCGCACACGCCATCCGGCTATTGGGTGATAACAGGATTGTGGTCGATATTTTCGGCGATGGTGCCGTAAATCGTGGCCCATTTCTAGAGGGTATAAACTGGGCTGTCGTTTTCAAACTTCCCATTCTTTTTGTTTGTGAGGACAATCAATATTCGGCGACGACCAAAACGAAAACCATGACGGGGGGTGACGGCGCTGCTGCGCGTGCTGCTTCGTTGGGGATGCGATCAACAGTTGTCGATGGAAATGACGTCGAAGCAATCGCGGATACGATGACCGATATTGCGGCGCGACTGCGCGACGGCGGGCCACCGGAATTCCTTCACGCAAAAACATATCGCCGTATGGGACATACGTCATTTGATCCAGCGGCATATCGTCCAGAAGGCGAGGCCGTTGAAGAAGAGAAAAAGAATGACCCGATTGAGCGACAGCGCGCGATTCTGCGGGCAGTCGGCATGACCGAGGACGACATACAACTACTGCATCAGAATGCGCAAAAAGAGATGATAGACATACTTCAGAAAGCGGCAGGCACTCCCTTTCCCGCAAGCGACACGGCCTTTATCGACGTGCAGGATATTGGTAGTCCTGCGGTGGAGGCATATTGATGCCAAAGTTAAGTTACAGAGAAGCGAGTCTTGCGGCGGTGCAGCAGTCCATGCGATCGGATCCGGCCGTTTGGTGTGTGGGCGAAGATCTGGGGCGCGGTGGCGTATTTGGTCAATATAAAGGATTGCGAGAGGAATTCGGTGAAGCCCGTATTTCTGACGCGCCAATTTCCGAGGCTGCCATCATGGGCGCTGCCTTGGGTGCGGCGATGATGGGTACACGCCCGATTGTTGAAATGCGGTTTTCCGATTTCGCACTCTGCGCTACGGATGAACTGGTTAATCAGATTGCAAAAGCGCGCTTCATGTTTGGAGGGCAATCTCGGGCACCGATGGTCATACGTAAACCCATGGGACTATGGCGATCTTCTGCCGCGCAACATTCCCAGTCACTGGAGAGCTGGTACGCCCATATCCCCGGACTGGTCGTTGCCTGCCCGGGAACGCCGCAGGATAACTATTCCATGTTGAAGGCTGCCATTGCGTGCGATGATCCTGTTGTCTATCTGGAACACAAAGGGATATGGGACATCGAAGGCGATGTTGATTTTTCAGAAGAATTCGAGTTTGGCAAGGCCAGAATACGACGCGCTGGGTCAGATGTAACGATCGTCAGTTGGTCAAATACCGCGAATATCGCAGTTGAAGCGGCGGATACGCTTACCGAAAAGGGGGTAAGTGCAGAAGTGGTAGATCTTCGCAGTCTTTGGCCCTGGGACAAAACGGCAGTTTTAACAAGCGTCGCCAAAACCGGGCATCTGGTGGTTGCGCATGAGTCTGTCGCTGTTGCCGGTTTCGGCGCAGAAGTAATTGCAACGGTCGCGGAAAAAGCCGGACATACGCTCAAAGGTCCCGTTCGCAGATTGGGCGCACCGCGCTCGCTGGTTTCCTACGCTCCAAATCTCGAAGATCAGTTGCGGGTTACATCGGAGATGATTGTTACGGCGGCACAAGATACATTGGAAAAGGCAAGTTAATGTTACAAAACGAAATGACAGGTGGCGAAGCCCTCGTGCGAATGTTGCAGGCCCATGAAGCCGGCCCTATGTTTGGCATGGGGGGCTTCCAACTGCTGCCATTTTACGATGCGGCACGGCGCCTGGGTCTTAATCACAACCTGATCAATGATGAACGCTGCGCCGTATTTGCGGCGGATGCATATGCCAAGGTGTCAAATCGCGTCGGGTTGGTCGATGCAACCTTGGGGCCGGGGGCGACGAACCTTGTAACCGGATTAGTAGAGGCTTTGAACGCGGGTTCGCCAATGGTGGCCATCATCGGCGATGCGCACCGTGATCACGCCGGGAAGAACATGACACAGGAAACGGATCAAGTTTCCATACTCCGCCCGGCGTGTAAGGAACTCCTGAAAATCGAGACAATTCACAGAATTCCCGAGATTATTCGGCGGGCATTCGCAATTGCCACATCCGGTCGGCCGGGACCGGTCGTCGTAAATGTGCCGGAAGACATTGCGCACGGGACATATAATTTCGAACCCGAAGATTTCGAGGTGGATGGTACCCACGCCTCGATGCCTGCGTTACGTTGTCGTCCGGATGCCGAGATAGCGGCAAAAGCGGCAGCACTCATTGCAATGGCGAAACGGCCAATGATGCTATGTGGCGGCGGAATTCACCTTTCCGGCGCACAGGAGGAAGTCACAAGGCTGGCGGAATCCTGTAGCATTCCCGTGGCGCATACGCTCACCGGGAAAGGATCAATTGCCTGTTCAAATCCGCTCAGCGCCGGTCTATTTGGTCGCTATGACCGCATTGCCAATGACATGATTGCGCAAAGTGATTGCTTGCTTGTCGTCGGATGTAAGTTGGGTGAAATCGCGACGAAGCGATACACGATCCCGGAAGGTAATGTCCCGGTAATCCATTTGGACATCGTCGCCGAGGAAATGGGGCGCACCTATCAACCGGCCCTCAAACTATGGGGCGATGCCAAATCCGGGCTATCTGATCTATATGGCTTGCTTGAAATCACGGCCAGCGACCAACGGCAAATGCGGCAGGAGTATATTGCGGAGGTTCCTCGGAAAATGGCGGCCTGGCGGGAGGATGTTTCAGAGCGACTAACGTCCGAGGAGACGCCCGTCCATATGGCTCGCCTGATCACGGAAATCAACAAGCTGCTACCGGAAGACGGGTATCTCGTCGCGGACGGGGGATTTGCGGCGCATTGGGGTGGGTTGCTGTTTGACACGAAGAAAGCCGGAAGAGCATTCGTTCCAGATCGCGGTTTTGCGTCTATCGGATACGGCCTTCCGGGAGCCATGGGTGCGCAACTGGCATCTCCGGAGGCGATTGTTGTGGGACTCACGGGGGATGGCGGATTTAATATGGTTCTTGGTGAGCTGGAAACGGCTCGGAGAATGAAACTTGGAGTGACGATTATCGTCGTAAATAACGCGGCTTCGGGATATGTGAAAGCCTTGCAGCACCTGATGTACGGGGACGGGGCTTATCAGTCCTCGGAACTTTCGGAAACGAACTATGCCGATGTTGCGAATGCCATGGGCTGCCACGGCGTCCGTGTCGAAAGTCCCGATCAACTTGAAGCCGCCCTGCTAAGTGCATTTGCCGAAAAAGATCGCCCAAGTGTTGTAGATGTTGTCGTGACGAGAGACCCCGCAAGAATGCTTCCTGCGGTGGATAACAGGACCGTAAAGGTCAAAAAGGGAGACCGCGTAGCATAATGCGCGGTTTTAATAATTTAGGGAAGGAAAAGACAATGAAACTGTATGCTTTGCTTGCTTCCGCGTTGATTGGTGTTGCCAGTATTTCACCGTCATATGCGGCCGATTATAAGTCCGAGTACAAGGTCTCAACTGTTGTGCCCGCGCCGTTCCCGTGGGGAATAGCCGCCGACAAGTGGATTGAACTTGTTCGGGAACGGACAGATGGCCGCATCAATATGAAGGCTTATCCGGGGACGCAACTTGTTGCCGGAGAGCAAACCAAGGAATTTACGGCTGTGCGCCGGGGGGCAATTGACATGTCTGTCAGTTCGACGATCAACTGGTCGCCACAAATCCCGGAAATGAATGTCTTCGCATTGCCGTTTCTTATCCCGGATTACAAGGCGATGGACGCCCTGACCGGCGGTCCTGTCGGCGAAAAAATCTTCGAAATTGTCCGTGCAAACGGCGTGGAACCGTTGGCCTGGGCTGAGAACGGGTTTCGGGAACTAACCAATTCCAAGCGGGAAGTTCATACACCGGAAGATTTGAAAGGCATGAAAATCCGTGTTGTCGGCTCACCGCTGTTTAACGACACCTTCACTGCCTTTGGTGCTAATCCGGCTCAGATGAGCTGGGCCGATGCCAAACCCGCCCTGACGACCGGTGCTGTGGATGGTCAGGAAAACCCGCTGACAATTTTCACCATCGCCAAAATGCATCTCGTTGGTCAGAAGTACGTTACGACTTGGGGGTATGTTGCGGATCCTCTGATTTTTGCCGTCAGCCATGAGGTCTGGAATGACTTTACGCCTGAGGATCAGGAAATAATTCGTCAGGCCGCGATTGAAGCCGGTGCACTCGGTATCGAAATCGCCCGTAAAGGCCTCACCAACGGTGATGATTCCCTGTTTAAGGAATTGGAAGGCCTAGGGGTTACGGTTACGCATTTGACGGACGCGGAACGGCAGCAGTTTGTTGATGCTACGCGCGATGTCTATGCGAAATGGACGGAAATAGTCGGTCCGGATTTGGTAAAGACAGCAGAGGAAAGCGTTGCCAACAGGTAATCTGATTCCTTATTACGATAAAGCCGGAGGTTCAATGGTTCCTGAAATAGAATATGAACCTCCGGCATTCCTCAAACGAGAACATTTCCATGGAACAAGAACAATCTGCCAAATCAGATGACAATGGCGAGGTAAAGGCACCCTTTCGGATTGAAGAAGCAATTGGCGCCCTCGCGATGGGATTGATATGCGTGATCAGTATTTTAAATGTTATCGTTCGCTATGCGACGGATGTGTCCTTTGCCTTTACTGAAGAATATTCCGTATTTTTATTGGTCATCGTCACCTTTGTCGGCGCGGGATTGGCCTATACCAACAATGGCCATATCAGTATTGCGATTGTTGTCAACTGGTTGGGCGGGCGCGGCGCGCGGGTCCTCAAATTCATCTCGTTTTTGGCCTCTGTATCCCTGTTCGCCATGCTCGTCTACTATGGCGCAGACTTGACCTATGACGAATTTCGATTTGATGAAACGTCCCCTGCACTCGGCTATCCCACTTGGATATATACGATCTGGCTGCCATTGTTATCTCTTGCCGTGTTGTTCCGAATTTTTCAGGTAGCCTGGATCGAAATGAGGTCGAAAGGATGAGCCCGCATTTCATCCTCTTGGGATCGCTTTTCGTCTTTCTTATTTCTGGTGCGCCCATATCAGTTTCATTGGGATTGTCCGGTGTCATAGCGATTTTCTTTGGGCTAGACATGGATGCTGTCGCCAATATGAGCACCATTGCTTATGCAAGTATCGCCAAGTATCCGCTAATTGCCATTCCCCTGTTTATCCTGACAGGCATGATCTTCGAGCGTTCCGGCGTGGCGGAGCGGCTGGTTGAGCTTTCGCGTGCGATTGTGGGCCCCCGTCGGGGAGGGCTCGCACTCGTGGCAATTCTTGTCTGTTTGATTATGGGGGGGATGTCCGGTTCCGGTCCGGCAGACGCCGCCGCCGTGGCGACGGTCATGATCCCGAGCATGTTGAAGGAAGGCTATCCGCGTGCCTTCTCGGCCAGTATCATTGCGGCATCGGCGTCCACGGCCATCCTGATCCCGCCCTCGATTGCCCTGATCGTATATTCGATTATGGTGCCGGGGGTTGATTTGCGTGCACTGTTCGCCGCAGGTCTATTTCCGGGATTGTTGGCGGGATTGGCGATTGCAGTGCCCGCGCTCATTCTCAGTCGGCGACACGGGTTTGGCGCCGAAAAAAATTCAGGAGGGCGACCGCCACTCGGCAGAAGCTTTATCCGGGCTCTTCCTGGCCTGTTTGCGCCAGTCATTATACTTGGGGGGTTGCGAAGCGGGCTTTTCACGCCGACTGAAGCCGCTGCGGTCGCTGTCTTCTACGGCCTGATTGTTGGCTTGTTTTTGCATCGTTCGATGAATATGCGAGACATATACAATGTACTTGCCGAATCTGCCCAAATCTCGGCTGTGGTCATGATCATTATTTCACTGGCAGGAATTTTTGCATTTGCCGGATCCATCCTTGGCACTTTCGACGTGGCGGCAGAATATATTCTGTCTGTCTCGAATGAGCCAATGATTGTGCTGTGTCTCGTCATGTTATTTATTTTGCTGGCGGGGATGGTGCTGGATGGGGTGTCGATCTATCTAATTGCCCTGCCTTTGCTGATGCCGATCATGGCGTCTCTTGGCTGGAACCAGGTTTGGTTTGGCGTGCTCATGGCGATGAATGTCGCGATCGGTCAATTCACCCCGCCAGTTGCTGTCAATTTGATGGTAACGGCCAGAATCGCGAATGTGCCAATAGAGGCCACGTTGCGCTGGATCGTCTGGCCGATCATTGCCATGATCCTGTCTGTTGGCCTTGTCATCTATTTCCCGTCGATCGCACTTTGGCTGCCAACAGTCCTTGGATATAAAGTCTAGCGAATGGGTAAACTGTAGATTGCGTGAGAGAGTTTTTTTAATGCACGCTCTTACGAAGTCTTTTTAAAGAGACATCGTTGCCGGTTGATCTAAATCAGCTGTGCAGGGAAACATTTACCGTCATAAATTCATAAAGATAAGGCAAAAACTGGGGTCCAAATTAGGATCCTATTCGGCCAAAAATGTTTCCCGTGTCACCAGAATGGATTTTAGAAAAAAATGGTGCCCAGGGGCGGATTCGAACCACCGACACGCGGATTTTCAGTCCGCTGCTCTACCAACTGAGCTACCTGGGCATCTTGCGCAAACTGCGCCGCCGTTTGGGCGAGGAAGCAGGTTTATAAAAGAAATATTCGGGGCTGTCCAGAGGCGATGATCTAAAAATGCACAAAAGCCGCGAGGGGATTTGGCGCCTGAACGGTGGCGGCCTAAGCGTCTGGAAATGGGTGGCTATTCCCCCTCCTCGTCATTCGCGGGGATGCTCTCCTCTCCGGGGATGACATAGGCCTCGTTGAACCATTTCCCGAGATCCACCTGCTTGCAGCGGGGCGAGCAAAAGGGGCGGAATTTCGCGGCGGACGGCTTTCCGCATTGCGGGCAGGGTTTCGCCGGGTTTTTTGTTTGCTTCATTTTCCTAACCAACCTTGAATTCGAAATTTGTAAGTTCCGGATCGACGACGATTGCGACGGGGCGTGCGAGGTCCCTCTCGATCAGACTTTGGCGCGTCCGGATAACTTCTGCAAGCCCGGTTCCGGCTCGCACCTCGATGGCGGCCTTGCGGACGAACGGCGCCGCCATCTGCAGCGCGCGAAAAAGGTCCGCAAGTATCGTCGCCTCCGTCTTTGTATCACCATCGCCGTCGCAAGCCGGGCAGGGATCGTATAATATATCTCGCAAAGGCGGCCGACCACGCTTTCGTGTGATCTGCATCAAACCTAGTTCCGTCATGCCGATCAGGCGGGTCGTAACGGGATCCTTGTCCAGATTTGTCTGGAGCGTGTTTGTGAGTTCCCTGACTTCGCCCTTGCCGTTCATCTGGATAAAATCGACGATAATAATCCCGCTGATATTGCGAAGGCGGATCTGGCGGCAAATTTCTACAGCCGCTTCACGATTGGTGACAAGAGCCGCTGATTGTCCGCCAGAGGCAGTTGTCTGTCCGCCGGAATTGACGTCGATGACTGTCAATGCCTCCGTTGGTTCCAGGGTAATATTGCCGCCAGAGGGAAGGGTGGCCGATTTCCGCAAAGCCGAGTCAATCGCTGCATTGACACCCATTGCTTCAAAAAGCGGGGTTTGTTGCTCCCAAAGGTCAAGCGATCCGTCGACCGCCCTTACGCGGTCGATCAGCCCGGCCTTTATGGCATGTAGCGTCTGTACATTGCTGGCGATAACATTTATCCGCGGAGATAATTTATCGAGAAGAATTCTACTGACCGGTGACTCCGGCGGGCTGATTGGTCCGGGCTTTTCCGCCTTTTTCGCCTTTAGGAGAATATCCTGCCATGCGGTTTTCAGCATCTCCAATTCCACAACAAGGGTGGCGTCGGTGGCATTGCCTGCGGACGTCCTTGCCATGACACCTGACGTTTCGCAGTAAGGGGAGAGCAATTTTTCAAGGCGCGTCCGCTCCGCTTCCGATCTGATGCTTTTTGAAAGGCTTAAGCCTTTTCCAAGCGGGCGGAAAATTAGATTGCTGGACCGCATCTCAAAGCGGCGGCCGAGTTGGACACCCTTATCGCCGATCTTGTCCTTGATTACCTGAAGCAGAAGTTTTTCTCCTTCATGCACGGCGTGGCGAATGTTTGTTGCGTCACTCGGGATATCGTCAATCTGGAGGAAACCATTCACCCCGGCGCCAAGATCGACGAAGGCAATATTCAAATCGGGCAGGACGGTCGCTACGCGCCCAAGGTAGAATGAGCCGGTCTGGGAAATATTCTCCGGACGCTCAATCTGGAGTTCGACGACTTGATCATCTTCGATCACCGCACCGCGCGTTTCGAACGGCCCGTCTTCGATCAGCAGAAGGTTTGTCATCTTTTGATGTCAGTCCAGAGCGGAAAGCCGTTTCCCTTGAGCATATTGGCAACCTCAAAAAGCGGTAGCCCGACGACATTGCTATAGGAACCCTGTATCTTCCTTACAAGCGCAGCAGCAAGCCCTTGAATTGCATAGCCGCCGGCCTTGCCTCGCCATTCGTTGGAGGCGATATATGCCTTTATCTCGGCGTCATCGAGGGGCTTGAAGATAACCGCAGTGGAGACCGTGCGTGAGACAAGCTTGCCGGCAGGGGTGACAAGGCTGACGCCGGTATGAACCTGGTGCCGGCGGCCCGAGAGAAGGGATAGGAATTTTCCGGCGTCCTCTTCTGTTTCCGCCTTGCCGAGGGCGCGGCGACCGACCGCAACGACAGTATCCGCCGACAGCAGGAACGCACACTGATGTCGCGCGGAGACTGCCTCGGCCTTTTGCCGGGCAAGGCGGCCCGCAAGGTCTCGAGGCAACTCGTTTTTGAGCGCGGTTTCATCGATATCGGCCGGGTCGACGGCGGTGGGCGCAATCCCGATCTGTTCCAGGAGGGCCAGCCGTCGCGGCGAGGCAGAGGCGAGAATAAGAGGGGGAGACTTGGGTGACGACAGGTTGGTTATGGTGCCTCTCGATACTGCCAAGGCGGCAGTCTTTGGGAGGTCGGTTCGATCACCCATAAATGGTTACCTTACTTGTAGCGGAAGGTAATGCGGCCTTTTGTCAGGTCATAAGGTGTCATTTCGACGGTGACTTTGTCGCCCGCCAATACACGAATGCGATGTTTGCGCATCTTGCCGGCCGTATGCGCCAGCACTTCGTGATCATTTTCCAGAACGACGCGGAACATTGCATTGGGCAGCAATTCCGTTACCGTTCCTTCAAATTCCAATAGTTCTTCTTTCGCCATAAATCGTTAGTCCAGTTGTTTCGGATGCTGCAAAATAAAGGGCAGTAAGGCTAAAATGCAAGCCTTTCCTTTAAAATTAACCGAAGATTGCAGAAAAACAGGTAAGTTTCGACGAATTCGCAACAATATCCGTCCTGATTTCTTAAACACTCGGCAAAGGACCGGTTCTAAACCTTGCTTTGATCTTCTCATAGAGCTCATCGCGCACATGACGGTAGGCGTTCAGCCGCATTTCGCGATTTCCTTCCGTAGTCGAGGGGTCGAGGATGTTCCAGAATTCCGTTTCGCAGGCGGTTGTCCGGGTCAGCTCTTCCGCCCTGTTATGCGCCTCGCGCGATAGCGAGATAATCATATCGAAAGAACTGTCCTCCAGATCATCGAAGTTTTTCGCAACATGCTTGGAGGCATCGAGGCCAATTTCGTCGAGCACTTCTATGGCGAAGCCATCCACGTCCTTGGCCCGCACGCCGACACTGTCGACATAGACGGCATGCCCATACAGGCTTTTCATGATATTTTCCGCCATCACGGACCGGATGCTGTTGTGGGTACAGGCAAAAAGGACACTTCCCGGCAGTTCGTTGCTATAGGGTAATTCGCTCATGAGTGCCGGATACCCGCAATTGTGGCGTCGAATTTCCGTATCTTGCCATATGACATGCCTAACCCCTTATATGGAGAATGCACATCAGGGTGAACAGCCGCCGTGCGGTATCAAAATCGGTTTCCACCTTATCTTTCAGGCGTTCTTTCAGAAGCTCCGATCCTTCATTGTGAAGACCCCGCCGCCCCATGTCGATCGCCTCGATCTTCGACGGTGATGCGCTCTTGATCGCATCAAAGTAACTTTCGCAGACATGGAAATAATCCTTAATGATGCGGCGGAACGAGATCACGGGCAAGGGAATACGAACCAGCTCAGCCGTATCATCCTCAGTCCGGACATCAAAGATCAGCCGATTATCCTCGATACTGAGATGAAGGGAGTAGGGGCCGTTCTCCTCAAATCCATGTACGGCAAAATGGTTCTGATCAAGGATATCGAATATAGCGACTTTGCGCTCATGTTCGATATCGGCGTTACGGCGGACAACCGTCTTTTCGTCGAGGGCGATCTTCGCGATAAACCTTGTGTCCGACATCTCCTTATCGCTCCTTTGCGCGGTCTCTCAGTTCAGTCGTATCGACACGGAGAGCGCATGGGCGCCCAGCCCCTCGGATTCAGCGAGGGCGATTGCCGCCGGTCCAATCCGGCGAAGGCTTGCCGCGTCCAGTTTCATCAAAGATGTGCGCTTGACGAAGTCGAGCGTCGAAAGACCGGATGAAAAGCGCGCCGTCCGCGAAGTGGGAAGCACATGGTTGGGCCCAGCCACATAATCGCCGATCGCCTCGGGGCTGTAGCGGCCCAGAAAAATGGCGCCGGCATGCCGTATTTCAGCGGCAAGGCTTTCAGGATCGTCAACGCATAGCTCCAGATGCTCAGGCGCGATCCTGTCGACGAGCGCCGGGGCACGGGCAAGGTCCTTGACGACGATGATCGCGCCATAGTCGCGCCAGCTGGCAGCGGCAATTTCGGCGCGGGCGAGAGTTGATAAATGGTTCGCCACCGCTGCTTCGACATTACCGGCAAAAGCGGCATCATCCGTAATCAAGATGCTTTGCGCAACCGGATCATGTTCCGCCTGGCTCAGCAGGTCGGCGGCAATCCAGGCGGGGTCATTCTGGCCGTCAGCAACCACCAGAATTTCGGATGGCCCGGCGATCATGTCTATTCCGACAGTGCCGAACACCTGCTTCTTGGCGCTGGCGACGTAGGCGTTTCCTGGTCCCACAATCTTGTCGACCGGCGCGATAGTCGCCGTGCCATAGGCGAGGGCGCCGACTGCCTGCGCGCCGCCGATGCGGTATATTTCATCGACACCGCAAAGATCGGCGGCGGCCAGAACCATCGGATTGATCACGCCGTCGGGCGTCGGCACCACCATGACGAGGCGCGATGCGCCGGCCACCTTGGCGGGGATCGCATTCATCAGGACGGAAGAAGGATAGGTCGCCCGACCGCCCGGCACATAAAGGCCGATGTTCTCAATTGCCGTCCAGCGATAGCCGAGGGTGACTCCTGCATCGTCCTGATAAAGTGCGTCCGCGGGCATTTGTCGGCGGTGGTAATCCTCGATGCGCCCGGCGGCCTGCTTAAGCGCCTCCAGTGTCTCGTTGTCGCACGAGCGGATTGCCTCTGTTTTCTCGGCTTTGGTCAACCTAAGGCCGGATGCCTCCGCAATCTCCAGTCGGTCAAATTTCCGAGTGTAATCAAGTAATGCCGCATCTCCGCGTGCCCGGACATCGGCAAGAATATCTGCGGCGATTGCATCGACATTTTTATCCTCATCCCGCTTCTGCGCGAGGAGGGACGTAAAGACAGCCTCGAAATCCGGGTCTTTATCGTTCAGTTTAAGCGGCATTGACCACCTCTCGGAATTTTTCGATCCATCCGTTCAGTTCAACAGATCGGGTTTTAAGTGCCGCCCGGTTGACCACCAGACGGGAGGTGATGTCGAGAATTTTCTCCACTTCGACAAGGCCGTTTGCGTCCAGCGTCGCGCCTGTCGATACGAGATCGACGATACGGCGGCAAAGCCCGAGGCCCGGCGCAAGTTCCATTGCCCCCGAAAGCTTTATGCATTCAGCCTGGATGCCCGCTTCCGCAAAGAATTTATGGGTCAGGTTGGGATATTTCGTCGCGATACGGATATGACTCCACCGGCTTGGGTCGCGGTCTTCCTCCAGATCCTTCGGCTGCGCAACAGCGATGTGGCAATGCCCGATATCAAGATCGACCGGGGCGTAAATTTCCGGGTAATCAAACTCAAGCAAGACATCATTCCCCGCAACACCGAGCTGGGCCGCGCCAAAGGCAACGAATGTCGCGACGTCAAAAGAACGGACGCGGATAATGGAAATATGCGGATGGTTCGTCCGGAATTGCAGCAAGCGGCTATCCGGATCGTCAAATGCCGCCTCGGGCTCAATCCCGACGGCGCGGATCAACGGCATTACCTCTTTTAGTATCCGGCCCTTTGGCAGGGCGATTACCAGTTCTTCACTCGACGGCACGCGTTTGCTCCATTCGCTATCAATTTTCCGGATCCGGGACGGACGCGTCATCATGTCCCGGCTTCAGTTCAGTCGCCCAGGGATCGCCCGTATCGGTCAGGGTTGCGTTAATGCATTCCGCAGTCAGGCGAAGCGTTCCGCCGCCGGCGAAATTCAGTGTTATTTCTGTCTCAAGATCTTCTCCGACTTGTGTCGAAAGGCTCAGCAGTTCAAGTGCTTCCGTCGGATTTTCCTGCGAAATTCCGGATGTCCTGACGCTGAGGACGTCGCCGATATACAGGCCGGAGCGAATTCGGTACCATCCCCCTCCGGATGTTGGTTCGTTGACGGTATCCTCCCATTTAAAACGGGAGCCCATGATCGTGAAGGCCCGCGCCGGTTTCAGGAAACTCATTTCGCCCGGGCTGGTGATCATCCCTTCCAGGGCGGCGGAAAGGATTTCCATGTCTTCAATTTCGGCAGCAATCAGTTTCAGGGCCTTGGGCATGGTGCTGTCCCATTTTCAATCTCGTTTCAGCTTGCATGGATACGTTCGATATCCGCGCCGCAAGCCGCCAGTTTCTCCTCGAGCCGCTCATAGCCGCGGTCCAGATGATACACACGATTGATAACGGTTTCTCCCTCTGCTGCCAAGCCCGCAAGCACCAAAGAGACCGAAGCGCGCAAATCCGTCGCCATTACCGGTGCGCCAACAAGATGGTTGACGCCGCGCACAAGCGCCGAATGTCCATGGACTGTAATGTTCGCGCCAAGCCGCGCCAGTTCCGGAACATGCATGAACCGGTTTTCAAATATGGTTTCCGTAATCATCGCCGCGCCATCCGCGATGGTCATCAGCGCCATAAACTGCGCCTGCATATCCGTTGGATAGCCGGGATAGGGTAGGGTCATGATATCGACCCCGTGAATGCTCGTCCCTTCTCGTGAGATTATGAACCCGTCTTCCGTCTCTTCGATTTCGGCGCCGGCTTCAATTAAAGCGTCCAAGACGGTGCGGACAAGATCCGCCCGCGTATTGGTAAGCTCAATTCTTCCGCCGGTTATTACCGCCGCGATGGCATAGGTGCCGGTTTCAATCCGGTCCGGCAACACGCGATAATTCGTGCCATGCAGTCTGCTGACGCCATGAATTTCGAGGCGGCTCGTTCCTTCTCCGCGTATATCGGCGCCCATCTTGCGAAGGAGGTGCACCAGGTCGATGATTTCAGGCTCCTTCGCGGCGTTCTCCAGGATCGTCGTCCCTTGCGCCAGGGTCGCGGCCATCAAGAGATTTTCGGTCGCACCGACCGAGACGGTTTCGAAACGGATTTCGGCGCCTTGCAGCCCGTCGGGTGCCTCGGCCTCCATATAGCCACCGGCAATCGTGATTTTTGCGCCCATTTGCTCGAGACCGCTGATATGCAGGTTCATCGGTCTTGTGCCAATCGCGCATCCGCCGGGCAGAGAAACCCGCGCCTTGCCGACACGGGCGAGCAGCGGCCCCATAACAAGCGCCCCTGCGCGCATCTTGCGGACAATGTCATACGGGGCTTCTGTATTCGTGATTTTTCTTGCGCTGATCGCGAGAGATCGACCGTCACTGCCGCCACCATTCGCGCTTTCGCCATTCATCACGGCGATCGCGCCGTGCTGGCAGAGAAGAGTGATCAACGTCGAGATATCCGCCACATGAGGCAGATTGGAGAGCGTCAGCGTTTCTTCCGTGAGCAGGCTTGCCACCATGAGTGGCAGGGCCGCATTTTTTGCGCCGCTGATCTCTATTTTACCCTGAAGCGGCTTGCCGCCTCTAATACGAATGCTGTCCATATCAAGTTACTCTGGTCCGTTCCGGCTGGTCTCGCAGCTTTTGCTTGAAATTGCAAAGATCCGGCCATGAAATTTTGTCGAAAGAGCGGCTTTTATCTGATTTTGCCGCAGAAAGGAAAGAAAATGGCACATTGGCATGCGTCTACAGGTCATTTTTTACGATATCGCGTGGGAAATTTGTTTTATCGCGCCGTCAAAGCCTGGGGAGCGTGACGCCTTCCTGCCGCATATATTTGCCAGCGCGATCCTTGTAGGAGACTTCGCATGGCTCATTCCCTTTGAGAAAGAGAAACTGGCAGGCGCCTTCATTGGCATAGATTTTCGCGGGCAACGGGGTCGTATTGGAGAATTCGAGTGTAACGTGACCTTCCCATTCTGGCTCCAGCGGGGTTACATTGACGATGATACCGCATCGGGCGTAGGTCGATTTGCCAAGACAGATAACGAGCACATCACGCGGAATACGAAAATATTCGACCGTGCGGGCAAGCACGAAGGAGTTCGGCGGGATGACGCAGACATCTGTTTTTCTGTCGACAAAGCTCGTATTGGAAAAAGCCTTAGGGTCCACGGTCGCCGAATCAATATTGGTGAATATCTTGAACTCGTCAGATACCCGCGCATCATAGCCATAGGACGAAAGGCCATAGGAAATCGTTCCTTCGCGCTTCTGGCTTTCCACAAAGGGCTCAATCATCCCGGTTTCCCGGGCCGCTTGCCTGATCCATTTATCGGACAGAATGGACATACTCTAATTCTCCGCTCAAACGCCTAAATTTGTCGGGCATACTACAGTCTGTCTTGGGGCGGGCCAAGGTTAAATGATTGAATATCTAATCCGTGAGCTTGTTGCGGTTTTTTATGGCCGCCGGCGCGGCTTCCCCGCGATTGCGCTGAAGGTCTTTCCGCTTGCGAAGATTCTCCCGCAATGCGGTGGCCAGCCGCTCGGCCTTCTCCGCCTTCTGCCGTTCCTTTTGTGTTGGATTGCCTGGTTTTTCTGCAGTCATCGATCAGTGTCACGTGGTAACAGTGCCAATGGTTATATCCATAACCGGAGAAAAACACCAATCCGTAATTAGGGTCGTCAATATAGGGGTTGGCTGAATCACCCGTTTAACGAATATATATGAAAATTTGGAAAAATGGGCCTCCTCATGGGCGCGAGGCTTTTCCAACCGGGTTTAGGAGGTCCCGATCAGATTGGGTTTGCACCCGTGAGGAGGTATGTATTGAGGCCGACGAACTAAAACCTCAATACAGGGCGGCGAAAATGATTAGAAAACACCGCCCATATCTATGCGTATGATATATTATGGTTGATACGGTTATTAACTGTTGCTTGCAGAACAGCTTCCAGCCGTTCCACTTTCAGTGTCTGATGGCGTATAAGTACTTGTGCCATCGGCTTCACAGAGAGCTTTGGCGATGTCGTCAAATGCTCCGACAATTGTGCTGCCCAATGCGGTGAAGGCCACGACGCCAACAAGGGCAACGAGGGCCGCAATCAGTCCATACTCGATTGCCGTCGCGCCGGAATCGTCCTGGGTGAATGAACGCAATACTTTTAGCATGATAATCCCCTTTAAATAGATCAAAGAGCTTCAATGATCCGAGACTGTTCTGGCCGACAATCGGCCATTTAACTATTCTAAAACTATTAAAACGAGTTTTCAGCGTTTTCTTTGAAAAACGAATCAATCTCGAATAACGAGTTTTAATATATATATATAATCGTTAAACGAATCTTAATGGCCGTGAAAAATCGTTATATTATGTTGAAATATAATAAAAATACCAAATTTCCACAATTTTCATAGAAATGAGTAAGGTGCCGGAAACGGTCTGCGTCGTTGGCGAGAGTTGTCAGCATTAAAGGGAATTTACAAACTATCTAAAACAATTTATACTAGAAGTAGATTGTAAAGAAAAAAATTTGCCTCATCTTTATAGGCATAATACAAATACTTGTAAAGAGAGTACAGCAGACTCGCCGATTCTTGCTGAATTCATAGGCGCCGGGATGTGTCGACTTTGGGGTGTCGGTGCAAAAAAGGCGATCGGCAGGGGCGATCTGTCGCGGCCCAGTAAAGAGGGATGGGATGCATCCCTCTTTATCGCCGGATTCTTCGCCCTCAGCTGATCGCCGTTCCGTCCTTTCGGGAAACGGCGATAATGGCGGATCGTGGAACTGATTGTCCGCCCTCCGGGAAATGGCTGTTGCCTTTTTCGCCGGGGTGCTGGATGCCGACGAAGACGGTGCTTCTGTCCGGGCTCCAGGCCATGCCGGTGATCTCGCATTCCTTCGGGCCGACCATGAAGCGCTTTATTTCTCCGGTGAGCGGGTCGCCGATCAGCATCTGGTTATTGCCCATGCCGGCAAAATCACCCTCATCGGTGTAATTGCCGTCAGTCTGTATCCAGAGATAGCCGCTGTCATCGAAGGAAAGCCCATCCGGGGAATTGAACATGTTGCCGATATTCACATTCTCCGACCCGCCGTAGGCGTCGTTGTGAACCGTCGGATTGCCCGCGACGACAAAGAGGTCCCAATTGAATTCATCAGCAGTATGGTCGTTGTTGACCGGGCGCCAGCGGACTATCTGGCCGTAAAGGTTTTCGGCCCGCGGGTTCGGACCATTCACCGATGCGGGATTGCCGCCGGCATTCGGCTTCTTGCCGCGGTTCTTGTTATTGGTAAGGGCGACATAGGCCTCGCCGCGTATCGGATTGACGGCGACCCATTCGGGCCGGTCCATGGTAGTGGCGCCTACGGCGGACGCCGCCTGACGGGTCAGGATGCTGATTTCCGCCTGCGTCGTCATGCCCGTTGTCTCAGGCGTCAACGGGATCCACTTACCGGTTCCATCGTCGCTGAACCGGGCAACGAAGAGCGTACCGGCATCGAGCAGGTCGCGGTTTTCGTCGCCTTCCCTGTATTTTTCCGCGCTCACGAAACGGTAGAGAAATTCGCCGCGCTCGTCATCGCCGAGATAAACGACGACATGGCCGTTGGCGGCGACAACGAGTTCCGCATTTTCATGCTTGAAACGGCCGAGAGCTGTCCGCTTCTTCGGAACAGAGTCCGGATTTTCGGGATCGATCTCGACCACATATCCGAATCGGTTCGGCTCGTTGGGATTCTTGCTGATATCGAAACGCTCGTCGACGCTGGCCCAGGCGTACCCCCAGTCCTTATTGCCGACGCCATAACGCTTCAGGGCATCGGACGGCGTGTAATTTTCATCACTGCTCGAAAAATATCCGTTGAAATTTTCCTCGCAGGTCAGATAGGTGCCCCAGGGCGTCCGCCCGCTACCGCAGTTATTCCAGGTGCCGAGCGCTGTAGCGCCGTCCGGATCAGCCGCGGTTTTCATCATGTCGTGTCCGCGCGCGGGACCGGATATGTCCATCGGCGTATTGGCGGTGATACGGCGGTTATAGGGGCTATCCTTGACGATGCCCCATTTCCCGTCTGTTTCCCGGATTTCCGCAATGGTGACGCCGTGACCGGCCATTCCCTTTAGGACGTCGTCCGCAGTCTCCGGTTTTTTGCTCGCCCGGTTGCCATAGATAATGCTTCGGTTGACATATTCGTTGTTGGAGGCAAGGACCAGCTTTTCATCAATCTCGAAAAGCACCATGCCGTCATTATTATCTCCGACCGCCAGCAACTGGCTTTCCGCCGTGCCGCGGGTCACGGGATCGAAGGGGAGGCTGTTTGACCACAGCGGATCGCCCCACATGCTCACCACATGCCAGTTGTAGTTTTCAGGAACTGTAACGGTGTCCTTGTTGTTGGCCTCGACCCCGCTGAAATCCTCCGGAAGGAAGGTACAGCCGGCAAGGCCGGTAAGCGAGGTCGTTCCCATGACGAACGCGGCGGCGCCAAACTTTGCCCCTTGCCCGAGGAATCTGCGCCGCGAGAGGACCGTTTGCGAAATTTTCTGAAAATCAGTTGCGCCATCACGCGGATAATGGGTGTCGTCGAATTCATCAAAGGAAATTTCATCTTCCGATGCGGACATAAGGGGCCTCCTGGCAAATCGTCTTTGTTGCAATATGGCTTCACACTTGTGAAGCCGTCCCGAGTCCCTTCTTACTGGCGGCAGATTGCAAAATTGTGTCATACATGCGGGCCAAGACGCTACCCGTGATGAGGATTTTTTTACCGGCTGCGCGCCGAGCCACTTTCCGCAATATCGAGGGCTTTCGTAGGATCGTCCTTGAGGTCGGCTTCTAGAAACGATCTGGTCTCCGGAATGGCGATATGAAAGTCCGTCTCGAAATGCACCTCCGCTGACAGTTTTGCGGCGTTGAGATCGAGAAGATGGCCGCCTTTCGTCTTATCCTCCGAAATGAAATGAAGATGATAACCGGCGACATTCAATGTCTTCGCATATGTCGGCGTCCAGAAGCCGACAAGGGTGCCCGTGATATTTTCGAAGCTGAACTCACTCTGATGACTGGTGGCCGTTACAAGGTCTTCCCCCGGCGCCGCCTTGCAGGCCGCGCGGAGGTCGATCTTGTCGAAACGCCCCTGAAGGCGGAAGCCGACAAAGATATTATCTGACGGCCGCAATTCGTCGAGTGTCTGTTTCAGGGTTTCAATTGACGAAATGGCAAGCAAATCCTTGGTTATATCCGCGTCAAACCGGGTAATGGTGGCAAAGGGCACGAACCACCCGTCCTCTGCCTCGCGGGTGACGCCGTCATCCGTCGCCTGATAGCAGTGTCCATCAAGCATGATGAGTTCACCGTCAAGCCCGTCATAGGTGCCAAGACCGAAATCGCCATGGGTCTTCAAATCGCCGACGGTCATGCAACCCTGGTACACGCCTTTGACCAATGCGCCGCTTGTGGACACCTGAAAAAGAGAATGATGCTCCAGCCCGAAGGCCGAGGCAAGGGCGTCGCGCACCACATGCGAAAGACTATGCCCTGTACGTTCGGTCTCCGCATGCAGGGCGTCCCACAGGGTTTTGGAGATATGGCACTTCAGTTGATGGGTCATATTGCCTCCTTAATGTCCGGCATTCGGGTCGGTCGCGACGAAGAGTTCCATATTGTCGCTATAATCGACAGGCATGTGAACGAGAACAGGGCCTTCATCTGCGAGTGCCTGCTGCATTATCTCGTCAAATTTCGATGAGTCGTCGAGTCGATACCCCGTCGCCCCGAAAGCCTCCGCAAATTTTACGACGTCGTAATAGCCGAGGTCGACGCCTGAGCGGCGCTTGTATTTCATCAACTGCTGTTCCAGCACCATGTCATAGTTGCCGCTATCCCAGACAAAGAGGATGAAATGCAGCTTTTCGCGCACCGCGGTTTCCAGCTCCGTCGCGCTGAACAGAAAGCCGCCGTCGCCGACAGTTGCGAGCACGGTTTTCTCAGGGTGCGCCAGTTTCGAGGCCATTGCCCAGGGAAGCGCAACTCCAAGCGTCTGCTGCCCGTTACTGATCAGGAGCTGGTGCGGAACATGACTCAGGAAATAACGGGACATCCACATGCCGTGGGTGCCGATGTCACATGCGACAATGACATTCTCATCCAGATATTCATGCAGCTGGTGGATAAACCGCAGCGGGTGGATCTTGCCCTTGCATTCCGTAAGGGCCTTCGGATTGACGAGATAATCTTCATATTCCTTGCGGACGTTCTTATGCTGGTCCATGGGCGGCATGTCCACGAGCATGGGGATCAGCGCGCGTATATTTTCCGCGACGCCGCCCAGCAACTCGACATCGGTTTGATAGGCAAGATGGATATCGGACATGACGTGATCGATATGGATGATCTTCTTGCGATCGCCTGAATTCCAGATTTCCGGATCATACTCCACCGCGTCATACCCGATGGTGATGACGACATCCGCCTGCCGCAGAATCTTGTCTCCGGGTTGATTGTTGAACAGGCCGACGCGACCGAAGAAGAGATCGAGATATTCCTTGCAGACGACACCGGCGGCCTGAAAGGTCGATACGACCGGGATCTTATGCGCCGTCAACAGGTCGTGGACGGCTCGGGCGGCTTTGGGTTGAGAAGCTTCTTCGCCCAGCAACAGAACCGGCGATTTTGCTCCGGTGATGATTGCGGCAGCCTTTTCCAGCGCCGCATCCGATGCCTTGCCCGCATAATCTATCTCACCGGCTTCGATGACACCCGCATCCGTTTTTTCGTGGGAAACGTCAACCGGCAAGCTCAGGAAACAGGCGCCGCGCCGCGGCGCCATGGCGATCCGAAAGGCGTTGACGATCGCCTCCGGTATTTCGTCGGCGAGATAGATTTCCTGGCTGGACTTTGTCGCGCCTTCCATCAGCTTGACGTTCTGTGCCGCCTGATGGGAGGCCTTGTGCAGCATTCTCCGCGAGACATTGCCGCCGATGGCGACCACCGGATCGCCTTCTGTCGTCGCGGTAAGCAGGCCGGTCAGCATGTTGCCGACGCCCGGCCCAGACGTTACGAGCACGACGCCGGGCTTTCCTGTGAGACGGCCATAGGCGGCGGCCATGAAACAGGCGTTCTGTTCGTGCCGGCATAGGATCAGTTTGATGGGAGAGTCCAGAAGGGCATCAAAAACGGCATCTATCTTCGCACCGGGAATGCCAAAAACGAATTTCACGTCAAGAGATTCAAGGCATTTTACAAGTAGTTCCGCACCGTTTCTCGTCATAATATTTCCTTACCCTGTTGACCTGGATTTCTTACGTCGATCTGAAGCTGCTATTTTTCAAGGCACTTTGATAAAATGACAAGAGAAAAATCCAATTTTTATTCTACTTAAAATTTTCAGGTATTTCCAGGTCACCCCGCTCTCTGAAGCAAAGGCGTGCCGGATTTTGCCGGTTCGGCGATTTTGCGCGCTTTTTCTCCTGCGCCGAGGAAACTCTTTGACATGGCAGGAAATCCCTATATATTCCGCCGCGCATCAACCCAAATCGCCGCCGTAGCTCAGGGGTAGAGCACTCCCTTGGTAAGGGAGAGGCCGGTGGTTCAAATCCACCCGGCGGCACCATCACCTTGTGTTAAACCGTTATTCTTGCGATCCTGTGGGGGGGCGTTGCTTGTCATTGCCGTTTTTGCAGGTCCGGTTGCGCCAATCACATGTCCGTCTTTCAGGGTGAGGCTTTATGCGAAAATATCTTATTCCGTTACTTATCGCCGTCGGGATCGGACTTGTCGGCTGGGTTGGATATGACTATTCAAGAAGCGGCGAGCAGATTGCGGCTTTTAACCTTGACGGCAGTGAAGGCAGTACGGATCTGATCAAGCTTGATCCGTCGATGAATCCGCTGCGGGCAATCCTGACAGTCTCCTATGAAATAGAGCTGTTGAAGGGAACTTCGGCGGCCTTTGACTATGATATCCTGATGGCTGGACTTGGGGGAGTGGAGGTTTTTGCGGCGCAAGGTCAGCAGCGCGACAAACGGGACGACAATACACCGGAATATGCGACGAAATCTTCGGAACTGGTCATAAAAACATTTGCCGTTCCGGTTCCCGGGGAGTATTTGCTGGATTGGCGGATTGCTCCGGTTGAAGCGAAAATTCTCGGTCAGTCGATCTCGCTTCGGCGGAATGTGGAACCTCTTAGGGTCGCGTTCCTGATACCGGGCGTTCTTAGTCTTGCGCTGGGCTTCTTTTTGCTGATCCGGAGCAAGCGCAAGGGGCGTTGATTTCTATTGCGTGAGGCGGCAGTATGACGGATGAAAAACCTGGTTACCGGTTGCTGACTGGCGAAGATACCCATGACTTTTGCGTTCGCGTCAGTAAGGCGCTTGCGGAAGGTTATGTGCTGTACGGATCTCCGGCGGCGACATTTGATCCCAACACCAACCGCATGCTGGTCGCGCAGGCGGTTGTCCGCCCTGATTTTCCAAAATCTGACTAGAAAATGCTGATCGAACCTGGTCCGCTTGGTCTGTTTGTCCTCTCGGCTCTGGCGCTCAACCTGACGCCGGGGCCGGATATGCTTTTTACGACCGCCAGCGGCCTCAAGCAGGGGCCGCGCGCCGGTGTCGTCGCCGCCCTCGGGATATCTGCCGGCTCAATGGTTCACATTCTCCTCGCGATCATCGGCGTTACGGCAATTTTTAAAACATCGGAGCTTGCATTCGACATCCTCCGCTTTATCGGCGCGGGATATCTGCTCTGGATCGGGATACGAAGCTTCTCCGCCCGCGGCGGCGACCTCAGCCGTCCACATGTAAAACCTGCCGGCCTGATGACCGTCTTTCGGCGCGGGATGTTCACCAATATATTCAATCCCAAGGTTGCGTTATTCTTTATTGCCTTCCTGCCGCAGTTCGTGTCGGTGGACGCGGGGGCAATTCCCCTACAGATTCTGATATTGGGGCTTTTGTTCAATGTGACCGGATTGCTGTGCAACGGAAGTGTCGGATTGTTTGCCGGTGGGGCCGGGCGGATCCTGTTGCAACGGCCGTCAGCCGCGAAATGGATTTCAAGAATTTCGGGGTCGATTTTTATCGGTCTCGCGGTTCGCCTCGCGCTGACGGAGCGGGCATAGCGCTGCCGTCCTGTGCCGGGCTGCTGATATAAGTACATCTCGTATTGGACTAATGGATTTAAAGTTGTAAAAATCCCTTCGAGGTTGGGTTAATCTATATGAAGGGCCAATCATGTCCGACACTATTTTGGTAATTGGTAACAAGAGATATTCGTCCTGGAGCCTGCGGGGCTGGTTGGCGGCCAGGCTGTCGGGACTGGATTTCACGGAAGTTCTGGTGCCGCTTTATCGCGCGGATACGCCAGAGCGGCTGAAAGAGGTCAACCCGAAGGCGCCGCCGAAAGTGCCGTCTCTGCTCATAGGGGACAACGCGATATGGGATACGCTTGCCATTTGTGAATATCTCGCGGAACGGTTTCCCGAAGCGAAGCTTTGGCCGGAAGATACGTTCACACGCGCGCATGCGCGCTCCGTCGTCGCAGAAATGCATTCGAGTTTTGCGGCCCTTCGTGACCATATCCCCATGGATCTTTCGAAGCATCTTGCCTATGAGGCGCAACCTGCCGATGTGGCCGCGGATATCGCGCGGATTTGCGAAATCTGGCGGCAATGCCGCGCTGACTATTCGGCAGCCGGGCCGTATCTGTTCGGACAGATTTCAGTGGCCGATGTGTTCTTCGCGCCTGTACTTGTACGGTTTCACAGCCGTTCAATCCCGCTGGACGATGTGTGTCAGGCTTATTTTGATACTCTCTGGGCGTTGCTGGAGTTCGTCGACTGGCGGTCCGCGGCGGAGAAAGAGGAATGGGTTATCACGGATTATGGTCCGAAATAATCTCCGGCCAGGCGGGCGTTAGCACCTCAATCGGATTTTTAAGTCCTGAGACGGATTGCGGCGGAAAGCGTCGCCAGTCTATCGTCACCTGGTCCGCTACGGAGGAGGAGACAAGAAGCTTGACGTTCAGCTTCTTCGTCAAATCCTGAAGGCGGCTGGCCATATTGACGGCGGGACCAATGACGGAGAAATCGAGCCGTTCCCGCGCGCCGATATTGCCGAACATGACGTCGCCGTGATGAATGCCGATGCCGAATTTCAGTTTTGCCGCGTCGGAGGGCTGATTGGCCAAAGCTTCCGCGCCTTTCCGCGCGGCATTGAGTGCCCGTTGCGCGGCGTCCGAAATAGCGGTTCCGTCCATCGTCGGAAAAATGGCGAGAAAACCGTCGCCCATGAATTTAAGCACTTCGCCGCCTTCGGCCATGACGGCCTCCGCCATGGATTCGAAAAACTGGTTGAGAAGCGCGAGGTAGGCCGGCATTTCAAGCTGATCGGCGAGGGCGCTGGATCCCCTGAGATCGCAAATCCAGATAACGGCCTGAATAACATCGCCATCGCCGCGCTGATGTTTTCCTTCCATTATCTGATGGGCCGCGGCGGGTCCAAGATAGGCGCTGAGGACGTCATGGAGGGTTTGCTCCCGCTTGAAAATGCGTGCGGCGACAAAGAAAAGCGAAACGAGACGGCGTAGGGCCGCTATCTCTTCCTCGGTGAAACCGCCCTGCTGGTCCGTAAGCCAGGACGCTATTATCCCATCCTGCTGTTTTAGCGCATTTTCCTCATTGCCAAACGGGCTGAGGAACGCAATGTAGTCGGTGCCGCCATCTTCCGCGAACTTCGAGAAAATTGGATATCTTTCCACGACGTCCGGCCGCGTCAGGTCGCATCGGTATTCCGGTAGCGTGTTGGCGAGCATATGAAAGAGAGGACTTTGCGTCCAGTTTGGTTCGGCTATCAGCGTTCTTGGCCGGGAACTGGTGCTGAGCTCCCCGGTCCGGTGCCAGGTATGATCGGTATTATCAATAAAAGGATGCATCTGGCGCATGGTCATATGCGAGCGGAGCAGCGGAAACAGCGATTTATCAATCTTCTGGCTGAATTTTGAAAAAATGTCAGTCAGTAAAACATCACCAAGCATGCTGTGAATAAGCCAGCGTTCGATCTCTTTAACCGCGTTATCGAGATCACGCGAACGCACAGAGGCGTCGGCAGCGTTATTAATCGCCACGGCGGTGGTTATCCTTTCCCTGTTTTCCTCTAGGTAGGCAAATGCCGTCCTAAATACAAGAGAATGCCCGCCGAAGACAGGTTCGGCGAGACGTATTTTTGCTATGCCGGTACGTCCGGGTTGAGGCTGTAGGTGCCAACATAGGATCCGCTTGCAAGGATATGCCCTTCCATCGCAGCGAGGGCCTCCGGCCCGCCAAAATTACCCGATAGGCCAAGGCTTTCAACGTCAAGCGCATAAACCGTGAAATGATAATGATGCACGATGCTGTCGTTCCAGGGCGGGCAGGGGCCATCGTACCCGCCATAGGTGCCACCCATGTCCGGATCGCCGGCAAACCAGTCCGTATAGTTGTTGACGCCCGTCACCCCATAGGCCCGCTTGCCGGGCGCCTTGCCCTTGGGCGTAATGCCGTCACTGACTTCTCCTTCCGCAAGATTGGAATATTCAACGGGTATATCCACCTGGACCCAATGATAGAAATCGACGCGCGGCAGGCTGGCGGGTACGGTTTTACCTTCCTGATTGACATCCTCACCGCTGGAAGGCACATCAGGATCGTGGCAGATAATGGCGAAAGATTTCGTGCCTTCCGGCGCGTCCGACCAGCTGATCGCAGGGCTCTTGTTGTCGCTGAGTGCAACATGGCCTTCCTCTGCAGGGACACCGAAGGCAAATCTTCCCGGTATTTCTGCACCGTTTTCCCATCCGTCGATCTTCACTTTCAATGTGGCCGTCATGATCTTTCGTCCTTCTTTTTATTCTGGTAAGCGCGGGCAAGTTTATCAAAGCCACCGTAACAGGTAAATGACTTAGGGCCGGAAATAGAAGGAGACAGGCCCTTTCAGACTTTCAAGCTGCGGCCCAATCCAATCGATCCATTGGCAGAGCGCGGGACGTGTTTCACGTGGATCAATGATGTCATGAATGCTGAAGCTTTCGGCGCGCGGAAAGGGTGATTGCTGTGCCGCCAGCTGTTCTTCCAGCTCCGCGCGCAGCTGTTCCGGATTGTCGGATGCTTCTATCTGGCGGCGAAAAGCGACTGCGACGCCTCCTTCGACCGGAAGCGGCCCCATTTCCGCGCTGGGCCAAGCCAGCACATATCCGTTTTCGCTGAAATGCGCGGCTGCGGCGACGCCGAAAGCCTTCTTCACGATGATGGTTGCCCAAGGGACGACGGACATGGCAGCCGCCGCCACGGCTGAGGTGCCATATTTGATGGTGCCGTCTTTTTCCGCGTCCGGCCCGATCATGAAGCCCGGCTCATCCGTGAAATTGACAATGGGGAGGTGAAAGGTGTCGCAAAGTTCGATGAAACGGCGGACCTTCTGTGCGGCATTGGCGCCCATTGCGCCGGCGTAGTATCGGCAGTCATTGGCGATCACGCCGACGCTCTGGCCGTCGAGCCGGGCGAAGGCGGTGATAAGGCTAGGGCCATAGTTTTTGCCCATTTCAAAAAAGCTGTCTCGATCCACAACCATTTGGACGAGATTTCGCATTTTGAAGGGGAGCCGCCGGTTTTTCGGAACGATGCTGAGTAGATCCTCGTCCATTCTGTCTGTCGGATCGTCGGAGCTAAGGCGTGCCGGCAATTCCCAGACATTGGCCGGGAGATAGCTTAAAAATTTCCTGATTTGCGCAAGGGCATCCGCTTCATCTTTCGCTATGTTGGCGGCGACGGCATTCCGGCTGTGAACCGATGCGCCGCCAAGGTCTTCTTTACTAATCTTGATATTGAGCGCCCGTTCGACGAGAGCCGGCCCTGCGATAAGAAGCTGCGCTGTCTCCCGTGTCATAACGGAAAAATGCGAGGCCGCGAAGCGCGCGGCAGGAAATCCGGCAACCGGCCCAAGAGCGGCGGAGGCAACCGGCACCTCGCCCATCAGTTTCGCAATGGAGAGGAACCGGGGTTTCTCGTAGGCGGGACTACCGACAGTTCCGCCGCCCTTGCCTTTCGCGACGCTGCCACCGCCCCCTTCGAGCATTCTGACAAGCGGTACACGGTATTGCGACGCGAGTTCTTCCGCAAATACGCTTTTTCTTAGTCCTGCCGCATTGGGGGAGCCGCCTTTCAAGGTAAAATCTTCGCCGCCGACGGCAACGCGCCGTCCGTCGATCAATCCGAGACCGGTGATATAGTTGGCAGGGGAAAAATTCTTTAGATTGCCATTCTCGTCCCGTTCCGCCGCTCCGGCAATCCGTCCTTGCTCCTGAAAACTTCCTGTATCAAGAAGACTGTCGATGCGTTCCCGGATGGTGAGGCGGCCTTTCGCATGCTGGATCTCAATTGCCTCTTTGCCGCCCTGCGCTTGCGCGGCGACGCGCATTTTTTTTATTTCTTCGGCTTCCTTTTCCCAGCTCATGCTTCTTTTCTCCGCGTCACTTGAAACTTTCGCGGAGTATAACGGCTGCCTGCTCATCAAGATAGGGTTCGAGAAGGGCAAAAATCTGGTGTGCGCCATCCGTAATTTCAGCTTCGGAAATCTCCGCGTCGGACTTATCAATCTGCAGGTACCGTATCCAGTTAAGCGCGATGATCCAGATATTGATGGCGAGGCGCATTGCCGACTCACCGTCCAGGGGTGATTTTCCCTGCTTCTCGCGAATGCGCGTCGCAAGAAGAGCGGATTTGATAAAATGAAGGGTAGCCTCCCGCCGCCGCCCGTAGAGTTTTCGCAGCTCCGGATCGTTCCGCAAAAGCTCGACGAGGTTGCCATAGAAAAATCGATACTTCCAGACAACTGTCATCCAGTTTTTCGCAATTGCGACGAGTTGCGCTTCTCCGGGCAGGTTTGGTTCGTTAATCATCAGCGCCGCTTCCGTTGCGGCGGAAATTTCGGGAAAAATGGCGCGGATAATATCTTCCTTGTCCCTGAAATGATAATAAAGATTGCCGGGGCTGATCTGCAGATGAGCGGCGATTCGGTTGGTGCCGACATTGCCGACGCCATCCTTGTTGAACAGGTCGATCGCCGCCTCGATAATTTTGCTCTTGTTTCCCTTTTTAGGTCGCATTTTCAATCCCATTCGACATGACAGACGACTGTTTGATAACCTGGATATTGACATAATTAGAATAAAGTATCTAGTATCTAATTCTTTATAATATGGATCATAGGATTAATGACGGAAAAGGTGACCTGTATGCGAAGGCGGATTGCGGGACTGCTGTGCGGGGTTTTATTAATGTCAGGCTGCGATGACGTGCCGACGATCCAGCCTGGTGTTGGAATCCCAGCAAATCAAAAGCTTGCCGCCCATAACGCGGAAGTGCGCCAGGAAGTCATTCGCGTTGCCGACAATGTGCATGTCGCCGTCGGCTTCGGACTTGCAAACTCGATCATGATCGAAGGGACCGACGGCGTTATTATTGTGGATACGACGGAAAGCGTTGCCGTCGCCGAGAACGTCAAGGCCGAGTTTGACAAGATCACAGACAAACCGGTGAAGGCGATTATCTACACTCATAATCATGCCGACCATATCCTGGGATCGGGCGTGTTTGTCGGTGACGATAACCCGGAAATTTATGCCTATGAGACCACACCTGAACATATCGACAAAATCCTGCAGGTAATCAGGCCCGTCATTTATAAGCGATCGATGCGCCAGTTCGGATCATTGCTCGAGGATGGTGACGTCATCAATGCCGGAATTGGGCCATTCCTTGATCAGGGACCGGAGTCGATTGTCGATATGCGTCGGCCAACCAAGACCTTTTCCGGCGAGATGACCAGTCTGGAAATCGCCGGGATAAAGCTGGAGCTGCATTTTGCGCCGGGAGAGACGCCCGACCAGATTTTCATCTGGCTGCCGGATCAGAAAATCCTTTTGTCGGGCGACAACTATTATCACAGCTTTCCCAATCTTTACGCGATCCGCGGGACGGCCTATCGCGACGTCATGGATTGGGTGAGAAGTCTCGACAAGATGCGCGCCCTTCACCCCGACATACTGGTGCCGAGCCATACACGCCCGCTTTCCGGCGCCGATGAGATATATGACCGGCTAACGAATTACCGCGATGCCATCCAGTATGTGCATGACCAGACGATCCGGCAGATGAACAATGGACTGACGCTGCAGGAGATCGTGGAGACGGTCAATCTGCCGCCCCATCTTGCGGAAAAACCCTATCTGCAGGAGTTCTACGGCCGTGTGGACTGGTCGGTGCGGTCAATTTTCACCGGATATCTCGGCTGGTTCAGCGGCAATGCAACGGATCTTGAGGCACTCCCTCTTGAAGAAGAGGCTGCGGCCATGGCGGATCTCGCGGGCGGGATCGACGCTTTGCGGGAAAAGGCACATTCGGCGCTTGATGCCGGGAAATTTCAATGGTCTCTCCAACTCGCCGATCATCTTCTGGTGCTGAATGACGAGGATACAGCGGCGGGAGACATTAGAATGAAGGCGCTCGCCGCCCTGGCGGAGCGGGAGATCAGTGCCAATGGCCGGAGCTACTATCTGACACAGATGCGGGAGCAGGGGGGGTTGAAGATTATCGAGCCGGATCCGCATAATATTCCGGCTGCGATGCTGGCGGCCTTTCCCATCGGCCAGTTCATGCAGGCGATGCGCGTGAGCCTGGACGCGGAACAGTCAGCGGATGTGGATATGATCGTGGGGTTCGCGTTTACGGATACCGGAGAGGATTTCACGATTCACGTAAGGCGGGGTGTTGCGGAAGTGACGGAAGAATTTCCTGAAAATCCGGCAGCGTCGATCAGGACTGAAAGTTTCGTCTGGAAGGAAATTCTTGCGAAGCGTCGGAACCCGGCGATCGCTTTTGCCTCCGGTGACGTCGAGATTAACGGAAGCATGATTGACATGCTTTCCTTCCTCTCGCTGTTTCAGCCGCCCGATAACTAGGAACCGGCAATTTTTTTAAGGTCTTTTAAAGGGACAATTTCCCGCTAAGGCCAGGCGTTGAGGGAACGGGTCCCGGTTCAGCCTGTTTCGGATCCTGCGGTTTCATGCCGTCCATGATCTGCTTGTTGACCGTGATCAACGGTGCCACGGAAGCCTCGCCTTTCATGGCTTTCAGGCTATAGCGCCCCACCCAAATTGCGATGGAAAGAAGCCGACCTCTCAAATCGTCTGGGAGACCATTTTCCTCTGACAGAAGATCCATTTGCAAGGTAAGCCACAGACGCCGGTTGTTGGCAACAGCGCGTATCCTTGCCATTGTGTCATCTTCTCTGTCAGCTTCTTCCATAGCACGAGTGAATATTGCGAAAGCCCGATACTCGGTTTGCCGAGGGGTTTCAGTATTCTGATTGGCCTTTTGGTAAGCAGCTACAGACATTTCAGTTTCTCATTCGTTTCCCGTAGTAACGTCTACTATCAACGAATATCCTTACGATACTCTTACTAACTCTCAATTATTGAAAGAGCTGAAGAATAGACTGCGGACGGGCGTTGGCAATCGACAGGGACTGAATGCCAAGCTGTTCCTTCGTCTGCAATGCCTGCAACTCGGCGCTTGCTTCTGCCAGGTTGGCGTCAACGAGGATGCCGAGACCTTCTTTGAGCTTGTCCGTCAAGAGCTGGGTGAATTCCGCCTGGCTGTCGAGCCGGTTTGCGGATGTACCCAAGGTCGTGATAACGGCGCCGACAAGACCCTCGGCGGTTTCCGTTGCGGCAAGAGCGGCAGCGGGGTTCGTCAGGTCAAGGCCGACAAGACCGAGCGTCGCCAGCGTAAGGTCCTGCGCCGGGATCGTCTGGGTAATGCCGCCAAGGCCCGTCAGAACATCAAGATCAGGGCTAACACCGTCAATCAGGTTCACACCGTTAAATACGGAGGAGTTCACAACGGAGGTAATCTGTGCGAGCAATGCATCGACTTCTTCCTGAAGAACCGTTACGTCAAGGCCATCATTAAAGGCCTGGGTGACTTTCAGATTGATGTCGATCAGAATATTTGAAATTTGAAGGGCGCCGGCGTTGGCCATGCTGACCGTCGCCTGGCCAAATGTCAGGCCCTCTTCGATTGCATCCAGGGCGGCAATGTCACCGCGCATCGTCTGGGCAATCGTAAAGGATGCCGGGTTGTCCTTCGGTTCGGCGACTTTCAGGCCGGTTTCGACCTCCCGCTGCGTTTTGCTCAGAGCCGTCTGGGTCAGAGTCAAAGTGCGAAGCGCTGCCATCGCTGTTGAATTGGTGTTAATAGAAAAAGCAGCCATTTTGTTTTCTCCTGTAGTTTCCTGCGTTACCAAACGAACGCAAATTCACTCACGGCTACAGAAGCAAGGGGCGTGCCAAAAACAAAAACCCGCAGATTTCAGCGGGTTTCAGAAAGAAAGTAGGGAGATTTCGGTGGGCCGGGAAAGCCGGCATTGTCGCGTCAGGTGGGAATTTTTTTCTCTGCTAAGAAAGATCTGCCCCGTTGCAGGGACAAATTTGCAAGGTTATCCGGAAGTTGGCCGTTCAGACGAACAGGTCTATCTGGATTGGTTGCGGACCGACAAAGCTATTGTCTGTTGAGATCGGCTGGAACAGGGACAGCATCGGATTGGCGGTCGGGTCAGTGTTGTTGATTTCCGTATACACCAGAAATCTCTGGACCATCTTTTCGATTTTCTCGGGATCCTTGAAATCCTCGATATTAATCTGCTTTTCCAGGCGGTCCCGCTGTTGCTCGTAGGACAGGCTCTGGAAGCTTTCTGGCAGGCCAAGGCCGACCCGGACGACATGCATCAGCGTTTTGTCCGCCATGATCTGCGACAGTGCGTCGACATCTCCGGCAAGCCGCTTGAAGTACAGGGCTTCACGAACGCCATCCGCATTCTCACCTTCGAATTTCTCGAATTCATTGGTTTTGTATCCGGCAAGGATTGCATCTACATTCGACTGGTTCTGGAAAAAATCGGGGTTGGCATTCAACCCGTACATTGCCGACGCCAGTTTCGCCCAACGCGGTTCCGCTAGTCTATTGACGAGGCTGTCTTCATCTGCTGGATTTTCCGTCAGTATCTTGCGGACCATCGCCGGTTTGTCGATTTCACTTTCAAGCTGAAAAGCCGAGAGCACCATGGTCAGAACGCGGCGGTTCTTCATCAGATCGTCCACCGACTTGATCTCGCCGATATCTTCGTTGAACGTCGCAATATCGCGCTTGACGGTCGGCTGCGCTTCGAAAGTTTTCAAATGCGCATCTTTCAAGCTGGTTGAAAGCTTGTACCAGAGCAGCGAACTATCCGTTGAAAGTTGCATCGTTAAACCCAAGGAAAAAGGAAATTCCGTTCCACTCAGTATATCTGAGAAATCATGAACAGGAGGTTAACAGAAAAGGCGGCCCGAATGAGCCGCCTTTCCGTGTAGGGACTTAATTTTAACGGAACAGGGCCAGAATACTCTGCGGTGCCGAGTTGGCGATGCTGAGAGACTGGATGTTGAGCTGTTCCTTGGTCTGCAAAGCAGTCAGCTCAGCAGCAACTTCTGCCATGTCGGCATCGACGAGAACGCCAAGGCCTTCTTTCATCGTGTCGGTCAGAAGCTGGGTAAATTCACCCTGGTCATCAAGACGATTGGCGAATGTACCAATGCTGGTCAGAGCCGTACCATTGGTTGCGATGGCGGCGTCGATGGTCGCAAGATGCGTATCGAGGTTTGCCGTATCCGTCGCGTCGATGGTGTTAAGAGCAAGACCGGTCGTAGACGTTAGGTCGATGTTGGTGAAAGTGATGTTGTCAGTTGCACCAAGACCCGTAGCGACCGTCAGCGTCGTTGCCGTTGCCGTCAACAGGTTCACACCGTTAAAGGCAGACGTGCTGGTGATCGCGTCGATCTGAGCCAGAACTTCCGTAACCTGATCCTGAATTGCAGAGGCATCAAGACCTTCGTTTTTCGCCTGAGTAAACAGGCCTTTCAGCGTTGTAAGCTGATCGGAAATGGCGGTTGCACCGGCCATGGCCATACCAATCGTAGCCTGACCGAAAGCGATACCTTCGGAAATTGCATTCAAAGCGCCGATGTCGGCACGCATGCCCTGAGCAATCACGAAAGTTGCCGGAGCATCTTTTGCGCTGCTGACACGCAGACCTGTTTCGAGCTGTGACTGAACTTGTCCGAGAGATTTCTGCGTCATGTTAAGGGTACGCAGAGCTGCCATTGAACTGGCGTTGGTATTAATAGAAGACATAGTATCTTTTCCTCATTCTAGAGTTGTCGCATCTGCGACGGAACGGCTCTTTTGAGCCCCGGTCTGCTTCGAAACCGTGCCCTGACTATCCATCCCATTTCCTAACAAAAGATTAATGAGGATTTTTTTTACGGCCTCCTTATCGATTGGTTACGGCGGCAGGGGGGCGAAAACCGCACAAATGCTTTGATATACGAGGAAATTTGCCCTCTTGCGTTCGGGATTTTTTTTATCCGGAGCCCTCGCGAATTTCCGCCCAAGCTAAATGGCCGGTGTTGAACCACCGGCGACAATGCTGAATCAGGAGAGCCCGCAGGCGAAAAAACAAACGGCTAGTCTGCCGATTCTTCCGCCTTCGATTCAATCGATTTAAAATATTTCTGCAAAAGTTTGAGGGCGGAGTAGTAGTTTTTCTCGCCAATAAGGCCCACGACTTCAAAAACCAGGTTGCGCTCCTTGTTATCGTGTGTGGAGAGGAAAGCAATCTGCGCCGCGTCCTGGAAACTTTTGTGATGCGCGTCGTGATTATCCGGCTCTATATACATGAGCTGGACATATAGATAGACATTCTCAAACGGTGTTTTTACATGCTCCGGAAGAAGGATATCCCTCTCACGCATGATCGACGCATCATTCTCGAGCGAAAAATGCATCGCCTTGCTGCTCGTGTTGGTGAGAACGGCACCGTTGACGATAATCTTCTCCCCGGCGGGGATACGAAACTTCAAAGACATTTACTCGTCTCCAATATGGGACCACGCCGCATACTATAACAACAGTCACAAAATGTGCAAAACAGGATTATACACTACCTGCCCGCGCCAGCATTTCCAACTGTATAAGTTCACAGGAAATAAATTCTGGCTATCATGCGGGCGACAACTATATGATTGCATGTAACCATAGGCTTATGGGACGCGATCGTAATAAATATTGAGGGCTGTTAATGCCAAAAAATATTGTCTCAATTATTATAAAGCTGGTGCTCGCGTCTTTCGCTGTCGGCTGGGCTTTGACATTATTTGACATTACGCCGATTGATCTGCTGAAAGATCTGACCGGCACGATCGGGCAGATATACTCGATGGCGCTGGAGACAGTGGGCTGGGCGGCGGATTATATCCTGCTCGGGGCGGTCGTCGTGGTGCCGATTTGGGCGATCGTTGCCGGGTTAAACTATCTGCAACGGAAAAGCCGCCGGAATATGTCATCCTCGTCCAAGCGCCAGGACTAGGTTGATTTTAATTTAGCTGCTGGCGCAGTCAATGCAGAGCGGCGCGCTGGGGTCAAGCGCAAGGCGCTTTTCGGAAATCTCCTCACCACAATTCACGCAATATCCGTAATCGCCGCTGTCGACGCGGTCGAGCGCGGCGTCGATGCGGGTCAGCTCGTTTTTGCGTCGGCGTTCCGTTTCCTGGGCCATGGCCTGGCCCTGCAGCGCATCCATCCGCGACAGGCGACCGACGCGGGCCTGGTCGAGTTCGACCGGCCGGGCGTCATCGGTGCTCGATGTCATGACGTCGAGTATTTCGGCGCGCCGCGCAAGCAGTATTTTCCGGGGATCTTTCTCTACCATGGGTGCAGGCTACGTTAATTTTTCTGGAGAAGCAAAGAAAAGGCCGGCCTTGCGGTGGCCGGCCCTTCTATCCTTATAACCGGGCTACTAGGCCTGCCAGGTATGCCCCTGACGGAGAAGGGCGTCGAGCGATGGCGTGCCAGAGGCTTTCGCCGCGTCGAGCTTCGCCTCGATCCCCGCTTCATAGGTCGGGGCGGGGTCGCAATAGATCACGCCGAAGGCCATGGGCAGGTCATGACCATCCATGGCGGCGATCAATGTCGCGAGCGAGCGGTTGGTTTCATCATGGACGAGGATGTCCTCCTCCGTTACGCCGTTTTCGCCGATGGTGACCGCTTCAAGCGTTAGCGTCCTGGCATTCAGGCGGATTCCCTTGTTTTTCTCCGCCCCGAAAATCAGCGGCTTGCCATGTTCGACATGGAGCTGCTTTTCCGCCGCGACGTCGCGGGCGAGAACATTGTCAAAGACCGCGTCATTATAGACGATGCAGTTCTGCAGGATTTCGACAAGCGACGTGCCTTTATGGGCATGGGCCCGTTTCAGGACCTCGGGAAGCGTTTTCTGCGTATCATAGGCCCGGGCGGCAAAGCGCGCGCCGGCCCCCAGGGTAAAGACAAGTGGCTTCAGGGGCGTATCGACCGATCCGTCCGGAGAGGAGGGCGTGCGTAATCCCACTTCCGATGTCGGTGAATACTGGCCTTTCGTCAGACCATAGATTTCGTTATTGCAGAGCAGGATCTGAAGATCGACATTGCGCCGCAAGACATGCAGCATGTGATTGCCGCCAATGCTGAATCCGTCGCCGTCGCCCGTCACCATCCAGACATCAAGTTCCGGATTGGCTATCTTGATACCGGTCGCGAATGCCGGCGCCCGCCCATGGATCGTATGGAAGCCATAGGTCGACATATAATAAGGGAAGCGGGAAGAACATCCGATGCCCGAAACGAAAACATAATTTTCCTTCGGCGTGTCGAGATCGGGCAATGTCCGTTGGACTGCCTTCAAAATGGCATAGTCACCGCAGCCCGGGCACCAGCGCACTTCCTGATCAGACGCAAAGTCGGTCGGTTTCATTTTCTCTTTTGTAACGGCAATATTCATGTCAGTTCTCCAATGCCGCGTCGATGGCACGTTCAATTTCGGAAATCTTGAACGGCTGCCCGGTCACTTTGGTGAGCGGTTGCGCATCGATCAGATATTGATCACGAAGGACAGTTTTCAATTGCCCATCGTTCATTTCCGGAACAATTACCTTGTCAAATCCGCGAAGAAGGTCGCCGAGATTTCGGGGAAGCGGCCAGATATGGCGGAGATGGATATGGGAAACCTTCTTCCCTTCCGCCAGTTTGTTATCGACGGCCCGGCTGATCGGCCCGTAGGTCGATCCCCAGCCGACGACTGCGAGCGCACCACTGCTTTCGCCACTTTCGACCGTCTGCTCAGGGATATCATTGGCGATATTCAGGATCTTGTCCCGTCGCAGATCCGTCATCCGCTGATGGTTGGCGGGCTCGTAGGAAATGTTGCCCGAACCGTCTTCCTTCTCGATGCCGCCGATGCGATGTTCAAGACCCGGAGTGCCCGGAACGGCCCATTGGCGCGCGAGGGTTTCGGGATTGCGGTTAAAGGGCGCAAATCCCTCGGGGTTTGTCTCAAACCGGATCGGGAAGGGCGTGCGGTCAGCAACTGACGGGATCAGCCATGGCTCCGCGGCATTGCCGATATATCCGTCGGTCAGGAGCATCACAGGCGTCATATATTTTGTCGCCAGGCGGCAGGCTTCAATCGCGACATCGAAACAATCGGATGGTCCGTGAGCCGCCAACACGACAACCGGTGCATCGCCATTACGGCCGTAAACAGCCTGATACAGGTCCGACTGCTCGGTTTTTGTCGGCATGCCGGTAGAGGGTCCTGCCCGCTGCGAATTGACGATAATCAGCGGCAGCTCCGTCGAGATGGCAAGACCGATGGCCTCGCCTTTCAGGGCAATGCCGGGACCGGAAGAGGACGTAATGCCGAGTGAACCCGCGTAAGAAGCGCCGATGGCAGAGCAGACCGCCGCGATCTCATCCTCCGCCTGGAAGGTCTTCACGCCGAACTGCTTCATTTTCGCAAGCGTGTGAAGCACCGGTGATGCCGGAGTGATCGGATAGGACCCAAAGAAAATCTTCAAATTTGCAAGCTCCGCACCCGCAACCAATCCCCAGGCGAGAGCTTCACCGCCCGTGACCGTACGGTATAGGCCATGCGGCATTTCTGCCGCAGGAATGGTGTAGAGATGCGTAAGTCCGCTGACTTCCGATGCTTCGCCAAAGATGTGGCCGGCGTTGAGTGCTGCGATATTGGCATCGGCGATTTCCGGACGCTTGGCGAATTTCCGGCGGAGCCAGTCGATGGTGTCGCTGCGGTCGCGCCCGTAAATCCAGTAAACCAGACCCAGCACCCAGAAGTTCTTGCACCGCAATCCCTCTTTTTGCGTGAGGCCGAATTCCTTCACCGATTCCAGAACATGTTTCGTGATATCGATATCGACAACCGAATATGCGGAAAGCGAACCGTCCTCAAGCGGATTGGCCAGGTAGCCGGCCTTCTTCAAGTTACGATCGCTGAAGGTTCCGCTGTCGACAATTATCATTCCACCCGGTTTGAGCCGCGCGAGGTTGACCATCAATGCTGCCGGATTCAGAGCGACGAGAACATCCGGGTCATCGCCAGCAGTCTCAATACGTCGAGAGCCGAAATTGATCTGAAATGCCGAGACGCCGAACGTCGTTCCGACGGGCGCCCGGATTTCAGCCGGAAAATCGGGAAAGGTTGCGAGGTCGTTGCCGGCCAATGCTGTTGTATCAGTAAATCGACTGCCGGTAATCTGAATGCCGTCGCCCGAGTCGCCAGCGAAGCGGATGACGACGGATGAAATCTCCTTCCGGGGAACGGCGGAGATCTCTGTCTTTATTTTTAGTTCGTTCAACTTTCCTACTCGCGTTATGCAAATGGGGTGGGAAATGCTCTAACACCGCCGAATGCCTTTAGTTTAGCCATATTTCGTAACAGCAATCAACGGCCTATATCATCATTTGCTGTATCAACAACAATTTGTGAGGCGATACGGTCCCGTTGCCGGAGTTTTTCGCCCATACTCGGGCCGGCAGCCATCTTATCCCCGTTAGATATAGTTTTTTTTAGGTAAAACGCAATATAATTTTCTACAAAATATTGTGAAATAAATTAATCACATAAAAATAATGTGAAAATAGGCGGAGGGGATTTCAGGAAAGGCCGTCTTTCATAATGCGCACGAAAAAGGCGCCGATCTGTGCGGGCGTCTGGCCACCGGGGCGGTACCAGCTGCTCGACCAGTTAAGCGAACCGAGCAGGCTCAAGCGGAGCAGGCCCTTGTCAACATCCTCGGCAAGCGGAAGATCCTCTATCAGGTCCATGAACAGCTTGTCGTAGCTGTCGCGAATTTCGATGAGGCGGCTTCGCAATGTCGGTGCAGTTCGGGAAATGTCCGCGCAGAGCAGAATTGAAAAATTGTTGCCGCCGAAAAGGGTATTCATATGGGCGACCGCCGCCCGGGTCAGTCGTTCCCATGGATCGTCAACCCCTTCAATTGCCTCGATCACCGCTGTACTGATAAGCCTTTTGCCTTCTTCATAAGTGGCGACGATCAGGTCGTCTTTGGAGGAAAAGTGGTAATACATGGAGCCGGCAAGCATCCCCGCTTCCCGCGCGATGTCCCGCATGGAGGTGGCGTCATATCCGCGCTGGTTAAATAAATGCGCCGCCGCCGCCATCAGTTCCTGGCGGCGGTTGTCACTCCGGTGCAGACTTTCTTCTCGTGAGGTAGCGTTTTCTGTCACAGCCTGGCCCTAACGAACAGTTGTTATAGCCCCTGTTATGCCTGCTCGCGCAAGGAGCGGCAACTCTAATTTTCGAGGAGTTCTCGAAGGCGGCTGATGGCTTCTTCCGTCTCGTCGCTGGCAGCGCGAAGAATGTTGAGCGCCTGATCGGACAAATTGAGATCCGTCGAGAGAGCGGCAATTGTTACTGCCTGTAGGATTGGCGCATACAGCTTGTCGACAAGCGCGGCAGGGGCGAGGCCATTTTCATCGCGGCCGACGTCTTCAAGATGCACGTTTTTCATGATAGCGGTCGTTCTTTTTCCTGTGAGACCTTCGGCTTCCACAACGACGACGCCATTCGAGATATACAAATCATTGATAATGAATTTCGTCGGAGAGCCAGCCTTATCATCAGGAAAGGAACCCTGCTTTTCCGCCGCCACGGCTTCTCCGATCTGGGCGCGAAGCGCACGGAGATTGTCGCCGGATTGGTTTATCTCATAGGTAATCTCCGGGGCCTCGATTTCCATTCTCTTGATTACCATGACGCCTTCACCGACGGTTTGAGGGTCGATCTGGATTTCTATGCGGGGTGCAAGAAGAGCGGTTTTTGCAGAAAAGCCGGCCGGGTTTGCCACCGAAAGATCGAGGAGGGAGGCGTCTCCGCTCGACGGTGAAAAATCCGCATCGCGGAGGGTTACGGCGGTTTGTGTGATGGCGCTTCCATATTTCTCGACGCTCGTCGTGATAACCGATCCGATCGAGAGATAGACGGTGACGATGGCGATGCAGAAAAGGGCGGCGATCCCGACCATCGCAATCGTTAAAATACGTTTCATATGAACAGCCTGCTTGCCATGAAAGAAATACGTCGCCGCAGAATACGATGCGGACCCCACGGTCGCAAGCGAAGAGCGACGCGTCACCCCCTTAATAAAAACGCCCGCCGGAGATCCGGCGGGCGTTTCTTCGGAATATCCTTCGGGCGTTAAAGCACCATCGCCGCTTTTGCCCGTCTATCGATGAAAAAGGCGAGAAGCGCCGCGGATCCGGCGGTGACGAGCGCAAATAGCGCAAGTTCCAGATCGCTGAAAGGGATCAACTCGCTTCCGCCCGGCGTTGCAAGAGCAAGGCCGCCGATAAGGATCAATCCCCTGATCGGCCAGCCGAGCACCGGATGGCGATGGAGGTTTCCGACCCAGACAAGATATCCTTGCAGCGAACTGGCGACGAGAATAACCCCGCCGACGGCGCAAACGAACAGGAGCGCCGTCCGGCTCAATTCACCGTGAAAGATAAAGGCGGGATCCAGCACAAAGAAGAAGGGAACGAAATAGATGATCGATCCCAGCCGCATCGCTTCAAGACCGGTCCGCATCGGGTTGGCGCCCGCAATCGACGCCGCCGCAAAAGCGCCAAGCGCCACCGGTGGCGTGATGAAGGAGACCATCCCCCAGTAAAGGATGAACAGATGCACCGACATCGGATCAAGCCCGCCCTGCACCAGCGCGGGCGCAAGGACAATGGCGAGAAAGATGTAGGCGGCGGTCACGGTCATACCAATGCCCATGATGAAGCTGGTTATCGCGCCCATCAACAGCAGGACGAGAATGTCGCCGCCGGCCATGAAGATCAGATCATTGACCAGGGTTCCAGCCATGCCGGTGATGGAAAGGGCGCCGACGATCAGTCCGACACCGACGAGAATTGCCGCGATTTCCGCGAGCAGCTTGCCGGAGGCCAGAATAAACTCCCAGAATTCCTTCATTCCCCACCGATCCGGTGAAAAAATCTGGTTGATGAGAATCAGCAGGCCCGTTGCGTAAAACGGCGCCAGGACTTCCTGCTTGAGATAGACCAGCATCACGATCAGCAGGACGAAAACTGCAATGAAGTGCCAGCCCTTGCGGAAGGTTTCGCCAAGCTTCGGAAGCTGGTCCCTCGGCAGGCCGGGCATATTGTGCCGCGCCGCGTAGGCGTCGATCTGAATAAACAGGGCGAGATAATAAAGGACTGACGGGACAATCGCGGCAATCGCGATCGTGATATAGGGGATGTTCAGGAACACCGCCATAATGAAAGCCGTCGAGCCCATGATCGGAGGCATGAGAACGCCGCCGGTCGACGCACAGGCCTCGACGCCTGCAGCATAGGATGCGCGAAATCCGGTCTTCCGCATGGCCGGAATGGTCATGACGCCGGTCGTGATCACGTTGGAGATCACGCTGCCGCTCATTGAGCCCATCAGGCCCGATGAGAAAATAGCCACTTTGGCCGGACCGCCACGCACATGCCCCAAGGCGGCGAAGGCGAGATCGATAAAGAATTTACCGCCGCCCGTCTGAGTCAGTGCAACCCCGAAAATCAGGAATCCGATCACGAGATTGGCGAGCGCCTGCATCGGAATGCCAAGCATACTCTCCGCACTGAACACATGGTATGCGGTGGTATCCGCGAGATTACTTCCAAGTCCGGATATTGGTCCAGGCATAATATCCGCATAGAGCGGATAGAGCGAAATGATGACGACAATGGTGAAAAGAGCGGTGCCGCCCGCGCGTCTGGTGCCCTCAAGGACAAGCAGCCACAGGATAAATCCGAGAATGACGACATCCGTCGGCGCGCCCATTTCCCAGCCGTAATCGACAATTGCCGCGGCTTTCATGAAGAAGAAAACCAGCAACCCGAATGTGACGACGGCAAACAGAATATCGTACCACGGCACCCTGTCCATGGCCGATTTGCTCGTCGCCGGGAAAATCAGAAAAACAATGGGAACCAGCAATCCGAACAAGGCATATTGATATTCATTATCAAGCCAGGTATGTCCGACAAAGAAGCCGGCATTGAACAGCTGGTTCATTGCAAGGAGTATGACGACGATCGTGACCGCAATAACGATCACGCGCCAAAGAGGGGAAAGGTTACGGTGGCGAGCCAGTTCAGGCTGCACCACCGCTCCATTCTCTTGTTTTTGGATTTCCATTTAAGGTTCTACAGATAAGGATTATTTGAAAATCGGGTTCATGCCGGCGGCCTGCAATGCCTCAGCCCGGACTTTCATCCATTCTGCCGCAAATGCATCGCCTTCAAGACCCTTGTCCTTCATCGTCGCCCAAGCGTTGGCGAGAACGTCCTGACGTTCCATCATTTTATTGTTATGGGCATCCATTTCATCGGTCCAGACGCCAATTTCCTTCCAGTATTTGACGGCAGCCGGGTGATAGGGAACCGCCCATTTGAAGGTCTGGTTTTCAAGTGCCCAACCGGTCATTTCCGGCAAGGCTTCCTTGTAGCTTTCATATTCCGAGTGAACGGCCTTGATCATGGAATAGACCAATTCCGGGTCCTGGTCCGCGCGGGTGATCAGGATCGGGTAAGGATAGGCCGCACCATCATGCGGGGTTTCCTTGGAGATATTACCCGTTCCCAGAACGGCCACATGCGGTACGAAATACGGTGCGACAGCCTGGACACGGTCCCAGCCTTCCTTGTCGGCGGCAGGGGTCGGCGGCCAGTAAATACCACGTGGCGACGCTTCCAGCTGTTTCGTCGGTCCGGAGACGGTTGACGCGAAGGCCGCGTCGATCTGACCGGAAATCATCCCCTTCCACATGGCGCCGTATCCACCGAATTCAACAACTTCGACGTCGTCAAATGTCAGTCCGCCAAAGGCGAGAATGGCTTCGGTGCCGATGGTCAAAGCCGGTGAACTGCGAACCACGCCGACACGCTTACCTTTCAGATCAGCAATGGTCTTGACGCCTGCATCCGCAGCCACACCAACGGAAAGGTTGGCATCGGACGTTGCGGACGCCAGCAGCTGCACTTTCTGCGGGCCCCAGTCCGGCGTTGCAAATTCGAATACGCCTTCGGATGCATAGAACGTTCCGGCACCATTTGCGACGAACTGAACTTTATCGGTCCTCAGCGGACCCATGCGCGAAATGTCGTTCTTACCGGGAATCACGCGCAAATCGACGCCAAATTTGTCTTTCAAGGCTTTGCCGATTGCGACGGACTGGTTATAGCCGGTTGTGCCGGTGTTGTAGGCACTCCACGCAAGTGTGTCTGGAAGCTTGACATCCGCAGCAGACGCGGCGGACGAGAAAGCAAACACCGCTGCCGCTGCAGCCGCGCAAAGTTTTAAACTTATTCGCATTATTTCCTCCCTGGAAAACTTAGCATGGTTATTTTTTTGTTTTCTAATAGGCGGGTATTCTGCATAGTGGAACAGAATTCTGCAAGTTTTTTTCGTATATAGCTCTATTTTTACCAATGTTAGAAAATGCTAGAAGAAAAAACATTTATTGAGGGTATTTCCACGCCGGATAATGACCGGCATTTCGTGACGTCACTGGCGCGCGGCCTGCAAATTCTTCAGGCTTTCCGGCCAGGGGAGGGGCCGGTCGGCAATAATGAACTCGCCAAAAGAACCAAGCTCCCGCGTTCGACGGTGTCGCGCCTGACAAGCACTCTCTTGCAGCTTGGCTATCTGACCTACCGCAAGAGCCTCGGCAAGTACGAGCCCTCACCAGCGGTGCTTTCGCTCGGTTACACCTTTCTCGCCAACAACAAGATGCGGCTGCTTGCTCGGCCCCTGATGCATGATTTCGCGCGGCAGGTCGGTCTGGGCGTGGCCCTGGCGACGCGCGTCAGACTTCATATGATGTATGTCGAGACCGCCCGCGGTGGAGACGAGAGCACCCTCCGGCTGGAGACCGGTTCCTATCTTCCGATTGCCAGCACATCGATCGGGCGCGCCTTCCTGTGCAAGCTTCCGGAAGGCGAACGTCAATTTCTTCTCGATCATGTGCGGCGGAAAAATCCCGCGGACTGGTCAGAAATCAAAAAGGGCTTCGAGGCGGCGCAAAAGGATTTCTCCGAATACGGATACTGTTTGTCGCTCGGTGAATGGGATTCAAGTTTTTGCGCTGTGGGCACGGCCGCCCGTGATAATTCCAGCGGCGACGTTGTCGCCTTCAATTGCGGGGGCTCTTCATATCTGGTAACAGAAGCCATCTTGCGAGAAAATGTGGGTCCGCGCCTCGTTGCGCTGGCAAGGAACATCGAAGTGATGTGCGGACTGGACTGAAATAAAACCTGAAAAATAAGAAGAATACAGAAGGATAAAAGATGGCTCTTGATATCGAGACATTTGAATTAATGAAAGATGCTGTAACGCGATTCGTTCGAGAAAAGCTGGTGCCTGCCGAAGATACGGTTGAGGAGACAAACGATGTTCCGGAGGAAATAATCCAGGAAATGCGCGAACTCGGACTGTTCGGCCTGTCGATTCCCGAAGAATATGGCGGTCTCGGCCTCAGCATGGCACAGGAATGCGAGATTATTCACGAGCTTTGCAAGGCGTCGCTCGCGTTCCGGTCCGTGATCGGGACGACGGTCGGCATTGGCAGTCAGGGCCTTGTCATGACCGGCACTGACGAGCAGAAAAAACAATATCTGCCACGGCTTGCCTCCGGTGAGATCATGTCATCCTTCTGTCTTACTGAACCGGAAGCGGGATCGGATGCGGCCTCATTGCGTACGGTCGCGGTCAAAGACGGCGAAGATTATGTTCTCAACGGCACGAAACGATACATCACGAATGCGCTGCGCGCCGGGATGCTTACCGTTATGGCGCGAACGGATTCGTCAAAAAAGAGCGCGTCAGGGATCTCGGCGTTTCTCGTCGATCCGAGCACGCCCGGCGTCACCATCGCCAAGGCGGATGAAAAAATGGGGCAACGGGGCACGAAAACCAGCGACGTCATTTTCGAGGATGCGCGCGTTCCGGCCTCTGCGCTTCTTGGTGGTGTCGAGGGTCAGGGTTTCTACACCGCGATGAAGGTTCTCGACCGCGGGCGGTTGCATCTGAGCTCGGTTTCCACCGGCATATCGGAACGGATTCTCGCCGAAGCTCTCGGCTACGCCGCAGAGCGCAAGCAGTTCGGGACGGTGATCGGAGAGTTCCAGCTTGTTCAGGCGCTGCTTGCCGATAGTCAGGCGGAGTTGTTTGCCGGCAAGGCTATGACATTGGATGCGGCGAAGAAATATGATAACAATGAAGACATCTCTATGCTGGCCGCTTGTTGCAAGATGTTCACGACGGAAGCCGCCGGCAGGATTGCGGACCGCGCAGTCCAGATTCACGGCGGCGCGGGGTACATGGCGGAATACAAGGTTGAGCGGTTCTATCGGGACGTTCGGTTGCTCCGCCTATATGAAGGAACAACACAGATCCAGCAGTTGGTCATTGCGCGAAACATGCTGAAGTCTCATATGAACTAACGAACAAAAAAGGAAAATCGATATGGGTGTGGATACAATCAACAAACTGGTGCCCAGCCTTAAGGGCAAGGTCAGTGATGAAGAATGGGAAACGCGGGTCAATCTCGCGGCCTGCTATCACCTTGTTGCCCATTACGGGATGAGCGATCTTGTCTTTACCCATATTTCCGCGCGGGTGCCGGGAAGTGACCATCATTTCCTGATCAATCCCTACGGCCTCTTTTTTGACGAGATGACGGCGTCCAGCCTCATCAAGGTCGATATCGACGGGAAGATACTTGACGATACGCCGTTCAACATCAATCCGGCCGGTTATACCATTCATAGCGCCATTCATGCGGCGCGTGAGGATGTCGGATGCGTACTTCACACCCATACCACAGCCGGTATGGCGGTCTCGGCACAAAAGCAGGGCCTGCTGCCGATCAGCCAGCATTCCATGATGTTCTATGGCAGACTTGCCTACCATGGATATGAGGGGATTGCGCTCGATCTTGATGAGCGTGAGCGTCTTGTTCGGGATATGGGCGACAGTATCGCCATGATCCTCCGCAACCACGGTCTTCTCACTGTCGGCAGTACGGTGCCGGAAGCCTTCCGCCGCATTTTCTATCTTGAGAAATCATGTGAGTCTCAGATCAAGGCGCTTGCGGGCGATTCGGAGTTGATTATTCCCTCCCGCGAAGTCTGTGAGCATGCCGCCTCCCAGTTCAAGATCAGCGCGTCCCAGTCCGGTCTCGAATGGCCGGGCCTGCTGCGCATCCTTGACCGCAAGGGCGCAAATTACCGCGATTAGGCGGAGACGCGGGCAGACAAAAACTATCGGGCGCCGGGCCGCTTTTCAGGCGGTTTCCGGCGCCTTGTTTTTTGCCTTCTTTGATTCCTCCGACCGGCTGTAAATGATCAGCGCGATGGCGACAATCGCCGCGAGGCTGAAATAAAAGACTCGATAGGCGTCGATCGAGGCAGTCCCGTCGCTCTTGACAAATTGGCCGATGATAAAACCGCCCATCGACTGCAGCAGGAAGACGCCGAGAAACACCGCCGTATTCAAGGTGGCGATGCCGCGTCCGAGGAGTTTCTCCGGAAAAATTGAACGGCCGTGCGACATGATGACGACGCCGTAACTTCCAAAAAAACTAAAGAGAATCAATACTGTTGAAATCTGCCAAACGCGGACGACGGGCAGGAGTGCGAGAATTATCAGCAGGATGATCGTGGTTACGGCGGCGGCGGCAACGAGATGCTTTCGGGCGCGGAATATTCCATCCAGATACCCGTAGAAAAAATTTCCGCCGATCACCGCTATCGTCATCCAGAACAGGATGTTGCCGCGCTCCGCGAGGTCGAGACCATAGATATCCCGCAGATAATTGCCGCCCCAGAGACCGACGATTGCCATTATCGTTCCATAGATCACGAGATTGATGGCGAAGATATACTGAAACTGTCGATACTTGATGATTTTTAAAACGCCACCGATGGTTTCCTTCATGCTCTCGACTTCGCGATTGTGAAAGGCGTGGCCTTTCGGGGCGTCCTTGATGATCAGATATCCGAATATGATGGACATTGCCGTCATCAGGCTCGCGATCCAGAAGACGTCACGCCAGCCAATAAGGTCGGTCAGCCATGCCGTCGGCGTTGTCGCAAGGATATTGCCAAGCCCCCCCATTCCGACGATCAGGGATGCGTAAAAGGCAAACCGTTCCGCCGAGAGCCATCGCGAGATGATGACGAGGGAGCCCATAAGGACGGGGGCACAGCCGACGCCGATCAGGAATCGCGCGGCGGCAAGCTCCAGAAAATCGGAGGCGATGGCGAATCCGCTCGAGCCGATCACGGCGATCAGCATGAGACCGCAGATGGTTTTCCTCGGGCCATAGCGATCGAGAAAAATGCCGACTGGAACCTGGAAAAAGGCAAAGGCGATAAAGAAAATACCACCGACGATACCAAGCTGTTCATGGGAAAGGCCGATTTCGTCCATCATGTTCGGCGCGATGACAGCGATGGACGAGCGATAAAAATTGCTTGCGAGATAGACAATCGACAGCGTCGTAATGATCTTGAGGGCGGTCGTTGTTTCGCTTTTCATTTTTATTATTCTCGCATTGCTTTTTCCAAAGAGCTAACAGGTCGCGGGACTTACGTCAATTCGGCGGGTGAGGGGCTTTGCAGTCGCCCCCGTTGCAGCTATGCTGTTCGCAAAATAATAACAAGAGGGAGGGAACATATGTCCAGATGGGTGAACCGGCCGGAAGGGTCAAACTGGGGAGATTTCGGACCGGACGATCAAATCGGCCGCCTTAACCTCATCACGCCGGAAAAAATACGGGCCGCGGCCGCCGAAGTGAAGACAGGGGAACGCTTTTGTCTCAGCCTGCCTCTCGATCTGCCGGGTGGCAATATCCTTAATCCGAGGCGCTATCCGCCGGAAATATCGCCGACGATGCGATCCCAGAACCGTCCGAACATGAATTACAACCTCTCCCAGGACGATCCGAACATGATCGACGTTATCTGCGACGACATGGTGGTCCTGCATACCCAATATTCTTCACAATGGGACAGTCTTGCCCATGTCGGGCAGGAGTTTGACGCCGATGGCGATGGCAGGGCGGAAATCGTCTATTACAACGGCTATCGCGGCGGAGAGCATATTCGCGGACCTGAAGACGAGGGAGGCAGCCGGGCCCTCGCGCTCGGGATCGAGAACATGGCGGCGGCCGGCGTCCAGGGACGTGGCGTCATGATCGACCTCGAAGGCGCATTCGGCCGCGCGAAAACGTTAGTCGGTTATGATGGGCTGATGCGGGTTCTCGAAACGGACAATGTCGTCATCGAAGAGGGGGACATGATCTGCCTGCATACAGGATTTGCCCAGATGATCATGGACATGGATGGCAAGCCGGACAAGGACAAACTCCACAACTCCTGCGCGGCGCTTGATGGGCGTGACGGCAGGCTTCTCAACTGGATTTCGGATAGCGGATTGTCGTTGCTGATTGCCGATAATTATGCGGTTGAAGCCTACCCCTCCCGCGCCGGGCATGGCAACTGCGCCTTTCTGCCCATTCATGAGCATTGCCTGTTCAAGCTCGGTATCCATCTTGGTGAGCTCTGGTACCTGACGCCGCTCAATAACTGGCTGAAGGCGAATGGGCGCTCACGCTTCTTGCTGACCGCTCCGCCAATCCGGTTGCCCGGCGCTGTGGGCTCGCCTGCCAATCCCGTTGCGACGGTTTGATCGTCACGGGCACTATTGCAAGCGGATGCCGCCGCCTTATGTTATGCTTGTGCCTTGCCGGTAAGCTGGAATTCTGCTAGCTGACGACCGTCATTGTAATTTTCCCGGTCATCGGGAAGGGAGCTTGTTGATGTTTATTCAGACCCTGCCGCATGAAAGCGAAGACAGGATGAAATTTGTGCCCGGCCGTCAGGTGCTGGCTTCCGGTTCCATCCTTTTCGAGGACGAGACCGAGGGACGCGCGCGCTCTCCGCTGGCGGCGCGCCTCTTTGATATACCGGGCATCAAGGCCGTGGAACTTGGTGAAGACTATGTCACCATAATCAAACGCCCCGATGATGAGCACAAGACGCTCTGGATACAGCTCAAGCCGATGGTGCTGGCGGCGATAATGGACCATTATATGAGCGGTTTGCCGGTCCTGAATGGCGGAAACCCGACTGCAAGCGCCAGCTATTCGGATGAGGAGCAAAAGGTCGTTGATTCCATCGTCGAGTTGGTCCGCGATCGCGTTCGACCTCAACTTCTCGAAGATGGCGGTGATGTTGCGTTCAAATCCTATGATCCAACCGAAGGTGTCGTCACTCTCGAGATGGACAGCACCGGTCTCTCGACGCCGGCCTTTGGAACACAGATCAAAATCGAGAACACGCTCAAGCATTTCGTGCCGGAAATACAGCGTGTCCGGTTTGAGCGCATGATCGACGAAGAGGCGGCGAACACGTCGGACCGGCCGGGTCTCTTGACGGATGAGGCGGAGCAGATTCGTGTTCTGCTGGAAACCCGCATCAACCCCGCGATTGCGGCACATGGCGGCTATATTACCCTGATCGATATTCAGGACCGGACAGCCTTCGTTGAAATGGCCGGCGGCTGCCAGGGATGCGGCATGGCCGATGCGACCTTGAAACAGGGTGTGGAAGTCGAGATAAAATCAGCCGTGCCGACAATAGAGCGTGTCCTTGATGTCACCGATCACGCCGGCGGCACCAATCCCTATTATGTCGGCTACTAATCCTGAAGGTTAGTCGATTTCGTCGATGGCTTTGATAACGAAGCCGCGTTCCGCGCTGTATTTGCGGCGCATTTTTTCCCAGGCCTGCTCGAGACTCGTGGCGTAAACGTCAAAATAATGCGTTTCCGCCCAGCTGTCTGACAGATTTCTGTGATGTTCGCCGTCCTGTACCGCTGCCAGAACTTCCTCATTATAAATCGCCGCTTCAAACTTCAATTGCATTCGTTGTCTCGACAAAGTTTTCTTCTGACGTAACTCTCTCACTCTTCGGTTAAAAATTGGTTATTTCGCAAGGCTGACCGTCGCCTCATTACGGACGGGGAAATTGACGGAATTGGCGATAAAGCAAACGCCGTGCGCGTCATGATGGAGCCGCTTCGCTTTCTCGAGGTCGCCGTCGCTCGCGATGGTCACAACCGGCTTCAATAGGACGTCCGTAAAGCGAAGGCTTCCCTCCTTCATCTCCATTTTGCCCCAGGCGTCATCATGATAGTCGAGAACTTCAATCTTGTTCCTGGCGCAAAGGGCGAGATAGCTCAGCATATGGCAGGCAGAGAGCGACGCGACGAGAAGATCTTCCGGATTATACCGGTCATCGGTTCCAAGAAATACGGGATCTGCGGAACCTTTAATTTTCTGCCGCCCCTTGATCGAAATATCATAGTCACGGGAGTAGGTTTTATAGTCGGTCGTCGTCCCTTTGCCCGCCCCGGTCCAGTCGATACGGGCAATAAATTCGTGCGTGTGAGCCATTTCGTTTCCTTATAACGCGAATTCACATTATCGGGAGCAGCGCGATATCGCTTTGCTTTGTCCGCTGTATGTCATTATGTCATTTTTCAGATACAATCTCACCAGACTGTTTGCGGATCAAGAAGGTATTTCGAAGAAGAGATGTTTGATGCGGCCCTCCGGAATGTTATCGATCCACCATTGAACGCCATGGGTACGCGACTCGCCGCCTTTGGCGTATCCGCGAATGCGGTTACGGTCGTGGGGTTCGCACTGGGCTTGGCGGCGGTTCCCCTGATTGCGATCGAATCCTATGGCGCCGCCCTCCTTCTGATTTTGCTTAACCGGCTCTTCGATGGTCTCGACGGGGCTGTGGCGCGGCATTCGCTATTAACTGACTTCGGCGGATATCTCGATATCGTTTGCGATTTCATCTTCTATTCCGCCGTTGTTTTCGCCTTCGCGCTGGCCCGGCCGGAAAATGCCATTTATTCCGCGTTCCTGATTTTCAGCTTCATGGGAACCGGATCGACGTTTCTCACCTATGCAATCATGGCGGAGAAGTACAAGATTTCCACCGACATCCAGGGGCGCAAGTCGCTCTATTATCTTGGTGGCCTTGCCGAAGGGGGAGAGACAATCACGGCCATGATATTGATGTGCGTTTTCCCGGATTATTTCGTTGTGATCGCGGTGATTTTTGGCGTGATGTGCTGGGTGACGACTGTAACGCGGATTTACGCCGCCTGGCTGACCTTTGGCAGATCTCGTTGAACGGTATTGTAAGGCGGCCTTTAACCGCTATACTTCCGAAACGGCAAAAAATAATAATGAAGGAGGAAGCCGGCATGAACACTTGGCAGATCGGTCAAGTCAAGATCACCCGTGTCGTCGAGGTGGAGGCGACGGGCGGCACGCGCTTTATCTTGCCTCAGGCAACACCAGAAGCCGTCCAACCGATAGACTGGCTCGTCCCGCATTTCGCCTCGGCGGAGGGGAAACTGATCATGAGCATACATGCTCTCATCATCGATACGGGAACGCGCAGAATCATCGTCGATACCTGCCTTGGGAATGACAAGAAACGCGAGATTCCCGCCTGGAACATGTTGCAGACCACCTTCCTTGCGGATCTTGAAGCGGCCGGATATCCGCGCGACAGCATCGATACGGTTCTCTGCACACATCTCCATGTGGACCATGTCGGCTGGAATACGATGCTGGTGGATGGCGAGTGGGTGCCGACATTCCCGAATGCGCGGTATTTGATCGGCGAAAAGGAATGGGCCTATTGGAACTCTGCGTCGCAGGAGGAATATGGCGATGTCATCGGCGATTCGGTCGCGCCGATCGTCAATGCCGGCCTTGCCGATTTTGTCGCCACGGACCATCGGATTTGTGAAGAGGTCAGCCTGTTTCCGTCGCCGGGCCATACACCGGGGCATGTCTGCGTGCAGATACGCTCGAACGGGGCGGAAGCGGTCATCACGGGCGACAGCATGCATCATCCCTGTCAGATTGCCCGGCCTGACTGGTCGAGCTCCGCTGATTCGGATGCCGTCGCGGCCCGTAACACCAGGGAAGCGTTTTTGAAAAAGTACAGCGATTCCGATACGCTGATCATCGGGACGCATTTTGCAACGCCGACAGCGGGACATCTATGTACCCGTGAGGGCGGCGATTACTGGCTTAAAACCTGAAGCTGCCGGGCGGCGGCCCTTGTCGCCTGCCAACCAGTAATAGGCGGCTTGAGGATGGTTGGCGTCCCTACCCGGGCGCAGGATAAATTACTGATTTTAAATGGGGAACCGTAATATGTCGATGAAACTACCACAATTGCTCCTGACCGCGGGCGTCGCCCTGTTCACTACATTATCTGCAGCGCAAGCGGCAGATCCGGCGGCCTGCCAGAAAGTCCGCTTTTCCGATGTCGGCTGGACGGATATCACCGCGACGACCGCCGCCGCTTCGGTCGTTCTGGACGCGTTGGGATATGAACCGACGGCGACTGTCCTTTCCGTTCCGGTCACCTATGCCAGTCTGAAAAATGGCGATATCGACGTCTTTCTCGGCAACTGGATGCCGACGATGGAAGGCGACATCGCCCCTTATCGGGAGGATGGGTCCGTCGAGACGACAGGAATGAACCTTGCCGGCGCGAAATATACCCTTGCGGTGAACAAGGCGGCGGCCGATGGCGGAATAAAAAGTTTTGCCGATATTGCCAAGTTCAGAGATCAGCTCGACGGTAAGATTTACGGGATCGAGCCTGGCAATGATGGTAACCGCCTCATTCAGGATATGATCGATTCTGACGCGTTCGGGCTCAAAGGTTTCGAAGTCGTCGAATCGAGCGAACAGGGAATGCTCGCCCAGGTCGCCCGCGCCGATCGGAAAAAGGAATGGGTGGTTTTCCTGGGCTGGGAACCGCATCCGATGAACGCCAATTTCGATATGACCTATTTGTCAGGCGGTGACGATTATTTCGGACCAAACTTTGGTGGCGCCGAAGTGTTCACGAATGTGCGGAAGGGATATCTGACTGATTGTCCTAATGCCGGTAAGCTGATCGCCAATCTCAAATTCACCCTTGCCATGGAGAATGAGATTATGGCGGCCATCCTTGATGACGGCGTGGATCCGAAAAAGGCCGCCGAAGCCTGGCTTAAAAAGCATCCTGACGTTCCGGCAGCCTGGATCGCGGGCGTAACTACCTTCGAAGGCGGAGATGCTGCGGCCGCGCTTAACAAGGCTTTGGGAATGTAAAAAGAGCAAGTGGCCGGGATAGGAACCGGCCGCTGATTTCCCGGTCATAGAGCGTAGCCGCGTCAATCAGGGGGGGCATGACATGGAGTGGCTTACCGATCATAAAATACCGCTTGGTAACTGGATTCGCGACGGCGTTGATTTCATACTCGATCATTGCGCTTGGATTTTTGACAGCTTTTCAGATGGGCTCGCATTTCTGATCAACGGGCTCATCGACCTCATGCTCTGGTGCCCGCCGCTTCTGCTTGTGGTCATTTTTGCAGGCCTCGCCTATGCCCTCCATCGCAGTTGGAAACTCTCCCTGCTGATTTTACTGTCGCTGCTGCTTGTCATTAATCTCGGCTACTGGGAAGAAACGGTCCGGACGCTGGGGCTGATCATATTCGCGACGCTAAGTTGCGTGGTTGTCGGGGTGCCGATTGGTATCGTGGCGGCGCACCGGCCGCGCGTATACACTTTCCTTCGTCCCGTTCTCGACCTGATGCAAACCATACCGACGTTTGTCTATTTGATTCCGACGATGATCATGTTCGGTCTCGGCGTTGTTCCCGGGCTGATCTCGACAGTCATCTTTGCGATCCCGGCACCCATCCGGCTCACCTATCTCGGGATCTCGAGCGTTCCGAAAACATTGATCGAGGCGGGCGACGCCTTTGGCGCAACAAAACAGCAGATTCTCTGGAAGATCGAACTGCCGCATGCCGCGCCAACCATCATGGCGGGTGTTACGCAATGCATCATGCTCTGTCTTTCAATGGTGGTGATTGCCGCAATGGTCGGCGCGCCGGGGCTCGGCGTTCCTGTCCTGCGCGCGCTCAATACGGTCAATATCGCCAAGGGTTTCGAAGCGGGGCTCGCCATTGTCATCATTGCGATCCTGCTGGACCGGGTCTGCAAGCAGCCATCCCAGTCGGAGAAAAAATAGAATGGCTGTCGTCGAATTCAAAGATGTGGATATTATTTTTGGCAGCAACCCGGCGCCGGCGCTTGCACTTCTCGACGGCGGCGCCGACCGGGAAAAAATTCTTGAGGAAACCGGGAATGTGCTGGGCGTCGCCGGTGCATCGCTTGCGGTGAATGCGGGCGAGATTTGCGTTCTAATGGGTTTGTCGGGCTCCGGGAAGTCGACATTGCTTCGGGCCGTTAATGGTCTCAACAAGGTATCGCGCGGCAAGGTGCTGATCGAACATGAAGGCCAGCAGTTAAACCTTCCCGACACGGATGCGTCGACCCTCCGTCATTTGCGGATGCACCGTATTTCAATGGTCTTTCAGCAATTTGCGTTGCTGCCCTGGAGAACGGTCGCCGAGAATGTGGGGTTCGGTCTGGAACTCCGGGGCGTCGGAAGACGTGAGAGACTGCGCATTGTTGAAGAAAAGCTCTCACTTGTCCAGCTTGACCAATGGAAGGACAAGTTCGTGCACGAACTTTCAGGCGGGATGCAACAGCGCGTCGGACTTGCCCGGGCGTTTGCCACGGATGCCGACATCCTGCTGATGGACGAGCCATTTTCGGCGCTTGATCCGCTGATCCGTAGCCGTCTCCAGGACGAACTTCTGCAGCTTCAGGAGAAAATGCACAAAACCATAATTTTCGTCAGTCATGATCTGGATGAGGCGCTGAAGATCGGCAACAAAATCGCGATCATGGATCAGGCGCGGATTGTCCAGTATGACACGGCGGAAGAAATCGTCCGTAACCCGGCCAATGCCTATGTTTCCGATTTTGTCGGCCATATGAATCCACTCAATGTTCTGAAAGGCCGGAGCCTGATGGCGCCGTTGGCAAAAATACCGAAAGAAGAGGGTGAACTTGTCCTTGATCGGACCGGCTGTTGGCGCATCCGCGTCGATAAAGACGGGAAGTTGTTGTCGGCCACGACCAACGGCAAACCCTCCGGCATCACCGGATTTGAGCCCGGCAATGGATTTGACGGTATCGGGTATGATCAATATGTCACCGCGCCGCCTGATATCATGCTGAGGGACGTCATCGAGATCCGCCGCAAATCGGGGTCCCCGGTTTTGCTGGTTGAGAATGGGACGCTAATCGGTATGATTGGCGACGACGAAATATTTGAGGGATTCCTCAACTAGCAGGAAGCTCATCTGATCCGGGGCGCAATACTGGATAAGGACCATTATAAATGAAGCTGTACGATTTTCCCGGCCCCCCAAGTCCGCGCCGTGTCAGAATTTTTCTGGCAGAAAAGGGCGTCGAGCTGGAGACTATCTCCATCAATATCCGTGAAGGGGCGCAGTTTGCTAAGGATTTCAAGTCGATTAATCCGCATTGCACCATTCCCGTGCTCGAGCTTGACGATGGCAGCCATATTTCATCTATCGACGCCATCAACCGGTATCTGGAGGAAAAATTCCCCGAGCCGCCGCTGTTCGGCCGGACGATCGAGGAGCGCGCGCATATCAACGATTGGTGCCACTATATCAACGTAAACGGCTTTATGGCGGTTGCGGAGGCACTTCGCAATTCAGCGCCAAGGCTCGCCGGGCGCGCCCTCACCGGTCCGCGGAATGTTGAGCAGATACCCGAACTTGCCGAGCGCGGACGCCAGCGGGTTCTCTATTTCTTCGAAGATCTCGACAATCAGTTAAACGGGCAGGATTTTGTCGTCGGCACCAGCTATTCCGTCGCGGATATCGGTGCGATGGTCGTTGTCGATTTTGCGACCGGCATGGCGAAGGTCGAGATGCCGGATGGTCTTGACAATCTGAAGCGCTGGCATGCGGCGGTATCCGCGCGGCCGAGCGCCGGCGCTTAAAGCCTGTTATCCCTTCCGGCGGCGGCCGGACCTGCGGCCGCTTCCCTCGCCCTTGGGGGTGGCGCCATGTGTTGCCTCCGCCGGAAGCGCTATTTTCCAGACCGGACCAAAGCGGGCTTCGATATCCGCAAGGCTGATCTCCTCTCGCGGGTGATAGTCTTCAAGCGCCACCGCCATTGCCTGCAAATGTGCATGGCTGGTGCCGCAACATCCGCCGATTATACGCGCACCGGCGTCTGCGGCGAGCCGTGCATAGTCGGCCATGACATCAAGGGTGCCGCTATAGGTAAGCGCGCCGTCCTTGAATTCCGGAATTCCGCAGTTAGCCTTGGCGACAATGACGTCGCCTGGCACGGCGGTGGATTTAAGTCCAAGTACGGTTTCAAGCATTTCGCCTGCCCCAACGCCGCAGTTGGCTCCCCATCCCATGGGACGCGCCGGAAGCTCATGACAGAAGTCCGTAAATTCAGCCGGCTTGATACCCATCATCGTGCGCCGGTTTGTATCGAAGGACATGGTGCAGACGAACGGGTGACCTGTGGTCGCGGCCGCCTCGACAGCGGCGGCAACTTCCTCTTTCGATGACATGGTCTCGATCCAGAGAACATCCACCCCGCCTTCGATGAGGGCGTCGGCCTGTTCCTTGAATGCGGCGACGGCGGTTTCATGGGTGAGGGCGCCCATGGGCTCCATAAGCTCGCCGGTCGGCCCCATGGAGCCGGCGACGACGACAGGGCGACCCGCCCGGTCGGCCTCACTGCGCGCAATCCCGGCGGCGGCAAGATTGAGCTCGCGAACCCGGTCCTGCGCATTGTGAAGTTTGAGCCGATATGCTGTTCCGCCGAAACTGTTCGTAAGAATGATATCGGAACCCGCGTCGACGAAGCCACGATGCAACGCATGGATTTTTTCTGGCGCGTCCGTATTCCACAATTCCGGCGCGTCGCCTGATTGCAGACCGACGGCAAATAAATTCGTGCCAACGGCACCATCGGCCAGCAGGAAGGGCTTGCTGTCGAGGAGTTCCTGGAGTTTGTTGGTCATCTTCTCATATCCGCCGGCTCAGTTACTTTTGTTGGTCATGGCACAGGGAACAGGTGGCCGCAATTCCAAAGCCGACATTTCCTGTTTCAAAGGAATTGAAGCGATCAAGAATTATCGGATCCCTCGTCTTCCTTTGGCGCGTCCGGTTTCTTCGTGGGACGAGCGCGGGGCTTCTTCGGGGGCTCGGCAGGTTTTGACGGACTTGACGACGTTTCAGCCACAATGATCACGTCATCAGCTTTTTCGCTGTCGGTCTCACGCGGTTGTTCCGGCGGCCAGGGGCCAATCGGAAATGGCTTTTCGTCGCTCTGATAGGAAAGGAACGCAACGAGCTGCCTATTATATTCCGCAAGCGCGCCGCCAAAGGACTGCAACTGTTCGAAGGGACTGCCGGTCAGAAGCGCCTTCACAAACTGAATGATTGTAATAGCGAAGAGCACTATTCCGGCGACCCGATATATGATCCCGTACAGGATCAGATATATCAGCCTCGTCCAGGTCGTCTTTGATTTGACATGGGTTTTTACGTCTTCTGTCATCTGCCGTGCCCCTTGCGATACTGTGTCTGTTTCGGTGGGAATTTCCGCTGCCAGACTGTTGTTCTACAGCCAGCGACGGACCCGTGCCTTGTAGTCTAGATATTCCTTGCCGAACTTTTCTTCAAGGTAGGCTTCTTCCCGGGCGATAACATAGTACCGTATAAACAGCAGACATAAGGGCAGAAAAAGGAGGGCAAGCCAGCTTCCGGCGGCGATGGCGACGCCCGCATAGACGACCGCCATGGCAACATAAATCGGGTTGCGGGAATATTTATAAACTCCATCGGTGATGATCGTTGTCGTCGGCTTCCATGGCTCGACATTGGACCCCGCGGCTTTGTGTTTCAGTGCCGATATGATCAGGTAAATCAGGGAGATAATGGCAATCAGCCCGCCAATAATCGTCAAATAAGCGTTGGCAAGCCGACCCTCCGTCCAATCGGAATTCAGCAAAATCCCGGCAACCAGAAAGGCGAAAAAGCAAAGCGGCGGCGGAATGCGAACCCCGGCATGATCCTGTTTTGGCATAAACACCTCATCCAAATTTGATCAATGATAACAGGAAAAAATGTCGTCGTCCGTGTCTGCCGTCACACCTCTCGGCTATCGCGGGACATTTGCCGCAAGATGGTCGATTGCGGCCTGCACGCCGCCTGTCCCGTGCGGAATGCCAAGGGCCTTGAAACTCATCTCGAGAGAGCTGAGGGTGCCCAAAAGCATCGGCGCATTGATATGCCCCATATGCGCGATCCGGAGCGCCTTTCCCGATAGACCGGCGATGCCGACACCGACGACGACATTGCATTTGTCGATACAATAGTCGTGGATGGCTTCAAGATTTTCCGGATGCGTTACCAATACGGTCGTTACGGAATTCGACCGTTCCGCCGGATTTGTGATGTTGAACGTAAACTCGCCCTTTTCCGACCATTTTCCGACGGCGGCGCGGGTCGCTTCTGCCAGCAGCTTATGGCGCAGGAAAATCGCGTCCAGCCCTTCCTCGTTAATCATCTCGAAGGCTTTTTGCAGTCCGAAGAGTAAATGGACCGGTGGCGTACCTGAGTAATTACGGTAATGTTCCGCCCCCTGACGGCTTGTCCAGTCCCAATAGGCGGTCCTGAGATTGGCGTTTTGATGACGTTCCATCGCTTTTTCATTCGCGATGACAAAACTCACGCCGGGGGACATCATCAGGCCCTTCTGGCAGGCGGCGACGGTAACATCGACGCCCCATTCATCCATCCGGTAATCCATGGTGCCAAGACTTGCGATGGTGTCAACCATCAGCAATGCGTCGTGGCCCGCGTTGTCAATTGCCCGGCGGATCGCGGGGATGTCATTGACGACGCTTGACGCCGTGTCGATCTGGACGGTGAGGACAGCTTTGATATCACCACTTGTATCCGCCTTCAGCCGCGCCTCCAACGCCGCCGGATCAACTGCTTTCTGATAGCTTCCGGGCAAAATCTCCACATCCAGCCCGAATGTCGCGCCCGCCTGCCCCCAGCCGACGGCAAAGAATCCGCTTTCCAGTACGAGGACTTTATCATCGCGGTTGAGCACGTTGGTCAGTGCCCCTTCCCAGGCGCCATGCCCGTTGGCGATGTAGATAAAGGGGTAGCCTTGCGTTTTGGTGATCATCCGGAGATCTTTCTTGATACCCGCAGTTACTTCTACCAATTCGCCTTTGCGTATATCGACGGCAGGCCGATGCATGGCCGCCAAAACCTCATCGGGGACAGTCGTCGGACCAGGGATGCTTAAAAATTGGCGGCCGTTCTTGACACTCATGACGGTAATTTCCTCAAAAAGATCACATAAGGAATAAGGGAGTTTATTCGCTTTAACGGGACAGGCAACGGGAAACTTGGCGCATGATCAACTGTCATTTCCCTCGCCCTTTCCGTCATCCTTCACGGTTTCCCGTGCAACGTTGCTGTAAAGCTGCTTGCTTGAGGAACCGAGGCTTCCCAGCGGCAAAAATTCTGCCTTTTTCTTGCCTGAAGGCCGCTGAATAACCCGGACCACGGTCACCATCGCGAGAATAAGGGTGCAGCCGATCACATAATAGAAAAGCCCGTTGGGTCCGACCTGGCCCATGATTTGCGAGGCAATAATCGGTCCGATACTGGCGCCCGTGCCATAGGCCAGCAGGAGGCCGGCGGACACCTGAACAAGCCGATTCTGGTCCGCAAGATCGTTTACCTGGGCGGAAGACATCGGGTAGATGGTGTAACAGAAGCCGCCATAGATGAGGCAAAAGATAAACAGGGCAAGCACATGATGTCCCGTGGCCGCCCACAGGATTCCTCCGCTTGCAAGAGCCGCCGCGAGAGCCGAACCGATCAGAATGGTCCGTCGGTCGAATCGGTCCGACAACCGGCCGACCGGGAACTGCAGCAACATGCCACCCAGCAGGATGCTGGCCATAAAGGTGGAGATCTGACCCAGACTGAGCCCGACAGAAGCGGCGAATATAGGCCCCATACTGTTAATCGCCGAGTTCGCCAGCCCGGAAACAAGTGTGCCCGCGACGCCGACCGGCGAGATTCTGACGAGGTCACGGAATTTCATCCGCTCCGGCGCGGAGGGTTTTGGCGCCGTCGCCCGCGTCAGAAGAATAGGGACAAGCGCGACAGAGAAGATGATGGAGGCAACGGAAAAAAGCTGGAAGCTGTCGGGATTGGCAACGGTCAACAGGAACTGGCCCGATCCGGCGCCGAGGTAGTTGGTTATCATGTAAAGCGAGAGAACCTGCCCGCGGGTCGCGTTGGTGGACCGCTCGTTCAGCCAGCTTTCGACGATCATCACCATGCCGGCCATGCAGAATCCGGCAAGCGCGCGGAGAAAAAGCCAGGCGATCGGATTGATAATCAGCACATGGGCGAGGACGGCGACGGACATGAGGGAGGCGAAGGCCGCGAAGCTACGGATATGGCCGGCGCTTGCGACAACGCGCACGGCGTAAACGGCACCCAGCAGCATGCCGATAAAGAAACCGGCCATGATCACGCCCGTGACTTCCGTCGAAAATCCTTCAAGCTTGCTGCGCAGGCCAAGCAGGGTTCCGAACATGGCGTTGGCGACCATCAGGAAGCCATAGCTTGCAAGAAGTGACGCAACAGATTTAATCGAGTTCCACATGATCAGCCGGAATGCGGAGGCTGGTGGGAGGTTTTCACGGTCCAGATCATGGCCGCGAGCGATAGCCCGCCAAGAACCGCAAAACTGGCGACAAGAGGCAAGACGGTGCCGTCATAAAGCTGTGCGATCAGTGTGCCCAATCCCATTGACACGAAAGTCGTAATCGATCCGATGACAGCGGCGGCCACGCCGGCAATATGCCCGAGCGGCTCCATCGCCATGGCATTGAAATTTCCGAACAGAATACCGATGCAGAAAAAGGTCACCATAAAAAAAGCCACGAGCGTCGAAAGCGGCGGATGGCCGTCATGAATATAGGTATAAATGACAAACAGCCCCGATAAAAGGGTCAGTGCGACCAGCGCGTAATAGGAAAGTTTCCGCATGCCGAAACGCATGACGAGACGGGCGTTGACAAACGAAGCCGTGCCGAGTGCGAGCGCGAGTACGCCGAAATAAACCGCGAACATCTCGCCGACCCCGTATTGATCCTGGAATATCTGTTGGGACATCGTCAGGTAGCCGAGGAAGGCGCTGAAAATAAATCCGCCGACGAGCGTGTATCCGAAGGCCGCGCGTGTGCCGACGACTTCCTTGACCGCAAGCCAAATCCGGCGAAGCGAGAGCGGCGCGCGCTTTTCCGGAGGAAGAGTTTCGACCTGGCGAAGGGCGAACCAAGTAAGGGTCGCCAGACCAAGAAGGAGCAGGACAACAAAAATTGCCCGCCATTCGGCAAAAATCAGGATGACTTGGCCGAGCGCCGGCGCCAGCACCGGCACCAGAATGAAGACTGTCATGACCAGCGAGACGAAGCGCGCCATCTCGCGGCCCTCGTATTGGTCGCGGATAAGCGCGAGCGAGACAATTCTCGGCGATGCCACACCGAGCCCCTGCAACAACCGCCCGATCAGCATGACCGTGAAGTTTGTTGCGAAGATCGACAGCAGGCAGCCGAGCAGAAAAAGCCCGAAGCCGAAGTAAATCGCGGGCTTTCTCCCCGTGCTGTCGGAAATCGGACCGTAGAAGAGCTGTCCGATCGCAAGTCCGAGAAAAACCGCGGCGATCACATATTGACGGTCATTCGGATTTGCCGCCTTCAGGTCCCGGCTGATGTCGAACAGGGCCGGCAACATGACGTCGATGGACAGGGCCACCATTGATATCATCAATGCCAGCAGGATAATCTGCTCGACAAATCCAAGTTTTGCGGAAGGCGCGGACAATTTTCAACGAAGCTCCGTGTTGCAAGGCGGCATCTGGGTAATTAATTGGCGGTAAGGCGAAGGGCTGTCTGAATGAAGGCCGTCTGCCGCTCGATGACACCCACTATAGTCTATTTTTTTTGAGCCTGAACAGACTGTTTTTAGTCAAACAGCCGTACCGCCGCAAATTATCCGGCCGGTCTGCCCATCGCCTCCTGCAACCGGAGAAATGTCAAATCATCCCAGTAGCTTGAACCGTAGGTGGCAACGAGGTCGCGATTCTCGGACTGACGCAGCTTATGGCCGGTTTCGACGCCCAATGCGTTGACATAGGCGTCATTCGCGACGATGAACTGCGTTTTATAGGGAAACAGAAAATAACCTTCCTGCTTTTCCAGCTGTTCGCGCGCCTCGCCATAATTCCGGCACCAGATGTTCAGAAGGCCGTGACATTTGACGCTGTACCAGATATCACCCATATCCTCGCCGATCTGGGCGGATCCGCCAAGCACATAGCGGGCATGCTGCCAGTCTTTGAAGCCAGCCGTTCGTGCAACGCTTTTGAGGGCATCTTTCAGCTTGTACGGAGGATCGGTCCGGGTCGTGGAACTCAGTATCTTGAGCGCATTCGGTTGTTGCTGATCCGCCGCTTTCAAGAGAATGCGGCTGCGGATCTTAAGCTCGGCAAGCGATCGACGGGCCAGGGGATTATTCTTCGGGATCGACATATCGTAACTCCTAAGTTTTTTCCGGCATCCCGCGAAGCCAAACTAGAAAGTTAAATATGTGCCTCTAACATCGTTTTATCGAGGTGACGTCATCTTGAGCGGGCAGGCGCCCCCGAAGCACCTGGGTGCAATATACAAAGTCGTTTCAGGGAGTCAATTAAAGAGATCGTTCACTGCCTTGCTTTTCCATTTCGTTTGCCGCGAATGATGGAGTAAGCTTTTCTCATGCTGACGGGAAATTCCGAATTTCAGAAAAATAACAAGGAAACAGCATGGTCAGATTGGAACAAAAAGGGCCGCCTCATGGCCTTGATGTGCTTCTCGCACGCACCCCATTCTTCTATGGCTGGGCGGTTGTTGCAATTGTCTTTATCACCATGGGGATCGGGGTCAATGTCCGCACCTCGTTCTCGCTGTTGTTTCCGGCGATCCTGAATGAATATGGATGGGACCGCGCGACGACGGCGGCCGCTTTCTCGGTCGGCTTCGCGATGGCAGCAGTACTGGCGCCGGTCGTTGGCAAACTTCTGGAGTTTGTCGCGCCGAGATTTCTCCTATCCATCTCGGCGATAACAGTGAGCCTCGGTCTCCTTCTCTCCACCATTGCCATCGAGCCCTGGCATTTCTACCTGACGCTTGGCGTTCTTATGGTGGGCACAGGTATCGTTCTGACCTACGTGGGGCAGTCGATGTTCTTGCCCAACTGGTTCCAGCGGCGGCGCGGTCTTGCGGTGGGCGTGGCGTTTTCGGGTGTCGGGATCGGGTCGATGATTCTGATGCCGTTAATCCAGGAAACGATTTCCGCCGACGGCTGGCGCGATGCCTGCTGGCTGATGGCGGGCTTACTGTTGATTATCGTGCTGCCCCTTAATTTTTTCCTGCAGCGCAAGCAGCCTTCCGATATCGGTCTTTATCCGGACGGGGATGCCGCGCCGGACAAGGAAAAAACACAGGCCCAGCAAGCAGCGGCCGATCCCGTTGTCGACCATAACTGGGTTAGCACGGACTGGACGTTGTTAAAGGCTATCAAAACGGCGACCTTCTGGTGGCTGGCGCTCGCATGCTCTACGGCCCTCTATGTCTGGTACGCCGTTCAGGTTCATCAGACGAAATATCTGATCGAGATCGGGTTTTCCGAACTGGAGGCTGCGTCGGCGCTTGGATTGGTGGGGTTCGCTGGCGTGCTCGGACAGATATACCTCGGCAACCTCTCCGACCGGATTGGCAGGGAGTGGGTCTGGACAATTTCAACGGCCGGCTTCCTACTGAGCTGCATCCTCCTGCTGGTTATGGAGCATGTCCCGAGTGCGGTCATGATGTATGCCATGGTCATTCTTCAGGGTGGGCTCGGTTATGGCGTGGCAACGGTTTACGGATCAATGCCCGCCGATCTCTTTCAGGGGCGCGGCTATGGGATTATCTTTGGGACGATCAGCACCCTTGCCCTTATCGGCGGCGCCGTCGGGCCGTGGCTCACCGGCTTTTTTTACGACGAAGCCGGAAATTATCATCTGGCCTTTTACGTTATTATCGGAATGTCGGTCCTTTCAATATTGTCCGTCTGGTTTGCCGCCCCGCGCAAGCGGCGGCTGGTCGCCGGGCAGGCGCAAAAACGTGCCGCCAAAGCGATGGCTGGCTAAAAAAACGGGTGTGGATGGAATAGGGAATGGTTGAAAAACGAAAGATTGCGCTGGTAACGGGAGCGGGCGCTGGCATTGGCCGGGCGGTGTCTTTGAGGCTTCTCAAGAACGGATATAACGTTGCTCTCGCCGGACGGAACCTTAAAACGCTTCAGGAAACCCTCGACCTCGCAGGTGCCAAGGCGGCAAACGGTCTGGTCGTGCCCACGGATGTGTCTGTACCGGCCGAAGTCGACGCCCTGTTTCAGGCGGTAAAGGAAAAATTCGGGCGGCTGGACCTGTTGTTCAACAACGCGGGATTGGGCGCGCCGCCGGTAACGCCGGACGAACTTTCCGTCGATGTCTGGCAGAATGTCGTGAATACGAACTTGAATGGTTCTTTTTATTGCGCGCGGGCAGCCTTCGGCATGATGCGCAGCCAGACGCCGATGGGCGGACGGATTATCAATAACGGCTCTATTTCGGCCCATGTCCCGCGGCCATACAGCGTTGCCTATACCTCGACGAAGCATGCCATTACCGGGCTGACGAAATGCCTGTCGCTCGACGGACGCCCGTTTGATATCGCCTGCGGTCAAATTGACATCGGCAATGCGGAAACGCCGATGACGGCCGTCATCAAGAAAGGCGTGCCGCAGGCCGACCTGACGATGGCGCCGGAACCTGTGATGGATGTGGAAAATGTCGCGTCGGCCATCCTGTATATGGATAGCCTCTCTCTGGATGCGAATGTTCAGTTCATGACAATCATGGCGACAAAGATGCCCTTTATCGGGAGAGGGTAGCAGACCCTTTGAAATAGCGAATTCGTACCTATATTAAACCGATCGTTCCAAATTAAATCTGAAGGAAAGACAGGTTCCCATGCCGAATTTACGCAAAGTCAGCCGTGTTATTTTATCCCAGGTGGCCTCAGATGGCGCTGGCGTGAAATTGCGCCGCTCGATCGGCGGGGGACAGATATCTGAGCTCGACCCTTTTTTGCTCCTGGATAACTTCGGCACGGAAAATCCCGATGATTATATTGCGGGATTCCCCTCGCATCCCCATCGTGGCTTCGAGACGGTCACCTATATGATCGACGGCCAGATGCGGCACAAGGATTCCACGGGCGCGGAAGGCGTGCTCGGCCCGGGCAGCGTGCAGTGGATGACGGCGGGCCGAGGGATCGTGCATTCGGAAATGCCCGAGCAAAAGGAAGGCCGCATGAGCGGATTCCAGCTTTGGGTCAATCTGCCGGCAAAGGACAAGATGTGCGTGCCACGCTATCAGAACATTGATCCGGAAGACGTGCCGACCGTCGATCTTGGCCGCGTGACACTGCGGGTTCTTGCGGGTGAAGCCAAGGGTCCGGATGGCCCGGTTACGGGTCCCGTATCGGGCGTTGCAACCGATCCCGTCTATATCGACGTGGCGCTTGAGGCGGGCGGAAGTTTTGAGCAGCCGATCACTGAAGGGCATACTGCTTTCGTTTATGTTTTTGATGGCGACGTCGATGTCAGCGGCAAGGAAGTAACGCAACATCACCTTGCCATTCTATCCGACGGGGATCGCGTTCGCCTCTCGAGTGAGCATAGCGGCCGGGCAATTCTCGTCGCCGGGCGGCCGTTGGGAGAGCCCGTCGCCCGCTACGGCCCGTTCGTGATGAATAGCTTCGATGAAATCCAGCAGGCCGTTCGGGATTTCCAGACAGGCAATTTTTAAGCTCGCTTGATCGTCCGGAGAAAGCCCGTTAGGATTTTCTCCGGCAAAATTGTCACCACGAGAATGACGAAAAGGATCAGCGCCTAATGACAGTAGATATTTCATCTCCCATCACACTTCCCTGCGGTGTAGCCGTCAAAAACAGGATCGCCAAGGCTCCGATGACGGAAGGGCTTGCGGATTCGATGAACCGCGCGACCGAGCGGCATGTCACGCTCTATCGGAAATGGGCGGAAGGCGGCGCCGGGATTCTCATCACCGGCAACGTTCAGGTCGACCGTCGATATCTTGAACGGCCCGGCAATGTCGTCATTGACCAGAACGGCGGACTGGACGAGCTGCGTGCCTTTGCCGCGTCGGGCATTGTCAACGATACGCTTCTTTTTATGCAAATCGGGCACGCAGGACGTCAGACGCCGCGCCGGGTTAATCCGCGACCCGTGGCGCCGTCGGAAATTCCGCTGGCGTTGCCGGAAAGCGCGTTCGGCGCGCCGCAGGCGCTTACCTCTGATGAAGTCGATGATGTCATCCGCCGTTTCATTCACGTGGCAAAGGTCGCGAAGGAAACCGGGTTCTCGGGGGTGCAGGTGCATGGCGCCCATGGCTATCTGATTTCGGAGTTTCTGTCGCCGCTCGCCAATCAGCGGGACGATAAATGGGGCGGAAGCCTCGAAAACCGGGCGCGGCTTCTCCGCTCGGTCGTGCAGGGCATTCGCGCCGCTGTCGGGCCGGAATACCCGATTTCGGTGAAGCTGAATTCCTCCGATTTCCAGAAGGGCGGATTCAGCCACGAGGAATGTCTTCAGGTCGTTAGATGGCTTGAAGAGGATACGGTCGATCTGCTCGAAATTTCCGGCGGCAATTATGAGAATCCGGCGATGATGATCGGAGGGCGCGGCGCGGATGAAATCCGCGGTTCGACAATTGCGCGCGAAGCCTATTTTATGGGCTATGCCAAGAATATCCGCGCGGCGACCAAGGTGCCGCTGATGGTCACCGGCGGTTTTCGTACACGCGCCGCTATGGATGCGGCGCTTGCCGAAGGTGACGTCGATATCATTGGTATCGCCCGCCCGATGTGCGTCGATACCGATGCGCCCAATCAACTTCTCGCCTCTCCCGAAGCCATAACGATCGCCTATGAGCAGCAGATAAAACCCTCAAAAGGTGCGTTGGGCTGGTTTTGCCTCAACATCATCCGGATTGCGGAAGGCAAGGAGCCGGATCGTAACATGACAGGGGAGGACGCGATTGCCGCGTATCTTGTCAATGAGGAAAAAACGGCCGCGGCGCTGGAGGGAAGGTTGACGAATTAACCGGTTAATGTGGTTATGTCGGAAATTTGATTATTGTCAATGCGCCGCGCTGTGGGTTGTATAAACTGGTGCCTCGCTCCATAGGAAGGAAAAGCCAATGTTTGACAATCCGTCTCTGATAACGCGCATTGCAATCGGCAAGCTCATTGGCTTGATTTTCGGCCTGATCGGCTTTTTCCTTTTGCCTTTGTTTTGGCCGCTGGCCGACATGTTTTTGCGGGTGGGTATCTTGTTTTGGTATATCACCGTCGGCGCGATAATCGGTGTCTACGGCGTCCTGAACTGGCATCCGGTTATCAGGTTGCCGTTGCCCTGGTGGTTCCGTGCGCCGCTCATCGGCGGCTGGATGAATTTTGTGCTGACCTTCTTCGCCTACGATACCTTCCGCACCATGATGCTCGATATGTTCGGGCCGGACTTTCCCTTCACGTCACCCTTCTGGTTTGTTCTCGAAGGCGCTATCGTCGGGCTTATCATCGGATATTTCGCGACGAAGTTCGGCGGGGAAGGGAAGGCGGCGGTACCCGAACCTCCCAAATAATCCGCCTGCGGGAAATGATTAGCGAAACGTCTAAGTTTACTTCTGGCGCAATATTTCCCGTTCGACAGCCTCGAGCCGGTCCTTGCCGAAATACATCTCGTCGCCGACGAAGAACATTGGTGCGCCGAAGCAGCCACGCTTCACGGAAGAATCCGTATTGGCGATGAGTTTGTCTTTGACGCTCTGTTCCTGAATACGGTTGAGAATATGGGCGCCGTCAAGGCCGGCGGCGGTCAAAACCTCTGAAAATACTTCCGGATCGTCCAATTTCTTTTCATCTTCCCACATCGCGTTGAACATGACGTCCCTGTAGACATCTGCATATCCGTCCTCTTCCGCGACAATGGCGCCCCGCATCATCTGAACCGTATTGACTGGAAAATGCGGGTTCATTCTGAATTTCACGAGATTATGCTCGGCGATGAAGCGCCGTGATTCAAGGCGCATATATTCCATCTTGAGCGGAATTCCATCAAACTGCTGCATCGGGGATTTATTGTTGGTCATCTTGAAGACGCCCCCAAGTAAAATGGGGACGTAGGTAAAGCCCGCCCCTGTCCGCCCTTCGATTTCGGGGATGACTTTATGGGCGAGATAACAGTTTGGGCTGCCGAAATCATAATGAAATTCAACCTGCACCGTCATGTTCTCTTTCCTTTTTGTTTCACGCTGCCGATGATATGCTGCAGTTTGAACCCTGTCGCCGGAATAGACAAGGGCTGTCTTCGGGCAATTGGAAATCAAAAATAATAAAATGGACGAGGGAGCATCAAATGAACGATATGTCGGAACACAGAGCTAAGTTCAGCCAGATGACGGAGGGGACGGCGGCTGACTACAACATCATCTCGGAGAATTTCAAGGTCTATTCGCGGGGTCTGCCCGACCGGGTGCTCGATCATCTGCAACTGCTGAAAGGCGACTTCGGCGGATTTGCGGTGGATCGTCTTGAACATTCCTTACAGGCGGCGACCCTTGCCCATCAGGATGGCCAGGATGAGGAATATGTCGTGGCGGCGCTGCTCCATGATATCGGTGATACACTCGGTACCTTCAACCATGCGGATATCGGCGCGGCGATACTGAAGCCGTTTGTTTCGGAAAAGCTGCACTGGATCCTTGAAAAGCACGGGATTTTCCAAGGCTATTACTTTTTTCATCATATCGGGCTTGACCGGGACATGCGGGAGCAGTTCCGTGGTCATCAACATTTCGAAGACTGCGCTCATTTCTGTCATGCTTATGATCAGGCGGCCTTCGACCAGAATTTTGAATCGGCGCCGCTCGAGTTTTTCGAGCCCATGGTCCGCCGGGTGATGGCGGCGCCAAGGCAGTCGATCTATATCTCCGAGTAGGCCGCTTCAGCGGCTATACCTTGGTTGCTATCGCGGATGGCGTCTGCTGTTTCCGGCTGACCTGCAGTTCCCGATGCGAGATATAGGTCGCCGCCGCCACGATAACCGCGCCGCCGAGCATGACAAACGGATCAAGCGGCTCGCCGAATACCAGCACGCCAAGGATGGCGGCCCAAACCAGTTGCAAGAAACCGAGTGGCTGCGTCAGGGTGATGGGAGCAGCCTGGAAAGCGCGGGTCAGCGTATAGTGTCCCGCCGTCGCGATCACGGCTGCAAAGGCGAGCCAGGAAAGTTCGTAGGTAGTGGGCGTCCGCCATTGCAGGATGGCGCCGGGCAGCAATGCAATGGTGCATCCTATCGACAACATGCCGACAATCATGGATGAACTTTGCGTTCCGGTAAGCTTCTTCGCGATCAGGAATGACACGGCAAAGAGTGGCGCCGCGCACAGCTGAGCAAGTTGTCCAAGGTTGATTTCCTGAAAACCGGGACGAAGAATGATGAGGGTGCCAAGGAATCCAGCGACGACGCCGGCAATGCGCCGGAAATGCATCCGCTCGCCAAGGAACAGCGCCGCACCGATGGTAACGAATATCGGCGAGACATATCCGATGGCCGTCACCTCAGCGATCGGTATGCGGGCCATGGCGTAAAACCAGAGAATGACGCCGCCGCCATGAAAAATTCCGCGAAGTATGTAAAACCGGGTTTCGCGCTTGTTCGGTATGCCGGGCCAATGCCGGATGACCATCGGGAGGATCAGCAGAGATCCCAGAAAATATCGGATGAACGCGGTCTCAACGGCCGGCATATCGGACCCGAGATGGCGGATAATTCCCGTCATGCCGACAAACAGAAAACTTGTCAGCACCATCCACGCAATCCCTTGCAAGGTCTCACTGTTCTTGAGGGAACTTTTTACTGACATGCGCAGGCCTTTATTATTTTTATTGCAGCGCTCCTTATGCGGGGTTTTTCTGTTCGGAGTGCGATGCCCTCCATTCTAATGTCCATAGGAACATTTTGCCACTTTATTCACTTCATCTCAAAAGCGGCTTTGGCCGATAGGCTTCGTAACCTAGCATTGCAATTTCGCTCGTGTGGGGGAGAAGTTTATGTCCTGCGAGAGAGGTTTATCTATGAAGGAATACCGTCAATCTTCGGAAGCGTCTCCAGATCTTCATCCCAATCGGCCCGGCTTGAAACAAATATATGGGCTTTCGGCCGAAGCGAGAGTTTGCTATCCAGGCAGCCAGCCGGAACAGTCAAAAAATTTTCGTTCATGTTGACGCTCGGGACGGGGGAGCCGCAATTCAGACAGAAACTTTTCGTATGGCGCGTCGCCGGGAGAGTGAAGGTTTTTATCTTGTCCTGTCCCGAAGTCCAGTCCAGTTTTGCGGTGGTCGAGAATAAATTCGCAGCATGAGCGGAGCCCGTATCCTTGCGGCAATAATTGCAATGGCAGAGATAAAAGCTTTCGAATTCGCCCTCGATTTTATAGCGCACGTCACCGCACAGGCAGGACCCGTTATATACTTTTGCCATACTTTATTTTCCTCTACAGCAGGATGGGGAGCGGCCTGTACGCCGCGCCCTATCTCTCTGCCATGCTTCAGATTATCCGGCCAGGGATTAATGTTCCATGATGCCGCGGTGGGCCTGATCACCCCAAAGATCCTTCACTTTGGCATCGCGGCCACAGGAGAGACGATAGAAGTTGTAACGTAACGGGTTTATCTCCGCGTAATTCTGGTGATAGTCCTCTGCGGGATAAAATTTTGTGGCGGTTCGGATAGGTGTCACGACCGGATCGTTCAACAAGCCCGATGCCTCTATCGCGGCTTTGGAGGCCTCCGCCGTGGACCGCTGGGCGTCGCTTGTTACAAATATCGAGGTTTTGTAGCTTTCTCCCCGGTCGCAGAATTGCCCGCCGTCATCGGTGGGATCGACACTCCGCCAGAAAATATCCAGTATCTCGGCATATGAAACCTTATCCGGATCGAAAATGATTTCTACCGCTTCCAGATATCCGCTGCCGCCCGCCGAAACGGACTTGTATGTCGGGTTCGGGGCCTCGCCGCCGATATAGCCGGACGTCGTTTTGAGCACGCCCGGCACATGATCATAATCCGATTCCACGCACCAGAAACAGCCGCCCGCCAGAATGGCCGTTTCTTCTGCGGCAACGGCCTGCCGGGCAACCGACCCTGCGATTGTCACGCAAATCACAAAAATCGCACAGGCCAATGGATTGATAACTTTTCGCATCACTACTCTCCGCACATAACCTTAAAGGGAACTGTCCGGAAAACTGGCTTATTCAGGCAGTGAATGCCAGTGCATCTCGCGGAAAATTGATATCACAAATTTGTCAGCGTACGGCGCGCCTCATGTCGGTGCCGGTCTTCGCCTCAAAGAAAGCTGGCCCATTGTTGCCGATCTGGGTATCAATCCGCATATCCCGGAAGTTGCCTGTCCAGTTTGCGTAAGAGCGCGTCCCAGGCAATACCGGAAACGGAAGGCAGCCCATTCTCACCCTGTTTCGCCGTGATCTCCTTAACCGCGTCAGAGGGATAGTGCAGCTTGCGGGCGCCGGCCAGACTCGCTACTTGCATTTCGCAAGCCCGCTCCAGGAAGTACATGCTTAAGAAGGCGTCCTGAACGGTCGGGCCGAGGGCAAGCGTGCCATGATTCCAGAGCAACATCAGGTTCTTGTCGCCAAGGTCTTTTTGCAGCCGCGGACGCTCGTTATGGTCAAGTGCAATCCCTTCATATTCATGGTAGGCAATCTGCTCGCGGATGACCAAGGCAGTCTGATTGAGCGGCAACAACCCTTCTTCCTGCGTTGCCACGGCTGTCCCCGCCGGCGTGTGCAGGTGAATGACACATCCCGCGTCGTGGCGAACTTCATGCACCGCAGAGTGAATGGTGAATCCCGCCGGGTTCACCGCATAGTCGCTGTCGCCGACGACATCCCCGTCCATATCTATCTTCACCAGGGCCGAGGCGGTGATTTCCTCAAACATCATGCCATAGGGATTGATAAGGAAGTGCCCTTCGTCTCCGGGCAGACGCGCAGAAATATGGGTGAAAATCAAGTCATCCCATCCGTAGAGCGCCACAAGACGGTACGCGGCCGCGAGATCGACACGGATTTTCCATTCCGCTTCGCTGACCTGATCTCGCAATTTTGGTTTTTTCAATGTTGCTACGCTCATGGGTGTCTCCTGTATTATTTGCCGACCGGGCCGTCACCGCCGGAAGCAGGAATGCGGCGCAGTCAAAGGCAGTATTTTTTCACTGATCAATGTAGCGCCATTTTGCGTTCATGGCCAATTTCCTTTCGATTGGGCCACGCATAACCCGTTGTTAATATTTTTGCGGTAATTGTGGTTAATTCATTGCAACTGATGAGGGGCCAGACGCCTAATGAACCAGATGTTGAAAAAGGTAACGCAGCTTTTTAAGAAAAAAGACAAAGCTTTAGAAGAGGTTGTCGAGAGTGAGGGAGAGGTTACTTATTCCAGGTTTGGGATCGGACCGAGACTTATCGCATCATTTTCCATCGTCGCGGTATTGACGGTAGCTATATCGGTTTTGAGTTGGGTCAGCCTTGGAACCCTGACCTCTGCCGAGAAGGAACTTATCGATCAAAAGGTGCCGGCGATCACGCTCGCGCTGAACCTCGCAAACGAGACGACCGCGCTTGCTGCGGCAGCCCCACAGCTCAGCAATGCGAAGACCGAGGCCGAACGCAAACAAAACTACAAAGGTATAACGAATGCGGCTGAAAAGGCGGCGGAACGGTTGAATGCGCTGCGTCAGTATATGAGCGAGAATGAATCGCTTCAGAAAATTGATACAGGCCTTACCCAAATTCAGGCAAGCCTGACGCGTCTCAATGAACAGGTTCAAAAGCGCATAGAATATGCAAATCAGTTGAACACGACATCCCCGCGCCTTTCCGTTGCGCGCGACATTCTTGATACCGGGCTGAGCTCCCTTCTGCTTCCTCTCAGAATGCAGGTGATAAAAAATTCCGATGAGTGGAACGACTTGCTTGCGAAATCTGTTGACCAGGCGCTCACCGGCATAAAGCCGGATTATGATACCAACAAGCTATCTGCGGAAGTTATGAGTGTACTCCGCTTTCAGGAAGACATTTTTTCCTTCAAAAGCGGCGGCTACCAGATGCTGAGTTTGTTGACGGAAGGCCTGCAGGCGAGCGATGTCGATGCGGTTAAAGATCTGGAAGCCGTTTTCCTGTCGTCGATCGCCTCGATGGGAACGCCGCTCGATGCAATTGAAGAAAAGACCTCGAAAGCCCGCGTCAAGGAGCTGTCGGAACTGTTCGAGGATTTCCTCTCAATGGGCGTCAAGGATAATACCGATAAATCGGTCAATATTTTTAAAACGCGAGCTCTCGAACTTGAAGCGGCGAAAGCGGCACAGGGAATTGTCGGTGAAAGCCGTTTTCTTGCCGGGATTCTTGTAAAGAATGTTCATACATTTACCGATGAAGTTCAGGAATCCTTGGGCGTCGCGGCCAAGGAAAATGAAGCGCTTTCCAACACGACGAAACTGACCTTGTTGATTTGTGCGCTTGTCGCCCTTGTTGCAACAATTGCCATCGGTTGGTTCTATGTCCGGCGCAACATCATTCGTCGATTGATGCTGGTGGTCGCGTCTGCGGACCGCCTGTCTGAAGGCGATCTTGCCTCCAGCATTTATCGTGAAGGCAATGATGAAATTGCGCGGATGGGCTATGCCCTCGTTGGCTTCCGTGACACAGCCCGTGAGGCGGAAGCCGCACGCGCTGAAGCGGAAGTTCAACGCCAGAAGCGAGATGAGGAAAAAGCGAAGCGCGAAGAAGAACAGCGTGAGGCCGAAAAAGCGGCCCGCGAAGAGCGCGAACGGATTGAGCGCGAAGCCGCCGAAAACAAGGCGAAGGAACGCAATCAGCTCGCTGATTCCTTTGAAGGCAGCGTGAAGCATCTTGTTCAGAAGTTCGCCGCCGCCGCGTCTGAAATGACGGAAATGGCAACCTCGATGACCCGCTCCGCTGAGGATACGACGCAGCGGTCGGCAACTGTTGCGTCTGCGTCGGATCTCGCTACCTCCAGTGTGAATTCGGTTGCCGCCGCAACGGAAGAACTGACGTCTTCGATCAATGAGATCAGCCGTCAGGTCAATCAGGCGGCAAGCATCGCCGGGGAGGCGGTGTCCGAAGCCGAGCGGACGAATATCATGGTGACGTCCCTCAATGAGGCCGCTGCCAAGATTGGCGACGTTGTCGGTTTGATCAATGATATTGCGGGCCAGACGAATCTTCTTGCGCTTAACGCGACAATTGAAGCGGCCCGGGCCGGAGATGCCGGCAAGGGATTTGCGGTGGTCGCCAGCGAGGTTAAGAATCTCGCATCGCAGACGGCCAAGGCGACGGAAGAGATTTCGGAGCAGATACGGGCTGTCCAGGAAGAAACCGGAAACGCCGTTGGCGCCATTGGCGGTATTACGACGACAATTGGCAAGATCAACGAGATTGCAACCTCCATCTCCGCCGCTGTGGAAGAACAGGGGGCCGCGACGGGCGAAATCAGCCGTAGCGTGCAGCAGGCAGCGGAAGGATCGCAAGAAGTTTCCCAGAACATCAATTCCGTTAGAAATGCCGCTGAATCCACCGGAAAAACAGCACAGGAAGTTCAGGAAGTTTCAGATGGAATCGCAAAGGAAGTCACGGAACTGGATCGGGAAGTGGAGAGCTTCCTTGCGCAGATCCGAGCGAGCTAATTCTTGAAATAAATAACAAAGGCAGTATTTACGGAAGCAATATCCGGAAAAAATACTGCCTTTTATTTTGCTATAATTTGCCCGTAAAAAAAGAATATAAATATAATTAAATCTCCTAATTTTCCTTACGCATTCAAAAACAACAATTTTTTTTGCTGGCCAAACAGAAATTATTGAGTCACAGTTAGCGCACAAAAAAGAAGAATAACGTTTTAACTGGGAGGTGGACGCCTAGGCGTCCGGAAGCGTTTTCATAAGTTGCATGAACATGCATCTGGGAGCTTATGCAGCCATTAGTTATGAGTGAACAAAAATACCGATAGTTTGGCGTCTGCGGACGTTTCAGCGACGGATGCTCTTCTGAGTGTTCAGGATGTCAGTGTGCATTTCGGAGGCATCGTCGCTTTGGATGGTGTATCATTCGATATACCCTCCGGACAGATCGTTGGTCTGATCGGACCGAATGGCGCTGGAAAGACGACGCTATTCAACTGTATCAGCCGACTTTACAATGTGAATTGGGGCGATATTTTATTCCGTGGCCAATCGATCCTGAAAAGCCCGGTGCATAAAATGAGTTCGATCGGCATCGGTCGCACATTCCAGAATCTGGCGCTTTTCTCAAATCTTACCGTTTTGGACAATGTAATGATTGGCGGGCATTCGACGGCAAAGTCGGATTACCTGAGTAATGCTTTGCATTTGCCTTGGATTAAACGAGAGGAAAAGAATTTGCGTGCCCGCGCGCTGGAAATGTTGCGGTTCATGGAACTGGAACATACGGCCCTGCAACGCATTGGCGATCTCCCGTTCGGCATTCAGAAACGCCTTGAAATTGCCCGCGCGCTCGTAAGCCATCCCAAACTGTTGTTGATGGATGAACCTGCAGGGGGCCTCAATCACAACGAACTGTCCCTGCTGGTGAATACCATCCGACGCATCCGTGACGAATTCGGAACCACCGTCCTGCTTGTCGAACACCATATGGGGGTCGTCATGGAGGTTTCGGAGAAGGTTGTTGCTCTCAACTTTGGCCGGAAGCTGGCGGAAGGTGCGCCAGCAGAAATTCAGCAACATCCCGATGTTATTGAAGCGTATCTGGGGACGGGCAAAAAATGAGTCAGATACTTGAAGTAAAAGGGCTTGAAGCGTCTTACGGCCCGACCAAAGTCCTGCACGGGCTGGATTTCAGCCTTGATCAGGGCGGTGTGACGACCATCCTCGGAGCGAACGGTGCCGGAAAGACAACAACCTTGCGGGCGATCAGCGGAATGGTCACGCGCAGCGGAAAGATAAGTCTTGCCGGTACGGAGCTTTCGTCGCTGTCGACGGCGGATATAACCCGTCGGGGAATTGCGCATGTGCCGGAAGGACGCGGGACCTTCGTCCGGATGTCAACAGAGGATAATCTGCGCCTCGGGGCATACAGCCGAAATGACAAGGCGGCGATCGCCGAAGATATGGAACGCGTTTATACCTATTTCCCCATTTTAAAGCAGCGGCGCGGCCAGCAGGCCGGCACGCTGAGTGGCGGCGAGGCACAAATGCTGGCGGTCGGCCGCGCGCTGATGTTGCGTCCGCGACTGTTGCTGCTTGATGAACCGTCCTTCGGTTTGGCGCCGCTGATCGTCCAGGAACTGTTCGCGATTCTGAAAAGGATCAATGACGAGGAGGGGGTGAGCATGCTGCTGGTTGAGCAGAATGCGGCACTGGCCCTTGAGCTCGCGGATCATGCTTATTTGCTGGAGACTGGCAATATCGTCATCTCTGGCACATCAGAATCTATTTTGGAAAATGAGACCGTTCGCCGGTCCTACTTAGGGTATTAGGAAAACTCCCATGGATCTTTTTCTACAGCAAATACTGACGGGACTCGCGAACGGCGCAATTTATGCCTGCCTGGCTCTCGCGGTTGTCATGATTTACCAGGCAATCGATCATTTTAACTTCGCCCAGGGCGAAATGGCCATGTTCAGCACTTATATCTGCTGGGCGATGATCGCCGGTGGCTTGCCTTACTGGGTCGCTTTTTTTGCAACGATCATTATCTCCTTCGTTGGCGGTCTGGCGATTGAGCGCATTATCTTCAAGCCGCTTCATAGCGCCCCCGTTCTAAGCCATGTCGTTGTTTTCATTGGTCTTGTTGCCATTTTTAATAGTACCGCCGGCGCGATCTGGGATCATACGATCAAAACGTTCCCGTCGCCTTTCCCGGATGGGTCCTTCGCCGGTCTGATCGGCCTTCATGAGATCGGTATGTTTTTCGTGACGCTGATCATGCTGCTCGGCATCTTCGGTTTCTTCCGCTTCACGCGAATTGGCATGGCCATGCAGGCGGCGGCGGCAAATCCGGATTCGGCCGGGCTGGTGGGAATTCGTGTCGGTTGGATGCTGGCCCTTGGATGGGGCCTTGCGGCGGCCATTGGCGCCGTCGCGGGCATGATGATTGCACCAATCGTTTTCCTCGATCCCAACATGATGCTGGGTATTCTTCTATATGGCTTTGCCTCCGCCATTGTCGGCGGAATCTCGAGCCCTGGCGGGGCGGTTGCGGGAGGGTTTCTCGTCGGCATTATCGAGAATCTGGCGGGGACTTACATTCCGGCCATCGGAAGCGAATTGAAACTGACGGTTGCTCTTATTCTTATTGTAACAGTCTTGCTCTTTAAGCCGAACGGATTGTTCGGCAAAACAATTGTGACCAGGGTATAGCGACATGGCGACAGATGTAGAAACGCGTGCGGATCCAAGACTGACAGTCGGCGCAAAAATCCCTATCAAATTGGTCGGGCTGTTCATCATTATCGGTGCAATTCTTCCCTTCTTGCTCGGTGGATATGCGAATTTCCAGGGCACGCTGATAATGATCTACGCGATAGCAATCCTCGGCCTTAACCTTTTGACGGGCTTTAACGGGCAATTTTCGCTCGGTCACAGCGCCTTTTATGCGGTCGGTGCTTATACAGCGGCCATTCTGGTCTATCATCTTGACTGGCCGGTATATGTGACCATTCCGGTTGGCGGAGTTGTCTGTTTCATCGCCGGATTTCTCTTCGGCTTGCCGGCGCTGCGTCTAGAAGGACTTTACTTGGCCCTTGCAACCTTCGCGTTGGGTGTCGCGGTGCCGCAAATCCTGAAATCGTCGCATCTGGAAGGCCTGACCGGCGGCGTTCAGGGGCTTGACGTATTCCGTCCGCCGGTTCCGGAATTCCTGCCGTTGACGATGGACCAATTGTGGTATTACATCGCGTTCGGCGTCATGTTGATCATGTTCTGGATCGCCTGGAACCTGATAAACAGCAGGACAGGCCGCGCCATGATGGCAATTCGCGACAATCCCATCGCGGCCAAATCGATGGGCGTAAATGCGTCCCTGTACAAATCGCTTACTTTCGGTGTCAGCGCCTTTTATACAGGAATTGCCGGGGCCATGGCGGCGATTGTCATCGAGTTTGTCGCGCCGGATAGTTTTACCTTCCAGCTTTCAATCCTGCTGTTCATCGGCATGGTCGTTGGCGGGACAAATTCCATCTGGGGCGCAATTTTCGGCGGCTTTTTCATCCTTACTGTCCCCAATTTCGCCGAAGAAATTTCGACAGGTCTTTCTTATGCCATTTTCGGCGTTATTCTTATACTTGTCATCTATGTCTTGCCCTCTGGCGTAGCGGGTTTGGTGAATCTACTGAGGGTTCGAATTAGGAAATTACTTTGACCTTTCAGTTGTGTGCGTGAAGAAGAATCGTATCAACGATACGGAAATTAAATAACAGGAGGTACCTTTATGAATACCGGGAGAAAATTATCACTAACGATTGCGGCCGTTGCCGCGCTGGGAATGGTGGCCACATCCGCCCTTGCCGACAAGATGTATGGGCCGGGTGTTACCGACACATCCATTAAAATCGGCAATACCAATCCTTACAGCGGTCCAGCCGCCGCATATAGTGCGATTGGTAAATCGATTGCTGCTTATTTTGACAAGATCAACAAGGAAAATGGCGGCGTCAACGGTCGTATGATTGAGTTTATTTCATTGGACGATGGCTATAGCCCGCCGAAAACGAAAGAACAGACTCGTAAGCTGGTGGAACAGGACAATGTGCTTCTTGTCTTCCAGGGACTGGGAACGCCGACGAATTCCGCCGTTCATAACTATATGAACCAGAAAAAGGTTCCCCAGCTGTTTGTCGCCACGGGCGCGACGAAATGGGGTGATCCGGAAAACTACCCTTGGACGATGGGCTGGCAGCCAAGCTATCAGACCGAAGGCAAGCTGTTCGGTGCCTATATCATGGAAAATGTGAAGGATCCGAAAGTTGCAATCCTTTATCAGAATGACGACTATGGTAAGGACTATGTGACCGGTCTGAGAGACTATCTCGGCGATAAGGCGGACTCCATCATCGTCGCGGAAGAAAGCTACGAAGTTACCGATCCGACGATTAACTCCCAGATGATCAAACTGAAAGACAGCGGCGCTAATGTCTTCTACAATGTATCGACGCCGAAATTTGCGGCGCAGGCCATCAAGAAGTTCCGTGAGCTGAACTGGGATGCGGTATTCCTGAACAACTCGGTTTCCAACTCGGTTGGCGCGGTTTACAAGCCGGCCGGTCTTGATAACTCCAAAGGGATTATCTCTTTACAGTATTTTCAGGATAACACCGATCCGAGCATCTTCGATACAGAGCCTTACAAGAAGTGGAAGGCGTTCATGACCGAATATTATCCGGATGGCGATCTCAGCAGCTCCTTCACTGTTTATGGCTATCTGGTTGCTCAGACCTTGGAGCAGGTGCTGAAGCAGGCTGGTGACAACCTGACACGTGAAAACGTTATGAAGGAAGCTGCCAATCTGGATTTGGAACTGGATATGATGCTGCCAGGCGTTAAAATTCAAACGAGCCCGACGGATTTCTTCCCGATTGAAGCGATGATGCCGATTGAATTTGACGGCGAAAAATTCGTTCCTATCGGCAAGGTCGTTTCCGTGAACTAATCAGTATCGGATTAATGATACAAAAAGGGCAGAGGGTGGAAACATCCTCTGCCTTTTACTTTGTCTGAAGGCCTGTTGGCTTCAGGCGGTGGGGCTCAAGACGACACGTCCCTTGATTTTGCCCGCCTGAAGATCGGTAAGGGCGCTATTGGCTTCGTCGAGCGGCCGGACTTCATAGGGGATAGGTGCGACCTTCCCACCCCGAACCAGCTCCATCAGTTCATGCATCTCCTCAAGAGTGCCAACATAGGATCCCTGTATCGTTCGCATCATTAAGGGAAGCATAGCGATCGACAGCGGCATGGAGTCGCCGAACAGGCCGACGGTAACCATATGACCGCCTTTTCGTAAGCCGCTAAACCCGAATGAAGCAGTCGCCGGGGCGCCGACGAAATCAATGGCACCGGCAGCACCGCCCCCTGTCATTTCCTGTAGCTGTTTGAGCGCTGCATCGGGATCACTGTTATCGATGGTTGCATGGGCGCCGGACTGGCGGGCGATGGCGCGTTTGGTATCGTCTATGTCGGCGACAATAATTTTCGCCTTTACGACGCTGGATGCGAAATGCACGGCAGATAGGCCGACCCCACCCGCGCCGATAATCACGAGATGGTCATCCTCCTTCAGGTGGGAGAGCTTCTTAAGCGCGCTATAGGCGGTCAGGCCGGAACAGGCATAGGTGCAGGCCAGTTCTGTCGGGACGCCGTCATAAGGGATCAGATACTTCGGATGCGGCGCAATAACTTCGTCGGCATATCCGCCGTTATACCGCGTTCCCACTGTCAGGGGCGACATGCAAAGTAGTTCGTCGCCCGCCTTGCAGACATTGCATTTTCCGCAACCGATCCAGGGAAAAACGATGCGTTTATCACCAATCTCGACGCCTTCCGCGTCGGGGCCGAGCGCGGCCACCTCACCGACAACTTCATGTCCAAGCGTGAAGGGAAGTGACATGCGCTGAAGCAGGTCCATTTTCTGACCGTTTCCAAGATCAAAGAACCCCTCCCAGATATGCAGATCGCTATGGCATACGCCGCAAGCCGAGACTTTTAGTAGCACCTGCGTGCCCGTTGGTTCCGGTGTCGGATAATCGCGTGCCTGTAACGGCTCGCCAAACTGGATGATTTGCTGGCAGTGCATTTTCTACTCTCCCTGTTGTTCTTATTGGTTTCTTCTTTGCAGATGGTAGCGGTTATTCAGCGTTTGAGCTAGATGCTACATACTTAACCCCTTGCAGAAAGTAAGCGGAATTTCCGACCAAACTTCGTCAGGAACGAAGTTTCGAAACCTGTCATATCCTTATGCTATGGCAGATAAAGATATATGAACCGAACAGCTCAGAGGTCGACACGTTCTTCGCTGACGGTTTTGCGTTTTTCCATATTAAAGCGCCCGGCATAGATCGGTCGTTCTCCGGTCGTTGGGCCGGGATACTGCACGATGAAAATATCCCCACCTGTCTCGGTTTTTAATTCGCCCTCAAAATGCGGGTCGGGGTGAAACAGCATGGATCCGGGCGTACATTTCTCGCCATCGATTAAGAATTCACCCTCCATGATATACCAGACTTGCGCAAAACCATGATAATGCTCGGGATGGTACGCGCCGGGTTCCAAACGAAGGATGCCGGCATTGGGCTCGGTTGGCCGGTCGGGGTTCGGATGAAAAACCATTTTTCCGGTTTCTCCCGGCCAGCGAATAGTCTCCCAATTCAGATCATCAAGATGGCGGACGATATAAGGTAGATGGTCTTTGCGTGATGCGTCGCGCGTTGTTTTCAGTAAAGCATTCTGTTCAGCCGTATCCGAGACTTCCTTGCTCATCGATTACCTCTCTTTGTTATCAAGTGGAATTTTTTGATCTGGGACTTTTGGACGCCATTAACTGCCACCAATCCGGTGATTTCTGCACCTCGGAGGATTTCGTAACCGTCATCAGGACATGTGCTTCCTTATTGCCGGCGTTTTCGGCGCGATGCGGCTGCTCTGAGTCTATGAAGATTGCGTCGCCAGAGGACAGATGATGCTGCTCCTCTCCAACAATGAACTGGATTTCTCCAGACAGCACATAACAACATTCCTGGCCCGCATGAGATACGAAAGCCTCCATTTTGTTTTGCATCGGGAAAATAAGGTAAAATACTTCCATTTGATCTTGCGGTTTGCCGCCACCCAGGTGATGCCATCGATATCCGCTTGTATCTATTTCTTGCGGTAAACTCTCTTTGGCGCGATGTACCGACACCTTTGTTTTTTGCGCCCCCGCGTCTCCATCGAATAAGTCATGAAGGCTTAACCCCAAAATATCGGTCAGTTGGATAAGATTGGCAATCGATGCCGATGACAGCCCTCTTTCCAGTTTTGAAAGAAAGCTTTCAGAAAGGTCCGATCGCTTGGCAATATCGGCGAGTGTTTTTCCCGTCGTGACGCGCGCCGCGCGAAGCCGCTTGCCGATTTCAGCGGTTTTGGTTGCTACCTGGTCCATATTTTTCTCCTAATATCAGGTTATATTAAATTTCATATGAATCAATATAAATTTCATACTATGACATATTCGGGAGTCGTAAGACCACGGCTCGTGAGAGTGAAATTGATGTCGGATGGCCCATGCGCGGGCGCTCTTAACTGGAAATAGCAGTCTCTACGAGGTTTTGATGGGGATGTTTCGTCTACGATAAAATGAGATGGCTGCTTATTCTGATTTCACGATTGCAGACGGTTGCTGAACAGATAGCGCCCATCCCGGAGTTCCGAGAAGTAGTCCTTGACTGCCGGATGGGATATCGGCTTGCCACTATCGTCAATTAGCAGATTTTGCTCCGACACATAGGCTTCATAGGTCGTTTGCGCATTCTCCGCAAACAGATGGTAAAAGGGCTGATCCTTCTTCGGGCGGACTTCTTCCGGGATCGATTGCCACCATTCCTCGCTGTTGTTGAATGTGGGATCGACGTCGTAAATTACGCCGCGAAAGGGATAAATCCTATGCTTGACGATTTGTCCGATCGCAAACTTGGCCGCCCTGACTTGTGAATCCTTGGTCATGGACTGTAATAATAATGCAGATTGATCGACGGGCAAGCTCTGAAAGGACGAAATCCCCTTTATCGCGAAATATATAAGACCGGTTCGTTCAGACAATCTTGCTTTTCTTGTCTCCCCAATATCGATCTCGCAACAGCCGCTTGTAAAGCTTGCCTGTCGGCAGGCGTGGCAGCTGTTCCTCAAAATCAAAGGAGCGGGGGCATTTTTGCGGGGAGAGATGCTCATGGCAGAATTGATCGAGCTCGGACGCAAGTTCTTCTCCCGGGGCGATACCGGGCATTGGCTGAATGACGGCCTTTACTTCCTCGCCGAAATCTTCATTCGGGACGCCGAATACAGCGGCATCGGCAACTTTCGGATGGGTGATGAGCAGATTTTCACATTCCTGCGGATAGATATTGACCCCGCCGGACACGATCATGAAGGTGGCCCGGTCGGTCAGGTATAGAAAACCGTCCTCGTCGATATAGCCCATATCGCCGACCGTGCTCATGGTGCCATCGGGGGAGAGAGCTTCCTTTGTTCTCTCCGGATCGTTGAAATATTCAAATTCAGTGGCGGTTTTGAACCAGACCGTGCCCGGGGTGCCGGTCGGGCAGGGGTTCATCTCTTCATCCAGAATATGAAGATCGCCGAGAAGGACCTTTCCGACGGAGCCGGGATGGGCGAGCCATTCTTCACTGTTGCAGGCGGTAAAGCCAAGGCCTTCGGTTGCGCCGTAATATTCGTGGATAATCGGACCCCACCATTTGATCATGTCCTGCTTGACCTGGACCGGGCAGGGGGCCGCGGCATGGATGGCGATTTCCAGGGAAGAAAGATCGGCTTTGTTGCGCACCGCTTCGGGCAGCTTCAGCATTCGCGAGAACATTGTCGGGACAAGCTGGCTGTGCGTTACCTTGTACTTACCGATCAATTCCAGATATCGCTCGGGATCGAAGCGTTCCATTATAATGACAGTGCCGCCGAACCGGATCGCGAAGTTGACGGCCGCCTGCGGCGCGGAATGATAAAGCGGTGCGGGTGAGAGATACACCATATTTTCGCGGTAGTGCCAAAGCTTTTGCAGGAAGGTATAAAGCGGTATCTGTTCAAGGGGATGATTATCCGGCATCGGCCGCAGGATGCCTTTCGGCTGGCCCGTCGTACCGGAGGAATAAAGCATCGAAAGGCCCAGCCGTTCATGGTCAAGTGGCGTTGCGGGGCAATCCGCGGTCGCTTCCTGCAGGTTTATGAATTGATCGTCTGTTGGCCCATCGACAACAATTCCCGTAATGACATTGGGGCAAGTTTTCAGGGCCTCACGGGCAACGTCACGTTTTGCCTGCGACGTAATGAGAATTCTTGATTCGCTGTTATTGACGATAAAGGCAAGTTCTTCTGCCGTCAGGTAGGAATTGATGCAGGTATAATACAGACCGGATCTTTCTCCAGAGCCGCAGCATTCGAAATACCAGGCATTATTTTCCATAAAAATCGCGTAGTGATCCCGATGTTTCAGTCCCTTTCGGTGGAGCCAATGAGCGAGTTTATTCGTTCTTGCCTCGTATTCCGCGTAGGTAACTGTCTCGCCGGTGAAGGCCATGATAAAGGCTGGCCGGTCGGGATTTTCCTGCGCAAATTTCCCTGGATACATGCTGATTTCTCCCTTTTTTATTCTTCCTTTTTTGGGAAGTGATTTTCCGAAAGGATAGGTTGCGGGAGGGGCAACTGCAACAATTTTATATCGGGATGATTCTCGAATTATTAGAGAAAAGGACCGCCGTCAGGCCAATCACAGGGCGCGGGTTATGCGCGTTTCTTTTTGAAATTTTGACTATTCGGAGGCGGCGGGAAAACAAGAGCAAACGCGCCGCCATCGGCATTGGCGGCGCAAATGTATCTCGGCAGAAGCCATCTTACGCCCAGGGCGCAAAGTGACCTGTCTTCTTTATGTCCCGGTCCTGACGGCCGTTTTCGCCGTAAGCCGCGATAAATCCTCCAGCAGCTTTTCGTCATTCACCAACGCGACGTCCGGATGGCAGGGGATATTGACCAGTCGATCGAAGATCTCCAGGCAATTCGGAGTTTGTGCAAGTGGCTGATAATATTTCGACAGCATCAAATGTTGAGCTGCGTCGATATTCTCTTCCAGAACCTTGTCCGATCCACAAAAGGGGAGGCTCGTCGCCGGGATGTTATCATCAAGTGGATAAAGCGGAGTCAATCCGACTTTGGCGGCAATATCGACCACCCTCGCCGTTTGCTCAAGATACAAGGGTTTCCAGATATGGCTGTGGTCAAGGCGGTCAATCTGAAACGCGCAGGCAATATCCGAAACCTTTCCGTTGTTGATCCAATGGCGCTTTTCGACATCGGTCAGGGGAACGTAGTTCAGGAGATTGTAAATCGGTTCCGCTTCATCTTTTGGCGACAGAATAAGACCGCCCTCTCCGGCGCCATAGGGCTTCGTATGATGCAGGCTGAAGCTCTGGTACGGCCAATCCGGCAGATGTTCGTTAAGGCCGGCAGCATTATCGATGAGCATGAATTTACCGGACTTTTTCGCATATTCGATGAAGGGGCCGAAATCGGACCAGGCCCCAAATGGGTTGGTGACAACGAATCCGTCAAAACTGTCCGAAGGGAGCTCACCCAAGGCTTCCAGGCTCAATATTCCCTGCTTGGTGCAATCGATGAATTGCATGTCACAGAAATAGCCCCGTCCAAGATTGCTGAAGCTGAACGAACTCGCGACCCAGCGGATGGGTCTGCCGAATTTAATTTCAAGGAATCTGGCGATCGCTTCCAGACCAATTCCGCCATTTGCGCAGGGCGTGATGGCCTGCTCTGCCGGAACATTCATATGCGCTTCATACTTTTCCGCAAGCATATGGTATAGCGGACCACGGTTCGCCCATAAATTGGTTTCAATGCAAAGCTCAAGAAGCTTCGCAATGTAATCCATGTCCGGCCGTTTGCTCTCGACGAACGGCATCTTTGTCTTAGAGTTTGACAGTTTCACGATCGTTGCCACCTTGGTTTAAATTTCGTTGTCCGACATGCGAAAAAGCATCAAATACGCATAAATCAAAATATAAGAGAAAATTCTGAAAATTTGATTAGCAACCAAATTTGATTTTTCAGTATAGGAAGCTTAACAGCGGCGTCCCAGAATTAAATTACAAACAATACACGTATGGCAGGCAATCGTGTTTGCAATATAGGCTCAAATGCAAAATTTACTGTCGCCACTTCAGATGTTTACCCTATTCATAGCTTGCAGAGACCGTCAATATAGAAATCGCGCGAAACCAACAGGACAAAGAAGCCCGCATGCAAAATAATTCTGCGCAGACGAAAAACGGAAAGATTGGAAGCGGCGATTTGTATCTTATCGGCGCGGTTTTTGCCTGGGGGATCAATTTTCCTTTTGCGAAATACGTTCTGGAGTATATGGATCCGTTTGTATTTTCGGCAACGCGCTATGTCGTCGCGCCTTTTTTGCTGTTTGTTCTTCTCTGGTTCCGGCGGGCCCCCATTGCGATCACGAGGCAGGAAGCCGGAATGCTCGTGATCATAGGCCTTCTAAGTGTCACCATGTTTCAGGGGGGATGGGCCTATGGCCTGAGCCTGACCTCGGCCTCCAAGGCATCGGTATTGATAACGACATCGCCCATCTTTGGCGCCCTTATTTCCGCAGCGACCGGCAACCGGCCCGGCGTCAAGGCGTGGCTCGGCATTTTGCTCGCCTTTCTCGGTGTCGTGGTGGTGATTAATAATAGTCTCACAGAAATTACCCTTGGTGCCGGAACGTTTCTTGGCGATTTGCTGATCATTGGCGCCTCATTCATGTGGGCCGTTTATACATTTGTTTCGGGGCCCCTTGTCGCAAAACGCGGCCCCCTTCTGGTAACTGCCTGGGCGATGCTGTTTGGCTCCATAATCCTTATTATCGTGGGCTATTTCGGTCTCGTGGCCCAGGACTGGGGGAGCATTCCCGTTCTGGGATGGATGGGCTGGGCATCGACAACCATTTTCGGTGCTGCCCTTGCCTTTGTCTGGTACTGCGCCGGAATTGCACGCATCGGGGTGACAAAGGGGATGGTTTACAGTTTTTGCATTCCGGTGGTCGCCATATTAAGCTCCGTTATTCTGCTGGATGAGGTGATTACGCCGGTACAGATTTTTGGCGCCGTAATCGTTCTTTTGGGAGTTAAGCTGACGCGGTCTGATTGAGCCGCGTGTTCTCTTCCCTCATCCATGCCTGCAATTCGGCAATCTGCTGTTCGGTAAGGCCAATTCCGAGCTTGGTTCGCCGCCAAACTATGTCTTCGGCCGTTTGCGCCCATTCATACATCATAAGATAGCGAACCTCAGCCTCCGTCAGGCCGTTACCGAATTCCTTGCCGAGGTCGTCCTTGCGGGACGCTTCGCCCAGCAAATCGAAGAGGCGGGTGCCATAGGCTTTTGTCAAGCGCATGGATTGCCGGCTGTCGAGAAAGGGGTATTTTTCGCGCACCTTGTTCAGGAGATCCGCGAATCCCTCAATCGGGAAATTGCCGCCCGGCAGCGGCGCCTTTATGGTCCAGGGCGCATTTTTTCGGCCAAGCTTTTCTTCGACTTTTTCAAGCGCAGCCTCGGCAAGTCGGCGGTATGTGGTAATCTTACCACCAAATATATTCAGAAGGGGCGGGCCCGTTTCTTCGGATTGCCAGCGCAATACATAGTCACGGGTTGCTTCCTGCGCTTTGCTGGCACCGTCGTCGAATAAGGGGCGAACGGCGGAATAGCTCCAAACTACATCGGACACATCGACAGGATTTTTAAAATACTCACTGGCCGCCATGCAGAGATAGGTTATTTCCTCGCCGGTTATCGCTACGTTCTCCGGGTCCCCGTCATAATCCTCGTCCGTTGTCCCGATCAGCGTGTAGTCCTGTTCATAGGGAATGGCGAAAATGATCCGGTCGTCGGCATTCTGGAAAATATAGCATCTGTCATGATCATAGATTTTCGGAACAATAATATGGCTGCCCTGGACCAGACGAACGTTATGCGTCGATGCTGTATGGGACGCGATATCAATCACTTTGTCGACCCATGGGCCGGCAGCATTCACTATCATGCGCGCCGTTCGGACGGCTTTCTCGCCACTCAGGACATTCTCGAGCGTCACATGCCAAAGGCCGTCTTTCTGCTCAAGCGCGGCGCATTTTGTCCGTGTTTCAATGACCGCCCCCCGCTCTGCGGCATCCATCGCATTGAGAACGACGAGACGAGAGTCGTTCACCCAGCAATCCGAATATTCGAATCCCTTCGTAAACTCGTCCTTCAGCGGAACCCCGGGGAGGGAGTCCTGAAGATTCAGCGTTTTGGTCGACGGCAGTACCTTGCGTCCGCCGATATGATCATAAAGAAAAAGGCCCAGTCTCAGCAGCCACGCCGGACGCAGCCCCTTATGGTGCGGAAGCACGAAGCGAAGTGGCCAGATGATATGGGGCGCATTGGCCCACAATACTTCCCGTTCAGAGAGCGCTTTCTGAACAAGGCGGAATTCATAATGCTCCAGATATCTAAGGCCGCCGTGGATTAGCTTGGTCGAGCCCGAGGACGTTCCGCTAGCCAGATCGTTCATCTCGCACAGGGCGACCGAGTATCCACGGCCAGCCGCGTCACGGGCAATGCCGCAACCGTTAATGCCGCCGCCAATGATGAACAGATCGAAATCCGGGGTCACAATTCTCAGCTTTCCTGGAATGCGAAAAAAATACGTTGGTAATAACGAAAACAACTATTCTATAAATGAAAATAAAAAGAAAATAAAACGAAAATATCCTGAAGAGCCGAATTTCCTCACCGTAGGCTCACAGCGCAACTTCGATAACGCGAACATCTCCTTCGGCGCATATCTCGCGAATGGATGGTTCGGTAATCCTGTCTGTTACGAAGGTATCGACGTCAGTCAGCCTGGCGATCTTGACCGGGGCGCGGCGGGCAAATTTTGTTGAATCGGCGACAAGAATGACATGGCGCGCATTGGCGATTATGGTCTGCGCGACTTTCACTTCGCGGAAATCGAAATCTAGAAGAAAGCCATCCGGATCAATAGCGGAGACCCCGATAACGGCATAGTCGACGCGAAACTGATTGAAGAAATCGATTGCCGCTTCCCCTACGATTCCGCCGTCGGAATGACGGACGACACCGCCGGCGATTGCCACTTCGAAAGAGGGATAGAGGCGCAAATTATTGGCAACGTTGATATTATTCGTCACCACCATCAATCCCTTATGGTTGACGAGGCTATGTCCGACGGCTTCGGTCGTCGTGCCGATATTGATAAACAGGGAGGCGTTATCGGGAATGATCCTGGCGGTCTCCTGACCGATTGCCGCTTTCTCCGCAGCGGCGATCTGGCGTCTCGCTTCATATTCGACATTCTCATTCGCTTCGGGGAACAGGGCCCCGCCATGAAACCGCACAAGGACCCGATTGGCGCAAAGAATGTTGAGGTCCATACGGATCGTCTGCGGCGTGATGTCGAAATGAGTCGCCAACTCGTCAACCTGAACCCGTCCGCGGGCCTTGGCCAATTCAACAATCTCAGCCTGCCGGGCCGTCAGATGCATTTACAATTCTCCCGTTTTGCGCCGAGTATACTGACATTGTGGAATCAATACGAAAAAAATTGAAAAGAAAGTCGTTCATGGAAAAACAAGTTTCGCAAATTTGTCGGATGGTTATGGTCATTGGGAAAATCTTGGATTAGAACTTCAAAAACTTGCGGCGGGATCAGGGAAGGGCATGTGGCATATAGGTAATTCAATATTGGCGCCCCACGTTCGCGATGAATGATCTGCTCGCAGGATTAATGGCCGCGATTGATCTGATCATCCATCTTGACCGTGATCTTGTCGAAATCTCCCTGCGGTCGTTGCAGGTGACAGTGACGGCCGTGTTTATCGCTTCGCTTGTCGGGCTTCCGTTCGGTGCATGGCTTGCCGTAACGCGCTTTCGCTATCGCCGATTGGCGATTGCATTGCTTAACGCGTTGATGGGGTTGCCACCCGTCGTCGTTGGCCTTGTCGTCTATATCCTGCTCTCCCGCTCAGGCCCATTCGGCGTTTTCAATCTCTTGTTCACGCCGACAGCGATGATCATTGCACAAATAATCATTGTCACGCCGATAATCGCGTCCCTCTCTCATCAGTCGATGCGTGATCTCTGGTATCTTTATCATGATCTTCTTATTTCCATCAGAACCTCCAAATGGCAGCGTATGCGGACGCTTCTTTGGGATGGTCGGCGCAGCCTGCTAACGGCTACGCTGACGGGTTTTGGGCGGGCGATCGGCGAGATAGGCGCGATCATGATCGTTGGCGGCAACATCGATCATCTGACCCGCGTACTGACGACGGCCATTGCACTGGAAGTCGGCAAGGGTAATTTCCCGCTGGCGCTTGGGCTCGGAATTGTTCTGATAGCCATGGCGATCCTGATCAATCTGGCGATCCATATCCTGTCGCGAACAGAGCGGGAGGGAACATGGTAGATTCAATCCTTCCCGTCGTTCTTGATCAGGCAATCGTCCGGAAAGAAGGACGGCAGATCGTCGGCCCGCTCAATCTTACATTTGGGAGGGAAGGTGGATGCAGTATTCTCGTCGGGCCGAATGGCGCCGGCAAAACAACCTTACTCCGGCTGATGCATGGGCTGGAGAGGGCAAGTGAAGGCCGGGTGACTTGGTCGGCCCGGAAAGACACGGTCTACGCACGACAATCCTTCGTTTTCCAGGCACCTGTCGTTCTGCGCCGTTCCTGTCTTGAGAATATTGCCTATCCGCTTTTCGTGCGGGGCGTGCAGCGCGAGAAGGCGCGCGCCGAAGCAGCGAAATGGATAGAGGATATCGGGCTTGCAGAAGTTGCGCATAACGATGCCCATGTTCTTTCGGGCGGCGAGAAACAGAAACTGGCGATGGCGCGGGCGCTGATTACCAAGCCTGACGTCTTGTTCCTTGATGAGCCGACAGCCAATCTTGATGGTGCGTCAACCCAGGAAATCGAGCGGCTGATCGCTTCCGCCGTCCAGTCGGGCACCCGCATTGTGATGGCAACCCACGATTTCGGTCAGGCCCGCCGACTCGCCACAGACATACTGTTTATGTATCGTGGCCGCATTCACGAACATGCGGCTGCCGATATTTTCTTCGGCGGTCCGGCCACGGACGAAGCCGCGAAATTCATGAAAGGAGATTTGCTGATATGAAGTTTCGAACCCTGATTACAGCGTTCGTTATGCTGACCATGACGACAATTGCTGCGTCCGCCGATGAAATGAAAATGGCCGTGACGACGTCATTTCATAATTCCGGCCTTGCTGAAATTCTGCTTCCTGAAATCAAGAAAGATCTCGGGCTTGATGTCCATCTTCTTGTGGTTGGGACGGGTCAAGCGCTAAAACTTGGTCAGGCGGGCGACGTCGACGCAATACTGGTTCATTCGCGCGCCGCGGAAGAAGCCTTTGTCGCCAAAGGGTTTGGCTCCCATCGGCGCGAGATCATGTATAATGATTTCATTCTTGTGGGCCCGAAAGACGATCACGCGGGCATTTTAACGGTCAAAACTGCCGCAGATGCAATGACGTTGATTGCCGGAAAAGAGGCGATTTTTGTGAGCCGCGGCGATGACAGCGGCACTCATCGCAAGGAGCTTGCGCTCTGGAAATCGGCCGGACTTGATCCCGCAAGCTTTACCGGCAACTGGTACCGTGCGACAGGGTCAGGCATGGGCGCAACGTTGAACACGGCAAGTGCCATGAATGCTTATGTCTTCGCCGACCGTGCAAGCTGGCTCAATTTCGGGAATAAGGGAGAGCTGGCGTTGCTCTTCTCCGGCGATCCCGTGCTCTTTAACCAATATGCCTATATTCCGATCAATCCGGAGAAACATCCACATGTGACAAAGGAACTCGCGGCCAAGCTCGAAACCTGGCTTGTCAGCGCAAAAGCGCAAAGGATGATTGGCGACTATGAGATTGCCGGTCAGCAACTTTTCACACCGAATGCCGGAACGCTCGACAGCGACAGCTAGATTTTCAGGGTATGCGCAATCAGTTCAAGGCGGTCCTGCCCATAAAACATGTCGCCATCAACAAAATATGTGGGGGAGCCGAAGATCGACCGATCAATGGCCTCCTCAGTATTTTGCCGGTAAATCCTTTGTACCTCCTCGGATCCGGCCGCACCAAGCAGGGGGGCCGGATCAACGCCGGCCCGGTGACCGATCCGTCTTAGGTCATCGGGGTTATCAAGATCGAAGTCGTCGACCCAATGGGCCCGCAGCATTTCATGGGCGAGTTTGTCGATATCGACAACTTGCACTAAACCGGCAATCAGCATGCAGTTTGACAAGGTAATGTCATGCGCATGGTACCTGGGTGTTCCCGTCATGACCGGAATGCCACGATAAGCCGCCCAGCGCTCGATCTCCCGGCCGAAGAAATAGTCCTTATGGGCGTTGGACCGGGCGGCGAATGGCTGGGCGCCGGTCGTCGTCAATAATTTCCTCAGGTCAAACGGTTTATGGTCAATTTTCCGGCCTGAAGCGCGTGCTATCCGCAGTAATTCTTCATGTCCAAGATAGGCGAAAGCGGAATATCCCGCGTAAAAATACTCAATTGACGACAATGTTCTAATCCGATCTGTAGTTCGTGAGTGTGCGGCGCACGGCGTCCTGCCATTCCGCATAGGCGGCATCCCGGTCCTGCGCGGACAGGGAGGGGGAGAATCTCCTGTCCCGTCGCCAACTCTTGGAAAACTCGTCGACCGAAGGATAAAATCCCGTTTGCAATCCCGCGAGATAGGCGGCGCCGAGTGCGGTCGTTTCCGCGGAGACCGGACGATCAACAGGCGCGCCAAGAATGTCGGCAAGACGCTGCATGGTCCATTCTGACGCGGACATTCCGCCATCGACGCGCAAGACCGTCTCATAGCTCTCCGTAAAGTCCCCCCGCATGGCGGTCAGCAGATCGCGGGTTTGAAAACAGACGCTGTCGAGCGCCGCACGGGCGAACTCTTTGGGGCCAGCGGCGCGGGTGAGGCCATAAATCGCGCCGCGGCAATTCGCATCCCAATAGGGGGCGCCAATCCCGACGAAGGCCGGCACCATAATAACGCGCTGGCCGGGATCGGCCATCTTCGCGAATTCACCCGACTGGGCGGCGTGCTCTATGATACCAAGCCCGTCGCGAAGCCATTGAACGGCGGCGCCGGCAACGAAAATCGAACCTTCGAGCGCGTAGGTCGGCTTACCGTCGAGCTGATAGGCGATTGTCGTGAGCAGTTTGTTGTTGGAGGTGACGGGCACCGCCCCCGTATTCAAAAGCGCGAAGCAGCCGGTACCGTAAGTCGATTTCATCATGCCGGGTTGGAAACAGGCCTGACCCACGGTTGCGGCCTGCTGGTCGCCCGCAATGGCGGCGATTTTTGTCGAGCCCCCGAGAATAGCCGGATCCAGCATTCCGTAATCCGCGGCGCAGTCCTTGACTTCGGGCAGGAGGGATTTCGGGATATCAAGGATGTCCAGAAGCTCGTCCGACCATTCATTGCGGTGAATGTCATAAAGCAGTGTCCGGCTCGCATTTGTTGCATCCGTCGCATGCACCTTGCCGCCGGTAAGGCGCCAGAGTAGGAAACTGTCGATCGTTCCGAAGGCAAGCTTTCCGGCCTCCGCCGCCTCGCGTGCGCCCTCAACATACTTGAGAAGCCAGGCGATTTTCGTTCCCGAGAAATAAGGATCAAGCAGCAGTCCGGTTCTTTTCGCGAACTGGGATTCCAGCCCGTCTTCCTTCAGCTTTTGGCAGAAATCCGCCGTCCGACGATCCTGCCAGACGATTGCATTGTGAATGGGCTTGCCGGTTTCGCGGTCCCAGATCACGGTCGTTTCACGCTGATTGGTAATGCCGATCCCGGCGATATAGTTGATTGTCGCTCCCGCTTTTTTAAGCGCTTCCTTCGCCGTGGCGACGGTTGTCTCCCAGATTTCTTCCGGATTATGTTCTACCCAGCCGGACGCCGGAAAATGCTGCCGGAACTCCTGCTGTCCGACAGCCACGGGCGTATAATTCTGATCAAAAAGAATGGCGCGGCTCGAGGTCGTGCCCTGATCGATGGCGAGGATATATCTGGTCATTCGTAATTCTGCTCGTCACGTTGTTTTATATTCCCTGTCGCGGGATTTTGACATGTGCGAAAGCGATATGCCAGCCCGATTTGTTCGCCCGCGTCACACGGCTTCGTTCTCGAACAGAATGACGCCCGCCGCCGTATTGGAAATCGGGATATGATAGTTGCGGGAAAGTTCCCTGATATCATTCCCGAGGGCACCTCGCATGATCAGCCACATGATCATCTCCACGCCCTGGGGGCCGACCTTTTCCGCAAGTTCATAGTTGGAATATTTTAGCAGCCATTCCGGATCGTCCTTGAGCCGGTCGAGGAATTCAGTATCAAACTCACGGTTCGTATGGCCGGCACGTTGCCCGTCAAGCTGGTGAGAGAGGCCGCCGGTGCCGAGGATAACGACATCCAGATCCGCTTCGTAGGAGGCAACGGCGCGACCAACCGCCTCACCGAGTTTCAGGCAGCGGCGGGCCGTCGGGAAGGGGTACTGGACGACATTTACGCAAAGAGGAATAACCTTGACCCGGTCTCGCCCCTGCTGCCTTGGCCACATCAGCGACATGGGAACGGTGAACCCGTGATCAACCTTCATTTCCTGACACATGGTGATATCGAATTCATCATGGACCAGACTGTCGATCAGGTGCCAGGAGAATTCCGGGTCGCCCTGAAACGGGTCGAGCGGTTTGAGGCCCCAGCCTTCATCCGCATTCTGGTATTCCGCGGCGGCGCCAATGGCGAAAGTTGGCATGGCATCAAGGAAGAAATTCAGGCCATGATCGTTATAAACAAGGATGGCGACGTCGGGTTTTTTCTCCTCCATCCAATTCCAAACAGGCTCGTAGCCCTTGAAAAAGGGTTGCCAGTAGGGATCCGATTGCAAATTGCGTTCGATCGCATTGCCAATTGCCGGAACATGGGAGCTTCCCACGCCGCCGATTAGTCTGGCCATTTTATGTCTCCCCTGCAGCAAGCAGTTTCGCCTTGAATTCTTCCAGGCTGACGCCCGCCTGCTGTGCGCCGATATCCTGCATATTGAGGCCAAAAATTCCCGTAAGCTTGGCGAGGTAATAGATGTTGCCACCCAACCCCAGAAGCTTCAGGACATCGCGTTCCTTGACGGCCGCCCGCTGATCGTCATTGAGGCCGTACTTATCGCAATATCCGTCTTCATCTTTCAAGAATGCGTCGCGGTTCTCCGCCTTGTTAAAGGAATAGCACATCTTGTTGAGCTGATAGCCCCTGATCGCCTGGCTGCCATCGAAAATTATGGTTCCCGGAATGGGCCTTTTACCCTTCAGGCTGCGCATGGTCATTGTAGGTCTTCCTTCCTTCATCTCTCTCGCGTCTCGTCCGGCCAATACAGGCGCATGGGATTGTCGACCAAAAGTTTCTCTCTCGCCTCGGCCGTGACCGCAATTCGCGGAATGACATCGACCAGTACGCCCTCATCCGGCACATGGGATTTCATATTGGGGTGCGGCCAATCCGTGCCCCAGAGCACGCGGTCCGGAAAAGCGTCGACCAGATGTCGGCCAAACGGAATGACGTCGTCATAGGGCGGTCCGGCGATCGTCAGACGTTCAGGGCAGCTCACCTTCGTCCAGAAATTTTCATGGTCGCGAAGCAGGCCGACGAACCGCTGGAAGTCAGGGTGATCAACGCCCTTTGCGACATCCGGTCGGCCCATGTGATCAACGACCACAATCGTCGGAAGCTGTTTCAGGAAGGGGATAAGGTCTTCGAGATCCTGCGCTTCGAAATAGACAACAATATGCCAACCTAGATCCGCGATCCGCTCAGCGATGGTGAGAAAAACCTCTTTCGGTGTCGCATCGACAAGGCGCTTGACGAAATTGAAGCGAACTGCCCGCACCCCTGCTTTATCCATTTCGGCAAGAGTGTCGTCGGTGACGTCCTTGCCGACGACCGCGACGCCGCGCGCAAGCCCGTTTGAGGATTTGAGCGCATCCATAAGCGCATCATTGTTCCGGCCGTGGCAGGATGCCTGAACGATTACGTTGCGAGAGAACCCCAGATAATCGCGAAGTTCGAACAGTTTGGCCTTGGGTGCGTCGCAGGGCGTATATTTCCGTTCGGGCGCATAGGGGAATTTGTCGGCAGGCCCGAAGACATGGCAATGCGCGTCGACTGCCCCCACCGGCGGCCGATAGGCGGGTTTCGACGGGCTGGGGTGAAAAGGGAGATAATCGGGATCCATTTTTTCGTCCTTACCTTGCGAAAACCACGCCATCAAAAAGTTTGCGAGCCGTGCGCAGGATTGCCGCACTCTCAACCATCCCCCTATCATTCATTTCCAGCACGACCGTCGTCTCACCGATCGGATGCTCGATCTTCAAGGTCTTACGCGTCCCGTCGGGAATGACGGCAAGTGCAGCCGCCGGTGATCCTTCAAGGGTGGCGGCCGTCGCAACCGTAACGGCCCCGAGAACGCCGATCGATGCGTGGCACCGATGCGGAATGAAAGTCCGGGTGGAGATCGCGCCGCTAGCGAAGGGCGCGCTGACCATGCACATTTTCGGAACGGTCTTTTTGGCGACATCGCCGAGAGCCATCATCGGTCCCGCCTTCAGGCGGATGGCTTCCAACTTCTTCTTGAGAGGAGAATTCGCCTCCAACTCCTCCCGGCTCTCGCGGCCGGTAATGCCCATATCCGCCGCGCGCATGATCACCGACGGCATGCCATTGTCAATGAGCGTGACCTCTATCCCGTCAATGACGTCGCAGGCCTTTCCGGTTGGCAGCAACGCGCCGCATGTTGATCCCGCCGTTTCGGTAAAAGTTATGGGTATGGGCGCGGCGCCACCCGGAACACCGTCTATCGTCGCCGTTCCCTCATAGGTGACGGCGCCATCGGGCGTCTGGACCCGGGCGACGGCGGTCTGTCCCGTATTCTCCATATAAATGACAACATCTGTCTCGTCGCCTGTCGTCTTCACCAGGCCTCTCTCGATAGCGAAAGGGCCGATACCGGCAAGTATATTGCCGCAATTCTGCGCGTCCGTGACGATGGGTTGATCGACGACAACCTGTAAAAAAAGATAATCGACATCAACGCCCTCGCGCGCCGAGGGCCGGACAACCGCAACTTTGGACGTCAAGGGATCAGCGCCGCCCATACCGTCAATCTGCCGGAGATCAGGTGATCCCATGACACCCAGTAAAAAGGCGTCGCGGGCGGCGATATCGGCGGGAAGATCGCTTTCCAGAAAGTATCCCCCCTTGGATGTTCCACCGCGCATCCACATGCAGGGGGCACTAGACATATTTCAGGCCCTTTTCCGCAAGCCTTTCGCGCATCTTGTACATATCAACGCCGAGTTCGCCGGCGGCGAGCCGTTTGCGTTTTTCCTCTTCATTGGCGATACGCGCTTCTGCCTTGTCTGCAATTTCGGCCGCTTCTTCCCGGCGGACGACACACACCCCATCGTCATCGGCGATCATAACGTCGCCGGGATTAACGAGAGCGCCGGCGCAGACAATGGGAATATTGACCGAGCCCAGGGTTTCCTTCACGGTGCCTTCTGCGCAGATTGCTTTCGACCAGACCGGGAAATTCATCGCCGTTAGATCACGGACATCGCGAACCCCGGCATCGATGATCAGGCCGACACCGCCGCGTGCCTGCATCGATGTTGCGAGAAGATCGCCGAAATATCCCGCATCTGACGGAGACGTCGGCGCGAGGACAAGGATATCGCCCTCTTTCACCTGTTCGATCGCGACATGAACCATCCAGTTGTCGGCGGGCGGAGCGGAAATGGTGACGGCTGAGGCGCCGATAGATGCGCCGGAATATATCGGCCGCATATAGGCGGCGAGAAGTCCTTTGCGGCCCTGCGCTTCATGAACCGTGGCAACGCCGCATTTCGCGAGACGGGAGATGACGGCGGGATCGGCCCGTTCGATATTCTGAACGACGACACCCATCAGAGTTCATCCACTGTGCGCGGATAGATCGACTGGAACCCTTCGGCATATCGTGCGGGACGTCCGCCCGACTGACCGCCTGAGTTCCGGCGGAAGTGATTGCCGCGATTTTCAGCGAGGTTAGTGTAATAATCCCAAAGATGCCCCTGCCCCTGCATGCATTCTATGGCGGCGCGTTTCTTATCCCACACAGGCGTGATATCGAGAAAAACGTCGGGCTTCCACCCCATCTGTTCCGTCTGGTGTGGCTCGAACAGATAGAGCTGCGGCGCGCCCAGGACCTTCTCGCCCGGATTATGGCCCCAGGCCTGCGCGATCATTCGACATTCCATTGCCAGCGTCGTGGCGAAGCTGTGATCGGTGTTGTAGGGATCATATTGTGAATGGCTCAGCATGAAATCCGGCTGTACCTTGCGGATCAGGTCCACAAGCATGAATTTGTCGTCGCGCGTCACCTCCAACGGATAATCGCCGAGATCAAAAAACACGATGTCGTGGGCGTCGAGCGCCTTGGCGGCATTTTCGGCCTCAATCCGCCGTGCCTTTTTCACGGCATCGAGGGTTGTTCCCCCTTCCTGTTTCCAGAGTTTGGCGCTTTCACCCCGTTCGCCGAAGGACAGACAGGCGATGGTAACGTCATAACCCTTTTCTTCATGCAACGCGATGGCTCCGGCGCAGCGCCAGACGAAATCGGCCGCATGGGCGCTGATGACAAGGGCAGTTTTTTTGTCTGACATATTGTGTTCCTCGCTTGCGAACGGCGCGTGTGTTCTTTCTTTTTACCCGTTTGTACCATGTTACTCCGGCTTCGAATTTACTATTTCAAATTGACATTCGTGATATAACTTTTTCCTATAATACAGCACAATTCGCGGGAATGAGCGTGTTTTCATGAATAACATGGCCCCAAATCTCCGGCACCTTCGCGCCTTTTGCGTTGTCGCAGCGCATCAGAGCATTAGCCGCGCATCGGAAGAGGTTTTCCTGTCGCAACCGGCGATCACTCAGGCCATTGCAAAGTTCGAGCAGGCGTTCGATATCGAGCTATTTACCCGGCGGACAGATGGCGTCTTTATTACCGACGCGGGAAAGCTGTTTCTTGTCAGAGCCGAGCGGGCCCAGGAATTCATCCGGACCGGTATTGAGGAAGCGCGACGGATCGCGCAGGTGAAAAGCGGCAAGGGGTTTAGCAATCTCGATCAGCTTGTTTCGGGGGTACAGCTTCGGGCGCTGATCGCGATTGCCAAGACGGGCAATTTCAGTCTCGCGGCCCGGCATGTCGGAATTTCGCAGCCGTCACTGTATCGCGCTGCCCGCGACCTCGAACGTCTATCGGCCATGGTGTTGTTTCGAAAATCGGGTCAGGGGATCGAACTCACGCCAGCGGCCGAGATCTGGGCGCGGTATGCCAAGCTCGCCTTCGCGGAACTCAGGCAGGGCTATACGGAGATCGAGGAGTATAAGGGTATTGACGTCGGCCGGATCGTCATCGGGACGATGCCGCTTGCGCGTACCTATATCTTGCCGACCGCCATTACCCGGATTACGCAGACGCGCCCCGGGGTGGAAATCAGCGTCATTGACGGTCGGTATGAGGATCTGCTCCACGGTTTGCGGTACAGCGAAATCGATATCCTGATCGGGGCGCTCCGCAATCCGCCGCCTATTGATGACGTTGTCGAGGAAAAAGTGTTCGAGGATGAACTGGCCCTGTTCGTCCGGGTGGACCATCCGCTGACGCGCCGGAAAAAGATTACATTAGAGCAGCTTGCCGGATATCCCTGGATCACGCCGAGGGAAGGCTCGCCGACGCGCACCAAGTTCGAGGAACTTTTTGCAAAACGGCAGCATGCTCGCCCGAAAAGCCTCGTCGAGGCGAGCTCGCTCATCCTCATCCGCGGCCTTCTTATGGATAGCGATCGGATTACGATCCTGTCGGCCCATCAGACACGCCATGAACAGGAGCAGGGGCTACTTGTTCAGCTTCCCTTCGATCTGGGGGACACCCGCCGTCCTATCGGACTTACCACACGTCGGGACTGGCATCCGACGGCCGCGCAGGCGGAGTTTCTTGACGCCCTTCGCGTCGCAGGCGGCGTGATGAACTAAACCTATCGCATCTCCGCTATTCAATAATTGAATGAAGTGGCGGGCTTTTTTTATTTCCAGACGTGGATGCAGGGGGCTAGGTAGAGGGAAAGTGCGCGGTACAGGAGCGAACAAAAGTGATGCAGGAACCCTATCGGATCGCTTTCGTCGGATTTGGCGAGGCTGCCATGGCATTCGTCAAGGGGTGGCGGGATATTGGTAATTTGGTGATCCGCGCCTATGACATAAAGACGGATAGCGGGGATGGGGCCGTCGTTGCGGCGAAGCGCGGCGACTATGATGCGCTGGGTGTTATCGGCGCGGAGACGTTAGCGGACGCCCTGGAGGGAGCGGAGGTCATCTTTTCCCTGGTCACGGCGGACCAAGCTTTTGCCTCTGCAGATGCGGCCGCGCGCCACATCGGTGCGGGTTGTCTGTTTTTCGATTGTAATTCCTGCGCTCCGGGCACCAAGCGCCGATCGGCGCAATGCATTGAAACCGTCGGCGGACGTTATGTTGATGTTGCCGTCATGTCGCCGGTATATCCGAAGCTGCATAAAACGCCGTTGCTTGTTTCCGGACCGCACAGTGCGGCGGCGATGACGGTGCTTGATTGCCTGCAGATGGACGCGAAAGTCCTGGAGGGGGACGTCGGCAGAGCGTCGTCCGTCAAGATGATCAGAAGCATCATGATGAAGGGGCTGGAAGCGCTGTTCGCGGAATGCGTTCTTGCGGGAAGGGTCGCCGGTGTGGACGAGAACGTGCTTGCGTCTCTGGATGTGACCTATCCGGGCTTCGATTTCACGAAGCGAGCAGCATATAGTTTTGAACGGATGACAGAACACGGGAAGCGTCGCGCCGAGGAAATGAAGGAAGTGGCACTTACGATAGAAGAACTTGGCCTGCCCAGCGACATGGCAAGGGCCACCGTGCAATGGCAGCAGCGGATAGGAGTTCTCGGTTTGGAGGCGGGTGAGGACAAATATCAAAGCCGGGCTGACGCTGTGCTCGCCCGGATCCATGAAATCTGTGAAGAACGGGAGTTAGAAGAATGAGAGTCTGTGTAGCCGGCGCTGCCGGGGCCTTTGGACAGAAGCATCTCGACGCCATTGGGAATATCGACGGTGTTCAGGTCACCTCTATTGTCGGCCGTGAAAACGAAAGCACGAGGGCGGCCGCGGATGCGCGCGGGATCGGCCATTGGACTCTTGATCTTTCGGAAAGCCTGGCGCGGGACGACGTCGATTGCGTGATCCTGTCCACACCGACGCAGATGCATGCCGATCAGGCGATTCAGTGTCTTCATGCGGGCAAGCATGTTCTTGTCGAAATTCCGATGGCGGATAATCTTGCGGATTCCCGGCGGCTTGTCGCCGTTCAGAAGGAAACCGGTCTTGTCGCCATGGCCGGCCATGTGCGGCGGTTCAACCCAAGCCATCAATGGATCCACAACAAGATCACGGCCGGTGAATTGAAGCTTCAGCAGCTTGACGTGCAGACCTATTTTTTCCGCCGCACCAATACCAATGCGCTCGGCAAACCGCGCAGCTGGACGGATCATCTTCTCTGGCACCATGCCTGCCACACGGTGGATCTGTTTCAGTATCAGACCGGCGCCGTCGCGTCCCAGGTATATGGTCTCGAAGGACCGCATCACCCGGAGCTGGGCATTGCCCTCGATATGAGTATCGGCATGAGGGCGCCCTCCGGTGCGCTTTGCACGCTTTCGCTCTCGTTCAATAATGACGGGCCGCTCGGGACCTTCTTCCGTTATATCTGCGACAACGGAACCTATATCGCGCGATATGACGATCTTGTAGACGGCTATGACAATCCGATCGATCTTTCCGGCGTTGCGGTTTCCAACAACGGAATTGAACTGATCGACCGTGAATTTTTCTCGGCGATCAGGGAAGGACGCGAGCCAAACAGTTCCGTCGCGCAGTGCCTCCCGGCCATGGAAACCCTCGACCGAATCGAGAAAAGCTTCGCGGGTTAGCGTTGTTCTGTTGACTTGGCCGCGCTTACATGACGCAATGACCGCGTCATCCGACTGAATTTTCTTGCGCCGGTCTTCGTAATGTTGCGTCTTCAGGGTACTTTGCCTTTTGTCCGTCAGGAATGGCGGTTTCTGCTGTTCGGCCTTCTCCTGGCTTTCTGGTCAGGGCCTGGCCAGACATATGTGATTTCGGTGATAGGGGGCGAGCTCCGGTCGGAATTTGATCTTACGAATGGTGAATTTGGAACGATCTATACGTTCGCCACCCTCGTATGCGCGGCGATCCTCTGGAAAGCCGGCCCGCTTGTTGACCGCCTGCCGCTTAAAAATTTCGTCTTCAAAGTCAGTTTGCTGATGATTGCGGCCATGGTGGCGTTTGGCTTTGTGCGGGGGCCGGTTTCGCTTTTTTTCGGGATCATCGCCGTTCGCTTCCTGGGGCAAGGGATGATGACCCATATCGCCCTTACCTCGATGGCGCGGCGGTATGAGGCGGAGCGCGGCCGGGCGGTCGCGATCGCGGCGCTTGGCTTTCCGCTGGGTGAGGCACTTTTCCCGCCGCTAATAGTTCTCGCCCTTGGCATCGTCGACTGGCGGCTGATCTGGCCGGCGATGGCTGTTTTGGCGGCTGTCACGCTGCTGCCGGCGACGCCCTTTCTGATCCGCCATACGACTCGTCAGGATGGGGCGGGCGCCGCAGAACTTCGGGCGGCTGACGAAGATGCCAGGCAGTGGACGCGCTCGGAAATGCTGCGCGACGGGAAGTTTTATCTCCTCGCGCCGACGGCCATGGTTCCGGCTGCCGTGATTACCGGCCTTTTTATCCATCAGGTGTATTTTATCGAGACAAAAGGATGGAATTTCGAGCTTTGGAGCCTCTATTTCTCCGTTTTTGCGATCGCGGCGCTTATTGGCGGTGTCATTTCAGGATTTCTGGTCGACATATTCAGGGCACGGCGGCTGCTTCCATTTGTCCTTCTGCCCATGTCCCTCGGCGTCCTCGTCTTCGCCTATGCGACCAATGAAGCGCTGGCCGCATTGGTGATGTTTTTCCTGGGCTTCGGTGCAGGCGCGACCAACCCCGTGCTTTCCTCCCTCTGGCCGGAAATTTACGGGACGCGCCATCTGGGGGCGATCCGCGCTGTGGCGACAGTGGTAATGGTGTTCGGATCGGCGCTCGGTCCGGTATTCATGGGACTGGCGCTCGATAGCGGTATCTCTCTCGGCTCGATTGCGATTGCTTCTGTCGGACTGGCGATTGCCGCGGCAATCGCCGCCAAAATCGCGCTTGTGTCCCGATAGGGCGGTCTCTCTAGGTAATCAAAAAAATGCTCCTTCGCCATTTTTTGACCATAAACCTCTCCCAATTCCAGCGAAAATTGTTAAAAGTTTATTAATTTTTTCTGCTTTATACCCCATTCAGGGGATGTGGAGACAGGTATTGGCATAGTAGTTTCTCTTCAGAATTGAAAAATATGCAGACGGGATAGCCGGAATTGGCTATTTTTTTGAACGGGTTGGCTGGTTCAGCTTGGCCACGGTAAAGTTTAAGTCAGTGGAGTAAGGCAATAATGGCGACTTCGAACGGTGATAAGGGTATCGGTGTAGGCAACGTAAGTGGCGCTGAAACTGTAATTGAGGCAAACCCCGGGGAAACCATTAAGTTACCCATAGATTCGCTTGCGGGTGTGCAATTCAAGCAAGAAGCGGGAAGCCTTCTGGTTGTGCCCGCGGATGGTGGCGAGCCCATTTTGCTGCACGATTTCCTGACACTCGGGGTTACGGAAAATCCCCCCAAGATTGAACTGAGCAATGGCGAAGTTGTCGAGATTGGCCAGATTACGCCACTCGTTCAGGGCTATTCAATTGCTGACGTCAATCCGCAGGCCGGTAATGAAAACAGTGATGGCGGCGGTGCCAATTTTTCGCCGTTCGTTGAAGGCAGTATTGGCGACCCGCTGGGTATTGCCGATCTTTTGCCGCCGACGGAGCTTGTCTTCTCGCGTGACGAGATTGAAGAAATAATTGGTGAGAACCAGCCGTCACCGAATTCAACGACACCGACGCCGGGCACCCCCGGTGGCACCGTTACCTTGTCCTATTCGACGATCCTCGGATCGACTGCCCCTGTCTCCGGCGGGTATGAAGACTGGCAGCCGAGCCAGAATGTTGGTGATGCGACCGAGTATCCGATGCAAATGGTGGTGGAGTTTACGCCAGACACGGATGAGGAACTGACATCAATCGACATTTCAGGTTTCCCCGCAGGCACACGTTTCTTCGTTGGCGGCACTACGCCCAGCGATGAAGTGGATGTGACCAGCGGAAGTTATTCCGTGGCGGCCGTGGGCGGCGCGTTGCCGGTCATGTATGTCCTGCCACCTTCCAACAGCGATGCCGATTTCCCGCTGAACGTGGTCGCGAATTTCGTCAATGGAGAGGGCGACACCGGAACAGCGGAGGCAAACGCAATTGCTGTCATTGACGCAGTTGCCGATATCCCGAGCCTGAGCGGCGGTGATGCCAGTGGCGACGAGGATACGGCTATCTCTATCCCGGAAATCAATGCCGCGCTTCAGGATACGGACGGCTCCGAGACGCTTTCCGTTTCCGTCAGCGGGGTTCCTGTGGGCGCAACTCTTTCCGACGGGGTAAACAGCTTCCTCGGAGATGGATCGGCCGTGGATGTCTCCGGATGGGATCTGGCATCGCTGACCATTACACCCCCGGCGGATGACGATACGGATTTCACTCTCACCGTAACGGCAACCGCTACGGAAGGCGCGACTGTTGCCGGCGGCGGTGAACTGACCGATGCGAATAACACGGCGGCCTCAACGATAACGATCGACGTGACGGTTGATCCGGTTTCCGATACACCGACGGTTGTCGTTGATGACGCCGCCGGTAAAGAAGATCTCGGCACTNGCCGGAGACCAGATTGCAGCTATCCCCGATCCCGCATCCGGCAATATACCGCTTTCCATAACCCTGACGACGGGCGAGGGCGGTACGGAGAGCGGCTATGTGATCCTGAGCGGATATCCGGCGGGCGTTACCTTCTCTGTCGGCGTTGCTGACGCGGGCGGCTGGCGTGTCGAACAGGCGGATCTCGGGTCTCTGGCGATCACCGGTCTTCCCGAGGATAGCGATAGCGATTTCTCCATAACGGTCACGCCTTATTCGCAGGACGGCGTTGCAACGGCAGTTGCCGGAATTGCCGGTACGATAGATGTGCTGATCGATGCCGTTGCGGATATCCCGACGCTTACTCTCGATGGCGCCGCGGCGAATGATGCGGTAAGCGGCGATGAAGATACGGCGATTGCGCTTCCTGACGTTGCGGCTGGCCTGCAGGACACGGACGGGTCCGAGACACTTTCCGTTTCCATCAGCGGCGTTCCCCTGGGCGCAACCCTTTCCGACGGAGTGAACAGCTTTGTTGGCGATGGCGCGGCTGTGGTCGTGACCGGATGGGATCTGGCGAACCTGACCATCCTGTCGGCGCCCGATGATGACAGCGATTTCACGCTGACTGTCACCGCGACGTCAACGGAAGGTGCCGCCGAGGCGCCCGGCTCCGAACTTCAGGATGCGGATAATACAGCGAGCACGAGTTTCACCATCGACGTGACGGTTGANCGATGTCCCGCCCGCGGACGACGGCCCGACAGCGGTCGATGACGGTCCGGTGCAAATCGTCGAACCGGCGGATACCCATGCTGTTTTCGTTATCGATACATCGGCGAGCTTGACCCAGCAGGAACTTGCGATCATGGAGGACGCGCTTAAACATTTGGCGACAACCCTGTTTGAGCGTAATCCGGACGGAACTGTTATTACGCTGATCGAATTCGACAATGATGCAAATTTCATGGGGGGTGGCAATGGCACCTTCTATACGCTACAGGAAGTTCTGGATGCGCTTGAAAATCTTGATTCCCTGAGTGATGGCAGCACCAACTATTTCAGTGCGCTTGGGACAACGCAAACGGTCGATTTCGAACCAGGCTACGATCAGGCGATCTATTTTATTTCCGACGGCCAGCCGACCCAGGGGAATACTCAGGGTGGGATCGATGAATTCAACAACTGGGTGACGAACGATCTGAATGACGCGAAAGTCTATGCGGTTGGCATCGGTAGCGATGCTGAGAACAGCATTCACCTCGGCCAGATCGATAACACGCCGGAAGACAATAATCATGATCCTGATCCCGGGGATCCTTATCTTCATGTGGAAAGTCCTGAGGAACTTATTGCGAACCTCCTGCCTTCCGATGCGGCTGTGTCCGGCAATGTGCTCACTAATGATATTCCCGGATCGGATCCGTTTGCGGATGTTCCGATTACCGCCATTTCCTATAAGGGAGCGATCTATGATCTCTCCGATGGCGGTGAGCCAAATGTCACGGTCAACGGTAATACTCTGACGCTGGATGCTGATTTCGGCATTTTGGAAATTGATTTTGCGACCGGTGGCTACAGCTATGTTGCGAATACCGATATTGCGGATTTCGAGGCTGAGGAATTTAACTATACGATTATCGACGACGACGGATCGACAAGCTCGGCCGTTCTGAGAATTACCATCACACCGGAAAGTACCTATACCGGTACGGACGCATCGGAAAATATTATAGGCGGGTCCGGCAACGATTATATTCTTGGCGCGGGCGGTGATGATACGCTTTTCGGCGGCGATGGCGATGACCGTTTCGTCTATCAAAACGCCAATACCGACGGGAACGACGTGATCGAAGACTTCGGCGCGAACGGCGATAATGATGTTATTGACCTGACGGCGCTTTTTGATGAACTGGGGATCGCCCCTGCGGATCGGGCGGATCATGTGGTCTTCGCCGAGGAAGGCGGCAATACAACGATTACCGTTACGGATGGCACGGATGTGCTGGTTCCCGGTTTCTCCATCGTTGTCGAGAATGCATCGCTTGACAATTCCGACATAACGAACGGAAAGATTGTCGTCGACGAAAGCTAGTCTCGTTGCTGACAGGAAGAGGAAGGCCGCGGATCATCTGCGGCCTTTTTTCTTGCGCCGCGCGGGTTAAATAGCTGGCCGCCCCAAAATCCATACCCTATGATAGAGGAACGTGAATACGGCATTTCTCAATGAAATCAGGGGGTGAATATTGAGTAAGGTAAGAAATTTTCTGATAGCGGCATTGGCTGCTTTCCTGGTCTTTCCGTCGGTTTCCACCGCAAAGGATGTATCGATTTCCGCGTTCAAGGGGGATTGGCGCGGGAATGCGATATCGGAAAGTAGTGTCAGCGTGAATTTCGCGATCACGAGCCGTGATATCGACGTTAATATTCAGCCGACGGATGACGGTGATTTTACGATCACCTGGCGCACGTTGCTTCGCCAGAAGGGAACGCCGGAAGACCCGAAAGAGGTTCTGAAGGAAACAACGCTGACTTTTGTCAAAACGGAACGCCCCAATTTCTGGCATAGCGGCCAGGGTGGCGATATTTTTGCGGGTGACACCATCTCCTGGGCGCAGCTGAGGAAGCAGACGCTGACAATTTACGTCATGGCGATAAGCGAGGTCGGCGACTACGACATGCAGGTCTACAAACGCACGCTCACCGGCGTCAATATGGAGCTTGATTTTACGGCAATTCGGGATGGCGCGGTCCGGCGAACGGCGAAAGGCCGCCTCATCTTGTTTGGCAAATGATCGCCGACCAATGTATCAGTAATCTCCGATCCCTGGTGATATATTCCGCCGTTGCGGCGTTATCTGGCGGACCTGAGATGGCGGCGGCGCGGCCCGCTGCGCGCAATTTGCGCGTTCGCAGAGCCGGCAGGTGATGCCAACGGGCATGACCGTTTTTGGCGCCGCAAGATTTAATCCGTCCGTGTAGATCAGGCGATGGGCTTCCGCGATATCGCATCCGATGCTGATGGCGTAATGACGCTTTGGCTGGCCGTAACCGAGACTCGGTTTGGTGACGGTGCGGGCAATGGAGAAAAAGCGGCTGCCGTCCGGCATTTCGGATATTTGCGGGCAAAGAGTTCCCGGCGTGAGGAACGCGGCATGCAAAACCCAGCGGGGGCAGGCGTTGCCGTAGCGCGGGATACGCAGGCCCGACGCGCTGAACCGTTTCGAGATGTTTCCGGCAATATCGCTCCGGATAAGATGGAACGACACACCGCTTTTCCCAGGTCGCATCAAGGTTGTAAGGCGATGGCATATCTGTTCGAAACTTGCATCAAATTGCTGTTGAAGAAGCTCGATATCATATCTCAGGTCTTCGGCGGCGCGATAGAAGCTGTCATAGGGCAGAAGGACGGCGCCGGCGAAATAATTGGCGAGCGCCGCAACGCCCTTTTGTTTGGCGGACTCCGTCGGTAGTTCCGGTGCATTTGAAAGCTCGGCGAACAAGTCGGAGTAGGCCAATTGGCCGCACAGCAGCGCAAGGTGGAAATTGACGCTTGATTGAGGAAGGGACTTCGAAAGAACCAGCGACTGATTTCTTTCGTCATAGAGTGTGGCTTCTGTATTGTGGCTGTCGCGGGTGGCAAACTCGACGGCAACATCGTGCTTGTCCCGAAGATAGTCGATCATGAGAGATGTCGACAGAAGTTCCCCCCCACCAAGAGACTTGCGAAATTCCGCGGCAGATATTTCAATCTGATCGAAATAGTTATTTCGCGTCTGGATAAAATCGGAAACCGCTTCATTGGGCGAGGGGGTCCAGGCCTTGCCCGTCAGGCTTCCGTCGCCGACAACACCGAGCATTTCATTCACCGTGTCGTTCAATGCCTCGCTATCCTTGAGGGCGATCTGCAAGAATTCCTTGCGTTCTTTCGGGCTGAGGTCGTCATTGTCATGCACGATTTCCGTCGACGACATGATCGAGGTAACCAATGTGCGCAGACGAAACGACGATCCGGCGAACAGAAGGTCCTGCGAAAGGCGCTCGCTTAACAGCTGCAGGTCCGTCTGTGCGGCCTTGAAGGCGTCATAGCTTTTCTTGAAGGCAGCGCTTAGGGCCGGCGCTTCCGCTGCCATTTCGGCAATTTCCTCGTCGGTGAATTCGTCATCCGCGAAGAGAGGATCCTTCAGTGCATCCGTGATTTCGCCGATCAGGTGGCCCTCCTCCTGGGGAGAGAAAACCTGCGGATCGACCTTCAGAATCTGGCTGACATGGAGCAGCAAGGGAACCGTCATGCTGCGCCGGTTATTTTCCAGAAGGTTCAAATAACTCGCAGAAATGCCGAGCTTGTCGGCAAGATCCACCTGCGTCAGATTCTTCTCTTTCCGTAATCTCCTAAGCCGGTTGCCGAGAAGGGGTGATTTGGCCATTCGCGTGTCCGAAATTTACAAAAATTTACAATATTACAAAAGGCATTAGAAAATATTTACATAAAAAACCACTGTTTTACAATGTTTTATTGGGAAAAATGTCAAAAGTGTGAAATTTTTACAGAGCAGGGATGAGTCTAAACCGAATATACATTTCGGCCGCCCTGTCCGGGGATGATCCAATAAATTTATGGGAGACAATTCATGAGCGATTTCAAGAAATCAGGCATGTCGCGTCGCGGCCTACTCAAAGCTGGCGCTGTCGGTGGCCTGGTAGCAGCAACTCCGAGCTTCTTCATCAAGGACGCTTGGGCCGAAGAATTCCGCAACAATCCGACAAATTCCGGTGAGGTTAAACTTGGCTTTAACGTACCGCAGTCCGGTCCCTACGCGGACGAGGGCGCGGACGAGCTCCGCGCCTATATGCTGGCCGTCAAGCATCTGAACGGTGAAGGTGATGGCGGCATGCTGAATACCATGAAGCCGTCGATGCTGACCGGTAAAGGCGTTCTTGGCAAGAAAGTCACCTATGCAACGGGTGACACGCAGACGAAATCAGACGCCGCCCGTGCCTCCGCAAAGCGGATGATCGAAAAAGACGGTGTCCTGATGGTAACCGGTGGCTCGTCTTCGGGCGTTGCCGTTGCCGTGCAGTCCCTCTGCCAGGAGCAGGGCATTATTTTCATGGCGGGCCTGACCCATTCCAACGACACGACCGGTAAGGACAAGCGTCGCTACGGTTTCCGTCATTTCTTTAATGCCTATATGTCCGGTGCGGCACTGGCGCCGGTGCTGAACAAGGAATATGGTTCCGACCGTCGGGCGTATCACCTGACCGCCGACTATACCTGGGGCTGGACGCAGGAAGAGTCGATCAAGAACTCGACCGAAGCGTTGGGTTGGGAGACTGTAAACACCGTCAAGACGCCGGTTGGCGCGGGTGATTTCTCCCAATATATCACGCCGGTTCTGAATTCTGGCGCCGATGTGCTGATCCTGAACCATTACGGTAAGGATATGATCAACTCACTGAGCCAGGCTGTTCAGTTCGGTCTTCGTGACAAGCAGGTCAACGGCAAGAATTTCGAGATCGTTGTTCCGTTGTTCTCGCGTCTCATGGCGCAGGGCGCTGGCGATGCGATCAAGGGCATTCTTGGGACGACCAATTGGAACTGGTCGTTGCAGGATGACGGCTCTAAGGCATTCGTACAGTCCTTCGGCGCGGAATATGGTGCACCGCCGTCAATGGCTGCGCACACCTGCTACGTCCAGACGTTGCTGTATGCGAACGCCTGCGAAATGGCCGGTACCTTCTATCCACCGGAAGTTATCAAACAGCTTGAAGGCTTCAATTTCGATGGAATGGGCAATGGCCCGACGCTTTACCGCGCGGAAGATCATCAATGCTTCAAGGATGTTCTTGTGGTGCGCGGTAATGAGAACCCGAGCAGCCAGTTCGACCTTCTGAAAGTGGTTGACATTACCCCACGCGCTCAGGTCGAATATGATTGGACCATCTTCGGTGGCGAACTTGGCCCGTACGAAGTGAAGATGTAAGATCGGTCAATGCCTGCGGGCTGGCGCAAACGGGAAGAGCGCCAGCCCGCATATTTGCCGACAGGCTATGCCGGCAAAGAACTTTTGAGGGATTCGGGGTAGAATAGATGGATGCCATCTTTATTCAAATTTTGAATGGACTGGACAAAGGCGCGGCCTATGCGTTGATCGCCCTCGGCCTGACTTTGGTGTTCGGTACGCTGGGGATCGTGAATTTTGCCCACGGGGCATTGTTTATGCTGGGTGCATTTTGCGCCGTCACCTTCCAGAAAATCATCACCATCTCCGTGAAAGTCCGTGACGAGGGGGTCACGGCTTTTGTCGCCTATAAAGAGCAGCCGTATCTTGAGACCTGGTTTGGTGATACGGGACGCATTATTATCGACTACTCGGTGCCACTTTCCATAATCCTGGCAATTCCATTGATGTTGCTGGTCGGTTATGTGATGGAACGCGGGCTCATCAAGCATTTCTACAAACGGCCCCATGCGGAACAGATTCTCGTAACCTTCGGACTTGCCATTGTCATTCAGGAAATCATCAAGGCCTATTTCGGCGCAAACCCCATCCCGCAGGCGGCGCCGGAAATTCTGGCGGGCAGCGCCAACGTTGGTTCCTGGGTCGGACTTGGTGACAATCTCGTCTATCCCTGGTGGCGTCTTATCTATCTGTGTTTTTCCGGTATCGTGATTTTCGCTGTATTTGCCTTTTTGCAGTTCACGACCTACGGCATGGTGGTGCGGGCTGGTATGAGGGACCGCGAAACCGTCGGGCTGCTCGGCATCAATATCGAGCGCCGCTTCACGGTCGTATTCGCGATTGCCGCGATCGTCGCCGGTGTCGCAGGCGTAATGTACACGCCTATCCTGCCTCCGGATTACCATCTTGGCATGGAGTTTCTGGTGCTTTCCTTCGTTGTCGTTGTCGTCGGCGGCATGGGGTCTCTCGGTGGCGCCGTGCTTGCGGGTTTCCTTTTGGGGATCGTGCAGTCCTTCGCGTCGATGAACGAAGTGAAAGACATTTTTCCCGGAATCGACCAGATCATTCTGTATCTCGTCGCTGTTGTTATTTTGCTGGTTCTACCGCGCGGTCTGATGGGCCGGGCCGGAGTGATGGATGACTAATATGAAAAAGCCGTCCTTTAACGATACAATGCTCATTCTGGTCTTTGCCGCCGCCATACTTGCGATGCCGCTTTGGCTGGACCCGTTTGGAGGTAATTATCCGGACCTGCTGCAGAAATTTGCGATATACGGCATTTTCGCGATTGGGTTCAACATTCTCTTCGGCCTTACCGGATATCTCTCCTTCGGCCATGCCGCATTTCTCGGCGTCGGATCCTATGCGGCGGTTTGGTCATTTAAGCTGCTGACCATGAACGCAATACCGGCGGTTATTTTTGGTGTGCTGTTTGCGGGATTGCTCGCGGCGATTATCGGGTTCCTGAGTTTGCGCCGGACGGGTATTTATTTTTCGATCCTTACCCTCGCGTTTGCGCAGATGTCCTATAACCTCGCCTATTCGGTGCTGACGCCGATCACCAACGGTGAAACGGGATTGCAGCTTGCGCGCTCCGATCCACGTATTCTCGACAAGCTGTTCTCCGACGGTCCGGCCTCTGCCGGGTTGCCGAGCACCGAGCTTTTTGGCGAAACCATGAGCGGGTATCCGGGGTTTTACTTTTGCGCGGTTCTGCTGATTATCGGTTTCTATATTTCGCTGCGGATTTTCCGCTCGCCCTTCGGACTTATGCTCAAGGGGATCAAGTCCAATCAGAACCGCATGAAGTATACCGGACTTAATACGCGGCCTTACATGCTGACTGCCTTTATCATTTCCGGAATGTATGCCGGGCTGGCCGGCAGTCTGCTCGCGGTGACGGATCCGCTGGCCGGCGCCGAAAGGATGCAGTGGACGGCGTCGGGCGAAGTCGTCCTGATGACAATTCTCGGTGGCGCCGGAACCCTTGTCGGTCCGATGCTGGGCGCGGGACTGATTAAGTATTTCGAGAATATTTTCTCGTCCTTCGATGACAGTGTTCTTCAGCAGGCCTTCTCGTTCCTGCCCGACAGCGTGCTTGAAATCGTTGTGCCGGTCGTTGGGCTTTTCGTCGGCAGCGGCTGGCATCTGACCCTTGGCCTCTTGTTCATGATCATTGTGATCTTCCTGCCGGGCGGGCTTGTCGAGGGCTTCCGTCGAATTTTCAATTACTTCACGTCCGGCGGCGGTAAAGCCGAAACGCAGTCCGTCGAAGCGCATAATCAGGCAGGTGAGTAAAGGGTAAATCATGGGCGATCTCGTTCTTCATCTGGACAATATCAACAAAAGCTTCGGTGGCCTCAGCGCATTGTCCGACGTCAATCTGCATGTCGAGGAAGGCACGACACATGCGATTATCGGGCCGAACGGTGCAGGCAAGTCGACCCTTCTCAACGTTTGTATCGGTCGTTTGAAGCCGGACACCGGGAAGGTGACATTTGCCGGCGAAGTCCTGACCGGCAGGGAGCCGCATGAAATCACGCAGCTGGGCGTCGCGCGTGTCTTTCAGACGCCGGAAATTTTCCAGGAAATGACGCTGCTTGAGAATGTGATGATCCCGGCATTTTCCCATCGGGACGGCGCCTTTCGCTTGAATGCGAACAAGCTCCTTTCCAAACAGGGGGAAATCCGGGATGAGGCGGAGCACATACTTGAAGACGTCGGCCTGAAAGATATGATGTTGACGGAGGCCGGCAGCCTCAGCCGTGGCGACAAGCGACGTCTTGAACTTGGCATGTGCCTGATATTGCGTCCGCGACTGCTGCTGCTCGATGAGCCAACGGCCGGAATGGCGCGACACGACACCAACCAGACCATCGAGCTTTTGAAGAAGATCAAATCCCGGGGCATGACCAAGGTGATCATCGAACATGACATGCATGTGGTATTCAGCCTCGCGGACAAAGTCAGTGTGCTGGCCCGCGGGCAGATCATTGCGGGCGGCGATCCGCAAAGCGTGAGAGAGGATCCGAAGGTCAAGGAAGCCTATTTGGGAGGGGCGCATTAATGTCTGAGACCTCTGTGAAAAAACCCTATTTCAGCGTGAAGGATATTCATGCCTATTATGGCGAATCCTACATCGTCCAGGGTGTTTCCTTCGATGTTGAAGAAGGGGATATCGTCGCCCTTCTGGGTCGCAACGGCGCCGGAAAAACGTCGACGCTGCGGGCCCTTGCCCGCGTTGATAGTCCGGCCCTGAAGCGCGGCGAGATATATCTCAACGGCAAGGCCATTCATCCGCTCAAAGCCTATCAGGCGGCGCGCGAGGGCATTCAGCTCGTCCCGGAAGATCGGAGGATCATCGGCGGCTTGACGGTGGAGGAAAATTTATTGCTTTCGCAGGTCGCCGAACCCAAGGGCTGGGAAATCGAGCGAATTTACAATCATTTTCCTAGGCTTGGCGAACGGCGCAATCAGGATGCGGTGACGATGTCCGGCGGCGAACAGCAGATGCTTGCCGTGGCCCGGGCACTGGCGAGAGACGTGAAGCTACTTTTCCTCGACGAACCCTATGAGGGGTTGGCGCCCGTCATTGTACAGGAAATCGAGAAAATCCTGCTGGAAGTCAAGAAACTTGGAATCACCACGATTATTGTGGAGCAGAACGCCATCGCCGCGTTGCAGCTTGCCGACAAGGCGCTTATTCTGGATATGGGGCAGATCGCGTTCCGCGGAACGGCCCAGCAGGTGCTTGACGATCAGGAGCTACGGCACGAATATCTGGCTATCTGACGTCGATCGTCTCGCTATAACTGATGGTTGAGTCGTATTTGCGTTGGCAATACGCTCGCAAATATCCTATTTGTAGTTGACGCTTATTAGACTTAAAGAATTTCAGGATATTGGGTGAAAGGACAAGGAAGTATGTCAGCAAAGGATCTCTATCCCGTACCGGAGGAACTTGCGAAAACGGCCTGGGCCGACAAGACAAGCTATCAGGCCATGTACCGCGCCTCGATCGAGGATCCGATCGCTTTTTGGGGTGAGCATGGCAAACGCATTGACTGGATCAAGCCCTACACGAAAGTGAAAGACGTCTCTTATGATCCGGAGGATCTGCATATCCGCTGGTTCTATGATGGGACGCTGAACGTCAGCTACAACTGTCTCGACCGGCATCTTGAAAGTCGCGGTGACAGCACGGCGATAATCTGGGAAGGCGACGATCCGAACGACGACAAAACACTGACATATCGCGAACTGCATGCCGAGGTATGTAAATTCGCCAACGTGCTGAAGGCGCAGGGCATAAAGAAAGGTGATCGCGTTACACTTTATATGCCGATGATTGTTGAAGCGGCGGTCGCGATGCTCGCCTGCACCCGTATCGGCGCTATTCATTCCATCGTCTTTGGCGGATTCTCACCGGATGCGCTTGCGGGACGTATTCAGGATTGCCAGTCTAACTGCGTGATTACGGCCGATGAAGGAATTCGCGGGGGGCGCGCGATCCCGCTCAAGGCAAATACGGATGAGGCTCTCGAAGAATGCCCTGATTGCACGACATGCATTGTTGTCAAACGAACAGGCGCCAAGACCGGATGGGTCGAAGGCCGCGATGTCTGGTATCACGAGGAAATGGCGAAAGCAAGCGCCGATTGTCCGCCTGAGGAGATGAATGCGGAAGACCCGCTCTTCATCCTCTATACCTCGGGCTCGACCGGCAAGCCCAAGGGTGTGTTGCACACCACAGGCGGCTATATTGTTTATGCGGCGATGACGCATCGTTATGTGTTTGATTACCACGATGGCGATATCTACTGGTGTACCGCCGATGTCGGCTGGGTTACTGGGCATAGCTACATCGTCTACGGACCTCTGGCAAACGGCGCGACGACACTGATGTTCGAAGGCGTTCCGAACTATCCGACTGTGTCGCGTTTCTGGGAGGTGTGCGATAAACACAAGGTCAATATCTTCTATACGGCACCGACGGCAATCCGCGCGTTGATGCGTGACGGGGATGAGCCGGTAAAGAAAACGTCGCGCAAGTCGCTACGGCTCCTGGGATCGGTTGGCGAACCGATCAACCCGGAGGCCTGGAGATGGTATTACGATGTCGTCGGCGAAGGCCGCTGTCCCATCGTCGATACCTGGTGGCAGACCGAGACGGGCGGAATTTTGATTACCCCGCTTCCCGGCGCGACAGATCTAAAGCCCGGATCTGCGACCCTGCCGTTTTTCGGGATCGAGCCGATTATGGTCGATGGCGAAGGCAAGGTTCTGGAGGGACCCTGTGAAGGAATACTTTGCATTAACGATAGCTGGCCGGGTCAGATGCGCACGGTCTATGGTGACCATGAGCGTTTCATTCAAACCTATTTCTCGAGTTTTCCCGGCCGATATTTCACCGGCGACGGTGCCCGCCGCGACGAGGATGGGTATTACTGGATTACCGGGCGTGTCGACGATGTGATCAACGTCTCCGGGCATCGCATGGGGACAGCTGAAGTCGAAAGCGCCCTTGTCGCGCATGAACTCGTGGCGGAAGCGGCCGTTGTCGGTTATCCGCATGATATCAAGGGGCAGGGTATCTATGCATATGTTACGTTGACGTCGGGGATCGAACCCTCTGATGAGTTGCGGATTGAACTGGTGAAATGGGTGCGCCATGAAATCGGGCCAATTGCAACGCCGGATTTAATCCAATGGGCGCCCGGATTGCCGAAGACACGGTCAGGCAAGATCATGCGGCGGATTTTGCGTAAGGTCGCCGAGGATGATTATCGCAGCCTTGGAGATACCTCGACATTGGCAGAGCCTGCGGTTGTAGAAGATCTGATTGCTAACCGAATGAACAGAAAATAATACTGTAACGACGCCTCGACCCTGTTAGATTGATCAATGACAATATCCGTGGAAATGGGTTATGATTAATTTACAGGGGACAGGAAAGTGGAATTGCCGAACCAATAGAGCTTGATAAAGAGCCAACTTCTGGCCGAAAGTTCCGCTTTCTCGGATAATTCGAGGGAGCATACGGTAAATATGTCGCATACAGTGCTTGTGGTCGAGGACGAACCAAACATTGTTTTGTCCTTGCAGTTTATCCTGCGGAAGGCGGGGTTCACAGTACGGGTCGCAGGGGACGGCGATCAGGCGTTGCGCGCAATCGACGACTATGTGCCTGATTTGGTGATTTTGGACATCATGTTGCCGAAGCAGGATGGCTTTGCGGTATGTGAAGCGATCCGCGGCAATCCGGCCTGCCGTGACATCAGGATTATCATGTTGTCGGCCAAGAGCCGCGAAGCGGATAAAGAACGGGCGATGGCACTTGGCGCGGATGAATTTGTGACCAAGCCTTTTTCGACCCGCGCCCTTGACAAGATGGTCAAGGAAATCGTTGCGCCGAGAAAGACGGTGCTGCAAACAAAACAGACCTGAATCGGCGGGGTATGGCCGGCAAAGCGGGTGCAAACGGATGATAAGAACCGGGCGGAAAAAGGAATGGTCGATCCTGTTGTTCGTTGTCAGTCTCGTCGCCCTGATGCCGCCCCTCATCGCCCTTTTCGATATATCCGATAGCATATTTGGCGTCCCGCTCAGTTATCTTTACCTGTTCTCCGTTTGGGGGGGCATGATTGCGTTAACGGCACTTGGGGCAAGACGCGGATCCGACAAAATGGTTGGTCCGCCGGAAGCCGGAAAACGGAAGACTGGCGCGAACCCGTCGCAGGGGCGTTAGTTATGTCGGGCGGCGTTGTCCTTACCGTTTCCTTGCTGTATCTCGGGCTTCTTTTCGCGATTGCGCAGGTTGTCGATCTTCAGGCGGCGAAGGGACGTCCGCTCACCCGAAACCCTTATATTTATACGCTCTCAATCGCGGCATATTGCACGTCCTGGACTTTCTACGGCAGTGTCGGATTGGCCGCCACCCGGGGACTAGACTTTTTGCCTATCTACCTGGGGCCGACCCTTGTCTTCATTCTCTGGTCGGTGATCTGGATAAAGATTGTGCGTATCTGCAAAGTGCACCGGATCACGTCGATCGCCGATTTTATCGCCTCGCGTTACGGCAAGCAGGCGCGTCTCGGCGGATTGGTAACGGTTATCGCGGTCGTCGGGACCACCCCTTATATTTCGCTGCAGTTGAAATCCATCGCCACCAGTTTTCGCATCCTTGTCAGCTCCTCCGAGCAAGCGTTGCTACATGCGCCGAGCGAGCCGATATTTTTCATCGATACCACGCTGGTCGTTGCTCTTGCGCTTGCACTTTTTGCCATTCTGTTTGGTACACGCCATATCGATGCGAGTGAGCATCATGAAGGTCTGGTTGCTGCCATCGCATTTGAATCAGTGGTCAAGCTCGTAACCTTCCTCGCTGTCGGTTTTTTCGTCACATTCGGATTGTTCAACGGGTTTGGGGATCTGTTTTCGACGGCGGCTGATAAGGGGCTGAATAACTTATTTACGGTTTCCAAGGATCACGACTACAGCCTCTGGATGACGATGACAGTTCTTTCCATGGCGGCGATTATCTGTCTGCCGCGTCAGTTCTATATGACGGCGGTGGAGAATCCCGATGAATCGTTTTTGCGCAAAGCAACCTGGCTGTTCCCGCTATATCTTCTGGTGATTAATATCTTCGTGCTGCCAATTGCGCTTGCGGGTCGACTTTCCTTCGATGGAATTTCGGCTGATGCCGACATGTTTATGTTAACAGTCCCGCTTTTTCATGATCAGGCAATACTGGCTTTGGTCGCTTTTGTCGGCGGCCTGTCGGCGGCGACATCGATGGTTATCGTCGCGTCCATTGCCCTTAGCACGATGGTCTGCAACGACCTTATCATGCCCCTGCTTCTGCGATGGCGCTGGCTCAATATCAGCAAGAATGACGACTTGACCGGACTTTTGCTGACAATCCGGCGCGTCAGTATTCTGCTGATCCTGATCCTTGGCTATATCTATTATCTTATTGCCAGCGAATCCTACTCGCTGGTGACAATTGGGTTGGTTTCCTTTGCCGCCGCGGCCCAGTTTGCGCCGTCAATTATCGGCGGAATTTTCTGGAAAGGAGCGTCCTACAGGGGGGCCGTGACCGGCCTTGCGCTCGGTTTTCTGGTCTGGCTCTATACCCTGCTGCTTCCCTCTTTCGCGCAATCCGGCTGGCTTCCCTTGAGCTTTATAGAGGAAGGACCTTATGGCTTAGAGTTTCTTAAACCCTATGCGCTGTTCGGAATGGAGGGGTTCGACCGGCTGACTCATGCACTCTTCTGGAGCATGTTCGCCAATATCGGCGCCTATTGGATGGTTTCCCTGCTATCGCATCAAACCGCGATCGAACGCATTCAGGGAACACTGTTTGTCGACGTGTTCGGGCATACGGATGACGAGCGCGACAGTCGCTACTGGCGGGGGTCCGCGACGGTTGCCGATCTCCAGCAGCTGGTGGGTCGTTTCGTCGGCGTCCAGCGAGTGGCTCTGGCCTTCTCCGATTTTGCCGCTGAACGCGATATCAATTTACGCAAGAGCCAATCCGCCGATGCGGCGCTGCTGGATTTTGCCGAGAAGATGCTGGCCGGCGCCATCGGATCAGCCACGGCCCGGGTGATGGTCGGCTCCGTCGTCAAGGGCGAAATCGTCGGCCTTGATGAGGTCTATCGTATCCTCGACGAAACGAGCCAGGTGATTGAATACAGTCACCGCCTTGAGCAGAAATCCGCTGAACTGGAGCGGGCGACCGCGCAACTGCGCAACGCAAATGAGCGGCTCAAGGAATTGGATTCCCTAAAAGATCACTTCCTTTCCATGGTCAGCCACGAATTGAGAACGCCCCTCACGTCCCTTCGCGCCTTTGGCGAAATCCTTATCGACAATCCCGAAGTATCACCGGAGGAGCGGGAGCGGTTTCTGAATGTCATCATCAAGGAAAGCTCGCGCCTTACCCGCCTGATTGACCAGTTGCTCGACCTCGCCCGGATGGAGGCCGGACAGATGGACTGGTCGCTCGACACTGTCGACATGGATGGAACCCTCAAGGAGGCGATGGCGACGCTCGCGGGGCTGATCAAGGAGAGTGAAGTTGACGTCGCAATCGTTATCCCGAATGACTTGCCGAAGGTACGGGCGGACCGGGACCAGTTAATACAGGTAATTATCAATCTTGTCTCCAACGCCATCAAGTTCTGCGACAAAGCCAAAGGGCACATTGACGTCGCGGTCACATCGGGAGATGACGTGCTGGAAGTGAGCGTAGCCGACAACGGCAAGGGCATTCCGGTTAATATGTTGGAGAAAATATTCGAGAAATTTCATCAGTCGATTGACCGCGACGAAGATAAACCGCAAGGGTCCGGTCTCGGTCTTGCGATTTGCCGCGAAATCGTCACGTTCCTTGGCGGCAAAATCTGGGTCACCAACAGGAAGGACGGGGGCGCGGTTTTCACCTTTACCGTCCCCCGCGCCGATCGGCTGGACGTCAGGATTTCCGCGGAGTAAATCTTTAGTTAAAAGCGCGATAGATCATAATTACGCCGATCAATGCGACCAGCATGAGCACGATTTTCTTGAACGTCACCTGATCGATCCGATGGCGAACCTTGGTGCCCGCCCACATCCCCGCGAAGAGAGGGATAAGCCCGATCAGGCTATAGGCAATTTCCGTGGGCTTCAGGAAATCCATGCTTTGCAAACTGAGAAGCAGGAAGATGCTGCCGCCAAACAGCATGACGCTGACGGCGGCGACGAATTTCTCTTTTTGCAGGCCGAGTGCAATAAAGAATAACACGGGCAGGGTTCCATAAAGGGTCGTTATGCCGCCAATAATGCCGGCAACGACGCCAACCACAGGGCCATAAATTTTCTCATGTTTGCCGAGGAAGGCAAAAGAGACGCCGTAATAATCAAGCGCCGAAATCACTATGAGAAATATGCCAACGGCGATCAGAAGAAACTTCGTATCGACGGTGGACAGCGCGAAAACACCTATCGGCAAACCGATAAACAACCCGAGGAAAATCCGCCAGTGACGACTCACACTGGATTTTATATGCCCCGAAACCATCATCTGGACGAAATTCGTAATCACCATCGGTACAGTCATTATCGAGACAGCCGCGGGAAGTGACATGAAAAACACGATGATCGGGACCGCGATGGTCGGCAAACCGAAAGCTGAGATACCCTTTACAAAGCCGCCAAGCGCAAAGGCAATACAGACGACCAGCAAATGTAAAAGATTGAATTCAGGCAGATATTGGGCAATCATGACCGGGCTTCGTTCAGAAAAATAAATAAGCAGCGCGGGGAGGAAGAAATTCCCGACTGTCACTTGACCTATGGACCATAAAAAATGCTTTGCCGCAAACAAAATTCATCTTATTCCGTCCAACCCTTGCCCAATTCGGGATGTCGATCATGAAAGCCTGGGTGATCAATAAAAAGGGGGGGATCGACGGCCTGGAATTGATAGACAGGGATATTCCGAAGCCGGGGCCGAGGGAAATTTTGGTTCGACTAAAGGCGAATTCGATCAATTTTCGCGACCTTTCGACGATAAAAAACGCGAGTGCGCGCGGTATATCCGGCCAGAGGATCCCGAACTCGGACGGGGCCGGCATCGTCGAGGAGACCGGACCGGGTGTGACGGCCTTCAAATCCGGTGACCGGGTTGTCGGCACCTTTTTCCAAAACTGGCTGAGCGGCCCTATCCACGACGGCGTCATGCCAAGCGCTCTGGGCGGACCGATCGACGGGCTGCTGTGCGAATATGCGCTGTTGAAGGAATCGGGGGTGCTTCCCGTTCCGGCACATTTATCCTTTGAAGAAGCCGCGACCTTGCCTTGCGCCGGACTGACTGCCTGGAATTGTCTGATAGAGGGTGGAAAGGCGCGGGCGGGCCAGACCGTTCTGCTGCTCGGCACCGGAGGCGTTTCCATATTCTCACAACAGCTGGCCAAGATGTCGGGCATCAGGACCATCCTGACGTCCAGCAGTGACGAAAAGCTCGCGCGGGCTAAAAAACTTGGCGCGAATGATGTCGTCAATTATCGCGAGCATCCGAACTGGGAAGAAAAGGTACTAGAATTGACGGAGGGGCGAGGCGTCGATCTGGTGGTCGAGGTCGGCGGTGCAGGTACGCTTGAAAAATCGATTGCGGCTGTTCGTGTGGGTGGCCGGATTTCCCTCATCGGCGTATTGACGGGGGGACAGATTGATCCGACATCCATCATGCGGAAATCCGTAACTCTTCAAGGGATATATGTCGGTCCACGTGATATGTTTTCGCGTCTGAATACGGCAATCGCGCACAACGGCCTTCGTCCCGTCATTGACGAGACTTTCGAATTCAAGGACGCGAAGGCGGCCTATCGGGCGATGGAGAAAGCCGGACATTTCGGGAAAATCGTAGTCAAGATTTAGCTGCATGCTGCACGACAGGAGCAAGAATGAAATTATTAAGATATGGCCCGCCGGGTGCTGAGAAACCGGGCATTTTGGATGACGCGGGTGGAATTCGCGATCTTTCGGCTGTCATCCCTGATATTTCCGGCGAGGTCTTGTCGGACGAGGGTTTGGAGAAAGTCCGCGCCCTCGATCCGGCAACGCTTCCTGTTGTAGAGGGAAATCCTCGAATAGGCCCTTGCGTTGGCAATATAGGCACCTTTATCTGTATCGGTCTTAACTATTCGGACCATGCCAAAGAGGCAGGGATGCCCGTGCCGACTGAACCGATTGTTTTTTTGAAGGCGGCATCCGCTGTCTGCGGGCCCAATGACAATGTAGAGATTCCACGAGGCTCGACCAAGACGGACTGGGAGGTTGAGCTCGGCGTCGTGATCGGCAAGCGTGCAAAATATATCAGTGAAGACGAGGCGCTTGATCATGTGGCGGGGTACTGCGTCGCCAACGATGTGTCCGAGCGGGAATTTCAATCAGAACGCGGTGGCCAATGGACGAAGGGCAAAAGCCACGACACCTTCGCGCCGATCGGTCCCTGGCTGGTGACGCGCGATGACGTGCCGGACCCGCAAAACCTGGACCTCTGGTTGGAGGTTGACGGCGTGCGGCGTCAGAATGGCAATACCGGCACGATGGTCTTCGGCGTTCCAAAAATCATCTCCTACCTCAGCCATTTCATGACGCTGAATCCCGGTGATGTAATCTCGACAGGCACGCCGCCCGGCGTCGGCATGGGGCACAAGCCGGACCCGATATACCTCAGGCCCGGACAGGTGATGACGCTGTCGGTGGCCGGGCTTGGAACGCAAACACAGACCACGGTTAAGGCATAACAGCAATAAGAGGGAAATAGATGCTAACAGCGGTTCAAAAGCCCGAAAGCCTTGGTTTCAGTTCAAAGCGTCTTCAGTTGATCACGGACTGGATGCAAAGATATGTTGATGGCGGCAAGTTACCAGGCGCCCAGACGGTCATCGCCCGGGGCGGGAAAATAGCCTATGCGAGGTCGGTCGGTCTGCGGGATATCGAGAAAAAAGCGATATGGGGCGATGATACCATGGCGCGCTTTTATTCGATGACCAAGCCGGTGACGTCCGTCGCCCTCATGATGCTGTATGAAAAGGGACTTTTCCATCTCGACGATCCTGTCGAGGCCTTCATCCCGGCCTTCAAGGACATGCAGGTGCTGCGGGCGCAGGCGCGAAGCATTGAGGATACCGAGCCAGCGAAATCCAGGATCACGATCCATAATCTTCTCACCCATATGTCCGGGATGACCTATGGATTTAACCTCGGTGTCCTCGGCAATCACTATGAAGCGGCGAAGATGGATTTCGGCCCGAGAGGCGGGACGCTCGAAAGTGAGATCGACAGGCTAGCGCAAATGCCTCTCCTGTTCGATCCGGGAACGCGCTGGAACTATGGCGTGTCGACGGACGTGGCTGGTCGTCTGGTCGAGATTATCTCCGGACAGGATCTTAAGTCCTATTTCCATGAGAATATTTTCGGTCCGCTCGGCATGGTTGACACCGATTTCGGTGTGCCGAAAGAGAAGCTGGGCCGGTATGCAGCCGCGTATGGCGCGGATGAGAAGGGCGGTATCAAGGTCCTGGATCCGGCGGAAGAGAGCGTCTTCAAAATGGAGAAGGTCGTCTGCTATTCCGGTGGCGGCGGCATCATCTCGACCGCGTCGGATTATCTAAAGTTCGCCGAAATGATCCGTCGCCGCGGCGCATTCGAGGGCGGCCGCCTGCTTGGGCCACGTACTGTGGATTTTATGACCAGCAATCATCTGGATGGCGATCTCGCCCGTTATGGCCAGCCGGTTTTCTCGGAAGTCTCGTTCGTGGGTGTCGGTTTTGGGCTTGGCGGTTGGGTCATGCTGGAGCCGGCGCTTTCGCAAATGATGGGATCACCGGGAGATTTTGGCTGGGGCGGAATGGCGAGCACGGTTTTCTGGGTAGACCCGGTCGAAGACATGACGGTTCTGTTCTTGACGCAATTTATCCCGAGTAGTTTCTATCCGCTGCGAAAAGAACTCCGGGCGCTCGTTTATCAGGCGCTGGTCGACTGACTTTCCTTTACGCCGCGTTGTCGCCTTCCTGACATAAAACAGCAATTTTAACGTCACCAAGCCGACATGTCGTCGCAACAATAGTTTGAGATACCTTCTGCAATCTCTCGTTGGAGTATGCAGGAGTGTATCTTGGAACCATTGCGATTTAACAACCTCGAACTTCGTCTGGCGCATAACGCGACGGATATCGATGCCGCGCAGGCGCTGCGCTACCGGATTTTCTATGAAGAGATGGGCGCTACGCCTTCACCTTTTTGCCTGGAAAAAGCGCGCGACGTCGACAGGTTCGATGAAATTTGCGACCATCTTCTGGTCGTGGATCTTGAGAAAAGTACCCCGGCCAAGCCGCATGTCGTCGGCACCTACCGTTTCCTCAGAAGCAGTGTCGCCAGAAAGCACGGCGGCTTTTATTCCGAATCCGAATTTGATCTCGGCCACTTGAAAATCTTCCCGGGGGAAATCATGGAGCTCGGCCGCTCCTGTATCGATGCGGCCTATCGCCGGCGTGGTGCCATGCAGCTTCTCTGGCGCGGGATTGCGGCCTATATCCATATTCACGAAGTGCAGGTGATGTTCGGCTGCGGCAGCATTCATGGCACGGATCTTGAGGAACACGCCAGGGTTCTCTCCTACCTGCATCACTATCACAAGGCCCCTGGACATCTGCGGCCTCGCGCGCTTGATGAGATTTATATCCCGATGAAGATGATGAAGCGCAAGGAGGTCGATATCGAGCTTGCGCAGCGTCAACTTCCACCGCTTCTGAAAGGATATTTGCGCCTGGGTGGTTATATTGGAGATGGCGCGGTGATCGACCGTCAGTTCAATACCATCGATGTCTGCGTCATCGTCGAGACGGAGAACGTCACCGGAAAGTATATCCGGCATTTTTCACGGGACCGGAAAGGAAAAGTCGCTGGCGCTGTCGCGACCGGCAATCCGGTTCAGATCTATTCCTAATCCGTCGACGCGCCCTGGGATATCCACCAGCCGATGAGCTTGCGTTCCTCGTCGGTCATCTTGGTGAGATTTCCAAGCGGCATCGTTTTCGTATCGACCGTCTGCTGGCGGATGCGTGTTTTCTCTCGCGCAATCTGCGCTGGCGTCTCCAGCCGCACGCCCTTTGGCGGGCTGTCGAAATCCGGATTGGACGGTTTTGCCGCATGACAGCTGGTACAGCGATCATGAATTATTTTCTCGACGGTGGCGAAGGATATGTTCTCGGCCGGCGCGTCGTCGTCGGAGGCGGGGGCCGCCAAATAGGCAATCGCAAAGAACAGAATGAAGGCGATGGGGAGCAGGATGAAACCCTCTTTCGCGCGACCCTGGTTTTTCATATTGAAAAAGTGCCGGACGAGAACACCGACGAGAGAGATACCGGCAAGGAGCAGCCAGTTAATGTCGCTGCCATATGTCATCGGGTAGTGATTGCTGATCATGATGAACAGCACCGGCAAGGTGAAGTAGTTATTATGGAGTGAGCGTTGCTTTGCCCTCAGGCCGTATATGGGGTCCGGCGCTTCCCCCTTTTTCGCGGCGGTTACCAAAGCGACCTGTCCCGGAATAATCACCACCAGCACGTTCGCGGCCATAATCGTTCCCATTATCGCGCCGACATGAATATAGGCGCCGCGCCCGCTGAAGACATGCGACAATCCGAAGGCGGCAAGGGTGAGAAGGATGAAGAGGATAAGCCCGAAGACAGCCTGGTTGTTGATCAGCGGCGACTTGCAAAGAAGATCATAGATGATCCAGCCGCCGGCAATTGATCCGACGCCGATCAGTATGGCGGTATCCGTTGAAATATCCGCGATGCTCCGGTCGATCAGATAGATGTCGGCGCTGAAATAGTAGAGAATCGTCAGCAGTATGAATCCGCTGATCCAGGTGAAATAGGCTTCATACTTGAACCAGTGCAGGGTTCTGGGAATTTCAGGCGGCGCCAGCCGGTATTTCTGCACCTCGTAAAATCCGCCGCCATGAACCGCCCAGAGCTCACCCCCGACGCCGGCTTTGTCTTTGTATCCGTCCTTTTCCGGCGGCGTAAGGTTCATGTCGAGCCAGACGAAATAAAATGAGGCTCCGATCCAGGCGATGCCGGTGATCATGTGAATCCAGCGGACCGCCAATTGCGCCCATTCCATCAGTTCCATGGCGAGCAACTCCCCCTACAACAATTCATTGGTCGACATCTGCTTGCGATAGCCCTCGATAAGTTTACGCGCGGCAAAGTTCACCTCTGTCAGGCTGGTGGGACGGCCAATCCCCAAACGTAGCGTTGCCGCCGCGTCACTTGCGCTTCGTCCCATGGCGCGCAACACATGGGACGGCTCGGATTGAAGAGAACTGCAGGCGGACCCCGTACTTAATGCGAGCTCCGGTAGCTCATGGAGCAGGTCCTCGGCGTCGGCATGACGGAGGTTGATGCTGAGGCAGCCTGGAATATGCGGCGCTTCCTCCCCGTTAAAAACCACCGCGTCGCCAAGTTCCGCCCGCAACTGTTCAGTAAGGGTCCGGCGAAGGAGAGTAAGGCGGCGTGCTTCCGCGTCGCGGTTTTCCATGGCAATACGGCAGGCTTCACCAAGTCCGACGCAGAGCGCCGTCGGCAGGGTTCCCGGGCGAATAGATCTTTGCTGCGATCCTCCATGCATGAGCGGTGCGAGCTCTGTTCCCTCCCTGATGTAAAGGGCGCCGATACCCATCGGCCCATAAATTTTATGTCCGGAAAGGCTGAGAAGATCGAGATGCAATGCGTTGATATCGATCTCCTGTGTCGAGATGACCTGCGCGGCGTCGCTGTGAAAGGCGATGTTTCGTTCCGTGCAAATTTGCCCGATTGCCTCCAGGTCCTGGCAGACGCCGGTTTCGTTATTTGCTGCCATAACGGAGATAAGGATTGTCTCTGGCCGGATCGAATTGATCAGCTCATCGATGTCAAGGAGACCATTTCCGTCGACCGGGAGTAACGTCACCTCAACGCCTTCGCGTTCGCTGAGATGCCGGAGGGGCTGGAGAACGGCCTCATGTTCCGTCGCGACGGAAATGATGTGACGCGCGCCTTCTTTTGCGCGCGCAAATCCGAGGAGTGCAAGATTATTGGCTTCAGTTGCACCCGATGTGAAAATGATTTCGTGAGGCTTCGCATTGATCAGGGCGGCGATATGACCTTGCGCGATCTCGATCGCTTGCCGCGCCCTGTGGCCGAAGCTGTGCGTGCTGCTGTGGGGATTGCCTGCGACATTCCCAAGCCATGCCGACATCGCATCCTCGACCCTCTCATCCAAAGGCGTGGAGGCCTGGTAATCGAGGTAAAGGGGCAGGGACAGTAATTCTCCCTCAAAAAAGATTTCGCGACGTTGATCGAAATTACCGGCCATCGGTCAGGCACCGTAGGCATCGAGCCTGGCGATCATTGCCTGCTTTTCCGCCGGGCTGCAGAAGCTCGCTTCGAAGCCGTTTCGCGCAAGTGTCATTATTTGTGCCTTTGTAAGGTCAAGGCTTTCGGTGATCGCTTTGTAATTCTCGTTCACATAACCGCCGAAATAGGCCGGATCGTCAGAGTTGACGGTCGCTTTCAGTCCTAGTTCCAGCATTTTCCGGATCGGATGATCGCGCATGTCCTTGACCCCGGCGAGCTTGAAATTCGACAGCGGGCAGACAGTGAGCGCCATCTGCTCCTTCACAAGCCGGTTGACCAAATCGGCATCTTCAAGGGACCGATTGCCGTGGTCCAGCCTGTCGATTTTCAAAAGATCGAGGGACTCATACACATATTCCGGTGGGCCTTCCTCTCCGGCATGGGCGACGGCAAGAAATCCTGCGGATTTTGCCTTATCGAAAACCCGCGCGAATTTGGCGGGAGGATGGCCCAATTCCGATGAATCGAGCCCGACACCAACGATCCGGTCACGATAGGAAAGCGCCTGATCAAGTGTCGAGAATGCAGCCTCTTCCGTCAGGTGGCGGAGAAAACACATGATCAACCGGGTGGTAATGCCGTATTTTTTTCGCCCATCTTCCAGCGCGCGCGTAATGCCGTTGATGACATCGGCAAATGGGATACCCCGATCGGTATGCCCCTGCGGATCGAAGAAAATTTCCGTGTGAATGACGTTTTGCTCATGCACTTTGGTGAGATAGGCAAAGGTGAGATCGTAGAAATCCTGTTCCGTGATCAAGACGCTCATGCCCTGATAATAGATATCGAGAAAGTCCTGAAGATTTGAAAACTGATAGGCGTCGCGGACTTCCTCGATGCTTTTGAACGGGATGTCGACCCCGTTGCGGCGGGCGAGCGCAAACATCAACTCGGGCTCCAGGCTGCCCTCTATATGAAGATGCAGCTCGGCTTTCGGCATGTTTTCGATAAAGCTGTTCAAATCCGCCATAACCGGATCTCATCCATATCACAAAAGAAAAACTCGTCCCTGCCGGCGTTTCAGCCGGCAGGGAAAGGGTTACTGTCCGAATTTACTTCGGCAGCTGGCCTTCAACGCCTTCGACATACCAGTTCATGCCGAGGAGCACGCCATCGTCGAGGGCTTCACCCGCCGCGGCACCAACGGAACCGTCCTGCTTGTTGAAGGGACCGGCGAAGGGGACAATCGATCCGTCCTCGATGCCTTTGCGTGTTTCTTCCGCAAGGGCGACCACATCAGCCGGGATCGCCGAATTATAAGGCGCCAGTTCGACCATTCCCGATTTCAGGCCGCCCCATGTGTCTTCGGATTTCCAGGTGCCATCCAGCACGGCTTTCGTCCGGGCGACGTAATAGCCGTCCCAATTGTCGACGATCGCGGTAAGCTGCGCTTTCGGCGCGAATTTTGACATGTCAGAGGCCTGTCCGACCGCCCAGACGCCGCGGCTTTCAGCAACCTGCAGCGGTGCCGGGCTGTCCGTATGCTGCAATATTACGTCTGCACCCTGATCGATGAGGGCCTTTGCCGCGTCACCTTCCTTACCCGGATCATACCAGGTGCTGACCCAGGCGACTTTCACCGTGACATTGGGGTTAACGCTGCGGGCGGCGAGGGTCATCGCGTTAATGCCTCGGACCACCTCGGGAATTGGGAAGGAACCGACATATCCGATGACGTTGGATTTTGTCATTTTACCGGCGATCTTGCCAACCACGTAGCGGCCTTCATAAAAGCGCGAGGAATAGGTGCTGACATTATCGGCGCGTTTGTAGCCGGTCGCATGTTCGAACTTCACGTCCGGAAACTGCTTCGCGACTTTCAGCGTCGGGTTCATGAAACCGAAAGACGTCGTGAAGATCAGCTTGTGGCCATCCGCTGCCATCTGGCGGATCACGCGTTCACTGTCCGGGCCTTCCTTCACGCTCTCGACAAAGGTTGTTTTGACCTTATCGCCGAATTCCTTCTGGACGGCCTGGCGGCCGACATCATGACGGTAGGTCCAGCCATGGTCGCCTACGGGGCCGACATAGATAAAGCCGATCTTGTCCTCTGCGCTGGCGGCACTTCCCATCAGCATGCCCGCGGCAATCGCGGCGGCGCCAAAAAGGGATGAGATATGTTTTAACTTCATTACTTTCTCCTTTGTCATCACGGTTGTTGTTTATGATACCTTACGCCGCCGGATGGAATATCTTGCCAATACAGGCCGGCGCATGTTTGCGAATTCGGGATTGATCTTTCGATATCAGGACGAGCACAAGAACGGTTGCAAGATAGGGTAACATCGAAAGCACTTGTGACGGCACGTTAAGTCCGGCGGCCTGCGCGTGCAACTGCAAAATCGTGATGCCGCCGAACATATAGGCACCGACGAGGACCAGGCCGGGTTTCCAGGTGGCAAAGACAATAAGCGCAAGGGCGATCCAGCCACGACCAGCCGTCATGTTTTCCGCCCACATCGGGGTATAGGCGAGGGAAAGGTAGGCGCCGCCAATCCCGGACATCGCGCCGCCGAACATTACCGCCATGTAACGGATTGCAATCACCGGATATCCGATGGAATGGGCCGCATCATGGGAGTCGCCAACGGCCCGTAAAATCAGCCCGCCTTTTGTCTTATAGAGAAACCAGCTTACGACGATGACCATGAAGAAGGATAGATAAACAAGCGCATCCTGACCGAAGACAATTGGTCCGATGAACGGTATATCAGACAGGCCCGCGATATCGAGCTTTGCCAGCGCCTGCACCGGCTCGCCGACAAATTCCTGACCCATCAGCGCACTCAGCCCGACTCCGAACAGGGTCAGCGCAAGGCCCGTCGCCACCTGGTTCGCCATCAACGAAAGGGTCAAGACGCCGAACAGGAATGCCATAATGGCGCCCGCAAGCGCCGCCGCGCCGACCGCAAGAAAATAATTGCCGGTCACAGTGGCTGCTATAAATCCGCTGACCGCGCCGACGAGCATCATGCCTTCGACGCCAAGGTTGAGGACGCCCGATTTCTCGGTAATAAGCTCCCCGATCCCGGCAAAAACAAGCGGGGTCGCCGCGGTGATAACGGTCAGAACGACAGGAACGATCCATTCAAATCCAGACATTATGGCGCCACCTTTCTCGCTGTATTCAGCCGGAAACGATAATGAACGAGAACGTCACTGGCCAGCAGGAAGAAGAGCACCATACCCTGGAACACGCCGGTCACGGCGACAGGCAGGCCAAGATTGATTTGCGCGGTCTCTCCGCCGAGATAGGTAAGGGCCATTAGAAGGCTTGCGAAGAAGATGCCGACCGGATGCAGCCTGCCAAGAAAGGCAACGATAATCGCGGTAAAGCCGTATCCGGGCGAAATGGAAGGCAGAACCTGATCTATGGGGCCGCTGACTTCTGAAAGACCCGCGACACCGGCGAGCGCCCCTCCGAAAAGAAGGGTAAACCAGACGATCTTTTTCTGGCTGAAACCGGCATAGCCGCCCGCGCGCGGGGCTTCGCCGATCACCTTGACCTGAAAGCCGATCAGCGTTCGTGCCATCATCATCCAGGCGCCGAGTACCGCCAGAAACGCGAGCAGCGTGCCAAAATGCAGGCGCGTTCCGGAAAGAAGTATTGGCATATCGGCGCTGTCGCTGAAGGTCTGCGATTCCGGGAAATTGAACCCCTGCGGGTCCCGCCACGGGCCATGAACAAGGACCGACAAAAACAGGATGGCCACATAGACCAGCATCAGGCTGGTCAGGATTTCGTTGGCATTGAAGCGTGTTTTTAAAAATGCCGGTATGCCGGCCCAGGCCGCGCCGCCGATAGCGCCCATGATGATCATCGCGGGCAGGAGAAACACGCTTTCTGTTTCGGGAAAATAAATAAACAGGCTGCTGCCGACGATGGCGCCCATGGTGAGCTGGCCTTCCGCGCCGATATTCCAGACATTGGCGCGAAATCCGACTGAAAGCCCGATGGCGCACAGCATAAGCGGCGTTGCCTTTACGAACAGCTCGGAGAATTCGTACTTTGTATCGAGAGGCGCGACAAAGAACTGGAATAGCGCCTCAACCGGGTTCACGCCGAGCAGTTCAAACAGGATGACACTGCTCAATACCGTCAGCGCGAGCGCGATGATGGGGGTGAGGTAGACCATAACGCGGGAGTATTCGGCGCGTTTTTCAATTTTAAGCAACATGGGGCGTCTCCACCGGCTCACCCATCCCGTGGGTTCCGCCCATCAACAGGCCAATTTCCTCAATCGTAATCTCCCGGAGCTCGCGACCGACCGACAGGCGGCCCTCCGATATAACCGCGATACGGTTGCTGATGGCGAATAGCTCATCGAGATCCTGACTGACAACGAGAACGGCGGCGCCGGCTTCCGCCAGATCGATCAGGGTCTGATGGATGAAGGCGGCGGCACCTGCATCGACACCCCAGGTCGGATGGGCAACAATAATGACGTTAGGGTTTTGCAGAACTTCCCGGCCGACAATAAACTTTTGCAGATTTCCGCCCGATAGCGAGTTCGCGGTGTGCGAGATACCCGGCGTTCGCACATCGAACTTTTTGACGATATCTTCGGCGTAATGCGCGGTGCCGCCGTTATCGATGAAACCACTGTTCATCAGATCCATCCGGCTGTAGCCGCTTAAAAAGGCGTTTTCCGCAAGGGTCATCTCTGGCACCGAGCCATGGCCCAGCCTGTCTTCGGGCACGAAGGCAAGGCCGAGGTCACGCCGTTCCTTTGGATTTAGGCGGGCGATGGATTTCCCGTCGAGCATGATTGCCTCGACATCACTGGAGCGAGTCTCGCCGCTCAGAGCGGAGAGAAGCTCGATTTGTCCGTTTCCAGCAACCCCGGCAATGCCCAGAATTTCGCCGGTCCGTACCTCGAAATTGATATTGGCGAGATTGACGCCGAATTCGACATCCGAGTCGATCGTCAGGTTCCTGACTTTCAACCGCACGGCCCCACCTTTTACTGCCTGATGATGTTCGGGCGCACGCAAATCGGTGCCGATCATCATTTCCGCAAGGCTTTTCGCGGTTTCTTTTGTCGGATCGCACTCACTGATATATTGGCCGCCGCGCAGGATCGTTGCCTTGTGACAAAGCGCCTTGATTTCATCCAGCTTGTGGCTGATGTAGAGAATCGAGACGCCCTCCGAAGAGAGGCGGCGCAGCGTTTCGAACATTTTCTCCGCTTCCTGCGGGGTCAGGACCGATGTCGGTTCATCCATGATCAGAAGCTTCGGATTCTGCAGAAGGCAACGGACAATCTCGATCCGTTGCTTTTCACCGACGGACAACGTATGCACCTGCCGGTGCGGTTCCAGTGGCAGCCCGTAGCTATTCGAAACCTCGATGATACGGTTTTCGAGGGCTTTCATATCCTGGCGCCCGGACATGCCGAGCGCAATATTTTCAGCGACGGTCATCGCCTCAAACAATGAAAAATGCTGGAAAACCATGCCGATTCCAATTTTCCGCGCGGCGTGCGGGTTTGAAATGGAGACGAGGTCGCCGACCCACCGGATTTCCCCTTCATCCGCCTCGAGAACTCCGTAAATAATTTTGACCAGCGTACTTTTGCCGGCGCCGTTCTCGCCGAGCAAGGCATGAATTTCACCGGGCATGATCTTGAGATTGATATGATCATTGGCCAGGCAACCGGGATAGGCCTTGGTAATCCCTCTCAATTCAAGTTGCGGTGTCCCACCGCCGCTATCGCTCATGTCGCCATCCCCCGAAAATTCATTCTACTATTTTACCTGAGCTGTTCTTTGGCTAAGTCTTTCGTGTATTTTTCTCAAGAAGAGCCCCCGATCTCTCGCCGTCGCACTAGTGAAGTCTCCGCGCGCGCCGATTGAAGCCGAAGTAGGAGGTCCGTTGCAACACTTAACGCGATTTCCGCCGGGCGCTTCCCTTCCAGCCCGGGCAATCCTATCGGGCAGGTAATGCGGGCAATTGTCGCCGCATCGAAGCCGCGCATTGCCAAGCGCTTGTCGAATTTCGCTTTCTTTGTTTTCGATCCGATCAGTCCGATGAGCGCAGCTTTCTCTTGCGACGCCAGCAGTTTTTCACAGATTTCAAGGTCGATCTGGTGGCTATGCGTCATAACAAGAAAATAGCTTCCGTCGGGTCTGTCGGCGATAAAACTGCAGGGTTCTTCTGTGACGATTGCCGTCACGTTGCGGGGCATTTTACCGGGGAACTGGTCTTTGCGGCTATCAATCCAGTCAATATGGCAGGGAAGGGGAGAAAGCGCGTTGACGACCGCCCGTCCCACATGGCCCGCACCGAACAAAGTGACGTTGAACTCGGTTTCATGGAGAGACTGGATAATGGAGATGCCGTAAGGCTCCGTCGTGTTGTTACGGAGTATCTCGGTTCCCGGCGACTGAAACCGCCGATTGACCGCCGCCTGAAGTGGTTTGTCGAGAAAGACCGTACTGTCGCCTTCCGCGACAATCTGGTGACGATACCCGGTTTGCGACAGGCGCAGCAGAAGAGCGCTTTTCGTTTTAAAGTTTTTTAACCGGTTAAATATAGATTTTATGGATTCCGCATCCAGCTGGCCCAACAGAATATCGACATGTCCGCCGCAGCATTGTGCAAGTTCCGGCCCGAGGGGCAGAGTCAGAATTTCCGACGCTTTTCCCTCATCTGTCAAAATTTCCCGCGCCTTGTTCACGGCCATAAACTCAAGCCGTCCGCCGCCAATGGTGCCGTAGCATTTCGACGCGGTAACCAGCATGTTGGCGCCGGTATCGCGCGGCGTTGAACCCTTCACGGCTCCCATGGTGACGAGAACGGCTGGCTCTGCCGGATCACCGTCATAGGAATTTGCGATGTCGGTCCAGTTGCTCATTGCGCCGCTTCCGCCGGTTTGTCGTTATTGACGGCTTCGGCTATTCGTTGCGCCGCCTTCAGGATGCGTTCCGGCGTGGCCGGGGCGTCGAGGTCCGGATAGAGACGGTAATCCGCGATACTTGAAATCGCATCGGCAATCGCATTGAAGGCAGAGATGGCGAGCATAAGGGGAGGCTCTCCAACAGCTTTTGACCGGAAGATCGTCTCCTCGACATTCTCGCCGCGCTCGAAAATCTTCATTTTGAATTTTTCCGGCCGGTCGCTGCAGGCCGGGATTTTATAGGTCGACGGCGCGTGGGTTTTGAGGATCCCCTTGTCATCATAATAAAGTTCTTCTGTAGTCAGCCACCCCATGCCCTGGATATAGCCGCCCTCTATCTGGCCGAGATCAATGGCCGGGTTCAGGCTCTTGCCTGTATCATGCAGGATATCCACAGCAACGACCTTGTTCTCGCCGGTCAGCGTATCGACAATCACTTCGGACACCGCCGCGCCGTAGGCAAAATAATAAAACGGACGGCCGCTCAATGTTGCGGCGTCATAGTGGATTTTCGGTGTCCGGTAATAGCCGGTTGAGGAAAGGGAAACCCGGTTCATATAGGCCAATTGGACTAAGTCCTTGAACGCGACGGTCTGTTCCCTGATTTTGACGCGATTCGGCAGGAAAACTACCTCCGATTTGTCGACGCCGTAATTTTTGGCGGCGAAAGCGACCAGCCTTTCTTTAATCGCGAGCGCCGCTGCCTCCGCTGCTTTGCCATTGAGGTCTGCGCCGGATGAGGCGGCGGTCGGCGAAGTGTTCGGTACTTTATCCGTCCGGGTTGCGGTAATTTTAACCCGTTCGATATCGATCTGGAAAATCTCGGCGACGACCTGCGCCACCTTGATATAGAGGCCCTGGCCCATTTCGGTGCCGCCATGATTGATCATGACGCTGCCATCCGTATAGACATGCAGGAGGGCGCCGGCCTGATTGAGATGGGAGGCGGTGAAAGAGATGCCGAATTTCACAGGCGTCAGCGAAATCCCCTTCTTGAGGTACGAGCTTTTTTTATTGAAAGCGCGTATCGCGTTTCGGCGGGCCGCATAATCGGAACTTTTTTCTAGTTCGGCAATAATCTCCGGTGCGATATTATCCTCGACCGTCATTTTGTAGGGCGTGACGTTGCGCTTGTCTTTGCCATAAAGATTGGCCTTCCGCACCTCGAGCGGGTCCTTGCCGAGATAGCTGGCAATTGCATCCATCATCCGCTCCGGCGCGAGCATTCCCTGCGGGCCCCCGAAACCGCGAAAGGCGGTATTGGAAACCGTATGGGTTTTGCATCGATGCGAAATAATCGTGACATTATCGAAATAGTAGCAGTTGTCCGCATGGAACATCGCCCGGTCATTGATAGAGGCGGATAAATCGGCGGAGCGCCCGCAGCGCGATGCCAGCACGAATTCCGCGCCACTGACCATTCCGTCGTCGTCAAACCCCATCTCGACAGTCGCAATGAAGTCATGGCGCTTGCCGGTAATGATCATATCGTCATCGCGATCAAGCCGTATCTTCGCCGGGCGCCCGGTCACTTTGGCCGTCAGGGCCGCGATAGCGGCAAACCAGGCGCCCTGCGTTTCCTTGCCGCCGAACCCGCCACCCATCCGGCGGATTTCGACGATGACGGAATGATCCGGCAAATCAAGAAACTTGGCGACGTTATGCTGGACTTCCGTCGGATGCTGCGTCGAGGAATGAACGAAGATATCGCCATCCTCGCCCGGGAGCGCGAGGGCCACATGTCCTTCCAGGTAGAAATGGTCCTGCCCGCCAATCTCGAATTTCTGTTTCAGCCGATGTTTCGCCGCCTTGATCGCCGCTGCCGCGTCTCCCCGCCGGATTTCGCGGGTTGGCAGAACGAAGGAATTTGCGGCAAGCGCCTGCTCGATCGTGACGATGGCCGGCAGCTCTTCATACTCGACGATGGCGTGCTTCGCTGCCGCGCGTGCCTGATCTAGGGTTTCCGCCGCAACCGCAAAAAGCACCTGGCCCGCATATTCGATAATATCTTCTGCGAATACAGGATCGTCCCCCTCAATCGGAGAGGCGTCGTTAACTCCCGGCACATCCGCCGCCGTCAGAACGGCGACAACGCCCGGCGCGGCCCTTACCGCTGACACATCGAGTTTCAGCAGCCTGGCATGCGCCTTTTCGCTTTGCGCGAGATAGAGATGGAGAAGATCTTTCGGCTCGGGAATATCGTCGATATAGAAGGCGTCACCCGCGACCTGTTTCGCCGCGCTGTCATGGGGGCGGGCGACATGGACGGCGCCCCGGATCTTGTTTCTGCTGAGCGGAGGATTACGCATAGGCAAGCCCTCCGTCACCGACAATGCGGGTCGGAACCTCCGGCATTGCGGTCTCTATGTAAAACTTCCGGAGCAAGTTTTCCGCCGCAAGCCTTCTGTATTCCCGGCTTGCCCGCATGTCGGATAGCGGCTCGTAGTCCCGCGCCATTGCGGGAAGTGCGGCAAGTATTGTGGCTTCAGACCATTCCTTGCCGATCAGTGCCGTCTCCGTCTCACTTGCGCGTTTCGGCGTCCCCGCCATCCCGCCGTAACAGATGCGGATATCTTCAATGTTCCGCCCCTTCAGGACGAGGTGAAATGCCGCGCAGACCGCTGAAATGTCCTGATCGAAACGCTTGGAAATCTTGTAAGTTGCAAAACGGCTGTCCGCTTTGGGGAATGGGACAAAGACCGCTTCGACAAACTCGTCGGGATGCCGGTCCTGCTTTCCATATTCGATGAAAAAATCCTCGAGCGGCATTTCGCGCCCGCCGTCCTTGGACCGCAGGTGAAGCCGGGCATCGAGCGCGATGAGGGCGGGCGGGGTATCGCCGATCGGTGAGCCATTGGCGATATTACCGCCAATCGTGCCGCTGTTGCGAATCTGGGTGGAGGCGATGCGGCGTATCAGCTCGCCGAGGTCCGGGTGAAGTTCGGCAAGGGATCCCCAGGCATCGCTATAGGTTACGCCGGCGCCGATCAACAAGCCGTCCTCCTGCGTCGTAATGGTTTTCAGCGCCTCGATCTGGCCGATGTAGATGACCGCATCGAGATTGCGGTGTTGCTTGGTCACCCAAAGACCCACATCGGTCGCCCCCGCAAGTACCGTCGCCCCGGGATGGCGGGAGAGCAGGTCGGTTAGCTCCTCAACTGTTTTTGGCGCGAAATAGTGGCGGCCTTGCCAGTTCAGCTGCAGCCCCGGTTCATTTCGAAGACTTTCCAGAAGCGTCTCGGTCGTCGCTACGCGTGAATGAAATCTGTCTTTGACGTCCGATTTGGCAACATTTACCGCCGCCTCCACGATGGTGCCGTAGCCTGTACAGCGGCAGAGATTTCCCGCTAGGACATTGTCGATATGGCGGCGGTCCGCCTTCGGGCCGGAATGCATTTCCGCAAACAGCGACATGACGAAGCCCGGCGTGCAGAAGCCGCATTGGGTGCCGTTCGCCTCAACCATCGCCTGTTGCACAGGGTGCAGGGCGCCGTCCTCGGATTTCAGATCCTCGACGGTGATCAGCTCCTTGCCATCCAGGGTGGGGAGAAATTGAATGCAGGCATTGACGGCCTGATACCGGAGTTCGCCATTTACCAAATCGCCAAGAACGACGGTACAGGCGCCGCAATCGCCTTCGGCGCATCCTTCCTTCGTTCCGGTGAGCGCCCGTTCATAGCGGAGATAATTGAGCACCGTCATTGTCGGATCGACATCCTCTATCTCGACGATACCACCGCGGTGAATGAATTTAATTCTCTGGCGCATTTATCCTTCAGGCCCTCTAGATCAAGCTAACGCTTTAGCGGTCGATGTAAACAACCTTTTCGCAATCTGATTTTCCTGCACGAGGAGGCCATATAGCCGGGAACATGAACGCCGTCGATTGAGGAGGGCAGCCCGCCCGCCGATTTGAATTTTTTGCTCACGTTCCAGCCCCTCTCGTTACCATGCCTCCGGGATTGAAGTCCCGTTGTCTCAAAGTTCCTTAACTTCCGCGATAGGTGGAATAACCGTAGGGCGATATCAGCAGCGGAACATGGTAATGCGCGCCTTCGTCTGATATCCCGAACCGTATCACCACCTCATCGAGAAATTTGGGTTCGGGCAGAGTCAGCCCGGATTGCTCGAAATAAGGTCCAACATAGAAAAGCAACTCATACGAACCACGGGATAAGGCTTCCCCCTCAAGAAGCGGCGCGTCGCAGCGCCCGTCCGCATTGGTGTGATATGTGCCCAGCAAGGCCCGGCCGCTCTCCGTCATCCGGAAGAGATCAATCCGGATACCCTTGCCTGGCTTTCCGGCGGCTGTGTCCAGCACATGCGTCGTCAGTTTCCCCATACCTATCCTTAACAGCTGGCTTCACCAGCCCTGTCATTGCCGGAGCAAGATAAAACATTGCATGACGTAATTCGGATTGTCCACATATTTTATTTATTTTGTATACAATTTTTTTATTTATTGTATAAGTGCAGTAGGGAAACGGATAATCACAAGGAAATTCTATGAGTCGGACTGCCCCAACAGCCGCTTCAACCCAGAGGGAAACTCCCTCCCGCAAGATGTCGCAGAACGATCATATCTATGATGAAATGTTTTCGGCCATACTTGAGCAAAGACTTGCGCCCGGGACCAAGCTATCTGAAGACACTTTAGGTGAAATTTTCGGTGTCAGCAGAACCGTGATACGGACGGTTCTGCAACGTCTTGCGCATGAGAGGATTGTGCAGATTCATCCGAATCGGGGCGCCTTCGTCTCGGAGCCGTCGCCGGAAGAAGCGAAGGAAGTTCTGCGCGCGCGCGGCCTGATCGAGGAGGGGATCGTTCGGGAAGCAGTCCGCAGACATTCTCAGGCGGATATTGCGGAACTTCGCCGCTCCGTCGCCGCCGAGCGTGTGAGCCTTAACGAAGGAGACCATGAAGCCTGGGTGAGGTTATCGGGAAATTTTCATCTGACTCTCGCCAAGATTGCCGGAAATCAGACGCTGGCCGCCTACGTGAAGGAGCTGGTTTCGCGCACCTCGCTCATTATTGTGCAGTATCAGAAGGGAAATCTGTCGCCCTGCAGCTGTGATGAACATACCGACATCATCAAGGCGATTGAAGCAGGGGACGAGGGGGCGGCTGTGACGCTCATGCGGGCTCATTTACAGGCCTGTGAGGATCAGTTGAACTTGCAGGAAAGGGAGGTCAAGGGGGATCTTTATTCGATTTTTGCCAAACCTTCCCCTAAAGCTGAAAAACTGCGAGGCTCTCTGTGAGTAACGACGCTCTCTATCCGCGTGACATGACTGGCTATGGCGGAATGACGCCTGATCCCGAATGGCCGGGTAACGCTCGTATCGCTGTACAGTTCGTCCTCAATTATGAGGAAGGCGGCGAGAACTGCGTTCTGCATGGGGATGACGCGTCTGAATCATTCCTCTCGGAAATCATTGGCGCCGCGCCATTGCCGGGCGTACGGCATATCAGTATGGAATCCCTCTATGAATATGGCAGCCGGGCAGGTGTCTGGCGCCTGCTCCGGCTTTTCGAAAAATACGATATTCCGCTTACTATTTTTGGCGTTGCCATGGCGCTCGAGCGAAATCCCGAAGTGGTCTGGGCGTTCGTCGATCTGGGGCATGAAATCTGCAGTCACGGCTATCGCTGGATTAATTATCAAGATGTCCCGGAAGCGGTCGAACGCGCGCATATGCAAAAGGCGATCGAGATAATTGAGCGGATGACGGGCGAACGCCCGCTCGGTTGGTATACCGGCCGCACCAGCCCGAATACCCGCCGACTGGTAATGGAGGAAGGCGGCTTTCTCTATGACGCGGACGCCTATGACGATGATCTCCCCTACTGGCATTTTGAAGGCGGGAGGCACCAACTGATTATTCCTTACACGCTCGATGCGAATGATATGCGGTTCGCGTCGCTACAGGGGTTTAACAGCGGTGATCAGTTTTTCACCTATCTCAAGGACAGTTTCGATACGCTTTATGAGGAGGGGGAGGTGAGCCCGAAAATGATGTCGGTTGGCCTGCATTGCCGTCTCGTCGGCCGGCCCGGACGTATCGCCGCCCTCAAACGTTTTATCGAATATGCGCGCGGCCATGATTCCGTCTGGTTCTGCCGTCGCATCGACATCGCCCGGCACTGGCACGAGAAACATCCACCGGTATCGAGAGGCCATGGCGGTGCATAAGTTTCGAGCTCCTCCTAGTAAAATGAACTATGTTCAATTTTTGGAAAAATTCGAAGGAATTTATGAGCATTCGCCCTGGGTCGCGGAACGCGCCTGGGCTGCCGGAATTACCGATGAGCATGATGAGATTGATGCGCTGGCGGACCTGATGGCACGGATTGTTGCCGAAGCGGACGAGACAGAAAAAAGAAGGCTGATCGACGCTCATCCCGATCTTGCCGGCAAGGCTGCGGTAACGGGTGAACTGACCGTGGCATCGACGTCCGAACAGGCAGGCGCCGGGCTCGACAAATGCTCGCCCGAGGAATTCGCGGCTTTTCAGAAATATAACGCCGCATACCGCAAGAAATTCGGATTTCCCTTTATCAAGGCGGTGAAAAATAGCAACCGGTACGAAATTTTGAAGGGGTTCGAAGAACGACTGGAGAATTCAGCGGAAGAAGAGTTCGAGACGGCGCTCGCCGAAATTGATAAAATAGCGCGTTTCCGGCTGGCAGAAATGTAAGACCATAGCGCCAAATGTTCAGGGAGATGTAGATGAGTTTGCCAACCGATGTCAGCGATGATTTTCGTGAAAAATATATCGATCTCGCCTCTCCGCGCCTTGGCGCCGAGGTGACTTATGCGACGGATGATTTTTTCGCGGACAAATCGCGGCTGATCGATCCGGCCGAACCGGTTTTCATTGCGGATAAATACGACGACAACGGCAAATGGATGGACGGATGGGAAAGCCGCCGCAAGCGTGGTGAGGGATATGATTTTTGTGTTGTCAGGCTAGGGCTTCCCGGCATAATTCGCGGAGTCGATATCGATACCAGCCACTTCACCGGAAACTACCCGCCCGCGGCGTCTATCGATGCCTGTCTGGTGGACGGGGAGCCGGATGACACTACGGTGTGGACAGAAATTCTCCCCTCAGTCAGCCTGAAGGGCGACAGCCATCATCTTCATGCAATTTCGAATGCCGCCACCTGGAGCCACTTGCGGCTGAATATCTATCCCGATGGCGGGGTCGCGCGGCTCCGTGTGTATGGCGAAGTTCAGTGCCATTGGGCCAGGCGCGATCCCGACGAGATCATTGATCTGGCCGCCCTGGTAAACGGTGGGCGCGGCATCGCGGCGAGTGATCAGCATTACGGAAGTCCTTCCCAGATTCTGGCGCCTGGACGGGGCGTCAATATGGGTGATGGCTGGGAGACCCGCCGCCGCCGGGAGCCCGGCAATGACTGGGCGCTGATTGCCCTTGGCCATCCGGGTGCGGTATCGAAGATCGAGGTGGATACCGCGCATTTCAAGGGTAACTATCCGGACCGTTGTTCCATCCAAGGGGCGCTGGTCACCGGCGGAACGGAGCAATCACTGGTGACGCAAAGTATGTTCTGGAAAACGCTTCTACCGGAGCAGAAACTTTCCATGGACGCGATCCATCACTTCGAGGCCGAGGTCCAGAGCATTGGCCCCATCAGCCATGTCCGAATCAACATCATTCCCGACGGCGGGATCAGCAGGCTTCGCCTTTTCGGACGCATTGCGAGGTGATTATGAAGATCGGAATCGAACCCTTGACGAGAGACGCATTTGCGCCCTTCGGTGACGTTATCGAGACGACGGGCGCAGAGAATTTCCTGATCAACAACGGATCGACCATTCGCTATCACGATCTTGCCAATGTTCAGACGGACGCCGAAGGCCGTGTTCTCATCAATATTTTCCGGGCAACGCCGCTTGAATATCCGCTTGACGTGCAGCTTGTCGAGCGGCATCCGAAGGGAAGTCAGGCATTCGTTCCCCTAAATGACAGGCCTTATCTGGTTCTGGTTGCGCCAAAAGGAGAAACAGTGCGCGGTGGCGATTTGCGCGCCTTCATGGCCAGCGGTCAGCAGGGCGTCAATTATCATGCGGGTACCTGGCATCACCCGGTGCTCGCGCTTCACGCCGTCAGTGATTTTCTGGTGATCGACCGGGGCGGCGAGGGGGACAATTGCGACGAATTCTATTTCGATGATCCATACCCCATACTTTCGCTATAGCCTCGTACGGTAGTGGTAATTATAGAGCGCGCGGCGAAAGCCGATCTCCTCCCAGAATCTGCGGCCGGCTTTATTGTCCATAACGACTTGCAGATAGGCGCGCTTGACGCCGACAATTTGCGCGTCGGCCAGCATTTGGCGGGCGATCCTTGCCGCGAAGCAGCGGCGGCGAAATTTTGGATGGGTAGCGAATTCGAAAAGGCCGAGAAATTCGGATGACCGGACCCCCATCCCACAGGCAACAATCTGCTTGCCGCGCAATATCGCGAGCGCCTGGATATCAAGATTAATGAGTGAGAGCATTTCGCGAAAAACCGACTGTTTCGCCTTATCCTGCCCGGTAAGAGTGGCGACGCCTTTGAGCCAGAAATCGGAGGAGGGATCATAGGCGACAAGATCCTTGCCTAAATCCGGAGCAAGCCGCTCGTCGAGATCGAAAATACGAACCTCTGTTTCGCCGAAATACCCATACCCTCTCCCTTCCAGCGATTTATCGAGGTCGTTGTCGGCAAGGGGGGTCAGGCGGAAATGACAGGTTTGGTCTTCCCGTGCATAGGCCGCTTCGCAATGTTCTATTTTCCTGTCGAGCGGCAGCGTTCCACGATCAACCACATTGACCGAATTGGCACGCCGTGTATGGTTTCTGGCAAAGCGCAGATGCCAGCCGTCATAGACTTCCACTCTAAGTGCGGGAATGGCGGCACGGGAATGCGCTTCGATTTCGGCGATCTGTTGTAACATGACGCGAGATGTTAATTTATTGACGCTAGAGTTTTTGTATGATGCGGGGAGTCCGAAGTTATAATGCCACAGGAGAAACGGCCTGCCTATGGGTTCTTTTTTTAATTCGTTGAAATACAGACTGATGGCAGTGGTGCTGATCGTGATCGCGATATTGGCGGGCCTGTTCTTGCGCTACGTCGATTTACACCCCGAGGTCACGCCGGAATTCTTCTTCGGCTCCAATGATCCCGAACTCATACAATCCGCGCGCATTCATGAACAGTTTCCCTCCGATGAATTTTTGGTCATTAGTGTCGCCGGACGCGATATCTTTTCACCTCAATATTATGAACGGTTGGTCCAGTTTTCCGCCAATCTCGCTGAAATTCCCGGAATCAGCCGCCTCGTCAGTGTCGCCACCGGTCCGGAAAGCGTAAAGACAGCGAGTGAAAGTCCGTTCTGGCGTTCGCTGCTGGTCAGCGGGGATAACAGCGCCACACTTGTCATCGCCTTCCTTTCTTCTAGCCCGCCACCGGATTTGATCAGCGAGGTAGAAGCTGCTGCCCGCCTTTTTGATGAAGGCGACGCGTTTCGAATTCGGCTTTCCGGAATGCCGTATATCGTTGAGCAAATCCGCCAAAGCCTTGTGCGGGATTTCAAATATTTCAGTACAGCGGCCGTCGTTATTTTTGCCGGTCTTCTATTGCTAGTCTTCCGCTCGGTGGGAATTGTTCTCGGCGCATGTGCAAGTGGTGTTTCGGCGGTTTTCCTGACCCTGTTAATTTTAGGGGCGTTCGGCCTGCCGGTCGGAATTCTTACGGCAAACCTCGCGACGATCGTTTTTGTCCTGGTCCAGTCGCAGGTCATATACCTGACCGCAAACTGGCGAATTCAGGGTGGAAACCCAGAGCCGGTAGCCGTTTGGCGCGCGATGAGCGAAACCTTTCGCGCGTCCTTCTGGTGCATGGTGACGACACTTCTCGGCTTTGCGACGCTGGTCAACGTCGCCGCGGAGCCACTTCGTCAATTGGGCGAAGGAGGGATTGTCGGATCTGTCGCCGCGCTTCTCTGTGTTTTTCTGATCTTTCCGGTTTTTCTCCTTTTCTCGCGCCGACCTTCGCCAAAAAAGATGAAGACGGCGCCCGGAAATGGGATCATCTCCTCAAAACCCGTCCGCTATGTTTCGGTGGCGGGCCTTTTGCTGATTGTATTCGCGGCTGTGCCCGGGCTTCTCCGGATTAACACCGACCCAAGTCTTCTTACCTATTTTGAAAAAGGCTCGGAAATACATGACGGTCTTGTTTTCGTCGACGAAAACGGCGGCAGCAGTCCGCTGGAACTCGTTGTTCGGCTAAAAGACGGGGGGCGCCTTGATACCGAAGCTGGTTACAATGCCATGTGGCAGCTACATGAAAAGCTCCAGGAGGATCCCAATGTCGGTACGGTGATTTCCCTTCCGGCACTACTGGCGGAGGCGAACTCTCACCCGCTTGCATATTTTCTTCCCTGGCGGGAAATTGTCAGCCTGCTTTCCCTTGGCATAAATGACCATGTCGCCGAAAATTTCCTCAATGAGGACCGTACGCAGGTGCTGTATATTTTGCGGATGAAGGAATCCGGGCGGGAGGCAGCGCGCAATTTCGTGACGGACCGGCTTCAGAATATCGCCGTGGACGCGGGGTTTGAACCTGTTCTCACCGGCGGCGTGTATATGCTCCAGGGAAGACTGGCCGATCTTGTTTCACGAAGCCTGGTAATGGGGGTTATCGGGTTGCTTGCACTTTTTTTCGCGATTGCCTGGATCGTCAGCCGAAGCCTTCGCATCACATTTGCGATGACGCTGACGTCTGCATTGGTTCCCATCACAATTTTGGGCGGTGCTGGATGGTTCCGCGTGCCGGTCGATATCATCTCCGCGCCTGCCGCAAGTGTGTGCACGGGAATAGCCGTGGATGCGTTGATCCATCTGGCGGCGGCCTTCCGGCGGCACGGCTTTCCCGCAGCGGATTTCGGTGTGATTTCGATCGCGGTTCGCGAACAGGCCCTCGGGATCCTGGTGTCCAGCGGCGTTATCGCAATCGGTTTTCTGATCTTCCTGATTTCCGCCTTTCCGCCGACGACGAGATTCGGCGGCGAGATCGTCTTGGGCGCCGTCTTTTCAGGGCTCGCCGCGCTTACCCTGTTTCCGATGCTGACAAGAATACTGGTTTCGCGTGTGAAAGTTGAATGACCGTTGATTTTACCGGAACCGGTCTCCCCGTCGCCAGCATACTGGATGAGTTGGGAGCGGCACTAATGACGTCTCCATCTGTAATTCTAGAAGCGGCGCCTGGTGCCGGCAAGACGACACTTGTCCCGATCTTCCTTCTTCAATCGGGAATGTTGCGCGATCAAAAGATCATTATGCTGGAACCGCGTCGCCTTGCCGCGCGGGCTGCCGCACGGCGAATGGCGGAGCTGATGGGCGAAGACGTCGGGCAGACTGTTGGCTACCGCGTTCGCCTGGAAAGCAAGATCAGCAGCGCGACGCGAATTGAAGTTGTTACGGAAGGAATACTCACGCGGCGATTGCAGGCGGATCCAGAGCTTGCGGGCGTCGGTCTTGTGATTTTCGATGAATTTCACGAACGGAATTTGCAAACGGATTTGGGGCTTGCCCTCGCGAAGCAGGCGCAGGAGGTCTTCCGTGGCGATCTCAAACTCTTGATTATGTCTGCAACGCTCGACTCGCCGCGCCTTTCCAAGGCGCTCGATGACGCGCCGGTTGTCCGGAGTACGGGCCGGCAATATCCAGTGGAGACGCGGTTCCTGGACCGCCCGTCCGCGAAGCGGATCGAAGCCAGCGTCGCGGAGGTTATTGAACATGCCTGGCAAAGCGAGCAAGGGGATATTCTTGTTTTTCTTCCCGGCGCCGGCGAGATTAACCGGACGCAAAAATTGCTGGAAAGCTCCGCCGGGATATCCAATGCGCGGGTCATCCCGCTCTACGGCAATCTTCCACCGCAGAGGCAGGATCAGGCAATCCTGCCAGACCCGGAGGGGCGGAGAAAAATTGTCCTGTCCACGGATATTGCGGAAACAAGCCTGACGATCGAAGGCGTCCGGATCGTTGTTGACGCGGGCCTTGCACGCAGCCCGGTTTTCGACCCCAACAGCGGGATGAGCGCGCTGTTGACCCGCCGCGTCGCACGCGCCTCCGCCAATCAAAGGCGGGGCCGCGCCGGACGGCTGGGACCCGGCATCTGCTATCGGCTCTGGACCGCAGCGGAAGACCGCGGCCTGATCGAATTTGCGCCGCCAGAGATCCTAACGGCGGATTTGAGCGCGCTGGTGCTGGAACTCGCCAATTGGGGTGCTCAGGACGTTTCGGAACTGTTCTGGCTGGATGCACCGCCGCCTGGGCTTGTTGCACAGGCGAAGGAATTGCTTCAGGCGCTGGATGCGCTGGACGGAGCCGGAAAAATTACCCTTATTGGCAAGAAAATTGTCAAGCTGCCGCTGCATCCGCGGTTGGCCGCGATGGTTCTAAGGGCCGAAGAGATTGGCGAACAAAGTCTCGCCGCAGATATTGCCGCCCTGTTGTCGGAGCGGGATATCCTGCGTCGCGACCCCGAGTTTCCGGATGCCGATATCCGCTCTCGCCTCGATATCCTGCGCCGCGATAGACAAAGGAAGGATGCAAATAGTTCCATATATCAGGTAAGGCGAGTCAGTCGGGATCTGACCCGTCGCCTCGACATCAGGGACAGGCCGCGCGATACCTCAAAGACCGGATTGCTGCTCGCCTTCGCCTATCCCGACCGCATCGGCGAACTTCGCGACGGCAGTCAGACGCAATACAGGCTTTCGGGTGGGCGCGGAGCAAGGATTTCCGAAAATGACCGCCTGCGGGGCGAACCCTATCTGGTCGTCGCCGAGCTAGATGGGAAGGGGCGGGATGCGCGGGTTGATCTCGCGGCACCGATAACTGCTCCGGAAATTGAGGAATATTTCACCGACCATATCGTCTCTGTGCGACGGGTTTTCTGGGATGAGAACAAGGAACGCGTTCTTGCAGTCACCGAAAGGAAACTGGGGGCACTGGTTCTTGAAAGCCGGCGGATCGATAATCCGTCACCAGAAGAAATTTCAACCGCCCTGCTTGACGTCATCCGGCGCAAGGAGTTGCAGCCACTGCCTTGGGACCCGGCAAGCCGCGGCTTGATCGACCGTGTCAATTTTGCAAGAAAACATGACGATACCGAACGCTGGCCTGACTATTCCGACGCCACTTTGTTGGCCTCTCTGGAAGACTGGCTGCTTCCCTATCTGGCGGGCATGTCGTCGCTTGCCGGTTTGCAGAAACTCAACCTTGCGGACATACTTAAGCGCGGCCTCGATTGGAACCAACTCTCCCGCCTCAATGAATTCGCACCGGAATCAATTGCGGTGCCGAGCGGCTCGCATATCCGGATTGAGTACAGCAATGCGGAAACTCCCGTGCTTGCCGTCCGATTACAGGAGATATTCGGAATGAAAGACGTGCCGAAGCTCGCGGACGGCCGCGTATCCGTTTCGGTTCATCTGTTATCACCAGCACGCCGCCCGGTACAAATTACGCAAGACCTTGCCAGCTTCTGGCAAAATACCTATGCGGACGTAAAAAAGGATCTTAAGGGTCGCTATCCGAAACACTACTGGCCGGATGACCCACTCCAGGCCGAGGCAACGGCCCGCGTGAAACCCCGAAAACGCTAGGGTGCGGCCCTTCAGCCGACCGCGCCAACGCAGGCAATAAGTATACAGATCTCTGATATCTGTTGTATGGCGCCCAGAACATCGCCCGTCTGTCCGCCAATCTGGCGCTTGGCGATCAGGCCCGTCACGCATGCGCCTATAATTCCCGCCAGCAGTGCGATAGCGCCGATTTGCGGTCCCAATACCAATACAGCAATTAGAACGGACATGATGGTGGACACGAGTGGCGCCATGAATTCGGGACGACCAGCGCCGTGGCCCAGCCCGTCAGAACGCGCCGAGGGAAGGACATAGAGGGCCCAGGGAATGAGTCCGCGGCTCACGACGGCGGCAACGACGAGGATGGCAAAGCCCAGAAGCGGATCCGAAACGCCACTGATCGCGGCGACTTTCAACCCGATGATAACGATCAGTGCGACGACCCCATAGGTGCCAACGCGGCTGTCGCGCATGATGGCGAGCTTTTTTTCCTTGTCCGCGCCGCCGCCAAAACCATCTGCGACGTCCGCGATGGCGTCTTCATGAAGGGCGCCCGTGACGATCATTTGCGCGGCAATCGCGATCAGCGCCGCGACGACAAGCGGCAGTCCGACAAAGGCGCCAAGGATATACACGGTGCCGGTAATCCCACCGACCACCAATCCGACTAGGGCGAATGCCCGACAAGCGGATTTAAGGGCACGGATATCGAAGGTAAAGGCCGGTTGCAGGGGCAGGCGCGTCATGAAGACAAGCGCGACCATAAAATCCTGGATCCAACCGCCCTTGTATGCGGGCAAACTCTGATTGCCGGGTTCAGACATCTGTTTCTATTTCAGCCTTTGCGGTAATCCCGCCGTTATAAAATAAACCTTTCCGGCGATGTGCGCCAGCCGCTGATGCAGTCTTCCGGCATGGTCACGGAAGGCGCGGGCCAGGGCATTGTCCGGAACGATGCCTTGTCCGACTTCGTTGGAAACAAAGACGACCGGTCCCGGAAGACCCGAAAGTGTCTTGAAAAATCGGTCGATGTCTTCCTCGACGTCCCGGTTATGCCCCATCAGGTTGCTGAGCCAAAGTGTCAGGCAATCGACAAGAATAATATTGTCCACTGTGGAATTGGCGGCAAGGGCACCAGAAAGGTCAAGCGGCGCTTCGATTGTTGTCCAGCCCTCACCCCGATCCAGCCGGTGACGGGCGATCCGATCCGCCATTTCGGAATCGAACGCTTCGGCGGTCGCGAGGTACAGGCGCGGCGCCCCGTGCTCGATGACGTAGGTCTCCGCAAATTTGCTCTTGCCGGACCGCACGCCACCAAGGATAAGAGTTATCTCGCCCTGCATCTCACCTCCCGTCGATCAGATGAATGAAGGAACCCGATACTGATCCGATCGTGGCGCCGACGGGTCCCAGTTCTTGGCTGCGCGCATCCGAAACGTTGAATAAGGCACGCGCATTGCCGGCTTTCGTTATCGAGGCGTAATGAAACTCATGCGCGGCAAAGCACTGGTTTGACGTGCCGAGAATTCCGTCGTCAATAAGCCGGGCATTGCGATAGCCGAGATGCAGTTTGGGTTCCGCAAACGAGGTTTCGATAGGGAGCAGTCCCAGCATTTCATGGGATTTGCCGTCGTGACCGGTTAAAGAATTGCCGAGGGTCATGAAACCGCCGCACTCCCCGTAGATCGCCTTGTTCTTTGCGGCGGCCGCGCGCATTCCGGCCTTGAAATTGACCGCCGCGGCAAGCTTGCCGCCATAAAGCTCCGGATACCCGCCGGGAAGAAAAACTGCCTCCGCGGACGGATCGGGCGCTTCGTCGGCAAGCGGAGAGAAGAAAGTCACCTCGGCGCCATTTGCCTGCCAACCGGAAAGAATATGGGGATAGGTAAAGGCAAAGGCGTCATCGTCGGCAATGGCAATTCGCTGGGCAAGCGGGAGGATGGGTGAGGAAAATTGCGCGCCTGTAAGGCTTGTCTCCGTCGCGATTTCTCGAATGGCGGACAGGTCGCAATGTTCCGCGATTATTTTGGCAGCGCCATTAAGAAAGGCTTCGATCTTCTGTGTTTCGCGCGCCTGGACGAGGCCGAGATGCCGTTGATCCAGCAACAGCTCAGCGCTTTTTGGAATAAATCCGAGCGCCGGAATTCCCGTGGATGCCGCCGCTTCCTTGAGTAAGCGTATATGGCCCGCGCCGCCAACCTTGTTGAAAATCACGCCTGATAGCGTGACACCCGAACGGAAGCGACTGAACCCCTGCAAGAGCGCGCCGACACTAGCCCCTTGTCCCTTGGCATCGACCACAAAGACAATCGGCAGGTTCCATTCGTTGGCGACATCCGCTGTCGATCCGGTGCCATCCTGAGCGCCGTCGAAGAGGCCCATCACCCCCTCGCCAATGACGAGATCGCTGGTTTTAAAGGCTTGACCCAAAATGGCCGCCTGGCTTTTATTTCGCATTGCCCATGGGTCGAGATTGAAGCAGGGGTTCCCTGTCGCGAGCGCGTGAAACGCCGGATCGATATAGTCCGGTCCGACCTTGAACGAGCCGATCCTGATGCCCTGTTGCCTGAAGGCGCGCAAGAGCGCAAGCGTGACAGTCGTTTTGCCGGACCCGGAAGCAGGGGCCGCAATCAACAAGGCAGATGCGTCCGCGGAAGCCATCCTCAAGTTTCCGGCGCGTCATTCGTGAACGGAGAAAACCAGTCAAGCTCCGACCGAAGATTGACCGTATCCCCAACGACGATCAGTGCCGGTGGCTTAAGGCCGCTTTTCTCGACATCGCTCGCCGCGTTTTCAAGTGTGCTGGTAACAACCTGCTGGTCCGCCAGGGTTGCCCGGAAAATCACCGCGACGGGTTCGCTTTTTGGGCGTCCGAAGCCGACCAGCCGGTCCGTTATCACCTTGATATGCTTGAGCCCCATATAGATCACGATGACGGGCGAGCCTTTTGCGATATGCTCCCATTTGACGTTGGGCACCTCGCCATTCGCATCATGCCCGGTGAGGAACGTCACCGCCGAGTTGGTTTCCCGGTGGGTGAGGGGAATGCCGGCATAGGCAAGGCCGCCGACTCCTGAGGATATGCCCGGTATCACCCGGAACGGGATATTGTTCGCGGCGAGCATCAGCGCTTCCTCACCGCCGCGACCAAAGATATAGGGATCGCCGCCTTTAAGACGCAGAACTTTTTTCCCTTCACGGGCAAGGGTGATCAATCGCTCCGTTATGTCCTTCTGCTTTGGCGATGGCTTGCCGCCGCGCTTTCCCGCATATTCGAGGATGGTGTCCGGTCCGGTCAGTTCCAGAATATCCTGTCCGACAAGGGCGTCATAGACCAGTACGTCCGCCTGGCGAAGCGCCTCATAGGCATACAACGTCAACAATCCAGTATCGCCGGGGCCCGCGCCGACAAGCCAGACAGAACCCGGTTCGAAGGCCGGAATTTTACTCAGTATTTTCTCCATATCCTTCTTTTACACATCTATTTCGAGAGCGCCTAGCCATCAGTGACGCTGCAGCCTATAAATGTTTTATGAAAGAGAAAAATGCGAAGGAATTGCGGCATGGCTGGACGACCGGCGCCTGTGCGACGGCGGCGACAAAGGCGGCGTTGACGGCGCTTTTCGGCGGCGGGTTTCCGGATCCCGTAACGATTACCTTGCCGCGCGGCCAGACGCCCGCCTTCGCCTTGGCGACGGAGGAGAAGGGCGCGGATTTTGCGCGCGTCAGCATCATCAAGGATGCCGGGGATGATCCGGACGTTACCCATCTTGCGCGCATCATTGCGACAGTTCGAAGGGGCGGCGCGGGAAGTGGCGCAATCTTTCGTGCGGGCGAAGGCGTTGGCACGGTAACGAAAGAAGGCCTGCCCATTGCGGTCGGCGAGGCGGCGATAAATCCGGTACCGCGAAAAATGATGCAGCAAGTTGTGGAGGAAGTTTCGGTGGCCTTTGGAATGCCTCCGGATGTAGAAATTGAGATCGGCGTCGAGAAAGGCGCGGAGCTTGCAAAACATACCATGAATGGGCGGCTTGGCATCCTTGGCGGGTTATCAATCCTGGGAACGACGGGGATCGTGATTCCCTATTCCTGCGCGTCCTGGATCGCCTCCATCCATCGCGGTATCGATGTTGCCCGGGCGGCAGGTGAACCGCATCTCGCTGCGAGCACAGGATCGACCTCCGAAAAGGCTGTTGCGACCCTTTATGGCCTCCCGGAAGTCGCCCTTCTTGATATGGGGGATTTCGCGGGTGGCGTTCTCAAATATATCCGCAAGAACCCCGTTCCGAGGCTGACAATCGCCGGAGGATTTGCCAAGATCACCAAGCTTGCACAGGGACGCATGGACCTCCATTCGGGCCGCAGCAGTGTCGATTTCACCTGGCTGGCCGACCGGATTACGGAACTAGGCGGTGAAACGGAGTTGGCCGCACGCGCCAAATCCGCGAATACGGCGATGCAGGTGCTGGAAGAAGCGCGGGCCGCGGGCCTTCCCTTGGCGGATCATGTCGCGCTGAAGGCCCGCGAGATTGCAAAAGACGTCGCCGGGGAAGAGACGGCAATCGACGTTCTCATTTTTGATCGCGCAGGCAACCTTGTCGGGCGAAGCGATGAATAGGGTAAAAAAAATACTGCTGATCGGCGGAACCGAGGAAGCGGCGCGCCTTAACCAGGCACTGGTGGAAAGGGCGGATGTCGATCTGATCACCTCACTCGCCGGCAGAACGCGTAATCCCGCGCCACTCGCCGGGACGATATTGACGGGCGGTTTTGGCGGCGTCAGCGGCCTGGAGGACTTTATTCGCGGTCATCATATTGATCTCGTTATCGATGCCAGCCACCCATTCGCCGAAACCATCACACAAAATGCATATTCGGCCTGTAAAAAGTCCGATGTTCCTTATTTCCGGTACCAGAGACCCGCCTGGACGCCAAAGACGGGAGATCGTTGGCTGCATGCGAATACGGTCCGGGACGCGGCGGCGGCAACAGACGGATTTGGAAGAATTTTTCTCACCATCGGACGGCAGGATCTCGCGCCTTTTGAAACTCTTTCTGCAAAGCATTTCCTCATTCGCAGCATAGAGCCAATCTCTTTCAATCCGCCGTCATCGACCGTGGAGGCAGTTCAAGCACGCGGGCCCTTTTCATTTTCCGACGAAACGGATTTGCTGTCGGCAAAGAAAATCGATCTGCTCGTCACCAAGAACAGCGGTGGCGCGGCGACCTACGCCAAAATTGAAGCGGCCCGGAACCTCGGCATTGCGGTGGTCATGATCGATAGGCCCGAGGTGCCCGCTTGCCCGGTTTTCGGATCGATAGACCGTCTTCTGGCCGCTGCCGGGATGGTCTAGCCTATTACGCCTTGCGCTTGGGGCGCAGGACATGGACGTGATCCGCATGGTAAAGCGCGCTGTCCCGGTAACCTTTGGCGTTCAATACTCTGCCGACAATGATCAGCGCGGTTCGCGTTATCTTTTCGGCGCGGACTTTCTCACGGATATCGCTTAGCGTTCCGCGAATGATCTGCTCGTCGGGCCAGCTCGCGCGGAAGACGACGGCGACCGGGCAATCGGCTCCATAATGCGGGATCAATTCGGCGGTGACGTTGCGCAGATTTCGAACCGACAGATGGATGGCGAGCGTCGCGCCGGAAGCGCCCAAGGTTGCCAGATCCTCATTATTCGGCATGGCGGTCGCCTTCATTGAGGTGCGGGTGAGGATCACCGTCTGACTTACCTCGGGCAGGGTAAACTCGGTCTTAAGGGCGGCTGCCGCGGCGGCGAAAGCTGGAACACCGGGGGTGATGGTGTACTCAATGCCAAGATCGTCAAGACGGCGCATTTGTTCGCCTATGGCGCCATAGAGACTGGGATCGCCGGAATGGACCCGTGCGACGTCTTGCCCGGCATCATTCGCCTTGATCATTTCATTGATGATGTCATCCAGGGTCAAGGGCGCGGTATCGATGATCCGTGCATCCATCGGCGCATGCGTCAGGATTTCCTCCGGCACTAGCGATCCGGCATAAAGGCAGACAGGGCAGGCGGCGATCAGGTCGCGGCCGCGCAGGGTAATCAGATCGGCAGCGCCGGGCCCGGCGCCAATAAAGTGAATGGTCATTTGCGGGTTCCTGTTTTTTGCGTGTCGTTGGCCATTTTCCCGCTGTATCCGCGCGGGGTATAGACCCAACTTCTACCGCCTGAATTGGTTTGCGTGGTCCGGCTCTCGCTCGATCCGACCATGACCAGGGTCAGCATGTCGATGCTTTCCGGGTCAAGGTTTCCAAGCGGCACGAATGAAACACTTTCGGTCTCGCGCCCAAGGTTGCGCGCAATGATAACCGGGGTATAGGTCGGACGATGCTGAAGCAGTATCTTCTTTGCCGCATGAAGCTGCGTCCGGCGTTTCAAGGAAACCGGATTATAAAAGGAGATGACGAAATCGCCTTCTGCTGCCGCCGTGATGCGCTTTTCGATCACCTTCCAGGGTGTCAGAAGATCGGAGAGGGAGATGGTGCAGAAATCATGGCCCAATGGGGCACCCGCCCGCGCCGCCGCGGCCTGAAGCGCGGAGATGCCCGGTGCGACCTGGATATCGAGGCGGTTCCATTCAGGATTATCCTCGCGGTCGATCAGCTCGAAGACGAGGGTTGCCATGGCATAGATGCCAATATCGCCCGATGAAATGAGCGCTACGTTGCGGCCTTCGCCTGCGAGATCAAGTGCCGTACGCACCCGCTTTTCCTCTTCCCCGAGGCCAAAATCATGCCGCTTCTTTCCGGCGATGCTGTTCCCGAGAAGATCGAGATAGAGACCATAGGCGACAAGATCCGTTGCTTGCCCAATCAGGGCGCTTGCCTCCGGCGTTCGCCAGGCATCCTGGCCCGGACCGATGCCGATCACGGACAGCTTGCCCTGACTCTTTCCGACATTTTTATTATCGATCCTGAACGGGGCTTCGGCGATGGCGCATGTGGCCCGTTTTGATTTCTGTTTCGGAACAATCAGTTGGCCTTCTGAGCCGGCAGCCGCAAGTGCGGCCCCTTCACAAACGCCATGACAGCCGACTTCGCGATAGACGACATCCGAAGGCATCGCAAGGCGGGGTGTTTCCCTTTCCAGCTCTGTGGCCGTAAAAAATCGGGGTGTCAGGCCGAAATAGGCGGCAGCGGCGTGGACGGCGGGCTCATCGGATTTAACATCAACAGAGCAGATGGCGCCGACGGCGAGCGGGCTCAGGCCCATGTTTGCAAGTGTCTCCCTGATCAGGGAAATCACCTCTTCCGGCTCTGTCCCGCGCTCGCAGCCAACGCCGATCGATAGCTGTTTGGGATGGTAGAGAAGCAGTCCACCATTTCCTTTGCCGGCGGCGGTCGTAATTTTAAGGGTGAGCGTTCCGTCTTCGTCGAAAGGAAGGTCCGACTGACTGAGCCATCTGCTTTTGCCATCAAGCCGAACTTTCTCGCCGCCAAGGAGGCGCACGACAAATTCTTTCACATGCTGTGGATTGGCGAGAGCGAGCCCCTCTGGCGGCGCATCGAGCGCGATATTGAAATTGAGATCACTTGCCGTGGTGATCGCCGCATGCGCGTCCATCTTTTCGGCGATCTCCCGGGCCAGTCGGTTCGCTCCGTGATGCCCGCCGAGAAGCGGGACGATATTCCGTCCATCGTCGCCGATGGCAATGACCGGCGGCTCCGCGGATTTGCTGCGCAGTACCGGCGCGAGACAGCGGATCAGAATGGCGCTCGCGCAGATACCGAAAATCGGCGCGCCGGCGCGGAACAGTTCCTGCAGATGAGAGGCCGTTTTCTGAAAGGTGACATCTGCCCCCTCCGTCCGGCCCGCAAGGCCATGGATCAGCGCTTCCGGATAGAGAGCCTGCAATTTTTCCGCCGTCTCCCGTCCGCTTTCATTCAGCAGGATAATCGCGATGGGAGGGGTCATTTCCATGCCTGCCCCCGTTTGTGGATCAGGATCATCGAGAAATACGGTGCCGCGTTTTTGGGGACATCAGCGAGCGCCATAATCTTCTCGTTCTCCATTGTTGCCCGTTCGATATACCGGGCGTTGTTCTCAAGCCCAAGGTCGAAAATCACGTCCCGCACACGGGCGAAATGCCGCCCGACTTTCATGATCGCGGCGCTGTCTGCCTCTTGCAGCCGGGCGCGCAAGATGTCGGACGAAAGCGGCGCGGGCAGCACGGTCAGGATATCGTTGCGTGCAGACAACGGGGACTGGAGGGAGGTGGCGCAGGCGGTAAGCGAGGATACGCCCGGAACCACCTCAACCTTGTATTTTTCAGCGACCCGTCCAAACAGATACATGAAGGAGCCGTAGAAGAATGGATCTCCTTCGCAGAGGACCGCGACATCGTCGCCTTTTTCCAGATAGCGGCTGATCTCCACTGCCGCATTGTCATAGGCCGCCTGCGCCGGCGCGCGCTCGATCGTCATCGGGATGCGGATGGCAATCTCGATCTTTGGGGCTGTGAGATGCGGCGCGATAATGGCGCGCGCGAGGCTGTCGCCATCCTCCAGCGCCGGATAGGCAAGTACCGGCGCCGACTGCAATCGCTTGAGCGCCTTGAGTGTAATAAGGTCCGGATCTCCGGGGCCGATACCGAGGCCGTATAGGGTGCCTGTCATTCTTTAACCAACTTGAATTGCGTAACCTGTCTGAATGGTTTCCAGCTCGTATATCCACCGATTTTTTCGGCGCGCGATATATTGAGGCGCGTAAGCGTTCCGCCATGGGTTTCATGAGCGTGAAAAAGCTGCTGCTCGCCTTCCATCGTCACGGCATTTATAACGAGTCTCCCGCCGGGTTTCAGCGACGACCAGCAGGTGTCGAACATACCGGCATGACTGAGTCCGCCACCGATGAATATGGCGTCGGGTGCGTCAAGGCCGGCAAGGACCTCGGGTGCGCGCCCTTCAATAATATTGAGCTGCGGCACGCCCAGTTTCACAGAATTTTCTTGGATCAGGGAAAGGCGATCGTCGCGTGGTTCGATCGCGATCGCGCGGTTCGCCGGATGGCTTCGCATCCATTCGATGGCAATTGAGCCCGACCCCGATCCTACATCCCACAAAAGCTCTCCGGGGAAGGGCGCGAGGGCGGAAAGCGTCGCGCTTCGGATCTCGCGTTTCGTAAGCTGTCCGTCATGGTAAAAAGCGTCGTCCGGGAGGCCCGGCGCCGTCGGAAAAATCGCCGACGAGACAGTCGGCGGGCATTTGAGGGCAATCGTATTGAAGTCCTTGAAGGCAATTCCTGCGACGTCCGCAGGCTTTCCCGTGATGATTTTTTCCTCCGGGCCGCCCATATGCTCAAGCACGGTCATGTCGGTTGTTTCAAGACTTAGCGATAACAGGAGTTGAGCCACGTCGCCGGGCGTTCGGCCGCTATCGGACAGGGCGATGATGTTGGCGTTCGGCGCGAGATGTGGGATCAGCAGTTCGTGCGGCCGTCCGTGAAGCGTGATTTGCGCTGTCCGGGAGAGTTCCCAGCCGAGGCGGCCGGCAGCAAGACTGAAGGCGGAAAGGGCCGGGAAGATTGCCATTTCCTCTGCGGGCAACCGTTTGGCAAAGGTCACGCCGATGCCGAAATGCATGGGATCGCCAGTCGCCAGAATACAGATTTTCTCGCCGCGCCGTGCCAAGATCTCATCAACCAGTTTCATTAGCGGGCTCGGCCATGTCTTTCGTTTCCGTCCATCCACCGGCACCATCGCAAGATGCCGCTCGCCACCGATAAGAAGGCTGGCCTCATCAATTGCGCTTCGGGCCGCGGGCGAAAGCGCCTCCAGGCCGTCTTCGCCGATCCCGACAATGCTGAGCCAGGCTGTCATGCGTCCTCCCGTGCCAACCCGGCAAGCGCGTTGATCGCGGCGGCGGCCATGGCACTGCCGCCCTTGCGGCCGCGCAGGGTGATAAAGGGAATGTCGAAATTGCTCGCGATCAGGGCTTCCTTCGACTCTGCGGCGCCGACAAAGCCAACCGGGAAGGCGAGGATGGCGGCAGGCTTCGGCGCGCCCGTCTCAAGGCGCTCCAGCAGATGAAAAAGGGCGGTTGGTGCATTGCCAAAGACAGTAACCGCGCCCGCGAGGCGATCCAGCCAGAGATCGACGGCGGCGGCCGAACGGGTGGTCTTCAGGGACGCAGCAAGTTCCGGCACACCGTCTTCATTTAGTGTGCAAATCACGTCATTGTTCGCCGGCAATAGACGGCGGATAACACCATGTGTCAGCATTTCGCAATCGCAGAAGACCGGAGCACCGCTGCGCAGGGCGGAGATGCCCGCAGCGCTGAGGTCTGGATGATAAGCGAGGTCCGGCAGAATCTCCGGCATGCCGCAGGCGTGAATGATGCGCGTCGCAATTTTTACCGCCGCGGCATCAATTCCGGAAAAATCCGCTTCGCGCTCGATTGTCGCGAATGATTTCTCATAGATGGCCGCCGGATCGCGAAGGTAGTCATACATGGCGCTAGCTGCCGCTCTTTTTCATGCTGACAGGACCGAGCGGATGATCTGCATGCGGGTAGGGATGATGGGCATGGTCATGGGAATGACCATGACCATGACTGTGATCGTGATGATGCCCGTGATCATGGTCGTGCGGATGGTCGTGATCATGGGAATGCGCGTGCGCGTCGCCTGTCCCGATCCCTTCCACATGATGGTGGTGGCTTTCCTGCCTGAGCCCCACCTCATCTTCGAAGCCAAGTGCCTGCTCGCGATATTTGCACATACCGCAGTTCATATTGTTTTGACCGAGAAGAATTTCCTCAACCCGCTCGGCAAAGCAGTCGAGAACCAACGGATGATCATTGAGATAGGAGGCCTTGATAAATTCGATATCCGGATGGGCCGCGGCGACCTTGTCCGTATAATCATAGATACGGTTGACCAGAATGCCGGTGAACAGGAAATAGGGAAATACGACGATCCGTTTATAGCCAAGCCGGGCGGCATGCTCCAGGCCCGGTTCGACCAGCGGGAAGGTGACGCCCGAATAAACCGTCTCGCCCCAACCAAACCCGAGCCCCTCCCATAGAAGCCGCATCACCTTGGTGACATTCGAATTGGCATCCGGATCGGAGGCACCACGCCCGACGACCACGAGCATAGTTTCATGCAGGGGAACATCACCTCCGGCGGTTGCAAGCGCTTCCTTGATCCTTTCCCCGGCGGCGCGAATCATTTTCAGGTCAATACCGAGTTCCCGACCATAGGAAATGGTTAGGCCTTCATGTTCCGCGGCATAGCGATTGAGGACGGAAGGTATGTCGTTCTTGGCATGACCCGCCGCGAACAGCATCCCGGGAACAGCGAGGATATGAGTGTGGCCACTCTCTTGGAGCCTGTCCAACCCATCTCGAATGATTGGCGTTGCAAATTCGAGAAAACCGGATTCCACCTGATACTGGGGAAGGCGTTCCGCGATCCCCTTGGCGACCGCCGCGAATTCCCTGACCGCACCTTCGTCACGGCTTCCATGGCCGCAGACCATTACGCCGTATTTTTCAGTCATACTCTGCTCCTGTGTTGCGTGGTTCGTTCCACGCGAAATTCTGTTTTACCGGCGGACAGTGGCCAAGGCCACCAGATAAAGGATTGACGCACCAGCGTGCCCATATCATGTTGCGCCGATGTCCGGCATATTTTTCACATCGAATTCCGCTTTTTTTACGCCGCCGCTGATTATCCTGCTGGCGTTCATTGTCGACTCGCTGGCCGGCGATCCGAAATGGTTGTACCGCTATATCCCGCATCCTGTCGTTTTGCTGGGCAGGTTGATCTCGATTGTTGACGATAATTTTAACAATATAGGTCTTGGAAACTGGTCCCGCGTGGCTCATGGGGCGATTATCAGTGGCGCTGTTATTGCGATTGCGACGGGCGTCGGAATTCTGATTGCAACCCAGTGTAATGGACATCCGGTTGGCCTGATTCTGCTCGCAATCCTTGCCAGCAGCCTGATCGCCTGGCGGAGCTTGTATGATCATGTCCGGGTTGTCGCGATGGATCTTGGAGAGAGCCTCGACGCCGGCCGGAAAGCCGTCTCGCACATCGTTGGCCGTGATCCCGACAGCCTCGATGAGAGCGCAATCTCCCGCGCCGCCATTGAATCGCTCGCCGAGAATTTTTCCGATGGGACTGTTGCGCCGGTCTTCTTTTTCGCTTTGTTGGGACTGCCGGGAATTTGCGCTTACAAGGCCGTCAACACCCTCGACAGCATGATCGGGCACCGGAATAAACGCTATGAATATTTCGGCAAGGCGGCGGCGCGGATTGATGATGCCGTCAATTATATTCCGGCTCGACTCACCGCCTTTTTGATTGTTATCGCGGCAGCTCTCGTAAAGGGGGCGGATGCGAAGGGTGCCATTCGCGTGATGTTCCGCGATGCGCGATATCACCGAAGCTTCAACGCAGGCTGGCCGGAGGCGGCGATGGCGGGCGCCCTTGGCATTGCTCTTGCGGGTCCGCGAATTTATGACGGCGTCGAAGTTACCGATCACTGGATGAACGGCGAAGGCACGCGCGATGTCGCCCCGGCGCATATTTACCGCGCGCTCCTTCTCTACCGTGTGGCAGGCGGCCTGATTATGGCCTCGTTGCTCGCCCTTGCTCTCGTAATTTACTGCGTCAGTTAGCGCCATTGGCAACCTCCAGCAAGCCATCGAGATCAAGATTTCTTTCCATATGATCGGCGAGTTCGTCTAAAGTTTTCTCGATAACCACTTCAAAATCATCGAGTTTTTCTTTTCTAATTTTAAACCGGTTAAGAAAATTATATCGGTATTCGTCTGACGCGAAAATGCCATGCAGATAACATCCCATCACCCGGTTATTTTCAGACAGGACACCGTCGGGCCCAGAGATAAGCTGAAGCATGGGCCGCGTGAGTGCCGGACCTTCGCTTTGTCCCACATGCATATGATAGCCCGATATTGCCGCGCCGGTGAGCGCCTCCTCACCGCTTTCCTCTACGAGCTTTTTCGGCCCGCTCAGGATTGTCGTGAAATCGAGAAGCCCCAAACCTTCGATCGTTCTGGCCGGTCCTTCAATGCCGCCGAGATCGCTGAGTTGTCGTCCCAGCATCTGGTACCCACCGCAGAGACCGACGACTGTTCCGCCCTGACGGACATGGGCATGGATGTCGATATCCCAGCCCTGCGCGCGGACAAAATCCATATCGGCGAGCGTCGCCTTGGAGCCGGGCAGCAGGATCACGTCCATGCCCGACGGGATCGGCTCTCCCGCCTTGATCATATGCACGGCAACATCCGGTTCGGCGAGTAGCGGATCGAGATCATCGAAATTTGAAATGCGCGAAAAGATCGGCACAGCGATATGGATCGCGCCCTCGCGTGCGGGCCGGGAAGTAATGGAGAAGGCATCTTCCGGCGGCAGCTTGCTCGCCTGTTGGAAGAAGGGCAGCACGCCGAAATTTTGGAGCCCTGTTTTTTCGCTGATGATTTTAAGGCCGTCATCGAAGAGGCTGATGTCGCCACGAAACTTGTTGACGATATAGCCTTTGGTTCTGTGTTGCTCCGACGCTGAGAGCAGTATATGGGTGCCGACGATCTGCGCTATCACGCCGCCGCGGTCAATATCGCCCGCAAGGATAACCGGCACGTCCGCCGCCTCGGCAAAGCCCATATTGGCAATATCATGGGCGCGAAGATTAATTTCCGCCGGGCTGCCCGCCCCCTCGATCAGGACAAGGTCCACCCCCTGGCCAATTCGCGCGAAACTTTCCAGCACCTTGCACAGCAGTTGCGGCTTCAATGCCTGATAATCCCGCGCCTTTGCGTTTCCATATATTTGGCCGTGAACGATAACCTGTGCGCCGGTCTCGGACTGCGGCTTTAGCAGAATGGGGTTCATGTCGTTCATCAACGGCACCCTGGCGGCCCGCGCCTGCAGGGCCTGGGCGCGACCAATCTCGCCGCCCTCAATCGTGACGGCGGCATTGTTTGACATATTCTGCGGTTTAAACGGCCGTACTTTCAGCCCTCTGTTGCTATAGGCGCGGGCGAGGCCAGCGACAAGCAACGACTTGCCGACGTCCGAACCCGTTCCTTGCAGCATGAGGGCAGCGGTCATTAGAACTCGATCCCGACCTGGGCCTTGACGCCGGAGCGGAAGGGATGCTTGATCTGCGTCATCTCGGTCACGAGATCGGCAATCTCGATCAGTTCGTCCTTCGCGTTTCGCCCGGTGACGACGACATGCAGTTTTTCAGGCTTGTTTTTGAGATACTCGACCACTTCGGCAAGCGGCAGGCTGTCATAACGGAGCACTATGTTGAGCTCATCAAGGATAACCATATCAAAGGCCGGATTGTCGCCGCGGCTTGCCTCGATCATCTCCTTTGATTTTTCCCAGGCCCTTTCGGCCGCGCGGATGTCGCGCTCACGATCCTGCGTTTCCCAGGTGAAACCCTCGCCCATGCTGTGGATTTCGATTTGCTCGGGGAAGGCCTCAAGGACCTTGCGCTCCCCCGTCTGCCATTTGCCCTTCACATACTGAACGACGCCGACCTTCATGTCGTTGCCAATGGCGCGGGCGGCAAGGCCAAAGGCGGCCGTCGATTTGCCCTTACCCTTGCCGGTATGGACGATCAAGAGGCCTTTTTCGATTGTCTTGGTCGCCAGCATCTTGTCGCGTGCGGCCTTCTTCTTCGCTGCCTTCTCGTTTGCGCGGGCGATCTCTTCGGGTGTCAGTTTCGTGCTCATCGGGTTCCCTCCCGTTTCAGCTGTGCAAGCTCGTCATGAATGGTATTTCGGCGCGGCTGCCAGAGGTCGCGGTCGAGCGCCTCCTGGAATTTTTCCGCCATTTCCTGCAATGCATCGGGGTTGTTCTCTTTGAGGAAGTCGCGAACGCGCGCATCCATCAGATAGGCATCGAACAGCGCATCGAAATGGTGATCCTTGACCGCATGGGCGGTGGCGGCGAAGGCGAAGAGATAATCGACCGTTGCCGCCATCTCGAAGGCACCCTTGTAGCCATGGCGCATGACCCCTTCAATCCATTTCGGATTGGCTGCCCGGGCGCGGACGACGCGACCCACTTCTTCTTCAAGGGTTCTGATTTTCGGACTTTCTGGTCGCGAATGATCGTTATGATAGACGATGGGTTGCGTTCCCTTGATATGGCGCACCGCCGCGGTCACGCCCCCTTCAAATTGATAATAGTCGTCACTGTCGAGGAGGTCATGTTCGCGGTTGTCCTGATTATGGACGACCGCCTCGACATGGCCAAGCCTCCGCTCAAAAAGATCATGCTCGGGCTCGCCTTCTTCTCCGGCGCCGTAGGCATAACCGCCCCAGGCAACATAGGCGCGGGCAAGATCCCCCTCGTTCGTCCAGCCTTTTTCATCGATCAGCGCCTGCAATCCCGCACCATAGGCCCCGGGTTTGGATCCGAATAACCGGTGGCTTGCGCGTTTGGTCGCCGTCGCGTCCGTCAACCCGGTTTTCATGAGTTCCGTCTTGTCCGCTTTGACCCGGGCGGCGAGGGGGTTGGTTTTCTCATCCTCGTCAAGGGCTGCGACGGCGCGAACGGCGCTATCGAAGAGCGCAATTTGCTGCGGGAAGGCATCGCGGAAAAAGCCGGAGATACGTAACGTCACGTCAACACGCGGACGATCAAGGATGGACGCGGGTAGTATTTCAAATCCCGTCACCCGGTTCGACGCCTTGTCCCAGGTCGGGCGAACCCCCATCAGGGCAAGGGCCTGCGCGATATCGTCGCCGCCCGTGCGCATGTTGGAGGTACCCCAGGCACTCAGGATCATCGTCTTCGGCCAGGCGCCGTTTTCCTGGCGGTATCGGTCGATCAGCAGTCCCGCCGATTTCCAACCCAGCAGCCAGGCTGTTGGCGTCGGTATGGCGCGGCTATCGACGGAATAGAAGTTGCGTCCGGTCGGGAGAACATCGTTCCTTCCCCGTGTCGGTGCACCGGAGGGGCCGGGCTCGACGAACTCGCCGTTCAATCCTTTGAGGAGGCCGGCCAATTCCGCCTCTCCGCTTGCCAAGACGACCGGCCGAAGATGATTTTCGAGTCCGTCCAGCACCTCCCTCGTTCTCGTCCATTCCTCTGCGGCGGCGGTTTTGCCGGAAACGAGATCTGCGGCGAGCCGTTCGATGCGCTCCACCGTATCGCCGTTTGACCGCCATGTTCCGTCAAAGGCGAGCGCGTCGGGGCGTTTTCCCGTCCACTCCGCCCCCATCTCGCAGTCGAGGGGATCGAATTCTTCGGACAGTTCCAAATCCGTCGCGATACTGCGAATGAGGGAGGCGTTTGCTCCCTCTCCATTTCCGCGAGGAATGCGCAGGAGGGCAACCAGCAGATCGGTGAGTTGCTGATCAGTTGGCGATTGCCCGAAGACATGCAGGCCGTCGCGGATCTGCAGTTCCTTTAGCTCGCAGAGGTAATTATCGAGTTTCGTGAGCCGTTCACTCTCCGGCTCGTCCGGGGCGATGCCGCAATCGACATCGATGCCCGTCATTTCCGTGAGTTCCAGTATCTGCTGGCGAAGCAGCGCGATACGGCGCGGATCAACGCCGGCCGCTTCATAATATTCATCGACCAGCCGCTCTAGATCGGCGAGCGGACCATAACTTTCCGCGCGGGTCATCGGTGGGGTCAGATGATCGATAATGACCGCGCTGGCCCGGCGTTTCGCCTGCGTTCCCTCGCCGGGGTCATTGACGATAAAGGGGTATAGGTGAACCGTCGGCCCGAATACCGCTTCGGGGTAACATTCTTCCGAGAGCGCGATGGATTTGCCGGGCAGCCATTCCATATTGCCATGTTTGCCCATATGGATGACCGCATGGACCTTCTCCTCCTCCCGTAGCCAGGCGTAAAAGGCGAGATAGCCATGGGGCGGAACCAGATCGGGGTCGTGATAGCTGGCGGTCGGATCGATATTATAACCGCGCGCCGGCTGGATACCGACAATCACGTTCCCCAGACGCATTGCGGCGAGATGAAAATTCTCGCCATCGATAAAGGGATCCTTTTCAGGCGAGCCCCAACGCTCCGTAATTTCTCCCTGAAGCTTTGCAGGAAGAGTTTCGAAGAATTTGAGGTAGCGGTTTAGCGGGTAGCGGCAACCGTCAAGCGATGGCTTGGCGTTTTTGCGATCATTCGTCGGTCCGTCCAGCAATCTGGCAATCAGGGCATTTCCATTCTCTGGAATGTTAAAGATATCATACCCATGCTCTTGCAATGCTTTCAGAACCTCGATTGATCCTGCGGGTGTATCGAGCCCGACGCCATTGCCGATCCGGCCGTTCTTGTTGGGATAATTCGCAAGGATCAGGGCAATCTTTCGCGCTGCGGGTTTTGTCGCCCGCAGCGTCGCCCAGTTCGCTGCCAGATCGGCGACGAAGTCTATGCGGTCCGGTACCGGCTTATAGGCGACTATATTCGTCTGCGTCGCCTCGTCAAAGCCGTCATCCGATTTGAAGGAAACGGCGCGGGAAAGAATGCGGCCATCAACCTCCGGAAGAGCAACATTCATCGCGATATCGCGTGCGGAAAGGCCGGTTATGCCTTCCTTCCATTGGGTTTCGTTGCCACCTGAAAAAACTACCTGCAGGATGGGGCAATTTGCGGCATCGAACGGGGTGTTTTTGCGCGCAGCACCCGGATTGGAAATCGCGAAGCCGGTCGCGTTCAGGAGGATCGACGGTGGTGCTTCACCTAAAAGATGCTCGACGATATCCGCCGATATCGGATCTTTCAGGCTGGAGACGAAAATCGGTAACGGATTGTGTTCGCGGCTCTGCAGCGCGTGGATAAGCGCGTCAACCGGCGCCAGGTTATTGGCCTGATACAGTGCGCGGTAGAAAATAATGCCGGCGACAGGGGCTTCCTTTTTCCATAATTTCCGCAGCGTCAACAGATCGGGGGAGGTGATTCCGGGCCAGTAAAGCCCCGCCTTCATGAGCGGCTTCGGTTCCTGCCAATCGCCATCTCCCCGTAACAGGAACGCGCCATACTCAAGGAAACCTGCATAATTATCGGCGCCGCCCTCCACCAGATAACGCCAGAGCCGGTGCGTTGCGTCGCGCGGAAGGGTATTGAGTGCCGTCAGTTCTTCATCCGGCTGGTCATCGCCCGGCAGGAAAGCGAGCCTGATGCCGCGCGCGCGACAGCATTCGGTGATTTTCTCGACCGCATAGGGCCAATAGCTGATACCGCCGAGCAGCCGGACGATCACCAGCTTCGCATTGGCGATTATCTCCTCGACATAGATATCGACCGACAGATTGTGGGAAAGCTGCATCGTATTGGCGAGGCGGAGCGACGGGCCGTCCGGTTGCATCTTCTGCGCGGTGGCGAGGCTCGAAAGTTCCGTATCGGCGGCGGAGAGGAAGACAATATCGCCGGGCGTTTGCGCCAGGTCCACGGCTTCCGATCCATCGGCGATGCCGCCGGGTATGGCCGCCAGAAGATGCATGTCAGGCCGTGATCATTTCTGCAATTGCGGCCTGATCCATGTCATGCTCGCCGATAATGACCAGCTTGCTGATCCGGGTTTCGCCGTCCTTCCAGTCGCGATCGAAATAATGCTGAAGACGCGAGCCGACACCTTGCAGTACCAGCCGCATATCCTTTCCGGCAACGGTGATAAATCCCTTTACCCGTAGAATGTCGTGGGTAGCGATTGCCGCCTGCAGTTTCGCGACCAGAAATTCCGGTGACGCCACTTCACCGATGTCCAGCACAAAGCTCTCGAAGTCGTCATGCTCATGGTCATCCGCATCATCATGCACGGAGGGACGCGAGGCGAGATCGTCTTCCGCCGCAGATCCGAGGCCGAGAAGCACACGGATGTCGATCTTGCCATGGCTGGTTTCCAGCATCTTCACCTGCGGGCGGAGACGTCCCTTCAATTGTTCTGTCGCGGAGGCAACTTCCGATGCGTCCAGGAGGTCAGCCTTGTTGAGGATGATCATGTCCGCGCAATTGAGCTGATCGTCGAACAGTTCCTCGAGCGGACTGTCGTGATCGAGCATCTCGTCCGCTTCGCGCTGTGCCTGCACGGCTTCCGGATCGGCCGCAAACAACCCGTCGCGATAGGCAGGGCCATCGATCACGGTCACCACGCCATCGACGGTGACCTGCGTGCGGACTTCCGGCCAGCCGAAGGCGCGTACCAGAGGCTTTGGAAGCGCAAGTCCGGAGGTCTCGACAATAATATGGTCGGGACGATCCTCACGGCTCAGGATTTTCTGGATCGTCGGTAGAAAATCGTCGGCCACCGTGCAACAGATGCAGCCGTTGGCGAGTTCGACAATATCCTCTTCCGTACAGTTTTCGTTTCCGCAGCCCTTCAACAGTTCGCCATCAACACCAAGATCGCCGAATTCGTTGATGATGAGTGCAAGTTTCTTGCCGTCTGAATTCTCGATCAGATGGCGGATCAGGCTGGTTTTCCCCGCGCCAAGAAAGCCGGTGATAACGGTCGCCGGAATTTTTTCACTCATATCTTACTCCGATATCCATGCGCGAAGCGGCACCGGCCAGGGATTCGGCCAAGGGCGAAAGCGTCAGTATGTATTATGATGTGCCGTAATGTCATTACGCTCACAATGATCCTCCGTCATGCAGCAAAAATAATAAAATACGATGGCAGGTCTCCTGGCTTGCGAATGGCACCGGCACATACCTTCCCGATTTACTCAGTGGTTCAGTGTGCTGGCTAATCGCTTACAGTTGCGGGGACAGCCGCGGCCTTGATCCGTAAATCGCACCGCATTCCCTTATAATCCCGGATTGGGAACCATCGCTTGCGACGCTACGGCGGAATGCCAAAACTGTCAATCCATAGCGGGCGATTTTACCTGATTGCCCAATCACGGAGTGCCGTTTCAAGCCGCTGCCAGTCATTTTCCGCGCCGAGAAGTCCGAAGCGCAAGAAATTGGGGCGCTCGGGAAATTTTCGAACGAGTATGGCCCGTTCGCAAAGATGCCGGTACAGCGCTTGCGATTCTGGTGATTCTGTCAGACAGAAAAGATCTGTATGCCCGGAAATTTCGAGCCCGGCTGCACGCAAAAGCTCCACCAATTTACGGGCAGCAACGGCCAGCTCAGCGCGTGTTTGCGTAATCCAGTTTCGATCTGCCAGAGCACTTGCGCCGATTTCGAGGGCAATTCCGCTGACCGCCCAAGGGCCCAGTTCCGGGCGGACTTTTGCCATGAAGTGAGGCGTCGAGATCAGAAATCCGAGGCGCAGGCCGGCGAGACCGAAAAACTTTCCGAAGGAGCGAAGAATTATGGGTCCTTCAGGCAATATATCGGATGCAAGAGATATATCTGGCGTGACGTCCGCGAAGGCTTCATCGATGATCAACCATCCGTTTCGCTGCCGCATTGCGATAGCGAGGTCCAAAAGCATTGTTTTCGGAAACTGTCGGCCGTCCGGATTATTGGGATGCACAAGGATGACTATGCCTGCGCTTTCAGGTATTTTCGACAATTCCTCTATCTCATAAACTCTATGTCCGGCGCGCCGCCAGTTGGCGGCATGTTCATTATAGGTTGGCGAGAGGATGGCAACCTCGGAAGGCGCCAGGAGTCTCGGCAAGAGTTGAATGGCCGCTTGCGTTCCGGGCAGGGCACAAATCTCCGCGCCATCAGGCAGACCAAAATAAGCCCGCGCCGCGTCCAGCAGTTGCTTTTCCGCGGCTTTGGAGGGAAGGCGGTGCCAATGCTCTGCTCGCAATTGGGGGATCGGGTAGGGGCGAGGATTGATTCCGGTGCTTAAATCAAGCCATTCCGCGCGTGCGTGAGCGAATTCCGCCGTGACGCTCTCGAGATCACCGCCGTGCAGTTGGGCGTCGCTCTCCGCCGCTATCGGGAATGTCGGGATCATCTGCCTCTCGCTCTCGTAAAACTGCCCTCTCATAACAGAATGCGGTTTGTTTTCGCAAATTTATCCTGTAGTTTCTTGCCCATGACGGAGAGAGCAACAAAGAAAATTGTCGTCAAGGACCTGCGCAAAAGCTTTGATGGCGTTCCGGTCCTGAACGGCATTAACCTCGAGGTGAAAACCGGCGAAATCCTGACGCTGATCGGTCCGTCGGGCTCGGGTAAGACTCTGACCCTAAAGTGTATTTTGGGGCTTGTGAAACCCGATAGCGGATCGATCCTTCTCGATGGCGAGGATGTGAAGGACATGCCGGAGCGCGACCGCATGGAGTTTTTTCGGAACTTCGGCATTCTCTTTCAGCGCTCGGGCCTGTTTGACGGGCTAAGGGTCTGGGAAAATATTGGCTTCCGCCTGTCGCAGCAACCGGGCATGCGGAAGCGGCAGGTGAAAGCCATGGCGATCGAGAAGCTGCGCTCCGTTGGTCTCTCCGCGGATGTCGCGGACCTGTATCCCGCGGAGCTTTCCGGCGGCATGCAAAAGAGAGTGGGATTTGCCCGGGCGATAGCCGGGGACCCGCCGATCCTGTTTCTTGACGAGCCGACTGCCGGCCTCGATCCGATCATGAGCAACGTTATCAACGATCAGATATTCAATAACGTTCGGGAACTTGGCAGTACCGTCATGGCGATCACCAGCAATCTGTTGACGGCACGGATTATTTCAGATCGCATTGCGATGCTGCATGAGGGCCGCGTCGTATGGACCGGCGATGTCCAGGAAGCGGTAAGGTCGGAAAATCCGTATGTTTCGCAATTCTGGAACAAGCGGAAAGATGGCCCCATACAGATGTCGGTATCGACAATCTCCGCCTGACGCGAGAGCCTAATTCCTCACGCGAACTCTGGGCCAAACGTCTGGATTGTCACATGCCGACAACCAGAAAAGCGCCAATTAAATGACTCTTGGTGAGACCGACGCCCTCTCGGCTTCCAATCTGCTGAAGCCGCGTGCCTGCCTTCCCTGGAAGACGGAGAAACGACAGTTTGCCTACCGGGTCCGTCCTTACTTTATCGATAACCGGATCGTCCGGGACCATCGCAACAGGGTTTTGGCGGAAGAAGGGAAGGCGCGCGCGGTGCTCCGTGACAGCATCGACGGGGAACTCGCCGCGCTTTCTGCGGCAGAACGCCGGTTCTGGATGTCGGAATTTCGGTTTGTCGAAACAACCTTGACGCTCAATCAACTCGCCATTTATGCGCCCGCATTTGTGCGTTTGTCGCAGATTATGCCAAGAAAGATGGTGTTTTGCCGGCGGATGATCGTTCGGAAGTATCTCGATGGTCACCCGCTTCCGAAGTCCCCGTTTTTTTCAACCTTGGCGCGTCATTTTGTCCGCTCCAGTGTCCTGTTTTTTCCCTCGGAGAGGCTGACGGCCGCCGCTGACAGGTTTATCGTCCTTGCGACGCGGTCGGCGGATCAATCCCGCGCCGCAAATCGCCAACGGGTCGCCCTGCATATCCGCTCCATCCATTTGATGAGTGACGCGGAAATCTGCGAACTATACGAGGATGAAGATGAATATCTTGAGGAACTCGCGCTTCTTGCCGATCTTACGCGCCATTATGGTGTCGGTGTTGATGAAGTTTTCCGCATTTCCGCCGCAGAAATCGGTCATTTCTGGAGTCCTGACCGGTAAGGCCGGATAATACAGACCGAAAATTCGGTTGCCAGCGGCTCGACACCTTGCGCTTTGGCGCCGGTAATCGTACCCTTTTTACCTAACGTACTTTTGCGCAGAGTCCGAAGCATCACATGCATCAACTAACCGAAATCGCTATTATCGCGACGATCGCCCTGATTCTCGGCATGATCATGACGCGGCTCAAGCAACCGGCGATCGTCGGTTACCTGTTGACCGGTATGGTGCTGGGCCGATCTGCCTTCGGCTTCGTCGAGGATCGCGAGAATGTGGAAATTCTGGCGGAGCTCGGCGTCCTGATGCTGCTGTATCTGATCGGGATGGAGCTGAATCTCAAATCCTTCATGCGGATATGGAAAACGGCGATTGGCGGTGTTTTCCTTCAGGTGGCCGTCGCCTATGTCGTGGTGGGGCTGATCGCGCTCTATCTCGACTGGCCCTGGCAATTGACAATCCTTCTGGCGTTTAGCTTGTCGATCAGCTCGACGGCGGTTGCCGTGAAAATACTGGAGGACATAGGGGAACTCCATCAACGGACTGGCAATATAGCGATTGGCCTTTTGATCGCGCAGGACCTCGCCGTCGTTCCGATGCTGCTGATCGTTGGCAGCTTGTCGGGGGAAACACTGAACCTGCCGGTGCTTTTGTTGACTGTGGGCCTGGCGATCGCTTTTTTGGTCGGCTTGATCCTGTTTCTGAGCCGGCGGGAGCGCATCCATCTGCCCTTTCTTCAGGTCATATCCGGTCACTCAGACCTGACACCGCTATTCGGCATCGTTTTTTGTCTTGGCCTTGCCGCGATCAGCGGCCTTCTCGGCACGTCGCCAGCCTTCGGCGCCTTCCTGGCGGGGCTTATTATCGGCAACAGCCAGGAACGCAAAAACGTTGTGGAGGCGACAAAACCGATCCAGTCAATTCTTTTGATGATCTTTTTCCTCTCCATCGGCCTGCTGATCGACATTACCTATATCTGGCAGAATGTCGGCCTTGTGCTGCTGATGCTGCTGAGCGTGATCCTTGGCAAAACGGCCATCAATATTGTCATCATACGGGTGACGGGCATAGACTGGCGCTCCGCCTTTATCGCGGGAACCGCCCTCGGGCAGATCGGTGAATTTTCGTTTCTACTGATGGCTATCGGGGGCGGCAGCGGTTATGTGTCGCGGGATATCTCCCAATTGATGATTACCGTCATCGCGCTCAGCCTGATGATCAGCCCGCTCTGGTTGCTGACGGCAAGGCGCGCGCAAACGGTTGCGGCGGGTCAGGCAAGCAACTTCCGGAATTTCTGGAACAAGGCTTACGGCAAGGAGACGGTGGCCGTCGCCCGGGTCATGAAAGCGACCTCCGGCTATCTTGTGGCGCTGCCACGGCGGAAATTCTCGCGTCGGCAAGAACCACCTGCAGCCGAGACTGACGACCGAAGTGCCCATTCTCGTGCCGAAGGAACAGAAACAGTTATCCAGAGCGAGGACGCGGCCTCCTATCAGGCGTTGTTGGAAGACGAGCGGGGCGAGGGACGGGATGATAAAAGCTAGATTTCAGGTCCCGGTCGTCAAATTTTCGCGCCATGGCTTGTAATGGGTCGTTGTCCCCTATAAGTTTTGAAAACGGCAGATTTGCCATTTCCCCTATCATCCGGCCTTAACTTGGTAAGAGGTAACTATTGGACCGTATTCAGGAAATTCTCGACTTTTGGTTTCTGCCACCTGACCATGAAAATTATGGCCAGCCGCGCGAGGAATGGTTCGTAAAGAATGCCGAGTTCGATGCGGAAATTCGCGACCGTTTCTTGTCGGATTTCGAAAAGGCGGAGAATGGGGAGTATCTGGACTGGACGGATAGCGCGCGCGGGTCGCTTGCGCTTATCCTCCTTTTTGATCAGTTTACCCGCAATATGTTCCGCCAGTCACCGCGCGCCTTTTCGGCGGACGGTAAAGCGCGGGAAATTGCCCGTCATATCCTCTCGACCGGCTTTTATGAGGAATTGAATCTTGTCGAGAAGCAATTCGCGGCGCTTCCCTTCGAACATAGTGAGAATCTGAAAGATCAGAAACTATCCCTCAAGCTTTTCGGGGAAATGGGGAATGAAAATTTACTGGATTACGCCCAGCGGCACTATGTCATTATAGAAAAATTCGGCCGGTTCCCTCATCGGAACCGGCAACTCGGACGTCAAAGCACGCCGGAAGAAGAGGCGTTCCTTAACGAGCCGAACTCTTCATTCTAATCACGAACTCTACTCAATCGTCAGGAAGGACTTTCATGAATCAGCTAACAGATCAGGTCATAATTGTCACCGGGGCGAGCCGGGGCATCGGCGCAGCAGCGGCGATTGCGCTTGCCGAAAGCGGCGCGAAACTCTGCCTGAGTTCGCGCAGTGCCGCCGCCTGCAGTGGCGTCCTCGAAGAGATAAAAAATGCCGGCGGCGATGCCTTCGCGGCAAGCTGCGATGTGTCCGATTTTGCGGCCGTGGAGAAGATGGTGGATGAAACGCTCGATCGATACGGGCGGATCGATGCGTTGATCAATAACGCGGGCATCATCGATCCCATCGGTGCGATTGCGACCAGCAACCCGGCGGACTGGGCGAAAAATATTTCGGTCAATCTTGTCGGCGTCTACCACGGTACGCGTGCCGTATTGCCCCATTTCCTCGATCAGAAATCCGGCGTGATTATCAATATCAGTTCCGGGGCGGCGCATGGCCCGATGGAAGGCTGGAGTGCCTATTGTTCCGGAAAGGCGGGCGTATACATGATGACGCGGGCGACCGCCCTAGAAGCCGGTGAAAAGGGCGTCCGGGTCTATGGATTCGCGCCGGGAGTCGTGGATACGGAAATGCAGGTCGCGATCCGCGCCTCCGGTATCAATGCGGTCAGTCAGATACCGCGTGAAAACTTGGCATCGGCCGCGGATCCGGCGAAGGCAATCGCCTGGCTATGCACGGAAGAGGCGCGTGATCTGGCGGGGCAGGAACTGACGATCCGGGACGAGGCGCTACGCAAGAGAATTGGACTTGCCGTTTGACGTTGCCGCGATGAGGGCAGCCTGGAAGCTCTCTGGCCGACGCCTCTATCATGGCATGGTGGCGGGGATATTCTCGCTTTTCATCAGTTGTCTTCCGCCGGATGCGGCGGCGGATATGTCTGTTCCCGCCAAGGCGCTTCAGGTTCCCGGTATCAAAGGCGCTGATAATCGGGTGCGGGTTGACATATCAGCCTATCCTTGGCGGATGATAGGTCGCCTGAACCGGAATGGCAGCCATTGCACGGCTATCCTTGTAGGACCATCGACGATTCTGACAGCCGCCCATTGCTTCTGGGATAAACGGCGCAACCAATGGTCAGTCCCGAGCGCCTTTCATTTTGTCGTCGGATATGAAAAAGGTGCCGTCAAGGCCCATTCGAAAATCAATGGCTTTACCCTGTCGGATGGCCGCCCCCCGTCAGATTCGTTACAAAAGCCTCCGGTCGAGGAGGATTGGGCCCTTGCGTCGCTCGACAGGCCGCTCGGCGATCAATTCGGCTATGCGCCGCTCGCGCAATTCGGTTCTTCCAGGTTACAGCATAGATTGTCGAAAGGCACCACTGTCGTCCAGGCCGGCTACAGCCGTGATATCGCCCATATCTTGACCGCGGATGAAGATTGCAAGATCAGCGGCGTCTCCCGCAGCAAGAAGGGATTACTTCTCCTTCATCAATGTGATGCGACGCAGGGGGATTCAGGATCCCCGCTTTTCATATATGAGGGCGGCGAGTATGAACTTCTGGGAATCCATGTTGCGACATTGACACGAAAATCGGGCGCGAGCGAGGGCGTTGCCGTATCCGTAGACATGTTCGGCGATCAGGTTCGGCAGCTGCGAAAGTGACCGGAAACATAAAATTTTATGAAATTTCATCGAAATTTATTATAATCTACCTCAAATGAGGGATGAAAAGCCGGATGGCGAGCGGTAATGTAAGAAAGAATTAACCAAGTATGTTCTTTCGAGCCGCAGGTTGAGCGGGGGAAGTAGTGACAATGAGTGATGGGCAGACAGACGGCTCCGGGATGGCCGAAGAAGATCAAATCGCGCAGGAAGAGAGCGCGAATGCCGATCTGACTTTTCTGGAACTGGACCAGAACGGGACAGTCGATCTCGACGCGCTGTTCGATGCCCTGAATATTGCGGCGGTGGAAGGGAATGCCTCCGTGGAATTCCTCCCCGGCGGGAATGAGGGCGGCGGAACTTTATCGATTTCTGGCTCCGATCTAACGCTCGGCACCGCAGCTGCGGAAGATTTACCGGATGTTTCCGATCTCTTGCTTAAAAGCAGTATCGCGTCGGACGAATCCTGACTTCAGCCTCTTTTCATTTCAATATTGGCCTTGAAGGCGGCTCCGATTTCGGTTTCGAAGAACCGGACCATGGCCTCGACCACAGCCGGGTCATATTTTTCCGGGTTGTTCTTGAACACGCGCAACGCCTCATCGACACCGATCGCCTCGCGGTAGGATCTCGGTGAGATCCGGGCGATCAGAATATCCGCCATGCCAAGGATCCGGGCAGGCATGGCAATGTCCGCTTCCGTGAGGCCCTTGGGATACCCACTACCATCCAGCCGCTCGTTAATCTGCGTTACCGCATCCAGAACCTGTTTGTCCACATCCGCATTGGACAGGATCTTTTCCGACGTCAGGACATGACTTTGCATGATTTCCTGTTCCTTGGGGGTCAGGCGGGATTCCTTTTCCCGGATTTGACGCGGAATGGAAATCTTGCCGATCTGCGATAGATGGGCGCCGGTATTGATTACCTTGACGACCTCTGCTGACAGGCCAAGTTCCGCTGAAATGTGATTGGCAAGCTGCGCCACCCGTAGTGAATGATCCGAAAGATAGGGGTCGTTCGCTTCCAGCATCTGCGAGAGGACGGTAATCGCCTTGCGGTCCATCTCTTCCTTTCGGCGCTGATACTTGACATATTCCGTAATGTCACTGCTGACCGTCACGATGCCGAGAAACGCACCCTCTTCATTCAGGAAACGGGATTTGGCGACGCGCAGGGTCCGGACACCGTCACGTGTTTCGATCTCGACAAACGCATTGACAGTCTGTTCCGTCGCGATGGCTTTGCGGTCGTGTTCGGCCAGGTCGCGCGCGGCCTTCTCGCCGAAAAGCTCCCGATCCGTTTTGCCGGGGATCGACCGGAGCGGGTAATCGGCAAGACGCGCGAGTGAGGGGTTCGCATAAATGTAGCGCCCTTCAGGGTCGGTCAGGCCGATCAGCTCGTCAATGGTGTTGTTGATGCTTCCCAGAAGCCGCCGCTGGGCATTGATCTGGGCAGCGAATTCCTTGTATTGATGGGCAAGCGCCCGGGCATTCTGGCCTTTCAGCATCAACCAGATGACCGTTAGAATGGTAAAGATGATAACCAGAAAGCTGATGGCAAGTCCGACAACGAACAAGTTGTAGGTCCGAAGGGAGGCAAGCGCCTCGCTACTGTCGACCTGCTGGAATACAACGAGATTGGTCCCATCGACAAGGGCGCCGGATGAATAGAAGCTGTTGCCGCTACTGTCCGTGGTTTCACGAAAGCCGATGGCATCCGGCGCAATGCCGGCATCGGCCGTCGCTGAAACGTAGGGTGGCTTTCCGGGAAACAGTTCGAAATACTTGCCGCCCGTTTCCTGATATAGCCGCGTCACGTGCTCACTGCTGCTATATGGCGATGGTTTCAGGAAGTCCGACAGCGCATCTGAAGCCGGGACGGTGAGCAGAAGAATGCCGACGACATCGGCAGTGTTATCAGTCGGATTGCTTTGCGCCGCCCGGATTGGCAGTAAAAAATCGAATACCAGACCGGCATTACCAGCCCGGATCGGCAGGAGCCTGATTTCCGCCCTGTCATATTGCTCCTGTGCTTCGGCCCGTTGATCTTCCGTCAACGCTGGCGCGCCGCCCGAGGCGAGATAGGCGCGACCATCCCGGCCAATCAGATACGCACCGATCAATCCATCCTGGTTGGCGAAATTGGTAAAGGCGTTTTGCATATAGGGAAGCTGTTCGTTCAGCGATCTAGGTAACTTCCCGCCACCGGCGATGTTTATTTCCGTTGCAAACAACTGGAACAATTCATTGCCGGCAATCCTGTTGGAATCCTCAACCGTGCTGGCGAGCCAGGTTTCTATCACCTGTGCCTTACCGGCGGCGCTGATATCCAGCCGCTTTTGCAGCTCGCCAACCAGTTCCTGTTTGCGGGACTGGATTGCATAATCGCCAACGAAGTAGCCGAGGACCGCCAGCACGACAAAAAATAATGCCGCAAATTTCCAGGGTGCCTTGCGGATCAGGCTGCTGTCATCGGGGGCGTTGCCGGACAGGAATGAATTCAACTCAAACTTCAGCGTCGCGTCAGTCATTTTTCTCGTCCCCTGAGGCTTCTTGCGCAACCAGGAAATCTTTCGGAATATGCGCCCATCTTCTCTTTTCATTTACCGAATAGAGCGGCACATAATAATTCACGAGGCGTTCCTCCAGAATTGTGTCGTTTAGACTGTCAAGAACGTAGCGTTTTCCTCGCAGGCTGACACTTAAGACGGCATGGTCCTTGTTCCGGAGAACATCGTTGGCGACAACGATCCGCATGGAATCCGGATCAAACCCGAGCTCTTTCAGGCTTACATATTTCATAATCGCGAAATCGCGGGACCTGCCGCCATTCGAAAGGAATTGAAGAGGCGTGGCCCAGTCATCACTTGTAGCCGCCGCATCCTCTTCCTGGATATGTTTCCAGCCATTCAGGAAACGGTTTATTTCCTGCAACTGCGCGCGCCTGTTAGTCCGTTGCAATTCAGCAATTTTGGTTCGCCACAAGGTCATTTGCTGCGACTGGCAGTCTTCAATGCGGTCATCGCATTTGGATGCCGCTTTGGCCAGTTCGGGAAAACTTGACATTACCTCCAGCCAGCGCGGCAGGGCGGCAAGATTGTCGGACGATATTTCGACCATGCCGAACAATCCCTCCTCCGTTACTTCGGCGCGGGCAGGCGCGCCGGCGACGGTCCCGAACAGGAAGAAGGCGGAGAATAGGGCCAGAGATATCCGTTTATGTCCTGCGAAAATGCGCATCAGCGTTCCCTCAGGGCCGTATCCCGGGTTTTCAGGATCGGCTTCAGAATATAGTCGAGCACCGTTTTATGCCCGGTGAGGATATCGACGGAGGCGACCATTCCCGGAATGATCGGGTAGGTATTTTCCCCGCGTTTCAGGTAGTTCTGATCGGTGCGGACAATGATTTGATAATAGCTTTCGCCCGATTTTTCGTCGACGATCGTATCGGCGCTGATCCGTTCCAGTTTTGCCGGCAGACCGCCGTAAATCGAATAATCATAGGCCGTGATTTTGACGGTTGCTTCCTGTCCCGGACGCAAAAATGCGATGTCCGACGGCCGGATATTCGCCTCCACAAGAAGGGTATCGTCGATGGGGACTATTTCTATGATATCCTGTCCCGGCTTCACGACACCCCCGATGGTTTGAATCTTCACATCCTTGACTTCGCCGGCGACGGGAGAGCGTACGTCTGTTCTGGCCACCCGGTCCTTGACGCCGAGGATTGCCTGCCGGGCCGCTTCATAGTCGGCGCGAACCTGGCTGAGTTCCTGAGCGGCGCCGCTCTTGAAACTCAGGATTTTCTCCTCGATACGCTGATTTGCCTCCTTCAGCGCCCCCTCGACCCTCGGCAAGGAGAGTTCGGAGGCGGAAATCTGTCCGCGCAGATCGTTGACCTCTCGCCTCAATTTCAGAGAATCGACCTTTGGAACGATGCCCTTTTTGACAAGTGGTTCGGTAATTTCCATTTCCTCATTTGCCAACGCAAGACTGGCCCGCAATTGTCTTAGTCGTCCATTGATCTCTGCAATCTCCTGCTGGCGCTGTTGCGCCTGCTGTCGCAGAATCTGGATTTGCGATTGCAATTCTGCTTGTCTTGCGTTGAACAGGTTCTGCTCGCGAACCGTTATGTCCTTGCGCTCGGCCAGCAATTCCGCGGGGAAGGTCAACGGCTCGCCCGTCGCTTCCGCTTCAAGACGGGCAATGCGTCCCATCAGGTTTAGGTAGTTGGATTCAATTTCCCCGGCGCGCGAGGCAAACCCCGTATCGTCAATCCGAAGAATAATCTGGCCCTTCTCGACGATATCTCCTTCATGCACGAGCAGTTCACGAAGAATGCCGCCTTCCAGATTCTGGATAATCTGTACCTGGCTGGACGGAATTACCTTGCCATCGCCCCGCGTTACTTCATCGAGAACGGCATTGCTTGCCCAGAAATAGCCGACGACGAAGAAGGCGACGATGCCAAATAACAGCATATATGCGCGCGGATGCGGTCCCTGCAATTTAGCGGCAACGACATCCGACGCGAAATCCGAGTCATCCCATTTGAGGTTTGTCGACATCGTTATTCCCTCGTCCCGCGAACCGTCGGTTTGCCGACCGTCGCCGTTACCGACTTGGTGGTATTTTTGCCGCTCTGGCCAAGTTTCAGGATTTCATCACGCGGTCCATCGGCGGCAACCTTGCCGTTCCCGAGGACGATAATGCGGTCGACCAGCGAGAACAGGGACGTACGATGGGTGACCAGAAGGACCGTTTTACCCTCCATATAATTCTTCAGGCGGGCGATCAGCCGGCGTTCGGAATTGAGATCCATCGAACTTGTCGGCTCGTCCAGCATCAAGATCGGCGGATTGGGCAGGAAAGCGCGGGCAAGGCCAATCGCTTGCCGCTGCCCGCCGGACATCGTCGCGCCTTTCTCGCCGACATGCAGGTCGTAACCGTGCGGATGTTTGCTGATGAAGTCATGAACGCCGGAGAGCTTGGCCGCATTCAGGATCATTTCGTCATCCGCCTGTGGATGCCCCATGGTTATATTCTGGCGCACCGTGGCCTGGAAAAGCGTGATGTCCTGCATCACGCTGCCGATGCTCCGGCGGATGTCGGAAGGGTCAATCTGGCGGATATCCGTCCCGTCAATCAGAACGGCACCTTCATCCGGTTCGTAGAGATTTATGAGTAAGCGGGAGATTGTCGTCTTGCCGGATCCGACCGGGCCGATAATGCCGACTTTCTCACCGGCGCGGATCTTGAAGGACACGTTGTTGAGCGAGGGCAGGTCGCTTCCCGGATATTTGAATGTCACGTCCTTGAATTCGATATCTCCGCGAATGTTTGGACGGCTGAGTTGCCGCTTTTCCGCCCCTCTTTCCACCGGCAGGGACATGATTTTGTTAAGCCCTTTCAGCGCGACCATCGCCTGATTGAGGCGGGTCAGCAGGCCTGCGATCTGGCCAAGGGGCGCCATCGTTCGGCCGGTCAGAATGGTGCAGGCTATCAAGGCGCCGACGGTTATGCTCGAATCCGGCTCGCCCATCAGGATAACGCCGTAAACGACGACGCCGACGGTCACGAGCTGCATCGCAGCGGCGGAAAGATTGATGCCGAGGCCCGCGAAAAACCGTGCTGCGACGCTTGTTTGCGCCGTCTTGCCGACGAAGCGTTCCCACTCCTTCTGCATGTGTCCTTCGATCCCCATGCTTTTCACCGTATCCAGGGCGGAGATCGTTTCGATGATCACGCCATGTTTCTGCGCTGCCTCTTCCGAAGTCTTGGCGACGGCGCGACGCATGGGCCATTGCAGGAAGAGCCCGACAAACAACACGATCGGGATCGCCACGGCGGGAACAATGAAGAGAGGGCCACCAATCAGATATATGATAAACAGGAAAATCGCGAGAAACGGCAGATCGACCAGCGCTGTCACGGTAACCGAGGTGAAAAAATCACGAAGGGTTTCGAATTCGCGCAGGTGGTTGGCGAATGCGCCGGCGGAGGCCGGACGTGCCTTGACCTGCAGATTGAGGACCTGCTCGAATATCCGGCTTGATAAAAGGATATCCGCGCGCTTTCCGGCATTGTCCACGAAATAGGCCCGCAGGGTCTTTAGCAAAAGATCGAAACCGATGACGGTGATGACGCCGATGGCCAGCACCCAGAGGGTCTCGAGCGCCCGGTTGGGAACAACCCGGTCATACACATTCATGATGAAAAGCGGGCTCGCGAGCGCGAAGCTGTTGATTAGGAAGGCAGCGATAAGAACCTGTACAAAGGTCGGCCAGAATTGCCACATCGTTCCCCAGAACCAGGAGCCGGTCCGCTGCAGCAGCTTTTCGTCCTTATCGACACGGTATTTGAAATTCGGCCGGGTAAGGATGGCGTAGCCGACGTATAGGTCTTCCAGTTCCTTGAGCGGCAGGCTGTCCGTGCCTTCGCCCGTCTCCGGGAAAATAACTTTTGCCCTGCCGTTGTCCCGCTCCAGCAGCACGCACGCGCGGCGACCGTTCAAAAGGATGACGCAGGGCAGGACAACGTCGGGAATATTTTCAAGCTTGCGGTTGGTGATGCGCGCGCTGATGCCCACCCGTTCGGCGGCGCGCACGAAAAGAGACGGCGTAAGCTTGTTGTCTTCAAGCGGCAGACCATAGATCAGCGCATCCGGTGTGCGTGGATCGTCAAACAACTTGGTGAGAGCGGCCAGACAGCCGAGGAGGGGGTCCTGATCGGCGCGCGTCACTTCGGAAAGGTTTATCTGCCAGTCGGCCGCATTTTCAGTTTCGCCGCTTTCCACCGGTTCCGACGGCGGCCGGCTATCACGGGCGATCGTATCCTTTTCGACCTTCGTCGCATCGCCCCCTTTCGATACGAAAAGGTCTTCAGCGGCCTCGATGTCCAGAGTAACGGGATTGCGCGAATTTTCGTTCACAGATTTGTCCTTGTCATTAACCGGCTCAGCCTGTCGGGCGTATCGCACATATACTCTGCGAATTCGCCGGCAGGCCGGAGCAGGTCAGATGGCATCCGCCGCTTCATTTTAATGCCTGAAATCATGATGTCGTCCCGTCCGAGCCTCTCCGTAAAATCCGGCTTTTTCATGATCTGCATTCAAAGTCCACTGTAGCCGAATGATTAAAAATTTCCGAGCCGTTACCCTTTTCCGGCCATTTCGATGAATCCGTCGGTCCCTCCACGTTAAAGCATTGACGATATTGAACGCTAATTTCGTGAAAATGCAGTTAACATACTGACAAAAGCAGCCTTTTTAAAAATCTTATCATGCGCGGCCATAGGCTGCAAAAAAGCCAAATCTGCCCGTATCACGGGTGATCAGATTGTAAATATATAAGAATAATTGCGGGCTTTCGTCCCAACTTTCAACAAAAATTAACCATGAATTACCGCAATGTGACGTGCTGCTGCTGTATCCGCCGCCGCTGAACCGTTGTTTGGCTGCCAGAAAAATCATGCAAGGCTCTGTTTTAATTTAGAAGTTGCGTCGTCAGCTATATCTCTGTTGTATTTTAGACACAGCATATCCGGCTCCCCATGATTTTTCCGCCGCCTGCGGTCTTATAAAGTTGATTGATAGCGGAAAGAGCGCGTACATTACCGGCGAATGAAAACAGGTTTTGATCGGTTCATTTGTTATAAGTCTGGCAAATATGAGTGGGGTTGAATATTTGTGTGGTCGACGAAATGGACCTGATGGGAGAGGGGCATGATGCTTAGAAACCGTGCGGTAAAGACGAAAAATGTTCTTTCCGCCAGTATTCTAACAGCTGTATTCGGTAGCTTTCTTGCGGTGGGGGCCGCGCAGTCTGAAACGTTGAATGAAGCCGTACAGCAAACAGTTTCGACCTATCCCGAAATTGCAGAAGCCTCGGCAAACCGCCGGGCGGTGGATCAGGAACTTGAACAGGCCAAAGGCCTTTATCTACCCTCCCTCGATCTGGAAGCCGGAATCGGCTACGAATGGACCGACACGGTTACCATCGATAACGAGGATCTCCGCCGGACAGAGTCAAGCTTGCTGCTGGTTCAGACCCTGTATGATGGCGGGTTCAGAAGCGCGGAAGTCGATCGTCAGGGCAACCGGGTCGATAGCGCCGCCTACCGCGTGAAGGAGCGGGCGGAAGCGATTGCGCTCGATGCTGTTCGGGCATATCTGGATACACTGCGTAGTCTCGAAATTGTCGAACTTGCCAAAGAAAATGTTGAAAAACATCGTCGTACCTTGAATGAGATTCAAGATCGCGTTCGGGCGGGACAAAGTGGCATTGGTGACGATCAGCAGGCGCTGGCTCGGCTTGCCGCCGCGGAAGATACGCTGGTTGAAACCATGCGGGCTCTGGATGACGCGGAAATCACCTATCTCCGGGTTGTCGGCGCTCAGCCTGTCAATCTTGAACTGCCGGTTTTTCAGGACGGCGTGCTTCCCGATAATATCGACGATATCGTCGCGCTTGCGCTTGAGAATAACCCGGATATCCTGTTTGCCTCGTCAGACATAAAAACATCCGAAGCCGAAATCCGCGCGACCCAGGCAAGTTATTATCCAACGGTAAATCTTGAGGTTGGCGCCTCCGCCGATAACAATCTGGACGGTGTGGAAGGTCATAATGATGACTTCCTTGCGATGCTTCGGCTGCGCTACAACCTGTACCGCGGCGGCATTGATGAGGGCCGCGAGAAAGAGGCGATAGCCCGCAAGGCGGAAACGGAACAGCGGAAACTCCGGTTCGAACGGCTTGTTGAAGAGGAGGTCCGGCGGAGCTGGAGCGCCCTCGCACGGTCGGAAGCGCGAGCCGAAGTTCTGGCCGCGGCTGTTGTCGCCAACCGGGAAGTCGCATCTACCTATCGCCAGGAATTTGAAATCGGCCAGCGGGATCTTCTGGATCTTCTGGATGCGGATAACGAGCTTTTCAATTCGCGCACATCGTTGGTGACCGTTGAATATGCGGTCCGGTTTGCAAAATACCGTCTGCTCGCCACCATGGGCACGCTCAACAGCACACTCGGCGTTACCCTGCCGCAGGAAGCGACGTTGCCTGGTAAAGGCTAACTAGTATCAAAATTCGAAATGGCTTAGCCGGTGTCTTATGACGAGTGGCTTTTTCAGCCTAATTGTTGGCGATTTTCGGCTTGTGACGCCACCAGCCATTTTCGTTTACAGAATAAATCGGCTTGTAATGACGGATCCGGCTTGAGTCGACCACCTGACCGATCTGGTTGTCCAGCACCAGTTTCTTGCCCTTGAAGTTCACGACGAGAATGGCATGCGCGACGCCGAGATTGACGTCCTGAAGAACAACGATTTTCATATCCTCGGCAGGCCAGCCGAGGGCGCGCAGAGTGAAATATTTGACAATCGCGTAGTCTTCGCAGTCACCAAAGCGGGCGAAGAATTCCTTCGGAATTTCCCAATAATCCTTAACGCCCCAGTTTACCGGATCGAGGATGTACCGAAACAAATTCATATGCCGGTTGACCTGGGCGAGTTGCTCTTCCTTTGACAATTGTTGCCATTCGTCGATCAGCGCGACCCATTTCTGGTAGGCGCACCGGTTATATTTTCCGGTAACGCAGTCGCCGGGGTCGTCCTTGTAGGTGTTCAGAACCTTCCGCCATTTCGGAAAAGGTTTAAGGCCCGAATACGGGGTTTCCTGATATCCGAATAATCCGGCGGCCTGCGCGGGGGAGGTTGATGGCGTTAACAGCAGCAGTGCGGCGAGTATCACTACCCGCAAAACCACAAATTTTCGTAATCCGGCTGATGTCACCTTGGGTTTCCCTGCGTGTCTGGAAATGCCGTCCATTTCTCCCCGGCATTATGGGCAACAAATCGTTAACAAAGCCTGACCTGGCCACCTAATGTCGTTGCGCGGCAGCGCATTAATTGCGTAGGTTAGTTATCAGGAATTTACCGATCTTAAAGAGTTTCAAGGCATTATGCCCTCTCGTGAAATATATAACCGGATTGTCATGGCCGATATTGAGATTGAAGCATCAGGAAAAAAGAAGACCTACAAAACGCTGAGCCTCGGCGTGTTGCTGCTTCTTGCCGTTATCGCCGCGGGGATCTGGGGCACTTTTAAATTCGTTGATGAACAGCGCGTGCGCGACGTTCGGAATTGGGAAATCCGTCTTGGAATTGTTGCCGACAGCCGCGCGGCAAGCGTCGATGAATGGCTCCGCAAGCAGGAGCAGGCGATCGGCACCCTCGCGACGAATGCATCTTTACAGGTCTACCTGACACAGTTGGTAATCGAGACCGCGGAAAACGGCAATTCGATTTCCGAGGTTCCGGAGGCCGGTTACCTCATCAATCTTTTGAATAACCAGGCGGTGATCAGTGGTTTCTGGGAGCCGGAGGAGCCGCAGATAAGGGCCAATGTCGCGCGACCGGGCCGGGCGGGAATCGGGCTTACGGATGCATCGGGAACGCTTCTCGTTTCCAGCGGCAACATGCCGCCGATGAACCCGACCATCCGCGCGGCCATGGCCAAGGCCGGTGAAGGACAGGCGGCGCTTATCGATCTTTACGAGGGGATAAACGGTGATCCTACGCTTGGCTTTGTCTGGCCGGTCTTCGCCGTTCAGGACGAAGGGAGCAGCAAGGATATCATCGGATATGTGATCGGCCTCAGAACAGTGGAGTCATCGCTCTTTCCGCTCCTGTTTCAGCCGGGAGACACGTTGCAGACAGCGGAGAATTATCTCGTCCGCCGTGACGGAAATCTGGTGCAATATATCTCGCCGCTCGCCGATGGTACGCTCGCCCTTGCCCGCAAGCTAAGTATCAAGGATGACCTTGCCGCGGCTTTCGCTGTTGAGCGGCCCGGCGATTTCGCCATCCTCTCGAACTATCTCGGTAGCAAGGTGCTGGTCACCGGGCGCGCCCTGACAGTCGCGCCCTGGTATCTTGTGCGCACGGTGACGGAGCGTGAAGCGCTTGCGGAAACCGACCAGCGGCTCTCCACGATGCTCGGAATCTTTCTGCTTCTGATTTTTGCGGTTGCCGGAACGGTTGTTGCCGTCTGGCGGCACGGTACGTCGATCAGGGCGGCGGAGCTGGCGCTGCGTTACAAGGAAATTGCCAACCAGCTGAAAGACCGTAGCGAGTTTTTAAAGATTGTTACCGATCAGCAGCCGACCGCCATCGCGGTATTCGATTCGGAAGACAAATATACCTTCGCCAACAGCGTCGCCGCCGCAGACGTCGATATCTCGCAAGACGAAATGATCGGTAAAAAGGTTGCCAGTGTCCTCGGCCCGTCGCAGGCCAAGGAAATAATCGAGATGAGCAACCTGGTGCGCAAAGATTACGAGCCGCGTTCGCAGATCAGCCGCCTGCACAGCGATGACGCGGAAAAGCCGGAACGGGTCATCAAATCCGATTTTGTCCCTTTGCGCTCGGCCAGGGTAAACAGCAAAGAGGTCTTGACCGTCTTTCAGGATATTACCGATGTCGTCATGGCCCAGGAACGGCGAGAAGAGGTCATGCGCGATCTCGTGTCAACACTTGTCGCCTTTGTCGATCGCCGCGATCCCTATTCCGCCGATCAGTCGCGCCGCGTGGCGAAGGTCGCGGTTGCCGTCGCGCGTGAAATGGGTGCCTCCGACGAGTTGGTGCGCACGGTCGATATCGCCGGCAACCTGATGAATATCGGCAAGATACTGGTTCCGGCGGATATCCTGACCAAGACCAACAATCTGACGAAAAAGGAAATGGACGTCATTCGCAATAGCCTGATTTCGAGTGCCGACCTGCTCGAAGAAGTCGATTTTGACCTGCCGGTTGCCTCGACGTTGCGTCAACTTCAGGAAAACTATGACGGCAGCGGCCAACCGAACGGCCTCGTCGGAACGCAAATCAGCGAGGCGGCCAGAATTATTGCCGTCGCCAACGCATTCGTCGGCATGGTCAGCCCGCGGGCCTATCGGGGGGCTCTCGGGTTCAGCGAAGCGATAAAGAATTTGCTGGATGCGGCGGATACGCGCTTCGACCGCCGTGTGGTCAGCGCGCTTATCAATTATCTCGAGAATCGCGGTGGGCGCGAGAACTGGAAATATTTCTCGGAAAGCCTTGATGAGAAGCCTTCCGACATCGGAAGTTAGCAGCCGTTTACCTTAAAGGAGTGGGGTCGCCTGAAGCGCCGCCGGTCCGGTCAGGATTAATTTCACGACCTCGCTTTGCCGGCTGGTGTCGGTCTTGCGGAAAATCTGCCGCAGCTGGGATCGAACGGTATGCATGCTCACCCCCCATTCATCAGCAAGATCATCAAGCTTGTGACCGTTTGTCAGCCCGAGAGCAAGCCGCCCTTCGGCTGGTGTCAAACCATAGAGACGGCAAATCGTTTCAATCGATAGCTCCACCGGTTCGGCCGGATCGGAGACGAACAGGACCGCCCCTTTGCCGGCGACGCCCGTGCCGATCGGCGCGACCATGACATTGAGCGGGTAATCGCTCTCCATGCGCGTCAGGGATATGGCGAAATCGCCTTCCGATTTCGTGTCGTCAGGCGGCGAAAGGGTATCCGCGAGCAGTTTGGCAAGCGCCCGGCTCTCTCCCGGCAGGGTCGCCCGGCAGATCCGATCTGCGCCGACGACAAGTCCGTCCCCCTGTTCGAGGTAGCGTTTCGCCTTACCGTTAAAGAACAGGATCTTGGAATCTGCCGTTACCAGAATTACGCCGATGGGCAATCTATTGAGGACCGCCGTTGCGGAATCAAGGAGCGGCGCCGTTTCGGCGCTCCGCCGGTGTCCCTGATGACGTTGGATTGCGTTCAGGAGGCTGCGGGAAATGCCATCGGTGGTTAGCTGGCTCTTGATGAGATAGTCCTGGGCCCCCTTACTAATCGCTTCTCGGCCTACTTTTTCGTCTTCATCGGTCATGACGACGACGGGAGTCTGCGGAATTTTCTGCGACAGAAGGGAGATTGCGTCAAACCTATTTTCCGACTTTTCCGTCAGATCAAGGATGATCACATCGCCATTTTGCGACCGGGCCGCCTTGGCAAAGTCGTCAAGGCAGGCAACATGCTCGAATGAAAATTTTGCATTCGCGGCGTTAGAGAGCAACCAGCTCAACTGCTGGGCATCCTCCTCCTTGCGTCCTATAAATCGGACGGTCGCGATAGAATTTTCGTCCATTGGGTACGATTTTCCGGTTTTTGCCTGACGGGCCTCGGCCATACAGCCGGGGATTCACCTTGTACCATGGCCAAAATTACCTAAAATTTTGATAATTTGGTTAAAAACAATTGCATTCCCGACTCTCGTCACGCCTGTACATAGACTATAGTTCTAATCAGCGGTAAATTTAATGCCAAGATACATTGCGTTTCACAAACCCTACGATGTCCTCAGCCAGTTTACCGGCGAGGCGGGCCAGAAGACGTTATCAGAATTTTCTCTTCCAAAGAAAGTTTATGCGGCCGGCCGGCTCGATAAGGATAGCGAGGGTCTCCTTTTATTGAGCGATGACGGCCCGCTGATCAAGAAGCTGCTCGATCCGGAAAATGGTCATGAGCGGGTTTACTGGGCGGAAGTGGAGGGAGAACCGACGCAGGACACCCTTGCCAGGCTTTCGCGCGGTGTGATTTTCAAGGGGCATAAATCGAAACCCTGCCGCGTAAACCGGTTGGTCCCACAGCCGGAAATTTCGCCGCGGGACCCGCCCGTGCGGTTTCGAAAATCCATCCCGACCTGCTGGATCGAACTCGTCCTGACGGAAGGGAAAAACCGGCAAGTGCGGCGCATGACGGCCGCAGTCGGCCATCCGACCTTGCGTCTTGTCCGCAAACGCATCGGGAAGCTTATGCTCGGCGATCTGCTGCCCGGTGAGTGGCGCGACGTTCAGAAGTCGGATATTTTCTGAACGGCGCCAGCCACCTGGCTGCTTGATTATTAATGGGCAAACAGGACCGGAGCGGTCATATGCTCGAGAATATTTTTAGTGGCGCCGCCCAGGATCATTTCGCGAAGCCGGCTATGGCCATAGGCCCCCATCACCAGCATATCGCCGCTGTAATCGACAAGCGCATCCAAAATCGCATCGCCGACGGCAAGATCCGGCCAATGCCCGGATTTGAACGTCGCCTTGATCCCGTGCCTCTCAAGATGAGCGAGAATATGCGATGTCTCGAACGATTCATCTTCAGTTGCATTGACGCGAAGAAGGGTCACTTTATCCGCCTTTTTCAGAAACGGAAGCGCTTCATGCAGCGCGCGCGACGCTTCGCGGGTATTGTTCCAGGCAACGATGACATGGTTGCCGAAGTTGGCGTACTTGCCGGCAAACGGGATAATCAAGACCGGGCGCGGGGAGCTCACCACAATTTCTTCAGCTATGTAACGTGTCTGCGCATTGTTTTCGGCATCCGGGTCTCCCTGGCCGACAACAACGAGATCGGCCGCAAGCGCATGGGCATTGAGAAGATCCGGCGCGTATCCTTCCTCGATGACGACCTCGATCGAGCGATCCACCTTGGCGGCAAGCGCCTCAAGTTTCGCTTTCGCCGCAACGGCATTTTCTTCCTCCACCTTGCGGGTTTGCTCGATAAATTCCGGCGGCACATACCCCATGAAAGATGTCGGAACGGTGACCTGCGAGATCGTATACAAGCCAATTACGTGAGCGTCATGTTCAACGGCAAGACCGAGAGCCGTCTCAATACGGGCATCTAATTGAGAATCATTGTTGAGATGTAACAATATGGTTTTTATGGACATAGCACTTTCCTTTTTTCCACCCTGGACGGTAATGCGTTATTCTTATCGACGTTTTTGTCAGGAGCATTGATTTGAGACAAACTCTCCCGCGGCGACTCACAGCCGTTAATGGCGCTCGCATCTTCTATTACTGTATGAACTGTTTACGCAGATAACAACCGGATAAATGCAAGGGCGTAGGCAGGGCTGACGTTCTCTGTTATGAATGCAAAAGGGCAGAATTTGAAAAGGAATATTTTGTTTGATGGATGCCATAGAAGCTCTGCTTACACGTAAATCCTCCGCCAGACTCATAGCGCCCGCGCCGGGGCATCAGGATCTGAAAGTGATGATACAGGCGGCTGCGCGCGCCCCCGATCATTGCCGGCTTCGACCGTGGCGGTTTTTGGTGATTGAAGACGAGGCGCGCGCGCGGCTGGGCGATATTTTCCAGCAGGCATTAAGGAACCGCGATCCGGAGGCGAGCGATGCCGCGCTCGAAAAGGAACGGCTGAAACCATTCAGGGCGCCGATGCTGATCGTTGTCATCGCGAAAATCGACGATCATCCGAAGGTACCGGCTGTCGAGCAAATCCTGTCTGCCGGCGCTGCCGCGCAGAATATAATGCTTGCGGCTCATGCGCTGGGATATGGCGGCATATGGAGATCAGGCAAACCCTGCTTTGATCCGATCGTGAAGGCTGCTCTCGGCGCTGGCGAGATGGACCAGATTGTCGGATTTCTCTACCTCGGCACGGCGGAGCGGACACCGGTGCTTCCGGAAGACTCGATTTCCGACTACCTGGAAATCTGGGAAAACCAGCCGGAATAGACAAGCCTGGGACGTGACATATAACAATAATCAGGGAGACAATTAATGTCCGAACTTATTTTCCATCACTACGATGCATCGCCATTCGCCGAGAAGGTGCGTTCCGTTTTCGGTTTCAAGGGGCTTAGCTGGCGGTCCGTGCAGATACCGCGGATGATGCCGAAACCCGAGCTCGTGCCGCTGACCGGTGGGTACCGAAAAACGCCGGTATTGCAGATTGGCGCCCATATCTATTGCGATACGCAAATCATTATCCGCGAATTGGAAGCCCGCCATCCGAAACCGACGCTCTTTCCCGGAAACAGTCAGTTTCTCGGCTGGGGAATGAGTTTCTGGACGGACAAGCTTTTGTTCAGCAACGCTGCCGCAATTGTCTTTGGCACATTTGGCGACCAAATGCCGCCCGAATTCGTCAGGGATCGCGCCGAATATTCCGGTGGCGGCATAAATATCGAGAAGATGAAAGCCGCTCTGCCTGTTTCTCTGCAGCAGTTCGCCGCCATGATGGACTGGGCGGAACAGGGCCTGACCGATGGCCGTGACTATTTTCTCGGCAGTGAGGCAAGCCTTGTCGATTTCGATCTTTATTATGTTACCTGGTTTGCCGGCCGGGCGCCGGAGGCTAAAAAAATCCTTGAAGGCTTTCCGAACCTCGCAAGCTGGATGGGACGGATGGCTGCCGTCGGCCATGGCAAGCCGGAAGAGTTAACCGCGGGCGAAGCTCTTGACATTGCGAAAGGAGATGACGTTTCCGGCTATACAGGCGTTGTCGCCGCCGGAGAAGCGAAGAAGGCCGGTGATCCGGTCACCGTCGCGCCGAATGATACGGGACGCGTTCCGGTATCGGGCGAACTTGTGGCATTGAATAGCCGGGAAATCGCGATCCGTCACTCGAACGATATTGTCGGCGAGGTCATAATTCATTTTCCGCGCGCCGGATTTGTCGTCCAGTAAGCCTGCGGAGCCACGGCGAAATCACGGTTTCGCCGTTTTTGATGAATAATATTAAGGGGCAGCGGCGCTGGCATTGGCATGACGGTTCTGGATTTATTTATCTGTCAGTGTTATGAAGCCTAGGAAATCCCCATTCTCCGGAGAGACCATTGAATAAAAAAATTCAGATGTTGCTTATTGGATTGCTTGTTCCAGCGGCGGTCCTTACCCTGAATTTACAGGGGGCATCGTTGGCGCTTGCGCAGTCCAAATTGCCGGAAGCCGTCATCGCGGTGGTTGATATTAATCAGGTCCTGCAGGTTTCCGAGCCGTCGAAAAAAGCCGAAGAAGATGTCAAGGCGCTCCTTAAAACCAAGGTTGACGAATTGAACAAGCGCGGTGATGCCCTGCTTGTGGAGAAAGAGGCCCTCGATAAACAACGGGCGATCTTGTCGCCGGACGCGTACCAGAAAAAGCTGTCAGAGTTGAACGTCCAGAGGCAAAATCTGCAACGCGAATTCCAGGTTATTAATGGCAAGATGAACGAAGTTCTCGTCGGGATCCGCCTCCGGTTTCGTGAAATTATCATTCGCATCGCGGCGGATGTGAGCAAGGAAAAGGGCGTCAATATCGGCATCGACCGGGACAAGACGGTTTTCTTTAATCCAGATATGAATATTACCGAGGAAGTTCTCGCAAGATTTAACAAGGCCAATCCAAAAGTCGATATCAAGATTGAAGAAACGCCGCCGGCTGCCGCGCCCGCGAAGAAGCAGTAGCGTCAGATTTTCTCCAGCAATTCTTCCTTGAGCGTCTCGCTACAGAAGGCGGCGCGGATGGCGTTTCTTGTAATGCCGGTAAGGTCCGCTTCTGACAGGCCGTAAAAGCGGGCGGCCTCCGTATATTCATGACCGATGGAGGTTGCGAAAAAGGGCGGATCGTCGGAATTAAGTGTGACGATTGCCCCCGCCTTCATAAAGGCTTTAAACGGGTGAAGCGCGCGACTTTTATAGAGACCCGTCGCGACATTGCTGCCGGGACACATCTCGAGAGGAATTTTCTTCTCGGCGAGTTCTTCCAACAGCTCGGCATCTTCAATCGCCCGCACGCCATGCCCGAGACGACTAACCGGCAGTTCGTCGAGACAGGCACGAATACTCTCCGGGCCGCCAAATTCTCCCGCATGATTTGTCGTTGGAAACCCGGCGTCCCGCACCAGGTTGAAGGCAGGGGCGAAATCCCTGGGATGAAACTGTGCTTCGTCGCCACCCATGCCGAAGCCGACAACGTAGTCGTGGGGCGTGGCAACGAACTTTCGGGCGACGTTCAGCGCCCGTTCCGGGCCGAAATGACGGACGCATGTCACGATGATCCGTCCTTCGATGCCGAAGGCGGTCCGCGCATCGTCAATACCGGCGGCGATGCCATCCAGATGATCGGCGTAGCTCATCCCCACCTCCGCCGCGTGATCGGGGGAGGAGAACATCTCGACATAGATGGCATCTTCCCGCGCGCATCTTGCGAGATAGTCAAAAGTAACCGTCCGGTAGTCGTCTTTGGTGAGGATTGCCGCCGCCGCTTTGTCGTAACAACTGAGAAAGTCCCAGAAATCAGTCCAGGCGAATTCCCCGTCCGATTTGAACGTCGCCGGATCAATCCTCGCGCCGTTTCGCGCCGCCATTTGCCGGACAAGCGCGGGCGTTGCCGTGCCTTCCAGATGCACATGAAGTTCCGCTTTCTTGACCATGGCTAGCCCAAAAAACTCTTACCATGTGCCAGAGGCGGCAGGCCAAGATGACTGGTGATCGACTGGCCGATATCGGCAAAACTGTCCCGCTCCCCGATGGGGCCGCCCGGGATGCCCGGCCCGAAAGCGATTATCGGCACCACTTCTCTTGTGTGGTCCGTGCCCTCCCATGTGGGGTCACAGCCATGATCGGCGCTCAGTATCACGATATCACCATCCTTAAGCCTGGCCATCAAATCGGGTAGGCGCGCATCGAATTCCTCAAGTGCCCTGGCATATCCGGCGACATCGCGCCGATGGCCGTAGGACTGATCGAAATCCACCAGATTAGTGAATACAAGGCTGCCATCCTCTGCGCGCGCGATGGCGTCGATGGTGGCATCCGTCAGGGCCATATTCCCGGCCGCCTTGACGATTTCACCTGTTCCCTGATGCGCAAAGATATCCCCGATTTTGCCGATTGAAATCACCTGGCGACCGGCGGCGGTCAGTTGATCAAGCAGCGTGGGTTCCGGCGGGGGAACGGCAAGGTCCTTGCGGTTGGCCGTGCGGGTAAACTGTCCCGCCGTGCCGATAAAGGGGCGGGCGATAACGCGTCCGATGCCCAGTGGATCGACGAGGCCCCGGGAGACGTCACACAGCGCATAAAGCCGGTCCAGCCCGAAGGTTTCTTCATGGGCCGCGATCTGAAGGACGCTATCGGCGGAGGTGTAGAGGATGGGCTTGCCACTTTCCATATGCTCGACGCCCAGCCGTTCGATGATTTCCGTGCCGGAGGCATGGCAATTGCCAAGAATACCGGGGAGATTGCCGCGATCGATCAGCGCGTCCGTCAGGTCCTTCGGGAAACAGGGAATGGTTCTCGGAAAATATCCCCAATCGAACATGACGGGCACGCCCGCCATTTCCCAATGACCGGATGGGGTGTCCTTGCCCTTGCTTCGCTCCTGTGCGATCCCGTAAAGCCCGGTATAGCTTCTGCGATCCCCCGGTTTGCCGTGATATTCGTCATGGGCGGCGAAAAGCCCGAGGCTCCTGAGGTTTGGTAAATTCAGCGGTCCCGAGCGTCCCGCCGCATCCGCGCGGCCCAGGGCCGCCGCTTCCAGAATATGGCCAAAGGTATCCGCGCCGACATCGCCGAAAACATCCGCGTCCCGCGCGGCGCCGAGACCGAAGCTGTCAAGAACAATGAGGATTGCCCGCATCTATATATCCCCCTTTGTGAGGCGGTGACGAACTGGCGCTGAGAGGCTCGGCGGTTCCTCCGAAATGGTGATCGCGTCCAGAATTCTCCGCTCCGCGCGGTCTGCATCTGCGTCATTCCGGGCAATAATGGTCGCGATCGGGCTTCTCGGTCCAAGCTTGGCGCCAAGCCCGGCAATATCAGCAAGGCCGACACCATAATCAATGGTATCCGATGCTACATGCCTGCCGCCGCCGAGATCCATGACGGCGACACCCATCTCACGCACATTTATCGCGCCAATATAGCCGCGCTTCGGTGCGATGACGTCACGTCGAACAGGGGCAAGGGGAAGATGCCTGTCCATATTCGTCATAAGATCCTTGGGGCCCCCGAGGGCGGCAATCATCTGGGCGAACTTTTCGGCTGCCGTACCGCTGGTCAGGGCGCCTTTAACGGCGAGCGGAGCCGTCACTTCGTCGGCAATCCCCGCGATGACCAGCATTTCGGCGGCGAGGGCGGAAACCACTTCCAGGAGCCGCGGTTCGACATTTTCGCCCATCAGGAAATCTATTGTTTCGCACACTTCTATAGCGTTTCCTGCCGTTTTGCCGAGAACTTCATTCATATCCGTCAGAAGCGCCGTTGTCGGCAGTCCGGCGCCGTTGGCGACCGCGACGATGCTGCGGGCGAGTTCGGTTGCGTCGCCATAGTTCTCCTTGAACGCGCCGGAGCCGAATTTCACATCCATCACCAGTGCATCCAGCCCGGCCGCCAGCTTCTTCGAAAGGATCGACGCAGTGATAAGCGGGATGGACTCAACCGTCGCTGTCACGTCACGGATGGCGTAGAAGCGTTTATCCGCAGGCGCAAGGTCATCCGTCTGGCCGATGATGGCGCATCCGATATGCTTGACGGTCTTCGTCAAGAGAGTCGGGTCTGGGGCCGTGTTATAGCCGGGCACACTGTCGAGCTTGTCGAGGGTGCCGCCGGTATGGCCGAGGCCGCGCCCGGAAATCATCGGCACCGCCCCGCCGCAGGCGGCAACGATCGGCGCCAGCATCAGGCTGACCTTATCACCAACGCCGCCGGTGGAATGCTTGTCAACAACCGGTCGGCCAAGATCGGCTTTCGACCAGTCCATCACATGGCCGGATTTGACCATGGCGCGGGTAAGTGCCACCCGTTCATCCATGGTCATGCCCTGAAAGAAGACGGCCATGGCGAAGGCGGCGATCTGCCCCTCCGAAATCGAATTATCCGTGAGACCCCTTACCAGAAAAAGGATTTCGGCCTCACTCAAGGCCGAGCCATCGCGCTTTTTGCGAATAATTTCCTGGGGGAAGAATTTTTCCGGTTTAGTCGCCATAAGGTATCCAGATGTTTTTGATTTGCGTGGCCTGGCGCAGGAATTCCCGGCCTTCGCCCTGGGTCACGTCGAACCAGTTTCGCGCCCTGCCGTTGTTCACCCAGGTCCGTTTCATATTGCCTGTTGAGGCGGCCTCAACGAGCTTACCGCCGGTTTGAGGGCCGAAATACCAGACGGATTTAACGTCATCATGCTCGGCGAGTGTTTTGGTAAGGCTGTCCCGCGGGCCGGTTATGATATTGAAAGCTCCCGCCGGGACATCCGAAGTTTCCAGTACCTGATAGAAATCGGTCGCGGAGAGCGGATGCCGTTCCGAGGCGATCAGCACAATGCGGTTGCCCATGGCTAGGGCAGGGGCCGCGAGCGAAATCATGGAGAGGAGCGGGCTTTCATCCGGGCAGACCATGCCAATTGTCCCGATGGGCTCCTTCATGGCAAGAGTGACCCCACGCATCGGTGGGGAATGGACCGCGCTTTCATATTTGTCCGTCCAGGCGCCATAGGAAAACAGTCTCTGGATCGTTGCCTCGACTTCATCAACGGCTTTCTTGGCGCTGACGCCGGTTGTCTGGCGGAGGCGTTCCGCGAACTCGGCTTTCCGGATGTCCAGATTTTCTGCGAGATAATAGAGAACCTGTGCCCTGTTATGGCTGCTCGCCTTGGTCCAGCCGGTCGCTTTTCGCGCGGCTTCAACGGCGTTGCGGACATCCTTGCGGTTGCCGTCGCCGACGTCGCCGATTTTTTCACCCTTTGCTGAGAAAACGGGAAGGCTGTAACCGGAATCCGGCCGCGCCTGCTTGCCGCCGATATATAGTTTCGCTGTTCGGTCAACATGGGCGAGTGACGAGGTGCTTGCGCTCTTGCGCTCCGGCGTCTTCTCCGCATCTTTGGAAAGTTGCAGTTTCGAGAGGAAATTCGGCTTCAAGACCTCCATCATGCCTTCATGACCGCCTTCTCGTCCATAGCCGGATTCGCGGTTTCCGCCAAAACCACAGGCGGCGTCGAACTGGTTGGTCGAGTTGATCCATACGACGCCGCAATCGAGCTTTGGCGCGATATCGAGGGCGAGATTGATATTCTCGCTCCAGACCGAGGCGGCCAGTCCATAGCGGGTGTTATTGGCGATGGCGACAGCTTCATCCGGTGTGCGGAAGGTCATGGAGACGATAACGGGGCCGAAAATCTCCGCCTGCGCGACCGTCGCCGCCGGAGCGACATTGCTGATTAACGTCGGCGGATAGAAGCATCCTGCCGTTGGCAACTTGCATTCCGGTTGCCAGACAATGCCGCCTTCCTCCGCCCCTTTGCCGACGAGTGATGTTATCGTTTCCAGTTGCACCGGATCGACGATGGCGCCCATGTCGATGGATTTATCGAGGGGGTCGCCAACGCGCAACGTCTCCATCCTTTTTTGGAGCTTGGCGATCATTCTCTCCGCGATGCCCTCCTGCAGCAGCAGGCGAGATCCGGCGCAGCAGACCTGCCCCTGATTGAACCAGATGGCGTCGACAACGCCTTCGACGGCACTGTCGAGATCCGCATCCTCGAACACGATAAAGGGGGACTTTCCGCCAAGCTCGAGCGTGAGATGCTTGCCGCTCCCTGCCGTCACGCTTCGAATGCGGCGGCCCACGTCGGTGGAACCGGTGAAGGCGATCTTGTCGATATCGGGATGTTTGACCAGGGCTTCCCCGGTCTTGCCGTCACCCGTCACGATATTGACGACGCCAGCGGGAAGCCCGACATCCTTGCAGATTTCGGCAAAACATAGAGCGGTGAGAGACGTATATTCCGCGGGCTTCAGAATAACCGTGTTTCCGGCCGCAATGGCGGACGCTATTTTCCATGCGAGCATGAGGAGCGGGAAGTTCCAGGGAATAATCTGACCGATGACGCCCATGGGCTCAAACTCTGCGAATTCCTGCTCCTGCAATTGCGCCCATCCGGCGTGGTGGTAGAAATGCCGGGCGACGAGCGGGATATCAATATCCCGCGTTTCACGCACAGGCTTTCCATTATCCAGCGTCTCCAGCACGGCAAGCAGCCGGGCATTGCGCTGGATCGCGCGGGCGAGGGCATAGAGAAAGCGCGCGCGGGCCGGACCGCCGAGGGCGCTCCATCCCTTTTGCGCCTTGCGCGCCGCCGCAACAGCAGCATCGACATCCTTTGTATTTCCCGCGGCGATCTTGGCCAGAGGCTCGCCCGTTGCCGGATTGCGGCTCTCGAACCATTTTTTGGACTGCGGCTTGGTCCAGTCGCCATCGATGAAATGATCGAACTTGCCCTGTCGCGCGGCAATCCATTGAAGCGCCGCCTCACAACTTTCCGGGGCGGGACCATAATTCATGCTGTCAAATTTTTCGGCAATGCTCATTGTCTTTCCTCACGCCATCGGATGACGGAAATCGGCGGAATAACGGCCGGTAACGAAATGCTCCAGCTGGCGCTCGATATCGCCCAAGAGGCTGGAAGCGCCAATGCGGAAGAGATCGGATTGCAACCAGTCATGTCCGAGTTCCTCCTTCATCATGATCTGATACGCGAGCACGTCTTTCGCGGTGCTGATCCCGCCCGCAGGCTTGTAGCCGACCTTGTGCCCCGTCATTTCAAGATATTCGCGGATCATGCGGACCATGACGAGGGTCACCGGCAGGGTCGCGTTCACGCTCTCCTTCCCCGTCGAGGTTTTGATGAAATCCGCGCCGGCCATCATGGCGACCATGCTGGCCTTGGCCACATTGCGAAGGGTGACGATGTCGCCAGTGCCAAGGATGGCCTTCATATGCGCGTCCCCGGATGCGGCGCGAAAAGTCTTCACTTCGTCATAGAGCGCCTGCCAGTTGCCGGTCAGCACATGACCGCGAGTGATGACGATATCGATTTCCTCTGCGCCTGCCGCAACAGAGGCTTCAATCTCTTTCACGCGCAAATCAAATGGGCTGAGCCCGGCTGGAAATCCGGTCGAGACGGCGGCAACAGGAATATTTGTGCCCTTCAAGGCCTCGACTGCGGTTTCCACCATGCTGTGATAGACGCAAACCGCGCCGGTGGTGATGCGGCGATCTCCCATCCCCATAGCGTCAAGAAGATCGGCGCGCACCGGCTGACGGGCCTTGGCGCAAAGTCGCTTGACCCGACCCGCCGTGTCATCACCGCTCAAAGTTGTCAGGTCGATACAGGTGACGGCTTTCAGCAGCCAGGCGGCTTGCGTCTCCTTCTTGACGGTGCGGCGGCCGCCCAGGGTGGCCGCGCGGCGTTCAACCGCGCTTAAATTCACGCGGATCCGGTCCAGCGCATCGAGATCGAGCGGCATGCCGGGATTGCGCGCATGGCCTTCTGGGGCCGGCTTCAGGGGGCTAATTGACGCCATTTTCCGTACTCCGGATGTGAGCTTTCAAAAGTTCGCGTTTCAGGGTTTCCAAAAAGACGATAACCAGACTTTCAAGATCCGCCGCCGCAATTTTCGCGCATTCGAGTGTTTGTTCGTGGCTGAGCTGGGTCTTGCTCATGCCGGCGGCCAGATTAGTAATGTTGGAAATCGCGGCGACGCGCAGGCCGCAATGCCGGGCGACGAGCACCTCCGGCGTCGTCGACATACCTACCGCGTCCGGCCCCAAGGTTTTAAAGGCCCTGATCTCCGCCGGAGTTTCGAAATTGGGTCCGAGGTAATGCAGATAGACGCCTTCATGCAATGTGATGCCGAGTTCCTTGGCGACCGCCGCGAGATGCTGGCGCAAGGTGGGATCATAGGCATCCTCCATCGAGAAAAAGCGCGGTCCGAATTCATCATCATTTGCACCCACCAAAGGATTCAGGGCCGTGAAGTTGATATGATCCTTGATCATCATCAGGCTGCCCGGCCCCATTTTCTTTTTGAAACTCCCCGCCGCATTGGTGAGGAGCAGAATTTCAATGCCAAGCAGTTTCAGCATCCGGATCGGCAGGGCCAGATCCTGCGGATTTACCCCTTCGTAATAATGCACACGCCCCTGCATGCAGGCGACGGCCATGCCGCCCAGTCGTCCGAGAATGAGTCGCCCCGCATGCCCTTCCACAGAGGAACGGGGAAAGTCCGGGATTGTTTCGTAATCGATGCTTGCGACCATTTCAATTTTCTCGGCGAGGTCGCCAAGGCCGGAACCCAGCACGATACCAACGCGAGGGGTAAAGCCCGGCGCTGCCTTTTTTACGAAATCAGCGGCCTTGTGCGGATCAAGTGTCATCATCTTTCCTTAATATAGGGCTCGCCGATGGCTTTTGGTGGATTCGCCTTGCCGACAAATCCGGCGAGCAGCAATACCGTCAATATATAGGGCAGCGCTTGGATAAACTGAACCGGAATGACGCCGACGACCGGCAGTTCCACCCCCTGCAGGCGTGCCTGCACGGCATCGGTAAAGGCAAACAAAAGGCAGGCGAACAAGGTTGGTACCGGACGCCATTTCCCGAAGATGAGCGCGGCGAGGGCCAGATACCCCTTGCCGGCCGTCATGTCGCGGATAAAACCGGCGCCATGGGCCGTCGAAAGGTAGGAGCCGGCAATGCCGCACAGCAGGCCTGTCACGGCGAGTGCCTTGTAGCGGAGCAGATCAACAGTGATCCCGGCGGTATCCACGGCATGGGGATTTTCGCCGACGGCGCGGACGCGAAGCCCGAATCGGGTCTTGTAAAGTATCCAGGCGCAGATCGGAACCGCCGCGGCCGCCATATAGACGATGATGTTATGGCCGGATATCAGTTCCGCATAGATATAGCCGACGATGGGGACGTCACGCATGGTTTCTGCAAAGGGCAGGGTGAGCGAGCGGAACCGCGCATCGCCGCTGAGCGGTGGTGTCTGGCCGCCCATACGGAACCAGGCATAGCCCAGCGTCGGGGCAAGCCCGGCGACAACAATATTGATCGCCATGCCCGAGACCACCTGGTTGCCTTTATGGGTGACGCAGGCATAGGCATGCAGCATGGATAATGCGATTGATGTAATGATTCCGGCGCCAAGCCCGACCCAGGCGGAGCCGGACAGGGCCGCAACCGCCGCCGCCGCGAATGCCGCGCCGAGCATCTTGCCTTCAAGGCCGATATCGACGACGCCGGAGCGTTCGGAAAACATCCCGGCGAGTGCGGCCAGCACTAGCGGCGTCGCCACGCGGAAGGTCGCGTCAAGAAGCAGCACGATAATATGGAAGGTTTCCATCAGCTCGCCTCCACCGGCCGGCGTGGGGCAATGCGGCGATAGGCAGCCTCGATCTTCGGGCGGAACATATGTTCAAGCGCGCCGGAGAAGAGAATGATCAGTCCCTGAATGACGATCACCATTTCCTTGTTGATCGACTTCATCTCGAAGGCCAGTTCCGAACCACCCTGATAGAGAGCCCCGAAAAGGAGGGCCGCAAGAAAAATGCCGATGGGATGGTTGCGGCCCATCAGCGCGACGGCGATTCCGACAAAACCATATCCGCCGGTAAAGTCGAGGATCAGGCGATGCTGCACACCCTGAATTTCATTTATACCGACGAACCCCGCCAGCGCGCCCGAAATCATCATGGCGAGGATAATGTTTTTCGCGGGGGAAATACCGGCATAGCGCGCCGCCGTTTCATTTTGCCCGACGACCCGGATCTCGTAGCCCCACCTTGTCTGCCAGACAAGGAAATAGAACCCGGCGCTTAGCGCGAGCGCATAAATAAAGGAGAGATTAAGCGGCGTTTCCGGCATGGCCAGGAAATCATGGAAATAGGGCAGCCAGGTGGTTTCGATAAACCGCCGGCTCTCCGGGGATTGTCCGTTCGGATCGATCACGACCTCGACCAGCAAATAGGTGAGGAGAGACGCCGCGATGAAATTGAACATGATCGTCGTGATCACGATATGACTGCCGCGCTTTGCCTGAAGATAGGCGGGAATATAGGCCCAGGCCGCCCCGAAAACTGCGGCGGCGATGATCGCGAGCGGAATAATCATCCAGAACGGCAATCCGTCAAGGTAAAGACAGATAAGACCGACGCCGATCCCGCCAAGTGCCGCCTGTCCCTCCGCGCCGATGTTGAACAGGCCGCAGTGAAAGGCGATCGCGACGGCGAGGCCGGTGAAGATAAAGTTCGTTGTATAATAAAGCGTGTAGCCGATGGCTTCGGGATAGCCGAAAGCACCGTAGAGAAGAACTTTCAACGCTTCCAGCGGGTCGTCGCCGACAATCAGGATGACGATGCCAGAGAGCACGAACGCCGCGACGAGATTGACCAGGGGAATCAGCGCATAATTTACCCAGCCGGGGATTTTAAGGGGCGCGCCGAATCTTACCTTCTCTTGCGTCATCAGCCCGCCGCCTTCTTATTGCGCGCATTTTCGCGTACGCCCGCCATCATCAGGCCGAGGCGGGTTTCCGTCGCCTCTGATGCTGCTATTTCGCCGACGATCTCGCCATCGAACATCACCGCGATACGATCGGCGATGGACATAACCTCTTCGATCTCAACAGACACGACCAGAATAGCCTTGCCCGCATCCCGCATTTTGATGAGCTGGTTATGGATAAATTCAATGGCGCCGATATCCACGCCCCGCGTCGGCTGGCCCACCAGCAGGACGTCGGGGTTCTGCTCCATCTCTCTCGCCAGCACAAGCTTTTGCTGATTGCCGCCCGAAAATCCGGATGCTGTCAGATACGGGTCGGGGGGGCGAACATCGTATTTTTTGATATAGGCCTCGCAGGTCTCGACAATTGCTCTGCGGTCGAGGCGGAGACCCTTGTTGAATTCCGGTTTGTCATGGTAGCCCAGGATTGCGCATTCGTTGGCGCTGAAAGAAAGAACCAGCCCGGCGCGGTGACGGTCCTCCGGTACATGGCCGAGGCCTATTTTCCGGAGGTTTCGGGCCGTGAAGGCCTTGCTGCCGACAAGTTCCTGATCTTTGAAACGAATGCTGCCTGACGTGGGCGTGAGAATGCCGCCAAGGACTTCCAGAAGTTCCGACTGGCCGTTGCCCGAAACGCCGGCGATACCGAGTATCTCACCGGCCCTGATGTCGAGATTGATGTCTTTAAGACGCGGGACATCGTCCGCATCCAGATAGTTCAGGCCGTGAATCGAGACGAGAGTATCCTTCGGTGCGGCTGGCTCTTTCTCGACCTGCAGAAGGACGGAACGGCCAACCATCAGTTCCGCCAGTGCCGCCTGACTGGTTTCGCTCGTTTTCAGGTGAGCGACCATTTCCCCGCGCCGCATGACCGACACATTGTCCGTAATCGCCATGATCTCGCGGAGTTTGTGGGTAATCAAAATGACCGTTTTTCCTTGCTCGCGGAGGGTATCCAGGATGCGGAAAAGATGGTCCGCCTCCTGCGGTGTCAGGACGCCTGTCGGTTCATCGAGAATGAGGATTTCCGCGCCCCGATACAGGGCTTTCAGAATTTCGACGCGCTGACGGAGGCCAACCGGCAAGTCACCGACAATCGCATCGACATTCACTTCAAGCGCATATTCCTTTTCAAGGCGGATCAGTTCCTTCCGCGCCGCTGTCATTCCGTCCGCCAGACGAAACCCTCCCTCGACGCCGAGAATGATATTCTCAAGGACGGTGAAGGTATCGACCAGCATGAAATGCTGATGCACCATGCCGATCCCGGCCTTGATCGAGCTTTGCGGATTCTCGATATCACAGCGATCGCCTTTGACGAATATCTCGCCGCTATCGGCCTCGTAAAAGCCGTAGACGATACTCATCAATGTTGATTTTCCGGCGCCGTTTTCGCCGACAATGCCGTGAATGCTTCCCCGGTCCACGGACAGGGAAATATCCCTGTTGGCGTGGACCGGTCCGAAGCTTTTATTCACACGGCGCAGCTCCAGCGCCGGAGCTTGTTCCGACATGATGGTCAGACTTACTGATCCATATAGTTCGTGACCTTGATTTTGCCCTCAATGATGTCAGCCTTCGCCTTTTCCATTGCCGCAATCATATCATCCGTAAGAACGCCCTTGTTCCATTCATCGACAGAGAAGCCGACGCCATCTTCCTTGAGGCCGAGGACCTGAATGCCAGGCTTCCAGGTGCCGTCTTTCGCCGACATCAGGGCGTTATATACGGCGACATCCACCCGCTTGAGCATGGAGGTCAGCATCGTACCGGGGTGCAGGTAGTCCTGGTTGCTGTCAACGCCGATCGCGAGTTTCTTCTCATCTGCGGCGGTTTGCAGAACGCCGAGGCCCGTACCTCCGGCCGCAGCAAATACGACATCCGCGCCGCGGTCAAACTGGCTCTTCGCAAGTTCGCTTCCTTTCGTCGGATCGTTCCAAGCCGCCGGCGTCGTGCCCGTCATATTCTCGATCACTTCAGCCTTCGGATTTGCATATAAAACGCCTTCCTTGTAACCGAGGGCAAATTTCCGGATCAGCGGAATATCCATGCCGCCGATGAAGCCGACTTTGCCGCTCTTGCTGGCCATGGCTGCCGCCACACCGACGAGGAAGGAGCCCTGTTCTTCACGGAAAACGATGGACTGGACGTTCGGCAGATCGACGACCATATCGATCAGGGTGAATTTGGTGTCGGGATTGGCCTTAGCTGCCTTTTCAACGGCCGCGGCCTGTGCAAATCCCATGGCGATAACAATGTCGGCACCTTTTTTGGCCATGCGCTGTGTGGCCTGTTCGCGCTGGGAAACCTGCGTGACCTCAAACTCCATATAGTCGATGCCGGTCTCTTTCTTGAATTTCTCGATGCCGTTATAGGCCGCTTCGTTAAAGGACTTGTCGAACTTACCGCCCATATCGAAGACAATCGCGGGATTGAAATCGGCAGCGTTGGCAAGGCCGCTGAGCGCCACGGCCGCGGTTGCGACGAGCCCTAAGGCAAATTTCTTCATCATGTCAGTCACTCCCTATGAAAATCCCGCTCGCCCTTCCCATTAAAGAACAAGTGGGAGACTTGAAATCCAAAACAAAATCTGACCGATTGGTCAAGTTTTATGATCGTCTTCCTTAAAGTATAGGAGGGAAATTTTACTGTCGCTAGAAATTATCGCCTTTTTTGGCGCACGGAATAGTGATTTTAAAATCGAAGTCGGATATGGTCAGGCCGAAACTTTCAATGCACAACAGCGCAAGGGCATCCCAATCATGGCTTATGATCCGCGATTTCCGAATCTGCATATTCTCGATCACCCGCTTATCGTCCATAAGCTCAGCCATATGCGGAACAAGAAAACTTCAACCAAGACCTTCCGCCAGTTGCTCAAGGAAATTGCCCTTCTGATGGGATATGAAATCACCCGGAACCTGCCGATGGTCCACGAGAAGATCGAGACGCCGATCTGTCCGATGGAAGCATCGGTGCTGGCTGGCAAGAAAACCGCCATCGTACCAATCTTGCGGGCCGGCCTCGGGATGGCGGATGGATTGCTCGAATTGATGCCGTCGGCGCGCGTTGGGCATATCGGCATGTATAGGGATCCGGAAACAAAACGGCCGGTCGAATATCTCAGGAAGCTCCCGACGGCGGACGACCGCCTCTTCATCCTTGTCGATCCTATGCTGGCGACCGGTTATTCCGCGGCTGCCGGGGTGGATGTCTTGCTCGACCATAATGTAGCCGCGGAGAATATCCGCTTCATGGCGTTGGTTGCGGCGCCGGAAGGGGTGCAGGTCATGCTTGAAAAACATCCGTCGGTCAATGTCTATGTCGCCGCACTGGATGAGAAGTTGAACGAAAAGGCTTATATCGTTCCCGGCCTTGGCGATGCGGGCGACCGGCTCTACGGGACTCTGTGACGACCGCCATTTACCATGATTTTGTGCAGCGCAGTAATAATTGGTAACAATGTTTGATTTGTGTGGACGTATCGCCTTTCGTACATTCACGATGCAAAATTCGTAACAGTAACAAAAGTGGCGGAAAATGGTCGTTTTTCAGAAAACATTGCGTAACAGTATAAGCTGCACCGGCGTTGGCCTGCATGGCGGCAACCGGATCAATATGAAATTGATCCCGGCTCCGGTGAACAGCGGCATTGTTTTCAAGCGCACCGATGTTGATCCGGATGTGGCGGTTATTCCGGCGCATTACAACGCCGTGTCCGACCTTATGATGTGTACGACGGTCGAGAATGACGCGGGCGTGAAAGTCGCCACTGTCGAGCATCTGATGGCCGCGCTTTCCGGTTGCGGCATTGATAATGTTGTTGTTGAGCTTGACGGACCGGAAGTTCCGGTGATGGATGGCTCCGCCGCTCCATTCGTGTTCCTGATCGAATGTGCGGACATGGTGGAGCAGGATGCCCCGCGCCGCTATATCAAGGTCTTGAAGGAAGTGGAAGTAAGCGAGGGCGCGGCGAAAGCGGCCTTGTCTCCGGCAGATAATATCTCGGTTGCCTTCGAGATCGATTTCGATAACCCTCGGATCGGCAATCAAAACTGCAGTTTCAATCTGCGTAACGGCACTTTCAAGAACGAGCTTGCCCGGGCGCGGACATTCGGTTTTCTCGGTGATTTCGAGCAGCTTAAAAAACTTGGTCTCGCCAAGGGCGGATCGCTTGAAAATGCCATCGTGTTGAGCGGTTCGGATATCCTGAACGAAGAGGGACTGCGCTATGACGACGAATTTGTCCGTCACAAGGCGCTTGATGCCGTTGGCGACCTTTATTTGGCGGGCGCACCGATTATTGGTGAATTCTACGGATTTCGCTCAGGGCATGCATTGAATAATAAGCTTTTGCATACTTTTCTTTCTGACAAGGATGCCTGGTGCTACACAACCGAGGCACCTGTCCGCATAGGTAACGTCGGCGGCGCGAACTGGCCGGCGAAGAAAGCGGCGGCGCCGGTAACGGATTAATCCGCCAGCGGGCGCACAATTAGGCGCTGAATTAAATCCAGAGGCACAAAGAGAGGCGCGGAACGTCCATTCCGCGCCTTCATACATTTCAAATTATCCGTTAGGCGGACTTGCGCCGCCGTTCCTTGCCAGCGAGGCTCTTTATCAGGCCACTTACCGCAGATCTGACACCCGGTTCGTCAATCTCGCTATAATTGCGAACGAGTTCTATGGTCGAACGGTTTTTTCCGCCATGCTCAAGCGGAATACTGGTCGTCGACGGCTCCAGATTTTCAAAGAAATATGCGACATCCACTTCAAGACGCTTCGCTATTTCATATAGCCTGCCCGCGCTTACCCGGTTGGCTCCCGTTTCGTATTTCTGAACCTGCTGATAGGAAATATCCAGAGCTTTTGCAAGATGCTCCTGAGTTAATCCCATCATGGTTCTTCTTTCACGAATCCGTTCGCCGACGTGATCATCGACTCTTTTCGCGACTTTGCCCATTGCTGTTTGGTACCTTTCTTTAACTACAAAATTATTTTTCTAGTTGTTTTACTAACGAGGGCGTCGTCGATAATTCGAGACATTTTTTTAGATTGTTATAGGAGAAAATCGAACCGCGGCTCCACCCTTATAGGTAATATAACACACACAAACAGAAAAAGAAAATACATAAAATCTAACAATATTTCGATAAAAAAAATTTATCGCTCAAACGAGAAGGAAAATTTTTTATTACTCCGCCAAAATATTAAATCTGAAATTTACTTACCTAACCCGGGCATCGCGCGCGGATTTTGGCGGGCGGGCGCCCCCTGCAAAGAAAACTGAAACCATAACTTCCCCTTGGCCTTCTGATTGGATAAAATGCCGCTGCTTCTGAATTTTGTCGGCTATGGGCCAAGAGGAACAAGTTGCATCATAATTTATATTTGAGCTTTGCGAGGGCCATGCTCGGCCTCTTTCTGTTCGTGGCGATCGCCGGGTGCAGCTCAAGCGAACAGGACGCCTATGTCGAACGCCCGGTGGAGGAATTGTATAATCAGGCGCTGGCTGACCTGAACAGTGAAAATTACATCGAGGCGGCGCGCGGTTTTGATGAGGTGGAGCGTCAGCATCCCTATTCCGTCTGGTCGACAAAGGCTCAGATCATGTCCGCCTTCGCCTATTACCAAAGCAACGAGTATGATCAGGCGATTCTCGCGGCCGAGCGCTTTATCGAACTGCATCCGGGAAACAAGGATGTGGCCTACGCCTATTATCTCGTCGCGATCTCCTATTACGAACAGATCACCGGTGTTGAGCGGGACCAGAAGGTGACCCGACAGGCGCTTGATGCCCTGCAGAATCTTGTCCGGCGCTTTCCCAACACGGAATACGCACAGGATGCCCGCCTAAAGATTGACCTTACCCGGGATCATCTCGCCGGAAAGGAAATGGCGGTGGGGCGTTATTACCTCAAACAGAAATACCTGATCGGCGCCATCAATCGATTCCGCATTGTCGTCGAGGAATATCAGACAACGACCCATGTGCCGGAAGCTCTGCACCGGTTGACCGAAGCCTATCTTATGCTTGGTATCACGGAGGAGGCGCAGACGGCGGCGGCGGTTCTCGGCTACAATTTTCCGGGCAGCGAATGGTACCAGGATTCCTACGCACTTCTCGATGCGAATTATCTCAAGCCGGAAGTTGATGAGGATTCCTGGATGGTCAAAATCTGGAAAACCGTGTTTTGACGCGCTGATCCGAGATGCTGGAAAAACTCTCCATCCGCAATATCGTTTTGATCGACAAGCTGGATATTGCCTTTGAAAAGGGGCTTTGCGTGCTCACAGGAGAGACGGGCGCTGGCAAATCGATCCTGCTTGACAGCCTTGCTCTGGCGCTTGGTGTTCGCGCCGACGCCGGACTTGTCCGTGCCGGAGAGGAGCAGGGATCCGTCACGGCCACTTTCAACCTGCCGCGCGTGCATCCCGTGTTTGATCTCCTGCAAGATATCGACGTGGAAAGTGGAGAGCCGCTTATCTTGCGGCGGACGTTGACCTCTGACGGGCGGAGCCGGGCCAGCATCAATGACCAGGCGGTGAGCGCCGGCCTACTTCGCAGCGTCGGTGAGTTGCTCGTCGAAATTCACGGGCAGAATGCGGAGCGCGGATTGCTCGACGCCAGAGGCCATCGTACCCTGCTCGATCAATACGGACGGCTGGAGCCGGAGGTCGCGGCAATCGGCGGCCTCTTCAATGATTTGCAGGCTGCGGAGAAAAAACTGAATGACGCTCTGCGCGACGTGGAACAGGCGCGGATTGACGAGGAATATCTCCGGCATGTCGTCGAGGAACTGACGGAGCTTGCGCCGCAGGAAGACGAGGAGGAGGCGCTCGCCGTGGCACGTTCCAACCTGATGCATGCCGAGAAAATTGCCGAAGCCCTGCGCGATGCGGAAAAGGCGCTCAGTGATAACGGCGGTGTTGAAAACCGGATTCGGACGGCAACCCGTGCGGTGGAACGCGTCATCGAGAAAGCGGCGGGCAAGCTTGATCCGGTCCTTGAAAGCCTTGAACGGGCGGCAATCGAAATGGCCGAGGCCCAGAGCGTGATCAATTCCGTTTCCGGGGATCTGGAGATGGATCCGGCGGGACTTGAAGCAGTCGAAGAGCGGCTCTTCGCGCTCCGGGCGGCAGCCCGCAAGCATAAATGCGAGGTCGCCGACCTTCCCCGCCTGCTCGAGAGCTTTGCAGCCCGGCTTCTGGCGGTGGAGGAGGGGGATCGGGAGATCGGTGTCCTTCGCGCCGCCGCCGCCGCGGCCCGGGAAAGATATGCGGCGGCCGCCGCGGCGCTTGGCGAGAAGCGGCGGACTGCTGCAGCGCAGATGGATCGGGCGGTGATGGAGGAGTTGGAGCCGCTCAAGCTCGGTGCCGCCCGTTTCACGACGGAAGTGGCCGATCTTCCCCCCGAGAACTGGGGAGCATCCGGTATGAACAAGGTTGCGTTTCTGGTTGCCACCAATCCCGGAAGTTCGGCGGGTCCGCTGATAAAGATTGCCTCGGGCGGCGAGCTTTCGCGTTTCATGCTGGCGCTCAAGGTGGTGTTGGCGCGCTCGGGATCGGCGCCGACCCTGATTTTCGATGAAGTCGATCGCGGTGTCGGTGGGGCGACGGCGGACGCCGTGGGGGAAAGGCTTCGCCGCCTTGCCGAGGATTTGCAAGTCCTCGTCGTCACGCATTCCCCGCAGGTCGCGGCGGCTGGCGAGGCGCATTGGAATATCCGGAAATCTGAAGTCGGTGCGGCGACGGTTACATCCGTCGACCGGCTTGATCCGGCCGCGCGAACTGAGGAAATTGCACGCATGCTCTCGGGCGCGAGTATTACCGAGGAAGCAAGAGCGGCGGCGCTTAGCCTTATCGAAGGATAACTGGTGATGGTGGATGTAAAGGATTTGACGGCGGAAGATGCGCGGGCCGAGCATGAAAAGCTGGTCGACGCGATTAAGGCCCATGACGTCGCTTATTACACGGAAGACGCCCCCGTTGTATCGGACGCCGAGTATGACAGCCTTCGCCAGCGTCTCCTGGCGATTGAGGCGCGATTTCCCGATCTGATCTCGCCGGAGAGCCCGTCGCAAAGTGTCGGGGTGACGCCGTCAAAGGGATTTGGAAAGGTGCGGCATCGGGTGCCGATGCTGTCCCTCGACAATGCGTTCAGCAATGACGAGCTACGGGAATTTGAAGGGCGAATCCGCCGTTTCCTTGGGCTTGGTCTGGATGAAGAAGTGGCTTTCTTTGCGGAACCAAAGATCGACGGACTGTCTGCGAGCCTTCGCTACGAGAAAGGAAAATTCATCCAGGGCGCGACCCGAGGCGATGGGCAGGAAGGGGAGGATATTACCGCGAATTTGCGAGGCGTGACCGATCTGCCGCTGAAAATCAACGAGTCCAACGGGCGGGCCCCGGATGTATTCGAGATTCGCGGCGAAGTTTATATGTCGAAGACGGATTTTCTCGCGCTCAATGAGTCGCAGGCAGCAAGCGGCGGCAAGATTTTCGCAAATCCCAGGAACGCGGCGGCGGGCAGCTTGCGCCAGCTGGACCATTCCGTGACGGCCTCCCGAAACCTGCGGTTCTTTGCCTACGCCTGGGGAGAGGCTTCTGAAATTCCCGGCGCGACACAGGCCGAGGTACTTTCAGCGTTCAGGGACTGGGGTTTCACCGTGAACCCTTTGTCGCGGGTCTGCGCGAACATGGAAGAGGCGATTGATGCCTATCGCAAGATCGAGGAGTTGAGAGCGACGCTCGACTATGACATTGATGGCGTTGTCTTCAAGGTCAACAAGCTCGACTGGCAGGAGCGGCTTGGGTTTGTAAGCCGTAGTCCGCGCTGGGCCATCGCCCATAAATTCCCCGCGGAACGGGCGACGACGGTGATCGAGGATATTGAAATCCAGGTGGGCCGCACAGGCGCGCTGACCCCGGTCGCCCGGCTGCATCCGGTTACGGTTGGCGGGGTTGTCGTGTCCAATGCGACCTTGCATAACGAGGATGAAATCCGCCGGAAGGACATTCGTATCGGTGACACCGTTGTCATCCAGCGGGCGGGCGATGTCATCCCGCAAGTCGTCGAGGTGGTTCTAGAAAAACGCCCGAAAGACAGCACACCGTATGATTTCCCGAAAACCTGCCCCGTCTGCGGAAGCCATGCCGTCAAGGAATTGAATGAAACTTCCGGCAAGGAAGATGCCGTCCGTCGGTGCACCGGTGGCTTGATCTGCCGTGCGCAGGCCGTAGAGCGGTTAAAGCATTTCGTTTCCCGCAATGCCTTTGACATCGAGGGGTTGGGCGCGAAGCTGATCGAAGCCTTTTATGAGGACGGCCTGATCCGGAACCCTGCGGATATTTTCACGTTGGAGAAAAGGGATAAAGCGCCCGGAAACCTGCAACGGATTAAAAACCGGGAAGGATTTGGCGAAAAAGCGACGAGTAATCTGTTCGCGGCGATCAATGACCGGCGTGAGATCCCGCTGGATCGCTTTATCTATGCGCTCGGTATCCGTCATATCGGCCAGGGAAATGCCCGCCTCCTTGCGCGAAATTACCTCAGCTTTGCGAGCCTGCGTGAAAGCCTGTCGGTGACGGGTGATAAATCCGGCGACGCCTATGCGGAACTATTGAACATCGACGGCATCGGCGCGGCGGTTGCGGATGCCGTAACGGAATTTTTCCAGGAAGAGCAGAACCAGCGAATACTGGATGATCTTCTCGCGGAAATCACGGTAACTGATTTCGAAGCGCCGGCGCAGGATAGCAGCGTTGCCGGAAAAACTGTCGTATTCACCGGCACGCTCGAGCTGATGACCCGGCAGGAAATGAAAGCGAAAGCCGAAGGGCTCGGCGCCAAGGTCAGCGGCTCGGTGTCCGCCAAGACGGATTATCTGGTGGCCGGCGCCAGCGCCGGATCGAAACTCAAGAAGGCGACCGAACTTGGCGTGACCGTTCTGAACGAGCGGGAATGGCTCGATCTCATCGGCGGCTGAGGGTCAAAGCGGCGACGTCGCCTGTTGCAGCCAGTCGAGAGCCGACCCCTTCAAAAGCGGCGACAGCTTCTCGCGCACGGCGAAATGATAACCGTTGAGCCAGGCAATTTCCGTATCGCTCATCAGGCTTTTTTCCACAAGCGTCTTGTCGATCGGCGCGAAGGTCAGCGTTTCGAAGCCGTAAATCACCCGCTCCGACCCTTGCGGCGGGATAACTTCGCGGACGGTCACCAGATTCTCTATCCTGATGCCATAGGCGCCGGTCTTGTAATATCCGGGTTCATTGGACAGGATCATTCCGGGCGCCAGCGCCACTGTACTTGGCATCTTCGAAATTCTTTGCGGCCCTTCATGGACGGAGAGATAACTGCCAACGCCATGGCCGGTGCCATGGTCGTAGTCGAGACCGGCGGACCAAAGCGGCGCGCGGGCGAGCGTGTCGAGCTGGCTTCCTGTCGTGCCTTTCGGGAAGACGGCCGTGGCGAGCGCGATATGCCCTTTTAGAACCAGCGTAAAGCGGTGGCGCATTTCCTCACTCGGCTCGCCAATGGCGACGGTCCGCGTGATATCGGTGGTGCCGTCCAGATACTGCGCGCCACTGTCCACAAGATAAAGAGAGCCGGGTCCAAGCGGGCGGTTTGACGCTTCGCTGGCGCGGTAATGGACGATCGCGCCATTCGGGCCGGAGCCGGAGATGGTGTTGAAACTGAGGTCGCGGAAATTCTCACCGCTCTCCCGGAAAGATCTGAGCTTTGCTTCCGCTGACAGCTCGTCCAGGGTTCCCGACGGCCCGTTTTCTGACAGCCAATGGAGGAATTTTGCGACCGCCGCGCCATCGCGGATATGGGCGCGTCTCGATCCCTCGATTTCAACGGAATTCTTGGTTGCCTTTGGCAAAAGGCAGGGGTCGTCCGCGCGGGTGATCTTCGCCCCTGCCTCGGTCAGGCGATCGACGATATACTGGCTGGTGACTGCGGGGTCGATCTGCACGGTCTTGTTTTTGAGCGCGGCAAGGGCCGATTCAAATTCCGCGGGCGCCTTCACCTCTACCATATTGCCAAGGTGTTCGCGGAGGTTCGCCGCAAATTTCCGTTCTTCCATGAAGAGTTCCACCCGGCCATCCTGGTGGGTAATGGCGAAACCAAGCGCGAAGGGGGTGCAGGGAAGATCGGCGCCCCGGATATTCAGCAGCCAGGCAATGACATCGGGCAGGGTATGCACGACTGCGTCGGTTTGTCGTGCGGCGAGACTTCCGGCGATGCGACTGCGTTTGCTCGCGGAACTCTCGCCTGTGAATTCCTCAGGATGCGGCTGGACGAGTGCGAGGGGTCGCGGCGGCTGGTCTTGCCAGGCCTTGTCGATCAGATTTTCCTTGATCGATTTCAGCTCGATACCGGCATCATTGGCGGATTTTCTGAGAGACGACATAGCAGATTCGGTATGCAGCCAGGGATCGACGGCGAGAACGTCGCCGCTGGACATATTCTCGGCAAGCCATGCGCTCATCGGCTCTTCGGAGACGTGGCAGGGTTGGAAAAGGTCGGTATCAACCTCATTTCGGACCTGCAGGGTATAGCGGCCATCGACAAATATCGCGGCTTTCTCTTTGAGAACCGCCGCGACGCCCGCAGATCCCGTGAAACCGGTCAGCCATTTAAGGCGTTCGGCCGCGGCCGGCGCCGCCTCCCCATGGAATTCGTCATTAAGCGGGACGATAAATCCGTCAATATGCTCGTGGGCCATTTCCGCCCGTAACTTCGCTAGTCGGTCTCGCGATGCGGAAGGGTTCAGAACGATCGATCGAATCTCCCGGCGAAAGTCATCTCGTATCGACAGCAGATTTGCGAACTGATCCTCGGTCAGGTCGGGGAACAGCTGATGAAGAAGAATATCCTCGTCATTGCGGGGCGGCGCAGCAGCCGCAGCACGCAAAAGCGCGACAGTCTCGTCGCTATTAACATTTGGCGGCAATGTGGCCGTGAGTTGTTCTAATTCTGCAAGGGTCATCAGCGCGTCCTGAAATGAGGCAAACTCTATTAAATATAGAGTTTCTAAAGAGAAATATGGCGCTTTTTTAGCATAAGTGCAACGTAAGCCATGCGTTTTTTGCAGGGCACCTTTTCGATCTTTGCGGGCAAAAGTGTGATGTAAGTCATTGTTTTTTAATGCATGCAGTGCAATATATTCGTCATCAAGAACGCTTGGTAAGGAAAGTATAATGTTCGCGAGAAACGCAAAATACGGTGATGCATTGCAGTTGCAGTATGGTCCTTTGATGGGGGCTCGGTTTGATCCGGCATCTGTCAATCGCCATTTCGGCCTTTCAACGCTGTTGCAATCGCTGCGAAAGCGCATACGCCTTGCCAATGAGGAGAATATCGTGGTGGTGGATCTTGAAAAAAGCCCCATCGGTAAAGCCGTCAGATACGGCAACGGAATTTTGGGCGACGCTGTCAATGAAAACAGCTTCGGCCTGACGAACAAAACGAACAAGCGGTAATGACCGCCTTGAGGGGCGGAATGAGGGAATTGAAGGAGTAGTAAGATGATTAGCTACAGCAAGAAAGAGATTGAAGCGCTGGCGATGATTGAGCCAGTCAATGCCAATAGTCTTCATTTGGATACGCAAGCCTATATCAACCATGCCCGGAAGTTGAGGAGCGAGTACATGACAAAAAAACTGTCAGATCTTTATCAGGCGGTTGTCGGGAAATATCTCAAGAATCGCGAAATCGCGGCGGCAAAGGATGCCCTTTACGCCATGAGCGATCGCGAGTTGCAGGATATCGGGATTTCGCGGTCTGAAATCGAACAAGCCGTTGTAGGGTCCAAGGAAGTGTCCGAAGTGCAGAGCAAGGGTTTCTGGAAAACGCTTGCCGAGAAGTTCGTCGAGGCCCAGAAAGCCCGTGCGGCATATGTCCATCTTATGGCGATGAATTCCCGTGAGCTGGCCGACATCGGCCTGACCCGGGGCGAAATTGACGCCGCCATTCACAGTGGGCGTAAAGGCCGGGCCAATGACAATCTCGCCCAGCCGAGTAACATAAACGATCACCGCAAAGCGGTCTGATCGTTCGCAGCCGGCTCGTCTTCGCCTCCCCATATTGTGGGCGGGCCGGCTGCAAAACTCTCTATCGGCCGAGAACGAGTGCGTTCCAACTGCCGATACGATAACGCCGTTTCAGTATAAGTCCCTGTTGCAAATAGGCGTTTCTTACCATCACATCCCGGGTTCCCAATAGTCCCGACAGGATCAGCGTGCCGTTCGCTGTGAGTGCGGCGCTGATATCCGGCGCCATCCGCACAAGCGGCCAGGCCAGGATATTTGCCACGATCAGGTCATAGGGCGCATTTTCCTTCAGCTTCCGGCTGTTGAGCCCGCTCGCCTGCACCGCCGTGATCAGCGGCGCCAGATTATTTCTCTTCGCGTTATCCAGGCTTACGGAAACTGCCGCCGGGTCAATGTCGCTCGCGATGACTGGTTTGGACCAGGCCTTGGCAATGGCGAGAGCCAAAACCCCCGATCCGCATCCAAGATCGAGCGGGTTTTTCACCGATTTCCATTTCCGCAAGTCATGGAGGGCCATCAGACAACCGAATGTTGTCTCATGCAGTCCTGTACCGAAGGCCGCTCCGGCGTCTATCAGGAGATTGTGTCGGGAAGTCGCGGGATGCGGCTGATCATGCGAGCCATGAATATAAAAACGTCCCGCATCGACGGGCGGCAACATTTTCTGGCTTTCGCTCACCCAGTCCTTTTGCGCAAGAGGCGCAAGTTCAAAGTCGGTACCGGAGGGAATCCGGTCAAGCAGAGCAGCCGCCGGCTCCTGATCAAAAAGAATATCGAGGCGCCAGCGAGAGCCATCACTGACGGCTTCCTGCGTCGATATTGTCAGGGCATCCTCCTCGAAGTCCGCGGCGATGTCATCGGCCTGCTTCAAGGGAAGGGTGAAAGAGAGCTGCCAAAGGGCCGGTTCAGGCTGCCTGGACAAAATTTTCCATCACTTTCTTCACCCCGGCCTTTTCAAAGGCGATTTCAAGTTTGGGCCCGTCCTTCCGGACAATCCGGCCATAGCCGAATTTTTGGTGGAATATCCGGCTGCCGACGGCTAAACCATCCTCATCGGCAGCTTTGACGACCGGCTTCGTGCTGTTATCGATGAGCTTTTCATTGGCGCGCGCGCGGTTATCCAGAACTTCCGCGAGATGGGAGCTGTCCGGGTTGCGCCAACTAGTATGGGAAAACCCCTCGCTCCGGCGTGTCGTGTTGTAGAGGCCCTGTTCGGATTGATCGGCGATATGCTCACGCGGCAGCTCATCGATGAAACGGCTCGGCAGGGAGGATTGCCATTGTCCGTGAATTCGCCGGTTACTGGCGTGGCTGATATAGCACCGTTCCTTCGCGCGGGTGATGCCGACATAGGCGAGTCGGCGTTCTTCCTCCAATGCCTTCAGCCCGTTTTCATCGAGCGCCCGCTGATGGGGAAAGAGGCCTTCCTCCCATCCGGGCAGGAACACCACGTCATATTCGAGGCCTTTGGCGGAATGCAGGGTCATCAGGCTGACCATATCGCTGCTATTGTCCGCGTTATTCTCCATCACCAGCGAAACATGCTCAAGAAACTGCGCGAGGCTTTCATATTCGCCGACCGCCGGGATCAGTTCTTTCAGGTTCTCGCGCTTACCCTCTGCTTCCAGGGATTTGTCCTGTCGCCACATCTCGAAATAGCCGCTGTCTTCGAGAACCGCCTCGACCAGCTCATCCGGTGGGATTAGGTCCTTTTGTGCCCGCCAGTCATCGAAGCAGGTCATCAAATCCTTCAGCGCGGCAAGTGGCTTGCCCTTGAACAGGCCCTTTTCCACTGCCAGTTTGGCCGCGCGGGAAAGGGAGAGATTTTCCGCCCGGCCAACCTCCCGGAGTTTTTCAAGTGCCTTCTCCCCAAGACCGCGCTTGGGCAGGTTGTAAATCCGTTCGAACGCCAGATCATCCTCCGGCTGGTTTATGACGCGGAGATAGGCCAGCACGTCGCGGATTTCCCGCCGTTCGTAAAAGCGGAGGCCGCCGATCACGCGGTATTTGATGCCCATGCTGAGGAAGCATTCTTCAAAATCGCGGGTCTGGAAACTCGCGCGGACCAGAATCGCCATATCCTGCAGGCTCTTGCCTTTGCGCTGCATATTCTCGATCTCATCGGCGATCCAGCGGGCTTCATTCTGGCCATCCCATAGTCCGTTGAGAACAACCAGCTCGCCGTCATTTCCTTCTGTAAAGAGGGTCTTGCCAAGGCGGCTTTCGTTATGTGCGATCAGGCCGGAAGCCGCGCCCAGAATATGCGAGGTGGAGCGGTAGTTCCGTTCCAGCCGGATAACCCTGGCACCCGGAAAATCATCCTCGAATTTGAGGATATTCCCGACTTCTGCCCCGCGCCAGCCATAGATTGACTGATCATCATCGCCAACGCAGCAGATGTTGCGATGGGTCTGGGCGAGCAGGCGCAGCAGAAGGTACTGCGCGACGTTGGTATCCTGATATTCATCGACAAGGATGTATTTGAAGCGGTTCTGATAAAGCGAGAGGATATCCGGGTTCCGCTGGAAGAGCGTCAGGACATGGAGCAACAGATCCCCGAAATCGCAAGCATTCTGCGCGGAAAGGCGTTCCTGGTAGAGTGCATAGAGTGCCGCCGCCTTGCCATGGGCAAAATCGGAACTGTTTGCACCCTGAACCTGATCGGCGCGCAGGCCCTTGTCCTTCCACCGATCGATGATCGCAGCAAGGCCCCGTGGTGGCCATCGCTTCTGGTCTATCCCCTCTTCGGTCATGATCTGTTTGAGGAGGCGGAGCTGGTCGTCAGTATCAAGAATAGTGAAATTCCGGTCAATGCCGATCAGTTCGGCATGGCGGCGCAGGAGCCAGACGCCGATCGAGTGAAAAGTCCCAAGCTTGATCTCGACGGCTTGCGGCCCAATGATATTCGCTGTTCGTTCCTGCATCTCGGCGGCGGCCTTGTTGGTGAAGGTCACCGCGAGGATTTCCCAGGGCCGCACATTCCGAAGATTGAGGATATGGGCAAGGCGGGAAATAAGCACACGAGTCTTTCCCGTGCCTGCGCCCGCGAGCACGAGTACCGGGCCGTCGAGCGCCTCGACCGCCGCGCGCTGCCCGTCGTTTAGTCCGTCGAGATAGCCAAAATCTGCCGGCGCTGACGTCGCGCCGGTTTCATCGAAGCTGCCAATGTCAAACCTGTCTTCCATGGGCTCAAGATATAGCCCAAGCGTCGGCGCGAGGCTACCGCCGATCGCCCGTTTTATCGGAAAACTTTGTCGCGGGATTCGTCCTGAGCGGAGAGCAGGGCCGCGTTATAGGCATGCAGCAGATCCTTGTGATGAAGGATGCCGATCAGTCGTCTCTCGTTTGCGCGGTTGATAACCGGGACATGGTCAATGCCGGCTTTTTCAATAATCTCGATTGCGGATTTCAGGCTGGTATCCGGGAAGAGAACCGGGCTTCCCTCATGCACGAGATCAAGGGCGGTTATATTTTCCTGCGGTTCATCGCCAAATAGTCCGGTTTTGAGATCACTGTAATCAATCCGGCCGATGAACTCATGGGTGTCGGGCTCGACCACGACGAATTTATCGTGGCTGGTGTTAGTGACGATCTTGCGGAGCTCCTTCATGGGCGTATGCTTCGGCACCTCGATAAATTCACGGTCCATAATCCCGCGAACCTGACGGAAACTCAGCTGGCGGAGGGCCCGGCTTTCATTGACGTCGACATTCCGGTTGAGAAGCTGCGTCTGCCAGATGCTCCGTCCATAGATATGCTTTGTGATCAGCGTTGCGACCGAGACGGCGACCATCACGGCGATGGAAATTTTATAGTCGCCGGTAAGCTCGAACACGATCAGAATCGTCGAGATCGGCGCGCCAAGAACGGAGGCGGCAACCGCAGACATGCCGATGATGGCATAGAGGCCGTGACTTGCCGCCATTTCGGGGAAGGCCATTGCCGCGATCAGACCGAAAGCGCCGCCGGTCATGGCGCCGATAAAAAGGGAGGGCGAGAAAAAGCCGCCGCCAAATCGCGACCCGAATGTCACGCCGACGGCGATGGTCTTCACGACAATCAGCAGCAGCAGGAGAAGCAGGGGGTAATTCCCTTTCAGCGCGTTATCCGTCGCCTCATAGCCGACGCCGATAATCTGCGGGAAGAAGAGGGCGATGGCGCCAAGAACGACCCCACCGGCTGCGGGCCGAAAAACCTCCGGAATGCGGAAACGATCAATGGTCTTCTCGGCGAAGCCGATACTCCAGATGAATAGCAGGGATACCGCCGCCGCAACGACACCGAGCAGGGCAATCGCCGGGAACTCCCAGAGGGAGACAATCTGGTAATTTGGGATGATGAAAGCTGGAAAATCCCCGATATAGATTCGGCTGATTACCGTGCCGATGACGGAGGCAATCACGATCGGCGCGAAGGCCTGCGTGGCGAGGGAGCCGACAACAACTTCCAGCGCGAAGAACATCCCGGCGATGGGCGCATTGAAGGAGGCGGCAACGCCGGATGAGACACCGCAGGCGATTAAGGTCATATAATATTTGGATGGCAGGCGCAGGCGTTGGCCCAGCTGGCTGGCGATCAGGGCGCAGAAATGCACGACCGGCCCCTCCCGTCCGCTCGACCCGCCACATCCGAGGGTGAGGGCATTCACGAAAAGACCGCCGATGCCGGGCCCCAGCTTCATTTTCCCGCGATTGACAATCACGGATTCCATGACGTCCGCGACACCCTGTGCGCGATAGCCCGGCAGAATGAATTTCCAGAAAAGCCCGATTATCAATCCGCCGATGATCGGTGCCGCCATGATCTGCCACCAGTGAAGATTCTCGGCCTGTGCGAGGATTTCCTGACTGCCGAACCCATAGAACAGCGTCTGGATTTCACTGATGGCGAGGCGGAAGCCGACCGCGCCATATCCCGCGAGAAGACCGATCGCGATGGCGCAGGCGATCAGCTTGACCGGCGTGCTGCTTGTCGCGGTGAGAATCGGATTGATTATTTTTTCCCCGGTTCGGGCATTTTCAGAGACGGCCATAGCCCGCCAAATTTCCAGAATATTTATTATCTTTGGACAGATTTTCCGCCCTGTTTAACAGATGTACCGCGATTGCTTTAAAGATTCAATAATTTCAAGGCATTTAGGATTTTGCCGAAAGAAACGCGCGTGCCCATCCGAGAGTTTCCCGCGTGCCCGCCGAAGGTTTGTATTCACAACCGATCCAGCCGGCGTATCCTTCACCGTCAAGAAATTCAAAAATGTAGGGGTAGTTGATTTCGCCATTGTCCGGCTCGAACCGGTGCGGCGGGTTGGCAATCTGGATATGCCGGATGATGGGCGCGAATTTCAGATACTGGTTAATGATGTCGCCATCCGTCCGTTGCACATGGTAGATGTCGAACTGCAATTGGAGATGCGGATTGTTTATCTCCGCGATCAATGTCGCCGCCATGCGGCAATTCTCGAGAAAATAACCGGGCATATCCTTATCGTTTATCGGTTCGATCAGGGCGGTGATCCCGGCGTCTTGCGCGGCCCTGGCCGCAATCTCCAGATTGCCGCGGTACACGGCGTATTGCCTGTCTCGGTCAATCGATTTGTCGCGGATCCCCGCCATGACATGAAGCCGTTTGCAGTCAAGGTCGGTCGCATATTCAAGTGCGCGCTCAAGGCTGTCGGCGAAGTCCGATTCCCGCCCCGGCAGACTGGCGAGACCTCTTTCCCCCTTGGCCGCGTCACCGGCGGAAAGGTTGAACAGAACCTGGGTCAGGCCGTTGTCGTCCAGTCGGCGCCTGATCTCGGATGAGGGGAATTCATAGGGGGAGAGATATTCGACTCCCGTGAAACCATCCTGCGCGGCGGCAGAGAAGCGATCCAGAAACGGCAGATCCTGATAGAGGAAGCTCAGGTTGGCGGCAAATTTCAACGGCACGCTGTCAACCCTGCGCACGTGTTTCTTCGACGATTGGCTTGACGAAGGACGGACCCTGATCCCACGGGAACAGGATCCAGGTATCCTGGCTTACTTCGGTGATGAAGGTATCCACCTGGTCCAATCCTTTCGGTTTCGCGTAGATGGTCGCGAAATGCGCCTTTGGCACCATTTTCCGGACATGGCGCGCCGTAATTCCGCTGTCGACGAGATCATCGACAATCACCCAGCCTTCCCCGTCATCGGGGATATTCAGCGGCTTGATGATATTCACTTCGCCCACCGATTTGTCGTCGCGATAGGCGGCAATGCAGACCGTGTCAATATGGCGGATATCAAGCTCCCGGGCAACGATCGCCGCGGGAACCATGCCGCCGCGGGTTACGGCGATCACGCCCTTGAAGGGCGCTTTTTCCATCAGGCGCCAGGCGAGCGCCCGTCCGTTGCGATGCAGTTCCTCCCAGGAAACAGGAAAATATTTTGTATAACCCGCGCCCGTCGACATGAATTCCCCCAATATTTTTTTGATGTTTGCAATGTTTTAAACCGCCTTTGTTAAGAATCAAAGCGCCGTTTTGACGAACGGCGTTTGAGGGAACCTTTTGTCAGCTTTGAAATTAGGGTAGGCTTTTGTAATGGCATCCAGACCACCCAGCGCCGCACAGCTTAAATATCTTCGCCTCGGTCGTTTCCAGCCGGGCGGCAAGTTGCCGCTTTTCGATCCCAATGGACAACAGATCAGCCGGACCGTGATCAAAAGCTGCCTCAAGAAAGGCTGGGTGGAGACCTGGTTCGATAATCCGATAAAACCGGACTGGCTGGTTTGCAAATTAACCAAAGAGGGAATCCGGATGATCGACAAATATGGGGACCGTCATTGACCAAGACTGCCGCTTTTGTGACCACGTTCGCATCTTTTCCATATTTTGCGGGCGAAAGGCTTTTGAAATTCGGCATTTGATGACAAACTTCCGGCGTCCGATTTTCACGAGGTGAGGCAGAAATATGACGGGAACCCTTGGCGAGTTGATTCTGGCGGCGCTGGCCTTTTGGCTTATTCACATCGTGCCCTCCAGCATTGTGCGGGAGCGTCTTATTTCGCGGATCGGCGAAAAAGGCTATCTCGCCGGTTTCAGTCTCCTCTCGATTTTGATCTTTGTCTGGCTGATCTTCGCATATAGGGGCGCCCCGGTGGGGGACATGTTATGGGATGCCGGAAATATCGGGCGCTATATTGCGATGCTGTTGATGCTGATCGCCTCGATCCTGTTTATCAGCGCCAATACCAGCCCGAACCCGACGGCGGTCGGTGCGGGAAAGCTGATCGAGAAGGAAAGCGCCTATAGCGGCATCAACGCCATCACCCGTCATCCGCTGATGTGGAGCATAACCCTCTGGTCGATCGCCCATATTCTCAATAACGGGGAGATTTCCGCGCTTATCTTTTTCGGCGCCTTTGGATTGCTGGCCTTTTGCGGCACATTCCTGATCGACGCCAAGAAAGCGCGTCAGTTGAAAGACGGATGGACGACCTACAAAAGCCGAACCTCCAACATTCCCTTTGCCGCCATCCTTCAGGGGCGGGCGAAACTGTCAGTTAGGCCATTGTGGTGGCGTGTATTGCTCGGCATTGTGCTCTATGCCGTCCTGTTCCACTTCCACGCCTTCGTGTTCGGCGTGTCGCCCAACCCGGTTTAGGCTGGGTGAGTTCGGCGCCATCTTATATCAGTAAATGGCGCAGGTGGTATTGCCGGTCGCGTAAAGCTTGCCGTCCTCACCGATGAGACGCGCCTCGGCCGTCGCAATTTTTCGTCCCTTGTGCACGACTTCACTTGTAACGGTAACCTTGCCCATCCCGGGAAACATCGCCCGTAGATATTTAACGTTCAAATCGACGGTCGTATATCTTTCACCCGGCTCCAGCACGGTATGGATGGAGCAGCCGAGAGCGGAATCAAGAAGCGTCGCGGCATAGCCGCCATGCACGGTGCCGAGCGGATTAAGGTGCTTTTCGCCGGGTACGCCGGAGAAAACAGCCTTGCCGAGCGCGATTTCATCAAGGTCGAACCCCATCGTGACCGCAATCGCCGGCGGCTTGCCGCCCTTGATGAAGGCCTGCATCTGCTCTAGCCCGGTCATTCCCTTGCGGGAATCTTCGAGTTCCTTTTTCTTGTTCATCGCGTTCATTGCCATACTCCGTTGCGGGAAGCTATTGACCTTGAAGATATGAATTTTTATTGAAACGAAAATATGTTAAATTCGTTTATCGTCTATTCAAAAATGTATAAATATGTCCTGGGATTTTTATCGGTATTTTCTTGCGGTGGCGGAGACGGGGAGCCTTTCGGCCGCCGCCCGCCAACTTTCCGTCTCGCAGCCGACGGTTGGCCGGCAAATTGCTGAATTGGAGAAACGGCTGGAAACCCGCCTGTTCGAGCGCGCGTCGCATGGCTATCTGCTGACGCCGGCGGGTCAGCAGATCAAGGCGCGGATCGAGAAAGTTGCCGCCGATCTCGTCGGGGCGGAGCAGCAGGTGCGCGGACTGGATAAATCCCTTTCCGGACTGATCCGTGTTTCCGCCACGGAAGGGCTGGGCAGTTACTGGCTGACGCCCAGGCTCAGCGAATTCCAGAAACGCCATCCGAATATTCAGTTCGAACTGATGCTCAATATTTCCGTCGTTGATCTGCGCCGGCGCGAAGCGGATGTCGCCTTGCGTCTTGCCAATCCCCGGGTATCCGACCTCATCGGCCGGCAGGTTGGACGTACAGGTTTCGGTCTTTACGGCGCAAAAACCTATGTTGATAAAAGGGGCGCGCCGGAAACTTTAGCGGATCTCGCTCACCATGATTTTATCGGTTGGCAAGAAGGGCCGGAGAATTTCGTGCTCTCCGCCGCGTTGGAAAAGTTGACCGCGCCTGCGCAAGTCAAGTTTCGCTGCAATACGGTAGCCGCGCAAATAGCCGCTGTCGCGAACGGGATGGGCTTGTTTCTTGCGCCGCACTATCTCGTGCCGCGTGATGGCAGCATTGTCCGCTTGTTACCGGCGGAAATCGATCAGAAAGTCGATCTTTGGCTTCTTACCCATCAGGACCTGATCAAGACGAGACGGATCAGGGCGCTTCTCGATTTTCTCTATGAAAAATTCCGAAATGACAGGCAATCTCTGCTTGGCGGCGTGTAACCTTATCCCGCGAAATACGCGATCGCGAAGAAGATACCGGCGGCGATCAGCGCCGCACAGGGCACCGTGATGATCCAGGCCGCAACGATGGTCAGCAAATGGGACCGGCGCACCAGCTTCTTGCGCCGGTTGTTGGTGGTCTCGATTTCCGAAATCGGCAGGTTGCTGTCGGGATGGATTTTCTGTTCTCTCAAATTGGCGCGCAGCAGTTTCGCCCGCCGTTCCGTATCCCATTCCCGGAAGAAGCCGACGCCGAACACGGCTCCGACGGCGATATGGGTCGAGCTTACCGGTAAACCGAGCGCCGAGGCGATAAGGACCGTGATCCCGGCCGACAGCGCCACGCAATAGGCGCGCATGGGATTCATTTTGGTGATCTGTTCGCCAAGTGTGCGGATCAGCTTCGGCCCGAAGAGGAAAAGCCCCGCGCTCAAACCCGCGGCGCCGATCAGCATGACCCAAAGCGGAATGCCTACCTTGATTGCAATGGCGCCGGAGGTTGAAACGCCGACGATGGCAGCCAGCGGGCCGACCGCGTTCGCAACATCATTTGCGCCATGGGCGAAGGAGAGGAGGGCGGCTGAGCAGATGAGCGGAATAGTGAAAAGCGCGCGCACCGATTTATTCCGGTTTTCCATGCCTCTCGACGCCTTGTGGATGATCGGCTTCACCACCGCGAAGGTGCCCGCAAAGAAGAGGAGCGACAAAACAAGGACCGTCGTTGCATCCGGCCGCCAGATTTTTTTCAGTCCCTTCATGACGAGATAGGCGGAAAAAACACCTGCCATAATGCCGACAAGAACGGGAACCCAGCGCCGTGCGGCGGCCACCTTGTCTTCTTTGTAAATGATATTGTATTTGATGAAAGCCAGGAAAATTGCGGCGATGCCACCGCCCATGACCGGGGAGATAACCCAGCTGGCAGCAATCGCGCCCATCATGTTCCAATTAACGACGCTGAATCCTGCGGCGGCGATCCCGGCGCCCATGACACCGCCGACGACCGCATGGGTCGTGGAGACAGGTGCGCCAATCCAGGTCGCGACATTTACCCAGAGCGCGGCGGCGAACAGAGCCGACATCATGGCCCAGACGAAAATTTCGCTGCTCGCCATTGACGCGGGATTGATGATTCCTTTTTGAATGGTACTGACAACATCGCCGCCGGCAAGGATTGCCCCTGCCGCCTCGAAAATGGCGGCGATCACGATGGCGCCGAACATTGTCAAGGCGCGCGAACCGACGGCCGGTCCGACATTGTTGGCGACGTCATTCGCCCCGATATTGAGCGCCATATAGCCACCAATGATGGCGGCGATGATAATCAGCGTTGAATGTTCGCCCGCTGTCGTCAGGCCGGCGGCAACCGCCCAAACGATCAGCAAAAACAGTCCGGCAAATGCCAACGGCACAAAACTCTTGCCGGCCCTCGATACCTGCGTTTCGATCGACTCGATACGGCCAAGATCCTTATCGAGGGTTTGCTTTACCATGACGTCAACCCTGTCTTTTGCATTAGCGCGACATAATATTGTAACAAATTGACTTGCTTTCTAGTTCATGACGCTTCGGAATGAAAGAGCAATTCGGGTGGTTCGCTCAACCACGCGGTTTTTTCCCCGCTTTTAATTTTCCGGCAGCTTGTGATAGGGTTTCGAAAAGAAGCGGGCGATGGCGCATTTAGAAGGACAAGAACAATGAAGATACTCCCTGAAATTAAAGAGATGCATGCCGAACTGACGGAGTGGCGGCACCGTATTCACAAGCATCCGGAGACAGCGTTTGAGGAATATAAAACGTCCGACTTCGTTGCCGAAAAGCTGGAGAGTTTTGGAATCGAAGTTCATCGCGGGCTTGGCAAAACCGGCGTTGTCGGGACGCTGAAGCAGGGGAGCGGCAACCGGGCGATTGGCCTGCGGGCCGATATGGATGCGCTTGACCTGCAGGAACTCAATGAATTCGACCATCGCTCGCAAATTGATGGCAAAATGCACGGCTGTGGCCATGACGGTCATACCGTGATGCTGCTTGGCGCCGCGAAGCATCTGGCGGCGACAAAGAATTTCGACGGGACGGTCCGATTTATTTTTCAGCCCGCCGAGGAGAATGTTGCGGGTGGCCGAGTGATGATCAGCGATGGCCTTTTCGAGAAGTTTCCTGTCGATAGCGTGTATGGGATGCATAACATGCCGGGGCACCAGGTTGGGACATTTGCGGTCCGCAAGGGCCCGATCATGGCTTCCGCGGATTTCTTCGAGGCCCGAATCATCGGGAACGGTGGGCACGGCGCGTTTCCGCATCTGGCGACGGACCCTGTCGTGATTGCTTCTGAAATCGTGCTCGCATGGCAGAATATTGTGAGCCGCAACACCGACCCGCTGCAATCCGCTGTGGTGACGGTGGCGCAGATCAATGGCGGTCACACCGGCAATGTCATTCCGGCCGATGTCACCTTGAAAGGGACGACGCGGGCGTTCGATCCGAATGTTCAGGATATGATCGAGAACCGGATGCGCCAGATCGCCGTCGGCATTGCCGAAGCGCATGGTGCAAAAGCGGAATTTACCTATGACCGCCGGTATGCGCCGACGATCAATACCTCCGATGAGACAGAGGAGGCCATCGCCGCTGCGGTAGAGTTGGTCGGGGATGCGGCCGTGAACAAGGATGTCACGCCGGTTATGGGCGCGGAGGATTTTTCCTGGATGCTGCGGGAACGGCCGGGCTGCTATATCATGATTGCCAACGGCTCCGGCGAGGGGAGCTGCCATGTGCATAACCCCAATTACGATTTCAACGATGAAATCCTGCCGCTCGGCGCCAATTACTGGGTCCGTCTGACCGAACGGATTCTGGGGAAAGAAGCAAACTGACGACATATATGCTCACTTTCTCGCAGAATCCCGCCAAATTTTCGTGATCACGGTTACAAACCTGATGGAAAGTTGGTGGTTTTCATCGTTTGGTGACATCACATTATGTATTGTAATGGTTCCAAAGTATGGAGTGATGTCGACTTAGATGACTATGCATGTGAAATTCTGGGGGGTTAGAGGATCCATCGCGACGCCTTCCGCTGATCATATGAAATATGGCGGGAATACGTCCTGCGTTGAGGTTGTCATCAATGACCGTATCATTATTCTGGATGCAGGAACGGGGGTGCGGCTGCTCGGGGAATGCCTGACGCGCCGCGGAATAAAAGATTATCTGTTCCTGCAATCCCACACCCACTGGGACCATATCAACGGGTTCCCATTCTTCAGCCCGATTTACCGCGAAGACGTGAATATCAAGGTAATGGCCGGCCATTTGAGTGAGCTTGGCGGTATTAAAAAGGTTCTCTCTTCGCAAATGTGCCAGCCGACATTCCCTGTTCCGTTCGCCGAACTCGCCGCGAATCTGAGTTTTGAGGATTTCAAATCCGGGGATTCCTTCTCCCTCGGCGATGGCATCTTCGTGCGTACCGCCCCGATGAAGCATCCTGATGGCGGCACCGGTTACAGAATTGATTTTGAAGGAACCTCTCTTTGCTACGTGACGGATACGGAGCATGTGATCGGGCATCCGGACAAGGATATTCTTGAACTGATAGACGGGGCTGATCTGGTTATTTACGACGCCACCTATACGGACGAGGAATATCCGAAGTTCAAGGGATGGGGACATTCGACCTGGCAGGAAGGTGTCCGGTTATGCAAGGCGGCGGGTGTGGGCCAGCTCGCAATTTTCCATCATGACCCCTCTCATGATGACGCCTTCATGGACGGCGTCGCCCGCGAAGCCCGAAAGGCCTGGCCCAATGCCTTTGTCGCCCGTGAGGGCATGAGTGTCGAAATCAAGGCGGCATCCTATCCCAACAAAATCTCGATGGCGCTCTAATCCGCTGGCGAAATACCCGTTGACCCCGCGGCGCTGTTGAAAAAAGAGGCAATGATGGGGGACTCTCTCTCGTCGGCAAGACAAATCATATAAGTGGCCTCTTTCATCCTCCCGTCGTTAACGTCGATTGCGTGAATTCGGTCGTCCCACCGGATATCCCTGTCAGTAAAAAAGGTCATGCCGAGGCCGTTGGCGACCGTCTCGCGCCCGGTTTCCTTGTTTTGCAGGACAAAGGCTTGATCCCTTTCAAACTGGACGAATTCTGACCAGTGCCCGCGGATGCGCCCCGTTGTTTCAAGATCGAACGGGAGGATGATGACTTCATTCTGCAGGTCGGTCAGCTCCACCGATGTCTTTTCCGCCCAGGGATGATCTTTCGAAACCGCCAGCTTGAGCGGGAGTTCTTCTATTTTCAGTCCGAGCAGTCTCTTGTCCTTGGGGGGTGCAAAATGAATCGCAATATCCGCCCGGAAATCGAAAATTTCCGTTTCGATGGCGTTGGACGGGATGGTCCTGTAGGAGACGAGGATCTCAGGATACCGCGCCCGAAAGGTACTGACCAGGGGCAATGATGTCAGGGAAGAGGTGGCGACGATTTTCAGGTGACCGGCCTCCAGGGAGGCGAGAGAGGCGAGCAAATTCTCTGCTTCCTGCTCGAGGCTGAAAATTCTTTTGGAAATATTAAGAAGGAGTTGGCCCGAAGCGGTGATTTCCGTTTTCCGCCCGCGCCGTCTGAAAAGCTTTGTGTTGTAATGCTGTTCGAGCGCTTGGATTTGAAACGTGACGGCCGGTTGCGTGAGTCCCAGCATTTTTGCGGCGGCTGAAAATCCGCCAGTCTTCGCGACGGCGTGAAATGCTTTTAACTGTGCATGGTTCATCGTCACGTTCCGGTCTACGTCACAGTACGGTATTCCATTTTTGCGCCTCGTATTCGGAGTATAAAACAAACACAATTGACGCATAAGTTATCAAATAACCCTTGTCAATTGAAATAATCGTATACAATACACCAATAAAGAGTATTTTTTTATTATAATTGTCTTGGTTTATTTGAAGCTGCTTTGAATTTCTCGTTTATGATGTGACGTTTTGCGTTATAACCGCCATGAACTATCAGTTTAGCGACGTGTAGAGCGCTAGAAGGAGTATATGTGAGTACGACAGTGTATCTGGTCCGTCATGGCGAAGCGGCGGAATCCTGGGAAAATTCCCTTAATCCGGGATTGAGTGAGCGGGGTGGGGAGCAGGCGCGGACAATGGCGGAACGACTTCATGGGGAAATTGTTCCTGCCGATCTTTTCAGCAGCCCGCTCCAACGGACCCGTGAAACGGCGAAACCGCTTGCTGATCTGTGGCAGAAGGGGGCGATTATCGCGCCGGAACTCTCCGAGGTTCCCTCCGCCGGACTGGATTTGGGGAATCGGCGGGCCTGGCTGACCCGGGTTCTGGAGGGAAAATGGTCGGAACAGTCGGATCATCTGCGGCACTGGCGATCAACAATCCTGGATTTTACGGCGGGGCGGACGCGGGATGCGGTTTTCGTAACCCATTTTGTTGTAATCAATGCCATTGTCGGGGCAATCGGCGGGAGCGATGATGTCGTGGTTTTTCGTCCCGATTATTGCTCGGTCACCAAATTGCATATTTCCGGCGGTAGAATGAGCGTTGTTGAAATAGGACAGGAAGCTGTTACAGTCGTGAAATAGCGCCGCGCCGCATTTTCGCTGGCCCCTGATCGGCAAATTTTGAAAAGATACCCAGTATGACACATGTGAAACCGTTGAAAAAACAGGAAACGGATAGTTGTTCTATTGACGATTATCATGTCGAGTTGCAGATCGGACATCTGCTGCGGCGCGCGCATCAGCGGGCCAGCGCCATTTTCCAGTCTAATATGGGGTATCAACAGATTACGCCAACCCAGTTTGCGGCGCTCTGCAAGCTGCGGGACGAGGGGGAACTGTCGCAAAATCACCTAGGCCGTCTGACGGCGATGGATCCGGCGACCATTCAGGGCGTGACCCGGCGTTTGATGGATCGCGGGCTGATCGAGACACGGCCGGATCAATCCGACCGGCGGCGGATGCTGCTGCGTCTGACGGATGCGGGGCAGGTGATGATTGCGACGCTGATCCCGCATGGTTTCGATATAACAGATGAAACACTTGCGCCTCTCTCGCCCGAGGAGCAGGAGATGATCATCACCTTATTGCAAAAGATTAGCTGATATCCGACGATTGAGCGGTCGGAAGACTTGACTCTTGAAGTGGAAAAAAATAGAACAAAACAAGAACATTTGCGATAATGGAAAATGATCCGGATTGCCGGAGCCCCGCCAGATATGCCAAGCGATGGGATCGGAGATGACAAAGCATGTTCTTCAAAAGCTGCGGTCGGATATACGCCGGCTGGATCACACGGCTCTGTCCGGACGGGCGGAAGCGGATGTGATCCCCTTTGGGGCGCCAGCTGTAGATCGGTCTTTGCCCTGGGGCGGGCTGCCAAGAGGGGCGTTGCATGAAATTGGAACGCCACCGAAGGCGGCCCCCTCTTTTTTCGCGTCGGCGGCGGGTTTCGCCGCGGCCCTCCTGGCCCGGTCAGTCGCGCCTTCGGGAATGGCGATCTGGTGTCAGAACCGGCGGCGGGCGCGGCGATACGGTCAGATTTATGGCCCCGGCCTGGCGCCATACGGGCTTGATCCGAACCGCCTGCTGATGGTCAATGCAGAAAGCGATGCGGACGTTTTATGGGTAATGGAGGAAGGGCTGCGTTCCTCCGCCATCCAGGCAGTGCTGGGGGAGGTGGCCGGGCTGGACCTGACGGCCAGCCGACGGTTGCAGCTGGCTGCGGAAAAATCCGGATCTACGGCATTTTTGTTGCGTGGTCCGGAAGGCGCGGCCGGCAACAATGCGGCGCTGACCCGCTGGCACGTCCGTCCCTTCATCCTCCCGCAGGAGGTTGACAAGACAGGCGCGGAGCAAGTGACCGGGTGGCAGGTGGCCTTGTGGCGTTGCCGGGGCGGAGGTCCGGCCGAATGGAAGGTTATGTGGAAAGATGAAGCGTTTTATTGCCATATGGCTGGCGCGATGGCCGACCGACTGCCGGCGGCGGCCGTCTGCTGATACCCCCTTTGCGCTCACCTGTGAAGAGAGCGGCGGCATCCGCCTTTATTCGGTTGATGCGGCCGCAGCGATGCTTGGTCTGGAAGCGGGAATGACGCTCGCGAATGCCCGGGCGATGGTGCCAAACCTGGCGGTGGCCCCGGCAACACCGGAACGGGATGAGGACAGGCGGCGGATGCTCGCCGACTGGTGCGGCCGTTTCAGCCCCTGGTGTGCGCTGGATGACGGAGATGGCATCCGCCTTGAGATCACCGGCGTCGCCCATCTTTTCGGCGGGGAGGAGAAGATGCTGTCCCTGATGCTGGCGAAATTTCAAAAAATGCGGATCACGGCTCAGTTTGGCCTTACCGATACCCCCGCTGTTGCCTGGGCGGCGGCTCGTTTTGCCGGGCAGGAGATCATGATCGTTCCGCCGGGCGCCGGAACGGCCTTTATGGCAGACCTGCCCGTCAGAGCGTTGCGACTGGATGAAAAAACCGTCGCCGGGCTTGAGAAGGTCGGCCTTCGCAAAGTCTCCGACCTCTATGATCTACCGCGCGCGCCATTGGAACTTCGGTTCGGACGGCAGCTTCTTTCGCGTCTGGATCAGGTGAGCGGCCAGGAGGCGGAACCGATTTCCCCGCTGCGGCCCGCCGCCGCCTTTCGCACCCGGTTATCTTGGCCCGATCCTATCGGATTGCTTTCCGATATCGAGGCGGCCGCCGATGAGCTTGCCGTGGCATTGTGCCGCCAGCTGGAAAGGCACGGGAAGGGGGCGCGCAGGTTGGAACTGGCGCTCTATCGCGCTGACGGGGAGGTGATCCACATTACCTTCGGCACCAGCGCGCCGAGCCGTGATGCGCGGCATATGATTCGCCTGCTGGGGGAAAAACTGCCGGATATCGACATAGGATTCGGGGTGGATGCGATGATCTTCTCGGCCCTTGAGACAGCCCCTCAACAGATGCATCAGTCCGGTTTCGTATCGATGCAAAAAGCGGAAGCCTCCGGCAGTGCGGCGGACGGGCAGCAAGCGTTTTCGCAACTGGTGGACCGCCTGGCCAGCCGGATTGGAGCCGGGCATGTCTTTCGTCTTGTTCCTTTTGACAGCCATGACCCGGAGCGCGCCTTTGCCGTCGTGCCGGCCATGACGCCGCCGGTGAATGGCCGCTGGCCGGCCCGTCAGCCGCGCCCTGTCAGGCTGCTGCCGGTGCCGGAACGGATGAAAATGATGTTTGAGGGGCCGCGCCCGGCCAGATATGCCTGGCGGCAGGAGGAAGGGGGCGTTTCTGCGCTGGAGGGACCGGAGCGGATTTCGCCCGAATGGTGGCGTCTTGCCCTTGAGACCCGGGATTATTTCCGGCTTGAGGCCGCCAGCGGCCAGCGCTTCTGGATCTTTGCCGCCCCCTCGGTCCGGGGGGCGAAGCCGCTCAGGGATCAGCAATGGTATATGCATGGCTTCTTCGGTTGATAAGATGACGCCGCCCGCTTACGCGGAGCTGCAGGTCACCACCAATTTCACCTTTCTGGAAGGGGCGAGCCATCCGGATGAAATGGTGCTGGCCGCCGCGGCAAGGGGCCTCTCTGCGATTGCTATCACTGATCGCAACAGCTTTGCCGGAATTGTCCGGGCCCATAGCGCCGCCCGGGATGCCCGCATCCGCCTGATCATCGGCGTCCGGGTCGATTTCATGGACGGGCGCAGCCTGTTGGCCTATCCGGAGGACCGCGCCGCTTACGGTCGGCTTTGCCGGTTGCTGACACTGGGCCGGCGTCGGGCGCCGAAAGGGGAATGTCATCTGACGCTTGAAGATTTTCTGGTCTATGCCGAAGGGCAGGTGGTGGCATTGCTGCCGCCCGAGCGGATTGATTCCGGTTTTGAGCACTGGGTTGAGACGGTCAGGGCTGCCGTGGACGGGACCTGTTACCTGGTCGCGCATCATCTCTATCGCGGCGATGATGTGACGCGTATCGCGATCCTTGCCGCGTTGGCGGCGCGGAAAAACCTCACGCTTCTGGCCACCAATGATGTGCATGCCCATGTCGTGGCCCGCCGTCCCTTGCAGGACGTGCTGACCTGCATCCGTGAGGGATGCCGTATCGAGACGGCGGGCACGCGGCTTTTCATGAATGCGGAACGGCATATCAAGTCACCGGCGGAAATGGCGGCATTGTTCGTGGATTGGCCGGGGGCACTGGCGGCCGGTCTGGAAATTGCCGATCGATGCCGGTTCAGTCTCGATGAGCTCAAGTACGAATATCCGACCGGCGGTTATGGAGATCACGATCCGCAAGCCGAACTGGTCCGGCTGGTCTGGCTGGGGGCGGCGGACCGCTTTCCCGACGGCGTGCCGGAAGCGGTGGTGAAAACCCTGACCCACGAGATCAACCTGGTGGCGGAGCTGAAGTTCGCGCCTTATTTCCTCACTGTTAATGATATTGTTCGCTTCGCCCGCAGCCAGGGCATTCTCTGTCAGGGGCGCGGATCGGCGGCCAATTCGGCCATTTGCTTCTGCCTTGGGATCACTTCCATCGATCCGGTGAAGTCCGAGCTGTTGTTCGAGCGGTTCATCTCCGCCGAGCGCGGCGAGCCGCCGGATATCGATGTCGATTTCGAGCATGAACGGCGGGAAGAGGTGATCCAGTATATCTATGCCAAATATGGCCGGGATCGGGCGGGCCTTGCGGCGACGGTGATCAGCTTTCGCACCAAAATGGCGATCCGCGAGGTTGGCAAGGCGCTTGGCCTGTCGCTCGACACGATCACGCTGCTCGCCAAAAGCCTCTGGCGCAGCAAGGATGAGGAAATACAGGAGAAACAGATACGCGAGGCGGGCCTTGACCCGGAGGCGCCGAATATCCGTTTTGCACTTGAACTGACGCGTGAACTGGCCGGATTTCCCCGCCATCTGTCGCAGCATGTGGGGGGATTCGTGATCACTGAGGGGCCGCTGGAAGAACTGGTGCCGATCGAGAATGCAGCGATGGAGGAGCGGACAGTCGTCCAGTGGGACAAGGATGATCTCGATGCTCTTGGAATCCTGAAGATCGATGTGCTGGGGCTCGGGATGCTGAGTTGTATCCGCAAGGCCTTCGACCTGTTGAAAATCCACTATGGCCTGACCTATGACCTTGCGACCATGCCGCAGGAGGATCCGCGTGTTTACGACATGCTCTGCCGGGCCGACAGCATCGGCGTGTTCCAGGTGGAAAGCCGGGCCCAGATGTCCATGCTGCCGCGCCTGAAACCGCGTAACTTCTATGACCTGGTGATCGAGGTGGCAATCGTTCGCCCGGGGCCGATCCAGGGGGATATGGTGCATCCCTATCTGCGTCGCCGCGATGGCAAGGAGACGCCAAACTACCCCAGCAAGGAGCTCCAGCAGGTACTGCAAAAGACGCTCGGCGTACCGCTGTTCCAGGAGCAGGCGATGAAGATTGCCATCGTTGCGGCGGGATTCACCCCGTCCGAGGCGGACCAGCTTCGCCGCGCGATGGCGACCTTCCGAAAGATGGGCACGATCGGTAATTTTGAGGAAAAGATGGTGGAGGGGATGGTCGCCCGCGGCTACGAGCGGGAGTTTGCCGAACGCTGCTTCAAGCAGATCGAGGGGTTCGGCGATTACGGCTTCCCCGAAAGCCATGCGGCAAGTTTTGCGCTTCTCGTTTACGCCTCGGCCTGGCTGAAATATGCCTATCCCGCAGCTTTCGCCGCCGCCCTTCTCAACAGCCAGCCCATGGGCTTCTATGCGTCCGCGCAGATTATCCGCGATGCCCGCGACCACCATGTCCAGGTCTTCAATATCGATGTCAATTACAGCGTCTGGGACAATGTGCTGGAGGCGGCGCATGCGGTGGTCGGCACGCCGAAAAAAGCGCTGCGGCTCGGGTTCCGGCAGATCAAGGGATTTAAGGAAGTTGACGCTGAGGCCCTGGAGGCGGCGCGCGGGAAAGGCTATCTCAGCATCCGCGATCTCTGGCGGCGGAGCGGGCTCGATGCGGCGGCGCTGGAGCGGCTGGCGGAGGCGGATGCGTTTCACTCCCTCGGGCTCAGCCGTCGGGCGGCGCTCTGGGAGGCGCGGGCGCTTGGCGATTACGAGCTCCCGCTGTTCGCCCATGCCGAAAGCAAATTCCGCCCCGGGGTCAACCAGGTCGGCTTCACGCCGGTCAAGGAGCCGCAGGTTATCCTGCCCGCCCCGAAACTTGCCGAGGATGTGATGCTTGATTATGAGCGCCTGCGTCTTTCCTTAAAGGCGCATCCGATGGAGCTCTTCCGGAGCGATCTGGCAAAGGCGGGCATGATCACGGCGAAGCGCCTTGAGTATGTGGAAAATGGGAAGAAGGTGAGAGTCGCGGGACTGGTTCTCAACCGTCAGAGGCCGGGCACCGCCAAGGGCGTCATTTTCGCGACGCTTGAGGATGAGACAGGCTGGGTCAATCTTGTGATCTGGCAGAAAACCTTCGAAAAATACCGCCGTATCATTCTCGGCAGCCGTCTTCTCGCCGTCGAGGGAGAGGTGCAGAAAGAGGGTATCGTCATTCATGTGGTGGTGAAAAAGGCCTTCGATATGGGATCGAAACTGTCCGATCTTCTCGAAAATCCGGAGACCCCGCTTGCCCTGCCCGAGGGGCGGAATTTCCGCTGAACCGGCCGCACATATCCATCCGGCATGATCAGAATATGCCGTTCGCCTTTTGCAACTCGCGGATATAGGTAATCAGATTCGCGATGTCCGCATCGCTGACATCGGTCACCGGCGGCATATCGCCGAATGGCCAGTGATGGGCCTTGACCCCGTTTTTGACCGCCAGAGTGAAGCTCTCATCGCTGTGGTGGCCGGGTTCATAATAAATATGAACGAGGGGAGGGCCAATCCCGTCCCGTCCCGCCGCATTTATTCCATGGCAGGTCACACAGTACCTGTCGAAGACCTGTTGGCCCATCTCGCCGGGTTCCGTCAAGGTCGGCACCATTACTTCCGCGATCGGCGCGCCCTTCAGGCTGTCCTTCTCCTCGGATTCATGAATGATAAAATAGCTGCTGACAATCACCGCCAGTATCAGCGCGACAAAAGCAAGATTCTTGACAGCATTATTCATAGATTCACTCTTGGCGCCAAATCCAATGAAATATGGCCGGGGTAACTACACGCCAGCCTCGATTAGATAATAGGTCAGTCACAAAAGCCGTCAATAACAAGATGCAATTCACTATCGGGTTTCCTGTCAGGGCGTAAAAAAGGTATAAGCCGGGACAGGCGTGATAAGAAAGGGAACGTTATCTTATGCATTGGGCCGTTGAACGTTTGCTTGTCGGACGACCGGACCGGCAAACAATCGCGAAATACGCGCGCGGCGCGGATCGGTATCTCGGCGCGGCGCTCCTCCTCTCTGCGGCGCTGCTCGGTCTTGCGATCACGCAGCCGCTGATCACGACGGACGGCTTTCTCGACCTCAATGGCGGGTATTCTCTGCTAACGGTCATGGCGGAATTCTTCAAAGCAGGACGTGGCGGGCTCGCGGTTCTGATAGCGCTGATCACGATTTTTCTGCCCATTCTTCTCCTCTCGACCGCTTTTGAGATCTGGTACAAATACGAGCTCAAGGACGACAAGTTTCTGCGCAAGGCACGGCTGCTCCACCAACTCGGCCGCCTCTGGCTCTTTATCCTGGCGCTTGTCCTGATCGCGATTTTTATGGCTACACGGGCTGAGGTCGCCGTGACACTCCACGTCGGGGTCTATTATCTGGTGGTTTCGCTGGCGTTGCAAAAGCTCGTCGCGGCCCGGTTGCAGCCGATGATCAATGCGGTGCAGTTTGTCGAGAGCGAGAAATGACAAAGAAAAGTTAAGACTTTTCTTGGATAGTATTAGAATCTGGAGTATGACAAGTCAGTTCATATCGTAAAACGATTATCATTTTGTAGGATTTTCAGTTGTTACGTTTCGTTTTTACCAAGACCGCCCGATATCCCGGACATGAAGTCGAACATAACCAGTTCATGCGGAATCTCCGGACCCTCGCGGTCAATATCAAATACCGGGGCTTTCGGCGGACCATTTTGGGACTGCTTGCCAATATCTTCGCAAAGGCGAGACTTTCCCTCCTCGAGGAATACCGGTTCTTCAAGCAAAATATCCGCGAAAGCGGGCTCGATACGACCGGTATCGTGGAATGTGACAAGCTGGACATTCCCGATGAGCGCCGGGGATCCGCCAGACGCTATGAAGCATCCTCGGATTATGAATTCCGCTACGTGCTCGAAAAACTCCATATCGACTATTCAAACTATCATTTTGTTGATTACGGTTCCGGCAAGGGGGCGATCCTGGCGGCTGCCGCCCGCTATCCCTTCAGATCGGTGACCGGCGTCGAGCTAAGCCAAGCATTACACGAAACCGCGAGAGACAATATTGCCAAGCTGCAGGACCGCGGACGCGTTCGTTCCGGCGCATTGACTTCTGTCCACGGGGACGCGGCAAGCTACAGGCTGCCGGCGGCGGCGCATGTTATCTATGTCTTCAATGCCTTCGGCCCGGATGTCCTTGAGGATGTTCTGGCCCGGATTTCGGAAGATCTCGCCGATGTCCGCGAACCGGTCTATTTCTTGTATAACAATCCGATGCATCACAGCCTGCTGGACGAGAGCCCTGAGTATGACAGGCTGAGAAACGCATTTGGCGGAAAATGGAAGGTATACGTCCGTCGGGGCGGTCGCTGACGCGCAGGCGATCGAACCGGTTTACCGGCTCAATTCCTTCATTGCACTCTCAAGTCCGCCAATCGTGAGCGGATACATCCGGTCGGTCATCAATTGCTTGATCATCTGCACCGACGGCGTGTAATCCCAGTATTTCTCCGGTACCGGATTGAGCCAGACCGCCTTGTGATAGATATTCAGCATCCGCTCCATCCAGACCTGCCCGGCCTCCTCGTTCCAATGCTCGACGCTGCCGCCGGGATAGGCAATTTCGTAAGGGCTCATGGTGGCGTCGCCGACAAGGATCAGCTTGTAGTCGGCGGGGTAGGTATGCAGCACGTCCCATGTCGGCATGAAGGAGGTATGGCGGCGGCTGTTTTCCTTCCAGAGTTTTTCATAAACGCAGTTGTGGAAATAATAAAATTCGAGATGCTTGAATTCAGTGCGTGCCGCCGAGAACAGCTCCTCGCAGGCCTTGATATGATCATCCATCGATCCGCCGATATCGAACAGGATCAGGACCTTGACCGTGTTGTGCCGTTCGGGCCGCATCTTCAGATCAAGAAAGCCCGCATTGCGCGCGGTTGAGCGGATGGTGTCGTCGAGATCAAGCTCCTCCGCCGCGCCCTCGCGGGCGAACTGGCGCAGCCGTTTCATGGCGACCTTGATATTGCGGGTGCCAAGCTCGACGCTGTCGTCGAGGTTTTTGTATTCGCGCTTGTCCCAGACCTTGACGGCCTTGCGATGGCGGCTTTCCTTCTGGCCGATGCGCACCCCTTCGGGATTGTAGCCATAGGCGCCGAAGGGGGATTTTCCGGCGGTGCCGATCCATTTATTGCCGCCCTGATGGCGCTTTTCCTGTTCCTTCAGCCGTTCCTGCAAGGTTTCCATGAGCTTTTCCCAGCCGCCCATGGCCTCGACTTGCGCCTTTTCCTCGTCGGTGAGGGAAAGCTCCGCCAGCTTTTTCAGCCATTCTTCTGGAATCTCGACTTCCGCCGCGTCGGAAATAAACTCGATGCCATTGAAGCAATGGCCGAATACCTGATCGAACTTGTCCAGATTCTTCTCATCCTTCACCAGCGTTGCCCGGGCGAGATAATAAAAATCATTCACCGAATATTCGGCGCAGCCGGCCTTGAGCGCCTCGATCAAGGTCAGATATTCCCGCAACGTTACGGGGACCGAGGCGTCTTTCAGGGTGAAGAAGAATTTGGTGAACATCGCTGTTCCGCCCTAACGCTGTTCGCGGCGGGAGAGGAAAGCGAGGCGTTCGAACAGATGGACATCCTGCTCATTCTTGAGGAGCGCGCCATGGAGCGGCGGAATGAGCTTGCCCGGGTCTTTCGAGCGCAGAACGTCTTCGGGGAGATCCTCGCTCATCAGCAGTTTCAGCCAGTCGAGCAGCTCACTGGTGGAGGGCTTCTTCTTCAGGCCGGGCGTTTCGCGGACATCAAAGAAGACCTTCAGCGCATCGCGGACAAGTTCCCGCTTGGCATCGGGATGATGCACGTCGACGATTTTCTCCATCGTCTCGGTGTCGGGGAAGCTGATGTAATGGAAGAAGCAGCGGCGCAGGAAAGCGTCCGGCAGTTCCTTTTCGTTATTCGAGGTGATGATCACGAGCGGGCGGTGCTTGGCCTTGATCGTCTGTTGCGTTTCGTAGACGAAGAACTCCATCCGGTCGAGTTCCTGCAGCAGGTCATTGGGGAATTCGATGTCTGCCTTGTCGATCTCGTCGATGAGCAGGATAGGGCTCTCATCGGCCGTAAAGGCCTCCCACATCTTGCCGGGGCGGATATAGTTGGAGATATCATGCACCTTGTCATCGCCGAGCTGGGAATCGCGAAGGCGAGAAACCGCATCATACTCATACAGGCCCTGTTGCGCCTTGGTGGTGGATTTGATGTTCCACTCGATAAATTTCTTGCCGAGGGCCTTGGCAACTTCCTGTGCCAGCACCGTTTTGCCGGTACCGGGCTCGCCCTTGATCAGCAGGGGCCGCTCGAGCGTCATGGCGGCATTGACGGCAATCATCAGATCTTCCGTCGCAACATATGTGTCTGTACCTTTAAATTTCATGCCGAGTTCTCGTTTCTTTTTCTTTTTTCGAAGGGTTACATGGGCGCTGTTCATTGGAAAATAAGCTTCGCAGGCGTTTTGATCAAGCGATTTGACAAAAAGTCAATTTAGCGGGGATCAAATTGCCCGGTTATTTCAAAACGGCCGGGAAGTCATCGCCATGCGTAACCTTGTTGCCGGCCTCACAGTGGAGGAGGTCTTTAAGCAGGCCGTTCTTTACCGAATAAATGATGCCGTGGACGGCAAATTTCTGTCCTTTGTCCCAGGCGTCCTGCACGATCGTCGTGGCGCAGACATTCTGAACCTGCTCGATGACATTCAGTTCGCAAACAAGATCTGCCTTTTCCTGATGCGTCGCCGCCTTTTCGATCAGGTCGTGATAGATCCGGATCGTCGTGCGTATATGCCGGAGCCAGTTATCGATCATGCCGTTCTTGTGGTCAGACATCGCCGCCGCAATACCGCCACATCCATAATGACCGCAGACGATCACGTGGCGGACTTTGAGAACCTCGATTGCATATTGAAGCACCGACAGACAGTTGAGGTCTGAAGGGACAACGATGTTGGCGATGTTGCGGTGAACGAACACTTCGCCGGGCGGCAGATCCATGATCTGGTTGGCGGGAACCCGGCTGTCCGAGCAGCCGATCCAGAGATGTTCGGGGCTTTGTTGATGCGCGAGACGCGAGAAAAAGTCGGGATCCGCCGCAGTTGTGCTGGCCGCCCAGGCTTTATTCTTCGCAAACACTTTCTTGAATTCTTCCATCAACCAGATCCTCGTGACATCAAACGGGGAAACCGCTACCGGTCCGTCTCAGGGCGCCTATGTAGCATAATTTGGCATCAGAGAAACCCCTTATTGGCGCCATGGCAAAGATGGCATGACTGTTAAATAAATTGACAAACGGCCTCTTTAAGCGGAGCGTTACGGCAATAAGAATAAAAGTACGATGATTATATGCCCTCCGAATCCAGACCCTCCTTCGTAAGACGGCGCGCCCTATACATTTTCCTTATTTGTGCGGTGCTGTTCGGGCTTGGGCAATTTCACCGGATGTCCGGCGCTGTCCTCATGCTCCCGATCTCCGTGGATATCGGGGTTCCTGTCGCCAGCCTTGGTATCGCCGCCGCCGCCCTGTTTTTTGCCTCCGCCCTCGTGCAGGTGCCGATCGGCATGGCGCTCGACCGGTTCGGGCCGCGCAAGGTAATTTCAGCTGTCACTCTCCTTGCCGTCGTCGGCTCATATTTGTTGGCCGCCGCCGGAGACCTGCAGGAAGTGATCGGATCGCGTATCCTGATCGGTCTGGGATTTTCCGTAACGATGATGTCGTCCTATGTTTTGTTCGCGAAATGGTTTCCGCCCGCGAAATTCGCGACCATGGCTTCCTGGTTGATGGCGTTTTCCAGTTTCGGTGCAATGATGGCCTCGGCGCCGCTCGCCTACGCCATCGAACATTTCGGCTGGCGGTTGCCCTTCATTTTCGTGGCCGGAATCACGCTGGCCGCCGTGTTGGCCGGTATGCTCATCATTCGGGATACGCCGCCGGACTATACCGAGAGCGCCGACAAACCCGCGACGATCGGGCAGAGCATCCGGGGGTACTGGGCCGTATTGCGTTATCCGAGGTTTTTCAATCTCCTCGCCATGGGGTTTGTCGCCTATGGCCCGGCGGCGGCGTTGCTGGGAATGTGGGGCGGTCCTTATCTTGAGGATACCTATGGCCTGGACGGCGCCGAGCGCGGCCAGATTCTGTTGTTGATGGCGGCGGTTGTCCCCATCGGGGCCCTCTTCTTCGGGCCGCTCGACCGGATTTTCAAAAGCCGGAAGATGATCGTGATCGTCGCCGTGACCACGGAACTGTTCGTCTTCGTGATACTCGGCCTTGTTGATAACCTGCCGGTCTGGGCGGTGACGGCGCTGTTCGTCTATATCAATTTCGTTCAGCAATATTATGTCGTTCTCGCCGCCCATTGCCGGAATTCCTTTCCCGATCATCTGGTTGGCCGGGCCAATTCGACGTTGAACCTGATCAGTATTCTAGGCGTTGGTTTTATGCAGTCACTGTATGGCTGGGTGCTGTCCGCCAATCCCGAAAACGGCTATGCGCAGTCTTTCCTGTTTGTGGCCGGAATTCTTGTCGTTGCGCTTCTCGTCTACGCCGGTTCCGTTGAACGACCGCCAGCCGGAGCAAGGAATGCCTGACCGGCCGGACTAAGCTAAAATATAGTGCTGTCCGTCATTTTTCCGACACGGTTGTCGCGTATAAGACGTCTTCGCACGGGCATACATCACTGATCACATTTTCGTCATTGGCGCTCGAAGGGATTGCATATTAACCGCAAAAGTCTTAAATTAGAACCATTATAATGTGCGCTCGGTCCACGGCGCCGATCATCGGCTTTTTAAAGTGGGAGTAACGTCACATGATCAAGCATGAGACAGCAAATACGCAAAAGCGTAACCGCGCCTTCGTCTCGGCTGCGATGTCCGTCCCGCTGTTGTCGCGCGAAAGAGAGTTTGAACTGGCTTATCGCTGGCGGCAGGAGGGGGACGAAAAAGCGCTGCATGAACTGGTTTCCGCCTATATGCGGCTTGTCGTTTCGATGGCGTCCAAATTCCGGAATTATGGCCTCTCCATGAGCGATCTGGTGCAGGAGGGGAACATCGGCCTCATGCAGGCCGCCTTCAAGTTCGAGCCGGAAAGGGAAATACGCTTTTCGACCTACGCAAGCTGGTGGATCAAATCGGCAATGCAGGACTATGTCCTGCGGAATTGGTCGATTGTCCGCTCGGGCACGAGCGCGTCTCAGAAATCACTGTTCTTCAATTTGCGCTGGTTGCGAGCAAAGATCCAGAACATGGACGATTCTGCCTTCTCGACCGATACCTTGATGGAAATCTCGAAAAAGCTGAAGATCGGCATCGCGGAGGTCGAAAAGATGGCGCATCGCCTCTCCACTCGGGATCAGTCGCTCAACGCGCCGATCGGGGAGGAAGGCGACGACAGTATCGAGGACTTTCTCCGGGATACGAACCCGACACCGGAAGAGAGCACGATGCGCACTATCGACGGCGCGGTGCGGTCGCACTGGCTGGAAACGGCGCTTCAGGAGCTGACGGAGCGTGAGCAGATTATCATTCGTGAAAGACGGCTTCAGGACGACAAGACAACGCTCGAGGTGCTCGGCGACCGTCTCGGCATCACCAAGGAACGGGTACGCCAGATCGAGCATAAGGCCTTCGAGAAGTTGAAAAGTTCAGTTGTCCGGATCAGCCGGGAGGCAAATCGCAATCCCGCCCTCGCGGCGGACAGGGATGGCCGGTCCTAGATAAGCGTCTTCTGGCGGTTCTCTGATTCCAGCGGTGTGTGCAAGTCCGCGTCATCATTGCGGACATTGCCGACGTGGCTGGATACCTTGAAAAAACTCATCCGGTCCGCGCCGACTGCTGTCAGCAGCTCTTCCCCCGCATTGCCCCTGAGCCACGCATCGAAATTCGCCGGGTCCAGAATAACAGGCATGCGCGGATGGATGAAGGAGATGCTCTCGCAGGCCGCCGTTGTCAGGATCGTACAGCTTTCGATTATCCGTCCTTCCGGCGCCTGCCAGCGTTCCCAGAGCCCTGCAAAGGCGAAAAGAGGCAGATCCCCAACGCCGATGAGCCAGGGCTGCTTTTTCCCATTATCGAGTTTTTGCCATTCGTAGAAGCCGTTGGCGGGGATAAGGCAGCGGCGGGATTTGAACGCGGATCGAAAGGCAGGCTTTTCCTTCACCGTTTCACTTCGCGCATTGATCATATTCGCGGCGAAATCCGGCGATTTCGCCCAGGAGGGGATAAGGCCCCATTGGGCGGCAAAATACTGCGGCTTTCGTTCTGTCTCATCCTCGGCAAGACGGACGGCGGCAATGTTGGTCGTTGGCGCAATATTGTATCGCTGGGCGAGATTGGGCCGCTCATCGAAGCCGAACAGCCGTTGCATCGCCTCCACCGGGCTGGTTAACGTGAAGCGTCCGCACATTGCGTCAAACCCCTTCCTGCATCATCCTTGCGCGTGAATGTGACCATGGCTACAAGATTCCACAATATCGGTCATAATTCCACGATTTCGGACTCCCGATCCTTGACCCGCTTTCGCGGCATATATACTTCCAGCAAAAGAAAGCAGACTATTGAAATCAATTGAACCTGCCAAGGACGAAGCTGAAACAAGCTATCTGACATGAAGGATGAAGAAGATGCGGGACGAAGTTAAGGCAACATGGTTTATAGCGGCAATGCTGATAACCTTTTTGGCGCTGTCGGCATTTATCGTCTAGGTATTACGCCTAGCCGAGATTGGCAAGGCCCGGGAAAGTTTCCAAGAACCAGTAGGCCAGGATCTGGAACTGGCCGGTAAAAATCAAAAAGCCGGTTGCGATCAGGATCAGGCCGGTACCAACCTCAACCAGTTTGAAATAGCGGCGAAACCGCCGCATGAACGACAGAAACCTGTTCATGGCAAAAGCCGCCAGGATAAAGGGGATGCCAAGGGCCAGGGAATAAACCCCGAGCAGGCTGACCCCGTATCCGAGCGAGCTGTCGCTTGCCGCTATGGCGAGGATGGTGCCGAGGATCGGTCCGATGCAGGGCGTCCAGCCGAACCCGAAGGCAAGGCCGATCAGATAAGGGCCAAACCAGTTCTGCGGCTTGTCGATTGTGTTGAACCGCGCTTCCCGATAGAGAAAGGGAATGCGGACCAGCCCGGTCATATGAATGCCGAAGATCACGATGACGGCGCCGGCGATCTTCGAGAGCAATTCAAGATGTTCGATGATGAGCCGGTTGACATAGGACGCCGAGGCACCGAGCAGCACGAATACTGTCGAGAAGCCGAGCACGAAAATAAAGGAGGTTGCGACGACCCGCCAGTTTATGCCTCGTGCCGCGCCATCCTCGCCCGCTTCGGTAAGCTCTTCGAGGCTGGTTCCCGCGACAAGGCAGAGGTAGGCCGGGACCAGCGGCAGGACGCAGGGACTCAGGAAGCTGACCAGCCCGCCGCCCGCCGCCGCCAAATAGGATATTTCCGCACCCGCCATAGATAACACCTCACGCCTTCTGGGTTTGCCAGAGTTACCCCGTTTGATCCTCGCGATCCAGTCACAAGATTGTAAATTGCGCTGGAATTTCCCCGCAGGATCAGGTTAGCTATGGTCAAGTCCCGGATAAAAAGAACATAATATGACTGACAGATTTGCCACTGCGACCATTTGTAACAGCCTGAACGGTCCGGATGGTGTCCATCTCGAGCGTCAGGCGCTGCCGCCCCTCGCGGCCGGACAATTGCGCATAAAATTGAAGGCCGCCGCGCTTAATTTTCCCGATCTTCTGATGACCTATGGCAAATATCAGTTCAAGCCGGAGCTCCCCTTCACACTCGGTATGGAAGCCGCGGGCGTAGTTGAGGAAACACTGGATCCCGCCGCACCATTCAAGGTCGGGGATCCCGTACTTTACAAGAGCAAATCAGGCGCGTTTGCGGATTATGCAACGGTGACGGCCGCGCAGCTCGCGCCGATGCCGAAACATCTGAGTTTCGAGGAGGCGGCGGCCTTCTCAGTGACCTTTCTGACGGCGCATGTCTCGCTGATCGATCGAGGGCGTTTGCAGGCGGGGGAATATCTTCTGGTTCTTGGTGCCGGCGGCGGCGTCGGCCAGGCGACGGTGGCGCTTGGCAAGGCCGTCGGCGCGCGGGTAATTGCCGCGGCAAGTTCGGATGCCAAGCTGGATATCGCCAGATCGAGCGGTGCGGATCATCTAATCAACTATCGCCGGGGCAATTTCGCTGGGCAGGTCCTGGAAATTACGGAAGGAAAGGGCGCGGACGTTATTGTCGATCCGGTTGGCGGCGCTTTTTTTGAGCAAAGCCTCGATTGTATCGCCTGGAACGGCCGCCTTCTCGTCGTCGGCTTCGCCGGTGGTGCCTTCGGCCTTCTCAAGGCCGATAAACCGCTCGAAAAGGGTTGCTCCGTCATCGGTGTCCGGGCCGGGGAATTCGGGCGCCGCGATCCTGTCGCCGGGCAACGTGCGGCGGCGTCCCTTCGGCGAATCGCCGAGGAAAAGGACATCAAGCCGATTATCGGCAAAAGCTGGTCACTCTCGCAGATCGGCGATGCCTTACGGGCAATGGAACGGCGGGAGGTTACCGGCAAGCATGTCGTGCGGATCGACGATTAGCGGAAAAAGCCCGGTAATATAAGAAAGGTGTCAGAGCGGAAGGGGGGGAGCATCGGAATGCTGCCCCGCAACTTCATTGGCCGTCAGGCGACTTCCGCAAGTTTGGCTGTATCTTCGGCAAAAATGCCTTCCAACAGCCGGAGAACGTCGACGACATTGTCGTCCTGAAGCGAATAATAGATTGTCTGAGCTTCCCGGCGGGTCTTGACGACGTCTTCCTTGCGAAGGCGGGCAAGATGCTGCGACAGCGCGGATTGACTCAATCCAACAATCTTTTCAAGTTCACCGACCGACCGTTCCGAATCGACGAGATTGCAGAGAATGAGAAGCCGGTGCTTGTTCGAGATTGCCTTGAGAAAACGGCTCGCATTTTGTGCGTTCTTCTGGAGCGTTGCTATATTCATCAATAAAACCATACACTTTGTGTTAAAATCGAAAATTCCTATTAGCTGATATATCAATTGGACCAATTGATGCAAGCAAAACAATCTAAAACAACAAAAAAATTCTGTGAAACTCCAATTAATAGGCAGTTCGCTCAAAATTTAGGCAGCCAATGCACAGATTTTGTTAGCTTTTTTGGTTTCGCGCGGATCCAAAATCGGTTCCTTTTCTGAACATCCCTCTCACAGATTCTGCCGCGTCAATATGCCCGGTTCACAAAATCTTGTATATTACGTTATTCTCTGGTAGGAAAACGACGCCCGCCACATCGGGTCATTTCCAACGTCGCGCCACCGCATTTTTTGGGGTGAAGACAGAAAGGTGAGTTAAGGGCTTATACCTCATTTGGGGGATAAGCCGGGGAATTGACAGTCTTGCCAGCTGCGTCAGCAGCGGATGTTTGTTAAATTCCTGATTTTAAAGAATTTATTAGTCCTCCGCTCGTTTATGCGGACGTCCTTTAGTAAGTTTCTATTAACCATTAGTCGCGATCAATAGTTAACAGAAGGTAAAATAAAACACCGCCTGTCCCGTATAAGGGGGATGAGGGCGGAACGAATGGCTTGGTAAAATCGTTGATACAGTAGGAAGTGATTCCTCTATGCAGCCTTACGATTTACATAATGATGGAAAAGTGACGATGCAGAGCCCGCGGAACACAAAAATTTCGACAATGAATTTACGCTCTCATGAACTTGGCTTGTTCCTGGGGGCCATCAGTATTCTGGCGGTCATGGCCATCAGCTTTGCTCTTCTGTTCCAGATCGGCGCATCGGCGAAACCGATGGACCAGATCGCTTACTCCGGGGCGGTCAAGTACGCCAATCAAGCCCGGCTGGACAAGAAATTCGCGGAACTTGCGACGCTTCCCTCCAGTTTTGGCGCGCTCCCCAATCTTGATATGCCGAACGGGGAAAATCTCGATACGTCGCTTGAATCCGTCGATCTATTTGGCCGGACATTCACTCGTCAGGAAATGTGCATTGCCCAGGCCGTCTATTTCGAGGCGCGGAGCGAGCCGCTCGTCGGTCAGGTAGCGATTGCCGAAGTGATCCTCAACCGCATCGTTGATCCGCGTTACCCCGACAATGCCTGTGATGTTGTGTTCCAGAATCAGCACCGGCGCCATAAATGCCAGTTTTCCTTTGCCTGCGACGGCCTTTCGGATCGTCCGAAGAATACCACTGCCTGGGAGAAATCCCTGAAAGTCGTGGCGCTGGTCATGAAGGGCGAGCGGAGCGGTGTCGCCAAGCGGGCAACCCATTATCACGCATCCTATGTTTCCCCACGTTGGAGCGCGCATCTTAACAAGCTCGGCCAGGTCGGAAGCCATATCTTCTATCGCGAGGAAACGATCTAGCGGGTCCGTTTAGGCAGGGCGGCGCTTCTTGAAGTAGGCATGCCCCGTATGTACCATCAGGGTTGAAATGACGATGGCGCCGCCGAGGACCGTTTCGTTGTCCGGCACTTCATTGAGGACTAGCCAGACCCAAAAGGGGCCCAAAACGCTTTCCATTAACATCAGCAGGCTGACTTCCGGGGCAGAGATATAGCGCGGTCCGACCGTGATGAGCCCGAAGGCGAGAGGTAGAACGAGAAGCCCGAGAACGCCGAGATAGGCAAAGCCGAGACCAGTGACCGCAAGGGGGGCGCTGAACGGCAGGGCCAGGAGCGCCGTCAGCAGCCCGGCGATCCCGAGGGACGGCACCATATCGATAGTCCGTGCATGGCGAACAGTTGTCACCTGAGCCGCAATCATGAAGGCGCACAGAATCGCGTAGAAATCTCCCTGACGGCTGCCGCCACCGAGACTACCCATAAAGATCAAGCTGATCCCGCCGATACAGACAATTATGGCCATCCAGGTGGCGACCGGAATCGGTTCTTTCAGCACAAGCCAGGAAAAGACCGCCGCAAACAGCGGGGCCGTCGCGATAATCACCAGGGCATTCGCAACTGTGGTATGGGTGATGGCGAGAACGAAGAAACAGGTGCTCAACGAAAAGAAAGCGGCGGCAATCAGCCCGCGCCGCCCCATGACCCTGATGAGATTTACCGCGCCGAGTCCGCGGCGAAGAAAGTAAAATCCGAAAATGGCAAGGCCGAAGAACAGTCCGCGCCAGAACAGGATCGTGGCGCTATCGGCGGCGACCAGACGAACCAGCAGTCCGTCAGGGGAGAGCATGATAACACCGGCGGCGGTTATCAGAATGCCGCGAAGATGGGGGGATATTTTTATCATGTCCGACATCCCGGCGATCAGGCGATTTTCTGGGCGATAAGGCTGTCCGCCGTGTCCACAATGGACTGCGCCATGGGGAGGGGTTGCCAGCCGAAATCCCCGCGAACGCGCGACGTGTCGAATTTCGTTGCCGGACCCAGCCGGCTGACGACAACTTTATAGGTCGGGTTGATCAGTGCAAGTGCCCGCACCATCCAGTCCGGTACGGCGCGCTGCGGTATCCTATACCCCCGCGGCGCGAGGTGATCCTGCAATTGCTGGGCAAGGTCCCGAAAAGACATGGACTCGGCGACGCAGATATAACGGTTTCCCGGTGCGGCGCTATGGGTGAGCGCGGTGACATGCGCCGAGGCGACGTCGCGGACGTCGACAAAGCTGAAACCGATATCCGGGATGCCGGGAACCTTTCGCGCCATCAGGCGGCGAACGATCTCGTGAGAAGCGCTGGTATCCCGATCGATGACGGGGCCCAGAACAAAACCCGGATTGATCACGGCGAATTCAGGCCTCCCGCTTGCCGGCAGCCCGTCGATATAGTCCCATGCGGCGCGTTCGGCGATGGTTTTGCTTTTTTGATAGGCGCCGATATCCTTCGTGACATCGCTCCAGTGGGATTCGTCCAGCGTGGCCGATTTGTCCTGCCCGCCGGATATCGCCGCGATGGAGGAGGTCATGACGACGCGTCGGACACCGGCCGCGACCGCCGCGCGAAGAGCGCGGAGCGCGCCGTCCCTTGCCGGGACGATCAGCTCGTTTTCGTCATCAGGCGCCTCGGCAGGCAGGGGAGAGGCCATATGCAATAGAAAATCGGCGCCGTCCATGGCCTCCTGCCAGCCGTCATCCTCAGTCAGGTCGGCGCGCACGAAACTGAGATTGCCGACGTCGCAATATCTGGATAGACCGGTCGCCAGCCTTTCAACCCGGCCGGGGTCACGCACTGTTCCGCGCACGGCGTATCCCTGCTCCAGGAGCTGCCGTATGGTGTGGAGCGCGATGAATCCCGATGCGCCGGTGACCGTAACCAATGCCGTTTCACTCATTCAATTTCCTCCACTCACTCCGCGTAGCATAGGGAAGTTCTTCCGATCCTACTTAAAAAAAATTCCATGTCGATTTTCGGCTATTATTTTTGTAGGTAATGAGCAGACTGACGGTCCCGCACATGGGCAGGAGAAGGGAATGGAACGCAACGCATTTGATTGGCGGAAAATTGAAGAGGACCTGGACCGGGATGGCCATGCCCGGCTGGAAAATCTCCTTGGTGATGCCGAATGCCGGTCGGTGATCGGCGGATTTGCAAAAGAGTCCCTTTACCGGCGTCATATCGTCATGCAGCAGCACGGCTATGGTCAGGGAGAGTATAAATATTTTGCCTATCCCCTGCCTGATCTCGTTGCCGGATTGCGGGAGGAGTTCTACGGACCTCTCGCGAAAATTGCAAATCGCTGGGCGGAGCAGTTGTCGCTTGCCAACCGGTATCCTGAAACGCTCGCGGACTACACCGCGTTGTGCCATGACGCGGGACAGCTGAAACCCACACCGCTTATCCTGAAATATGAGCCGGGTGATTATAACCGGCTTCATCAGGACCTGTATGGCGAGCATCTTTTTCCCCTGCAGATGGTCATTTTGCTGAGCGAACCGGGTGCCGATTTTGATGGCGGGGAGTTTATCCTGACGGAACAGCGGGCGCGGCAGCAGTCGCGCGCCCGGGTGCTGCCCCTGAAGAAAGGCGATGCCGTCATCTTTCCGGTCAATCTGCGGCCACTCAAAGGAAAGAACGGATATGTGCGGGCGACCATGCGACATGGCGTCAGCGATCTGAGGCGGGGTCTCCGTTTTACTCTCGGCGTCATATTCCATGATGCTAAATAACCGTCGTCGATGGCTGCAATTTAAGGCTTCCCCGCGGGTCCGATTTGTTTTGACAAGCGAAACTTTTTAATTACTGTTCCCTGAGCGGCATGCGATTGAGACACGCCGCGAGTTCTGTGGTTGTTTGGGGAGGCGCCAGGGACGTTGCATGGCGGAAAGACCTAAAAGGTTTGGATTTCTCCTGACCGATCAGTCAAGCATGATTTGTTTCAGCAGCGCCATTGAACCCTTGCGCTCGGCTAACCGTATGAGCGGCCGCCATCTCTATGATTGGAACATTCTTTCGCCGAATGGCCAAAGCGTGCAGACCAGTAACGGTATCAGCATCCTGCCGGACATGGCGCTGGCCGACGCGACGTCGCTGGACATCCTGTTCGTTTGCGGCGGGATCGGCACGGACAAGATCAGGGACGAGCATCTTTTCGCCGAGCTTCGTCGCATCGTTCAGCATGGCACGGGCATCGGCGCGCTCAGTACCGGAAGTTTCATTCTGGCGGCGGCGGGGCTTCTGGACGGTTATCGCTGCACCATCCACTGGGAGGGGGCGATCAGCCTCAAGGAAAGCTATCCGGAACTGATCTTCACCGGCAGCATCTTCGAAATTGATCGAAACCGGTTCACCTGCGCCGGCGGCACCTCGGCGATAGATCTGCTGCTTTACATGATCAGCGCGGAGCATGGCGACAAGCTCGCCTATGATATCTCGCTTCAGTTCATGCATGACCGTATCCGCAGCCATAGCGACAAACAGCAGGTTGTCAGAAAATTGCAGCTGGCGGCAAAATCCCAGAAGCTTCTGACGATTGTCGAAATTATGGAACAGAATATTGAAGAACCTCTCTCGCCGGACGAACTGGCCTCGCAGGTCGGAATTTCCATCCGTCAGGTCGAACGGCTGTTTCGCCAGCATACGGGACGGTCGCCGGCAAAATATTATATGGAAATGCGGCTGGAACATGCTCGCCTCCTGCTCTTGCAGACCAGTATGTCGATTACGGAAATCTACATCGCCTCAGGCTTTTCCACCCATTCGCATTTCGCCAAAAGCTACCGTGAATACTATGGCCTCAGCCCAAGCCGGGAACGCAAACCGGTTTACCGCATGGCGCATTGAGGGCGCTGCTTTTCGGAACAAATATCTAAATCGGTTGTTTTACCCCCGAAGGGCGGTTAGAAAGCAGGAAGCGCGCGAGATGCCGCCGGTGCCCGCAAGGGCCGCGTTGTCATTTTATTGAGGTTAGTTATGCCGTCAGATAAAACCGATCCGATTCTCCAGTTCCAAGAGGAAGTCGCCGAGACGATCAGATCCTATCAGGGGGAAGCCGAATGGCGGCAGCTGTCCCATGATTGGCTGACCCAGGCGCTGGCGAAGCGGTACGTCTATAACTTTGCTTCGCTGGGCCGCCCGATCATCCAGCTTCCGACGGATATCGTCGCCTTTCAGGAGATTGTCTGGAACGTGAAGCCGGATTTGATTATTGAGACAGGCATTGCGCATGGCGGCTCTCTGATCCAGAGCGCGGCGATGCTGGCGCTCCTCGATTATTGCGACGCGGTGGAGGCGGGTACGATGCTCGATCCGGCATCGCCGAAGCGCCGGGTTCTCGGGATCGATATCGATATCCGCGCCCATAACCGCGATGCCATCCGGGCGCATCCCATGGCGGGTCGGATCGACATGATCGAAGGGTCATCTATCGATCCGGAAATTGTTGCGGAGGTGACAGCGGCGGCGGCGAATTACTCGCGCGTCCTGGTCAGCCTCGACAGCAATCACACCCATGATCACGTGCTCGGTGAACTGGAGGCCTATGCGCCGCTCACCAGCAAGGGAAGCTACTGCCTCGTGTTCGATACCATCGTCGAGGATATGCCGGAGGATTTCTATCCGGACCGGCCCTGGCATCCGGGGAACAGCCCGAAAAGCGCGGTGTTCGAGTATCTGAAGAAGCTTGAAAGCGGCACCGTCCTTGCCGCCGACGGCGCACCGCTCCATTTCGAGAATGACCAGATGCTGCAGGACAAGCTGATGTTTTCCGTCACGCCTGACGGCTTCCTGAAGCGGGTTTAGATCGCGCATGCGGCTATCGGTGACTATCTCATGAAGATCAGCATTGTTGTCCCGACACGAAACCGGGCGGAGTTCCTGAAATACTGCCTTGAGACTTGCCTCGCGCCCTCCGATCCGGAGATTGAGGTTGTCGTCAGTGACAACAACAGTATGGACGATACCCGATCCGTCGTGGCCGCCTTCACGGACCCGCGGCTTGTCTATGTCCATCCGGGACGCGATCTCAGCATGCGGCAGAATTTCGAATTCGCGCTGTCCCACGCGACGGGCGACTATGTCATTTTTATCGGCGATGACGATGGCGTGGTGCCGAACGGGATCGCGACGCTCCGGTACCTGATCGACAAATTTCACCCCGATATCATTACCTGGCGGCATATCACCTATATCTGGCCGCATCAGGAGCCGGTACCGACGGACGGCATCCTGAAATTCCGCTATCGCGATTTCTGCGGGCCGCTGTTCAAGTTGAACCCGAAACAGATTTTCCAGGATTTCTGCGATGCCCGGCTGATTAACTACCGGGACGGAGCAAATATCTACCACGGGTGCGTCGCCCGGCCTGTCATCGACCGGATCAAGGCGAAGGGGGGCGAGTATTTCCAGGGCCAGATCCCCGATGTGAATACCGCCCTCTCCAATCTGATCGAGGCGGACTCCATGCTGTGGGTCCGCAATCCGGTGACTATCGCCGGCGCCGGTGAAAAGAGCAATGGCTCCGCGATGAACGCGCCGACGAAATCAACGGAAAAGCAGGCGAAAATTGCGGAAAACTTCACTGAGCTGGCAGAGGCGGACAAAATCGCGCCTGAGATTGATCTGCGCATTCGCTCCATCCCTGCCTATGTTTATGCCAATCTGATGCGGCTCAATACGGATCATTTGGACGGCGCCTACAAGATCGATCATGCCCGCTGGCGGGAGGTGATCATCGACGACATGCGCAAATTCCCGAAGCAGAACCGATGCTGGGACGTTCTGGAGGATTTTTTTGTGGCGATGGACCCCGGCTATCAAAGAACTGGCCTTTCCGATCCACCTGGCCAGACGGAGGACGAGGAGACTGCCGCGCCGTCAGCCGCAAAAAAACGCAAGTCGCTGCTGCGACAAGAGGATCTGGTGAATGTCGCGACGGTGGTCGGCTGGCTTCAGGCGGTGACGGGCAAGCCTTATTTTCCATCCGAGAATAAAGGTCTCGCCTTCCTGATGCAGCTGTTAAAATCGATCGAAATGCGATCGAACGTGAAATCAATTGAGAGTTCGAGAAACTAACGAGGACGCGTGCTCCTCCGAATGCTAGGTGAGGCTGTCATGAGAAGAAATAACCGACCATTGAACGCGACCTATCTGGCGATGGATGGTTTGTTGAGCCGAATCCTTCCGCAGCAGAAACCGCATATCCTGATTGCCTGTATGCCGAAGTCCGCCTCGACCTTCCTTGCCAGCGCCATTTCCGAACTGCCGGGCTTCCGCCGTTGCCGGCTGACACCGGACTGGGGCGCACGGGAGCAGGAGTTGAGCGCAATTCGACTTTCGCGCTACAACCACAGCCGGTATGTTTCCCAGCACCATCTCCGGTGCAGCGAGTGGACGCGCCAGCTCATCGCACAATATAATCTGACGCCCGTGGTCCTTGTGCGCAATCTCGCCGACAGCGTCATCAGCATACGGGACCATATCCGCCGAGCGCCTGGTGCGGGGCCGGCTGCCTATTTCGATGAAAGCCATCTCGCCATGCCGGACAGCGAGTTTGAGGATGCTATCGTCCGGCTAAACATCCCCTGGTATCTCAATTTCTACGCCGGCTGGAGGGCGGTCGGCGATGTCCCTATTTATGATTTTGATGAGTATACGGCGGAACCAGTCCGGATTATAAGCGAGATTCTCACGGGGGCGTCCGTCAATATGCCGGATGAGAAAATCGCGGACGCCCTGGAGCGGGTAAGCAAGTCCAAGACGCGGTTTAACGTCGGGCAATCCGGACGGGGCCGCCAGCTTTCCGACAATGCCAAGGCGTCGCTTACTCGCCTGCTGGAGTTTTACCCGAACTTACAGGACGACCCGCTGTTCGTGAAAACCCGCGAAACGATCTCCGACGCCTGAGTTTCGCGGGCGGGATCCTATTTCTCAAGATAGCTTTTCAGCCCGTCGGAGAGGGACATTGGTTTTTTATCCCAAATACCTATCAAGCGGCTGTTTTCACCCTGAAGGGTGCTGGTTGCTTTTGCTTGCCTCACTCTCTCATCAAGCGCGGGGATCAGAGTATCCTTGTCCAGTAAACGCGCGCATTCCAGCGCGATTTCATGGGGTAGGTGAGCCACGCCGGAGCAGATATTGACCGTGCCCACCGGCTCCGAGGCGGCGAGGCATTCAAGCGCCGCCGCGACATCCCCGACATGGATCATATCGACGGCGCGGTCCGGGGCCTGGATGGCGGGCAGGCGGCCCGCAGAAATTTCCCGGAAGATATAGGAGATCAGCTTGCTCTCGTCCTCATCCGGGCCATAGGGGAAGAAAATCCGCGCCCAGACGAGGGAAATATCCTTCGCGATAACCCCGGCAAGAGCCATGAAGGCAAGTTTGGAGGCGGAATAATAGGTCGTCGCGTTGAGCGGCGAGGTGCCCTCATCGAGCGGGCTGTTTTCCCATTTATACTCGGCGCAACTTCCGGCCAGCACCGCCTTCTCTCCGCCATGGCGAACGAAGGCGTCGAGAAGAAACGCGCTCGATGAAACCCAGCGGAAATTTTCCGTTGAATGCCAGAACTTGCCGGGCGTTGCCTCCCATGCGAGGTGGATCAGATGACTGGGGCGCCGGGTTTTGAGGAGGCCGTCCACCGCCGCCGGATCATGCAGATCAAGCGCGACATGCTCATGATGCTGCGAGATCGCCAGGGTTGCGTTGCGCGAGATCGATAGCACCTGCCAGCCTTCCGCCAGCAGTCGGCGAATCACATGCCGGCCGATAAAGCCGGTCGCGCCGGTGACCAGGCAGCATTTCATTGGATCGCGTCCTCAAGCGAGCCGAGGCCCGCGTCCCGCGCGGAAATCACCTTGGGCTCGCCGGGCCAGTCGATGCCGATCACGGGATCATCCCAGCGAAAGCCGCGGTCATGACCGGGCGTATAGGCGGGGCTCATCTGGTAGAAAACCTCGCTGTCATCCTCCAGCGTGAGGAACCCGTGGGCGCATCCCGCGGGGATAAAGAGGGCGCGGCCATTTTTGCGGCTAAGCTCGACGCCGATCCAGTTCCTGAAAGACGGGGAGTGCGGGCGGATATCCACGGCGACGTCGAATATTTTCCCGGCGCTGCATCGCACGAGTTTCGTTTCCTCATGGGGCGCAGCATGAAAATGCATTCCGCGCAATGTATAGGCGGAATTATTGGCGGAGATATTGCTTTGAACGGGCAGGAAATCGATGCCGTGATCGGCGAATTCCCGGGTGCAGAAACTCCGGGCGAAATGGCCACGCTCATCCTCGATCACCTCGGGCTCGATGAGGAAAACCCCTGCGATTTCCGTTTCCGTGAAAATCATGACAGGACCTCAAGCTCCGGGATGGGAATGACGAACCGACCGCCCCAATCCCGGATGGCCGCCATGTCGGTGGAGATTTCTTCCGCCAGGTTCCACGGCAGGATCAGGACATAATCGGGCTTTTCGGTCCAGATCTTGTCTGGCGCGAAAACGGGAATATGGCTTCCCGGGAGAAGGGTTCCCTGCTTTTCCGGATTGCGGTCCACGACAAACTCGATGAGTTCCGGCCCGACGCCGCAATAGTTGAGCAGCGTGTTCCCCTTGGCGGCCGCGCCATAGCCCGCGACCGTTTTCCCCCCGGCTTTCGCATTCTGCAGGAAGGCGAGAAGATCATCGCGCACCGTCTCGACCCTCGGCGTGAAGTTCCCATAGGCGGCAAGCGTATCAAGGCCCGCCGCGCTCTCTTTCTCGCGAACGGCGCTCAATCCGGCGGTCTCCGCATATTTCTGCGCCTCCTTATGGCAGGCGTAGACGCGCAGCGAGCCGCCATGGGTCGGTAGTTCCTCAACATCGAAGACTTTCAACCCATGGGCGCCGAGAATTTTTTCGACGGTCAGGAGCGAGAGATAGGAGTAATGCTCATGATAGATGGTGTCGAACTGCACCTTCTCGATCAGATTGAGAAGATGCGGAAATTCAATCGTAAAGACGCCTGTTTCCGAGAGGAGGATGGGGATGCCCCCGATAAAATCGTTAATGTCCGGCACATGCGCCATGACATTGTTGGCGGCCATCAGGTCCGCCTGGAGCCCGTTTTTTGCGAGTCGGTTTGCAGTTTCAATGCCAAAGAATGCCACCTCGGTTTTTACACCCACCGCGTCGGCCGCCTTGGCGACGTTTGCCGCGGGTTCGATACCGAGGACCGGGATGCCCTTGTCCACAAAATGCTTGAGCAGGTAGCCGTCGTTGCTAGCGATCTCGATGACGAGGGAATTTTGACCAAGGCCGAGCTGTTGCGTCAGTTTCTCCGCATAACGCCGCGCATGTTCCACCCAACTGCTGGAGAAGGAGGAAAAATAGGCGTAGTCGGAGAAAATATCCTCCGCCGGGACAACATCCTCCACCTGCACCAGAAAGCAGTTCACGCAGACCCGGGCATGCAGCGGGTATGATTTTTCCGCCGCGATATCCCGCTCTTCGCGCAGATAGCTGTTGGCGAGTGGGGTCGCGCCCAGATCGACGAACGTCCGGGTCAGTTCCTGGTGACAGAAACGGCAGGTGAGGGGAGTCGTCATAAGGGGGCCTCGTATTCGTCAATCTGCGAGAGGGTAAAGGCATATATATCGGCCGTCTCGCCGAAGGCTTTATACCAGTCGACCGTTTTTGCCAGCGTTTCCGTGGGCGTCCATCTCGAGCGCCAGCCGAACGTCTCGTTCGCCAGCGAGGCATCGAGCGCGAGATGCGATTTTTCAGGCGGCTGCGCGTCGTTCACCAGCGCCCAGTCGCCATCGATCCCGAAGGCCTTCTGAACGGCGCGGGCAATCTCGCCGACCGTCACCACCTCGCCGCCCTGCGGTCCGAAGTTGAGCGCTTTGGGAAGCGCGTTGCCGCCACTACTGGCCAGTGCCTGCAAATAGACGAGATAGCCGGAAACGGATTCAAGCACATGCTGCCAGGGGCGGGTCGCGCCGGGATAGCGAAGGGTGACGCTCTTCCCGGTCTGCGCCGCGCGCCAGATATCGGGGATCAGCCGGTCTTCGGAAAAATCGCCGCCGCCGATGACATTGCCGGCGCGTCCCGTCGCCACGGGAATGGCTTTCTCGTTAAAAAAACTCTTCGCATAGGACGCCACGGCGATTTCCGAGACCGCCTTGGAGGAGGAGTAAGGGTCGTCACCGCCGAGCGGGTCGCTTTCCGTGAAGGCGCGGCCATCGTCGCTGTTCTGGTAGACCTTGTCGCTGGTGATGATCAGCGCCGCCTTGAGATCCGTCAGGTCCCGCAGGGCTTCCAGCAGGTTGACCGTGCCCATGACGTTGGTCTCGTAGGTATAGACCGGCTCGCGGTAGGACCGCCGCACCAGCGCCTGTGCCGCCATATGCAGCACGATCTCGGGGTTACTTTCCCTTACCGCGACCGACAGCTTGTCCGCATCGCGGATATCGATGAAATGGGACGTGAGGGGCAGGTGACCCTGGATGCTGTTATACAGGGAATGATCGCCGTCGGCGGGGAGAGAAATACCGGTGACCTCCGCGCCCATTTTGGCGAGCCACGCCGCCGCCCAGGCGCCCTTGAAGCCCGTATGGCCGGTCAAGAGGACCCGGCGTCCCTTCCAGAATTCCGGATGCACTTTGGCGGACGTCATGTCATCTTCTCCGCGGTCAATCCCAGACCCGCCAGGGGGCCTTGCCGTTGTTCCAGAGATTTTCCAGATGATTTTTCTCGCGCAGGGTATCCATCGGCTGCCAGAACCCTGTGTGGCGATAGGCGGATAACTGCCCGTCGGCGGCGAGGCTGGTGAGCGGATCGTTCTCCCAGGGCATATCATCGCCGGAAATGCGCGACAGGACTGACGGTTCCAGCACGAAAAATCCGCCATTGATCAGCCCGTTGTCGCCCGCCGGTTTCTCGACAAATTCCTTGACCGCGCCGTTTTCGATGACGGTTGCGCCGAACCGGCCCGGCGGCGCCACCGCCGTCAGGGTGGCTTCGCGTCCTTCGGCTTTATGAAAGGCGATCAGCTTGGCGATATCCACATCGGCGACGCCGTCGCCATAGGTCATGCAGAAGGTTTCATTCGGATCGAGATAGCCCGCGACGCGTTTCAAGCGGCCGCCGGTCATGGTTGCCTCGCCGGTTTCCACCAGCGTGACGCGCCAGGGTTCCGCCTTCGCCTTGTGATAGGTGATGTCGTTGCTTTCAAGATCGAAGGTGACATCGGAACGATGCAGGAAATAGTTGGCGAAATATTCCTTGATGACATAGCTGCGGTAGCCCAGGCAGATGATAAAATCATGAATGCCGTAGTGGGAATAAATCTTCATGATATGCCACAGGATCGGGTATTCGCCGATTTCGATCATGGGCTTTGGTTTGAGATGGGATTCCTCTGAAATGCGGGTGCCAAGTCCGCCGGCCAAGATAACTGCTTTCAACGATATCCCCTTATTCCTTCCGCGATTGCCCTAGTTTAAGCAAGCGGCGCCGAATTGGTAAGTCTTATTTCAACATCGGTCGTGGGTGTCAAGGTTGCGCAGCCGCGAGTTTTCGGATGAATTTATGGAAACTTGCCCTATGCTTGCCAACCAAGTGATGCGGAAAATAGATTCGTTTTCGGATTGGATATGCTCCGCATAATTCAAGGTGAAATAACCAAAAATCACTTGCGTCGGGCGGGGGAGGATGTAGGTTACCCCGCATTTAATAGCGTCGATTGATAATTTTCAGTTATTGCAACGCGGGAAAATCGAAGAACCTGGTATGGACGAGAAGCCAATCCAAATTCCAACGGAGTTTAAGCGTCGTGAGGACGGATACAGCTGGGCGCTGGTCATTTCAAATGCCGTCGTAGTGGCGGCAAGCGGCATAATCGCATGGCACGTAGATACGTGGTGGGCCTATGTAATTGCCTTTGTTCTTGTAGGTGCGCGAGGCCAGGCTTGCTATATCCTTCAGCATGAGGCCATGCATAATTTGCTGTTTGAAAAGGTGAAGATGAACGAACGCGTTGGCGTTGTTTTATCGGCGTTTCTGGGCACCCAATTTTACCTCGGCCGCAAAATACACTGGAATCACCATACTAAAGTGGGAGCGGATAGCGACCCGAACCAACTTTTTCACGATGTGACGGAGCGCCCCCCCGGCTGGAAGATCAGTGCCTTTTTTATTGCCAATTTACTCGGGAGTCGTCTGGTCGCGCTGGTTCAGAGCCTGATTCTGGTTTTCACTGGTTTTTTTCGCAAAAATGAGCAGAAAAAAAGGAGGAATGCCCCGCCGCGTCTCATTTCCGCTAAGAAATCCCGCGTTGATCTGGTTGCACTTTTCGCGGTTCAGCTATTGATGTTCATTTGCATAAGCTTGCTTAGTTCTCCCTTTGTCTATGTGTTATTATATGTTCTCCCCCTATCGACTCTAACTTCGTTTTTCGAGCTGATGAGATCCTTTTCGGAGCATGTTTTGCCGGGGCAGGCTACCTGTGAAGCGGAGGAGAAACGCCGCTTCTATATGGTGGCGGGGCCGGTTGAGAGATTTTTTATCAGCCAGTTTGATTTTCACTATCATCATGTTCATCATCTATATCCCAATGTCGTGACCTTTAAGGTGAAGGCTTTGCATGAATGGCTTCTTGAAAATGACCCGAATTACACGTCAAAATTTAAGGAGCGCCCCGGATATGTGGGGACGGCGTGGCGTTATATTTGGAACAAGCCGTTTGGCGGATGCGGAGCTGGCTTTCCCCTATAGGCGAGACACAATTGTAAGACAATTTTAACAGGAGCTGCCATGTTTGTGAAAATAGATCCCCCGGGCACATTTTGCACCTATGAGGCGTTGCGTGACGCCCTCAAGATAACCGGCGGGGAAACCTTTCTGGAAATTGGGTGTGGCGGCGGATCGATCTCCAAGTTTCTGTGTGATCTGGGTTTGAAAGGCGTCGGTGTCGACTTTTCGAAGTCGGCGATAGAAATAGCGGAAAAGACATTGGAGTCTGAAATTGCGTCGGGGCAATACAAGTTGGTGCATGGTGACGTATTTGATCTGTCGGAAGATTTCACCAAGGTGGATATTGCCTTGAGCTACATGGTGATGGAGCATGTCGAAGACGAAACAGGTTTTATTCAGAAGATTGCCAAATATGTCCGCCCTGGCGGGAGTATAATCCTGGCTGTTCCCGGGCGGAAGGATCGCTGGTCTGTGGAGGATGAAACCGTCGGACATTTGCGCCGCTATGACCGGGGTGATTTACAGGTTGTCATGGATAAATCGGGACTGACCCAAGTGGAAGTCTGGTCAGTTGCCGTTCCGGTTGCAAACATTCTTTTCCATATCGGTGCCTGGCTGGTGTCACGCAGCACGGAGATGGAGAAAGTTGGACAGAGCCAGCGTGAGCAAACTGAAACCAGTGGAATTCGAGAAATTCCATGGAAGACGGTTTTCCCGTCATGGGTGCGTCTAATTTTGAACAGGATCACCTTATGGCCGCTGTTTGTCATCCAGAGGTGCTTTTACAGAACAAAGCTGGGCGTTACGATGATGGGAATTGGACGTGTGAACGGCTAGAGATAACGTTTTAGTTTAAGTGAGCGTGCCCGGAAAAATTCAGATGATAACGAATGCGTCTCAAGATAGAGGCGAAAAAAGAAAAACTAATGGATCCCGAATTTAACGGTCTGGAAGCGCTCGAAGATAGAATCCGGCAGGAACTTGGTTTTCTGAACTATCCGCCGACCAATTGGGTCAAGCCGGTTGCGGGGCCGGACGGGGAGCCGGCACTGGACGTCGCGATTATCGGCGGGGGTATGTGCGGCATGGCGGTGGCCTTCGGCCTCAAGCGCGAAGGGATCCGGAAATTCCGGATATTCGATGCCGCGGACAAAGGGTTCGAAGGGCCCTGGATGACGACCGCGCGAATGAAGACGCTGCGCTCGCCCAAGCATCTGACCGGGCCGCATATGGGCCTTCCAAATCTCACCTTTCAGGCTTGGTACCGCGCGCAATGGGGGGACGAAGGCTGGCAAGCCCTTGGCTATATCCCGCGCGAGGTCTGGATGGACTACTTGCGCTGGTATCGGCATATCCTCTCGATCCGCACAGAGAACAACGTGAGGCTTCAGAAAATAACGCCACAAGACGGCCTTTTGCGGCTGCACCTGACCGGACCGGAGGGCGGATTTGAGGTGATGAGCCGCCGTCTTGTGCTGGCGACCGGGCGCGCGGCGTTCGGCGGTACGCGCCTTCCCGGTGTTTTTCGAGATGTGCCGACGAAATTCATCGCCCATACGGAAGACGAAATTGATTTCGCGGCCCTCAAGGGCAAGCGCCTGCTTGTCGTTGGCGGGGCGGCCTCGGCGGTGGATAGCGCGGCCGCGGCTCTGGAAGCAGGCGCGAAGGAGGTGCATCTGCTGATGCGGGCCAGGGAGATCCCGCGGCTCAATAAATTCAAAAACACCGTGTATCCAGGGTATTTTCGGGGTTTTTCCTCGCTTGACGATGAAACGCGCTGGCGTTTCCTGCATCATGGGCTCAGCAGTCGCGTCGCGGCGCCGCGCCTTTCCATGCTGCGCCTGAAGGAGTTCGATAACTTTCATATTCATACCGGCGTGGAGGTGACGTCGGCTCGCGAGCGGGACAACAGGATTTGCCTTGGGACTCGCGACAGGACCTTTGACGGAGATTTTGTCATCCTCGGGACCGGCTATGCGATCGACGTTCGCGAACAGCCGGAACTCGCGCCCTTTTCAGAGGATATTTTGCTCTGGCAGGATTGCTTTACGCCGCCTGCCGAGATTGCGAATGCGGAGCTGGGGCGCTTTCCCTATTTAGGCCCGGGCTTCGAGCTGCTGGAAAAAAACAAGGGAAAAGCCTCCTTCCTAAATCGGATACATCTGTTCAACGCCGCGACGACATTGAGCCATGCCGCGGTCAGCAGCGACATTCCGGGCGTGAATATCGGTGCGGAACGGCTGGTTAACACACTGGCCGTGCAGTTCTTCACGGAAGGCAAGGACCAGCATCTTCAGGACTTCTACGACTATGACGAGCCGGAACTGCTGGGCGATGAATGGCGGGATGAGGAACTGTCCTAGAATGGTAGGAAGACGGGCGGAATAAAGCGGACGGCGCCCGCGCCTCGCTTGCCGTTTTCCGAAACATCGCCAATGGCCGCACCGCCATGGGAAAAGCGGATCTGGGCGGAATGAAAATAGATATTCTCCAGGCTGGAAGACGAATTGATGAAGAAATGCGCGCCATCGCTCCAGCCGATGAAGCGCAGCGGATCGATGGCCCGGGATTTTTCGGCGGATCTGTAGACTTCTGGCTTGCCGAAGGTGCGCAGAACGAGCGTCCCCGGACCTTCCGCGACTGAGAAAAACATCCGGCCGAATGACATTGCGGTCAAACTGAGGGAAATATGGGTTTGAAGGCGGATCGTCTCGCTGAAGGCGGCGAGGTTGCCTTGCGAAAAATAGACCCGTTCGCCGTCCTTGAGGTTCCACTCGAGAAATTGCCGGCCCTGTGATGTCTGGATCGAGATTGTATCGCTGCGGTCCAGATTCGGATCGACCTTGACCATTTTATAGGTGCCGGAAAACAGCCGCCGCAGAATGGCCTTATGTGGCTGCGGCCAGGCAATCCCTTGCGAGGAGCCGGAGGGGCTCAGGGCCGGCTTGATATAGAATTGACCATATTCCCCGGGTTTAATGACATACTCGGGATCGAAGCCGCTCCGGATATCGGGTTCCGGCATGGTGTCAGAGGGCCGACCGGCGGGCAGCGGTTCGATCGGCAGAGCATTGCCCGTTTCACTCTTGAAGGCGACGCGGGCGAAAATATAGGCGAAACTCTTGATCGCCGCGATGATGAGGATCAGGTTCGCGAGCAGATTGAGGCTCCTGACGGTCCAGAAAACATCGGCAATCGTATTACGGACGCTGCGCTTCGTTGCGTCCAGCGTCGCGCTCAGATAGAGCTCAATCTCGCGAAGGCGCTTTTCGGCTTCGGCACCGGAAAGGCGGGCAAAATCGGACGTCATCGCATGGAGTTTGTCGAGTTGCCGATTTCTCGTGAAATCATAGGCATCGACAAGGGCGATTTTGATTTTCCGCGTCACATGACAGTCGACCTGATGAATTTTACAATCCGGAGCTTTCAGGCTCGGCACCTCCTGCACCAGTATCCGGCCTTCCGGATAGACGGCCCTGAACTCCCTATCGACAAAGGCGGGTATTTGTTTCTTCGAGGTTTTGGCAAGCCTCCGGAAATCCGCCAACATCACGTCCAGCTGTTGTTCCTGCCGGAGAAACGCCCTGTCAACCGCATGGTAGATATCGCGCTCAAGGTTTGACTCCTCGCCCCGTTGCACGAGGGTTTCCGTGGTTGGCTCATCGCATTCGAACAATCCAGCCCCTTTCTCGGTGCACTCAATTCCATAGACAGCGTCCTGCGCCCTGGAATCGATTTCCGAGGAAAGCCATAGGCCGATGACGATGCAGATGCCTATGGGGATCCAGCGAAGCACGGTGAAGGTCAAATAAGTAGTGAGCATTTTCCGGTTGAATTGGCGGACAAGCGGTATGTTCTGAATAATGGCGAGCGCCAGCAAGCGCAGGAAGATGGCGGTCACGAAAAAAAGAACAAGAGGATAAGTCGCGAAGAGAAGCGAGAAAAGCGCCTGTGAAAAGGAGACTCCCGACGCCATTTTTGCAAGAGGGTTAAAGGCGGCGATAACCAGAATGAGACAGGCGATTGCGAATTCAGCGCTTCTTAAATGATGGCCAAATGCGAAAAAGGCGAGGGCGAGAAGCGACGAGGCGCTGATGATGAGGGTCCATGCGCGGATATTCTCGTTGGGTTCGGACGCAAGGCTTCGGCTCACCTTTGTGTTGAGAAGGTCAAGATTTGTCATGAACGCGGCCAGGCGCGCATTCCGGGTTTTCTGAAGCGCCTTAATCCTTTTCTGGATTGCCGCTATTTTCGCTTCATTCTTTTTCTTGTTATCTCTGGCATGATCCAATAGCTCCTCAAGTTTCCTAACTGCCTTTTTCGCCATCCCACCGAGCTGTTTCATTTTCTCGATGGAGGTTTGCGTGCTGGCAACGAACTGGTTGATCTTTTCGACGTCCTCGCGGGCGTCTTCAAGCTGTCTGTATAGATCATCGAGACGCCGCGCGGACTGCCAGTAGCTATTGGCGTTTGTCTTCACCACCGCCAGCGCATTGCGCACGTTCGTGTATTTCTCGTTGGCTTCGGCGGCTCCCACATCATATTCAGGCAGGATTTCCTTCAGCGTCGCCTCAATGCTTCCGGCGGTCTGGCCGGACTTTGGCTCGAAATAATCCGGCGTGATCTGATCTTTCGGATAGACGCTGAGTTCGCTCGGCGGGTTCACGTAAAGCAAGAGGAGAGGGACCAGGGCAATGACAAAAATAACCTTTTTCCGCAGGAGACAGAGAAGCAGGCCAAGCGCGAAAAGGACCAGATAGACCCAGGTGAAGGGCGGCGTCAAATAATCCGGCGCGATGCTGCTGCCGCCGAAACAGCCGACGGCGGGAAGGTCGAACAGGGCGGAGATATCGGAAAAATTCAGGCACCAATGGGTGGGCGGCAGGGTTGTTGAAACGGCTGCGGGAACCGTGCCCGTCAAGACGATCAACCACAACAGCCGCTGAAATACTCCGTTAAACCGCGAAAACATTTACCCTTTGCCTATCCCATTCGGCGCACTCATTACCATTGCCGACAATCGAACAACGCGCGGAGCGGCAAACATAAATCGCCAACCCGCAACGTGACCTTACCATACCCGGCAGGGTTTTCCCTGTAAAATCCGGGGGCAGCGAAGGGGGCAAATGCGCGGAAATCCAGAAAAGCGTGAGAGCTCGTTAGGCGCATCTTCAGCCCTTACCGTGCAGAGCGATGAGTTGGATTAGGCGCGGGCGTCGGAACAGTTCATTAGATCGCCAAATTACGAACTCATACGACTTCGGAGGACTAAAATGTGAAAAATCGGAATTTTCAAGGCACAGTTGTTCGCATCTGGTTTTTTGAATCTGTTTTTGGTGCCTTGTTCAAAGATAATATTACCTTTAGCGACCACACAGAAGAAGAGCGGGGCAAGGGACTCTACGAATTCGTCAGCGAAAAGGCACTTGTGCAGTACCTTCGGCAGGAAAATCTGCTTGCTGATAATTTCGAAATAGCGGGTTAGAATCAGATAAGCCCTCGGAAACTTTGTGTTTCCAAGGGCTTATGTGGTGCCGCCACCAGGAATCGAACCCGGGACCTGATGATTACAAATCAACTGCTCTACCAGCTGAGCTATAGCGGCGCGAGGTTGCGCGCAAAATAGTCAGCTTGTCCCGCTTCCACAAGCAAAAAATGCAAGATTTTTGGACCGGTGGCCGGGAACCGTCTTTCGCGGCATATCAGGATATGCGGGACGCCCGGGCCAGCTCGTAAAAGGCGATGGCGGCGGCGTTGGAAACGTTGAGGCTTTCAATCCTGTCGCTTATCGGCAGCCGGGCGAGCAGATCACATTTCTCGGCCGTCAGATGACGGAGACCCTTGCCTTCGGAGCCGAGAACGATGGCGACCTTTTCAAGGCCCGCCGCCGCCTGGTCCAGATCCTGCCCGGCATGGCCGTCAAGGCCGATTCGCCAGAACCCCCGGTCGGCCAGTTGGTCCAGCGCGCGCGACAGATTTCCGACCCGGATCATCGGCACGCTTTCCACGGCACCCGATGCGGCCTTGGCGAGAACGCCGGTAATCGGTGGCGAATGACGGTCCGGCACAATCAGCGCCTGAATGTTGAACGCCGCGGCGGAGCGCAATATCGCCCCGACATTCTGCGGATCCGTTACCTGATCGAGAAGCGCGACGATGAAGGGCCCGGCGGTCTGGCGGTCCGGCAGGTCCTCGATGGCCGGTTCGGCAAGCGGAGCGGGCAGGAGGGCGATGCCCTGATGGATGGCATTTTCAGGGAGCAGGGCGGCAATCGCCTCTTTTTCAAAAAACTCGGGCGCAATCGTCTCCTCGATGCGTCCCTTCGTCTCGGGATCGAGCCCCTCGAACTTCGATCTCGTCACGACCAGCCGGCGGAGTTTCCGCTTTGGATTGGCAAGCGCCGCAAGAACCGCATGATCGCCGTATAGCCAGTACTCCTCGGTGCCGGACGCCTTGCCGCCGCGGGCGGCGCGATGTCCGACTTTTCCGGCCTGAGCCGATGGTTTCTGCGGACGGCGATTTGCTTGCTTGCTTCTTGACATGGCGTTGCTTATATTGCGCTTCGTATCTTGCAACAAGTCAGCATTTCTAAGTGAACCGAAAAAAATTGAACAAATCGATCAGATTTGCTCTTTTTCGGTTGACTTTGTTCGGGAATTTTCGATAGTGCCGGTCACCTTCGGCGCAAGCCGGGGACCTGATGCATGTGCGGAGGGATGCCTGAGTGGTTAAAAGGGACGGACTGTAAATCCGTTGGCTCTGCCTACGTTGGTTCAAATCCAACTCCCTCCACCATTTGCATGCAGATATATATAAGATGTCATGGAGCTGGCATCGGGCAATGTGATACAGGGCGGGTGTAGCTCAATGGTAGAGCAGCAGCCTTCCAAGCTGAATACGAGGGTTCGATTCCCTTCACCCGCTCCAAGCGCCGGTCGGCGCTCTATAAATAGGCCGGGAAATTATCGATGCCGGGAAACTGAACTTCCGGTGTTTTACACTGAGTATTTATTGCTTCGGGACGACGGAAATGGCCAAAGAGAAATTTGATCGTAGTAAACCGCATGTAAACATTGGAACGATTGGTCATGTTGACCATGGGAAGACGA
>NZ_WTVA01000003.1 GCF_009882935.1 Sneathiella chungangensis
TTTCATCGTGCCAATCCTCAAACAACTGAAAGTTATATCGCGACAATAGGCATTTCGCGCAAATTTATAAAGCCCTCATCGTGGATTTTTACGTGATATCCGTGGAGGTATTGAGGAGAATATAGAGGCCGACGGCAATCAGCAGGAAGGGGAGGACCTTCGGCGCGTAGCGTTGCAGGAATGCCTTCATTGACGGATGGCTGACGGCTTTCTGTGCGACGAATGTGAGGGCGCCCGCCGCAATCAGGATGCTTGCCGCCATCCAGCCCGTGAGCCCTGGACGGGTGTCGGAGAGGAGCGGGGCGAGGACGGCGATCGAATCCCAGCTATGGGTGATCATGATCATGGTGATAGTAAGGAAGCTGCCGTCCCTTAGTTTGCCCGTCTCTCCGTCCGGGATCGCAGCGGATTTGCCGCCCCGCACAAGTTGCCAGAGTTCATACATGCCGATAGTGAGCGGCACCAGCCCGATATAGGGGATGAAATGCAAGGGCAATTGTTGAACCCCGCGCGCGAATAACAGGCAGATACCCAGCATGAGAAGAACGGCCAGAAGATATCCGGTCCGTACCTTCGCGGATCCGTATTTCGGATGCAGCGTCAACGTGATCAGCAGGAACAAATTGTCGATACTGGTCGACAGGAACGCCATGAAACTGACCGAAACGGCAAGGAGGATATCATCCATGGATGGGTGTCCCGTCCGTCATCATGATTTGGCCTGTCAGGGCGTGACTTCCTTCTGGCCAATATGGAAGAGGCAATCTCCGCGAACCACGCGCGCGCCCTGCCTTTTGGCGAGAATGACGCCGTCCGCCTCGAAAAAGAGTTCGATCGGCGCGCGGCCGGGCGTCTCGACGCGATGGATGAGGGCGGCGGGCTGTCCTTTGGCGACATCTTCACCCGGATCGGCCAGCGGCTCCCAGACACCGGGCTCGGTCGCGAACAGGCTTCCTTCCTCCGCGAAGGCGCGCGGTTTGACGTCGACGGGTTTCGGCGTCACCGTGACCACGCCAATTTCGTAAAGGGCGCGAAGCAGGCCATTCATCGCAAGTTTCGGCAGCCCTTTCGTGACATTGCCGCCCCCCGCAAGCTCGGTGAGGATACAGCAAACGCCCTTTCGAACCGCGGCGGCTGAGGAATACCCCCCATATTCATCGCGATCCGTCAGCAAGGTCAGGGGCAGCCCCATCGCCTTGACGAGTTTGCGCTTCAACTCCAGATGGGGATCATCGTCATTTAACGAAATGAGCAGGGTCGGCTCATAAAGTAGCGAACTGCCGCCGGAATGAAGATCGAACAGAAAATCGACGCGGATCAGCAACGACTCCTCGATATAATGGGCGATCTGCTGCGTCGGCGTTCCGTTGGCGATACCGGGGAAGGCGCGATTGAGATTTCCCTGATCGAGTGGGGATGTGCGAAGTCCCGCCTCCGCCGCCGGGAAGTTTGCCATGGGCAGGATGATGATCTGCCCGCTTACCTGTTCGAGAGGCAATGAACGGATAAGATTGGACAGGATCACCTGGCCTTCATATTCATCTCCATGCGTGCCGCCCATCAGCAGAACCCGCGGTCCATCGCCATTTTTGAAGCTGGCGATCGGGATCGGAATAAATCCGTAGGCCGAGCGGTGCACGGAATGGAGAAGTTCGAGATATCCGGTCTGATAGCCTTCCTGATCGAAATCGACGGTACTTGAAATAAGCGAGGACATTGGGATTGGAACCTGGTTAGAGATCAGAAACTTTCCATACTATAATCGCCTTTGCCGTCATGTGCCATCATTCGTCCCGGTTTTTTGATCTTTCTGCAACGCTGCATGGCGCACGAACAAAAAAGCCCGCCGGGAGGCCGGCGGGCCATTCTCCTATGAAATGAGGCTACTCAGGCAGCTTTGTTTTCGATCAGCTTGCCTTTACCCTTGGGCTTGCTGATTTCGATGGTCCGCGGTTTCAATTCCTCCGGAATTTCCCGCACAAGATCGATATGCAGGAGACCGTTTTCCATGGTCGCGCCAACTACCTTGATCGTTTCGGCAAGTTCAAAATTCTGCGCGAAGGAGCGGGACGCTAGCCCGCGATGCAGATACTGCACCTCGTCCTTTTCCTCTTCGGATTTACCCGATACCTTCAATGAATTTTGCGTTGCGACGATCTCGATCTGGTCTTCGTCGAATCCGGCGACCGCCATCGTGATGCGATAGTTATCGGCGTCTTTTCTTACGATGTTGTAGGGCGGATAGCTGTTTTCGCTGGACGCCCGTTCCAGGGTCCTGAACAGCTGTTCAATACGGTCGAAACCGACAGTCGTACGCAAAAGCGGTGAAAAATCATAAGCACGCATGGTTATATCCTCCTATGAAGCAATATAAATGCGGGTTGCCTAAATCGGCCAAACCCTTGATTTCAGACCCTAAATCGGCGCCTGATGCCCCATATATGTGTCATTTTCCCATAGATTCAAGAGCCGAAAATATGGAAAATTAACTTTTGGCGGCTAGTTTTTTCGCAAGATTCAAGGCAACATTTATGAGCGGTCAGCGAAGGAAAATTGATGGACGTTGACGATAATGGTGGCACTATGCGTGGTTCGGAAACCATCTTTTTCTCCCGGACCTACGACGAAGCGCTGGACCTGGTGAAGGAGGCACGGTCCTATCTTGCCGGTCCCGGGCAGGCGGCGGCGCGCGCCATGCCCGCGACGGCCAGCTTCGGCTACGCGGCTGAATCACTCCGCCTGACGACGCGGCTCACCGAAAGCATGTCCTGGCTAATGTTTCAGCGCGCCCTGCAGGAGGGGGAAATCAGCCCCGAAGAGGCGCAGGAGGATGAATGCCATCTGCAGCATGTAAAGGTGTGTCTTGAGGATGAACCGGCCTGCGATCCGGAGTTGTTGCCCGAGGGCCTGCAATCACTTCTTGAGCGGAGCGAGCGGCTCTACCGTCGGCTGGTCCGCCTGGACGACCAGGGGATGATCAATTACCGGCGCAGCCGCTGCTGACTAAAAAAGGCGCCCGGATGGACGCCTTTTCACCTCCCGTAACGGGAAATTTCCGATCGCTTACTTCAGGCCGAAATTGGCGAAGCGCTTCTTGAACTTGGCGACCTGACCGTCGTCACGGAGATGCTGCTGACCGCCGGTCCAGGCCGGATGCGTTTTCACGTCGATGTCCAGCTTCAGAACATCACCTTCCTTGCCATAGGTCGAGCGGGTTTCGAAGGTCGAACCGTCGGTCATTTCGACGGTAATCGTGTGGTAATCGGGATGTATATCTTTTTTCATGTCGGCTCACCCTTTTGGGGACGCTATAATTCACTAAGCGGGCCTTATATTAAAGCTTTGGCGTGATGGCAAGCAAAGATATGATTTTTGGCATTTTTTCTTGCATTCCTGGCCATGACCTTTACACCCGAAGACTGGATTTACTCACAAAAATAAGGCAAGGTCTGCTGCGTGACTGATGTAAACGGAACCGCCCTCGACAATAATGGCAAGGAAAAATCGAAACGGGTGGTGATGCGCCTGTGGCAGCTATGGCGATTCGTCGGGCCCTACAAGCTGCAGGCGTCTGGCGCCCTGGTGGCGCTGGTGGTCGCGGCCGGAACAACGCTCTATATAGGGCAGGCGATCCGGGCGCTGCTCGACAAGGGATTCTCGGCCGGTACGGAAAGCCTCGATCAGGTTTTTGTCGCCCTGATGGGCGTGGTGGCGCTGCTCGCGGTGGCGACATTCAGCCGCTATTTCCTTGTCTCCTGGATAGGGGAGCGCGTGATCGCGGATATCCGCAAAGCCGTGTTCAATCATGTCCTGACGCTCAATCCCGCCTTTTTCGAGATTACCCGGACCGGTGAGGTACTTTCCCGGCTGACCACGGATACGACCCTGATCCAGACGGTGATCGGCTCGTCAATCTCGGTGGCGCTCCGCAATTTTCTCCTGTTTGTCGGCGGCCTTGTTTTGCTCGTTGTCACCAGCCCCAAGCTGGCGGGGCTTGTCCTGCTGGTGGTGCCGCTGGTGCTGGTTCCGATTATCGTTTTCGGGCGCATGGTCCGCAAATTGAGCCGATCCAACCAGGACAGTATCGCCGCGGTCAGCGCCCGCGCCGACGAGACCTTGCGGGCGATACAGACGGCGCAGGCCTATACCCATGAAGAGCATGACCGCCGGCATTTCAGCGCCGATGTCGAGACGAGCTTTCGTATCGCCATCAAGCGGATCACGGCTCGGGCCTGGCTGACCGCCCTCGTGATCCTGCTTATTTTCGGGGCCATCGATTTTGTTCTCTGGAGCGGGGCGACGTCCGTTGTTGATGGCACGATGTCGGCGGGTACGCTTGGCGCCTTCGTGTTCTATGCCGTGGTTGTCGCCGGTTCCATGGGCTCGCTCAGCGAGGTATGGGGGGAGCTTCAGCGCGCGGCGGGCGCGTCGGAGCGCCTGCTGGAGCTGCTCTCGGAACAGCCGACCGTCAGGATTGCCGAAAACCCGGTTCCTATTGGCACCCGGATCGAAAGCGATATCAGCTTCAATAACGTCAACTTCCATTATCCGTCGCGGCCGAACCAGGCGGCGCTTGATGGCCTTTCCTTTAAGATCAGCAGGGGCGAGACGGTCGCCCTTGTCGGACCAAGCGGGGCCGGCAAGACGACGGTATTCCAGCTTCTCCTTCGTTTCTATGATCCGCAAAGCGGCACCATCACCATCGACGGTACCGATATTGCCGAGGTCGATCCGACGCGGCTACGCGCCCTGATGGGCCTAGTGCCGCAGGATGCGGTGATCTTCGCCGATACGGCCACGGAGAATATCCGCTATGGGCGGCCGGAGGCAAGTGATGCGGAGGTGCGCGCCGCCGCTGAGGCCGCCGTTGCAACCGAATTCATCAACGCCATGCCGAACGGCTTCGACACGGAGTTCGGCGAACGGGGGATCAAGCTGTCGGGTGGGCAGAAGCAGCGCATCGCCATTGCCCGGGCGATTTTGCGCGACCCTGAAATCCTGCTGCTGGACGAGGCGACGTCGGCACTTGATGCGGAGAGTGAGCGGCAGGTGCAGATCGCGCTTGAGCATCTCATGCAGAACCGCACCACACTCGTGATCGCCCATCGTCTTGCGACCGTCCTCACGGCCGACCGGATCATCGTGCTGGAGCAGGGCCGGATTATCAATCAGGGAACCCATGCGGAGCTGATGGCGGAAGGCGGGCTTTACGCCAAGCTTGCGAAATTGCAATTCGACGCGGGACGGAGCGCTCTATCCGCCTAGAAGATCGTCGAGAACGGCCGCCAGTTGGCCGTGAATGCTTTCGGTGCTGAAATGATCCTCATAGTAGCGCCGGGCCGCTGCCGCCCGGCCGGGAAGCTCTGCGCGGCGGTCGTGAAGCTCGCGGACCGCGCCCGCAAGCGCCTTCGGATTTTCCGGCAGAATTTCGATCAACCCGTCGTTTTTAGGTCCCGGATAGGCGCTTGACGCCCGGGTGATAACCGGCCGACCGCAGGCGAGCGCCTGATAAACCTTGTTCGGGATCACCCGTGCCGCCTTGTCGCTCGCGCCGAAAACGCCGAGAAGGATATCCGCCCGGTGGATCCGTTCGGGAAGTTTTTCATAGTCCAGATAATCCTCGAACCGGATCATCGGATGCCCCGCCGCGGCCGCTTCGCAAGCGGATTTGAGCGGGCCGTCGCCGAGCAGGGTCCAGCGGACGGGCGCGTCGCATAGCGTCGCCGCCTCGACAATCACTTCGGGGGCCTGCAAGCCGATAAAACTGCCGTAAAAAAGGAGCTCCAGCGGTTCGTCCGGCAATTTTTCCTCAAGCGGCGCCGGGGTGAACAGCTGTTCCTCCGCGCCAAGGGCGATGACCCGGACATGTGCGGTCTTCTGGTTCAGGGTTTCGATAAAAAAGGCGGCATGTCCCGCGGTATCGGCGATAACTCTGTCCGCGTTGGCAAACAGGGCGCTTTCCGATGCCAGCAGTTTCTTCGCTGACCCGCTCTCCGCCGGGAATTTTCGCCGCTCAAAAACCTGCTTGTCGTAGGCCGAGATCATCGGATCGAAAATGACGGGCACCTGACGCGTCTTCGCCCATCTGGCCGCCACCGCCACGTCCCGTTGGCGAAAGGCGGGTATCCAGAGAAGGTCCGGCATCGTGATGCCTTTCAATGCCGCCTCGATATGGCCAAGGGCGCTCATGCGGGGGTGGAAATCGATAATCCGCCAGCCGAGCGCGGCAAAGGCCTGGCGGAGGATGCGGTTGCGCGAATAATCGGGATCGAAGCGGCCCCACCAGAGAACGCTTTTCGCCGCCTCGCTCATGGTTCCAGGTCCAGCTCGCCGATTACCCGGTTGATCGGCAGATTGGCGAGATCGTCTTCCCGCAGGACCCGGACATCTTGCCCCCGTGGGCGCGACATATTCGGATCGGAGGCGCGGGAGAACAGCACGATGGTCTTGCAGCCGACGGCCGAAATGAGATGGAGCGGTCCCGTATCGTTGCCCACCGCGAGCATCGCGCCCGCACCCAGCGACGCGATGTCGCCGAAATCGGTCTGCGAGGAAAGGTCGATGGCGGCGGGGCAGGAGCTGCGGATTTTTTCGATCGCCTCGGCCTCCGCCTTGCCGCCGATCAGGACGGGGGTGATACCCTTGTCATCAAGATATTCCGCAAGTTCGGCGAACCGGATAGCGGGCCAGCGCTTTTCCGGACGATGGGCCGATCCGCCCGGCACTAGCAGGGCGTATTTCGTCGGCAGGTCGAATCTCGAAATATCCGTCATCGCCCAGGAAAAATCGACCGGTGGGACATTGTCGATGCCGGCGACCTTCAACTGATCGATATGCCGCTCGATCGTGTGGATTTTGGTCCTGAGCGGACTGTCGTGCGGATGCGAGCAGCCCTTGGCGATCCCGCACCATTCGGGCTTTCGCCATTTCGGGAAGAAGCGGAAATAGGAATTGCTGCGGGTGGAGGTTTGCAGATCATAGACCCGGTCGAAACGCCCGCCGCGAAGTTTCCGGATCAGCGGGATCAGCTTGGAAAGCTGCCAGAGTTTCGGTCGTTCATCGATCCAGATATCATCGAACAGGCCGGATTTTTCAAGAAATGCCGCGAAGGGACGCGTCGTCAGTAGAACGATGCGCGCATCGCCATGATGGGCGCGGATCGCCTGAAACGGACCCTGCGCCAGGATCACGTCACCAAGCGCGCCATGCTTGATGACCAGAATATTCCGGCCCTTGCCCGCCAATTAACGCTCCGTCAGCTTCAGCTCGATACGGCGGTTCCTGAGATAGCCGATCTCGTCATCGCGCGAATCGATGGGCTGGAATTCGCCAAAACCGGTGGCCGCCAGCCGGTTCGGCGGAACGCCCTGGCTGATCAGGAACTTGGTGACGGAGACCGCTCGCGCCGTCGACAATTCCCAGTTGGAGGGGAAGCGCGCCGTGCTGATGGGCTGCTTGTCCGTATGGCCGTCGACGCGCAGGATCCAGTCAATTCCCTTCGGAATATCCTTGGCGATCTCCAGCAGCGTCTCGGCGAACTTTGCCATATCCTGTTTGCCCTGTGGGCCGAGTTCGGCGCTGCCCGCATCGAACAGCACTTCGGACTGGAAGACGAAACGATCGCCGACGATGCTGATGCCGGGACGGTTCTTGAGAACTTCGCGGAGCTTGCCGAAGAATTCGGAGCGGTATTGCTGCAATTCCTGGACCTTTGCGGCGAGCGCCTGGTTGAGGCGCTTGCCAAGATCGGCAATCTGCGCCTGCTGCTCAATATCCTTGGCTTCACTCGCATCAAGCGCGGCGTTCAGCTTCGCCAGTTCCGCGCGAAGGGCGTTGATCTGCGTATTGAGCAACGCGACCTGAGAGCGGGCGGCGGCGGAGAGCTTTTCCTCTTCCGTCAGCTTGTCCTGCGTCTGCAGATAGAGCGTTTGCAGCTCGGCGAGTCGGATTTCCCGCTCCTCGATATCCTTCTGGGCGAGATTGGTGCGTTCCTGCTCGTCGGCGATCCGCGCTTCCAACTCCTTGCTGCGATCCCGAAGAGAGCCGATTTCCGTATCTTTGGCTTCAATGGTTGCCGCCAGCTTGCCAACCTCGTCTTCGAGTTTCTTGCGGGTTTCCTCGAGCGCCGCAATATCGCGTTTCAGGCTTTCAAGCTCGGCGAGGTTCGCTTTCAGGGCCTCTTCGCTCACCGCCGCCTTTTCTTCCGCTGCCGCCGTTTTCTCCTTTTCTTCCCGCAGGAGGACGGTAAGACGATCCCGATCCTCTTCCGCGGAAAGGGCGCGGCTGGTCAGCGTATCGAGCTGGATAATGACGCTGTCCCGTTCTTCCTGAAGCTTCGTCATGTCGAGATTGAGCTGGGCGATCTGGTTTTCGAGATTGGCGCTGGTGCGCCGCTCGATCGCCAGAAGATCGGCGAGTTCGTTGACCTGCTGATTGAGTTTTTCGAGCGCGGCGTCGCGGCCGGACAGGGCCTGGCTCAAGAAAAACTGCGCCAGAACGAAGACCACCAGAAGGAAGATGATGACCAGCAGAAGGGTTGTCAGCGCGTCGACAAATCCGGGCCAGATCTCGTATGGAGCGCGTTGTCCGCGGCGTCTACGAGCCATAATTTACTCCGTCGTCAGCGGCGGGCATCGTCTCACCCACGGCGGCTTTCTTCCGCAATGGCGGCGATGGTCCGGGTCAGCAGCTTGATATCGCTCCGGATTTCCTGAACCACCTGCTCGCGGCCATCTGCGGTCTCCTCCATCATGCGGACCATATGAACATCCAGATTGCGAAGATGATTGCGGCTTGCCTGATCGAGACCGGCGCTTTCGGCGGATTTGGCGAGCCGTTCAAGAAGCGGTTTGAGTTCCGTCTGTCCTTCCGCAAGCTTGATCAGCAGGTCTTGCTCGGCGCGCATCTGGTCCGTCAGTGCTGCCAGCCGTTCGCTGAGATTGATCAGGGAATTCTCCGCCGAGCCGCGCTTGTCCTCATTCCGGGCGAGGGTGCGCTGGAGATTGTTGAGGCTTTCCGCCGTCTGCTCGAGCAGCGCCTGCACATAGGCGGGAACGCTCTGGTCGCCATCGGCGATGACGGTCGAGCCGGAGCTGGTGAAACGGGTGATCGAGGTCAGCCATTCCTCAAGATCGCCGTAGAAGCGGTTCTGCGCCTGTCCTGCCTGCATATCCAGGAAGCCGAGGACCAGGGAGCCCGAGAGACCGAAGAGGGAGGATGAAAAGGCAACGGCCATGCCGGACAGCGGCTTTTCGAGGCCGAGCTTGAGATCATCGAAAATCTTGGTGAAATCGCCGCCGCCGCCGACATTGAGGGTCGAGATCGCACCGCCGACGGAATCCACCGTCTCCAGCAATCCCCAGAAGGTGCCGAGGAGGCCGAGAAAGACCAGCACGTTGATCAGGTAGCGCGAAATGTCCCGCCCTTCGTCGAGGCGAGAACTGACGCTATCGAGCAGGGTGTTCATCGTGACGGCGCTGAGGCGGACGGGCCCCTTGCTGTCATTGAAGATTGTCGAGAGCGGAGCCAGCAGGCGCGGCGCACGCACGGTCGGTTGGCTTGAATCCAGTCGGCGCAGGCTTTGCGTCCAGTTAATCTCGCCCGACAGCATGAACACCTGACGGAAGATAAACAGGATACCAAACAGCAGTACAAGGATTATCAGACCGTTCAACAGCGGGTTGGCGAGAAACGCGGTCTGGATCTGCGGATAGAGAAAGGCCGAGATTGCGACGGCGATGCCGACAAAGATGACCATCCGGATGAGATGACGGCGCGGTTTCTTGATGTTGGGGGTTCCGGCCAGGCTATGGGTTTCGACGTTGGAATATGTGGACATGGTCACCGTGTAATCAGTAATAGGTCAACGCGGTCAGACGGGCCGCCGCCTTCCGGCTCGCCGAGCGCTCTTACTTCGATCTGCCTGTTGTCAACGCCGAGCTCCATCAGCTTTGACCGAACGGCGAGCGCCCGCCCGAGCGACAGACGGCGCGCCGCACTGACGCTGGCGCCGCTGCCATAGGCGAGAAGCTGCACATTCTCGCGCCCGCTTTCCTTCAGTGTCTCGGCAATGGCCTGAAGGCCGGCTTGCGCATCATCGGGAAGGTCTGCCGCATTCTCGGCGAAAAGGATGCGGGTGAGGTTTTCGGGCGATGCGGAGGGCGCCTTTGCCACCGTCGGGCCCGCGGAGGGCGCAATCGCGGCGAGCTGGATTTCCTCGTCCTTCGGCTCCGTCGTCACCGCCGGCGCGCTCGCCTCTGCAACGACGTTTTCATCCGGCGTTTTGGCAGGCTCGACAGCATCCGTTGTCGGTGTCGGCGTCGGCGACGGCGTCGCTTCGGTAATCTTTTCCGCCGCATCGTTAGCGACTTCGGCTTTCATTCCCTCGGCCTTTTCGGGCGACGGGATGGGGGCGGTATCCATCTTCACGACAGGCGTTGCCACCGCGTCGAATTTCGCCGCTTCCGTCGCGTCCGGCAGCTTTGCCGGATTAACGGGCGGTACTGGCACGGGAGTTACCGCCGCGACGTCGGTCTGCGATAGTGAAAGGGCGGGTTTGACGCGCGGCGTTACTACTTTTTCCGCTGGGGCCGCTGGCTTTTTCTTCTGCAACGAGGGCGGCGTCAGAACAATCACGGTTTCTCCGTCGATAATCCTGGTCGGCGCATGAACGAGCCGCGGCGCGGATTTAAGGGCATTCAGGTTGACCTCAACCGCCGGGCGCGCGGCGGTTTCCGCTTGGGCGGCACCGATGATTGGGGCGCACAAGGGAAGGGCGAACAGCAGCGAGACGAGCCAGGGGGCGGAATAAGCTGCCGAAGGCAATCTGGTCATTGGCTCCCTCCTTTCCTCCTGAATGTTACGCAACGTCCACCTGCGTACATAGTCCGCAATCAATATCCAACCTGCCAATGGAAAATGTCAACTTTGCGGCAGGTGGTCCACCGCGTAGCACAATAACTTAGGGAGCGCCGCGTCACAATCGTTTAGTTTTACGAAAGGTTTTTCCGGTATGACTGATTTTTCAGACTGTGGTGCGACGCAATTTATCAAAGAGTTCCTCAAGAGAAGGCCAAGGCCGTGAAACTAGACACAATAGCCCTTCTACTGGCGATTTTCGGTGGCGCGATTTATTTGCTGTTCCTGCTTTACGCCGGAGCGACCGCGCCATTTCCGTTCGGGTTCGTCTTTGTCATCGTTCTGGTTCTTGCCGGTTATTTGCTGTTCCGCGTTATTTGGCAGCGGAAAAATAACGCGGAAGACGATTACTACGAGAAAAATGTGGAAAAATGAAAATGCAGATCATGATTACGACAACGGATGAGATCAAGGGGCAGGAAATCGCCGAGGTCATCGGACTCGTGCGCGGCAATGTGATCCGCGCGAAGCATATCGGCACGGATATTATCGCGGGCCTTAGAAATCTCGTTGGCGGGGAAGTTTCCGAATATACGAAAATGCTGGCCGAAGCCCGGGAACAGGCAACCGACCGCATGATCTCCGAGGCTCGCCTGAAAGGCGCGGACGCCATTGTTGGTATGCGGTTCGCAACATCGATGGTCGTTGCGGGGTCGGCGGAAATTCTCGCCTACGGCACCGCTGTCCGGCTGAAACACAAGGGTTAGGGTCAGAGCCCTAGTAGTCTTCTTCACTCATCTCGACAACGCATTTTCCATCCACCTCGCGGTTGACGACCGCATCGAGGGCATCCACGAACCGATGCAGCGGGAAGCGGGCACCGATCTCGGGCTTGACGAGACCCTTTGCATACAGATCGAGGACGCCGGCCGCCATCTCGTCGAGGGCGTCGATATGTTCCCGTCGGGTGCCGCCCGGTGACCAGCCGAAGAAATGGCCGAGGTTGAAGCCCATCGCGGACGCATTTTTCAGCAGCAGCGTATTGGCCGCGATATTCGGGATCGTGCCGCAGGCATAGCCGATGGTGAGCAGCCGGCCTTCCCAGGCGAGGGAGCGGATGGACTGGATCGTCACATCGCCGCCGATGCTGTCATAGACGACATCGACGCCGCGGCCATTGGTGATATCGAGCACGACATCGCGGAAGTTTTCCGTGCGGTGATCGATGACGTGATCGGCGCCGTGACGACGGGCCGTCTCGCAATGCTTTTCCCCGCCGGCAACGGCAATCACCGTCGCGCCGAGGGCCTTTCCGATCTCGACCGCGGCCATGCCGACCGCTCCGGCGGCGCCATGAACCAGCAATGTCTCGCCGCTCTGCAACTTGGCCCGGCGCACCAGCGCCCCGTAGGAGGTGTTGTAGGAGGTGATGATTGCCGACCCGACGGCGAAATCCATATCTTCCGGTATTTTCAGGCAGGCAACATCCTCGATACAGCAGAACCCGGCCGCGCCGCCGTGATCGACGCTGCACATGACATGATCGCCGACGGCAACGCGGGTTACATTTTCGCCGACCGCATGGACGATGCCGGCAGCTTCCGTCGAGGGAATGTAGGGAAGGGGCGCCTTGCGCTGGTATTTTCCGGCGATGTTGAGGGTTGCGGCGAAGCTGACCCCCGCCGCCTTGTTGCGGACGACGACCTCACCGGGGCCGGGTTCGGGAACGGGAAGGGTATCGAGCTTCGCAACGTCTTTATAGTTGCCGAATTCATGGATGATGATAGCACGCATGTCACGTTGGCCCTGACTTGTTATTGTTAATAGCCGGGCTTTAGAATAGAGAACCGCGCCCTAATTACAAGCCTTTGATTTAAATGATCTATCGACCGAGCCGCAGTTCGCGGAAAATTTCCAGCATTGCACTGTTGACACCGGGATTGGTCGCCAGAATATCTCCCTTTTCGAGCATTCTCTCCCCGCCGTCGAGCTGGGTCACGAGCGCGCCCGCCTCCCGGGCGATGATGATGCCCGCGGCAATGTCCCATTCCTGCAGGTTCCGCTCCCAGAATCCGTCATATCGACCGGCAGCCACATAGGCGAGATCGAGGGAGGCGGCGCCGAAGCGGCGGACGCCCGCCGATACTTCCATTACCCGCTCCAACTCCTTCAGGAACTTGCTGTGATCGGACTTCCCCTTGAAAGGAATGCCGGTCGCGAAAATGCTTTCGGCCATGCGGGTGCGGCTGGAGACGCGAAGACGGCGGTCGTTCATATGCGCGCCGCCGCCCTTTTCCGCCCAGAACAGCTCATCCTTCACGGGATCCAGAATGATCCCTGCGGTGATTTCCTTCCCCGTCTTGATGGCGATCGAAATGGCAAAATGCGGCAGGCCATGCAGGAAATTCGTCGTCCCGTCGAGCGGATCGATCACCCAGTAGTGAAGGTCATCCTTGGCCTTGACGCCTTCGCCCTCTTCGGTGATGAAACCGAAATCGGGGCGCAGGCGGGAGAGTTCCTCGCGCAGCGTCGCCTCGGCGGTGAGGTCGGCCTGGGTTACGAAATCCGCCGGGCCCTTTTTCGAAACCTGCAAATGCTCGACTTCGTTAAAGTCGCGAAGAAGCTTGCGCGATGCCTTGCGGGCCGCCAGTTCCATTGCGTTGATATCTGCGGATTTTCTCGCCATGGGCTTTTGCTTTGCTCTTTCGTCGGGACGCGGGGATTGCGCGGTTCTTAATCCGCCCGCTTGAGATACTCGGATGTTTCCGTGTTGACAACGATTTTCTCGCCGGTTCCGCAGAAAGGCGGCACCATGACGCGCATTCCGTTCTCCAGAATGGCCGGCTTGTAGGAGGACGCGGCGGTCTGTCCCTTCACCGTCGGTTCGGTTTCAGTAATCTCGAGCACCACCTGCTCGGGCAGGATCACGGTAAGCGGGCTGTCCTCGTGGAACTCAATCTCGACATCCATGCCATCCTGAAGGAAACCGGCGCGTTCGCCGACCATGTCCTTGGCGATGGAAACCTGTTCATAGGAACTGGTGTCCATGAAGGTCAGCATGTCGCCGTCCTCATAGAGGAACTGATGCGGCTTCTGTTCGAGGCGAACCTTTTCCACCGACTCGGAGGAGCGGAAGCGCTCGTTGAGCTTGCTGCCGTCGCGCAGGTTCTTGAGTTCCACCTGCAAATATGCGCCGCCCTTGCCCGGCTGCGTATGCTGGATTTTTACCGCAACCCAGAGGCCGCCCTTATGTTCGATCACATTGCCCGGGCGGATGGCATTTCCGTTAATTTTCATGGCTCGTTCACTCTTGTAAAAAAATCTGGCGGGAAATTACCAGCTTGTCATCACCTTATCAATCACCTGATTAAAGGCGGCGACGGCATCTTTCGGGCCGCTTTCGAAATCCCAGACGCCGCTGGAAACAGCGAGGAAGTCGGCCCCGCTTTTCAACAGGATTTCAGCATTCTCCACTGTGATGCCGCCGATCGCGACAGAGGGGATCAATGTCGTCTCCGACCACCAGCCGAGAATCTCCGGGTCCGCCTTGACCGTTTCCGCCTTGGTGGTGGAGGGAAAGAAGGCGCCGAAAGCGACATAATCCGCCCCGGCTTCCCCGGCGGTCATCGCCAGATGTTTCGAGTTCTTGCAGGTCACCCCGATGATGGCATCGGGACCAAGAAGCGCCCGCGCCTTTTTGTAGGGCATGTCGTCCTGCCCGACATGAACGCCATCCACGGTAAGCTCGCGGGCGAGTTCGACATCATCATTCAGCAAAAAGGCGACACCGGCCTGTTCGGCGATCGGCATCAGGCGTTTCGTTGCGGCGATGATCTCCGTCGCCGGACGGTCTTTTAGGCGCAGCTGGAAACAGGCAACATCGCCGCCCGCAAGGGCCTCGCGAAAGGCCGTCTCGAAGGTATCGAGATCGATTTCCGGCGGCGAGATCAGGTAGAGACGGGGACGCTCCCGCCCTACATTAGGCACTGTCCCCATCAAGTACTATTCCATGTCCGGTCTGTATTCGCCGTCGCGCGCCGCGCTGGTCAGCTTGGCGCGGTGATGGAATGCGGCCTGCGCGGCTTCGACATTTTCCGGCTTGCCCTGCCAGGTCTTGAGGGCGGAGGCTTGCAGCGCCCGACCGAAGGAATAGCTGATTTCCCAGGGGAACTTGCCCATCTGGTTCATCGCGTTGAGATGCATGGTTGCCTGCTGTTCGCTCTGGCCACCGGAGAGGAACACAATGCCGGGCACGGCGGCGGGTACCGTCTGTTCGAAGCAGTAAAGCGTTTTTGACGCGACTTCCTCGACATCCGCCTGTTCGGGGCAGTCCGATCCGGAAATCACCATATTGGGTTTGAGCAGCATCTGCTCGAGGACGACGCGCTGCTGGTAAAGCTCGTCGAAAACCGTTTTCAGCGTGGTTTCGGTGACCGCATAGCATTCATCGATATTGTGATCGCCGTCCATCAGCACTTCCGGCTCGACGATGGGAACGAGGCCGGCTTCCTGACAGAGGGCGGCGTAGCGGGCCAGCGCATGGGAATTGACATCGATGCAATATTGGCTCGGGATGCCGTCCTTGATCGCAATCACCGCGCGCCATTTGGCGAACCGCGCGCCAAGTTCGCGATATTCATTGAGGCGCTCGCGCAGGCCGTCGAGCCCTTCGGTCACCAACTCACCGTCGGAAAAGGCGAGGGGTTTCGTGCCCTTGTCGACCTTGATGCCGGGAATAATTCCCTGCGCCTTGATCAGTTCCGTCAGCGGACGCCCGTCCGTTGCTTTTTGGCGGATCGTCTCGTCATAGAGGATGACGCCGCTGATAAAATCGCCGGCGCCTTTCGTCGAGAGCAGGAGTTCGCGGTAATCGCGGCGGGTTTCCTCCGTGCTTGGCGTATTGATGCTGTCGAGGCGCTTCTTGATGGTGCCGGTACTCTCATCGGCGGCAAGAATGCCTTTGCTGGGCGCGACAAGCGCCTTCGCCACATCTTCAAGTTCCATGTCATCCATTTTCTTCACCTCCTGTTTTTAAGGCGTGATCAGCGGGCAAGCGCCGCGACGCCCGGAAGGGTCTTGCCTTCCATCCATTCAAGGAAGGCGCCGCCCGCCGTCGAGATATAGCTCAGCCCGTCCGTCACGCCCGCCTTCGCCAGCGCCGAAACCGTGTCACCGCCGCCGGCAACGGAAACCAGGGTGCTCGCCTTCGTCCGCTTCTCAACTTCCCGGGCAACCGCGATGGTGCCGTCGCCGAACGGATCGATCTCGAAGGCGCCGAGGGGGCCGTTCCAGATCAGGGTTTTGATTGTCGCGAGACGTTCTTGCAGCAGCGTAACAGATTCCGGCCCGACATCGAGAATCATTTCATCCCCTTTGACGTCATTCACATTGGCGGCCCGGTTGGCGGCGCCCGCCTTGAATTCCCGGGCGAGGACGACGTGGGATGGAAGCAGGATATCGCAGCCGACTTTCTCGGCTTTCGCCAGAATTTCATTTGCGGTTCCGGCGAGGTCATGCTCACAGAGGGAGGCGCCGACATTGACGCCCTTCGCGTTCAGGAAGGTATTGGCCATGCCGCCGCCGATCACCAGCACATCGACCTTTTCGATCAAGTTGAAGAGAAGATCAAGCTTGCTGGAGATTTTCGCGCCGCCGACAATAGCCATGACCGGGCGTACCGGCTTTTCGAGCGCCTTGGTAAGGGCGGTCAGTTCCGCCTCCATATTGCGTCCGGCATAGGCGGGCAACAGGCGGGCAATCGCCTCGGTCGAGGCATGCGCCCGGTGGGAGCAGGAAAAGGCGTCGTTCACATAGACGTCGCCAGCGGCGGCGAGGGCTTTTGCGAAGTCCGGATCGTTCGTTTCCTCGCCCGCGTGGAAGCGGACATTCTCGGCCAGCAGGATATCGCCCGCCTTGGCCGAGGCGACCGCCGCGGTAACTGCGGGACCGATGCAGTCATCGATAAAGGTGACCGGCCGCTTCAGGTGAGCGGCAAGGCCATCGGCGATGGGACGGAGAGACATTTCCGGCACGACCTTGCCTTTCGGCCGTCCGAAGTGACTGAGCAGCAGGACTTTCGCGCCCTTGTCCGCCAGTTCCTTCAGGGTCGGCAGGATCCGGTCGATGCGGGTGAAGTCGGAAATCTTTCCTCCCTCCACCGGCACATTGAGATCGACACGCACAAGAACCGTTTTGCCGCCGGCCTCCAGATCATCGAGGGTCCTGAAATCCACCATACTCTCGCTCCGTCCCGATTGCCCGTTAGCCGGCGTTCGCCATGGCGATAGCCGTATCGCTCATCCGGTTGGAGAAGCCCCATTCGTTGTCGTACCAGCTCAGCACGCGGACGAAGGTGCCGTCGATCACCTGCGTCTGCGTCAGATCGAAGGTGGAGGAGGCGGGCGCGTGATTGAAGTCGATGGAAACGACCGGGTCGTTGCTGATGTCGAGAACGCCCTTGAGGCGGCCGTTCGCGGCTTCGGTGATCGCGGCGTTGATTTCCTCTTTCGTCGTGGCCTTGCCGGCAACGAAGGTCAGGTCGATCATCGAGACATTCGGCGTCGGCACACGTACCGAGGTGCCGTCCAGCTTGCCGGCAAGTTCCGGCAGCACCAGTCCGACCGCCTTGGCAGCGCCGGTCGAGGTCGGGATCATCGACATGGCGGCGGCACGGGCACGGCGAAGGTCGCTATGCAGCGTGTCGAGAACCGGCTGGTCCCCTGTATAGGCATGTATGGTCGTCATGAAGCCATGAACGAGACCGACCGAGTCATTGAGAACCTGGGCCACCGGCGCGAGGCAGTTGGTTGTGCAGGAGGCGTTGGAGACAACCTTGTGCTCCTTCGTCAGCTTGTCATGGTTGACGCCATAGACGACGGTCAGGTCGACATCGGTGCCCGGCGCGGAGATCAGGACTTTCTTGGCGCCCGCCTGGAGATGCTTGGCGGCGGCATCGCGTTTGGTGAAGATGCCGGTGCATTCGAAGGCGATATCGACATTGAGATCGCCCCACGGCAGGTTGGCCGGATCGCGTTCCGCCGAGACCTTGATCGGGCCGCGCCCCAGATCGATGCTGTCGCCGGAAACCGTCACGGTGCCCGGATAGCGGCCATGCACGCTGTCATATTTCAGAAGATGGGCATTGGCCTCGACCGAACCAAGATCGTTGATGCCAACAACTTCCACATCGGTGCGGCCGGATTCATAAATCGCCCGAAGGATATTCCGTCCAATCCGCCCAAAACCGTTAATTGCTACACGAACAGTCATTTTCTTCTACTCCTGATTACCCAAGTGACGCCGTTTACCGGCGATTTTCATCCAAGTTTAAAGCCTGTCTTTTGCTGCGGCTGCAACCGCCTCGGCTGTGATACCGAAATGCTTGTAAAGATCGCCTGCCGGAGCGGAGGCGCCGAAACTGTTGATACCGATGAAGCCGCCGTTCGGTCCGGTGAATTTTTCCCAGCCCATGGAGCAACCTGCCTCGACGGCAATGCGCACAGTATCCTCGCGAAGTGTTTCTTTTTTGTAAGCGTCGTCCTGTTTTTCGAATAATTCCCAGCTGGGCACGGAAACGACACGGGTGCCGACGCCGTCGCTTTCAAGAAGTTTCTGGGCCGCGAGGGCGATGGCGACCTCCGATCCCGTTGCCAGGATCGTGACTTTCGCCTCCAGATTGGCCGGGGCGAGTTCATAGGCACCCCTGGCACAGAGATTGTCGGCCGTATGCGTCTTGCGCACCAGCTCCAGATTCTGCCGGCTCAGCGACAGGACCGACGGCGTTTTCTTTGACTGCAGTGCCAGATGCCAGCATTCAGAGGTTTCGACGGCGTCCGCCGGGCGGAAGACATTGAGGTTCGGCATCGCCCGCAGCGCGGCCAGATGCTCGACCGGCTGATGGGTTGGCCCATCTTCGCCAAGACCGATGGAATCATGGGTCATCACATAGACCACCCGCTGTTCCATCAGGGCCGACAGGCGGATCGCCGGGCGGGCGTAATCGGTGAAGACCATGAAGGTGCCGCCATAGGGAATAAAGCCCTTGTGTAGCGCCATGCCGTTCATGATGGCGGCCATGCCGAATTCGCGCACACCGTAGTATATATAGCGGCCCGAGAAATCCTCCGCCGTCACCGGCTCGGTTTGCGGCGTTTTCGTGAGGTTGGAGCCGGTGAGATCGGCGGAACCGCCGATGGTTGTCGTCACCTTCTCGTTAATGACCTTGAGGGCCTCCTGGCTCGATTTGCGGGTCGCCCAGGCAGGGGCGTCGTCGACCAGCTGCCGCTTGAAGTCGAGCATGGCATCGTCAAGGGCGGACGGCAGATTGCCGTTGATATCCGCATTGAACATCGTCCGCTGTTCTTCTGGCAGGGCCTTGAAGGAGTCTTCCCATGCGGCGGAAAGGCGGGCGCCTTTCGTGCCGACCGCCCGCCATTTATCAAGAATTTCTACCGGAATATCGAACGGCGTATGCGGCCAGCCGAGTTCCTTGCGGGCGAGGGCGACTTCCTCCTCGCCGAGCGGGGCGCCATGCACGCCTGAGGTGCCCTGCTTGTTCGGGGCGCCGAAGCCGATCGTCGTGCGGCAGGCGATAAGCGAGGGCCTGTCCGTTTCCTTCGCGGCGGCAATCGCCTTTTCAATCTCGGTGGCGTCATGGCCGTCGACGGCCTGCACATCCCAGCCATGGGCCTCGAACCGCTTTGCCTGATCATCGGAAACCGCGAGATCGGTCGAGCCGTCGATGCTGATGGAATTATCGTCCCAGAGGACAATCAGCTTGTTCAGCTTGAGATGCCCGGCAAAGGAAATCGCCTCATGGCTGATCCCTTCCATCAGGCAGCCGTCGCCGGCAATCACATAGGTATAATGATCGGTGATCTCTTTATAGCGGGCCGCCTGCAACCGCTCGGCAAGCGCCATGCCGACGGCCATGGCAAGCCCCTGACCGAGCGGGCCGGTCGTCGTTTCAATGCCCTTGGCATGGCCATATTCAGGATGTCCCGCTGTTTTCGATCCGAGCTGGCGGAAATTCTTGATCTCCTCCAGCGTCATGTCCTTGTAGCCGGTAAGATACAGCAGGGAATAAAGCAGCATCGATCCATGCCCGGCCGACAGCACGAAACGGTCGCGATCGGGCCAGTCCGGTTTCGCCGGATCGAATTTCAGGAACTTGGAAAAGAGGACGGTCGCGACATCGGCCATGCCCATCGGCATGCCGGGGTGGCCTGAATTGGCGGCCTGGACGGCATCCATCGACAATGCCCGGATGGCGTTTGCCATGTCATCATGTTTGGCTGAGTTCGGTGACGACTTAAGCCCGATCTTGTTCATACTTGGCTCTTCTCCATCCACCGGCAAACCCGATTTTGTCTCCATCCGCGGCGCCACAGGGGTGTTGGGAAGGATCGGTGCGCGACGCGCATTTTTTCAGGTTGCGGGTGCCCGTGTTCGGGTCGGTTTCACAATGCATTCATTCGTCCGATTATCCCGATCTTTCGCTGCCTGTCGAGAGGTGGGCAGGGGGCATCGGGACGCGAAGCCAAAAGGCATGTCTTTCGGAATCGGGGGGAAGATGCCGCCCAAACCTCGGCGCGTCAACCGCTTAGTTCAGGTCAATGGCGTGAATCGGCCTAAAAAGTGGTGCAACCAATTAGGTTGACGAGCCTTAGCCCATGATCGTATTGTCGAAAATGAGGGATTTCCGGTAACTGACCATAAACAGTGTCGAATAGTCGGATGGGAGATATGCAAGACAGCGAATCAAGAATGGAAGCCGTTATCGCCAGACTGGAAAAGGCGGCCGCCGCGGTCGAGCGGGAGAAACAGCAGGGCGGATTCAGTCGGAATGAAGAGGCCGTTGGCTCCGATCTGGCGGCGGAAAACGCCGCGCTTAAAAGCGAGCTGGAAGTGCTGCGCGGCAAGTATGAGGCGCTGAAAAAGAAAACCCAGACGGTTTCCGGCCGCCTTGATCAATCCATCGATCAACTGAGCTTGATATTGGAGCGGTAACAATGGGATCACTGACAGTCAAGGTGAACGGACGATCCTACCCGATCATCTGCGGCGACGGCGAGGAGTCGCATCTTGAATATCTGGCGGAATTCGTCGACAAGAAAGTGCTTGATCTGACGGAGTCCGTCGGCAATGCAAGTGAGGGGCAGCTTCTGTTGATGGCCTGCCTGCTGATTGCCGATGATCTGTCGCAGGCCTACGAGACCATCGAGAAACTTCGCGATGGTGCCGACGGTGAGGGCGGCGCCCCGGCGCATGACGCCTGGGCCGAAAAACTGGAAGCTATTGCACAAAAGCTTGAAAGTGCTTAAATGGACGACACTGCACTCGCTTGTGCGTTAGACGAATGATATCCTGGGGCCAATAAAGAAATCTAGGGAGCTGATCCCTGACTGGACCGTGGTCCTAACAAATCGGCGCCCACCTGACTTGTCAGGCCACAGAGATTTCCTACCGTCGACGGCTATGCTGGTGCAGTACTATTATTTTCGGAGCAAGCCTTAAGCCCGCCGTGACCCTTTCCCTCGACGAACAGAAACAGGAACAGCGGAACGCCGCAACTAGCCGCCGCGCGGAAATCGCGCCGGGCGCTGCCGCCGACAGCGCCGCCGAGCGGTTTCTTGACACTTTCGCCGACCTTTCCGGGCAGATCGTCTCCCTCTACTGGCCGCTTGGCAGTGAGCTGGATACGCGCCCGCTGCTCCGGAGGCTTCATGTACTTGGGGTCATCTGCGCGCTGCCGGTGGTCGAGAAGGCGGATCATCCGCTTAGCTTCCGCCGGTGGGATCCGGACACCGTCCTCGAGCCGGGCCGCTTCAAGGTCCTCGTTCCGGCGAATTCGGCGCCAACCGTCACGCCGGATATCGTTGTGACGCCAATGCTTGCCTTTGACGCTCTGGGCTATAGACTGGGCTATGGCGGCGGTTTTTACGACCGTACGCTTGCCGGTCTGCGCGCGCGCGGGAGTTGCCGCGCGGTCGGATACGCCTATGCGGCGCAGGAAGTGGCAAAAGTGATCACCGATCGCTATGATCAGCGGCTCGATTACATGGTGACGGAAAAAGAGGTTAGGAAAATAAGTTGAAGATCCTGTATTTCGGGGACGTGGTCGGTCGTGCGGGCCGTGATATCCTGACCCGGCAATTACCGGCCATCCGTGATCGCCTGTCCGCCGATTTCGTCGTCGTCAACGGGGAGAATGCGGCGGGGGGGTTCGGGATTACAGACAAGATCGCCGAGGAATTCTTCGCCGCCGGGACGGACTGCATCGTCCTTGGCAATCACAGCTTCGATCAGAAGGAGATCATGCCGACCCTGGAAAAGGACGGCCGCATCCTGAGACCGCTGAACTATCCGAAAGACACGCCCGGCAAAGGCGTCGGCGCCTTCAAGACACGGCGCGGCAAGACGATCCTCGTCATCCAGGTGATGGGGCGGCTGTTTATGGATCCGCTCGATGATCCGTTCGCGGCGGTGGAGAAAACGCTCGCCGGCAATCCGCTCGGGCGCAAGTATGACGCCATCCTAGTCGATATCCATGCCGAGATCACGTCAGAGAAAATGTCGATGGGACAGTTCTGCGACGGTCGCGTCTCGATGGTGGTCGGCAGCCATACCCATGTGCCGACGGCGGATGCGCAGATCTTCCCGGGCGGTACCGCCTATCAGACCGATGCGGGCATGTGCGGCGATTATAATTCCGTGATCGGCATGGATAAGGAGGAACCCCTTCGCCGCTTTACCCGCAAGATCCCGGGCGGGCGCTTTACGCCGGCGCTGGGCGAGGGGACGGCCTGCGGCATTTTCGTTGAAACCGACGATAAAACCGGGCTTGCCAAATATATATCGCCGCTTCGTGTCGGCGGCCGCCTGATGGAGATCTGGCCCAAGATTTCCTGAAGCGCGGCACCTTCGTAAAAAGGACGTGCCTCTTTTAAATGGATCGGGTACAAACGGCGAAACAGTAACCAACCAGTAGCGAGACCAAGAGACGGAAAATGGCGGGACATTCACAATTCAAGAACATCATGCACCGCAAGGGCGCGCAGGATAAGAAGCGGGCGAAGATTTTTGCCAAGCATATCCGGGAGCTGACAGTCGCCGCGAAGACGGGCCTGCCGGACCCTGCCATGAACCCCCGCCTTCGCAGCGCCATCGCCGCCGCCCGCAGTGACAATATGCCGAACGACAATATCGACCGCGCGATCAAGCGCGCATCGGGTGAGGCGGGCGCCGAAAATTATGAGGAAATGCGCTATGAGGGTTATGGCCCCGGCGGCGTCGCCATCATCGTCGAGACCCTGACGGACAATCGTAACCGGACGGCCGCCGATGTACGCGCCGCCTTCGCCAAGTCCGGCGGCACGATGGGGGAGACGGGCTCGGTCGCCTTCATGTTCGACCGCATCGGACAGGTCATCTATGCGGCCGAAGGGATTGACGCCGACGCGGTGTTCGAGGCCGCGCTCGAGGCCGGCGCCGAGAATGTCGAGAGCGATGCGCAGATCCATGAAATCACCTGCGCGATGGAGGATTTCAACGAGGTGCGCGAGGCGCTGGAGGAGAAATTCGGCACGCCGCAGGAATCCGGCATCGTCTGGAAGCCGCAGAACACCATCCCGGTGGAGACGGAAGATCTGGCCAATTCCCTCTTCAAGTTGGTGGATGTGCTCGAGGATCATGACGACGTCCAGAAGGTTTCGGCCAATTTCGATATTCCCGAAGAGATCATGGAGAAACTGGGCGATTAACTTTTAAAAGGACAGTAATTTCATCATGCGTTTATTGGGGCTGGATCCGGGACTTCGCCATACCGGCTGGGGGATCATAGAAGCTGAGGGGAACACCCTCCGGCATCTGGCCAATGGCGCGATTTCCTCCGATGGCGACCTCAGCCTCTCCGAACGCCTTGTCCAGCTATATGACGGTATCAGCAAGGTAATTCTCGATTGGCAGCCGGCCGAGGCGGCGGTTGAGGAAACCTTCGTCAACAAGAACCCGGTCTCGACCCTGAAGCTTGGTCAGGCGCGCGGAATTTCCCTTTTGGTGCCGTCGCTCAATGGCCTTCCGGTTGAAGAATACGCGCCCAACAAGATCAAGAAATCCGTCGTCGGTGCCGGCCACGCCGGGAAGGAGCAGATCCATGCCATGGTCGGCATGCTGCTGCCCGGATGCGTCATCGCCAACGAGCATGCCGCCGATGCCCTCGCTGTCGCCATCTGCCATGCCCATTATGCGGGCAGCAACCGCAGCCTCAAAAAGGCCACCATGATGGCGGGACGGGCCCCATGATCGCGAAACTGACCGGTAAGCTCGACACGGTAGGGGAGGACTGGATTATCCTCGATGTCGGTGGCGTCGGCTATCTCGTTTTCTGTTCCGTCCGCACGCTCCGGAGCCTGCCGGAGAAGGGCGGCATCGTGTCCCTGCATATCGAGACAAATGTGCGCGAAGATCATATCCATCTTTATGGTTTTGAAAGCGTCGCGGCGCGGTCCTGGTTCACCCTGTTGCAGACGGTGCAGGGGGTCGGGGCGAAGGTCGCGCTCGGTATCCTTTCGCTCTATAGTGGCGATGAACTGACGCAGATCGTCGCCGCGCAGGACAAGACGGCGCTTACTCGCGTCTCCGGTGTCGGGCCGAAGGTCGCGGGGCGGATCACGGCGGAGCTGAAAGACAAGGTTGCGAAAATGGACCTCGGGCCGGTCGCCTTCAATGCGGAAGTGAGCAGCGCCGCGGGCGCGCCCAAGGCGCAGCAAACGGCGGCCGGGGATGCGGTCTCGGCGCTGGTCAATCTTGGTTATGGCCGGGCGGACGCCTTTGGCGCGGTGGCCGCGGCCGCTAGAACTCTCGGGCCCGAAGCCTCGGTTGAGGCCCTGATCACCGCCGGGCTCAAGGAGCTGGCCGCATGAGTGACGAACGTTTAGTGGGCGCCGACAGCCGGCCGGATGATATCGAGACCCAGTTCCGCCCGCAGGTTCTGGAGGATTTCATCGGCCAGAAACAGGTCCGCGAAAATTTATCCGTCTTCATCCAGGCCGCGAAATCCCGTGGTGAAGCCCTAGATCATGTGATGTTTTTTGGCCCGCCCGGTCTCGGCAAGACGACCCTCTCGCAGATTGTCGCGCGAGAATTAGGCGTGAATTTCCGGGCGACTGCCGGACCGGTGATCACCAAGGCGGGCGATCTTGCGGCGCTGCTCACCAATCTTGAAAAGAACGACGTTCTCTTTATCGATGAAATCCATCGCTTGAGCCCGGCTGTCGAGGAAATTCTCTATCCGGCGATGGAGGATTTCCATCTCGATCTCATTATCGGGGAGGGGCCGGCCGCCCGATCCGTGCGCATCGACCTGCCGCCCTTCACGCTGGTCGGGGCGACGACACGCTCAGGCTTGATCACGACGCCGCTTCGGGAGCGGTTCGGTATTCCGCTCCGGATGAATTTCTATGAGCCGGACGAACTCAAGCTTATTGTCGCGCGCGGCGCCCGCGTCCTCGGCCTTAACCTCAGTGAAGACGGCGCGATCGAGATCGCAAGACGCAGCCGGGGCACCCCGCGTGTTGCCGGGCGGCTGCTGCGCCGGGTGCGCGATTTTGCGGCGGTCGCCGGGGCGGATCTTGTCGATGCGGTCAAGGCCGACGCGGCGCTCAACCGCCTCGAGGTGGACAAGCGCGGGCTGGATTCCATGGACCGGCGCTATCTCGGGCGCATCGCCCGCGATTTCGGCGGTGGCCCGGTCGGTGTGGAGACGCTGTCGGCGGCGCTCTCCGAGCCGCGGGACGCGATTGAGGATATTATCGAACCCTACCTGATCCAGCAGGGCTTCCTGCAGCGCACGCCGCGCGGGCGGATGCTGACCAAGGCGGCGTTCGATCATCTGGGGCTGGCGTTTCCGAAAACCGTCAGCGAACAGCTTTCCCTGATCGAGGAAGAGAGCAAGGATGACTGAGGCGAGAATGCTCGGCCGGTTTGACAAAAGCGCCGAGGGGACACGGCATCTCTTTCCGCTACCCGTTTACTGGGAAGACACGGACGCGGGCGGCATTGTCTATTACGCCAACTATCTCAAATTCACCGAACGGGCACGCACGGACATGCTGCGCGGCCTCGGCATCAATCAGCAGATGATGATGGAGGAGGAGGGGGCGAATTTCGTTGTCCGTGCCTGCGAGATCGAGTATCTGCGGCCGGCAAAGATGGAGGATGAGCTCGAGATCGTGACGCGCGTGACCGATTTACGCGGCGCCTCTTTACGGATGGCGCAGAATATCTATCGCGGCGGCGATCTGCTGGTGGAGACGAGAGTCCGGGTCGCCTGCCTTGATGCCGAGGGGCGGCCACAGCGTCTTTCTTCTGCCATAAATGACAAGTTTAATGCAATATTGGGCTGTTCGGCTGTGCCCAATGAGACTGTAGTCGGGGAAGAGTAAATGGAAAATGATGCAATTGTCGTCACCCAGATGGGCGGCGGTGCTCACGATTTATCTATGATCGGTCTGTTTGTTCAGGCCGATATTGTTGTGCAGATCGTCATGATCGTGCTGGTGCTCGCGTCCTTCTGGAGCTGGGCGATCATTATCGACAAGATCCTGCGGTTCCGGCGGATCAGCGCCGATGCCGATGAATTCGAGAACGAATTCTGGTCCGGCGGCAATCTTGAGGATCTGCAACGGCGCGTTGGATCGAGCCCGGATAATCCGCTGGCCATGCTATTCGCCGCCGCCATGAAGGAATGGGCGCGCTCGACCGAAAAGGGCCTTGGCAAGCATGCCCATACCGGCCTGCAGGCGCGCATCCATCAGGTGATGCGGGTGACCATCGACCGGGAGGTGGAGCGACTGGAGAAATATCTCGGCTTTTTGGCGACGGTCGGGTCGACGGCGACGTTCCTCGGCCTGTTCGGCACCGTCTGGGGTATCATGAACAGCTTCCAGTCGATCGCCGCCACCAAGGACACCAGTCTCGCCGTGGTCGCGCCGGGCATCGCCGAGGCGTTGTTCGCCACCGCGCTCGGCCTCGTTGCCGCGATCCCGGCGGTTGTCGCCTATAACAAATTCTCCAACGATCTGCAGCGCATGATCACCCGCCTTGAAGGCTTCGCCGGGGAATTCTCCGCCATTCTGTCCCGCCAGCTTGATTTGAGCGACTGATCATGGACGTCAATCATTATAAAGCCTTTACAGGCAAGGGACGCCGCCGCCGCCATACCCAGATGTCGGAAATCAACGTGACGCCGTTCGTCGATGTGATGCTGGTGCTGCTGATCGTCTTCATGGTGACGGCGCCGCTGCTGACCGTCGGCGTGCCGCTGGATCTGCCGACGACCAAGGCGACCACCGTCCAGGGCAATGACGAGCCGCTGGTCATCAGCGTCGATGCGGAGGGGCGGATCTATCTTGAAGATGTCGTGATCGAGATCGAGAACCTGGTGCCCAAGCTCCGCGCGGTGACCGGCGCCAAGCAGGACCAACGCATTTTCGTTCGCGGTGATACCAACGTCAATTACGGCCGTGTCCTTGCCGTGATGGGGGAAATTCATAACGCCGGCTTCCGCCGCGTGGCTATGGTCTCCGCCGGTCCCGGCAGGGCGGCCACGTCCGGCGATAAAAAAGACAGTAAAGAGTAAAAAGGGGTCCTCCGACCGATGAGAGTGCCTGCCCTAGCTTCGGCCGTTCTGCATATGCTGATCCTTGTGATCATGTATACGGGCCTGCCGTTGTTTACGGACCCGAAGGAGTTCGAGCCGCCGGTCGTCATCAATGTCGAAATCGTCGACGTGGCGGATATTACCAATTTGCCGAAACCGGCGCCGGAGCCGGAGAAGGAAAAGGAGCCGGAGCCCGTCGCCAAGCCTGAGCCGAAGCCGGAACCCAAGCCAGCGCCAAAACCCGAGCCGAAACCGGAACCCAAGGTCGAACCGGAGCCGACGCCGGAACCGGCGCCGAAGGCGGAACCCGAGCCGGAGCCCGAACCCGCGCCGAAACCGGAGCCCGAGCCTGAACCCAAGCCGGAGCCAAAACCGGAACCGAAGCCTGTGCCCAAGCCGCCGGTAAAACCGAAGCCGAAGCCCGAACCGAAGCCCGAGCCGAAACCGGAACCCAAGCCTGAGCCGAAGAAAGAGGAGCCCAAAAAGCCGGCATTCGACGTGAATCAGCTGAAGGCGCTGCTTGACAAGAAGAAGCGCGAACAGGCCGCGAAAACGCCGGACACCGCCGACATAAAAAAGCCCAATTCTGCTGAAAAGGTGCCGAACTCGTCGAGCAAGGCGGCGGATCTGTCGCTGCCATTGACGCTGAGCGAGAAGGATGCGCTAAGACAGCAGGTGCAGAAGTGCTGGAACCCGCCGACAGGCGCGGCCAACGCGGAAGATCTTGTGGTGACGATACGGATCAGGTTAAATCCGAACGGATCGTTGAATGGCTATCCGGAAATTGTTAATGGTGGTGGGGCGTCAGATGGTTTCAGGCAGGCGGCGGCGGAAAGTGCCCGTCGGGCAGTGCTGCAGTGCCAGCCTTATACGTTGCCGGCCGCGAAATATGAAAGCTGGCGGGACGTCACGATGAATTTCGATCCGAGGGATATGTTCTAGGCGATGGGAAGAATGATGATTGGTAGTGTGCAAAAAATCCGGACGTTGCTGGCTGGCCTGGTGCTGGCGATAGCGCTCGCCTCCGTTGCGAGGGCGGAACTGGTGATCGATATCACCCAGGGCAATATCGAGCCGATGCCGATCGCGGTCACCGACTTCTATGCCGACAACGAGGCGACGGCCAAGATCGGCAAGCAGATGGCCGATGTTATTCGCGCCGATCTGGAACGCTCCGGCCTGTTCGTGCCCATCGATCCGCGCGCCTATCTGCAGCAGCCGAAGGACCTGCAGGTAACGCCCGTATTCGCGAACTGGCGTAAAATTGCCGCCCAGGCGCTCTCCACCGGTCTTGTCCGGGCGCTGGGCGATGGGCAGATCAATGTCCAGTTCCGTCTCTGGGACGTCTTCGCCGAACAGTATCTGACCGGCATCCAGTTTACGACGCCGCCGTCGAACTGGCGCCTGACGGCGCATCTGATCGCGGACGCCATTTACAAGCGCCTGACGGGCGAGGACGGATATTTCTCGACCCGCGTTGTCTATGTTTCCGAAAGCGGTCCGGCCGACCGTCGCATCAAGCGTCTTGCGATCATGGACCAGGACGGCGAGAACCATCAGTTCCTGACCAGCGGGAATGAATTGGTGCTGACGCCGCGCTATTCACCGACGCAGCAGGTCCTGACCTACCTGTCTTATTTCAATAACAAGCCGCGGGTGTATCTCTATAATCTGGATACAGGCCAACAGGAAATCTTGGGCGAGTTTCCAGGCATGACCTTCGCGCCGCGCTTCTCTCCGTCGGGCAACCAGGTGGTAATGAGCATGGCGCAGGACGGCAACTCTGAAATATATTTGATGGATTTGCGCACGCGGGAAATGAAGCGGCTGACCAATCATCCGGGCATCGATACGGCGCCCTCCTTCTCCCCGGACGGCACGCAAATCACCTTTGAATCGGATCGCGGTGGCCGCCAGCAGATCTATATTATGGACGCGGACGGCTCAAATGTCCGCCGGATCAGCTTCGGTAGTGGCAATTATGGCACACCGGTCTGGTCTCCGCGCGGCGATCTGATCGCCTTCACGAAGCTCACCGGGGGCAAGTTTTCCATCGGCGTGATGCGCACGGATGGCTCACAAGAGCGGATTTTGACCGAAGGTTTCCATAATGAAGGGCCGACCTGGGCCCCGAACGGGCGCGTATTGATGTTTTTCCGGCAGATTCCGGGAAAAAATGATGGGCGCAGCGATAAAGTTAGCTTGTGGTCCATCGATTTAACAGGATATAACGAGCGCGAGGTAATCACGCCAGGTGACGGATCCGATCCTGCGTGGTCGCCACCGTATAACTTGAACAGGTGACAGCAAACCTTTATAGTTCGCTTGGTTAATATATTCGGGGGACCATCTTTTTTTGTTTCTCATAGATACAATCCGTATCCTTGTTTGACGTGAGATACCCAAAGTTCAGAGATTTCCAGAGGATGGGAGTTAAGTAAATGCGGCTCAATCTAGGCCTTAAAACCTTAAGTATTTTCACAGCGTTGCTGCTGGTTGCAGCTTGTGAAACGGCACCTACGGAAACCGGTGACAGCTCAGGTGGGGGCGCGACTACCCAGACGAGCGGATCGGGATCCACAACAACTGTTGTAACTGAAACCAAGACCACCACGGTTCAGCCGGGCAGCCAGGAAGATCTGGTTCTCAACGTCGGCGACCGCGTCTTTTTCGGTTTTGACAAATACGACCTGTCGGACGAAGCACAGGCCACCCTGCAGCGGCAGGCCGCTTGGCTGAAGGCCAACCCGACAGTGACGCTTCTGATCGAAGGCAACTGTGATGAGCGCGGTACGCGCGAATACAACCTTGCCCTTGGCGAACGCCGGGCGACGGCGGTTAAGAACTACCTGGTTACGCTGGGTGTGTCTGCCGATCGTCTCTCGACCATTTCCTACGGCAAGGAACGTCCCGTGGCTCTCGGCCATAACGAGGCTGCGTGGGCTCAGAACCGCCGGTCGGTTTCGGTTGTAAATTAATCACAACCAGGACAATCAAACGCCCGTTGCCGCGCTAACTCGTTTAGTGTCGACAGCGGGCGTTTTTTTTGGCGAGCGGGCTCGGTTTTTGCCGGGCCGTCTTGCGTTGACCATAAAATCGCCAATATTTCGAACAAGTTTGACATAATGTAGCTGAAGACCTGACGGATCGAGGAAAGGGCGTACCGCGATGATTTGGACCGTATCAAAAACCGCATATGGGAAGGTTTCCTTGCCGGCTAGGAAGATATTGATCTGCGGAATTATCGTTCTCGCGGTTGCCATGGCAATGGCGCCCGGCATCGCGGCGGCCCAGAGCAACAGCGAGGTAAAGGCCCTCGTCGACAGGATCAACCGGCTCGAGCAGGACATCACCGACATCCAGCGTCAGGTCTATAGCGGCGGCACTCCCGCGCCCCGGCCCGCCGCACCGAGCAGCAGCTCCGCCCCGCTGCCGGCGTCCGGCGAAATCAGCAAGGACGGGCTCGCCCTTCTCCTGCAGCGCATCAGCGCGCTTGAGGATGAGCAGCGGCGCCTGACCGGCGCGCAGGAGGAAACCTCCTTCAAGCTGAACCAGATATCGACCCGCCTCGACAAGCTCGTGAAAGACGTCGATTTCCGCCTGACGGATATCGAGCGGCGTCTCGGTACGCCGGGCGCGGCGGCGGGAACCCTTGGCGAGTCGGCCCCGCTCGGCTCAGCGACTGAAAATCCGGCGCCGGCCGGAACAACCACCTCCGGAAGCCCGGTCGTCATCGGCGGTGAAAGCCTGCCGCAGGGCAGCAAGGTTCTTGGAACGCTCCCGGCGACGGGCGATGCGGGCTCTTCTGCGACGGCAACGGCACCCTCGACATCCGGCGGGACGGCCGTCGCCTCCACGGCACCGGCCAGTGGCGGGCTGCCGCAAGGCTCTGCCGCCGATCAGTATAATTACGCCATCTCCCTCGTGCGGGAGGATCGCTATGACGAGGCCGAGGCGGCCTTCACCGAATTCCTGAGCCTGCACAAGGACAGCGAGCTTGCGGGCAATGCGCAATACTGGCTGGGCGAGACATTCTACGTTCGCGGCGATTTTCCGAATGCCGCCTCCGCCTTTTTCGAGGGCTACCAGAACTACCCCGACAGCTCCAAGGCGGCGGACAATCTTCTTAAACTCGCCATGACGCTCGGCCGCATGGACCAGAAGCAGGAAGCCTGCGCCACATTCGCCCAGATGGACAAGCAATTCAGCCAGATACCGACGCGGCTGCGGCAGACCGCGGAACGGGAGAAGCAGAAGTTCGGCTGCAAATGATGCGTGGCTGTGCCTGATCCTCTGACTGCCTCCCGTCTTCCCCGCCATTTTGCGGGCCTGATGCGGGATCTCCTTGGTCGAAACCCTCCCGAAAAGATGGCCGTCGCGGTCTCCGGCGGATCGGACAGCATGGCGCTGGCGCTCCTGGCTGCGCCGTGGGCGGAAAAGGCAGGCGTCGAACTCACGGCACTGACTGTGGATCATGGACTTCGCCCCGCCGCAGCGTCGGAGGCGAAACAGGTCGCCGGCTGGCTCGGGCAGCGCGGCCTCAAGACCCGCATACTCACCTGGACAGGGCCGCACCCCGAAACCGGCATTCAGGAAGCGGCACGCGAGGCCCGCTACGATCTGATGGCAAGCTATTGCGACGCCGAGGGCATCGGCGTCCTGCTTCTCGGTCATCAGCTCGAGGATCAACTGGAAACCCTGTTGATGCGTCTATCGAAGGGCAGCGGGCTGGAAGGGCTCGCCGCCATGCAAACAGAGAGCCGTCGCGGCTCGCTTCGTCTTCTCCGGCCCTTGCTTGGTCTCCGCCGCGACCTGCTGCGGGAGTATCTGCACCGCGAAAAGCAGGCCTGGATAGACGATCCCAGCAATGAAAATCCGGTTTTTACGCGCACCCGCGTCGGTGCCGTACTGACCGAGCTGCAACAGCTGCCGGGCAGTGATCTTGAGGCGATTGCGCTCTCGCTAGCACGGCTTCAGCGCGCGAACGATAGTCTCGACCAACTGGCGAGACAGCAGCTTGAAGAGGCGGCGGAGATCAGTCCATATGGTTTCGTTCGCCTGCCGCGCGCCGTGCTGGAGCAGCAGCCGGAGGAAATCGCGCTCCGCATGCTGTCGATCCTGTTCGGCGCCACAAACGGCGGGCAGCGGCTGCGGCTTCAGGCGCTTGAGCAGATCCACGCCCGCCTTATCGCGCGCGGGGAGGGGAAAAGCGCCACTCTCGGCGGGGCGCAGATGATAAAATCCGGGAAAGACTGGCTGTTCTGCCGGGAGCCGGGACGGGCGGGCCTCCCAGTATTGGATATCGACCGGCAGCGGACGGAATGGCTGTGGGACAACCGGTTCACGGTGACCGATCTTGCACCGGCGGAGCCGCTGCCGACGGGTCTGATAGTGCGCGCGCTCGGGCCCGAAGGATGGGCGCAGCTTGAAACGGAGGCGCTTGCGGCCGAGGTCCGACGGCTACCTGCGAAAGTGCGCTACAGTCTTCCGGCCCTCTATTTGCGAGGAGAAATTGTTGCCGCGCCGGGTCTCATGACCGGAAAACAGGCCGAAACGGATCTCAATCGACGTTTTAAATGGCGATTTCGGGCATTTTACTGGATGGCCGCCGCAATTTCGTGATAATTATCAGTGATAAGCAAAATGCCCTATTGGAACTTGATATTAACAGATTATATTTAGACTTAATCCAAATTGCGGGCGCATCATGCGACGGTCGGGTTCAGTTGAGCCCGAAGTGGGAAGGAAATATTTCGTGAATCTTTTCGGCAAAAACATTGTTCTATGGGTAATCATCGCATTGCTCGTGGTGGCACTTTTCAACATTTTCAATGATCCTTCCCCGCGCAATGCCGGGTTGTCGATGCCTTATTCGACCTTCCTGACGGAAGTTGAGAACGGACGGGTCAAGAACGTCACCATTCAGGGGCCGAATATCAAGGGCATGACCGATGACGGCCGGTCCTTCACCACCTACGCGCCCGAAGACAGCACGCTGGTCTCCAAGCTAAGCGAGCATGGCGTCGTGATCAATGCCGCCCCGCAGGAAGAGGGCAGCATGCTGATGGCGACCCTGCTTTCCTGGTTCCCGATGCTGCTTTTGATCGGCGTTTGGATTTTCTTCATGCGCCAGATGCAGGGCGGCGGCGGCAAGGCCATGGGCTTTGGCAAATCGAAAGCGAAGCTGCTGACCGAGAAGCATGGCCGGGTGACGTTTGAGGACGTCGCCGGCATCGAGGAAGCGAAGGAAGAACTTGAAGAGGTCGTCGACTTCCTGAAAAACCCCCAGAAATATCAGCGCCTCGGCGGCAAGATTCCGAAGGGTGTGCTGCTGATCGGCCCTCCCGGTACGGGTAAGACCCTGCTGGCCCGGTCGGTCGCCGGGGAGGCGAATGTGCCTTTCTTCACGATTTCCGGTTCCGATTTTGTCGAAATGTTCGTCGGTGTTGGCGCAAGCCGTGTCCGAGACATGTTTGAGCAAGGCAAGAAGAACGCTCCCTGCATCATTTTCATCGATGAAATCGACGCGGTTGGCCGCCATCGCGGCGCCGGTCTTGGCGGCGGCAATGACGAACGCGAGCAGACCCTCAACCAGATGCTGGTGGAGATGGACGGCTTCGAGACGAACGAAGGCGTGATCTTGCTGGCGGCGACGAACCGTCCCGATGTTCTTGACCCCGCGCTGTTGCGGCCCGGCCGTTTTGACCGTCAGGTCGTTGTGCCGAACCCGGATATCATCGGCCGCGAGAAGATTTTGAAGGTCCATATGCGGAAAGTGCCGCTGGCGCAGGACGTGAATGCGCGCACCATCGCGCGGGGCACCCCTGGCTTCTCCGGCGCCGACCTTGCCAACCTCGTGAATGAGGCGGCGCTTCTGGCGGCGCGTAAATCGCGGCGTCTGGTCACCCAGCAGGAGTTCGAGGAAGCGAAAGACAAGGTCATGATGGGCACCGAAAGGCGCTCCATGGTGATGTCGGAAGAAGAGAAAAAGCTGACCGCCTATCATGAGGGCGGCCATGCGCTGGTCGGCATGCATATGAAGGCATCGGACCCGATCCACAAGGCCACCATTATCCCGCGCGGCCGGGCGCTTGGCATGGTCATGCGGCTTCCGGAAAAGGACAGCTATTCGCTGCGCCGCGATCAGTGCCTTGCGCATCTGGCCGTGGCCATGGGCGGCCGCGTGGCGGAAGAGATGATCTTCGGCCATGACGCGGTGACGACCGGCGCCTCCGGCGATATCAAGATGGCGACCGATATGGCGCGCCGGATGGTCACGGAATGGGGCCTGTCCGACAAGCTGGGGCCGCTTCTGTATGGCGCCAACCAGGAAGAGGTTTTTCTCGGCCATTCCGTTTCGCAGCAGAAGAACGTGTCCGATTCCACGGCTGAACTGATCGATCAGGAAGTCCGCCGCTTTGTCGAGGAAGGCGAGGCGACGGCGCGCAAGATCCTCAATGAGCATGTGGATCAGCTCCATCGGATTGCCAAGGGTCTGCTGGAATATGAGACGCTGAGCGGCGACGAGATTAAGACGCTGATGGACGGCGGTGACATTTCTCGCCCCGAAGATATCGAAACGCCGGTCGACAAGGGACCGAGTTCAGCCGTGCCCGAAGCCGACGGCCACAAGAAGCCCGGCGGACCGGGGCTGGAACCGGAACCGCAGCCCGGCTCCTAAAAGGCCCGGTTTCATGACTGAGCTTGAAAAAGGCTCCGCTTTGCCGCGGGGCCTTTCTTCTATCGAGGGGACATCCCCGAAAATCATGGGCATCGTTAATGTGACGCCCGACAGTTTTTCTGACGGCGGCCGTCATGCGACGACCGATGCCGCCATCGCCCATGCCCGTCGGCTGGTCGCGGAGGGGGCGGATATCCTCGATATCGGCGGCGAGAGCACGCGCCCGGGCGCGGACGCCATCAGCATCGACGAGGAATGCGCGCGCGTCATCCCGGTGATTGAAGGTTGCCGCGATCTCGGCGTCACGATCTCCATCGATACCCGGAAGAAGGCCGTGATGGCGGCGGCGGCCGCCGCGGGCGCGACGATGATCAATGACGTGAGCGCGCTTGAATATGATCCGGAAAGCCTCGAATTCGTCGGGAAATCTGGTTTTCCCGTCTGCCTGATGCATAGCCTGGCCGACCCGAAGGTCATGCAGGACAATCCGGTCTATGACGATGTGGTGGCCGAGGTGATGGCCTATCTTCGCCGCCGGATCGACATTTGCGTCGCCGCCGGGATTGACCGCCGGAAAATAATCATCGATCCGGGAATTGGTTTCGGCAAGACGGTGGATCACAATCTCTCGCTCATCAAGGCACTCCCTGAATTTCAATCGCTCGGATGCGACGTTCTTCTCGGCGCCTCGCGAAAACGCTTTATCGGCCAGATCACCGGCGAGGCGATTGCCGAAAAACGCGTCGTCGGGTCGGTCGCGGTGGCGCTTCATGGCGCCACTTCGGGGGTGCAGATCCTCCGCGTTCATGACGTTAAGGAGACCCGCCAAGCCCTTGAAATATGGCAGGCAATTGACGCCGCCTCTTTTTAGACATGTTTTAAGGGTTTTCTGTTAGGGTATTTCGAATTTTTCGTATGCGAGTTGAATGATGACACGGAAATATTTTGGAACCGACGGTATCCGCGGTACCGCTAACAAGGAACCGATGACGGCGGAAATCGCCCTGAAAGTCGGGAAATCCGCCGGTAAGAAGTTCGCCGGACGTGGCGATTTTCGCCACCGCGTCGTGATCGGCAAGGATACGCGCCTGTCCGGCTATATGGTTGAGCCTGCGCTCACCGCCGGATTTACCTCTGTCGGGATGGATGTGATTCTTGTCGGGCCTCTGCCGACCCCGGCGATCGCCATGCTGACCCGCTCGCTTCGTGCCGATCTTGGTGTCATGATTTCCGCCTCCCATAATTCGTTTGAGGATAACGGGATCAAGCTGTTCGGACCGGATGGCTACAAACTCTCCGACGAGGTCGAGAAAAGCATCGAGGCCGATCTTATCGACGACAGCAATATCGTTCTCGCCGAACCCGCCATGCTCGGCCGGGCGCAGCGCCTCGAGGACGCTCGTGGCCGCTATATCGAATTTGCGAAAAGCAGTTTTCCGCGCAACCAGCTCCTGAAGGGGCTCAAGATTGTCGTCGACTGTGCGAACGGTGCGGCCTACAAGGTGGCGCCGACGGTGCTCTGGGAGTTGGAGGCGGACGTCATTTCCATGGGCGTGGCGCCGAACGGCTTCAATATAAATGACGGCTGCGGCTCCACCTCGACGGAGGCCATGTGCAAACGCGTGGTGGAGGAGGGCGCCGATCTCGGCATCGCGCTTGACGGCGACGCGGACCGGCTCTTGATCTGCGATGAAAACGGCCGACTGGTCGACGGCGACCAGCTGATGGCGCTGATCGCCCGCACCTGGCAGAGCCGCGAGAAGCTGCGCGGCGGCGGTATCGTCTCGACCGTCATGTCGAATATGGGGCTTGAAAAATTCCTGCAAGGGCACGGGCTGACGCTCGCCCGGACCAATGTCGGCGATCGCTATGTGGTCGAGCATATGCGCCAGCATGGCTTCAACGTCGGCGGCGAACAATCGGGTCATATCGTCCTTTCCGACTACAGCACCACGGGCGACGGCCTGATCGCCGCGTTGCAGATACTCTCGGTGATCGTCGAAAAGGGTGGCAAGGTGAGCGAGGTCTGCCATAACTTCGATCCCTGGCCGCAGATTTTGAAGAATGTGCGCTATGGCGCGGGAGATCCGCTCGCGGGTTCTGCCGTGCAGAAGGCAATCCGTGACGGCGAGATCCGCCTTGGCAGCGAAGGCCGGCTGCTGATCCGCAAATCCGGAACCGAACCGCTCATCCGCGTGATGGGAGAGGGAACGAACGACAGCCTGGTCAATGAAATAGTGGATAATATCGTCAACGAGGTGGCTGCCTCGGCGGGCTGAAATAAGAAAATTTGAGGGGTAAATATGCAGGGGCGTGTATTGATCATTGCCGGATCGGATTCCGGCGGTGGCGCGGGAATTCAGGCGGATATCAAGACGGTGACGGCCCTCGGCGGCTATGCGGCCACGGCGATCACCGCGCTCACCGCGCAGAATACCCTCGGCGTTGAGGCGATTGAGGAAGTCTCCGCGCCCTTCGTCGCCCGGCAAATCGACGTCGTGCTCAAGGATATCGGGGCGGATGCCATCAAGATCGGCATGCTGCACCGCCGGCAAGTGGTTGAGGCCATTGCCGATGTCTTCGATCGGGCCGAGAAGCTGCCGCCCGTCGTGCTGGATCCGGTCATGATCGCCAAGGGCGGCGCGAGCCTGATCGCGACGGAGGCCAGCGAGGCGATCATGAGCCGCCTGATCGGCCCGCATACCCATGTTCTCACCCCGAATATTCCCGAGGCCGAACATCTGACCAGGACGAAGATCGACAGCCTCGCCGATATGGAGAAGGCGGGGCGGCTGCTCCTGAGCGAAGGGCCAGCGGCGATCCTGATGAAAGGCGGACATCGCGACGGCATGGAAATCGTCGACATTCTCTTGACAAAAGACGGGATCGAGACCTTTTCCCACCGCCGTATCGAGAGCCGCAGCACCCATGGCACGGGCTGCACGCTTTCCTCAGCCATCGCGACGGGCCTCGCGCAGGGGCTCTCAATTTCGAAGGCCGTCGCCCGCGCGATCCGCTATGTCGAAAACGCTATCTTCGAAGCCCCCGGCATCGGCGCCGGTCACGGCCCGCTCAATCACGGACATACGGTCGGCCGGTTTGACTAGGCGATTAAAGCTCGCGTAACACCTCGATAAGCCGATCGATTTCTTCTTCCGTATTATAGTAATGAAATGAAGCTCTTATCATTTCATCTATACCTCGTTTCTCAAGATCGAAACGGGTGCTGGAGAGGCTGGTGATGGAGACATTGATATTCTTCCCGGCGAGAGCGGCCTTGACGGCGTCGGCTGGCATATCCTCATGTTCAAAGGTGACAATCCCGCCCTTCTTCTCGCCGATATCCTGAACGGTAATTTTCGGCAGCGCCGATAATTTCTCCCGCGCCGTTGCCGCAAGCGCGCAAAGCCGGGCCGAGGTCTCCTCAATGCCGAGGGCCAGCAGATAATCGACGGCAGCGCCAAGGCCGATGACGGCGGCGACATTGAACTCCCAGTTTTCGAACCGGCGGGCATCGGCTCGCATCTCATAGCCGTCCACCGACGTCCATTCCGCGCCATGCATATCGAGGAAGGGCGGCTCCAACTTATCCATGAAGCCTTTGCGGACATAGAGGAAACCTGTGCCGCGCGGGCCGCGGAGATATTTCCGCCCCGTGACCGAGAGCATATCGCAGCCGATAGTCTCGACATCGACCGGGATCTGCCCGACCGCCTGGCAGGCATCCAGCAGATAGGGGATGCCATGTCGTCTCGCGACGGCGCCGATTTCCGCCGCCGGATTGATGAGCCCGCCGTTGGTCGGGATATGGGTGGCGGAGATGAGCTTGACCCGATCGTCGATCATTTTTTCAAGCGCGTTTACATCCATCTGGCCGCTGTTATCGCTCGGTACGAAATCGATCTTGACCCCGGTCCGTTTCGCGATCTGCAGGTAATCAATCACATTGGTCGCATATTCGGCCTCGGCCGTCAGGATGCGGTCGCCGGGCTTGAAGGACAGGCCGTAGAAGGCCATCTGCCAGCCGACGGTGGCGTTCTCAACCAGCGCAATTTCGCTGCGATCGCAGTTGATCAGCTCGGCGATGGCGTCATAGGTTCGTTCGAACGCGGCCTCTGCGCGGGCCTGCGACTCGTAGCCACCGATAGCGAGTTCCAGATCGAGATGGTCTTTAACCGCGTCATAGACGGGGAGCGGTATCAGCGCCGCGCCCGCGTTATTGAAATGAATACGGTTTTCTACGCCCGGCGTCTCCCGCCGGAGTTTGTCGATATCTAGGGTCATGGAAATTCCTAATTAAATATGGCCAGCGACGGCGTGCGGAACATAGGCTTCGTCAAGACGGGCCAGTTCGTCCAGCTCAAGCGAGATATCGAGGGCGGCAACGGCCTCCTCCAGCTGGTACATCTTGCTCGCGCCGACAATCGGCGCAGTGACGGTGGGGCTGTGATGGACCCAGGCAAGCGCGATCTGCGCCGGGGTGACCCCGCGCGCCTTTGCGATATCCTGCACAATGGCAAGAATCTCATAATCCGCGTCCTGACCGATCCGCAAGGCCTTGATCACCGTATCGGTGCGGGAGCGGGTGGTTTCCCCATCCGCGCCCTTCTTCTTGTTCCCGGCAAGAAAGCCGCGGGCGAGGGGGGACCAGGGGATAACACCGATGCCCTGATCTTCGCAAAGGGGCAGCATCTCGCGCTCCTCCTCCCGATAGACGAGGTTATAGACATTCTGCATCGAGACGAAGCGGGCCCAGCCGTTTTTCTCCGATATGGAGAGCGCCTTCATGAATTGCCAGGCGAACATGGAGGAGGCGCCGATATAGCGGGCCTTGCCGGCACGCACGACGTCATTCAGGGCCTCCAACGTTTCCTCGATCGGGGTGTCGTAGTCCCAGCGATGGATCTGGTAAAGATCGACATAGTCCGTGCCGAGACGGCGAAGCGAGTCGTCAATGCCATGCATGATATGCTTGCGCGAGAGCCCGCCCGAGAGCGGGTTGTCGCTCATCCGGTTAAAGACCTTGGTGGCGATGACGATCTCGTCGCGCTTGGCGAAATCTTTCAGCGCGCGACCGACGATTTCTTCTGATACACCAAGGGAATACATATCGGCGGTATCGAAGAAATTGATGCCAAGCTCCAGCGCGCGCTTGATGAAGGGGCGGCTTTCGTCTTCGGGCAGCACCCAGTCCCGCCAGTTCGGATCACCATAGGTCATGGTGCCGAGACAGAGTTCGCTCACTTTCAGGCCGGTGGTGCCGAGGCGTTTCAGTTTCATTATTCCCCCCTACAGGATTTTTTCCAGCGCCGTCAGCAGTCTATCGCTATCCGCCTCGTTGTTAAAGAGGTGAGGCGTAATCCGCATGCTGGACCCGCGAACTGAAACATAAATATTCTCCTTCAGCAGGGTTTCAAGAATATTTTTGGGCAAGCCGCCCGCCCGCCGGAGCCCGAGAAAATGTCCGGCGCGCAAATGTTCGGGAAGGGAGGTTAGCCCGAGCCTCTCGCATCGCGCGGTAATATCGCGTGTTTTATGGGTCAATGTTTCCTGGATATTGGCGATGCCCCACTCAAGAAGCTGTTCCAGCGCGGCGACGGCGACCGGCATCAGGGCAAAATTCGCCCGCTCCCCCATATCGTAGCGGCGCGCGCCCGCCTGGTAGTCCGAGCGGTAATCGACAAGGCCCGCGAAATTCTCCGATCCGCCCCGGTTGAGCCAGTTATACTCCAGTGGTTCGCCTTCATGGAATTCCGGCGCCACATACATAAAGCCGAGACTATAGGGCCCGAGCAGCCATTTATAGCAAGCCGTCACCAGAAAGTCCGGTTTGACCCGTTCAAGATCAAGCGGCATTGCGCCGATTGACTGGGTGACATCAAGAACAAGCTTCGCCCCGTTCGCGCGCAATTTCTCGCCAATCGCCACAAGATCGAGGATTGCGCCATCCGTCCAGTGATTATGGGGCAGGGCGGCGATGGCGACGTTCGCATCAATGGCGGCAAGGACGGCGCTCGTCCAGTCGAAATCGGTCGGCGTCGGGACGGTGGTGATTTCGGCGCCCGTTTCCTGCGCGCGTTCCTGCCAGCAATAAACGTTGGAGGGGAACTGCTCGTCAAGCAGGAGGATCTTGTCGCCGGCCTTGAGCGGGAGGTTCCGGGCGGCAATGGCGGTCCCGTAGGAGGCACTTGGCGTTATCGCGATATTGTCCGCGTCCGTGCCGATCAGCCTCGCGAAAAGCGAACGGGCCTTTTCCGATTCGATGAAGAAATCCACCGGCGCAACCGTCCAGGGCAGGGACTTGCGATCGATGCCCATATGCCCGGCGGCGCGCGCGGCCGTGGTCAGCGGGCCCATATAACCGCAGTTGAAATAGGCGATTGTCTCCGGAATATCGAAAAGGTGGCGTTGGCTGGGGATCATGAACAGGCCCTCGGGATTTAGAATGCACCCCGCATTTTCCCAATCCCCACCCCCTTTGACCAGCCCTTTATTGTCACAGCGACAATTCCGCTGGATTGCGGCTTTTCTCCCGGCCATGACGATAAGGGTATGTCTTGCGTTACTATCATGAATTGAGGATAGTTGTATGCATGGAAGATGAGGAATACAGCAAGGCAGTTTTTTATACGCGGCTTTTTGCATTTATAGCGTTGATGATCCTTTTCGGATTTATTTGCCGTCAGCTTTTAAAAGATATCTATCTTTGGGTAATAGCTTTAAAGGAAGGACCCGCGACTTTTATTGTGGGAGTTATAGGTTTTGGGGGGCTAATAGGAACAACATTCTATAACGGTTTTGTTCAACGCAAACTCCAAGAAAATGAAAAAATTATTCAAGCAAGAAACAACGCAGTCATATTGGATTCCGAATCAATTTAAAGGTTAGCAGGAACAAAATCATTTTTAGAGGATATTAAAAAAATCGAGCTAAACAAGTTAGCTACTAATGGACCTGGTTCCATTCGACTTCACAGTGATATCTTTGTGAAATTTTCTTGCGTAACCGATCCGAAATATTTGGCAGGTCTCTCTCTAGATACTGTGAGACAGACTTATTTAGTAACTAAATCAATTTCCACTCTGGAGACAGTTTCTGGGGTACTCGTTGGTGAAAACTGCACGGATCGCAATGAAGTTCGGAAGCTTTTTATTGAACAGGCTGAACGCGTCATTTCTCGATTTGAAGAACTTTTGAGTATGTTACATAAAGATTTTGATTTGTATTAAAACCATCGATTCTGTCTCTTCTGGAAAACTGGCGGTCGGTTTGGGAATATTTTCGCGACCTACAGACCTGCCCGCCGCGATAATCCGGCAAATTGTCGCAGTGCAAAAATTCCCGTTGACATCGTCCTCGATTTTTTGTCTATGAACGGCGGGCCACATCCCCCCACCGGGATGCTCTAGACTGGAAGGTTTAGTTTATTATGACAGTACAAATGCGTCCGGAGAGACGCCCTAACTCTCCCTTGTTTTCATCCGGCCCTTGCGCGAAGCGCCCCGGATGGTCCCTTAAAAATCTTGAAAATGCGTTTCTCGGCCGGTCCCATCGTGCCGGCGAGGGCAAGGCCAGATTGAAGGCCGTGATCGATCAGCATCGTGCTCTGCTTGGCATTCCCGATGGCTACAAGATCGGCATCGTGCCCGGCTCCGACACCGGCGCCGTGGAAATGGCGCTCTGGTCGATGCTGGGCGCGCGTCCCGTCACCATGCTCGCCTGGGAAAGCTTCGGCTCCGGCTGGGCGACTGACGTGGTCAAGCAACTCAAGCTGAAAGATGCCGAGGTGATCACCGCCGGATATGGCGAGATCCCGAACCTCGCCGCCACCGACTGGAGCCGCGACGTCGTCTTCACCTGGAACGGCACTACCTCCGGCGTCCGCGTTCCCAATGGCGACTGGATTTCCGAGACCCGCGAAGGCCTCGCGATCTGCGATGCGACCTCCGCCGTGTTCGCCATGGAACTCCCATGGGAGAAACTCGATGTGGTCACCTGGTCCTGGCAGAAAGTGCTGGGCGGGGAGGCGGCCCACGGTATGCTGGTTTTAAGCCCGCGCGCGGTCGAACGGCTGGAAAATTACACACCGGCCTGGCCGCTCCCGAAAGTTTTCCGCATGACCAAGGGCGGCAAGCTGATTGACGGCATCTTCAAGGGGGAGACCATCAACACCCCCTCCATGCTCGCGGTTGAGGATGCGCTGGACGCGCTCCAATGGGTCGAGAGCATCGGCGGCGTCAAAGCGACGATCGCCCGCACGGATGCCAATGCGAAGGTGATTTCCGACTGGGTCGCGAAAACCGGCTGGGTCGATTATCTAGCAAGCGATCCGGCGATCCGTTCCACCACCTCGGTCTGTCTCAAGATCACCGACGACTGGTTTACCGCACTTTCCGAAGAGGATCAGCCGAAAGCGGCGAAACAGCTTGTTGCGATCCTTGAGAAAGAGGGCGCGGCGCTCGATATCGGGCATTACCGGGACGCACCGGCAGGTCTTCGGATCTGGGCGGGCGCAACGGTGGAAACCGCCGATCTTGAAGCCCTGATGCCCTGGCTCGACTGGGGTTACGCGACGCTTAAAAACACATTCCAGAAATAATCCTGAACAAAGGATCGATACAATGGTCAAAGTCCTTATCTCTGACAAGATGAGCCCTCGCGCCGTGGAAATTTTCCGCGAACGGGGCGTAGAAGTAGACGAAAAACCCGGCATGACGCCGGAAGAGCTGAAAGCCTGCATCGGCGACTATGATGGTCTCGCCATCCGGTCCGCCACCAAGGCGACCGCCGAGATAATCAAAGCGGCCAAAAACCTCAAAGTCATCGGCCGTGCCGGGATTGGCGTGGATAACGTCGATATTCCCTCGGCGACGGCCGCGGGTATCTGCGTGATGAACACGCCGTTCGGCAATGCCATCACCACCGCCGAGCATGCCATCGCCATGATGTTCGCACTCTCGCGGCATATCCCGGCGGCCAATGCCTCCACCCAGGCCGGCAAATGGGAGAAGTCCAAATTCATGGGCGTTGAGCTCTATGGCAAGACGCTTGGCGTGATCGGCTGCGGCAATATCGGCTCTATCGTCGCGGATCGCGCCGTCGGGCTCAAGATGAAGGTCGTTGCCTATGATCCCTTCCTTTCGCCGGAACGGGCGACGGAAATCGGTGTCGAGAAGCTGGAGCTTTACGAGCTCTTCGCCCGCGCCGACTATGTTTCGCTGCATACGCCGATCACCGACAGCACCCGCAATATCATCAATGCGAAGAATATCGCCAAGATGAAAGAGGGTGTGCGCATCATCAACTGCGCGCGCGGCGGTCTTGTTGTCGAGGCGGACCTGAAAGCGGCGCTGGAATCGGGCCATGTCGCGGGGGCGGCGCTCGACGTTTATGCGGTTGAACCGGCCAAGGAGAATATCCTGTTCGGTATGGATAATGTGGTGACGACGCCGCATCTTGGCGCCTCAACCGACGAGGCCCAGGTCAATGTCGCGATCCAGGTCGCCGAGCAGATGTCCGACTATCTCCTGCTCGGGTCCGTCACCAACGCCCTCAACATGCCGTCGGTCTCGGCGGAGGAGGCGCCAAAGCTGAAACCCTATATGCAGCTTGCGGCTCAACTCGGCGGCTTTGCCGGACAGGTGACCGAGAGCGGTATCAAGAGCGTGCGTATTGAATATGAAGGCGCGGCGGCGGGCCTGAACACCAAGCCGCTCACCTCGATTATCATCCAGGGCCTGCTTGCGCCCCTGATGGACAGCATCAACATGGTCAATGCACCGGTGGTTGCCAAGGAACGCGGTATTGACGTCACCGAGAGCTATAACGACCGCGAGGAGGACTACCAAACCCTCATCCGCCTCTCGATCACGACGGAGCACCAGACCCGCGCCATCGCCGGCACGCTCTTCGGTGATAACCGGCCGCGCATCGTCAATATCAAGGGCATCAACATGGAGGCCGAACTTGGCGAACATATGCTCTATGTCACCAACCAGGACAAGCCGGGCTTTATCGGTGCGCTGGGCTCGGTGCTGGGCGACGCGGGCGTCAATATCGCGACCTTCCATCTCGGCCGCCACAAGCTGGAAGGTGAGGCCATCGCCCTGATCGAGATAGATTCGGAACTGTCGCCGGCGACAGTCGAGGCCGTGCGGCAGCTGCCCCATGTGGCGCAGGTCAAGCCCCTCAAATTCTAGGGTTCTAACACGGAAATCCGCGCCAATTGGCGCCCTTGGAAAAGCGGCCGTGAAAATCGGCCGCTTTTTCGTTGTTCTGGTTGGCGGCGGCAAGGAAATATGCTTTATAGGCCCCCGTTATGAATGACTATTCTGAAAAAGGCCTATTGCCCGCCGGCCTGGCGGATATGCTTCCGCCTGCTGCGGCGCGCGAAGCAAGGATTAGCCGTACCCTGATGGAAGTGTTTGCGGGCAATGGCTATCAGCAGGTCAAGCCGCCGCTCATCGAATTTGAGGAGCATCTGCTGGAAGGCTCCGGCGCGGCGCTCGCCTCCAAGATGTTCCGCGTCATGGACCCGGTCTCGCACCGGATGATGGGTATCCGGACCGATATCACGTTGCAGATCGCCCGCGTTGCGACCACCCGCATGAAACAGGATCCGCGCCCCTTGCGGCTGTCCTATTCGGGTCAGGTTCTGCGCGTCCATGGCTCCCAGCTCCGCCCCGAACGGCAGTTTGCCCAGACCGGCGTCGAGTTGATCGGGCCGGAGGAAACCACGGCGGATGCGGAGTTGATCCTGCTTGCGCGCGAGGCGCTGAACGCGCTTGAGGTTCGGAATTATTCCATCGACCTGACCCTGCCGACCCTTGTGCCGACCATTTGCGACGGGCTCGGCATCGATCCCGGCGTCGCCGCCTCGGCGCGCGAGGCGCTGGATCACAAGGACGCGGCGGCACTCGAAAATTATGACACCCCGCTTGCCGATATCCTTATCGCGCTTCTGAAAACCTCCGGTCCGGCGAAGGGCGCGATTGCCGCCCTTGAAAAGATCGCGCTTCCCGACGCGGCGGCGGCGCAGGTGGCGGCCCTCAAGCAGGTTGTCGCGCAGCTGGAAAAATCCGCACCCGATTTGATGCTGACCATCGATCCGGGTGAATTCCGGGGCTTCGAATACCAGACCGGCCTCAGCTTCACCGTGTTCGCACGGGGCGTCCGCGGGGAACTTGGCCGGGGCGGGCGTTATCGGCTGATGGACGGTGAACCGGCCTCCGGATTTACGCTCTTTCTCGACAGCCTGATGCGCGCCGTGCCCCGTCGGCCCGCCGATGACCGGCTGTATCTTCCCTTCGGTACCGAGCTCGAGACTGGCTTTGCGCTCCGTCAGGAAGGCTGGAAGACGGTGGTGGGCCTGTCGGCGGAGGCGGATATCGCGGCGGAAGCGCGGCGGTTGCAGTGCGGGCAATATCTCGGGCCGGACGGCATCAAGAAACTCTCCTGAACTAAACAGACTTGAGGACAGAGGATTATGGCGAACGTAGCAGTGGTGGGTTCCCAATGGGGTGACGAGGGCAAGGGCAAGATCGTCGACTGGCTGTCCGAGCGTGCAGACGTCGTCGTGCGCTTTCAGGGCGGACATAACGCCGGCCATACCCTTGTCGTCGACGGAAAGGTCTATAAACTCAGCCTGCTGCCGTCGGGTATCGTGCGCGGCGGCAAGATTTCGGTCATCGGCAATGGCGTCGTCGTCGATCCCTGGGCGCTCGTGAAGGAGATCGAGACCGTGCGCGCGCAGGGCGTCACCGTCGATCACACAACCCTCAAGATCGCCGAGAATGCAACCCTGATCCTGCCGCTTCATGGCGAGCTCGATGCGTTGCGCGAAGATGCCAGCTCCGCCGTCAAGATTGGCACGACGCGCCGTGGCATCGGTCCGGCCTATGAGGACAAGGCGGCGCGCCGCGCGATCCGCGTCTGCGACCTGACGGATACGGAGCTGTTGAAACGCAAAATCTCGACCCTGCTTGATCACCATAATGCGCTCCGCAAAGGGCTCAGCGCGCCGCTCGTGGACGGCGACAAGTTACTCGCGCAACTCCTTGAAATTGCACCGAAAGTGCTTGAGTTTTCCGATATCGTCTGGCGCCGCCTAGACGAGGCGAAAAAGGCCCGCAAGCGCGTCCTTTTCGAAGGCGCGCAAGGGGCGATGCTGGATAACGATCACGGGACCTATCCCTTCGTCACTTCTTCCAACACCGTTGCCGGGCAGGCGGCGGTTGGCAGTGGCGTCGGTCCGGGTTCTATTAATTTTGTTCTTGGCATCACCAAGGCCTATACGACGCGGGTCGGTGAGGGGCCGTTCCCGACGGAGCTGTTTGACGAGGTCGGCGAAGGGCTCGGCGCGCGCGGCCGCGAGTTTGGCGTCGTTACCGGGCGCAAGCGCCGCTGCGGCTGGTTCGATGCGGTGATGGTCCGCCAGACGGTGAAGACCGGCGGGATTACGGGCATTGCGCTGACCAAGCTCGATGTGCTGGACGGCATGGATGAGCTGAAAATCTGCGTCGGCTATGAACTGAACGGCAAGAAGATTGATTATTTCCCGTCGAACATGGCGGATCAGGCGGCGGTTAAGCCGATCTATGAAACCATGGCCGGTTGGAGCGAGAGCACCTTCGGCGCGCGCAGCTGGGCGGACCTTCCTGCAGAGGCTGTTAAATATATCCGTCATGTCGAGGAACTGATCGAGGCGCCGGTGGCGCTCCTCTCCACAAGTCCGGAGCGCGAGGATACCATCCTCGTGCGCGACCCGTTCGAGGACTAGAACTGCACCTCTGACGCCGGGCGGCGTGCTTTGCGGCCCGGCATGGCCCTGCCGGTCTCCTCTCATACCAAAAACGTCCGGAAATAGGGCCGGTCCCGCCGCCGCCGGGCTGGTTCTCGCGACGACCGTGATATGGCTGCTTGCAGCGCGGAAACCTGCGGTGCCGACATGCCGAAAATGGTCATAATTTAACCCCATCTTAACGCTGATTTGCGACATTCAGTCATTGAATTAGACGGGAAAGACTGAAGTCGGGCACATATGTCACTTGCCGAGAAAATGGATATGCCGCCGGAATCGGTGCCGGCAGGCAGTGGAGGAATGCTGGAAGGCAGGTTCCGTATTGACCTTTCCCGGCCGGTCGACTTCCTTCAGGGCGGCGTCAATATGGCCGTTCAGGCGGCGGATATGCAGGATCCATCGCAGGAACGTTTCGCTGTCGTTTCAACCCCTTATAGCTCTTACCGTCGGCAAATCGCGCAACTGATGATGGAAAGCCGCATCCCGGGGATGATTGATCTCCTGGCGCGCGGAACGGTTCGGTTTTCCGAGACCGACGTCCGCTATGTATCGGTTTTCGATCTGCCGAGGGGAGGCCGGCTTTTCACCGACTCCGAGGGTGCGATCGCCGAGAATCTGGTGCTCGACTACGTGCTGCCGCCTGTCAGTGCCGCCCTGTTGACCCTGCATCGCGCCGGATTGACCCATCGTGCCATCCGCGCGGATAATCTTTTTTTCGCCGATGCGGAACGCAGTCAGGTGATCGTCGGCGAGGCAATCACGACGGCGCCGGGATCGCTCCAGCCCGACGTCTACGAGCCGCAGGAAAGCGCGTCGGCGCATCCCTATGGCCGCGGCGACGGCACGCCGGCGGACGATATCTATGCCGTCGGCATCCTGATGCTGCATCTTCTGACCGGCCGGCTGCCGGGCGCGGATATGAGCGCGGACGAGATTTATCGCGGCAAACTCGGGCAGGGAACATTCGCGCTTCTCGCCGAGGATTTGGACCTGTCCTCGCGCATCAGCGATGTTCTGGCAGGCCTGCTTCATGATGACCCAAAACGGCGCTGGAATGTTGAAACGCTCATCAACTGGCGGGATGCCATCAAGGAATCGCCGAGGCGCGGGCGCGGGGACCGGCGTGCCTTTTCCAAAATCCTGTTTGACGGGGAGGAGTATAACTCGCCGCGCCTGCTTGCCCATGAGATGACGAAACGGCCGAAGTCGGCGGTGGAACTTCTGCAAAGCGGCCGGCTGGAGAAATGGGTGCGGAACTCGCTCCGCGACGAGGACGCCTCGAAGGAGATATCTCATATCCAGAGCAGCTCGGCGGGCGCGCCGCGCGGACAGAAACGCAACGGGACGACGGCGGTGACGCAGGCGACGCGCCTTCTCGACCCTGACGGTCCTTTGTGGTACCGCAATGTTTCTTTCACCCGGGGCGCCATCGGCAACCTGATGCTGCAGGCCTATCAGCTCGACGATACGGAAATGAAGAAGTCGATCGCCGAGCTGTTCGAGAGCGGGCTGCTGCTGACCATGGCCGTCTCGGAGATACGCGAAAACAAGGAAAAACGCGCGGAATGGATGTCCGAAAGCGCCATTTCCAACTGTTTTGACTATATGAAACGGAGCCGCGACCTCGGCTACGGGCTGGAACGGTGCCTTTATGAGTTGAACCCGGTCACGCCCTGCCTAAGCCCTCTGGTGCTTGGCTCCCATGTGAAGAACGTCCCCGATTTCCTTACGATCGCCGAGAAGAAGCTTGTTTCCGCCAACGGGCAGGGCAATCCCTTCGACCGTCACGCGGCTGCCTTCATCGCCAGCAAGTCGAAGGGGCTCGACAAATATCTGAAAACATTATCCTATCATGCGCCGGGCAGCGTGCCGCATACACTTGTGCAGCTCAAACTCTTTGCCAAACTCCAGGCTGTCGCTCATCCGGCCCCGCTTCCGGGTTTCGCCGCCTGGGCCGAGGAAATGCTGAAGCCGGTATTCGCCAAGATCCGCTCCCGCCTGCGCCGGGAAGTGATCAGCCAGCGCTTCAAGGAAGCGAAGAAAAGCGGCAATCTTGAAACGATCCTCACGGCGACGGATATCGAACGGCAGATCGCCGCGGATTCGCGCGAATATGAGAATGCGCTCGCGACCGCCACGCAAGCGGACCAGATGGCCGCCTTTCTCGCCAACGGAACCGAACATCGCCGCGCCGCCGCCAATCACTACGGGGCCTGGATCACCTCGGTTCTTTCGGTGACGTCGCTGATTACCAGCATGGTGCTGTCCGCGCTTTACTTCATGGGATAGGAATATGGCAAAGGATACGAAAAAAGCGGCAGCAAAGACGGAAAGCAAGGTCGGCCAGAATATCGCGATCTTCTGGCTGTTGATACTTTCCGGGCTTGGGATCGTTTTCATTCCGCCGACCATGATCGTTATCTTTGCCGGAATGATCCCGAGCCTTGTGGCGATTTTGCTGAATACCGAACGGACAGGCGGGATCGCGACGATGATCTCCTTCAATCTTGCGGGTGTGATCCCGGTTGTCGGCATCCTGTGGGAGCGGGGGCAGACCTTTAGCGAGGCCCTGAAGATTCTCTCCGACGTCTATATGTGGCTTGCCATGTTCGGCGGGGCGGGGCTGGCGGTTTTCCTCACCTGGGCCGTGCCGGTCGTCGTTTTCTCCGCCTATGAGCTGCAGGCCAAGGCGAATATCGCGAAATTGCAGAAGCGGCGTGCCAAGCTGATCGAGGAATGGGGCGGGCAGTTCGTCGCCGACATGAGAGACATCCCGAAAGCGCCGCAATAATCTCATTCCCGGCGTCATGTTGAAGGACTGGAAATAATGCGCTCCTTTGGGCATAGTTCCGCGATACAAAAACCGCAACAAGGAAAGCTAAAAATGACGGGACATGTTTACTGGATCTTCGATTTGGAGATCAGGGACGGGGCGTATGACAAATTCGAAGCGCTGATGGGGGAGATGATCGCCGCGACGAAGGCGGACGAGCCGGGCGCGCTCAACTATGAATGGTCGGTGAGCGAGGACAAGAAAACCTGCCATATTCTGGAGCGGTTCGAAAATTCCGACGCGGCGCTGATCCATATGGGTAATTTCGGCAGCAAATTTGCGGCTCGCTTTATGGACGTGCTAACGCCCAGAAAAATGACTGTCTATGGGGACCCGTCGGAAAAGGTGATGAAAGGACTGTCACGGATGGGTGCGGTTCAAATGCCGTCGGTCGGCGGCTTCTCCCGTTAGAGACAAAAAAGGCGCCGCGGATAGTCCCGGCGCCTTTTCGGTTGTTTGGCGGAGGCGGCGTCAGTTCAGCCGTTCTTCCATTACCTTGGATTTCATCGCCCGCTGCAGCTTCTCGAAGGCCCGCACCTCGATCTGCCGGACGCGTTCGCGGCTGATGTTGTAATGCTGGCTGAGTTCCTCAAGCGTCAGGGGCTCGTCGCGCAGGCGACGCTCCGTGAGGATATGCCGCTCCCGCTCATTGAGCACGTCCATTGCCTTCTCCAGCATGGCGCGGCGGCTTTTCAGCTCCTCATTTTCGGCATAGACGGTCTCCTGGTTCGGGGTTTCATCCTCGAGCCAGTCCATCCATTCGCCTTCGCTTTCGGCGCGCATCGGGGCGTTCAAGCTGTGATCCGGCGCCGTCAGGCGGCGGTTCATGCTGATCACCTCATCCTCGGTCACGCCGAGCTTCTTCGAGATGGTTTTCACCTGCTCCGACGTCATATCGCCTTCGTCAATGGCCTCGATCTGGCCCTTGATCTTGCGAAGGTTGAAGAACAGCTTCTTCTGCGCGGCGGTCGTGCCCATCTTTACGAGCGACCAGGTGCGCAGGATATATTCCTGAATGGCCGCGCGGATCCACCACATGGCATAGGTGGAGAGGCGGAAGCCTTTCTCGGGCTCGAACCTTTTCACGGCCTGCATCATGCCGACGTTGCCTTCCGAGATCAGCTCGGCGATCGGCAGGCCATAGCCGCGATAGCCCATGGCGATTTTTGCGACCAGCCGGAGATGGCTCGTCACCATTTTATGCGCGGCCTCGGTATCGCCGTGATCCTTCCAGGCTTTCGCCAGCATATATTCCTCATCCGCTGGCAGCATGGGGAATTTGCGAATTTCCTGCAGGTAGCGGGACAGGCCGCCTTCCGGCGTCAGGACGGGTAAAGATTGCGTACTCATGGTCAGGACCCTCTCTATCTAGTGGCACCCGGTTTTTGTCGTCTTATACGCCCAAAAAACGGGCCCGGATTATTCCTGTCTACAGGGAAACCGTGGCATTTCTGTGTTTTTTGGGCGTTATCCCCGGAATGCCTTGATCAGTTCCCTCAAGTCAGATGGTAAATCTACCTCAAATTTCAAGCGTTTGTCTGTGACGGGATGCACAAAACCGAGGGTTTCGGCATGGAGGGCCTGCCGACTGAAATTCATGATGATTTTCTGCCTGTCTTCGGGCAGCGCGCTGATGCGGCTGCGCCTGGGACGGCTGTAGAGTGGATCGCCGACAAGTGAGTGGCCGATATGGGTCATATGGACCCGAATCTGATGCGTACGGCCGGTCTCGAGCTCGCAAGAGACAAGCCCTGCGATATCGCTGAAATTCTCCTCCAGGCGATAGTGGGTGAGGGCGCTTTTCCCGCCTTTTGTCACCATCGCCATGCGCTTGCGGTTATGCGGATCGCGCCCGATATTTCCCTCGATCTCGCCGCTCGGCGGATAGACGCGGCCCCATACGACGGCCTTGTAGCGGCGGTCGATATCATGGGCAGCGAAAAGATCGGCGAGGCCCTGATGCGCGGCGTCGTTCTTTGCGACCACCATCAGGCCGCTGGTCTCCTTGTCGATGCGATGAACGATGCCCGGGCGCTTGACGCCGCCGATGCCGGACAGGCTGTCGCCGCAGTGCGCCAGCAATGCATTGACCAGGGTGCCGGACCAGTTGCCGGCCGCCGGATGCACCACCATGCCCGCTGGCTTGTTGATGACGATCAGATGCTCATCCTCAAAAACGATATCAAGGGGGATATTTTCAGGCTCCGGTTCGCCCGGAACGGCCTCCGGCACCGTCACCCTGTATATATCGCCCGCCCGCACCTTGCGGGACGGATCGGTCACCTGCACCGCATCGAGTTCGACCATCCCCTCCTTGATCAGCGGCTTGATCCGGCTTCGCGAAATGTCGGAAAGGGCGCCGGCCAGCAGGCGGTCGAGCCGCGTACCCTCATCGGCGGTTGAAACTTCAACTTGATGTTGACCCTCATTGGATGGCATACAAATGAACCAGATTACCTTGAATACGTGTAGGGTGCCGTCATGTCAGACCAATCGGATCAGGATCCCGGTCCAAATCTCACCTTGTTGAAATGGGTTGTCGGGATTCTCGGCTTCCTGATCGTCCTGTTTGCCGGCATCATAGCGGTTACCATATTTGCCCGCCTGACAGCAACGGAAACCGAAACACCGCCGATGGAGGACGAAGCCGCCCTCCCGGCGTCCCGGGGCGCGCCGCTTGCGGTGTTCGGCGATATCCGCCTGCCGATCCCGGACGATATGGATGTGCTGGCCCTGACCCCGTCGCAGGAGCGGCTGTTCGTCACCCTCGGGACCGAAGGTGCGGCGCGGCTCATTCTGGTGGTCAGCCTGAATGACGGCCGGGTTCTTGGCAGCTTCAATCTTGAAAAAGATGGCATACAATAAGAAATAGACCGTTCCGCGATGAAACGGACGGTGAAGGGAGGGGGCTGCCGCCATGGTGAAGACCGGAAATCTTGTGAATTTTGCAAGCGATAACGCGGCGCCCGTGGCGCCGAAAATCCTTTCCGCGATCCAGAAGGCGAATGGTGGCGCGATGCCGAGCTATGGCAACGATCCGCTCACCAAGGGGGTCGAGGACAAGCTGAAGGACATATTCGAATGCGATCTGCGGGCCTTTCCTGTCGCCACGGGAACGGCGGCGAATGCGCTCAGCCTCAGCGTCATGGTCCCGCCCTTCGGCGCGATCTACTGCCATCGTCTGGCGCATATCGAGCAGGATGAATGCGGCGCGCCGGAATTCTATACCAATGGCGCGAAGCTTGTCCCGCTCGACGGTGACGGCGGCAAGCTCGCGGCGACGGAGCTCGAGCGGGTTATCGCATTGGCGGGGGCGGGCTATGTGCATCATGTGCAGCCTGCGGCGATCTCGATTACGCAGGCGGGCGAATGCGGCACAGTCTACCGCCCCGACGAGATTGCCGAAATCGGGCTCGTCGCCCAGAAACACGGCCTCGGCCTGCATATGGACGGCGCGCGTTTCGCCAATGCGCTCGAATTTCTCGGCTGCGCGCCCGCCGATATCACCTGGCGGGCAGGGGTCGATGTGCTGTCTTTCGGGGCAACGAAAAACGGCGCGATGGGCGCGGAAGCGGTGGTCTTCTTCAATATGGAGCGGGCGCGGGAATTCGAGTTCCGCCGCAAGCGCGGCGCGCATCTCTTCTCCAAGATGCGCTATCTCTCCGCCCAGCTCGATGCCTATCTTACCGACAATCTCTGGCGGAGCCTCGCCGCGAATGCCAATCGGCAAGCTGCGCGGCTCGCCGCCGGTATCGCCAATACCCCGGGCGCGAAACTTCTCTATCCGGTTGAGGCCAATATGATCTTCGCGAGGTTGCCGGAGGTTGCGCTGGAATGCCTCGCGGTGTCCAACATCCTCTATTACCGGAGCGGGCAGGACAGGGAAGGGAATGTCCGGCTTGTCACCTCCTGGAACACGAGCGAGCATGACATTGATCATCTCTTAAAGGTAATTGCCTGAAAATAGCGGTTTTTTCCGAAATTTTTTACCGCAGGTTTGATTTCGCGGCCGCCAGCCGCTATTCAGGGCGGAGGCAATTCAACGGAATCGACGGAGCGGGACCAAAGTGCAGGGTATCCAGGATTTATGGGAGATCGTCAAAGACGTCTGGCAGGAGGGCTATGCGGGAATTGATTTCAGCTCGCTGATCATCGCGCTCGGGATCATCGCGCTTGCACTGATGGTCCGCGGTATCTTCACCCGCTTTGCCATCAACCGCATCATCGCCTACGCGCAGCGCTCCGACAGCAAGGTCGACGACGAACTGGTGCTGGCGCTGAAAGGACCGATCCGATTCATTCCCGTGGTGATCGGCGTCTATTTCGCGCTGGAAGTCCCGGAATTCGGCGATGATCCGGAATTTTCCGCGGCCGCCGGCAAGATCGTCCGCTCCCTCATCGTCTTCAATATTTTCTGGGCTCTCTATTGCTCGGTCAATCCGCTGACCTTCCTTCTGGGCAAGCTGGAGGAGCTGTTCTCGGCCGAGATGGTCGGCTTCCTCGTCAAGATCATGAAGGGGATCATCGTCGGCCTCGGCGCGGCGACGATCCTGCAGCTCTGGGGCATCCAGGTCGGGCCGATCATCGCCGGTTTCGGCATCGTCGGCGTCGCCGTGGCGCTGGGTGCGCAGGACCTGTTCAAGAACCTGATCAGCGGCTTCCTGATCCTTGCCGAGAAACGCTTCAAGGCCGGTGACTGGGTGCTGGTCGACGGGGTTGTCGAGGGGACGGTCGAGAATATCGGCTTTCGCTCCACCACGATCCGCCGATTTGACAAGGCGATCACCATCGTGCCGAACGCGACCTTCGCTGACCGGGCGGTGACCAATTTCACCGAGATGACGCATCGGCGCATCTACTGGAAAATCGGCGTTGAATATTCGACGACGGTGGCACAGCTTCAGCAAATCACGGACAAAATCCGCGCCTATCTGCTCGGCAACAAGGATTTCGCCCAGCCGGACGAGGCGCTGATGTTCGTCGTTACCGACAGCTTCAACAACAGCAGCATCGATATCATGATCTATTGCTTCACCAAAACGACGAAATGGGGTGAATGGCTCGATATCAAGCAGGATTTCGCCTATGCCATCAAGGCGATCGTCGAACAGGCGGGCACCGGATTTGCCTTCCCCTCCATGTCGATCTATCGCGGCATCGGCGCGGCGGAGCCCGATCCATTCATTCCGCCGGAGGGATACAAGGACGGCTATGCCCTCTCCAACGGGGGGGACGGCTACGGCAACGCCTGATTAGGGTCTTGAGTCTGGGTTTTCGGCGTCTTGAGGATGATATATTCGAAGAGACCGGCGGTTTCGCTGTGTTTTTCAAGGAGATAGCCGCTGACATCGCAGAAATGGCGGAAATCGATGATCGAGGCCGGGTCCGTCGCATGAACCTTGAGCCGCTCCCCCTCCTTTAGCGACTTCATCGCTTTTTTCGCCTTCAGGACCGGCAGCGGGCAGCTCAGGCCCGTGGTATCGAGAAAATGCGGGGTTTCAGCCATTTTGCCTTCATTTCTGTGGGTTTGACGGGGTTCCAACGGCAAGATAACCTTCTGCAATGCGCATCGCAACTTATGATTTTCCGCGCTGTCGCCGTCATCGAATTAACCTTTTCTACACTCTATTCTGACAAAATTCGCCTCTAGGGTCCGCCCTATGGACTTACGGAATTTGATGTGTGCAGTTAAAGACAAGGTGACGATGCGGAACCGGATGGGTCATCCGTCGGAAATCAATCCCGACTACTTTAACCAGGGCAGAGCAACGGACGAGAAAAAGCCGTATCCTGCGTCGGGTGAGGTGAAGCATTACGAAATCGGCGAGGCCACGAGTTTCCTAAGACCCTTTGGCAAGACCTACCACGAAGCCCTTGAAAACCTTATCACCGGCAGTATCCAGATCATCGGTCTGGACGAGGTGAAAGCGCGCTATGCCGAGCAATGGGGCAACATCAAAAGAAATGTCATGGAAATCGCCGAGGCCTTCATCAGCCGCAAGCTGGATCGCCATGATATCTTCGTTCCGCTCGATGAGGGGCATTTTGCGCTGCTGTTCGCCGATGCGACGCGCAAGCAGGCGCTGGAACGCTCCAAGGCGATCGCGCAGGACCTGGTGAACAAGCTGTTCGGCGAACTTCCGGGCGGCGAGTTGATCTCCGTTGAGGCGGCGATGCTCAAAATCGAGGATTTCGAAGGCCTCGACAAGATTCGCTCCCTCGAAGGACTGGTCAAATGCTTCCGCGAGGCGATCGTCAAGGCGCAGACGCGGGAGGAGCGCGACTTCCAGGAACGCGAGATGGAACTCTCCGTTCGCTTTCGTCCGCTGATAAATCGCCGCAAGGGATTTATCGGCATGTATGAGGCGGTGAGCATCAAGGAAGCCGAAGGCAAGCAGGAAGACGTGGCCTCCGATGACCCGCTTTTCAACGGCTCGCCCCGCCTGCGCGCCGAGATGGATTGCGTGATTCTGCGGGAGGCCGGGAGTTTCATCGAAAAGCTTGGCGCCCAGGGCAACAAGCCGGTGATTTTCCTCTCCGTTCATTTCGAGACGCTGGCCAACAGTTACTTCCGGAGCAAATACGCCCGCCTTCTTGCGGCGCTGCCCAAATATACGGAACGCCATGTCCTCCTCAATGTGCAGGATATCGCGCCGGGCGTGCCGAACAGCCGCTATCGCCAGATTTTCACCTCCCTGCGCCAACTCGTGCTGGGTTTCACCTTCGAGGTCGGGCCCAGCTGGAACGAATTCGGCGCCATTCGCGATTTGCCCATTCTTGCCGTCACGCTCTCCGGGCATGAGAGCCTGCAGATTTCGGAGATCGAGGGATTGTTCGAGCGGGCGAAGAAGAACGGATTGAAATGCATCTGGCGCTCCGTCGATAACGATGCGCTGGCGCGTGCCGCCTTCAAGATGCAGGTCGATTATGTCAGCGGACCGATTTTCGGCGCGGTCCAGACCGCCCCCGCCAAGCCCTTTTCCCTGCCAAAATAAGCCTTGGGCCAGACCCCTAGGTCCGCGTCAGCAACGCCGCCATCTCGACATGCGGTGAAAAGAGGAACTGGTCGACCGGCTGCACCGGGCCGAGGCTGTATCCGCCATCGATCAGCGTTTTGACATCCCGCGCGAATGTGATCGGATTGCAGGAAATCGCCATGACTTTGGGGATGTCGCTCTTTGCGATTTCCTCGGCCTGCACCTTGGCGCCGGCGCGCGGCGGATCGAACAGCAACCCGTCATAGGCATTGAGCTCATCGGCGATCAGCGGCCGCTGGAACAGATCACGGGTCTCCGAGGTGACGGGAAGGATGGCCCGGTTGGCGGCGGCCTGTAGGGAGGCCGTCAGTTCCGCATCCCCCTCCACCGCATGGACGCGGGCGGCCCCGGCGAGGGGGAGGGAGAAGGTGCCCGCCCCGGCAAAGAGATCGGCAATCTGGCGCGCGCCGTCAAGGCCCGCCATCGCCGCCGCAATCAATACCTGTTCCCCGGCTTCCGTCGCCTGCAGAAAGCCGCCGGGGGAAAGCGCCACGGTAATGTCGCCAAGATGAATGTCGGGGCTGCGGATCGTCGCGATCACCTCGGGCAGGCTGCGGTCCGTCTGCCGCCAGGCGAGGCGGGCGAGATTATGGGTGCCTGCGAACCCGGCAAGCGCCTCGCGCATCTCCAGACCGAGATCGATTTTGGCGGTGATCATCAGATCTATGCCGGTCTCCGTCGCGGTTGCCGTAATCTTCGCCTCGCTGTTGCGGGGCAGCAGGGCGGGCAGCGCCGCCCTGAGTGGTTTGACGAGCGCTAGCAGTTCCGGCGCGATCAGCGGGCAATCACCGACATCGAATATCTGGTGGCTCTTGCGCAGGTGATAGCCGATCATCACCCCTTTCTTGCGTTTCGCGGCGATAAACTCGACGCGGCGGCGGCTCGCCAAGGGGCTGGTCATTGTGGGCCGCACATCGGCGTCCTCGATCCCGGCGCGTGCAAGGCAATCAATGATCCGCCGGCGTTTCCATTCCGCCGTGAAGGCCGGGGTCAGATGCTGCAACGCGCAGCCGCCGCAGGTGCCGAAATGACGGCAGAGGGGGGCGGTGCGATCCGCTCCCGCCTCAAGAAGATCGCCGAGCTCCCCAAGCGTGCCGTTGCCGCGCGCCTCCACCGCCGTTGCGGTCACGCGATCGCCGGGCGCGGTGAAGGGGACGTACCAGGTCTCGCCGCCCTGAACGGCGACGCCGTCGCCGCTCGCGCCGATATGATCGATGGTGAGGTCAACGGTCATGGTGGGCTCCAATCAGGAATTCAAGATTACCGTCGCTGCCGAGGATCGGGCTCTCGATCGTGCCGAGCGACGTCCAGCCGGGGCAGGCATTGATCCAGCTTTCCAGATCCACCGGCACGCGGCGGGCAAGCGCCTCATCGCGGACGATGCCGCCCTTGCCGACATTGCCCTTGCCGACTTCGAACTGTGGTTTGACGAGGGCGATCAGATGCGCGCCAGGGGCCGCGAGGGCGAGCGCCGCGGGCAGCGCCTTTGCAAGCGAGATAAAACTGACATCGGCGACGATGAGATCGAGCGGATCGGGGATGTGATCGCGGGTGAGGTCGCGGGCGTTGGTTTTTTCAAGATTGATCACGCGGGCATCCTCTGCGATCAGCGGGTCAAGCTGGCCATGGCCGACATCGACCGCATAGACGCGTTTTGCGCCTCTCTCCAGCAGGACCTGAGTGAAGCCACCGGTCGAAGCGCCAATATCGGCCGCGATCTTGCCCTCCGCGCCGATCCGGAAATGATCGAGGGCGGCGAGGAGTTTCTGAGCCCCGCGCCCGACCCAGTCCGTCTCCGGCTGATCGACGGTGATCTCCATCTCCGCCGTGACCTTGCGGTTCGCCTTGGTCGTGACGCCGCCATCGACGTAAACCCGACCGTCCGCAATCAGGCTCTGCGCTTTTGCGCGGCTCTTCACAAGATCACGGGCGACGAGCGCGAGATCAAGCCGATGCGGGGACTCTGTCATGTCAAATGCCTAGATGGCGGAGATATTCCGCTGTTTTGCCTTGCCGGAGTGGAGGGCGGTGAGGGCCGCCTCGACAATCTGTCCGTGATTGACCCCGGCCTCTTCATACATATCCTCAATTTTCTGCTGATCGATAAAGATATCTTTCATGCAGAGCGGCCGAACCTTCAGCCCTTCGTCCAGCAGGCCATTCATGGCGAGGAATTGCATCACATGGCTGCCGAAGCCGCCAACGGCGCCTTCCTCGACGGTAATCAGCACCTCATGGCGGGCCGCGAGATTTCTGATCATCTCTTCATCGAGGGGCTTGCAGAAGCGCGCGTCGGCAACGGTGGTGGAGATCCCCTTGGCCTCCAGTTCCTCCGCCGCGAGCAGGGCTTCCTTCAGGCGCGTGCCGAAGGACAGGATGGCAACCTTGTCGCCCTCCTTGATCATCCGGCCCTTGCCAATGTCGAGGATTTCGCCTTTTTCCGGCATCTCGATGCCGACGCCTTCGCCGCGCGGATAGCGAAAGGCGCAGGGCCCGTCGTTATAGGCGGCGGCGGTCGCCACCATATGCTTCAGCTCCGCCTCGTCCGCCGGGGCCATGACCATCATGTTGGGAAGCGTCGCCATATAGGTGATATCGAAGGAGCCCGCATGGGTCGCGCCGTCGGCACCGACAAGCCCGGCCCGGTCCATGGCGAACCGCACTGGCAGATTCTGGATCGCGACGTCATGGACCACCTGGTCATAGGCGCGCTGCAGGAAGGTCGAGTAGATCGCAACGAACGGCTTCAGCCCTTCCGTCGCCATGCCGGCGGCGAAAGTCACCGCATGCTGCTCGGCGATGCCGACATCGAAGGTGCGGTCCGGAAATTCCTTTTCGAACAGGTCGAGGCCGGTCCCGTCCGGCATGGCGGCGGTGATGGCGACGATCTTGTCGTCCGCCTTCGCCTGCTCGATCAGGCTTTGCGCGAAAACCTTGGTATAGGTCGGGGCGTTCGGCGTCGCCTTCGCCTGGGCGCCGGTGATCACGTCGAACTTCGAAACACCGTGGTATTTGTCCGGCGCGGCCTCGGCGGGCGGATAGCCCTTGCCCTTTTGCGTGACGCAATGGATCAGGATCGGCCCGTATTTCGATTCCCGTGCGTTTTTGAGGACCGGGATCAGATGTTCCAGATTATGCCCATCGATCGGCCCGACATAATAAAACCCCATCTCCTCGAACAGGGTGCCGCCGGTCATCATGCCGCGGGCGAATTCCTCGGCCCGGCGCGCCGTGCGTTCCAGCGGATCGGGGAGGAGGGAGGCCACCTGTTTCGCCAGCTCGCGCAGGCTCCGGTAGGGCTTGCCCGAGAGCAGGCGGGAGAGATAGGCGCTCATCGCGCCGACCGGCGGGGCGATGGACATGTCATTATCATTGAGGATGACGATCTGCCGCGCATCCATGGCGCCGGCATTGTTCATCGCCTCATAGGCCATGCCGGCGCTCAGGGCCCCGTCGCCAATCACCGAGATCACATTGTTATGTCGTCCCTGCAAATCACGCCCGACCGCCATGCCGAGCCCAGCGGAAATCGAGGTTGAGGAATGGGCCGCGCCAAAGGGGTCATAATCGCTTTCGGCCCGCTTGGTAAAACCCGACAGGCCGCCCGGCTGACGCAGGGTGCGGATGCGGTCGCGCCGCCCGGTCAGGATCTTGTGCGGATAGCATTGATGGCCGACATCCCAGATCAGCCGGTCCGTCGGCGTGTTGAAGACATGATGAAGCGCGACCGTCAGCTCGACCACGCCAAGGCCCGCGCCGAGATGCCCGCCGGTCACCGAAACCGCGCTGATCATTTCCTGGCGGAGTTCGTCCGCCAGCTGCTTCAACTGCGGCAGCGTCAAATCCCGCATATCCCGTGGATATTTGACGGTGTCCAGCAACGGGGTTTCCGGTCTCTTGGTCACTTTACTTACCCATCCTCAGTTGCGGCGCTCAATCGCGAAGCGCGCCGCATGTCTTAACAAGTCGGCCTTCGGCCCGAAAATCTCCAGATGCTTGATCGCCTGATCGACCAGCATGGCCGCGTGGATGCGCGCTTCCTCAAGCCCCATCAGCGATACGAATGTCGCCTTGCCCGCGGCCGCGTCCTTTCCGGTCGCCTTGCCCATTTCCTCAGGGCTGCCTTCGGCATCCAGTATGTCATCTGCAATCTGAAAGGCCAGCCCTAAATCATGGGCGTAGGCCTTAAGCGCCTGCTGCTGTGGCGGCGATGCATGGCCAAGGATTGCCCCCGCCTCGCAGGCGAAGGTAATCAGCGCGCCCGTCTTCATTTGCTGCAGGCGGGTGATGGTCACGATGTCGATATCGTCATCGCCCGCATACATGTCCATGGTCTGGCCGCCGACCATGCCGCGCGCGCCGATCGCTTGGGCGAGACTGCCCGCAAGCTTGATGCGCACTTCGGCGGAAGAATGGGTCTTCGCGTTGGCGATTATCTCGAAGGCGAGGGACTGCAGCGCATCCCCGGCAAGCACCGCCGTCGCCTCGTCGAATTTCCGATGCACCGTCGGCAGGCCGCGCCGCAGATCGTCATCATCCATGCAGGGCAGGTCATCATGGATGAGAGAATAGCTATGGACCATCTCGATCGCCGAGGCGACCCGCGTCGAATGCAGGCGCGGAACCGAGAAAAGGTCGGCGGCCTGGATCACGAGAAGCGCCCGCAGGCGCTTGCCGCCCGACAGCACCGAATAGCGCATCGCTTCGTAAAGCTGTCTTTCCAGCCCCTCGTTGAGTGGCAGAAATTCGCGCAGTTCCCTGTCCATCAATTCCGCTGTCTGACGGAGGGCCTTACTGAAATCATCTTCCATGTAAATGTCTCAAATCCGCACTGCGCATGATTATTCGATGTCGGCCGGCTCGGTGGACAGGGCGCCATTCCGGCCGACAATCTTGTCGACCCGCTCCTGCGCGTTCCTCAGCTTGGCGTCGCAATGCTGTTTGAGATGCGATCCGCGGGTATAGATTTCGATCGACTGGTCGAGGTCGACCTGGCCGGAATCAAGCTTTTCGACAATCTGTTCCAATTCTTTCAGAGCCTCTTCGAAGCTCATCTTGGCGATATCGTCCGGGATTTTTTGGCTATTCGGATCAGACATGTTTACTCCTTTGCCATCTTATACCCTTCTCCTAGGCGCGGAGCAATGCTTTCACATGGGCATCGACGCCGTCTGCAAGGCCTTCAAGATCGTAGCCTCCCTCCAGCGCCGAGACGATGCGGCCTTTCGCATGGGTATCGGCGATTTGCACAAGTTTTCGCGTGATCCAGGCATAATCGCTGCCGGTCAGGCTGAGATTGGCCAGCGGGTCCTTGGCATGCGCGTCGAAGCCCGCCGATATCAGAAGAAGCTCCGGGCGGAAGGCCGAAAGCGCCGGCAGGATCACCTCGTCATAGGCTTCGCGGAATTCCTTCGGCCCGGCGCCGGCGGCAAGCGGGACATTGACGATATTGCCAACGCCTGTTTCCGTTACCTCCCCGGTGCCCGGATAGAAGGGCGCCTGATGGCTGGAGGCATAGAACATGCCGGGATCGGTCCAGAAAATCGCCTGGGTCCCGTTGCCGTGATGCACGTCAAAATCGACGACGGCGATCCGCTCAAGGCCATATTGTTTGCGCGCGTGATAGGCCCCGATGGCGATATTGTTATACAGGCAAAAGCCCATGGCGCGGTCGGCCTCCGCATGATGGCCGGGCGGGCGGATGGCGCAGAAGGCATTCGCGGCGGGCTCCGTCATGACGACATCAACGGCGGCGACCACGGCGCCAACGGCGCGCAGCGCCGCCATCTGCGATCCCGGCGACATGGTGGTGTCCGGATCGAGATTGATGATCCCGGCCGCGGGCGCACGGGCGGCGACGCCGTTGATATGGGCCTCCGTATGGGCAAGCGCCAGATGCTCGCGCGTGCCGAGCGGGGCCTCTTTACGGACCAGGTCGGGGAAATTATCCGCATCCAGCTGATGCAGAACCGCGCGGACCCGGTCGGCCCGTTCCGGATGCCCCGCACCCGTATCGTGAAAAAGGCAATCGCGATGACTGAAAAGATAGGTTGTCATAGGCTGACGATCCCGGTTTTATCGTTTAATCAATTTTTAGTATGTGCAGACTTTTTTGTTGCTTTTCAAGCAATTCACACACAATTCTGTTAGGATACGGGCGGAGCGAAATAATAACTGAATGAACAAAACAGCACAATTCATCATCATTCTGGTGGTCGGGGCGCTGGGCTATGGCGCCTGGCACTATCAGGACCGGCTTCCCTTTATCGGTGGCAATGGCGACGCGCCGGCTGCGGTCAAGCGCGACCGGCCGCCGCAAAGCGTCATAGTATCTGCGGTTGTCAAAAGGCCGCTGCCGCGGACCATTACCGCCGTCGGCACGGCGCGGGCTAACGAATCCGTCAACATCACCTCGAAAGTGACGGGCAAGATCAGCACGCTCGATTTCAACGAGGGGCAGAGGGTGAAGGTCGGCAAGCTGCTGGTTCAGCTCGACGATACGGAGCTGCGCGCCAACCTGACCGAATCGGAGGCGGCGCGCGACAACGCCCAGAAGCTCTATGACCGGGCGATCAAGCTCTATGAGACGCGCAACGTCCCGAAGGCGCAGGTTGATTTGCTGCTCTCCGAATTGCAGGCAGCGGAGGCGGCCGTGTCCGCCGATAAAGCACGGATCAGCGATTACCGGATCGTTGCGCCGTTTTCGGGCGTGCTGGGATTTCGGGAGGTGAGCGTCGGCTCGCTCGTCCAGCCGGGCGTTGTCATCACGACGCTTGACGATATGGATACGATCCGGGTCGATTTCGATTTGCCCGAAGCCTTTATCGCCGATGTCGGGTCGGGGCAGAAATTCTCCGCGAAGAATATCGCCTATCCGGACCGGATATTCGAGGGCGTGGTCGATACGGTTGCTACCCGGGTCAATGAAACGACCCGCGCCGTCCGGGTGCGCGGATCGGTTCCGAACGGGGAAGGGCTGCTGAAGCCGGGAATGTTCCTATCCGTCGAACTGGAGGTCAGCGTCGATGAAGATGCGCTGCTGGTCGCCGAGGAAGCGGTGGTCCTGACGATTTCCGGGCCGCTCGTCTACGCCGTCCGGGAGGGCAAGGCCGTGCGTACGCCGATCAAGATTGGCCGCCGGATCAGGGGCTTCGCCGAAGTTATTGAGGGACTGGACGAAGGCGATCAAGTGATCATCGAAGGGCTCCAGAAAGTCAAGGACGGTGCGCCGGTTGACGCGACCTCTGCGGTCAAAACCTCCGAGGCCTCCTGATGCGGCTTCCTGACATTGCCATCAAGCGCCCCGTTCTCGCCATCGTCTTTTCGGCGGTTCTGGTGCTGTTCGGTCTGTTCTCCTATCAGACGCTGAGCGTGCGGGAATATCCCGATATCGACAGCCCGAATGTGTCGATCCAGACGGGCTATCGCGGCGCCTCGGCGGAGATTATCGAAAGCCAGATCACCCAGGTGATCGAGGATGCCGTTGCCGGTATCAGCGGGGTGGAGCGGATTTCCTCGAGCAGCCGGGAGGAATATTCGACGGTCAATGTCGAGTTCAGCCTCAGCCGCGATATTGAATCGGCGACCAACGACGTGCGCTCGCGTATCTCGCGCATCGTCAACCAGCTTCCCGTCGAGGCGGATACGCCGCAAATATCGAAGACCGAGAGCGACGCCCGGCCGATCCTCTGGCTGTCGCTCACCAGTAACCGGCTGAGCCAGCTGGAATTGACCGACTACGCCGAACGCAATCTCGTCGATCCGCTTTCAACGGTGGACGGGGTCGCACAGATCCGTATTGGCGGCGCCCGGCGCTATGCCATGCGAATCTGGCTCAATACCTCCGCCATGGCGGCGCGCGGTGTTACCATCAGCGATGTCGAATATGCGATCCGCGAGCAGAATGTGCAGATACCGTCGGGACGGATCGAATCCAACATGCGCGAATTCAGCATCAAGACGCAGTCGGATTTGAAGACGCCGGAGGAATTCCGCCGGATCATTATCTATGACGACGTCAACGGGCGAGTCCGTCTTGGCGATGTCGCGGACGTCGAAATCGCGGCGGAAAATGACCGGACGAACCTCCGGGTGAACGGGCGGGCCGCCATCGGTCTCGGCGTTGTCCGCCAGTCGGGCGCGAACGTGCTGGAGGTGGCCAACGGCGTCAAGGCAATCGTTGAGCGGCTCGAGCGCAATCTTCCCTCCGGCCTCAATATCCAGGTTTCCTACGACCAGTCGGTCTTCATCAGCCAGTCGATCAAGGAGGTGTTTATCGCCCTCGGTATCGCCATGGTACTGGTCATTCTGGTGATCTTCTTCTTCCTGCGCTCCATCGCCGCGACCTTCATTCCCGCCGTTGCCATCCCTGTCTCGATCATTGCGACCCTGACGGTGCTGGCGGCGCTCGATTATTCGGTGAATGTGCTGACCCTGCTGGCGCTGGTGCTGGCCATCGGGCTGGTGGTGGATGACGCCATCGTCGTGCTCGAGAATATCCACCGCCGGATCGAGGAGGGGGAACCACCGCTTCTCGCCGCCAGCCGCGGATCGAAACAGGTCGCATTTGCGGTCGTGGCGACAACCATCGTGCTGATCGCGGTGTTCATCCCGATTTCCTTCCTGGACGGGACAACCGGTCGGCTGTTCCGCGAATTCGGCGTCGCCGTTGCCGCGGCGGTGATGTTCTCCAGCTTCGTTGCGCTCACGCTGACGCCGATGCTCTGTTCGAAACTGCTGGTCGAGGCGAACAAGGAGGGCTGGTTCTACAAATCGACGGAGCGGATTTTTACCGGGCTTGCCGTCGGTTACGGCAAGGCCCTCAAATGGACGCTCAAGATTCCGCTGATCGTGGTTGCGGTGGCAGTCGGATTGTCGGCCATTGCCTATAATCTCTATGATGCCATCCCGAAGGAATTCGCGCCGACGGAGGATCGCGGCATTTTCTTCATCCCGGTCAAGGCGCCCGAAGGGGCGACGATGGACTACACCCGGGCCAATGTCGACAAGATCGAGGCCGTCCTCAAGCCGCTTGAGGAAAGCGGGGAGGCCTCCCGCATCTTCGCCTTTCTCGGCACCTTCCGCCAACCCGGCCCGGTGAACGAGGCCTTCATGTTCACGCGGCTTGTCCCCTGGGAGGAGCGGGAGCGGTCGCAGCAGGAAATCGTCAACAGCATTTTTCCAAAGTTGCTGTCGATCCCCGGCGTGCGGGCGTTCGCCATCAATCCGGCCAGCCTCGGTCAGCGCGGCTTCTCGGCGCCGGTGCAGATCAATATTGGTGGTCCGTCCTATGATGTGATCAATGAATGGGTCGACCGGGTTATCGAGCGGGCGCGGGAAAATCCGAAACTTCTCAATCTCGACAAGGATTTCGAGGAGACGCAGCCGCAGATCCATGTCGAAATCGACCGGGCGCGGGCGTCCAATCTGGGCGTGACCATCGAGACCATCGGCCGGACGCTGGAAACCCTGATGGGCGCGCGCAATGTCACCACCTACGATCAGGGCGGCAAGCAGTATGAGGTCATCGTCCAGGCGCGCAAGGAGGACCGCAGCAGCCGCGACGACCTCTCGAACGTCTATGTGCGGTCCGACGAATCCTGGCAGATCATTCCGCTTTCCGGCTTCGTGACTTTGAGCGAACAGGCGGGACCGGGCGAGCTCAAGCGCGTCGACCGGCTCCGTACGGTGCAGATCAGCGCGTCCCTCGGCCCGGATTACACGCTGGAAGAGGCCATCAGCTATCTTGAGGATATCATCAAGGAGGAAGCGGGCGAGGAGGCATCGATCTCCTACGACGGGCTGAGCCGGTCCTTCAAGGATTCGAACCAGGCGCTGATCTTCACCTTCGTCACTGCGCTGCTGGTGGTGTTCCTTGCGCTTGCCGCGCAGTTCGAGAGCTTTATCCATCCGTTCATCATCATGACGACGGTTCCGCTCGCCATCACGGGGGCGCTCGGCTCGATCCTGCTGACCGGGCTCACCCTCAATATCTACAGCCAGATCGGGATGATCATGCTGATCGGGCTGACGGCGAAAAACGCCATTCTGATCGTTGAGTTTGCCAATCAGCTCCGCGACGAGGGTGCTGATATCCTGACCGCCATACAGGAAGCGGCGATCATCCGTCTGCGCCCGATCCTGATGACGACGATTTCAACCGCGCTTGGCGCGGTGCCGCTTGCCATCGCGACCGGGGCGGGCGCCGAAAGCCGGGAGGCCATCGGCATCGTGATTATCGGCGGGATGATGTTCTCGACGATCCTCTCGCTGTTCGTCGTGCCGGTCGTCTATCTTCTGCTCGCCCGGTTCAGCAAACCTTCCGGTTACCTTGCCGCGCAGCTCAACGAACTCGAAGCCGCCCATTCGGCGGTCCGCGAATAATTCGGACGGCGGACGGCAGCGCTAGAGGGTTTTGCCGATCCAGCGGACGCGGCCAATGATGATCAGCTGATCGAGGTCGGCATCGCGGATCTGGTGCGGCGGGTAGAATTCCTTGTTATCGCTGACGATATCGATGCCGCCGAAAAACTTCTGCAGCCGCTTGATATAGGCGCAATCCTCGAAGACGAAGGCCATGATAGAGCCGGACACGTCCTGATCCATCTGGTCGACCATGACCAGGCTGCCATCGCTGATCGTCGGCTCCATGCTGTCGCCGCTCACTTCCAGAACCGCCAGCCCGTCGGCCGTGCCGCGGCCAAGCTTCTGCTGCAGGTAGGGCCGCGAGAAGGGCACATAGCCACGGATTTGCAGGCGGTCGTTGAGCGCCCCGTGCCCGGCGGCCAGCCGCGCCTCGATATGCGGAATATTGACGAGCGTGCCGCTGTCGTCGCCGCCTTCGATCATCGCGCCTTCGCCGGAGAGCAGCCAGTCGATGCTGACGCCTAACATATTAAGCCTTTGCAGGATACGCCCGCCCGGGAGGTTGTTGCCCGCCTCATATCCCTGCCAGGCCTGATAACTGCAGCCGAGCCTTTCGGAGATCGCCTTTTGCGACAGCCCCAGATATTCCCGCGTTTCCCTGATTCGCCTGTAAATGCTGTTGTCGCCCGTCATTCGCCCTGCATCGTCCGATCGATAGGTTGGGTCGGAGCATAGCCCATATATTCCAATGTCGTAACTAAAAATATAGTCATGAACACTGATTTAATATTTAAATGCCTAAAAAAATATATATACTGGCCGAAAATGGAACATAATAGGAACATATGAGGGCGAGACATTGGCATCGATAATGGCGGAAGTGATCGACGGATATGACCGGGTCCTGGACGGTGAATTGAGCGGCATCGCCTATCTGTTTGACCTGATCGATACCTATCGGCTCACCAATGATGAAATTCTCTATCTCGCCTATATGGCCGCGGATATTATCGAACGCCGACCGGTTGTCGAAATGGCCGCCGCAAAATGCCGATCCGGCTGATTTTTCGCGGTCACGCCGGAATCACTGTTTCATCACGGGCCGGGCGCAGCTATGATGGGGCGCGAAAGATGGCGATAAGGCCTCAATTCTCAGGGATCGGTTGAATGGCGGACAGACAGAAGGTTCTATTGCTGACCGGGGCGAGCCGGGGAATCGGACATGCCACGGTCAAGAGGTTTAGCGCGGCGGGCTGGCGGGTGCTGACGGTATCGCGTCAGGCCTTTTCCGAATATTGCCCCTGGGAAGGGGGCGAGAAGGATCATCTGCAGATTGACCTCGCGGATATCGAGGCCCTGCCGAAATCGATCGAGCGTATCCGCGAGAAACTGCCCGGCGGCGCCCTGCATGCGCTGGTGAACAATGCGGGGATTTCGCCGAAAGGGCCGGATGGCGCGCGGTTCAATACGCTCAACTCCCGATATGCCGACTGGCTGCATGTCTATAACGTCAATCTTTTTGCGCCGCTGATGCTGGCGCAGGGGCTGTTTGACGAGCTGGTGGCGGCCAAGGGTGCCATCGTTAATGTCACCTCGATCGCCGGTGGGCATGTCCATCCCTTCGCGGGCTCCGCCTACGGCACGTCGAAGGCGGCGCTCTCCGCGCTCACCCGTGAAATGGCGTCGGATTTCGGCCCCTTCGGGGTCCGCGTCAATGCCATTGCACCCGGCGAGATCGACACCTCGATCCTGTCGCCCGGCACCGAAGACATGATCAAGGATATTCCGCTCCGCCGTCTTGGACGACCGGAGGAGGTCGCCTCGACCATCTATTTCCTTTGCGATGCCCCGTCCTCCTACGTGACCGGCGCGGAGGTTCATATCAATGGCGGCCAGCATGTGTAGGACGGTGCGGTGAGCGGAGCGGAGAAATATCTCTCGCGGCTGATCGAGCGGTTTTATCACGAGGCCTGGAATGCGAAGGATGAGGATTGCGCGCGCGAGATCCTGCATAAGGACTTCGATTTTCGCGGCTCGCTCGGCCCGGTGCGGACGGGACCGGAGGGGTTCATCAAATATATGCATGAGCTCTGGGTTGGCCTGCCTGATTTCCGCTGTGATATCGAGGAGATTGTGGACGCCGGCGACAGTGCCGCCGCGAAGATGGCCTTTTCCGGAACGCATGACGGGCTGTTCTACGGCGTCCCCGGTACCGGCAAGAGGGTTGTCTGGTCGGGCGGTGCTTTCTTCAAAGGGGACGGCCGGCAGATCACCGCGCTTTGGGTGCTTGGCGATATCGATGCCATCAAGCGACAACTCGGCCCCGCCGCAAGCTCGGATTTTGTCTGAACGGGCGCGCGAATGAACCTTCCCGGAACAGCCGGCTATGTGGAGACGGCGGAGCGGTTGATTCCGCGCTATGAGGCGCTGGATTTTGACGAATTACATGCCGCCATGCTCGATCTGATGCCGGAAAAGCCGTTGCGTTTGCTGGATATCGGCGCGGGAACGGGGCGGGATGCCGCCTGCTTCGCGACAGAGGGCCATCAGGTGACCGCGGTGGAGCCGACCGACGCCCTTCGCAATGCGGGAATACGTCTCCATGCTGACCATGATATCGAATGGATTGACGACGGCTTGCCGGACCTTGCGACAATCAAGGGGCGCGAAGGGGCGTTCGATCATATCCTGCTGACAGGCGTCTGGATGCATCTGGAGAAGACAGAACGGATGAGAGCGATGCCGGTGCTTGCATCCCTCATGGCGCCGGGCGCGCGTCTCATGCTCTCGCTTCGTCACGGGCCGGTGCCGGAGGGGCGGCGGATGTTCGAAGTCACGGGCGCGGAAACAGCAGATCTCGCCGCAAAGGCGGGCTTGACCCTGATCCGGGAACGGCACACGGAGTCCATCCAGCCCGATAATCGCGCCCAGGGTGTTCATTGGACAATGCTTGCCTTCGACCGTTAAGCGTTAAAGGTTTTGAGTGCGGTTATGGCGATATGCGGGTTGTCGATGATGGCCGGGTCGGTGAAGCGGCCGTTCCTGATTTGCGCGAAGCCCGGAATGCCCGCAAGATCCTCCGCATTGACCGCGCGAAAACCCATCGACCAGCCCGGAAAGTTCCGCCTTTCCGTTTGTCCCTTGCGGAGCAGGATAAGCCCGTCATGGCGGGGATCCTTGCCGATCCGGGCATAGGTCTTTTCGATAACTTCCGCGCGTCCTTCCAGCACCTGCATGAAGCTGCCATCCTTATAGAGCAGCATGCCGGTGATATGGTCGGCCGTGTTGCGGGCGCGGCTGGTCTCCAAAATCGCCATCAGTTCCGCCTCATTCATGAGATGGCGGGCCGTGCTCACATAAACGAGATAGTGCATATCAACGCTCCTCTCGTGGTGGCGGGAGAGGAGAGACTAGTCCTCCCGCCAGTTTTCCCGGAACGCCATCGCGGCGACGTCGTCGAGGCCCTTTCCAAAGCGGTCGAACATCTCGTCGATTTCCGCCTCCGTGATGATCAGCGGCGGGCAGAGCGCGAGATTGTCACCGGCGACCGCGCGGCTGATAACCCCGGCATCCTGCATGGCCTGCGCGGTCTTCGGGCCCGCCTTGTATTTCGGATCGAAGGGACGCTTGGTCTTCTTGTCGGCCACCAGCTCGATCGCGCCGATCAGCCCCATTGAGCGGACTTCGCCGACCAGCGGGTGATCCGCGAGGGCGTTGAACCGTTCGTTGAAGCGTTTGGCGACATGGCGCACGTGACCCAGGATATTGCGCTCCTCCATCAGTTCCATCGTCCGCAGGCCGACGGCCGCCGGCACCGGATGGCCGGAATAGGTGAAGCCATGGGCGAAGGCGCCATGCTTCTCGCTCTGCTTAACCATTCCATCGAATATATCCTGCGATACCATTACTGCCGAGATTGGCAGATAGGCGCTGGAGAGGGCCTTCGCGCAGGAGAGGATGTCCGGCTGGATGCCAAAGGTCTGCGATCCCCACATCTGGCCGGTCCGACCAAAGCCGCAGATCACTTCATCGGCGATCATCAGCACGCCATATTTCTTCAGCACCGCCTGTATCTTCTCGAAATAGGTGGTGGGCGGAATGATGACGCCGCCGGCGCCCATGATCGGCTCGGCGATAAAGGCGGCGACCGTGTCCGGCCCCTCCTTCAGGATCAGCTTCTCCAGATCATCGGCCATCCGGCTTGCGAATTCCTCTTCCGTCTCTCCGTCCTTGCCATAGCGGTAATAATGCGGGCAGGAGGTATGCAGGATATTCTTAATCGGCAGGTCGAAGTCGTTGTGAAGCGGCGGCAGGCCCGTCAGGCTCGCCGCGGCCACCGTGACCCCGTGATAGCCTTTCTGCCGCGAAATGATCTTCTTCTTCTCCGGCCGCCCGAGGCTGTTATTGTAGTACCAGACGAGCTTCACCACCGTATCGTTCGCCTCCGACCCCGAATTCGCGAAGAAAACACGCGAAAACTCGACCGGCGCAATCTCCAGCAGCTTCTCGGAGAGGCGGATGCTGGGCTCCGTCGATTTGCTGGCGAAGGTGTGGTAGAAGGGGAGCTTGCGCATCTGCTCGATGGCGGCGTTGATCAACTCCTCCTCGCCGAAGCCGAAGGACGCGCACCAGAGACCCGCCAAACCCTCTATATATTCCTTTCCGCCGTCGTCATAGACATGGACGCCCTTGCCGCTTTCGATGATCAGCGGCCCGTCCGTGAGGTGGGTGGACAGGTTGGTATAGGCATGGATCATGCTTCTGGCATCGCGGGCGGCGAGGGAGTTTCCCTGGAGAAAGCTTGGGCTGTTCATGGCGATATCCTCGGTTTTTATAATTCGTATGGGATATTTGTAGAGCCATTGCCGAGGCGCTGTCAAAGGGCGTTTACAACTATATTGTCTGCGCGCGCCGTTCATGGCTTAATGGGACGGAGGGCGGAGCGTTGCAGGGGGCGTCAAGCGTATGCGAGAGGAGTTTACCTATTCAGGCACCGACGGGGTGCCGATCCATGTCTACCGCTGGCAGGGGGAGAAAAAGCCGAAGGGGATCGTGCAGATCGCCCATGGCATGGCGGAACATGCGGCGCGATACGGCCGCGTCGCCGACATGCTGAACGAATTCGGCTATATCGTCTATGCCAGCGATCATCGCGGGCACGGGCAAACCATCCCCGATGGCGCGGTGCCGGGCCATATGGGAGAGAGGGGCTGGAATAAGTCGGTGGAGGATCTCTTCCTGCTCAACCGGAATATCGCGGTGGAGCATCCGGGCCTGCCGATCCTGATGCTTGGCCATTCCATGGGCTCCTTCATGGTGCAGCAGTATCTGGCGCAGCATGGGGAGACAATCGCGGGGGCGGCCCTTTCGGCGACCAACGGACCGCCGGGCGCCCTGGGCCGGATCGCGCAAATTCTGATCCGCGTTGAAAGGCTGCGGTTCGGGGCGACCGGGCACAGCCCGCTGATCGCCGGCATGACCTTCAAGACCTTCAACAAGCAGTTCGCGCCTAACCGGACGGAATTCGACTGGCTTTCGCGCGACGAGGCGGAGGTCGATTTATATGTCGCCGATCCGCTGTGCGGCTTTGACTGTTCGGTCGCCACCTGGTGCGGGCTTCTGGACGCCCTGCCGAAGGTGGCCAGCGGCTCCGCACTCAAGAAGATGAACAGGCAGATGCCGATTTTCGTCTTCAGCGGCAGCGAGGATCCGGTGGGCGAGAACACCAAGGGCGTAAAACGCCTGCTCGCCGCCTATCACCGGCACAATTTCACCCGGGTCACCCATAAATTCTATATCGGCGGGCGGCATGAGATGCTGAACGAGATCAACCGCGATGAGGTGATGACCGATATCATCGCCTGGGCCAACAGCGTTATCGGCTGACCTTTTCCGCCGGTCACGCCGTTGCGTCTTGCGCTGGACAGGCTGCGGGCGTTGCCCTAGAGTTTTTCCGCTCTCAATCAATAAGGAACAACAACAGGAGCCCGGCCATGGATCGTTATACCCTTATCGGCGGCAATGCGTCGCCTTATTCCCTGAAAATGCGCGCCCATATGCATTACCGGCGGCTGCCCTATAACTGGATTTTGCGCACCGAAGAGAATGATCACCTGCTGGAAGGCTTGAGGCCTGTCCTGGTGCCGGTCCTGCAGCTGCCCGAGGATGGCAGCCTGCATCTCGACAGCACGCGGCTGATCTATATGCTCGAAGACCGGCACCCTGAGAACCGTTCGGTCATTCCCGATCACCCCGCTCATGCCTTCCTCGCCCATCTGATCGAGGATATGGCCGATGAATGGGTAACGAAGATGATGTTCCATTATCGCTGGGCCTATGAGGCGGATATTCACTACGCCGCGCGCTGGATCGCCGATGACCGCGCGCCCGCCGCGACGGAGGAAGAGCGGGAGAAATACGCGAAATTTTTTACCGACCGGCAGATCGGGCGGATGCCGATCGTCGGCTGTACACCGGAGAACGCCCCGATCATCGAGGCAGGCTTCCATCATATCCTGGCGCTGCTCAATGCCGATGTCGGCCAGTATAAATATCTGTTCGGAACGCGGCCTTCCATCGCCGACTTCGGGCTATATGGACAACTCAGGACGCTCTCCATCGATCCGACGCCCATGTCGATCATGCGCGATGAGGCCCAACGCGCCGAAAGCTGGCTGCGGCAACTCGATGACGCGTCCGGGATCGAAGGGGACTGGTATGAACTCGGCGATTTGCCGCCAATGACCAAGGGGATGATCGCCTATAGCGCGGAGGTTTATCTCCCCTTCCTTGCGGCCAATGCGGCGGCGATCGATAAAGGGGCCGAAACATTCTCCGTCGAACTTGAGGGCAGGCTCTATTCGCAGGGGGTCTTCAAATATCAGGTGAAATGCCTGGGTGAATTGAAGGCACGCTACAACGCACTCCCCGAGGCGGCCAAAGACATCGTGGGGGGGCTGATCGGGGAGGCGGGGGTTAAAATCCTGCGCTGACGTTAAACGGAGAAGCCGCCAAGCTTGGTTTCCAGATATTCCATGATCCCTTCCCTGGCACCTTCACGGCCGAGGCCGCTGTCCTTCATGCCGCCGAAGGGGGCGGCGGCGCTGGTCGGGTTGATGTCATTGATGCCGATGATGCCGAAACGGAGCCCTTCGAACATCCGCATGGCGCGGGAGATATCGCGGGTATAAACATAGGCCGCGAGGCCATATTCCGTATCGTTCGCCTTTTCCAGCACTTCGGCCTCACTCTCGAAGCGGATGATCGGCGCGACGGGACCAAAGGTTTCCTCGCGATAGATCAGCATGTCTTCCGTGACATTGGCGAGGACCGTCGGCGCGTAGAAATATCCTTTATCAAGCCCGTTGGATTTGAGAGCCATCCCGCCGGTCACAAGCTCGGCGCCTTTACTGATGGCGTCCTGCACCTGCCGGTCGACCTTGTCGATGGCCGCCTGATTGACGAGCGGACCGATGGCGACGCCGTCCTCGAACCCGCTGCCCGCCTTCATCTTGGAGACCCGCTCCTCAAAGGTGGCGACGAACTGATCGTAGGAGCCGTTCTGCACGAAAAAGCGGTTCGGGCTGATACAGGCCTGCCCGGTATTAAGGAATTTGACGAGGGAGCCGCCCTTGGCCGCATGGGCCGGGTCCACATCCTCGAACACCACGAACGGCGCATGACCGCCCAGCTCCGCCGAGACGCGCTTCATGTTGGCGCTGGCCTGACCGGCCAGCATCTTGCCGACATTGGTGGAGCCGGTGAAGGTGAGCTTGCGGACCGACGGATGGCTGGTGAACACCTCCCCAATGGGTTTCGGATCCAGCGCGGTCACCAGATTGACCACCCCCGGCGGGATACCCGCGGCCTCGAAAATCTCGAACATCGCGACGGCGCAGAGCGGGGTCGCTTCGGCAGGCTTCAATACGACCGTGCATCCGGCGGCAAGCGCGGGGCCGACTTTTCGCGTGATCATCGAAATCGGATAGTTCCAGGGCGTGACCGCCGCCACCACGCCGACGGGCTGATGCAGTACCATGAAACGTTGATCCCCGCGCGAGGAGGGGAGGATTTCCCCGTTCACGCGTTTCGCTTCCTCGGCATACCAGAGCAGGAAGTCGGCGCCGTATTGCACCTCGTTCCGGGCGGCTTTAAGTGGCTTGCCCTGTTCCTCGGTCATGATACGGGCGAGATCCTCTTTGCGCTCGATCATGATCTGATAGGCCTTGTAGAGATAGGCGCTCCGCTGATAGGCGGTGGTTTTCGACCAGTCGCGAAAGGCTGAGTCCGCCGCCTCGATCGCGCGGGTGGCCTCTGCCGCCCCGCCATCGGCGACTTGCTTGATCACATCGCCCGTCGCCGGGTTGGTCACCTCGAAGCTTTTGCCGCTGTCGGCGGCGACCCATTTTCCGTCTATATACATTCGTCTGAAACCTTTCGCGTCGGCGGGAAGTCCGTAATCTTGATTTTCGCGCAGTCTACTGATTTATCCGGGTCCGTAAAGCGGGTCAATCCGCCGCCTCCGCCGTCTGACCCGCAAGGCGGGCTTGTTCGCGCTCCTTGATCATCCGGGAGGTGAGGCGGGAGCCATCCTCGCTCCAGCCGGGCGGACCGAAGATATACATGAACGCCGCTTTCAGGCTCTTCGCATGGAGAAGATCGGAAAAAATCCCGGCCCATTCGTGAAAGGCGATGATCAGGGGATTGAAGCTTGCGATCTGCTTGACGATGCCATAGCGGCAGGGCTCGGCTTTATCCTCGGGCACGAAGGTTCCGAACAGCCTGTCCCAGATGATGAAGATGCCGGCATAATTGGCATCCAGATAGCGCGGATTGATGGCGTGATGCACCCGGTGATGCGAGGGGGTATTCATCACCGCCTCAACCGGTTTCCACATCCTGTCGATGGCTTCGGTATGGATCCAGAACTGATAGACCAGGCTGATCCCCTTCTGGAAGACAATCAGCGCCAGCGGAAATCCGATCAGCGAGAGCAGGAGCCAGGGAATCCAGGTGCCGATAAAGGAGCCGGTCCAGGTCTGGCGCAGCGCGGTCGACAGATTGTAATATTGCGATGAATGGTGATTGACATGCGCGGCCCACCAGATGCGATGCTCATGGCTCAGGCGGTGGAACCAGTAATAGCAGAAATCCTCCGCGAACAGGATCAGGACGAAGGCCCACCACTGATAGCCGATATCGAACAGGCGATACTGGTAAACCCAGAGCGAGACCGCGCCGACAACCCCGAAATTCACGAGCCCAATGGCGAAATTGCCGAGCCCCATCAGGAGGGAGGCGGCGCTGTCCCGCATCTCGTAGTTCGATTTCGCCGGCGCATAGCGGCCGATGACGGCCTCGATAATGATCAGCAGGACGAAGGCCGGTATGGCGAAGGTAACCGGATCAGGCAGCTGCATCAGTCTCTCCGTTCAGATAGTCCTCAAGCGTCGCGCGGTCCGTGTCGGGGACGGCGAAATTCACGGGCGGAAAAGCGAAGCCCTGACGCGGAATATAGAGCACTTTCTTTTCCTCTCGCCAGGCGCATTTCGCCAGCATGTCCGGGCCCAGCATCTCCAGCACGAGTTTATTGCCGAAACTGCGAACGAGGCCGATCCCCTTGCCGTTGTCCCAGCGCACAAGGGCATGGCGCTTGTCCTCGCTCAGGACCGAACTCACGATTTTCCCGCCCGGTTCCTGATGGCGGAGGAAGTCCGCGAGGCTCTCGGCTGTCAGCAAGGCTTCCCGCCGACCGGCCAGCAGCCGGATCAGAAGGATCACAATCAGCACCGCGAGCGCCGCTGCGGGCAGGAGGATCAGGGGGTCGATGGCCATTCCCGGAGACCTGTGATTCGTTGTTTTCTGCGCTATTGATACAAAAATTATGGCATTTTGACAAAATTACCCACGAACGGGGCCCGCTATCCCGCAGTTCCCTTACGTAAAGCAGGGCCGCCTGCGACAAAATCGCCCGAATCTCAAAGGGCCTTTACCTCGGGCGAGGGCGGTTTTATGCTGCGGCAAAGCTCAAACAAAATAAGCATGGGAGACAAAATGCTAGGTCTTATTCAGGATCGGCCACTGCTGATTTCTTCACTCATCGAATATTCCGGACTTAATCACGGCGACGTTGAAATCGTTTCGCGCACCGTCGAGGGCCCTATTCACCGCACCAATTACCGCACCCTCAATCTGCGCTCCAAGAAGCTGGCGCAGGCACTCGGCAAGCTGGGCGTCACGCTCGGTGACCGCATCGGCACGCTCGCCTGGAACAGTTACCGCCATATGGAGATTTACTTCGGTGTCTCCGGCATGGGCGCGGTCTGCCACACCATCAACCCGCGCCTGTTCCCCGAGCAGATCGCCTATATCGTCAATCACGCGGAAGACAAATATATCTTTGTCGACTTGACCTTCATCCCGCTACTGGAGGCGCTGAAGGATCACCTCAAGAACGTCAAGGGCTTCGTCATCATGACGGACGAGGCGCATATGCCGAAAACGACGCTCGATAACGTCCTTTGCTACGAGACGCTGGTCGAGGCGGAGGATGGCGATTATGAATGGCCGCAGTTCGACGAGATGACCGCTTCCTCGCTCTGCTACACCTCGGGCACGACGGGCAACCCGAAGGGCGTGCTCTATGCCAACCGCTCCACCGTGCTCCACAGCTTCTGCGTCTGCACGAATGACGGCCTCGGCGTCAGCAACCGCGACAGCATCCTCGCCGTGGTGCCGATGTTCCATGCCAATGCCTGGGGCCTGCCGTATGCGGCCGCCATGTGCGGCGCGAAGATGGTGATGCCGGGGGCGGCCATGGACGGCGCCTCCCTCTTTGAACTGATGGAGGCCGAGGAGGTTACGCTCGCCGCCGGGGTACCGACCATCTGGATGATGCTGCTTGGCCATGTGAAAGAGAATAATCTCAAGTTCTCGACGATGAAGCGCACGGTGATCGGCGGCTCCGCGGCACCGCGTACGATGATTGAAACCTTTGTCGATAAATACGGGGTTGAGGTGATCCACGCCTGGGGCATGACGGAGACGAGCCCGCTCGGCACGACGGGCAACCTGCTCAAGAAGCATGAAAATCTCTCCGGCAAGGAGAAGACCGATATCCGTGTCAAGCAGGGACGCGTCGTCTTTGGCGTTGAACTCAAGATCACCGGTGATGATGGCAAGGAGCTGCCGCGCGACGGCGTCGCGTTCGGCGATCTCAAGGTCCGCGGCCCATGGATCACCAGCGGCTACTTCAAAGGCGAGGGCGGGGACGTGCTGGACGCGGACGGCTGGTTCACGACCGGCGACGTCGGCACCATCGACCCCGACGGCTATATGCAGATCACCGACCGCTCCAAGGACGTGATCAAGTCCGGCGGCGAATGGATCTCTTCCATCGATGTCGAGAATGAGGCACTCGGCTGCCCCGGTATTGTCGAGGCCGCCGTGATCGCCATCCCGCATCCGAAGTGGGACGAACGCCCGCTGGTCATCGCGGTGAAGGAAAAGGACCATCCGGTCACCAGGGAAGATGTGATCAAGCATCTGGAGGGATGCCTCGCCAAATGGCAGCTTCCCGACGATGTGGTCTTCGTCGACGAACTCCCGCATACGGCGACCGGCAAGCTCCTCAAAACCAAACTCCGCGAGGACTTCAAGGACTACAAACTACCGACGGCGTAAGGCGGCACCTCAGGAACTAGATCAAAAAACAAGCCGGAAATTTCCGGCTTGTTTTGTAGAGACGTAAAAAAATTATCGTATTGATTGAATTGATCCCCTTGGCTATCATACGAAAAAATAGCTTTAGGTGGCTCCCAATGTTCCAATTACGTGTCCTTTTTTTTCTTGTCATTTCCGGCCTTTTTCTCTCGTCTTGCGCGCCGACATTTACAGAAAGCAAAACTGCAGGAAATGGCAGTGCAGAAAGTGTCGCGTTGGTATCCGATAATGAAACGCCGACGCTCTCTGACGTGCGAGATAGAACTGAGCGGCCCACGCCTAAGATCCAGCCGGCGAAAACGGTGACGGAGGGTGACTTGGGAGCTGGTAATAAAATCCGTATTAAAATGTTACCTGGATTTAGTTCGCAACCATATCTTTGCAGCAGCTCGAATAGCTGCGAGCCGGTAAAAATATTGTCTGCCACGTCAAGTAATGTGTCTATGCATAATCCAGACAATGGTTCCTCAAAAGAAGCCGCAAATATTATTGCAGACGTCGAATTGAGCGACGAAACTTTGGAGGTCGTTGGCAAGAAAATTGAGGATAGCGCAAAGGGAAAAAAGATTTTAATCATGACGCCGGATGCGGAATTGAGTGAACTTTCTGCCGGCGGCCTGACGGAACCAAATGCCCTCTGGACTTCAGCGGCGAAAGGCTATGTGACGGAATTCATGGCGCAGTATTTTACGGATTTGGGGTACAGCGTCGCAATTTATTCCGATGAAGCCCAACTCGTCCCGACGGAAACCGCGCAGGATCTTGTCGATCTGCATGAAGCTGTCGGACAGTCGATTTTCATTTATCAATACAACACGCTTTTTCAGCTTCCGACGAAAAAAGATGGCAGCTTTAACTGGACGCTCGGCAAGACGGCCCATGACCTGAAGGAAGCTTACGGCGCAGACTTGGGGCTGTTCGTTTATATCCGGGATTCCTATTCCAGTGGTTCGCGGGTTGCCGCTCAAATTCTTGCGGCGGCGGTTTTCGGCGTTGGTATTCCTGGGGGGCAACAGGTCGGTTTCGTTTCCCTCGTCGATCTCGAGACCGGGAATATCCTGTGGTATAATCGTTTGATTTCGGGCGGCGGCGACCTTCGAACATTCGAACCCGCTTTCGATGCGACAGAGAATCTTTTGGAAGACATTCCTTTATGAGATTGATAAGCGTAGCCGCAGGGGTGAGTTTTTTCATGTCGGCCTGCGCTAGCAGCGGACCAATCGGCGATGTGAAACCCGGTGAAGAGTTGAAGTTGACCTCTTTGGAAGCGGGCCTTCGCATGAAAATGGATGAAGCGGAGCGAAGTTTCTCGACAAGTGAACTAATCATCAAGGATCCGGAACTTCAAGATTATCTCGATGGGCTGGTTTGCCGACTTTCCGCAGATATTTGCCCGGATATAAGGCTTTACATTGTCAAAATACCATACTTCAACGCCTCTATGTCGCCGAACGGCGTGATGCAGGTCTGGACGGGGCTCATGCTGCGAGTAGAAAACGAGGCTCAGCTTGCGACAGTTCTTGCGCATGAACTGGTGCATTATAGGAAACGCCATTCCATCAAGATGTGGAATTCCGCAAGGAATACGACGGACTTTCTTGCGTTTTTCAATCTTACGCTGGGTGGCGTCGGTTATGGTCTGGTTGGTCTCGCCGCGACGTTGGGAGCGACGGGGTCAATTCAGGCTTACTCGCGAGATTTGGAAAGAGAAGCGGACGAAATAGGGCAGGACTCACTGTACGCCGCTGGATACGATCCGTCGGAATCCGCGAAACTTTGGGAAAACATCAAGGGCGAATATGACGCGGGAGAGCGGGAGACGACCGCCATCTTTTTTGCGTCTCACCCACCCGCCGAAGATCGGGTGGAAAATCTTAAGGGGCGGGCTGAAACCTATCCGGAGCGTTCTCTTCAAACTCAGCGGCTTACTGACAATCGCTTTCGGGAGTTGGTCGACGCGCGCTGGCAGGGCTGGATCAGAGACCTGATTGATACTGGTTCATACAAAGAGACGCTGTTTGTTATCGACAAGCTTGAAAAACGAAATTTCAGCCCTGTGGCGCTCGCTTTCTATCGTGGTGATGTCTATCGGCGACGTAGTGAGGAAGGGGACCTCGAAAAAGCAAAGGAAGCCTATTTGGCGGCCGCAGCGTCACCAGATGCGCCGCCTAAAACCTATAAAAATCTTGGTCTTGTCGCTAAACGCCAAAAAGAGAGTGGTAAAGCCATCGAATATTTTGAAATTTACCTCACTCGGTATCCGGAAGCGTCGGATCGTTTTCTGGTCGAGTCTTACATCACGCAACTGAGGGAATCATGAGACTTTTAATCATTCTGCTGCTGACATTGACCATCGCGAGCTGTGCGCCGACTTTCCAGCTCAAAAAAGCCGGTCAGGGAACCATGTGGGACAGTTATTCGGTGGCGACGTCCGAAGATATTAATGAACTTAAGGCCGAACGATCCGTAATGTGGACACAGGACGGACCTATTCTGGAGCGAGTGGAATTCTGGGCGCCGGTCGCGAATGACAATAAACTTCCATTGATATACGCGCCAGGAAATGACGAGCGCGCGGGAAAATTCCGATCGGACATGACTCCGGAAGAAATCGTCGAACTTGTCAGAAACGGGTTTTCGCTCACTGTCTCGACGCCGACTTTTATCGGTAATCTGCAACCCGTCCCCTTCGGTGACCTGCAGGGCTATATGATAGATGTCAATCTTTCCACCAAAGACGGAGCCGATTTCAAAGGAAAGCTTTTGTTTGCGACAATGGAAGGCAAGCTGATGGTTATTTTCTTCGCCGCCCGCGAAACCCATTATTATGAAGCGCGGTTACCCTATTTCAATAATATCGTGCATTCCATTAAACTTAGTTGAGTTTTACCAACTCTGGAGAAAGCCGGGCACCCGCCCGGCTTTTTGCTTGCTTCCGCCTTGCATTCCCGGGTGGTTGGTATATCTCAAAAGGGCGCAGGAGTAAGAACAGGAAATGACAGGAAAAAGCATGTCTCTAACCAACAAGCAATATCGTCTCGCGGCGCGGCCCGTCGGGGTACCGAAGGACAGCGACTGGGAGTTCACGACGGAGCCGGTGCCGGAGATTGGCGCGGGCGACGTGCTGGTGAAAAATCACTATGCCTCCCTCGATCCGGCCATGCGCGGCTGGATGAACGAGGGCCGCTCCTATATTCCGCCGGTCAAGATCGGCGCGGTGATGCGCGCCGGCACGGTCGGCGAGGTGATTGCCTCCAACAGCCCGGACATCAAGGTCGGCGAGTTCGTGAGCGGGATGCTCGGCATCCAGCAGTATGGCAAGGCCGCCGCGAAGGAGCTGACGAAGGTCGATCCGAACCTCGCGCCCATCGAAAATTATCTTGGCGGCCTCGGTATGCCGGGCCTGACCGCCTATTTCGGTCTGCTTGACGTCGGCGCGGTGAAGGAAGGCGATACGGTGCTCGTCTCCGGCGCGGCCGGGGCGGTGGGCTCTATTGTCGGCCAGATCGCCAAGATCAAGGGCGCGCGCGCCGTCGGCATCGCCGGAGGGGCGGAGAAATGCGCCTATGTGGTCGATGAGCTCGGATTTGATGCCTGCCTCGACTACAAGTCGGACAGTTTCAAGCAGGACCTGAAGGAGCCGCTCAAGACCGGCGTCGACGTCTATTTCGACAATGTCGGCGGCGAGATCCTCGATATCGCGCTGGCCCGCATCAACCGCCATGCCCGCATCGTCATTTGCGGGGCGATTTCGCAGTATAACAACACCACGCCCATGCGCGGGCCGCAGAATTATATCAACCTGCTGGTCCATCACGCGCGCATGGAGGGATTCGTCGTCTTCGACTATGTCACCCGCTATGGTGAGGGCGTTCAGGACCTGGCGACATGGTACCGCGAGGGCAAGCTCAAACTCCGCAACCAGATCGAGACCGGGATCGGGAATTTCCCCTCGGTCCTTCTCAAGCTGTTCAAGGGCGAAAATACCGGCAAACTGCTCTTGAAAGTCGTCGAGGACTGACAAAAATAACAAATACATCATGACGATGAGGGCGCCGCCGATTTACGGCGGCGCCTTTTCTCTGTAGGCTGCTAACTTAAGTAGGATGTATTGAAAGGCTGTCGATGGAGTCGCTTGAGTTAATTCTTGTATTTGTCTCGTTTCTGTTCCTGATCGGCTGCCTGCTTACGCCTGTCGCCGACCGACTCGGTGCGCCATTCCTGCTGCTGTTTCTCTGCATCGGCTTGCTGATGGGGGAGAACGGCATCGGCGGTGTCCGGTTTGGCGATTTCAACATGGCCTATAATATCGGCTCCATCGCGCTGGCGCTGATCCTGTTTTCCGGTGGTCTTGACACCAGTCGCGAGATTTTCAAAAAAGCGGCAGCGCCGGCCATGTCGCTGGCCGTTGTCGGCGTGATCGCGACCTGCGTGATTGTCGGGGTGCTGATCCATTTCCTGTTCGACTTTCCAATCGGCATTGCGCTGCTTCTGGGCGCGGTTATCGGCTCGACGGACGCGGCCGCGACCTTCCTGCTGCTGCGGCAGCGCAATATCCAGCTGAAAGACAATCTTGGCGAAACCCTGAAGGTGGAGGCGGGGATCAACGATCCCATGGCGATCTTCCTGACCATCACCATGGTGACGATCGTCGATAACGACCTGCCGGTCGACCTGCCGACGCTGGTCTCCTTCCTGCCGGAACTCGCGCGCCAGCTCGGCCTCGGCGTTATCGGCGGCGTTATCGGCGGATTTGTCAGCGCCTTCCTGATCAACAAGGTCAAGATGCCGGTCAGCCTGTTCGCGCCCTTCGCCATGGCCTCGGCCCTGCTGTTGTTCAATCTGACGGCCTTAAGCGGCGGCAGCGGCTTTCTCGCCGTCTTTATCTGCGGGGCGATCCTGCGCGATCGCATGACCCACCAGACAGAGCGGGTCCGCCAGTTCCATGACGGTCTTTCCTGGATCAGCCAGATTGTCCTGTTCCTGATGCTTGGCCTGCTGGTGACGCCGAAGGACGTGCTTGCCCATATTCCGCTCGGCCTCGGTGTGGCGGCGGTGCTGATCTTCATTGCCCGGCCCCTTGCGACCAGCCTGTCGCTGACGCCCTTCGGCATCGGCTGGCGGCAGCAGGCTTTCATCGGCTGGGTCGGGCTGCGCGGCGCGGTGCCGATCTTCCTCGCCATCATCCCGGTGATCAGCCCGGGCCCGCTCAGCACGGGCTTTTTCGACGTCGTCTTCGTGGTCGTCGTTTCCTCGCTCCTGCTGCAGGGCTGGACCATCTCGCTCGCCGCGCGCTGGCTTGGCCTTGTCGCCGAGCCGGAGGACGGGCCGGAGCTGCCGCTTCGCGAAGGCAAGGATTGATTTTTTCCGCCAAAGGCCTTATCTAGTCGCGAGCCCGCGATGGGAAATTTCCCGACCGCCGGCTCTTTTTTTCAACCTCCGGCGCCGCGTGCGCGGGAGATCGGGACATATCATGACGATACTGGAAGAACGGGTCGCCAACCGGCGGACCTTCGCGATTATCGCCCATCCGGATGCGGGCAAGACGACGCTGACCGAGAAGCTGCTGCTGTTCGGCGGCGCCATTCAGCTTGCCGGCGCGGTGAAGACACGCGGCGAACAGCGGCGCGCGCGCTCCGACTGGATGAAGGTGGAGCGCGAAAGGGGCATCTCGGTCGCCTCCTCGGTGATGACGTTCGACTATCGCGACAAGACCTTCAACCTGCTCGACACCCCGGGCCATGAGGATTTCAGCGAGGATACCTACCGCACCCTGACCGCGGTCGACAGCGCCGTCATGGTGCTCGACGGTGCCAAGGGTATCGAGAGCCAGACCCGCAAACTGTTCGAGGTCTGCCGCCTTCGTGATATGCCGATCACCACCTTCATCAACAAGTTCGACCGCGAGGCGCTGGATCCGTTCGACCTCCTCGATGATATCGAGCAGACGCTGGCGCTCGACGTCGTGCCGGCAAGCTGGCCGATCGGCATGGGCCGGAATTTTCTCGGCTGTTATGACCTGTTCAACGACCGGCTGGTGTTGGTCGCGAAGGGCAAGGACAACCATATGGACGAGGGGGTCACCTGCAACGGCCTCGACGATCCCAAGCTCGATGAACTGTTGCCCGCCGATGCGGTGCAGAAACTGCGCGAGGATGTCGAGATGGCGCGTGGCCTCTGCCCGGAATTCGACCTGCAGGCGTATCTCGAGGGCACTATGACTCCGGTCTATTTCGGCAGCGCAATCAATAATTTCGGTGTGGAAACCCTGCTCAACGGCCTGACCGAGGCGGCGCCGAGCCCGCGGGCCGCGCCGGCGGCGGGACGCAATATCTCACCGCTTGAAGACAAGGTCAGCGGCTTTATCTTCAAGATCCAGGCGAATATGGACCCCAAGCATCGCGACCGCATCGCCTTCATGCGGCTGGTCTCCGGCCATTTCAAGCGCGGCGCCAAGCTGAAGCATGTGCGCAGCGAGAAGACGCTCAATATCCATAACCCGGTGCTGTTCCTTGCGCAGGACCGCGAACTCGCGGAGGAAGCCTGGCCCGGCGATATCATCGGCATTCCGAACCATGGCAACCTGCGCATCGGCGATGCCCTGACGGAGGGCGAGGAAATCCGCTTTACCGGCATCCCGAGCTTCGCGCCCGAACTGCTGCAGAAGGTGCGCCCCGTCGATCCGATGCGCGCCAAGCATCTGGGCCGGGCGCTGGTACAGCTCGCCGAGGAGGGCGCGGCGCGGACCTTCAAGACCCGCATGGGTTCCGACTGGGTGGTCGGCGTCGTCGGCGGCCTGCAATTCGAGGTGCTGGCCGATCGCATCCGCACCGAGTATGATATCCCCGTCAATTTTCAGGCAACGGAGCTTTACACCGCGCGCTGGGTCGAATGCGACGATGCGCGCGAGATGAAGAAATTCACCGACGCCAACCAGGCCTCGCTCGCGGAAGATCATGATGATGCGCCGGTCTTCCTCGCGCGCAATTCATGGCATCTGGAGCGGGCGGAAAAGGACTGGCCGAAGATCCGGTTCCTCAAGACCAAAGAACAATCCGCGTAAGGACCAGAAGAGGGAGAGAAAACATGCCTTCATTCGATATTGTCTCCAAGACCGACATGGCGGAGGTGGAGAACGCGCTGAACAATATCCGCCGCGAGATCGAGACCCGCTATGACTTCAAGGGCAGCAATTGCAAGATCGAGCGGGCCGATACCGCGATCACCATCTTTGCCGATGACGATCTCAAGCTGAAACAGATGCATGAGCTGCTGGCGACGCATCTCACGCGCCGCAAGATCGATGCGGGCGTCCTCGACTACAAGACGCCGGAGAAAGCCGCCGGGCAAAGCGTGCGGCAGGTCGTGACCGTCCGCCAGGGCATCGACAAGGAACTGGCGAAGAAGCTGGTGAAGGAGATCAAGAACTCCAAGATCAAGGTGCAGGTCTCAATCCAGGGGGACGAGCTCCGCGTTACCGGCAAAAAACGCGACGATCTGCAGGAGACCATCGCGTTTTGCAAGGGGCTCAAGCAGGAGCTGCCGCTGCAATATGTGAATTTCCGGGACTAGCGGAGCCTACTCCGGGCCGAAATAGCGCATCTCGATCTTCGGCGGGCCGTCTTCGTAAATCTGCATGATGGCGATCTCGCCATATTTGTCCGGCTGGCGGCCGTCCCCGCCCAGCTGGCCATAGATCGTTTGCAGATTATCCGTATTACCGACCCACATCACCGTCTTGCCGGGATTTTCCTCGACCAGCCGTTTGGCGACATTGCTCACCTCGATGACCCGAAGCTCGATCCCGCGTTCCTCGATCAGCGGCGCGACGGTGTCGAGGTTGCGCTTCTTGTCGGGGCTGTAGATCACGTCGATGTCAAGATCGGCAACGGCGGCGGGCAGGGCCCTTGCCCGGGCGATTCCCTTTTCATTGAGATCGCTCTTGAACGGAATGCGGTCGGCATGGCGAAGGAGAATGACGGTCGTTTCCGTGCCGGGGGGAGAATGGACCGAACTGCAGGCGGCCAGCAGTAACACACCTATGAACGCAGCAAGCGCCGCGCGCACAAATCCTCTTTGTTTCATGACGATCCCTCTCCCATAAACCCCGTGTCTCGCGATACTACTCAATTTCCCCATAAAAAGGCAATAAAGGTCATTTTGCGGCGATCTTATTGCTGCCAGAATGTGATTTTAGGAATGTATTCTTTCTACAAGTGACTCTCTTTCTTGGACGGGACGATTTTTATGATTGATTTACTCCATACTATTTTAAAGTTTACTCATATAGGAAGCCTTGCACTTGGTATTGGCGGGGCGATTATTTCCGACCTGTTTGTTCTTGGGCTGTTGAATAAAGCCATTACAAGAAGTGATCTCCGATTGCTGGAGAATCTTGAAAAAATTGTGTTTCTCGGCTTGATGATGCTGTGGATTTCGGGCGTTGGCTTTTTTGTTGAGTATCAGCTGTTTTCGCCGGAGAATTTGAGCAATCCGAAGATCATGGCGAAACTGACGATTGTCATGATCGTGACCTTGAACGGCCTGTTATTTCACATGTTTTTTCACAACCGCGTCTTCCGGGAGGGGATGGTGATCGTTGAGTTGCCGGTGGTGACCTATTACTCGTTGATCCTGTTCGGAACGCTCAGTTGCTTCAGCTGGATCGGCGCGATGACCCTCGGCGCGGTGTCGCAGCTCAACTACGCCTTTCCCTATCTGCATATCATGGCGGGATATCTTGCCATCGTCGCCATCGGCATGGTGTGCGGTTGCACATTCGCCACCTTCAAGCGCTGGCATGCGAGCCGCAAGGCGGGGCTTGCCACCGGTGATGTCACGGAACAGCGGTTCCAGGCACCGCCGCAATTCGCCGTGAAACGTTAGGCCAGAACCCACCGGTCCGGGCTCACTCCCCGGGCCGGCTGATTTTCAGGTCAGCCTGTAAAGGTCCAACTCATCCCCGTCGCCATTCGCGCTGATCTCTCCGCTTTCGACCATATGCAGGATATGGGCGAAGACGGAGCGGGCGGCGGCCGGGTGCAGGGTCTCCGGGACATCGACATACATCCTTTTGACCATATCCTTGATGGTCATCGGACCGGAACTCAAACAGCTGCGGATCTGGTCCATGCGCTCATGGCGGTGGGCGATCAGCGCCTCGACGAAGGGTTTGGTCTCCGTGATCGCCGGGCCATGGGTCGGCCAGTAGGTGTCGTAATCGAATTGCAGCAGCTTTTCGAGGCTCTGCATATAATCGCTCATATTCCCGTCCGGCGGCGAGACGACGGTGGTGGACCAGCCCATGACGTGATCGCCGGTGAAGAGGGTTTTCTCCTCGCGCAGGCCGAAACAGACATGGTTCGACAGATGCCCCGGCGTATGGATCACATCGACGGTCCAGCCGTTTCCGAGGATGACGTCGCCATCCTCGAGCTTGATATCGGGCGTGAAGTCCATGTCGCCGCCTTCTTCCAACCCGGCCTCCGCCTTGCCGCCGCCATGCGGGCCGAAGCCGTAGGTTTTCGCACCGGTCAGCTGTTTAAGCGGCTCCGCGGCCGGGGAATGGTCGCGGTGGGTATGGGTGATCAGGATATGGGTGACCATCTCGCCCTTCAGCGCGGCCATCAGCGCGCCGACATGCGCGCCATCCAGCGGGCCGGGATCGATCACCGCCACTTCCCCCTTGCCGATGATATAGGTGCCGGTGCCGTGAAAGGTGAAAGCGCTCGGGTTCCGGGCGATCACCCGCCGGACAAACGGGCTCAGCTCGTCCGAGACGCCATATTCAAACTCGAGCTCTCTCTTGTAGGGAACCGTTACCGCCATAAACCTGCCTTCTGCATTTTTCCGGCAATTGTAACCATAAGCGCCATGGCGGCAACAGGAATGTTTGGAGGATCACTGATGTGAGAGAACACGGAAATCATTGAATACCGCCAAAGTAGTAAATACATAAATAATTGAAGAAAATCTCCGGGGAGAGAGAATGTGCCTGCCGGGAATTATGAAGAGGGTATCGAGCGAATAAATCTCACGGGTGCCGCCAATATGCCGGATCAGCGCGACTTACGCGCCCGGCAGCGCGAAAGAATGCGCTCAAAAATCATCGGCTGTGCCGTCGCAATAATTTTGGTCTTTGTCTTCTATGGTGGTTACTGGATACAGACTCTGGGTCGTACCGATGCCGCGGTAAAAACCGCAAATGCGGCGTCCCTGATATATGCGGGGGATTATGAACAGGCATTGGTGGTGGCGGACGATGTTGTAAATTCCGGCCATTACCAATGGTACGGCCATTTATATAAAATCGTCTCGCTCATTCATCTCCAGCGGTTTAAGGAAGCGGATGCCGAGGCGGATAAGCTGGCGTCCTATTATTCGAGCGGACTGACGATGCCGCGCCGGTTTTTCAAAACCTTTTTGCTCGCGAAAATGCTGAACAATAAATACGATGAGGATTTAAAGGGATCGCTCTCCGATCGCTATCCGCCGGCGATCGTGAAGATTATTCGTGAGGTGAGGGAGCTTAAGAATGTTTGCTATCCGATTGTGAGCGCTGCGGATATTGCGGATCTGCATTCGGTCCCGAAAGCGAAGGGCTGTTTCTCGTGGCCGAATTATTGACGTTTCTACCGGGCCAGAGAATAGGTCTGTTTGAGCGGGACGCCGGAGCGGTGTCGATTTGTTTGAGGCGGCTGACGCTCCGTCGGTCAGGCCTGTTTCACGAAATTTCTCATATGCGCGAGGACGAATTCCTCGGCCTCGTCATAGTCCGGGGTCGCGATCGCCTCCATCTCGATATCCTTGGTTAGGGCGATGGCCTTGATTAGCTTGATCATGTTGTCATAGGCGGGGTCGCTGGTGACAACGGCGTAATAGAACCGCTTGATGCCCTTGCTGACCAGCAGGTCGCCGAAATGCGACATATCCGAAATCGACAGCAGGCTCTCCCTGCCGGTTCGGTTGTCGAGGATGCAGAAATAATTTTCGGTTTTGTTGAGGTTGAGGGTTTCCTCATACACGGGCGCGCGATCATCGCGGTCGAGCAGGCCGCCCGGCGTCACAACATGCAGCAATTCACCGCCGCTTTCTTTCGTCTCATAATGCAGGTTATCGAAAGAGCCCGATGCGACATTACGCCATTTCATTTAATATCCTCACGACGCTTATTTCAGTTCGCTGCCCTCCGCCGGTGACAGCCAACCCAATATGAACAGTAAACCTAATGATTAACGCGTTCAAGTTATAGCCAAAACGGTTTCAAGGCCGAATTAAGCGGCCTTTTCGCGTTCCCTATTTATCGATAGGGCGCATTTTCCGAAAATCAAATATTCTTTAAATTTTTAAGCCGATTTCCGCATAATTTCTTGCGGGGGCAGGGGCGATGGGTGGCGGAATGACGGAGGCCTAGCTCCATTCCGCAAGTTCGACCGTGATATTCTCCGGACCGGTGATGAAGAACAGGCGGCGGTTATGGAAGGCCTTGAGCTCGCTCCTGACCTCGACCCCGTGGGATTTGAGATGACGAACCATTGCCGCCGCATCCTTCACCGCAAAGCAGATATGATTGAAGCCAAGCTTGTCGAGGCGCGCGTCATTTTGCGGCATCTGCGCCGCCACAGGATGGCGGTAATGCAGCACCTGCACCTCGAACCGCGGCGCGGCACCGGGAATGGCGAGGGTCACGTGATCGGCCTCGATATCCGGCACGCCCATGTAACCGGCAAAGGGCTCGCCGGCGATGACAACCCGTTTATCCTCCTCAAAGCCGAGGAGCGCGAAGAAGTCGATCGCCGCCTGAAGGTCGCGGACGGCAACGGTGACATGGTCGAAATGAGTGATCACGGGCGGTGTCTCCGAAATAATTACTGGATGGGATAGCAGGGGTCGTCCTTGCCTTCGCTTTCCCAGTTCACCCAGAGCTTCTCATCGGTGCCCATCTGCAGCGTCACATAGTTGCGGCGGCGGATATACTGGTCGGAGGCGAAGGGGGTGAGCATGGAAATGCGGATATCCCGATTTTCGTCGAGATATTCGGTGTCGTCATTGGTCACCGTCATGATGCCGATCCATTGCAGGCGGCTTGGCGCCGGATGGACGATGCCCGAGGAGACCACCTGATGCACCTTGCAGTGCCGTTTGCTGTCATGGATGACGCCGATGCAGCCGATATGCACGTCGCCCGAGAGGATCACCGTCTTGAGATCTTTCTGGGAATTGGCGCCGTCGCGTTTTTCGACATTATCCAGCAGCCGGTGGATCAGCCGCGCCCGCTCTCCCTGATGGTTTTTCGACCGCCAGTGATCCTTGAGGTCGTCCGTCAGTTCCTCCTCCCAGGGGGTGGCGTCGAACACCCCCTCGGTGAAGGAGAAATCGCGGTAGACGACCGGTACGGCGGAGAGAACCAGCAAATGGCCGTCCGTCTTCTTTTTCAAGTAATCGATCACCTTGTCCCACTGCGCCTCGCTCATTACCCGCTCCAGCGTCCGCTCCGCCCGGTTATCGAGCGCGAGGACATTATATCCCCGGAATTTAAGGGCGAAGGCATAATGATCCGCCTGATTGTCGAGCAGGCTCGCATTGAAGCGGGAGCGGATCTGGAACATCTCGAAATATTTCTTTGCGGTTGTGAAGATATACTGGAACACCTCGCATTCGAGAAGGTCATCGGGGAAGCTGCCCCAGCCATCGAAAATATCGTGATCGTCCCACATCATGACAGAGGGGATGGAGGCGAGCATCAGGCTCATATGCGGGTCGGTCCAGCGGCTCTGGTAAAGCTTGTCATAGAATTTGTCGATCTGCGGGCGCATGGTGGTGTTGGCGACGCGGGTGATCTTTTCGGTGCGGGGAAGCGCGTTCCATTCCTGCAGCTCGGGCACGGCGGTCCAGATACTGTCCGCATAGAGCTGGTCTCCGCCGAGGAGGAGGAGGGAGAAGGGAGCCTCATCCCCGTCACGATGTTTTTCGGCCATTTCTTGCCAGAGAAGATAGGGCTTTTCGGTCTTGTGCATGAGGTCGAGGGAAGAAAAGCCGTTGCAGGACGCATAGGCGAATTTGGGCCTCTCCCCCTTGCCGGGCACATAAAATTCCCAGTTGCTCCGCCCGTTTCCGCAGTCCGCCGTCGCGCCGTCGATCTCGATCCGATACTCGACTTTCTTGCCGGTCTGGCCGGTTGGCGCCGCAATCGTCTGCTCCCCCCGCCAGACACGGGAGGAGGGCGTTTCGCCCACGATCCTGCAGGGTTTGGGCGTGCCATCAACGATCCATTCCGCCGCCTGCACCTCCGGCGCGGTGGAGAAGATAACCGTATAGGCCGTCTCCGCCTCCACCCCCAGAATTGGTCCAACCTTCAGATTCGGCATCTCTCCCTCCCGCCTAGAATGCGCGCGATCAATACCCGCTGGCTCCGATACTACGTCGTGGACTTCATGGCATCAAGTGTTGCGGGGGAAGGAGGATTTTAAGATAAAATGGTCGAAGGAAGAGAATATTGGTGTTTCTCCCCGAACCAAAAGAAAAATTTTAGACATCCTATCAATGATTGGGTGACGCAATTGCGAAATCATTCATCTTTGTTAAAGTTTTGCGTATTAGAAATTTCCCGGATATGTTTTGGGAGGGGCGTCTAAACTACTAGCGGGGGTAAATACCAATGAACCGCGGATCATTTTTTTTACTTATGATTTGGTCGATTTTTTTCGGATGTAATGCGTCGGCTGAGGATCAACCCCTTTGGAAGACAGTAGGGGAATGGGAAGTAAGAGTAGATCTTTCACTAAACAATGGATGTTTTGTGCTCGCTAGATATGAAACAGGTACGTTTTTTAGGCTCGGTTTTAATCCTCCGGTTGGCAACGCGTATATAATGTTTGGTAGTCTGGATTGGCAATCTTTAGAGCACGGCAAGGAGTATTTGATAAAGATTCGGTTCGATGATGAAGAACCTTGGAGTGGTTATGCAACAGGCACAGGGTTATCAAAAGATCTAACCGCACTTACGCTAGTCGTCGATGAAGCTGATTTCATTCGAGAGTTTATGAAAAAAAATGTAATTGTCATTGAATACCGAGGAAAAGAAATAAGTCGGCTTTCTTTACGAGGATCATTTGCTGCAGGGATGGAATTGTTGCAATGCCAAACGGAATTTGATGACCATAAGAATAAAAAGAAGAAAATTGATCCCTTTTCAAATCATTCAAATAAGAAAGATCCATTTAGCAGTTAAATTTTTTATACGATTAGCAATTAAGCTGTCCATCTAATTTCGTTCCACCATGGACATGATGCTCTATTTTTGTGACAGCTTATAGAAGGCAGAAAGCCAGTTCATTATTCTATGCGGAGATAGGAAAAGTTTAGAAAAGAATGGTCGGGGCGAGAGGATTCGAACCTCCGACCCCATCGTCCCGAACGATGTGCGCTACCAGGCTGCGCCACGCCCNACGGCACTCCGGAGCAGCCGTTAGCTTGGCGAGTCCGTCAGGTTCGCGGTGTTATAGAGGCCGATTACCTTTTCGCTCGTCAGCAGCCCGCTGAAAAACCCGTCCTCCTTCTTTTTGGGGATGAACACGGCTTTCACCCAGAAGGCCTTATCGGGGGCGAGGGAGAATTTGCCGGGGACAATGCCGGTGACCCAGCCATTGCCATGGACAATATAGCGGCTGTCGTCGGAGAAGCCCTCCGGACCATCCTTGACCTCGCTGATGCGCAGCTGGACCTTGTCGCCGTCCAGCAGGCGGTCCATGAAGAAGGTGACAATGGAATATTCCGCCATATCCTGCGGCGCATTGGGATCGCCCACGGTCACCGCATGCGTCAGGATGTGGCTGCGGAAGGTCGTGTAGTCGCGCACCTCTGCCTCGGTCATCTGCTCAATCGCCGCAATCGGGACGATATAGCTTTCCGCGACCGGGAATTCGGCGCGCATATAGCCCCATTGGTGGCCCATCAGGACCACTTTTTCGTCCTTGAGCTCATAATCGGCGACAAACGATACGCCCACGCGGCGGCCCGTCGCATCGACCAGCACCAGGCTCGCGCCGAGCCGGTTGATCGCGGGCATATCTTTCGGATGGAAAAAATCGTTGAGCTGGACCTTCTCGACGCCGAACCAGGAAAGATCGATATTCTCGTCTGTGGCAATGCCAGCGCTGCCGACAACGTCGAACTCCTCATCGATGGCATCCGGTTCCCCGTCCTTGAGGCGGAGCACCGTCGCTGCCACCGCCGACTGGATATGCCAGGCAACCTCTCCGGGGTTCAGCGCGACGGCATTGATGACTTCCTCTTCCTCGTCGCTGGAGCCGAACGGGTTAGTGAAGATATTGGTGACGCTCTCGCTCACGCCCTCCTGACAGCCGCCAAGAAGCAGGGGCAGCAGGACGGCGCCGAGAGCGAAAAGCCGGTGGATGGGGATCGGTTTTGCGATTTCAGTCATTTTCGTTCCCCCTAAAAACGGTGCCGGTCGGCAAGGGCCTTGGTGACCGCTGCCTTCACATCGGGCGTAGCATAGTCCAGGTAATTCTTCGCCACTTCCGGATCCCGGAGCGCGGCCTGCACGGCCTTGTTGATCAAATCCTGTTTCTCCTTCTCCGCAGCCGCCGCGGCCGCTTTCGCCTTCACATCCGGATTTGACGCCGTCCAGAGGCCCTCCTGTGCCTGTTCCGGCGTCGCGGGGTTTGCCGACGGGCTTCGCTCGTAATAAAACTGCGGGAAGGTCAGGGCAAAAAGGAAATAGCGGATCGAGTGGGCGAAGACATACTGGAAAAAGGTAACGGTAAATTCGGTCGTCAGGGCCAGAATCGCGCGCGCCCTCAACGCCGGTGGCAGCGTCAGGATCTGCGGCCCGAACAGGTTGACGACGATGGCGTAACTCAACAGAACGATGGTAACAAAGGTCGTTGGCTTGGTGAAGGCCGACACCGTGTTCAGGATCACGATGCCGCCGCCATCCCCACTTGCCGAGGCCATCCGGATCGGGGTCCAGAGCATCAGAACCATTAACAGGACAGTGACTAATTTCCGCATCGGTAGTCCCCCTCGTTATATGATGTTTTTATACTAGAGAGACTGCCAAGTTGAGTCAAACCCGGCCGTATAATGCTAATATACGGTCTTTCATTCTTGTATTCTTAGGACATTTCCGCCTGCTTGCCGGGCGTCTTGTCTCTATCTATTGAGCTTATACAGCGCTATGGCGTTCTCATACCCAATCTTGCGCGCGACCTGCGGGGGTAACAAGGTCAGGAAATGATCCGTTCTCCGGCGAATTTTCTCCGCGTAACCCGAATAGCGGGAAGCCGCGCCGGAACTGAACGGCGCGGTAAAAAACTGGTCTCCACCCAGAACGAACCGGTCTGGAAAGTCTATCAGCAACTGCCGCCACTCCGGTCTAAGAATGCCTCCTGCGCCGATTGGATGGTTCATCTTTGCCGTGGCATCGCCTTGCCCGGCGCCCATGCGCAGGCTCATATAGAGGTTTGGATGTGCCGTCAGAAGGCGGCGGGAAACGTCTACCGTCCAATGTCCCACATTGTCTGAACCCGCATGAGCCCAAATTATTTTTGCTTTGATATTGTGGTCCAACAGACGTTCAAGCCCGTCGATGTTTTTGATCAGGGAAGGTGGGTTGGCAGGTGAGGAGAGCCATTCCGGTGTTTTTATGTCTTTCACTATCAGCTCATTATGGAAATCTATGACCACATCATGTTCCGCCGCAATGTCAGCAAGCAGCAACAGAAGCGGATGATCGGCCGGCACGGACTCAAAGGGATGATCGAAAGAGAACGACAGGTGCAATCCGGCGATCTCTCCAAACCCGACCGCGCCGAGGGCCAGTATCTCTTCCGCCCTCCGCCGGAAACGTTGCGCCAGTTCAGACGAAACAACCCCGTCCCGGGCTTCTTCATGAATCATGGGATTAAGCGTTCCGCCGCCCCCCAGGAATGCCAGGCGCCCCGAATAATTCTTTGCTTCATTCAGAAAATCCTCCAGGCGCCATCTCGCGGCGTTTTGCGGTGTCGGCATAAGCACCGCGCCGACCATGGCGGTCTCGTTAATTGTTTTCGCGATATCCTGAACGACGCCACTATAATCAGCATTCTTTGCCCCGGCGGCGGGATGCACATGGACATCGATCCAATCGATTATTTGGGAACTTTTATTTTGCCCGGAGGGCGAATTTTTCCGTCGACGATCAAGGAAAATGTCGATCTCATCACGCGTTAATACACCGTCCTTGTTGAGATCGAAATTGCGAAAGACGTGAGGTTGGCCTAACCATTCTTCTTTCGCAATCCGCCCATCCCCGTCCGTGTCCATACGGGCCAGCATTCTCTCGGCAGATGGCCCCTCTGCGGGGGTCGCGGAGACGCTTCCAATCAAGCAGAGGATTAATCCGCAAAAGACCATTAGACAGAAATTTCTCAATCTCATTGGCGGCCCTCCCACATGTGCGCCCTCACATCTTTTGCCCTTCCTTGGAGGCACGTTGTTTGCGCAGCGCTACTGATCCCGGCGGATTGTCCATTTGATTGGTACCCCATCGGGGTGGGTTAAACTCAGCCGATCGTCCTCACGAACCAGTCTGGGGCAAAGCTGTTGGCCATTGGCGAACCGAGAAAATTGCATACAGTATTTGTAATTTTCAACCCACCATTTCCCGGTTTCACGGTAAAATGTACCGGCCATGCTGCCAACCCGTTCCACTTCAAATTCAGCCACGCCGTCAGGCAAAACCCTTATCGTGAAAGGACCTCCTGTTTTCTTTGTCGTTCCCTGAATGATGAAGCCGGGCATCAACTCGCCTATTTGCTCCGCTTTGAGGGAGTCTGTCGAAAAATTGGCCGGTAACGTCGATAGTGATACGGGCGGCGTCGAAGCCTCTCGCCAAGCCATGAAACCGGCGAACAGTATCAAAAGAAATGCCGCGGCAGTTAGGCTGGCTATTGTCCGCCGGCCCAAAATTTTCCGTTTTCCCTGCGCTTTCCGGCCAGGCGCAATGGAAACGGGGCCGGGCATAATGCGGAACGCACCAACTGGATGCCCAATGTTTTTCACTTCCTGTGGACCGAGATCTTCAAATCCGATGGAAAGTTTGTCTTTGACCTGTTCAAATGTGTTGGCCGAAATACAGATACTACCAGGCTGGGCAAGACCTTCCAGCCTGGCGGCGATATTGACACCGTCGCCGAAAAGGTCTTCGCCTTCTATCATCACATCACCGACATTTATGCCGATGCGTAGCTTGATCTGCTTGTCGTCGGGCAATAGCGCATTTCGTGTGCTCAGTTCCTCTTGAATGGAAATGGCGCAGCGAACACACTCAACGGCGCTGTCGAATTCGGCGAGGACGGCATCGCCTGCTGTATTGAAGATGCGTCCACGATGCTTCTCTATCAGCCCATCAATAATTTTGCGGTAATTTCTAAAGGTCCGGAGGGTGTTTTCTTCGTCTTCCGACATCAATCGAGAGTAACCGACGACGTCGGCGGCCATGATGGTGGTCAGTTTGCGAACAACGTCATCCGTGCTCATACCCTGTTTCCCGCATATTTTATCTCCGCGCGCCAAGCGAACAGGATAAAATGAGGATACAGCTTCCGATTTTATCCACCGGCTGCGATACTTGTATACTAGCAACTATCTCGGACGACGTAAAATCAATATCTTGGAAAGAATGGTCGGGGCGAGAGGATTCGAACCTCCGACCCCATCGTCCCGAACGATGTGCGCTACCAGGCTGCGCCACGCCCNNNCGTGCCGTGCCCGTGGAATGATGGGCCCGGCGAAAAGCAAGAGGGTTATAATCAGGTTTGGGCGGCTTCTGCAAGGGCGAAATGATGCCGCCGCCCATTTTCCTCAAAAAATTCTAGAATGCCCGCTCGATGGAGAAATCGACAGCCTCCAGCAGCGCGGCCTTGATCTCGCTCTCCTCGAAGATGCCGAGGGCGTCCTTCGCCATCGCTCCGTAATGCCGCGCGCGTTCAATGGTATCCTCAAGCGCGTTGTGGCGGCGGATAATTTCGAGCGCCTTTTCTAAATCGCTGTCCGTCTGCTCGCCATCTTCGACGACGCGCTTCCAGAAGGCCCGCTCCTCGGTATTGCCACGGCGGAAGGCGAGAAGGATGGGGAGCGTCACTTTCCCCTCCCGGAAGTCATCGCCAATGGCCTTGCCGAGGGCCAGTTGCTCGGCGGAATAGTCAAGCGCGTCATCGACAAGCTGGAAGGCGATGCCGAGATTGCGGCCAAAGCTTTCAAGCGCCTCGGCCTCCGCCTTCGGCCGTCCGGCGACTACGGCCCCGACCTCGCAGGCGGCGGCGAAGAGCGCGGCGGTCTTGGAGGAGATGACCTGAAGGTAGCTGTCCTCCGTCGTGTTGGTGTCGCCGACATTCATCAGCTGCATTACCTCGCCCTCGGCGATGACGGCGGAGGCGTTGGAGAGAATCGACAGCACTTCGAGCGAGCCGTCCTCGACCATCAGCTGGAAGGAGCGGCTGAACAGGAAATCGCCGACCAGCACGCTTGCCTGGTTGCCCCAGAGCACATTCGCCGTCTCGTTGCCGCGGCGCAGGTTGCTCTCGTCGACCACATCGTCATGGAGGAGCGTCGCGGTATGGATGAACTCGACACAGGCCGCGAGCTTCTTCGCCCGATCCCCCTCATAGCCGCAGAGTTTCGCGGACCCGAGGGTGAGAACCGGGCGCAGCCGCTTGCCGCCCGCGGCGATCAGGTGGCGCGCCAGGGTCGGGATCAGCTCGACCTCGCTATGCATGCGCTTGAGAATGATGTCGTTCGTGTCCGCGAGATCCTGTTCCACGATTGCCAGCAGGCGGGCGATCGACGCCTTCGTCTCGCGATCTTTTCGCGCGTCCAGATTTACGATAATAGCCAATTTTTCCTCATTCGGCGGACTTGTCTTCCAATGAGCATAGCTTAAGATTGCGAAGGGTCAAGTAAGCGCGGTATATTGGCAATTCTGGTCCTGATACGGCGGTTTGGGGGATATGTGAAGGAACTGATACGGAGCAATGACCCGGTACTGCTGTCCTATCTGATGAGCGTGCTGGAAGAGGAGCGGATCGATGCGATCCTGCTCGATGAACATACGTCCATTCTGGAAGGCAGCATCGGCGCGATCCAGCGGCGGATCATGGTGCTGGAGGAGGATCTTGAGCGCGCCAAAGATATCCTCGACGATATCGGGGAGGGAGAGACGCCCGCATGACGTCGATTGAGAAACGGAACCTGCCCGAAACCGCCGGGGAGGGGCTGACGCGGGATATGTTCCTTGGCGGGGCGCTCAGTATCCTGCAGCCGCGCGACGGTTTTCGCGCCGGCTCCGACGCGGTGCTGCTGGCCTCGGCGGTCGAGGCGAAGGCGGGCGAGTCGCTGCTCGATATCGGCGCGGGCGTCGGCACGGCGGGGCTCTGCGCGCTTTACCGGCTCGCAGGAATAGAGCTTTGGGGGATCGAGCTGCAGGACGATCTTGCAGAACTCGCCCGGCTCAATGCGGCCAATAATGATTTTGCCGGACGCAGCCATATCATCGCCGCCGATATCGGCGCGCGTCAATCCTTCCGGGGCGTCGCGGGCCCATTGGGCAAGTCCTTTCTCGAGGCGGGGTTCGATCATGTGATCACCAATCCGCCCTTCTTCGGGCGGGGCCGCGCGCGTGAGGCGAAGACGGAAGGGCGGACGCTGGCCCGCGTCGAGGGGCATGTCAACCTTGCCGACTGGCTCAAATTCGCGGTGGCGCGGGCGAAAAGCCGGGGCACGGTCACCGTCATCCACCGGGCCGAGCGGCTCGGCGAGATTCTGGCGGGCCTTGGCGCCGGCTGCGGACGGCTCAGGGTCATTCCGCTCTGGCCGGAGTCGGGGATGCCGGCAAAACGCGTTATCGTTACCGGCCTCAAGGGCGACAAGGGGCCGCTGGAGCTTACCGCCGGGCTCGTCCTGCACGAGATGGGCGGCAAACCGACGGCCGCCGCCGACGCCATCTCCCGCCGCGGCGCGGCGCTCCGGGATGTCCTGTGATGAAAAGACTTGTACAGCGCAAGTAAATCCTTACCTTAACGGCCATGAAAATAATGGACTTCCTCAAGAAAACGCCGCTCAAGCGGTTCCTCGACAAGGCGCCTGTGGTCGCCGTGCTGCCGCTTTACGGCGTGATCGCGCCGGGCGGCAACAAGCTGCGCGGGGAGCATCTCAATCTCGCCAGCCTAGCGGAGCAGATCGAGGAGGCGTTCGAGACGAAGAATCTCTCGGCGGTGGCGCTCGCCGTCAATTCGCCCGGTGGCTCGCCGGTGCAGTCCGCGCTCATCTTCGATCGCATCCGCCAGCTCGCCGACGAGAAGGGCGTTTCCGTCTATGCCTTCGCGGAAGATGTGATGGCTTCGGGCGGCTATTGGCTCGGCCTCTGCGCCGACGAGATCTATATCAACCGGAATTCGGTGGTCGGCTCCATCGGCGTCGTCTCGGCGGGCTTCGGCTTTCCGGGGCTGCTTGAGAAGGTCGGTGTCGACCGGCGGCTCTATGCGGCGGGGGAGAACAAGGTGAAGCTCGATCCCTTCAGCCCGGAAAAGGACGAAGATATCGTCTGGCTGATGAAAATCCAGGGCGACATCCATGAGAATTTCAAGGAACTGGTGAAGACCCGGCGCGGCGAACGGCTCAAGAAACGCAAGGACAAGGAACTGTTTTCGGGCGATGTCTGGATCGGCGAGAAGGCGGTCGATCTCGGCCTTGTCGATGGCATTGCCGACATCCGGTCCTTCTGCCGTGAAAAATATGGCGAGAAGGTCAAATTCAAGCGGATCGAGGGGCGGCAGGGATTCCTGGCGCGCAAACTCGGCCTCGGTCAGCAGATCATCGGCGCGGACGCGGTGGATGCGCTTGTGGCGGCCATCCGCAACCGGTCCCTCTGGGGCCGGTTCGGCCTGTGATTCGCCACCGCCGCGACGAGGGGAGATAACGCATGCTGTCACCGGTCAAGATCATTCTCATCATTCTGGTGCTGATCGGGGTTTTCTTTGCCCATCGCTTCTATCGCAGCACCATCGCGCCCAGCCTCGATAAAGCCCGTAAGAACGGGAATATCAAGGGACGCTCTGGCGACAAGATGCTCGATCTTGAGGAATGTCCGGACTGCGGCGCCTTCGTCGCCGACCTCGACGGGCATCGCTGCAAGGATAAATAGGCGAAACCTCGAGAGGCCGGTTGACCCTTTCGGTGCAGGGCTTTATGTTGCACCGCAAATTCTCTCAAAGCAGTGTGGTCTGTAGTTATGGCGGGTAATCTGGCCTCCGCGCCGTCCAACTCTTTTCAGGACCTGATCCTGACCTTACAACATTTCTGGTCGTCGAAGGGCTGCGTGATCCTGCAGCCCTACGATATGGAGGTGGGCGCGGGGACCTTTCATCCGGCGACGACGCTCCGTGCGCTCGGTCCCGAGCCCTGGAATGCGGCCTATGTGCAGCCGTCGCGCCGTCCAACCGACGGGCGTTATGGCGAAAATCCGAACCGCACGCAGCATTACTATCAGTTCCAGGTCCTCCTGAAACCCTCCCCGGACAATATCCAGGAACTCTATCTGGAAAGCATCTATGCCCTCGGGATCGATCCGAAAAACCACGACATCCGCTTTGTCGAGGATGACTGGGAAAGCCCGACCTTGGGCGCTTGGGGGCTTGGCTGGGAAGTCTGGTGCGACGGGATGGAGGTAAGCCAGTTCACCTTCTTCCAGCAGGTCGGCGGGTTTGAATGCAGCCCCGTCTCCGGCGAGCTCACCTACGGGCTCGAGCGGCTTGCCATGTATGTCCAGGGCGTTGACCGCATGTTCGATCTTAAGTGGAATGACGCCGGCGTGACCTATGGCGACGTCTTCCTGCAGAACGAGAAGGAATTCTCCGCCTATAATTTCGAACATTCTAATGTCGATATCCTGCTCCGTCATTTCGAGGATGCGGAAATCCAGTGTCAGGAAATTCTGGCCGAGGGGCTTGCGCTGCCGGCCTATGACCAATGCATGAAGGCGAGCCATCTGTTCAATCTTCTGGACGCGCGCGGCGTCATCAGCGTGACCGAGCGCGCCGCCTATATCGCCCGCGTGCGGGCGCTCGCGAAGGGCTGCGCAACCCAATGGCTCAAGGGGCGCGGGCACCTGAAGGAGGAGGCGTAAATGGCGGAACTGCTGCTGGAGCTCTTCTCCGAGGAAATCCCTGCGCGCATGCAGAACAAGGCGGCGGACGATCTCGCCCGCCTTATCAGCGCCGGCCTGAAAGAGGCGGGGCTGGACTGCGACGACATCCGTGGCTTCGCAACCGCGCGGCGGCTTGCGGTTGTTGTGGATGGCCTGCCGGCCGCCCAGCTCGATACCTTCGAGGAGAAGCGCGGCCCCCGTGTCGGCGCGCCGGACAAGGCGGTCGAGGGCTTCATGAAATCCGCCGGGCTTAGTCGCGACCAGCTGGAGGAGCGGGAAACCGAGAAGGGCAGCTTCTATTACGCTGTGATCGAGAACAAGGGCCGCCCGACGATGGACGTGCTGCCGGGGCTTTTGAACACCGCCATCTCCGCCGTGCCCTGGCCCAAACCGATGCGTTGGGGCGCCTATTCGGCGCGCTGGGTGCGGCCGCTGCATAACATCCTCTGCCTGTTCGATGGGAAGACGGTGCCGCTTGCATGGGAGCATCTGACCGCCAACAACCAGACCTTCGGCCATCGCTTCATGGCGCCGGAGGCGATCACGGTGAAGGATTTCGCCGATTACCAGGCGCGGCTCAAATCCGCCTATGTGGTGCTCGATGCGACGGATCGCGAGAAGATCATCGCCAAGGATGCCGCCCGCCTCGCCGCGGCGGAAGGGCTGGCGCTGATCGAGGATCCGGCGCTGCTCTCCGAGGTTGCCGGCCTTGTCGAATGGCCGGAAAGCCTGATCGGCTCGATTGATACAAGCTTCCTTGAGGTGCCGCAGGAGGCCCTGATCTCCGCCATGCGCAGCCATCAGAAATATTTTTCCTTGGCAGGGAGTGACGGCAGGATGGCCCCGCGCTTTATTGTGGTCGCGAACCTCCGCGCGGAGGATGGCGGCAGGGAAATCACCGCCGGGAACGAGCGGGTGCTGAGCGCGCGCCTGTCGGATGCGAAATTCTTCTGGGACAAGGACCGGGAGAAGAGCCTGGAAAGCCGCGTTCCTGATCTAGAAAAAATCATCTTTCATGCGAAGCTCGGCACCGTGCGGGAGAAGGTGGAACGCATCATCAAACTCACCGCCGAGATTGCGCCCTTTGTGCCGAATTCCGATGCCGAGGCCGCGGCGCGCGCCGCGCTGCTCGCAAAAGCCGACCTCACCACGGAGATGGTCGGGGAGTTTGCCGATCTGCAAGGATTGATGGGCCGCTATTATGCGGCGCATGACGGCGAGAGCGTGGCCGTCGCGACGGCGATTGAGGAACATTATTCGCCCTTGGGCCCGAACGATAGCTGCCCGTCGGAACCCGCCAGCGTCATCGTCGCGCTGGCCGACAAGATCGATACGCTCACCGGCTTTTTCGCCATCGACGAAAAACCGACCGGATCGAAGGATCCCTATGCGCTTCGGCGCGCCGCGCTGGGCGTGATCCGGCTGGTGCTGGAAAACAGGCTGCGCCTTCCGCTCCTCGATATATTCCGCAAATCCGGCGCGTTACACGACGTTCCTGAGACACTGGATGAGTCTGAGCTGCTCGCGTTCTTTGCCGACCGGCTGAAGGTCCATCTGAAAGAACAGAATGTCCGCCACGATTATATCACCGCGGCCTTTGCGCTTGGCGAAGATGATCTGCTCCGTCTGATGGCGCGGGTTGAGGCGCTCTCCAGCTTCCTTGATTCCGAGGATGGGGCGAATTTGCTCATCGCCTACCGCCGCGCGGCCAATATCCTCCGGATCGAGGAGAAGAAGGACGGCGTAACCTATGATGCGCCGGTGGATGAAGCCCTGCTTGCCGACGCGGAGGAACTGGCGCTCGACAAGCGGATCAAGGAAGTCTCGGGCCTTGTCACTGCCGCGATCGACATGGACGAGTTCGAAGCCGCGGGGGCGGCGGCGGCGCGGCTCAGGAAGCCGGTCGATGCCTTCTTCGACAAGGTCACCGTGAATGCGGAGGATGCCGCGCTCCGGGCGAACCGGCTCCGGCTTCTCTCCACAATCCGCAACCTTTTGGATCAATTGGCGGATTTATCGAAAATCGAAGGCTAATCTTTACTTTTTAAGCGTATGTGCATGTGACGAACTCAGTAAGACGAGAGCATTAACATCAGAAGGGCGATATCGAGATGACGAAGTGGGTATATTCTTTTGGCGATGGCAAGGCAGACGGCACGGCGGATATGCGCAACCTGCTTGGCGGCAAGGGCGCGAACCTGGCGGAGATGAGCAACCTCGGCCTGCCGGTTCCGTCCGGTTTTACCATCACCACGGAAGTCTGCACGGCCTATCTTGAGAATAACGAAACCTATCCGGACACGCTGGCCGGTCAGGTGGATGCGGCGATTGCCGAGATTGAAGACTCTGTCGGCGGCGGCTTCGGCAATCCCGAAAAGCCGCTTCTCGTCTCGGTCCGGTCCGGCGCGCGGGCCTCGATGCCCGGCATGATGGACACCGTCCTCAACCTCGGCCTCAATGACGAGACGGTCAAGGGGCTGGAAGCGCAGAGCGGCGACAAGCGCTTCGCCTATGACAGCTACCGCCGCTTCATCCAGATGTATTCCGACGTGGTGCTCGGCGTCGAGCATTATCATTTCGAGGAACTGCTGGAAATCCTGAAAGAGGAAAACGGCTATCATCTCGATACAGATCTGGTGGCGGAAGACTGGGAACGCCTCGTCGGGCAGTATAAGGCGAAGGTCGAGGAAGAGCTCGGCCGGCCCTTCCCGCAGGATGTGCAGGACCAGCTCTGGGGTGCCATCGGCGCGGTGTTCAGTTCCTGGACGAACCAGCGCGCCATCACCTACCGCCGCCTGCATGACATCCCGGCCAGCTGGGGCACGGCGGTCAACGTGCAGGCCATGGTGTTCGGCAATATGGGCGACGACAGCGCGACCGGCGTTGCCTTCACCCGCGATCCGTCCACCGGGCAAAAGATTTTCTACGGCGAATTCCTGGTGAATGCGCAAGGGGAGGACGTGGTTGCCGGTATCCGCACGCCCCAGAACCTCACCAAACAGGCGCGGCTCGATGCGGGCTCAGAAATGCCGTCGATGGAGGAAATCTTCCCCGACGTCTTCGCCCAGCTTGTCGAGGTGTACAAGAAGCTGGAAGCCCATTACCGCGACATGCAGGATATCGAATTTACCGTCCAGCAGGGCAAGCTCTGGATGCTGCAGACCCGGTCCGGCAAGCGCACGGCGAAGGCCGCGCTCAAGATCGCCATCGACATGGTGAACGAAGGCCTGATCGACAAGAACGAGGCGGTGAAACGCATCGACCCGGCCTCCCTCGATCAGCTGTTGCACCCGACCCTTGATCCCGCGGCGGAGCGGGAGGTTATCGCCCGCGGACTGCCGGCCAGCCCCGGCGCCGCCTCTGGGCAGATCGTCTTCAACAGTGACGAGGCCGAAGCCCTGGCAGGCGAGGGGAAATCGGTCATCCTTGTCCGGATCGAGACGAGCCCTGAGGATATTCACGGCATGCATGCGGCGAAGGGCATTCTCACCAGCCGCGGCGGCATGACCAGCCACGCGGCCGTTGTTGCGCGCGGTATGGGCCGGGCCTGCGTCTCCGGCGCCGGCGCGCTCAATATCGATTACAAGAACGAGACCCTGAGCGTGCTCGGCGAGACCTATAACAAGGGTGATATCGTCACCATCGACGGCGGCAGCGGCGAGGTCATGCTGGGCGCGGTCGACATGATCATGCCGGAACTTTCCGGCGAGTTCGGGGAGCTGATGTCCTGGGCCGATGAAATCCGCCGCATGAAGGTGCGCGCCAATGCGGAAACGCCGCTGGATGCGGAAACCGCGCGGAAATTCGGCGCCGAAGGTGTCGGCCTCTGCCGCACAGAGCATATGTTCTTCGATGCCGAGCGGATTGTCTCTGTCCGCCAGATGATCCTGGCCGAAACGACGGAAGAGCGGCGCGCGGCGCTTGCGAAATTGCTGCCTTATCAGCGCAGCGACTTTGTCGAGCTGTTCCGCATCATGGCCGGGCTGCCCGTCACGATCCGCCTGCTCGATCCGCCGCTCCATGAATTCCTGCCGAAAACCGACGAGGAGATCGACGAGCTTGCCGAGGCCCTTGGCGCCGATCCGGGAAAACTCCGTCACCGGGCGCTGCAACTGCATGAGTTCAACCCGATGCTCGGCCATCGCGGCTGCCGTCTCGGCATTTCCTTCCCGGAAATCTACGAGATGCAGGCCCGCGCGATCCTGGAGGCCGCGGCCGAGGTCAGCAAGGAGCTCGGCGAGACCGTGATCCCCGAAATCATGATCCCGCTGGTCGCGACCCGGCGGGAGCTCGAAATCCTGAAAGGCAAGATCAAGGCGGTCGCCGATGCGATCCATGATGAGACCGGCAAGGAGATCGAGTATCTCATCGGCACGATGATCGAGCTGCCGCGCGCCGCGCTCCGGGCCGGCGATATCGCGCGGGAGGCGGAGTTCTTCTCCTTCGGCACCAATGACCTGACCCAGACGACCTATGGCATCAGCCGCGATGATAGCGGTTCGTTCCTTGAGGATTACGTGAACCAGGGCATCTATGAAACCGATCCCTTCGTCTCTCTCGATCAGGAAGGGGTGGGCGAGCTGGTGCAGATTGCCGCCGATCGCGGCCGCGAAACCCGCGAGGATATCAAGCTCGGGATTTGCGGGGAGCATGGCGGCGACCCGGCGAGTATCGATTTCTGTGAGCGGGTCGGCCTCGACTATGTCTCCTGCTCACCCTACCGTGTGCCGATCGCGAGATTGGCCGCCGCGCAGGCCGCCCTCGGCCTCCAGCGCGTCTCGGAAGCGTAAAATAAAAAGCCCGGAGCGATCCGGGCTTTTTCGTTATTCAATGACGATTTTCGGGCCTGAGGCGGTGGCTAGGCTCTGTTCGATCTTTTCCTGCACCTTTGCCGCCAGATCGCGGTAGATTTTGGCGTGGGCGCTGTCGGGCTCCGTCGCGGTGATGGGCGTGCCGGCGTCGGAGGTTTTGCGGATATCCATATGCAGGGGCACTTCGCCCAGGAAATCGACGCCGAGTTCCTTCGCCGTTTCATGGGCGCCGCCATGGCCGAAGATATCCGACCGCTCGCCGCAGGACGGGCAGAGAAAATAGCTCATATTCTCGATAATGCCAAACACCGGCACATCGACTTTGCGGAACATATTCAGACCTTTACGGGCGTCAATTAACGCAATATCCTGCGGGGTGGAGACGATCACCGCGCCGGCGAGCGGCACTTTCTGGGCCAGCGTCAACTGCGCGTCCCCGGTACCGGGCGGCATATCGACGATGAGCACGTCGAGTGCGCCCCAGTCCACATCGAACACCATCTGCTGCAGCGCGCTCATGATCATCGGTCCGCGCCAGATCATCGGCGTGTCCTCCTCCACCAGGAAACCCATGGACATGACCTTGAGGCCCCATTTCTCCATCGGGATCAGCTTCTTGCCGTCCTTTGACTGCGGCTTGCCCTTGAGGCCGAGCATGCGCGGGAGCGACGGGCCATAGACATCCGCATCCAGCATCCCGACCTTGAGGCCGAGAGCGGCAAGGCCGAGCGCAAGATTGACGGCGCAGGTCGATTTGCCGACGCCGCCTTTGCCGCTTGCGACCGCGACAATCGCGGCAACGCCCGGCACTTCCGGTTTCTGCGCCGGTTGTTGCTGGGGCGGCGTTTGCGGGCGGGACGGCGCGGCGGCCGCCTGCTCGGCGGTAAGCACAGCGCTCACCGATTTCACGCCGGGCAGCGCAAAGACGGCATCTTCGCATTTCTTGCGAAGAAGCTCCATCTCGTTTGCTTCCTTGGGATTGATTTCCAGCGCGAAACCGACATTACCGTCCTTGATCACCAGACCGGCGATCAACCCGAGCGCCACCGCGCTCTTGCCCGATTTCGGATCGATCACCTGATCGAGGCAATTGATGACAGTTTGCTCATTTATCGCTGACATGCTTGAAAACTCCGCTTCGGACACAAAATGGTAGGCATAGATTAAAAATCTGCACGAATGCGGATTGAGAGAAATAAAGCGTTTCTCTCTCCGTGTTCCGTTGCAGAAAGTTGCAGGGTGTCATATAACGCGACTACGCAAAGTTAGCAAACGCGCAAAATCTGCGCAGAAATAAAGGAGAGGCGACCATATGCCTTGGAACAATCAGGGTGGTAATGACGGAGGCTGGCAAGGCGGCGGTGGTAATCGCGGACCTTGGGGGCAGGGGCCAAGCGGCCAACAACCCCCCAATCTGGAAGACATCATCAAGAAGGGCCAGGACCGGCTGAAAGATATCATCCCGGGGGGCGGTGGCGGCAAGATCGGCATCATCATCCTGTTGCTGGTAATTCTCTGCGCCTGGCTGATCAGCGGCTTCTACAAGGTTGAGACCACGGAGCAGGGCGTTGTTCTTCGCTTCGGCAAATGGTCGGAAACCACCCAGCCCGGCCTGAACTATCATCTGCCATATCCGATTGAGACGGTCCTGACGCCCGAGGTAACGAAGGTCAACAGTGTCGAGATCGGCTTCCGCCCGACGCGCGGCGGCGGATCGACTCCGGTTGAGGCGGAAAGCCTGATGCTGACCGGGGACGAGAATATCGTCGATGTCGGCTTTACGGTTCTCTGGCGGATCGCCGATGCCGGCAAGTTCCTCTTTAATGTCGATCAGCCGGAGCTCACCATCAAGGCCGTGGGTGAGAGCGCCATGCGTGAGGTGATCGGGCGTACGGACCTGACGGCGGCCATTACCGAAGGCCGGCTGCTGGTCGAGACGGAAGTGTTGAAACGGCTTCAGGAAGTGCTCGACGAATATGGCGCGGGTGTTTCCATTCTGCAGGTACAGCTTAAAAATGCGGAACCACCGAGCCAGGTGATTGCCGCGTTCCGCGATGTGCAGGCCGCCGAGGCCGACAAGGAGCGGGCGCAGAACGAAGCGCTGGCCTATGCCAACGACATCATCCCGCGGGCCCGTGGTCAGGCGGAAATGATCCGCCAGGAAGCCGAAGGTTATAAGCAGCGTGTGATTGCCGAAGCCGAAGGTGAGGCGGCGCGCTTTATCTCCATCTATAACGAATATGCCAAGGCGCCCTATGTGACGCGTCAGCGTATCTATCTTGAAACGCTGCAGGAAGTGTTCACGGGTAAGCAGAAAATGATCATTGATATTGGTAAGGACGGCGCGCAAGGCGTTGTTCCCTACCTGCCACTCAATGAACTGCAGAAAGGGGCGACCAAGAAATGAATAAGACATTTTTGACAGTTATCGCCATTTTGCTGGTGGCGCTCGGTGTGGTGGCGTCCAGTGCGCTCTTTACCGTTTACCAGACGGAGCAGGCGATCGTCATGCAGTTTGGTAAGCCGCAACGGGTCATCCAGGAACCGGGGCTTAACTTCAAGCTCCCCTTCGTGCAGGATGTTGTCTATGTGGACAAGCGTGTCCTATCCGTCAGCACACAGCGTGAAGAGGTCGTGACACGGGACCAGAAGCGCCTGATGGTGGACAGTTTCGCCCGGTTCCGTATTGCCAACCCGCTGCAGTATTACCAGTCCTATGGCAATATCCAGATCGCCTATGCGCGTCTGGAAACGATCCTGAACTCGCAGCTCCGGCAGAACCTCGGTCGCCAGTCCCTGAACAATATCGTTTCGGGCGAGCGGTCCAACCTGATGAACCAGATCCGCGAACAGGTGAATACGGAAGCCAAGGCCTCCGGCATTGACGTGATCGATGTGCGGATCGTCCGGGCCGACCTGCCGAAGGAAAACAGCGAGAAGGTCTTTGACCGGATGCGGTCCCAGCGTGAGCAGGAAGCCAAGGAGATCCGGGCAACGGGTGCGGAAATCGCCCAGCGGATCACGGCCAATGCGGACAAGGAACGCACGGTCCTGATCGCCAATGCCCGGAAGGATTCGGAAATCCTCCGCGGTGAGGGCGACGGTGAGAAAAACCGTATCTTCGCTGAGGCGTTCGGCAAGGATGAGGATTTCTTCGCCTTCTATCGCTCCATGCAGGCCTATCGCGGGTCGATGGCGGATACGGACACAACCATGGTGCTGTCGCCGACTTCGCAGTTTTTCAAGTACTTCGATCGACAGAATGTCACCTCTGAAGAAGACAAATAGGTAACAGTATGAAAACGGCCCGTATCTGACTGCGGGCCGTTTTTTACAAGAGGCGGGACGCGTGGTAACGGATATTATGCTGGCGGCGGCGTTGGTGCTGTTTTTTGAAGGCGCGCTCTATGCCCTGTTTCCCGACGGCATGAAGCGGATGATGGTGACGGCGATGGGGACGCCCAGTCATATTTTGCGCATATTCGGCCTGGCGGCGGCGGTGATCGGCGTTATTCTGGTCTGGGTGATCCGGGGATAATGGGCTCATGGCTGTTGAAATTGCAGGAATTTTTAATTTAACCGACATTTCTTGAAAAACGGGTTCGTTTTGCACATTTCTGCCTTAATTGATTTCTAGGTACATACGGCGAAATGCAGCCGCCGGCCCCGCCGGAGGTTAGGGAAAAGAGGGGTTAATATTGTCAGTTGATCCTCTGCTTGCGATCTTTGGACCCCGGCAGAGAATCGAATTATAGAAGGAAGATGAGCTTGTATAACCGATACTCAGCACTGCCAAAATCGGCGGAGAATGACGTCCGGGTGGCGGCGGAACGCACGCCGGGCGCACGTAAGTACGGCGCCATGATCGTTACGACCTTGACGGTGTTCGCCGTCATGACCGTTTTCGCCTTTAACGCGAAGGCGCGTGGCGTCCCCGACAGCTTTGCCGACCTCGTCGAGAAACTCTCGCCGGCGGTCGTCAATATCTCGACGACACAGACCGTCAAGGGGCCGAGCGGCGCCTTCCCGAAACTGCCGGAAGGTCATCCGTTCGAGGATTTCTTCAAGGAATTCGGCAATCGCGACAAGAACGGCGAGGAGCGGGAGCGCAAGGCGACCTCGCTCGGGTCCGGCTTCGTGATCAATGCGAAGGACGGCTATGTCATCACCAATAACCACGTGATCGACGGCGCCGACGAGATCAAGGTGATCTTCCAGGACGGTGAAAAGGTACCGGCGACCCTGGTCGGCAAGGATCCGAAGACCGATATCGCGGTTCTCAAGATCGATCCGAAAGCGCATCCGCTGACCGACGTCAGCTGGGGCGATAGCGACAAGTCCCGCGTTGGCGACTGGGTGCTGGCGATCGGTAATCCCTATGGCCTGGGCGGCACGGTGACCGCCGGTATCATCTCGGCCCGGGGACGCGATATCCGCTCCGGTCCCTATGACGACTATATCCAGACGGACGCCTCCATCAACAAGGGCAACTCCGGTGGTCCGCTGTTCAATATGGATGGCGAGGTGATCGGCATCAACACGGCGATCTTCTCGCAGTCCGGCGGCAGCATCGGCATCGGCTTCTCGGTTCCCTCCGAGCTGGCAATGCCGGTTGTTGAGCAGCTGATCGAGTTCGGTAAGACGAGCCGCGGCTGGCTTGGCGTCGTCATCCAGCCGGTGACCGAGGAAATCGCCGAAGGGCTTGACCTCAAGAGCACCGACGGCGTTCTCGTGGCCGGTGTCCCCGAAGACGGCCCGGCCTTCAAGTCGGGCATCAAGGCCGGTGACGTGATCCTGAAGTTTAACGGCGAGAAAGTCAGCGAACCGCGCGAACTGTCCCGCCTGGTGGCTGAATCCAAGGTTGGTTCCGAAGTCGCGGTCGAACTCTGGCGGGGCGGCAAGACGACGGACGTGACGGTCACGCTCGGCGAGCTTGAGAAAGCCGAAACCGCCATGGCGAGCGCTTCGCCGTCGTCCGGCACGAGCCAGGCCGTCGAGCTTCTCGGCATGGAACTTTCGGCGATCAACGACAGCGCCCGTGAACAATACGGCATTGCCGCCGATCTGAACGGGGTTGTGGTGACGGATGTCGATCCGAACTCCGAAGCGGCGGAGAAGGGCATCCGCCCCGGTGACGTCGTCGCCGAGGCGCAGCTCGAGCCGGTCGCCAGCCCGGAGCAGATGAAGGAACGCATCGCTGAAATTCAGGCAACGGACAAGAAATCTGTCCTGCTGCTCCTCAAGCGCGGCGATAATTCCCGCTTCATCGCGCTCAAGCTGAACAAGGAAAGCTGAGGCTGACCTCCCTTTGACGGAAGATGGCGCCCCTCGCAAGAGGCGGCGCCATTTTTTATGCCTCCACGAATTCCTCGCGCCGGTAGCCCTGGAAATAGAGCAGCGTCGTCAGGTCGCCGTAGCGGATATTGGCATCCGCCGCCGCCGCGGCCTTTTCCTTCGCATGAAAGGCGACGCCGAGGCCCGCCGCCTCGATCATCGGGATATCGTTGGCCCCGTCGCCGATGGCCAGCGTTTCCTCCCGCCGCAGATTTTTCTCATGCCGCAGCGCTTCGAGCGTGTTGAGCTTGGCGGTGGAGTTCAGGATCGGCTCGGCGGCAATGCCGGTGAGCGCGCCCCCCTCGAACAATAGCTCGTTGCTCATGTCCATATGGAAGCCGACCTCGTCGCGGACCCGGTTGGTGAAAAAGGTGAACCCGCCGGAGACAAGCGCGGTATAGACGCCGTTCGCCCGCATCGTCCGGACCAGCGTCGCCGCGCCGGGGGTCAGCCGGACGCGCTCATCGAAGACCCGCTGCAGCGCCTCCTCCTTCAGGCCCTTCAGCATGGCGACACGGGCGCGAAAGGCCTCGTTGAACTCAAGCTCGCCATTCATCGCCCGCTCGGTGATCGCCGAGACTTCCTCGCGAAAGCCCGCGAAGTCGGCCAGCTCGTCAATGCATTCGACGGTGATGATGGTGCTGTCCATATCGGCGAGGAAAAGCTTCTTGCGCCGGTCGGCGAGCGGCTGGAGGCAGTAATCGATGCCCGCCGGCAGGTCCGCGTCCCGGACGCAGGCGTTGGCCGCTTTCGTTTCCAGCCCGGAAAAGGCGATATCAACCGCCTGATCGGCGGCAAGCCAGTCCGGCGCATCGCACCTCGCACCGGCGCGTTTGAGCGCCGCGGCGAGATCCTCTGCGATATTGCGAATTGTGCTTCCGGCTGTATGATCAGCGACGAGGGTGAGAACCGATTTCTGTATCATGACGTGAGGCTGTACTTCCTTGACGGATAAAAACGCAACGCCGATCCGGCGCCAGGCGGGGGCGGTCCTGTTGGCCGGGCCCACCGCCAGCGGCAAATCCGCTTTGGCCATTGCCATAGCAGAGGAATTTGACGGTGTCATCATCAATGCGGACAGTATGCAGGTTTATAGCGGCCTCCGCGTTCTCACGGCCCGCCCCGACGCGGAAGAGGAGGCGCGCGCGCCCCATCGGCTCTACGGCGTGCTCGATCCCGCCGATTACTGCAACGCCGCGCGCTGGCGCGATATGGCCCTCGAGGAGATCGAGGAAGTCCGGAGCGCGGGCAAGCTGCCCGTCATCGTCGGCGGCACCGGGCTCTATTTCGATATCCTGACCAAAGGCATCGCCGAGGTGCCGGAGATTTCCGACGCGGTGCGGGGCCGGTTGCGGGAGCTGCAAAAACGTGAGGGCAATGCGGTCATACATAAAATGCTCAGCCAAAAAGACCCCGAAATGGCGGCAAAGCTCAACGAGGGGGATACGCAGCGACTTCTCCGCGCGCTCGAGGTGGTGGAGGAGACGGGCGTGACCCTCGGCGAATGGCAGAAGCGCGCGCCCTCTGGCGATATTCTCGAAGGGCCGCGGCTCTGGCTCGCGCTCACTCCCGACCGCGCCTGGCTCTACGAAAGATGCGACCGCCGTCTCGACTGGATGGTGGCGGAGGGCGGCGCGCTCGACGAGGTGCGGGCGCTGCGGGCGCGCGGTCTCGATCCGGCGCTGCCCGCGATGAAGGCGCTCGGCGTGCCCGAACTGATCGCCGTTCTTGAGGGCAGGCTTGAACAGGCGGAGGCAGTGGATCGCATCAAGATGCTCACACGGCGCTATGCGAAACGTCAGTTAACCTGGGTCCGGAATAAGATGTGCGAAGCAAATCGATCTTTTGCGCAAGATTTGGAAAGTTTAAAAGACGAATTCTTTCCATTTATTCGTCGATTTTTGTTGACTGACGAGAATTGAAGGTCTAGTTTCGCCAATGAGGCCAAGGGTTCATGGCCCGTAAATGACGCCCGGTATTGCGCCGGGCGCTTTTTTTCTATTGGAATTTAACCGGTGCGTGCCAAGCACGAAAATCAGGATCAGGCAGATGGCAAACCAGGACATGACAGGAGCAGAAATCGTAATCAAAGCGCTCAAGGATCAGGGCGTGGAAGTGATTTTCGGATATCCTGGGGGCGCCGTGCTACCGCTCTATGACGAGATTTTCAAGCAGAACAGCATCCGTCATATCCTCGTCCGCCAGGAAGGCGGCGCGGTGCATGCGGCGGAGGGCTATGCCCGCTCGACCGGCAAGCCCGGCGTCGTCCTCGTCACCTCCGGCCCCGGCGCGACCAACGCGGTCACCGGCCTCGCCGACGCGCTGATGGACAGCATCCCCGTTATCTGCCTGACCGGGCAGGTGGCGACCCATATGATCGGCAATGACGCCTTTCAGGAGGCGGATACCGTCGGCATCACCCGCCCGGTGACCAAGCATAACTATCTCGTCAAGGACGCCAACGATCTTGCGCGGGTCATGCATGAGGCCTTCTATGTCGCGACCAACGGCCGTCCGGGCCCGGTCGTCGTCGACCTGCCGAAGGACGTGCAGCTGGCGACGGGCACCTATGTTCCGCCGGCGCTTGTCAAGCACAAGAGCTACAAGCCGCAGCTGAAAGGCGACCTCAAGGCGATCAAGGCGGCGGTCAAGCTGATCTCGCATGCCAAACGGCCGGTCTTCTATACGGGCGGCGGCGTCATCAATTCGGGCCCCAAGGCGTCGAAGCTGCTGACCCAGCTCGTCCGCCTGACCGGTTATCCGATCACCAATACGCTGATGGGCCTCGGCGCCTATCCGGCTTCGGACAAGCAGTTCCTCGGCATGCTCGGCATGCATGGCACGTTCGAGGCCAACAACGCCATGCATGACTGCGACGTCATGGTCTGTATCGGCGCGCGCTTCGATGACCGGATCACGGGGCGGCTCGATGCCTTCTCGCCGAAATCGAAGAAGATCCATATCGACATCGATCCGTCCTCGATCAACAAGAATGTGTCCGTTGATATCCCGATCGTCGGCGATGTCGCCCATGTGCTGGAAGACATGATCAAGGTCTGGAAGTCGGAAGTTCACAAATCCGACGGATCGGCGCTCAAGAAATGGTGGGCGCAGATCGACGAATGGCGGGGCAGGGAGTGCCTCAAGTTCGAACAGAAGGGCAAGTTCATCAAGCCGCAATATGCGCTGACCCGGCTGAACGAGCTGACGACGGGCATGGACCGCTACTTCACCACCGAGGTCGGCCAGCACCAGATGTGGGCGGCGCAGTTCCTCCAGTTCGAGGAGCCGAACCGTTGGATGACCTCGGGCGGGCTCGGCACCATGGGCTACGGCCTTCCCGCCGCGATGGGCGTGCAGATCGCCCATCCCGATGCGCTGGTCGTCGATATCGCGGGCGAGGCCTCGACAATGATGAATATCCAGGAACTCTCGACGATCCTGCAATACCGGCTGCCGGTGAAGGTGTTCATCCTCAACAATGAATATATGGGCATGGTCCGCCAGTGGCAGGAACTTCTCCACGGCGGGCGCTATTCGGAAAGCTACATGGAAAGCCTGCCCGATTTCGTGAAGCTGGCGGAAGCCTTCGGCTCGACGGGCCTGCGCTGCTCCGATCCCGACCAGGTCGATGACTGCATCAAGGAAATGCTGTCCATCAAGGGGCCGGTCGTGGTCGATATGATCGTCGACAAGGCGGAGAATGTCTTCCCCATGGTGCCCTCGGGCGCGGCGCATAACGAGATGCTGCTTGGCGACGAGGTGGAGGGCACGGGACCGAAAGTGACCTCCGACGGGCTGTCGCTGGTCTAAAATCCGCCGATTTTCCTTCGAAAAGCTATGGATTTAACTCTAATGCTGGTTTACAAGTGACCCGCGCTGGCAAAGGGATGTCTGGACAATGAGTAACGATAACGAAATTTTCCGCCATACCATCTCCGTTCTCGTGGATAACGAGTTCGGTGTGCTGGCCCGCGTGGTCGGCCTGTTCTCGGGCCGCGGATATAATATCGAAAGCCTGACGGTGGCCCGCGTCGACGAGGCGGAGAACCTGTCGCGTATCACCATCGTCACCACCGGCACGGCCATGGTGATCGAACAGATCAAGGCGCAGCTCGGCCGTCTGGTTCCGGTACACAAGATCGCCGACCTGACCACCGACGGGCCCAGCGTCGAGCGTGAAATGGCCCTTGTGAAGGTGGTGAGCCGGGGCGAGAAACGGGTGGAGGCGCTGCGCATGGCGGATATTTTCCGTGCCCGCGCCGTCGACACCACGGAGGATTCCTTTGTCTTCGAGGTGACCGGCGTCCCCGACAAGGTGAAGGCCTTCATCGGCCTGATGGAGCCGCTTGGCAAGGCGGAGGTCTGCCGCACCGGCGTCGTCGCCGTGCATCGCGGCACCGACGTCATGTGAGGCGGCTGGCCGGGAATTACTGAATAGAAAGCTTTATATCGAGAAGGAAGAGACAAGATGCGCGTTTACTACGACAGCGATGCCGATGTTAATCTGATCAAGGGCAAGAAAGTTGTCATCGTCGGCTATGGCAGCCAGGGCCATGCCCATGCCAACAACCTGAAGGATTCCGGTGTCAAGGAAGTGGCTGTCGCGCTGCGCGCGGGCTCGAGCTCCGCGGCGAAGGCCGACGCGGCCGGCCTCAAGGTCATGACCCCGGCGGATGCCGCCAAATGGGGCGATGTGATCATGATGCTCACCCCCGACGAATTGCAGGCGGAAATCTATGAAGAGGAACTCGCGCCGAACATGAAGGACGGCGCGGCGCTTGTCTTCGCCCACGGCCTGAATGTGCATTTCAACCTGATCGTGCCGCGCGCCGACATGGATGTGTTCATGATCGCGCCGAAGGGCCCGGGCCACACGGTCCGCTCCGAATATCAGCGTGGCGGCGGCGTGCCCTGCCTTGTCGCGGTTCATCAGGACGCGTCGGGCAATGCGCTCGATATCGGGCTCTCCTACGCCTCCGCCATCGGCGGCGGCCGCGCCGGCATCATCGAAACCAGCTTCAAGGAAGAATGCGAAACCGACCTCTTCGGCGAGCAGGCGGTCCTCTGCGGCGGCCTTGTCGAGCTGATCCGTGCCGGCTTCGAGACCCTGGTCGAGGGCGGCTATGCCCCGGAAATGGCCTATTTCGAATGTCTGCATGAAGTGAAGTTGATCGTCGATCTGATCTATGAGGGCGGCATCGCCAACATGAACTACTCCATCTCCAACACGGCGGAATATGGCGAATATGTCACCGGTCCGCGCATCGTGACATCGGAAACCAAGGCGGAGATGAAACGCGTTCTTGACGATATCCAGTCCGGCCGCTTCACCCGCGACTGGATGCTGGAAAACAAGGCGCGCCAGACCAGCTTCAAGGCGATCCGCGCCCGCAACGACGCCCACCAGATCGAGGAAGTCGGCGCCCGCCTGCGGGCCATGATGCCCTGGATCGCCGCCGGCCGTCTCGTCGATAAATCCAAGAACTAGGTCTCCCGTCGAGATTTTAGGAAAAGCCGGCCATTGCGCCGGCTTTTTGCGTTGGGGTTTTGCCGCCTCTCTTATATATCAGGAAAAAATTTTCGATTGTTCTTCATAATTTATGGTTAATGGCATTTGCGTAATCGTCGCATCTGCTTTACAAATCAGTTGCCTAAAATTGGGAATAAATCGTATTTGTCTGCGGATGGTGGGAAAAAATTAACTATCTTCTGCAATAACGGTAAAGCGGTGTCAGGGCCTGTATCGACAAGGGCCGCCGGCAACGCGGAAATCGGCGTGACGGCAGAATGTAGGCGAGGGATGAATTCGGTCCGAGCTTACGGCAAAAACGGGATGTTGGACGCGCATTCTATCGCAATTCAGGGGCCCGGCGCGGGTCCCGTCAAAGGGTATGTGAGGCAAATTTAATGTTAAACGGATTACTCGGCTGGATGTCGGCCGATATGGCCATCGACCTCGGAACGGCAAACACGCTGGTTTATGTCAAGGGCCGCGGTATTGTGTTGAATGAACCCTCGGTTGTGGCCATCCTCCATAATAAGGGCAAGAAACAGGTTCTGGCCGTTGGGGATGAGGCGAAGATGATGCTCGGCCGGACGCCGGGGAATATCGAGGCCATTCGCCCGCTGCGGGACGGGGTTATCGCCGACTTCGAGATTGCCGAGGAAATGATCCGGCATTTCATTCACAAGGTTCATCATCGCCGCAGCTTTGCGCGGCCGCTCATCATCATCTGCGTCCCGTCGGGCTCCACCGCCGTTGAACGCAAGGCCATCAAGGAGGCCGCCGAGAATGCCGGCGCCCGCCAGGCGATCCTGATTGACGAGCCGATGGCCGCGGCGATCGGCGCCGGCCTCCCGGTGACGGAGCCGACCGGCTCCATGGTTGTCGACATCGGCGGCGGGACGACGGAAGTCGCCGTTCTCTCCCTCGGCGGTATTGTCTATTCAAAAAGCGTCCGTGTCGGCGGCGACAAGATGGACGAGGCGATCATCGCCTATATCCGCCGCAATCATAACCTGCTCGTCGGCGAAAGCTCGGCGGAGCGGATCAAGAAGCTGATCGGATCGGCCTGCGCGCCGGAGGACGGCGAAGGCGAGACCATGGAAATCCGCGGTCGCGACCTGATGAACGGCGTGCCGAAGGAACTGATCATTAGCCAGCGGCAGATCGCCGAGAGCCTGGCCGAGCCGGTGGGCGCCATTATCGAGGCGGTGAAAGTCGCGCTCGAACATACCGCGCCGGAACTGGCCGCGGATATTGTTGACAAGGGCATCATCCTGACCGGCGGCGGCTCGCTGCTTGGGAATTTCGATCATGTGCTGCGCCAGGCGACGGGCCTTCCGGTCTCCATCGCCGAGGAGCCGCTCTCCTGCGTCGCCATCGGCACGGGACGGGCGCTTGAAGAAATTAAAACGCTCCGCCACGTCTTGAGCGGAGAAAACTAAACCCTTGGGCAAGAGGTATTTAAGTCCGGAGGGAAAGTGAATGGCGCCTCGACAGGGCAGTGTATTCAAACTGGCATGGCCGCTGAAGACAATCATTCAGCGCTTCGCCTTCCTTGCGCTCATTTCCCTCGCGATCGCGCTTCTTTTCCTTGGCAAGGCCAATATCGGCGTTGTCGAGAAGATGCGCACCTCCGCCACCGATTTTCTCGCCCCGATCCTCGCCACGATTTCCGAGCCCGTCGATGCCTTTCACAAGGCGGTCGCCCGCGTCCAGAAGCTGACCAGCCTGATCGAGGAAAATGAACGGCTACGCGAGGAGAATGCGCGACTGCTGAAATGGCAGGCCGTTGGCCGCACCCTGGAACAGGAAAACGATAATTTCCGCCAGCTCCTGAACGCCCTTTCCGATCCGCTGGTGCTGCCGATCACGGCGCGCGTGGTCGGCGATAGCGGCGGACCCTTTGTCCGGACGCTGCTTCTCAATGCCGGCCGGCGCGACGGTGTCCGCGTGGGGCAGGCGGTGGTTGCTCCGCTCGGACTGGTGGGGCGTATTGCCGAAGTAGGGGAGCGCTCGGCCCGGGTCCTGCTGCTCACCGACCTTAACTCCCGCATTCCCGTGGTGATGGAAAAATCGCGCCACAAGGGCATCCTGGTCGGGGATAACTCCTCCATGCCGCTGCTGGATTTCCTGCCGACCAATGCGACGGTCTCGCCGGGTGACCGGATCTTTACTTCGGGCGATGGCGGCATGTTGCCGGCCGGCCGTCCGATCGGATTTGTCTCCTCCCTCTCCGAAAAAGGGATCCGCGTGCAGGCCTATGCCGACTGGACCCGTCTGGAATATGTCAGCGTGCTGCGCTATGATCTACCGGGGATGAGCAGCCCGGACATGAACCCCGGCGATCTTGGCGAAAGCAGATTGGATGCAAAGTGAGCCCGACACTTGCCTATCAGTTTAACCGCTTCCTGCGCGGCAGTGTGCCGTTTGCGGTCACGGTGCTGCTGGCCTTGATGAGTGTTGTGCCGATCGGGATTGCGGGCTACGCCATCGTCACCCCGTCCTTCGCCGCGATTTCCGTCTTTTACTGGAGTATTCACCGGCCCTATCTGATGGCGCCGCCGCTCTGTTTCCTGCTCGGGCTGCTGTCCGACTGCCTGACGGGCGCGCCGCTTGGCCTGTCGTCCTTCCTCTATCTGCTGATCCATGGCATCACGGTGTCGCAGCGGCGGATTTTCATCGGCAAATCCTTTGTCCTGACCTGGTTCGGCTTCGCGCTGATCGGCTTCATTATCGCCATGCTGAGTTGGCTGATCGCCTGCCTCTATTCGCTGGCCCTCTTGCCGCTGACGCCCATCCTTGTGCAGTTCGCCCTATCGCTGCTCGTCTTTCCGATGTTCGCCTGGGGCTTCGGGATGCTCCAGAACAGCCTGTTGAGGACCACCTGATGGCGGGTGACCAGCATAAGGAGAAGGGCCGGGTCTTCACCCGCCGCTCGCTGCTGATGGCGGGCGGGCAGGCGGCGCTGATGTCCGCGCTCGCCGGCCGCCTCTATTATCTGCAGGTCATCCATTCCGACGAATATTCGGTGATGGCGGATGAAAACCGCATGAATTTGCAGCTGCTGCCGCCGCTCAGGGGCCGCATTGTCGACCGCTTCGGCGTCGAGATCGCCAGCAACCGCCATAACTACCGCGTCGTGCTGATCCCCGAACAGACGAAGAGCGTGACGGCGACGCTGGACGCGCTTGAACAATATGTCCCGGCGGAGGCCATCGACCGTGAGCGGATCCTGAAGGACGTCAAGCGCAAGCGCAGCTTCGTGCCCATCCCCGTGGTCGACAACCTGTCCTGGGAGCAGTTCGCCCGCATCAATGTCAACGCCCCGGACCTGCCGGGCATCCAGGTCGACGTGGGATCGACGCGCGACTATCCCTACGGCAATCTTTTCGCCCATATCGTCGGCTATGTCGGCGCGGTATCGGAGCGGGACCTGCAAAATCAGGAATATGACCCGCTTCTGGAACTGCCGGAATTCCGCATCGGCAAGAGCGGGATCGAGAAATATTACGACAGGACCCTGCGCGGCAAGGCCGGTCTCAGCCGGGTGGAGGCGAACGCCTATGGCCGCATCATCCGCGAGCTCAACCGCCAGGAAGGGATTCCCGGCAATGACGCGGTGCTGACCATCGACAAGCAGCTGCAGGAATTCGCCGTCCGCCGCATGGGGGAGGAGAGCGCCGCCGCGGTCGTCATCGATATTCACACGGGCGATGTTCTTTCGATGGTCTCCGTGCCGTCCTTCGATCCCAACGCCTTCGCCAGCGGCATCAGCTCCGCCGACTGGAAACAGCTCGTCGAGGATCCGAAGCGCCCGCTCGGCAACAAGGCGATCGGTGGCCAGTATCCGCCGGGCTCCACCTTCAAGATGATCGTGGCCCTGGCCGCGCTCGAATCCGGGGTGATCAATGCCGGCCATAAGGTCTTTTGCGCCGGCCATACGCAGCTTGGTTCGCACCGCTTTCACTGCTGGAAACGCGGCGGCCATGGCAAGCTCGATCTGGAGAATGCGATCTCCCAGTCCTGCGATATCTATTTCTACGACATCGCCCGCAAAGTCGGCGTCGACAAGATCGCCGAGATGGCGCATCGCTTTGGCCTCGGCGAGGAACTCAATATCGACATGCTTGGCGAGCGCGACGGCCTGATCCCGACCAAGGCCTGGAAACAGGCGGTGCAGGGCGTCGCCTGGCAGCTGGGCGAGACCTATAACACCGGGATCGGACAGGGCTATGTGCTGGCGACGCCCTTACAGCTCGCGGTGATGACGGCGCGGCTCGCCAATGGCGGCAAGAAAGTCTCGCCCCGGCTCGTCCGCTCGATCAACGGCGAGACGCTGGAAGGGGCGGTGCTGCCGCGCCCGGAACCGGAACTGGACAATCTCGATCTCGGTATCAGCCAGAAGTCGTTACAGCATGTTCTGAATGGTATGTATAAGGTGGTGAACGGCCCCCGCGGCTCGGCCCGCGCCGCCAAGATCCGCGTCGAGGGATGGGAAATGGCGGGCAAGACCGGCACCGCGCAGGTCCGCCGCATCACCCGCAAGGAACGCATCGAAGGCGTGCGCAAGTCGGACGAAAAACCATGGGAGGAGCGTGATCATGCCCTCTTCGTCGGTTACGCTCCCTTTGACGATCCGCGCTATGCGGTCTCGGTGATTGTCGAGCATGGCGGCAGCGGCTCCGGCGCGGCGGCACCGATCGCCCGCGACCTGCTGCAGGAGACGTTGCGCCTCGATCCGTTGCGTCGGCCCAGTTACGATATCGCGATCCGCCGTCCGGCAGGAGGTGAAGGTGCTTAGGGAGCTTGGCGCGAAAAATGTCCAGATCCCGCTCTCGCGCAAGATCTGGGAAATCAACTGGGGCTTCGTGCTGCTGATCTGCGCGACCGCCTCCATCGGCTTCCTGATGCTCTATTCCGCCGCCAACGGCAATCTCGAGCCCTGGGCGTCGCGGCAGATGATCCGCTTCGGCGCGGGGCTTGCGCTGATGTTCTGTGTCGCCCTTGTCGATATCCGGGTCTGGCTCAATCTCGCCTATCCGCTCTATGGGGTGGCTCTGCTGCTGCTCGGCGCGGTCGAGGTGATGGGCGTCATCGGCATGGGCGCGCGGCGCTGGATCGATTTCGGTCCGTTCCAGTTGCAACCCTCTGAGGTTATGAAAATCGCCATTGTCCTCGCGCTCGCCCGCTATTTCCATAACATCGGGCTCGATGACGTGCGGCGCATCCGCTGGCTGATCCCGCCGATCCTGCTGGTGCTGGCGCCGGTTACCCTGGTGCTGCGCCAGCCTGACCTCGGCACGGCGCTGCTGCTGGCGGCGGGGGCGGGGATCATCTTTTTCGTCGCCGGGGTGCGCCTCTGGAAATTCGCGCTGGTGATCGGCACGGCGATCCCGGCCGGCTTCTTCGCCTTCCAGTTCCTGCATGACTACCAGAAGAAGCGCGTGCTCACTTTCCTCAATCCGGAGAATGATCCGCTCGGCGCCGGTTATCATATCATGCAGTCGAAGATCGCGCTCGGCTCGGGCGGGGTGTTCGGCAAGGGGCTTTTGCAGGGAACCCAGAGCCATCTCAATTACCTGCCGGAGATGCGCACGGACTTTATCTTCAGCATGCTGGCGGAGGAATTCGGCATGGTCGGCGGGCTGCTCCTGTTCGCGCTCTATATCCTGCTGATCGCCTATGGCTATGCTATCGCCTATCGCTCGCGCAACCATTTCGGCAAGCTGCTGGCCATCGGCATGACCGGCATCTTCTTCCTCTATATCTTCATCAATGTCGCCATGGTCATGGGGATGGTGCCGGTGGTCGGCGTGCCGCTGCCGCTGATCTCCTACGGCGGCACGGCGATGCTGACCCTGCTCATCGGCTTCGGCATGACCATGAGCGTCTATATCCACCGCGACATCGATATTCCGGGCAAGCGCTAGGCGCCGCCTCCGCCTCTCTCGCGATCAATTCCACATCATGTAATTTAAGGTTTTCGCCGATTTTCGCGCGAGAAAACCCGGATTAGTGGAATAAAGTACCGGAATTTCCTTATTTACGCCTTTCTTCGACCACAAAGCGGAACAAGGCTAACCCCATTAAAGAAATAAGCTATTACCCGTCTCCGGCGTGCCGGAGGGATATTTTTAACAGGAGATTACGATGAGAGTACGCAATCCATTTCTCGACCGCCGTCCCAATTCCCGTGATCGTGATGATCGCCCGCCTCGCGACGAGGATCGTCAACGCGACCCCGCCAATGATGACAGCCGGGGAGAGAACAATCCGCGCGATCCGCGTCCGCCGCGCGATAACGACCCGCTTGATATCCCCGCCCGCCCGGTCGATGGCACCGGCACGGTTGAAGAAAACCCGGACTGGGGCGCGGCGGGCCAGACGCTGCTCCGGCTGGGGGAGGCGAATTTCGCCGACGGCATCTCGGCGATGAGTGAGGATCTTCCCGGCGCCCGCGAGGTCAGCAATGCCGTCGCCGCGCAATCGGAAGATATTCCCAATTCCTTCGGCGCCAGCGATCTTTTCTATGTCTGGGGGCAGTTCATCGATCATGATATTGACCTGACGCTCTCGGGCGAGACCGCCGCCTCGATTGATATCCCGGAAGACGACGAATGGTTCGATCCCGATGTCGACATGGCCTTCAGCCGCGCCGACCCGGTGGAGGGGACGGGGGTCGATACGCCCGCCCAATATGCCAACGGCATCACCGCGTTTATCGACGGCTCCATGGTCTATGGATCGGATGCGGAAACCGCCGCGGCCATCCGCACGGAAGACGGCAAGCTCCTCCTTGACGAGCTTGGGCTCGCGACCTTCGATGAGAACGGCAGCATCCTTGTCGGCGATATCCGCGGCGCGGAGAATGCCGGTCTCTATTCGATGCAAAGCCTGTTTGCGCGCGAGCATAACCGCTGGGTGGACGAGCTTTCGGACAAGCATCCCGACTGGACGGCGGACGAGTTGTTCGACGCCGCTCGCGTCCGGGTCGAGGCGGAAATCCAGGCCATCACCTATAATGAATATCTTCCCCTGCTGGTCGGCGAGGATGCCATTCCGGCCTATAGCGGCTATGACGCCAGCGTCAATCCCGGCATCGCCCTCGAATTTTCGACCGCCGCCTATCGCTTCGGGCACAGCCTCGTCTCGGCGGCCGTGGAACGGCTTGAGGAAAATGGCGAGTCGATCGAGGCCGGGGCCCTGTCGCTCCGTGATGCCTTTTTCAATCCGGGCGCCGTGGCGGAGAATGGCGGGGTAGAACCGATCCTGCGCGGCCTCGCCGATGGTGTCTCGCAGGAGCTGGACACGCAAATTGTCGACGATCTCCGGAATTTCCTGTTCAGCCAGGATGGCGGCGTCGGGCTCGACCTCGCCTCCTTCAATATCCAGCGCGGCCGCGATCTCGGCCTGCCCAGCTATAACGACCTGCGCGAGGCGGTGGGGCTCACGCGGGCCGAGGATTTCACCGACGTGACCTCCGATCCCGATCTCGCCGATGCGCTCGCCAGCGTCTATGACAGCGTTGAGGATATCGACGCCTGGGTCGGCGGGCTGGCCGAGGATCCGTCGGGCGGTGGCATGCTGGGCGAGCTGTTCGCGACCATTGTCACCGACCAGTTCATCCGCATTCGCGACGGCGATCCCTTCTGGAGCGAAAACTCAGACCTGTCGCAAAAGGAAATCGATGCGCTTTGGGATACCACGCTTGCCGATATCATCGAGCGTAACAGCGATATCGACTCGATCCAGGACAACATCATGATCGCCTATGACCGCATCGGCGGGGACGAGGGCGACGACATCCTTGAGGGCGGGGAGGACAGCGATCTCCTGCTCGGCTTTGATGGCGACGATACCCTGATCGGCGGCGGCGGTGATGACCAGCTCGAAGGCGGGCGGGGCGATGACATCTTTGTCTTCGATCATCTGTTCGGCGAGGACCTGATCAAGGATTTCGATGATCGCCATGACATCCTCGACCTCCAGCTCTTGGAGCTCGCCTCCCTGGAGGACGTGCAAAGCGCCGCCCGGCAGGACGGCAAGGATGTGGTGATCGATTTCGGCGCGGACGGCATCCTCACGCTCGAGGATATGCATCTTCGGGATATCGATTCCGATAATATCCTGATCTGATCCGTCGCTTGGATCTAGCGGATGGGTTCGCGGCTGTCCTTGAGCTGGAAGATATCCTGCTCATCGAAGCCGCGGACGTCCTGCTTGCCGCGGTATTCGAAGCGGAACGAATCCCGGAGCACGTCATAGACCGGACCGTTGGTCGTGATCTCCATCGCCTCCGACAGGTCCTGCAGGCGCGAGGCGAGGTTCACCGCGGGGCCGAAAATGTCATAGACATATTTCTGGATGCCGACGACGGAGCCGACGACCGGCCCGCTGGTAATCCCGATGCGGCAGCGCCACTGGTTGGGATGCCCCTCGTTCCGCCGCTCCAGATAGCGGATGAAGCGGATCGCCGCGTTGGCGACGGCGCGGGCATGGTCCGGCGTCGGGTCGGGCAGGCCGGCGACGGTGATATAGGCATCGCCCATGGTCTTGATCCGCTCGCAGCCATATTGCTCGCCGATGCGGTCAAACGCGCTGTAGATGTCATTGAGCTCGCTCACCGTCACCGCCGGATCGGCGGACGCCGCCATCTGGGTGAAGCCGACGAAATCGAGCATCAGCACGGACACCGGATCATAAAGCTTCGGGATGACCACGCCGAAGGTCTTGAATTCCTCATAGACCGAGCGCGGCATCATGTTGAGCAGGAGCTTTTCCACCTGTTCCTTCTCGCGCTTGATCTCGCGGGTGTTGCGCTCGACCATCTGGGAATAGCTGTCGATCATCGATTCCAGCTCGCGGATGCGCGACACATTCTGGCAGACCATGATGATCATGCTGCCGCCGGTGTCGTCCGACAGGGTGAAGTCCGCGGCATAGATCCGCTCGCGGCGCTTGACCTTGCGCTTGACCTCGACCGTGAAGCGGCCGTTCGTCTTCAGCTCCGCCGAGAAGGCGCCCATATCGAGGTCGGGAAACAGCTCGGCGAGCGTGTCCTGCGGCTCCTCGCTATTGAACCATTCCTGGAAGGTGTCATTGCGGAACACGAACCGCATATCCGCCGCCGACAGCACGGCAACGCCCACGCCGATCGCGCGCAGAAGCTGCTCATTGATGGCTTCAATCGACATTGTTGCTGACAATCGCCGATCTCCTCTGTTCAAGCGCGTCACGGACGGCGGCAACATCGTCGGCGCTGAAGCTGTGCTTTTTAAGCGTGTCGCTGAGTGTCTCCACCACCTCGTCGAAATGGCTGTTTTCCAGGTTGAGGCGCTCGTGCAGCCGGTGAAGCTGCTCGTCGGTATAGGAGGCGGGCCCGCCCAGCAGCGACGCGATAAATTTCGTCTGGTGATCGATCAGCCGCGCCATATCGATATCGTCGAAAAACGGCCCAACGTCGTCGCTGTCCAGCAGAACGTCATAAAAATCGAGAACGATTTTGCTGACGGTGGAGAAACCGCCATATTTTTCGAACAGGCTTTGCTTGGCCATTCATGGGTTCCTTGTTCGGAATGGTTGTTAATTCTCGGCGCAAGTGATTGATGCGATTATGATAAAGGCGTGAAAAACCAATGTCGAGCGATTAGTGCCGCTCTTTCTCTTGTCGGCGGGAAATTCCTGTGCTAAACAGTCGCTCCCGGCGCGGAACCTTGCGGTTTCCGGGCCGTTATGCCGATTGCGGATGGTACCGCCTTCCGGCTTGCCACGATAGATTAAGCTTATTGTGGGCGCTTAGCTCAGTTGGTAGAGCAGCTGACTCTTAATCAGCGGGTCACAGGTTCGAATCCTGTAGCGCCTACCATTTCCTCCCTTGCAATCCGGAACTATCCGCTTCAGGCGGGGCGGGGGGTGGCCAGCAGTTTTTCCAGCACGAAGTCCTCGGCGGCGCGCAGATCCGCGGTCGAGGTGAGCTCGACCTTGAAATCGGACGCCTCGGCCTTCGCCTGGGCCATGGCGATCAGGATGCCGTAGGCCTTGTCATGGGTCACCACCGCGCCGCGCACATAGCGGATGCCGCCATCGAACAGCATCTGGTTGAGCAAGGTCATGTCTTCGAACGACAGGCTGATTTCGTGCCCGCCGCGGTTATCGAGAATATAGAAGAAATTGCCCGACCGGTTGCTTCTCAGGATTTCCCGGAAGACAGGCACCCGCTCCGCGTAGCCGACGGGTCCCGTCGCGGTGATCAGATGCAGCTGCTCGCCGCCGTAATCACGTGTTTGCAAGGCGCAATTATCGAACGCGCGATCCTGCATGACCCGAAACTCAGATTTCATCCCCGATAATCCGCCGTACTTTAAATCATATTCGGATAATATGACGGCTATTTTTCGCTTAATCAACAAATCTTGGTGTTTCCTGTCGCGACGGATTATGCTGGGGCAATGGCCGGACCGGGCAGGTGGGGCGGCGGGAGAGAACAGAGCATCATGAACCTCAATTTTTTGCGCCATCCCTTTGTCATGCTGCAGACCGTGCCGGCAGGCATTGCGCTCTCGGTCGGCGCCGCGTCGCTGGTGTTCGTCTATCTTGAGAAATTCCTTATATTCGACGCGTTCGCGGCCTTTCTGCCCGAACTTGCGCCGGAGACGGCGCGGACTGTCCTTGCGGTGATCGCCGGCGGCGCCATGTCGGCGCTGACCCTGACCTACTCGATCGTCCTTGTGGTTTTTGCGCTGGCCGCGGGGAACCTCGCGCCGCGGATGCTCAAGCGCTTCACCTCCGACATTGTCAACCAGGTGACCGCCGGCGTCTTCGGCGGCACCTTTCTCTATGCCCTGCTGACGGCGTCCTTTGTCGAGGCGGATTTCGTGCCGCGCGCCGCGCTTCTCGGTGCCGAGATTCTCGCCACCCTCTGCGTGATGCAGCTGATCTATTTCGTCCGCAACGTCTCGGAGAGCGTCGCCATCGACGATGAGATCGCCGCCATCACGCGCAATCTCAAATCGGCGATCGAGGCGCGCTGGCGACGGAACGAGCAGGAAAAGGAAGACGCCGTCGGCAAGGAGTCGGAGGCGCCCGGCGACTTCACCTTCGAGATCATCGCCGGCAAGCCGGGATATCTCGGCTCCCTCGATGAGGACAAGCTGATCGCGATCGCGGCGGAGCAGGACGTGACCTTGGAGGTGCAGAAGGCGCGCGGCGTCTATACCCTCGGCGAGGAGGTGATGGTCAAGGCGACGAAGGAGCTTGACGAGGAGACGGTGGAGGCGATCCAGAAGCGCATCTCGATCCGCCCCTCGCGGTCCTCCGACAGTCCGGTGGAATTTTCCGTCAACCTGTTGCTCGAGATTGCACTCCGGGCGCTATCGCCGGGCGTCAATGATACCTTCACCGCCATCGCCACCGTCGACAGCCTCTCCGACGTGTTCTCCCAGGCCGCCGCCCAGGAAAATGGATCGTCGCTGGTCCATCGGGACAAGGAGGGGAACATCCGCCTGCTGGTGCCGGAGCTGTCCATCGAGAATCTGATCAACCAGGCCTTCCACCCGCTGCGTCAGGCCTCGGGCAACAATATCCTGATGGCGATCTGCCTCGCGCGGGCCTATGCGCGGCTCTGCGCGACCTGCAGTCGCGGCGTCCAGAACCGCCTGAAGGAGCATGGTCTGCTGCTGATCCGCGAGCTTGAGAGAGCCGGGCACCTGCCCGACGATATCGAAAGCGTCATCGAAATCCTGCCGCCGGAGATCCGCAAGGCGAACCGCGAACGGCAGGACAAAAAGAAAAAGTGAGAATGCGCCAAGGCCCTTTCATTTGGGGATGAAATTTCGCCGCGGCCATAGTAAAAGAGACAGGCGCCGCCATCGGATGCGGGCGGACGCGCAAGATTCTGAAGGACAAAAATCATGAAAATTCTGATTGTGGGCGCCGGCGGCGTCGGGGGCTATTTCGGGGCGAAGCTGATCGAGGCGGGGGCGGATGTCACCTTCCTGCTGCGCGAGAAGCGCCACAAGCTGATTTCCGAAAACGGCCTGACCATCGAGACGCCGGACGGGACGTTCACGGTGCATCCGGCAACCGTGACCGCCGATCGGCTGACGCCGGATTATGACCTGATCGTCCTTGCGCCCAAGAGCTATGACCTCGCGGATTCGCTCGCCTCCCTCGACAAGGCGTCGGCGAAGGGGCTCTTCCTGCCGTTCCTGAACGGCTATAATCATCTGGAATTTCTCGACAAGAAATATGGCCGGGACCGGGTGATGGGCGGCGTCGCCCATATCGCCGCGACGATCACGGAGACGGGCGCGGTCAAGCGCATGGGCGATCTTGCGGGCCTCATTGCGGGCCATCGCAGCGCCGCGCAGGAGCCAATCGCGCGGGAGTTTGCCGCGCTCTGCGACAAGGCGGAATTCAACTTCACCTACAGCGAGGATATCGAGCAGTCACTCTGGGAAAAATGGGTGATGCTGGCGACCCTTGCGGGCATGACGACGCTCTGTATCGGCTCTGTCGGGGAGATTGTCGCGACCCGCTATGGCGCCGAGATGGCCCGCCGCATGCATGCCGAGGGCTGCGCCATCGCCGCCGCGAATGATCATCCGATCCCCGATAAGGTCAAGGCCGGACAGCTCGCCATGCTGACCAAGGAAGGCTCGATCTTCACGGCCTCGATGATGCGCGACCTTGTGGGCGGCCTGCGCACCGAGCATGAGCATATCCTCGGCGATCTCGTCGAGAAGGGCGCACCCAGGGATATCGACTGCCCCCTCCTCAAAATCGCCTACACCCATATGGCGGTGACTGCAGCGCAGGGGTAGCGGGGCGCCCAAATAAGACTGAACCTTGGGGCCTTTTTTTGTGCGGGATTAATTCAGGCGTCCGTACCCGGTTTCAATTTCAAGACTTCGAATTTGTAGTTTCCGCGCCTCATATTCTCGCATTGTCCATCCGCGAGATTTTTTGTGCTGAGATATCCCAATAATTTCGCCTGTCCGACCGGTGCGGTAATGCCGCCAAATGAGCGTAGTATTTTTTCGAGATCCGGGGCCGGCCGGGAATTTCCGGGCTCGAGTTTTCCGACCTTGACCGCGTTGACCTTGCCTGCCTCGACTTCGAATACCTCCAATGTGGGCCGATAGCATTTGTAGAGGGTATGCGTGCTGAAAGGTAATCTACTGGTAACAATAATCTGCGCGATCACGTATTTCCCGGGCGGGATTTCTTTCAGGTGATAAGCGGGCGTCTTCGTCGTTTTATTGTCGCCAAGAATAATAGCCCTGCCATAGAGCTCGCCATTTTCCATATTGACGCTGCGAATGACGGCCAACGCGGTCGGCTTTATCCGATAGTCGAGAACGGCGATCATTGCGTTTTGACTGGACGCGGAATAGCTGAAATTCTGATCCAGTTTCGGCGCCGCACAGGCATTGAGGAGAAGTAAGCCTAAAAAAAAGAAAATGCTGCGTTTCATTCTGTCAAACCGAACTTATTCGACGGAAACGGACCGGTAATGGAAAGAAGGTGCTGGCAGACTGGCGCCAAGCACCTTTTTGTCCTAGGGGGCCGGTTATTCCGCGCCGATCTCATTATATTCAATCTGCGTGACAACGCCGGTCTTGGGATCATAAGACACGATAAGTTCCTTACGACGGGCAATAATCTCCAACCCGCTGACGGTTGTCTGGGAGTGGACATAGACCTTGGCCCGCTCGCCTTCTTTAGCGACAAGTGGATGGATATACTCGCCTGACGGCTGCCCCATGAGGGCAATTAATTCGTCTAAAGTCGTTGAATTCTCCTTGATCATACTGATTTTCGATTCATCGAATTTCGTGGAATCACTCGCAAAGGAACTGGAGAATTCGCTGCCGACCAGAACATCATCTTTGAAATAGAAGGCTTGAGCACGTGCCGGTGTTACGCCTTCCTTGTCCGGTGTACCACCGGCGTCGGCGAATACATATGCGATGAGATCATAGGTAATTCCATCTTTCGTCTCTGTACCTGTTTTACCCGGTGAGCCTTGCTTTTGGACGACGTCGACTGACGTGCTCTCCCCGTAGGTCAACTGATTTGAATCGAGTTTTTTGAAGTCTGTTCCGGCTGCGCAGGCGGCAAGCGTCAAAGCGAAGGCGACAACGGCAATGTATTTCATATCTGTATCCCAGTTTTTCTTCCGACGGCAATATATGCGTTTTAGTTTATTTGTCATTCTACCTTGTCGATAATATATCAAGCCAAGCCTTGCAAGTTCTAAACGCACAAATGGTGCGGTTTCGTTGGTAAATGAAATCGGGGGATGTGGGCCTCTGTTTCGCCATGAGGTAAAAGTCAGTTGCATCGCGCATCGAACGTCGTATCCTCAATTCATAACAAACAAGAACGGTCCGAAGGCCGGAGGGGGAGGAGATGAGCGATACCTGGGAGATTTATGCGCTGCGCTATGCGGCGAAGGAAAACCGCACGCGGCGGGAATCCTTCCTGTTTGCCGACGATCATGACGCGCCGCATCCCATCGATTTCTATGTCTGGGTGCTGAAGAACGGGAGCGAGACCATTCTCGTCGATACCGGCTTCGATGCGGAGGAGGGGAAGCTTCGCGACCGGCCGATCTTTCAGACCCCGGCGCAAATGCTCGCCGATTTTGGCCTGCCGGCCGCCAGCATCGACAAGGTCATCGTCACCCATATGCATTACGATCATGCCGGATCGCTCTACGAATTCCGCCATGCCAAGCTCTATGTGCAGCCAGCGGAAATCGAATATGTCACCGGCCCCTGTATGTGCCACGGCGTGCTCCGCCATCCCTTCACCGGGGAGCATGTGATCGAAATGGTCCGCTCGCTCTATGCGGGCAATGTCGTCTTCTGCGAGGGATCGCGGGAGATCGCGCCGGGGGTCGAGGTGCATCATATCGGCGGCCATACGCGCGGCCAGCAATGCGTGCGGGTACGGACGCGCCGCGGCTGGGTGGTGCTCGCCTCCGACAGCAGCCATTTTTATGAGAATTACCGCACTGGCAAGCCGTTTCCCATTGTCGTCGACATGGAGGCGACCCTGAAGGGCTACGACACCCTCCGCGCCCTCGCCGAGAGCGACGATCACATCATCCCCGGCCACGATCCGCTGACACGGGCCTGGTACCCGATCATCGACGGCGGCTCGGAGAATATCGTCCAGCTCCACGCCGCGCCGACGCTTTAGGCGGGAAGGGCCGCCGCACCGCGCGGGCTGCGCTTCGCATTTCCGGCCGGTTCCGCTGGTGATGCGAACCGGCCGGATGCGGTTAATCGGACTCGGTCACGTCGATATTGATTTCCACCTGTCCGCCGCCCTGTTTCTCCTCGGAATCGCCATCGGATTCGGTGATATCGAGTTGCATTCCTGCGGTCGTGAAGCCGGTCAAGGGCGCATCGTCCGTATTTCCCGGGGTCTCGGTATCCAAATTTGGCTCCTCTTCCTTTTTTTCCGCAGAATCATGCTCGTCGTCATCGGACGGATGGGTAATCTCGTGGTCACTTGACCGGGGAATGTATTGGAGGCCGACAGAGGCCGCGAAAATTGGCATCAAATCAGGTGGATAGACGAACTCGGCTGTCAGAAGCGCAAGGTCACGTGAAAATTCCGGATCCAGCGTCATGAGCAATTTCGCAATACCCGGTATGTTGATAGCCTCCCTAATCAGGTCCAATGCGGACACGTCCGGCATATTCTCTTGGTCGGGTAGCGCTTTCAGCCGCATGCCGAGGTATGAGAAATCTGGTCCAAAAATGTCGTCTAACAACACCTGGCGCATCTGGTTTTCAAGAATGTCGTTGGTCCAGCGATTGCCCGATTGCGCGACATTTGAAAAATAAACGCATCCGCAGCAAATAACGCTGAAAAACACTATTATAGCAGCGAGTATGGGTATTTCCTTGGACAGCAAAACGAGGGAAAGTACGATGATGATAAGCAGGAGAACGTAAACAGCCAGGGACTTATTGTTGCAAATATATTTAAAACTTTCGGACCGGTGCATAGATTTATGTTGGTTGATATCACCCACCAGAATTACATCATTTGCATGTTGGACGATGCCGAAATTAAAATTTTCCAAATTTACGTATTTTTTGGTTCTGTTGCCGATCTGGTGCGAAATATCCTCGATGAAAGCGGTTTTTATGTCTTCCTGCTCGGCATCGCTGCGTTTCTTGTCGCCAAAAGTCGCGCGGTAGTTTTCATAAGCCTCATTCAGATTTTCAGTGATTTGCCTGGCTTGATTTGGCGTAAAAATTTTTTCGACGAGGTAATCTGCGGCGTCGGCCGACAGGCCGATCCGAAGCGCCGAAAATCTAGGGAAGAATACGTTGTCTTCCTTGAGCGTAAGCTCTTCAATAATATTGTTAATAATCCTATCAAGCATCAAATTCATTCCTTGGGTGAAAATAGTTGGTTTTGGTAATACTCAATAACGACGGGTACTGCTGCCTGTGAACAAAAGACGGGCAATTCCGCCGCCAACGCCTCCGGATCGATGGGTCGGCGCTGCCTGTATATTTGGCTAGGTGGCGGGGGAGACATTTGCTATTCTCCGGCAAATGGAAAAAACAACAATAAAACAGCCATTTCCCCTCTGGGCTCTTGTCTCTCTCAGTACCGCCTATTTCATGGTCGGGACGTCCAGCCTGTCGGTGATTGCGCTGACCTGGCAGATCTCGGACGGGCTCAGGGTGCCGCCCGCGGATATCGCCTTTCTGGTGACGGTGTTTGCGCTCACCTTCGCATTCGCCGCGCCGCTGACCCAGGTGATTTTCAGCCGCTTTGCCCGTTTCAACATCCTCTGCGCGGGGCTCGCCATCCTCGCGCTTGCGCTCATTCTCGGCGCCGTCTCGACCAGTTACGAGATGCTGTTCGCCTCGCGCGGGCTGATGGGGCTCGGCGCGGCGGCGATCAGCCCGATGTGCTCCGCCATCGGCGCCGGGCTCGCCCCGCCGGAGCAGCAGGGCCGGGCCATGGGCATCGTTTTTGCCGGGCTGACCTTCGCCTCGGTGCTGGGCACGCCGATTTCCGCCTGGCTCGGCACACTGATCGGCTGGCGGCCGGTGCTGATCGTGCTCGCCGCTGTCTCGCTGGCCTCCCTCGCGGCGATCTGGCTGCTCGTCAAGGACCGGCAGGCGGGCGCGAAGATTTCCTATGGCCATATCTTCGAGGCGCTGACCCGCCTCCGCTCCTCCTTCGCGATCCTTATGACCTTCCTGCAGATGACCTCCATCTTCTGCACCTATGCGCTGATCGCCCCTTATATGTCGCACAAGTTCGGCATGGCCGAGAACCTGATCGCCGTGGTGCTGCTCGCCTATGGGGTGAATGGCGTGCTCGGCAATGTGTTCGCGGGCCCCTTGAGCGACCGTTTCGGGCCGGAGAAGGTGATTATCTTCAGCCTCATCGGCCTTGGTGCGGGATATCTCGCCATCTGGGAGATTGACGCGAACCTCTGGCTTGCCTTCGTCGCCATCGCCGTCTGGGCGATTTTCGGCATGATGTTCCACTCCCCACAGCAGCAGCGCATCGCCAATATCGATCCCGAACGGCGCAGCCTCCTGCTGGCGCTGCATGCGGCGGCGCTCTATCTCGGGATTTCCGTCGGCTCCTGGATTTCGAATTTCGTCTTTGTGCGCTGGGGCTATGAGGTGCTGCCGCTCGTCTCGCTCGCCGTATTGTTCTTATGTATCGCGATTTTCGCCGCCTCGGCCTATGCGGCGAAGAACGGGACAAGCCACGGAGGAAACCGGCAGTGAAGGAACAGGAAATTCGCGAAATCTTTGATAATCAGGGCGAGGCCTGCGAGCGGCTCGGCTCCCCCTTTACCGGCCGCCTCTGCCGGCTTGCGGGGAAACGGCTGGCCCAGGGCGGCGCGGTTGCCGACGTCATTCTCGGCTGGCGGGGAGATGCCTCGGCGCTCGGTGATTCCGTGCCGCTTCGTCTTGCCGGCGCGCTGCACGCCCTCGTCATCAAGGGCCGCAGCCTGTTGCTTGCCGCCGTCTATCCGCCGAACCATGAGGCGGTGACCGATGAGGCGCTCTGGGCGGCGATTGCGGCCGCACTCCGGACGGAGGAGGCCTTTATCCTCGACCGCCTGACCGGTCCGCCGCAGACGAACGAGGTGCGCCGCATCGGCGCGACCCTGCCGATGTTTCTGGAGGTTGCGCGCCGGACCGGCCTGCCGCTGGTTCTCTCGGAAGTCGGGGCGAGCGCCGGGCTCAATCTCTTTCTCGACCGTTATCACGTGATCCTCGGCGAACAAAGCTGGGGCGATCCGGCCGCCGCCGTGCATCATGCGCCGAAATGGAGGGGGGAGGCCGCGCCCGTTGGCGATCTCACCATCGCCGATCGCGCGGGCTGCGACCTGCTGCCCGTCGATCCGGGCAATCCGGCGGACCGGGAGCGGATGCTCTCTTTCATTTGGGCGGATCAGCAGGACCGGCTGGACCGCACGCGCGCCGCCCTCGATATCGCCGCGGCAAGCCCGATCCGGGTGGAGAAGGCGGACGCCATCGACTGGCTGGCGCGGTGCACCGCGACGCCAATGCAGGGCGTTGCCCATGTCATCTACAGCACCATCGCCTGGCAATATATCCCGAAGGCGGCCCGCGACGAGGGGGAGGCGATCATCCGCGCGGCAGGGGCGCGGGCAACGACGGACGCGCCGCTCGCCTGGGCGCGGATGGAGATTGACGGGAAGACACCCGGCACCGGCCTCACGCTCGCCCTCTGGCCGACCGGCGAAGAGCATCTCGTCGGCCGCGCCGATTTCCATGGCCGCTGGATCGACTGGTACGGCTGGCCTTAGGCCATTTTCTCCATCCAGGGTCTCAAGTCCATTTCATGGGTCCAGGCGGTCCGGTTCTGGGCATGCAGGTTCCAGTAATTCTCGGCGATATCGTCGGGTTGCAGCAGGCCGTCCTGCTCGCGGAGCTTGTAGCGCTCGGGGAAGCGTTCCTTGACAAACTGCGTATCGATGGCCCCGTCAATGATCACATGGGCGACATGGATGCCCTGCGGCCCGAGTTCGCGGGCGAGGCTCTGGGCGAGGGCGCGAAGGCCGTGCTTGGCTCCGGCAAAGGCGGAATAGCCCGCGCCGCCGCGGATCGAGGCCGTCGCCCCGGTAAAGAGGATGGTGCCTTTCCCGCGCGGGATCATCACCTTCGCCGCCTCCCGTCCGGTAAGAAATCCGGCAAAGCAGCTCATCTCCCAGACCTTGCGGTAGACGCGGGAAGTCATCTCCTGAATCGGGAAATTGACATTGCCGCCGATATTGAAGACGACGACGCCGAGGGGGGCGATATCTTTCTCGATTCTGGCGAACAGGTTGACGATCTCCTCCTCGTCGCGGGCATCGGCGCCGAAGGCATGGGCGCTGCCGCCCGCCGACCTTATTTCCTCGGCAAGGCCGTTCAGCTGGTCGATATGGCGGGCGCGGCGGACGATACAGGTCTCAAACCCTTCGCGGGCAAATCTCTTGGCGATAGCGCCGCCGGTCGCATCTCCCGCACCGACGACAAGACAGGATTGCTTCGTCATTTTATTATCCTTGTGTTGACGGTTCTGCGCAGAAAAAGGCTAGGCCGGGACGTGGCACAAGTCAATCGGCGGGGCGGTCAAAAAAGAAACATATTCCTGTGTAGGCATGGGGCGGCCGCATCTGCTAGAAATGGGGGGTGGCAAGGGGGATGAGTTCATGGCGCGTATCTGGCCATTGACATATCGGCGGCGCGGGACGCCGGCGGGCGCGGACCGGCGGCTCAAGGGCGGCCGGAGTGATCCCGCGCGGCCGCTCGAATTTCGCTATGGCGGCCGCCGCCTCACGGGATATGCGGGCGATACGCTGGCCTCGGCGCTGCTGGCCAATGGCCTGGACCTGCCGGAAGGTCCGGTCCTTGCCGGGCGGACCGGCGGCGTCCTGCGCCCCGCCAGTATCTGGGAGCAGGAATTGTTCGACGGGCTCACCGCCCGCCCGCAAAGCCGCCGCCACGCGCCGGTCAATGCGTTGCGCCGCCTGCTGCATCTGGAACGCCCCATGCCGCAACAGTCGACGCCCCCGCCGGGGGAGGTCGAACATGTCTATGAGCATGTCGACGTACTCGTCATCGGCAGCGGGGCGCGTGGCCTCGCGGCGGCGCGGGAGGCAGCGGAGGCGGGCGCGGATGTGCTGCTGATCGAGCGGGACTTCACCCTCGGCGGTTGCCTGCTGTATGATGACGAGCCTCTCGCCGGCATGGCGCCGCGCGACTGGCGGGCGCAGACTCTTGCACGGCTAGCGGCGCTTCCCAACGTCCGGATGCTGACCCGGACCGAGGCGATCGCGGAGGAGGGCGCGCATCTCCTGCATTGCCGGGCCCGGCTTCAGGATCATTTGGCGCGCCGCGATACGCATCTTGCCGATACCCGCTTCTATCATGTCGAGGCCCGCGAAATCCGCCTTGAGACCGGCTCCGTCGATCAATCCTTTTCCTTCAGAAACAGTGACTTGCCGGGTATTTTTGATTTCCGCAATGCGCTGTCACTGGTCAGCCGCCACGGGGTCCGCCCGGGCGGGAGACTTCTTCTCTACACCGCCGGGGACGCGGGCTACAGGCTGGCCCAATCCCTTGCGGCGCGGGGCGTGCCGCCCGCCGCCATCATCGATGCGCGCGAGGAGGTGCCGGGCCCCTGTCACCAGTTTGCCCGCCGCCTCGCCGTGCCGCTTTATCCCGGCCACCGCATCATCCGGGCGGAGGGGTTGTTCCGGCTCCGCGGGGTCGTTCTTCGGAAAACGACGGAGGAATCGGAGGGGCGCGAAATCCATCTTGAGGGCGATTGCCTGATCCAGTCGGCGGGGTTGATGCCGCGGGCACTGCCGGAGGGGCGGAAAATCCCACCGCCCGAACGGCTCTCCCGGCTCCGCCGCAGCCCGCTCCATGGCGCGCTTGAGAAGGCGGGCGCGGTGATGGGGGAACGCGGCGACTGGCGGGTCCCGAAATATATCCCCAAGGGAACCGAAGAGGAGGAGGCCGCCGCCGCGCGCGAGACCCTGGCTGTTCGTCAGGGCGCGGGGCTTGGCGATATTTCCGCCCTCGGCAAGATCGATATGCAAGGGCCGGATGTCGGGTCGCTGCTGTCGCGCGCCTTCGGGGACGCATTTCGCCTCCCCGAAGAGGGCCGGATGCGCTACGGGTTCCTGACGCGCGAGGATGGCATTCTGATCGCCGATGCGCTGATCTGGCGGATCGCGCCGACGCGTTTCCTGATCACCACGGCGCCGTGGTTTCTTGAGGCGGCAATGAACCGTCTCACGGCGCTGACGGCGGCCGGGGAGGCGCGCCGTCTACAGCTTACCGACGTCACCGACCAATGGGGCGGTGTCGCCCTCTCCGGCCCGAAGGCGGAGGCGATCCTTGCCGCCGCGCTCCCCCTCGCGGTGATGGCCGAGGCTTTGCCGCCGATGGGCTTTCGCGATCTCACCCAGGATGATTTACCGCTCCGGATCGCGCGGCTCAGCCATGCCGGCGGCGTGGGATACGAGATCCTGACCCCCGCCGGCTATGCCGATCTTCTCTGGCAGTTGCTGATGGAGAAGGGCCGGCCGAAGGGGTTGACGGCGGTCGGGACCGATGCGCGGGAGATCCTTAGGATCGAGGCGGGGCGGTTCGGTCCCCTGGAAATCAACGGCGAGATAACGGCGGCGGAGCTCCGGGCGCAGCTTGTCGGCCTCGTTCCCACGCGCGACGCGGCGGATGAAAAGGATATGGCGCCGCTGGCGCCCGGCATGATCCTGTTCGAAGGCGACGGCACCGAGCCGAAGGGCCGGGGCATCGGCCATGTCACCTCGGTCGCCATGAGTCCGGACCTCGGCCACCAGATCGCGCTCGCGCTGCTGACGGAGGGGCGGGCGCGGACCGGCACCCTGATCCGCGCGGTCGGCGGCGAGGGCGAGACGGTCGTCGATGTGAAGGTCGGCGCGCCGCGCTTCGTCAGTCCGAGAGTGGAGAAACGCCATGCTTGACCGCAATTCCGCCTTGAGGGGCATGCGCGTACCCGGCCGGTTCGGCGGGAATGCTGAAGAACCGGGCGTAACTATCGAGGAAATAAAGGAATTTTCGCTGCTCGAAATCGCACTCTGGGACGGGGAGAGCGCCAGCCTGCGCTCACGCCTGTCCGAATTGCTGAACCTGCAGGCCCTTCCCGAACTCGGCAGGGCGATGACGATCGGGGAGGGACGCTTGATCCGGCTCGCGGCGGGGCCGCTCCTCTATTTCGGCGCGGCGGGGCCGGCGGATATTCTGGCGGCGGCGGTCACGCCGGAGGAGGGAAGCGTCGTCAGCCTGAGCCATGGCCGCTGCTGCCTGCGTCTTGGCGGGCCGATGGCGGCGGACCTGCTCAAGCGGGGCATTCGCACCGATCTTCGCGAGGCGGCCTTTCCCGCGGGAAGCGCGATGGCGAGCGATATCGGCGGTCTTGGGGTTCTGCTGATCCGGAACGACGCGGCGTCCTTCGATCTGCTGCTGCCGCGCTCGCGTGCGACCGTCTTCTGGCGCTGGCTGACCCGGCGGGCGTCGGCCTTCGGCTATGACGTGCTATAGGCCTTCAAGGCGGTCGCGAATCTGCGCGATCCGCGCCGTTACCGCCGCCGCGTCATAGGGCACCGCCTCGCCCACGCCCCAGATCGGGCGCGGCCAGGCCGCATCCTCGCGGGTGCGGGCGATGACATGCAGATGCAGCTGCGGCACCATGTTGCCGAGCGCAGCGACATTCATCTTATGGGCGGCGAAAAGATCCTGCATCGCCGTCGTTGCGCCCCGTATCTCCTTCATCAGGCGGGCATAATCGGGATCATCCAGATCGGTGATCTCGACCAGGCCGGGCCGCTCCGGCACCAGGATGATCCAGGGCCAGCGGGCGTCATTGGCGAGCAGGACGCGCGAGAGGCCAAGCGAACAGACGGGGAGGCTGTCCTTTTCAAGCTGCGGGTGAAGCTGGAACATTTCTTTCTTTCCTGCGATAATGGCGAGCAACAAACACGCGCATCAGGGTAGGGAAATTCTCATGAAAGACCAACGGCTTTTTATTCGCGTCGCGGCGTTACTGGTCCCCTTGTTCCTGCTGTTCGCCCTGCCGCTCCGGGCGGAGCTGCGGAAAGCGCGCCGTGGTCATTCTTTCGCTTTGCGTTGACGGCGCTCTCCCGCTACATTGCGGGAAAATTGCCACGGCCTTTTCAGGGAGGCCGAAAGACCAAGAACGGAGTTATCATGAGCCAGACAATCCCCGCCGATCCCGCAAGCGAGAGCTTTCCCTTTATTCATTATGCCGAGCGTATCCGCCGCGCGGCCGCCGCCAACCCGACGCTTGAGGTCATCAAATGCGAGGGCGAGACACGGACCTGGGCCGAATTCCTGCCGCGCACCAATCAGGTCGCCAACATGCTGGCGGACCGTGGCCTCGGGCGCGGCGACATGGTGGCGGTGCTGGCGAAAAGCAGCATCGAGTATCTGGAGGTTTTCCTGGGTGCCTTGCAGGCCGGGCTCTGCATCGTGCCGCTCTCGGGCATGGCCTCCAGCGAGCAGTTGGAAGTGATGATCCGCGACAGCGGCTCGAAGCTGGTGTTCGCCTCCCAATCCACGCGGGAGTTGATCGAGCCCTTCCGGGGCAAGATCGACGGTGTTCCGGAAGATGGCTATGTCGCGTTTGATTTTGCGGGCGAGGGATGGACCGCCTATGAGGATTTGATCAAGGGCGCGTCCACCGATCCACTTTATGTGGATGTCCAGGAGACGGACCCGTTCAACCTCATCTATTCGTCGGGCACCACCGGCGTTCCCAAGGGCATCGAGCAGAGCCAGAAAATGCGCAGCCAGCATATCATGCGCTTCGAGGGGATGGGCCTGCATGGCAAGGCGGTGACGCTCGTCTCGACGGCACTTTATTCCAACACGACACTGGTCGCGCTGCTGCCGACCCTGGCGCTTGGCGGGCGGATCGTTGTCATGCCGAAATTCGACACCGAGAAATTCCTGAAAATCGCCGAGGCGGAGAAGGTCACCCATGCGATGCTGGTGCCGGTGCAGTATCAGCGCATTCTCGCCCATCCGGATTTCGATAAATACGACCTCAGCAGCTTCGAGGTGAAACTCTCCACCAGCGCGCCGCTCCGCGAGGGAGTGAAGCGCGACATCATCACCCGCTGGCCGGGCAAGATGATCGAGATTTATGGCCTGACCGAAGGCGGCATCGGCACGGCACTGTCCTGCACCGAATTTCCGGACAAGCTCGCCTCCGTCGGCAAGCCGGGCGAGGGGGTTGAGCTGCGCATCATCAACGAGGCGGGCGAAGAACTTCCGCAAGGCGAGATCGGCGAGATTGTCGGCCGCTCTGATGCCATGATGACCGGCTATCACGGCCGGCCCGACCTGACCGAGGCCATGATCTGGCGCGCGCCGGACGGAAAGGTCTTCTACAAGAGCGGCGACATGGGCCGCTTCGACGAAGATGGCTTCCTGTTCCTGCTCGATCGCAAGAAGGACATGATCATCTCCGGCGGGTTCAACATCTATGCCGCGGATATCGAGGTGGAACTCGCCAAACATGACGATGTCGCCGACGTCGCCGTGATCGGTATCCCGAGTGAGGAATGGGGCGAAACCCCCCTCGCGCTGGTGGTGCCGAGGGAAGGCTCCGACCTGACGGAAGCGGCGCTCAAGGACTGGGTCAATGCCCGCCTTGGCAAGACCCAGCGGATCAGCGGCGTCGAGTTCCGCGAGACCCTTCCGCGCAGCACCATCGGCAAGGTCATGAAACGGGAACTGCGCGCGCCTTACTGGGCGGCGGCTAACGCCTCCTGAAATCGCGGTTTTCCGGGGTTTTGACGAAAATTCCGGTTTTACGAAGGGTTAAGTTTTTCCTGCAATAATTGCTTGCAATCCGGTTGAAAATTGGTGGAGAGGCCGGAGCCGATGATCAGGTAATGGGATGAGCGCAGGAACAAACAACCCGGACATGGAGCCGAAGCAGTCTATCAAACATCGATTTAAGGCCTGGTGGGAGGGCTATGAACTTGAGGAGGACAAGGCGCCGCCGAAGACCCTCAAGGAACCGCCCGAGCGCGAGAAAGTCGCCCTCGATGACGGCCCGCCCACGGTCAAGGGCTGGAGCCTCGCGCGTCAGCGTTCCGTCGTCACCCTGTTCGGTGAGGGCATGACCCGCTGTGTGCCCGATGACGTGAAATCGAAACTGACGAAGCCGCTCGGCATCAACAAGAAGCTGAGCGTCGCCGAGCTGGGCTCGGGCCTTGGCGGTTTTTCGCGCTGGGTCTCCCATGAATATAATGCCTATGTCACCGGCTATGAGCAGGACCAGATCCTCCAGGATGCCGCCGTCGAGATGACGAAGATGGCCGGGCTTAACCGCAAGGTGAATTTCTTCCACGCCGATTTCGATGAGTTCAGGCCAAAGGAACGCTCCGCCGATGTGGTCTATGCGTCCGAGGCGCTGTTTCCCGTCAAGAACAAGGCCGGCTGCTTTCGCGCCATTCACGATATGCTGAAACCCTCGGGGCAGTTCATGATGTCGGATTACATGCTCGAAGGGATCGCACCGGACGCGGCGGAGCTCAAGGGCTGGCTCGATGCGGAGCCGCAGCGCCCCTATCTCCATGACGTGCAGGAAATGCGCAAATTCCTGACCGGCGCCGGGTTCGAGGTGAGCATCGCCGAGAATATCACCACCGAATACAAGGCCAATGTGCTGCGCGCCTTCTCCGATTATGCCAAGCGCACCAGCAATGGCGAGAAGAGCGGCCATCTGCATGAATGGATCCTGAAAGAGGGGGAACTCTGGATGCGGCGGATCAAGGTGATGGAGGCCGGGCATCTCAAGGTTTTCCGCATTTACGCCCGCAAGCCCGTCGAAATCACCTGATCGGACGGGCAATCGGAAAAAGCGGAATTTCTTCGTAAATTCCGCCCTATTCACCATTGACAGGGGGCGGGGAGGCCAGTATGTTCCGGCCTTCGAATTCACTTAGCTGTTAGGATCTGGACAATGAAAGTCTTGAACTCGCTCAAGTCCGCGAAGAAGCGTCATCGCGATTGCCGCGTGGTGCGCCGCAAGGGCCGCGTTTACGTTATCAATAAAACCAACCGCCGTTTCAAGGCGCGTCAGGGCTAAGCTGCTCTAACCGAGCCATAGCTTCTGTATTGTGAAAAAAACCGTAATGCCCCGGCATTGACGGTTTTTTTGTTTGCAAAGCCCCGGCTTTCCGCCCTATGTCAGGGGGAAAGGAATTATCCGGGGGACCCGCCATGTTGATGCCAAAGCCGAATGCCGATGTGTTGGCGAAGCGCGACGAGCTGGTGGCGGGGCTCCGGCGCATCGTCGCCGATGCGGACGCGGTTATCGACGACAAGGACGATCTGCGCGCCTTCGAATGTGACGGCCTCAGCGCCTATCGCCAGCTGCCGATGATCGCGGTGCTGCCCTCCACCGTTTCTGAAATCTCCGACATCCTCAAATTCTGCAAGGCCGAAGGGGTCAATGTGGTGCCGCGCGGCGCCGGAACCTCGCTTTCGGGCGGGGCGCTGCCGCTCGCCGACGGGGTGCTGCTCGGCCTTGGCAAGTTCAACCGGATCCTGGAAATCGATTATGACAACCGCTGCGTCGTGGCGCAGCCGGGCGTCACCAATCTCGCGATCACCGATGCGGTGAAAAGCGATGGCTTCTATTACGCACCGGATCCTTCCAGCCAGATCGCCTGCACCATCGGCGGCAATGTGGCGGAGAATTCCGGCGGCGTGCATTGCCTGAAATACGGCCTGACCACCCATAACGTCCTCGGAATCGAGATGGTGACCATGGACGGCGACATCATCCGGCTCGGCGGCAAGCATCTGGATGCGGAAGGCTATGATCTCCTCGGCGTGATGACCGGCTCGGAAGGGCTGCTTGGCGTGATAACCGAGGTGACGGTGCGTATTCTCAGAAGCCCTGAGCATATCTCGGCGCAGCTGATCGGCTTTCCCTCCGGCGAGCAGGCGGGCGATTGCGTGGGGAAAATCATCGGCGCGGGAATCATCCCGGCGGGCATGGAGATGATGGACCGCTACGCCATTCACGCGGCGGAGGAATTCTGCCACGCGGGCTATCCGCTGGATGTCGAGGCCCTGCTGATTGTCGAGCTGGACGGGCCAGAGGTCGAGATCGCCTATTACCAGACGCAGATCGACAAGATCGCCAAGGACTGCGGCGCGACCGTCAGCCGGATCAGCGAGACGGAGGAGGAACGCATGACCTTCTGGGCCGGTCGCAAGGCGGCCTTCCCGGCGGTCGGGCGTATCTCCCCCGATTATATGTGCATGGACGGCACCATTCCGCGCGGGGCATTGCCGAAGGTGCTGGCGCGGATGAACGAGCTGTCGAAACAGTATGGCCTGCGCGTCGCCAATGTCTTTCATGCGGGCGACGGGAACCTGCATCCGCTGATCCTGTTCGATGCGAACAATCCCGGCGAGCTTGAAAAATGCGAGGCCTTCGGCGCCGATATCCTGAAACTCTGTGTCGAGGTGGGCGGCGTGCTCACCGGTGAGCATGGCGTCGGGATCGAGAAACGCGACCTGATGGGGGAGATGTTTTCGGAAGACGACCTCAAGCAGCAGCAGCGGCTTAAATGCGCGTTCGATCCGGACGGGCGGCTCAATCCCGGGAAAGTCTTCCCCGTTCTCCATCGCTGCGCCGAGCTTGGCAAGATGCATGTTCATAACGGCGAATTGCCCTTCCCCGATATCCCGAGATTCTGAGCATCATGCAGATCAATAAAATCACCGAAGAACAGCAGATTGCCGACATGCTCGACTGGGCGCTTGCGGGCAGGCATGGCCTCGCGATCCGGGGCGGCGGCACGAAGGAGGGGATAGGCCGTCCGGTCACTGCGGAGCAGGGGCTTGATCTTTCCGGCCTCACCGGCGTTGAGATGTATGAACCGGCGGAACTGGTGATGAAGGCGAAGGCGGGCACGACCATATCCGATGTCAACGCGCTTCTCCGCCAGAGCGGGCAACGGCTCGCCTTCGATCCGCCGGATTACGGCCCGCTGCTGGGCCACGCGGCGGAGGCGGCGACGCTTGGCGGGATTTTCAGTGCCAATCTCTCCGGATCGGCCCGCATCAAGGCGGGCAGCGCCCGCGATCATCTGTTGGGGGTTCAGGGCTTCACCGGCCGCGCGCAGGCCTTCCAGACCGGCAGCCGGGTGATGAAGAATGTGACGGGTTATGACCTCTGCAAGCTGGTCGCGGGAAGCTACGGCACGCTTGCCATCGCCACCTCGCTCACCTTCAAGGTGCTGCCGCGCCCCGAGAAGACCCGCACGGTGCTGCTCTATGATGTACCGCTGGAAATGGCGCAGCCTCTCATGACCCGGGGGCTTTCCTCCGTTCATGATGTTGCCGCCGCCGCCTACTTGCCCGCCGATATCGCCGCGCAATGCGATATTGACTATGTTAAGGGTCCCGGCAAGGCGGTGCTGGCCCTCAAGATCGAGGGGCCGGGCCCGTCCGCAGAATTCCGATGCGCCGCCATCCGTGAGATGCTGCAAGGCGAGGGCGCGCTTGAGGAACTGCACGGCATGAATTCCGAGACATTCTGGGCGTTTGTTAAGAATGTTTCACCTTTTGTCGGAACTACGGGGACGATCTGGAAAGTCTCCATCCCGCCCGCCAACGCGGCCAAAGTAATCGCGGACATTCTCGGCAAGGCGCCGGAGGCCCGCTATTTCCTCGACTGGGGCGGCGGGCTTCTCTGGATTGCGATGCCCGACGGCCTTGAGGAGGGCGGCGACGGCGTCGTTCGCGGCGCGCTTTCAGGCGCCGGTCATGCCACCTTGATCCGGGGATCCAGTGATCTCCGCCAAAAAATCGCGCCGTTCCAGCCGCAGCCGGAGGCCATCCGCAAGATCACGGCCCGCATCAAGGACGGGTTCGATCCGGAAAACATCCTTAATCCGGGGCGCATGTATGAACATGAAGATGTGAAGGCAAGCATTTGAGATGAAAACAGAATTTTCCATCCTTCAGCTTGCCGACCCGACGTTCGCCCGCTCCAACGATATCCTGCGCAACTGCGTCCATTGCGGCTTCTGCACGGCGACCTGCCCGACCTATCTGGAGCTTGGCGACGAGCGCGACAGCCCGCGCGGGCGCATCTATCTGATGCAGCAGATGTTGGAAAGCGGCCAGCCGGCCCCGGCCTCCACCGTGCAGCATCTCGATCGCTGCCTCTCCTGCTTTTCCTGCATGACGACCTGTCCGTCGGGCGTCGATTACATGCATCTGGTTGAGCATGGCCGCGAGTATATCGAGGAGACCTACAGGCGCCCGCTCACCGAGCGCTTTTTGCGCGGCATTCTCGGGCTGGTGCTGCCGCGCCCGGCGCTGTTCCGTCTCTCGCTCTTCGGCGCGAAGCTGGCGCGGCCGATGAAGGATCTCTTCTCCGGGCCGCTCAAGGCGATGCTGGAAATGGCGCCGAGAAGCCTGCCGCCCGCGTCGCGGCTGGACGGCAAGCTGCTGCATCCGGCGGGCGGACGACGGAAAAAGCGGGTCGCGCTGATGACCGGCTGCGCGCAGAAGGTGCTGGCGCCCGAGATCAACGACGCCACCATCCGCCTGCTCAATCGCCACGGGATCGAGGTGATCATCCCGAAGGCGGCGGGCTGCTGCGGCGCGCTGCCGCTGCATATGGGCAAGGAGAAACAGGCGATCCCCTTCGCCCACGCCAATATCCGCGCCTGGGAACGCGAGCTGGACGGGGAGGGGCTGGATGCGATCATCATCAACACCTCCGGCTGCGGCACGACGGTCAAGGACTATGGGGAGCTGTTCGCCCATCACAAGGACAAAAAACTCGCCGAGGCGGCCTCCCGCGTTGCGGCGCTCGCCTGCGATATCACCGAATTCCTGAGCCGGATCGAGCTGGAGGCGCCGAAGGTGAAACCGGCGCTCAAAGTCGCCTATCACTCCGCCTGCTCGCTCCAGCATGGCCAGCAGATACGGCAGGAGCCGAAAATGCTCTTGAAAAAAATGGGCTTTGACGTCAGGGATATCCCGGAATCCCATATCTGCTGCGGCTCGGCCGGCACCTATAACTTGTTGCAGCCGGAATTGTCGGCAAGGCTGAAGGCGCGGAAAGTCGCGAATATTGCGAAAACCGAACCCGATCTCGTCGCGGCGGGGAATATCGGCTGCATCGCGCAGATCGCATCCGGCATGGATCTGCCGGTCCTGCATACGGTGGAGCTGATCGACTGGGTGACGGGCGGGCCGAAACCGGCGGCGCTGAAACGCAAGACATAAGCCCGCTCACAGATTTGTGTGCGGCGCGGGTGCTATCAAATCGCGCAAAAATGCCGTATATTGCTTTTATGGTCCGAAGAATAATTGGCATTTTGGTGGTGGCCGGCCTCATCCTCTGGGGCAATCCCTCCCTCGCGCGCCAGGACGATCCGAAACTGGATGAGCTGTTCACCTTGCTTGCCGAGACCGAAGACTTCCAGAAAGCCAAGGTGATTGAGGGCAGCATCTGGAAAATCTGGCTTACCTCGGGCAGCGATACGGTCGACTTCCTGATGCTCCAGGGCATGAGCTATATGAGCCGGGGGGAATTTGCCAAGGCCATCTCGCTCTTTTCCACCGTCATCAAGATCGATCCCGAATTCTCCGAAGGCTGGAACAAGCGGGCGACAGTGCTGTTCCTGATCGGCGAATATGACAGCTCGATCGAGGATATCGGCCGCACGCTGGAGCTGGAGCCCCGGCATTTCGGCGCGCTCTCCGGCCTTGGCCAGATCTACGACATCAAGAAGAGCGAGGAAGGCGCGCTCTCGGCCTATGAAAAGGCGATGGAGATCAACCCGCATATGCCGGGGGTGAAGGCGCGCATGGAACAGCTTATCGTCGAGCGCGACAAGAAGCGGATCTAGGCGGCTACTGCTCCCCGACCCAGGCAATCCTGAGAATATTGGTCGAGCCTGGCGTTCCGAACGGCACGCCCGCCATGATGACGACCCGGTCGCCCGGCCGCGTGAACCCCTCCGCGAAGGACTTGCGGCAGGCCTTGTTGACCATATCGGCGAAATTCTCCGCATCCGAGGTATGAACGCAATGCAGCCCCCAGACGAGGGCCAGCATCCGCGCCGTCTTGAGCGACGGGGTCAGCACCAGCACCGAGGTCTCGCCCCGCTCGCGCGCCGCCCGGAGCGCCGTCGAGCCCGAGGTGGTATAGGTGACGATGGCAGCCGCGCCGATGGTATGCGCGACCTGGGAGGCGGCGGCGCTGATTGCATCGGCGGTGGTCGCCTCCAGATGGCCGTGCTTGGCGTCGATGACGCTCCGGTACAGCGGATCGCGTTCGGTCACTTCGGCGATATCGCTCATCATCGTCACCGCCTCGAGCGGAAATTCCCCCGCCGCGCTCTCCGCCGAGAGCATCACCGCATCGGTGCCGTCATAGATGGCGTTGGCGACATCGGTTACCTCGGCCCGGGTCGGCACCGGCGAGGCAATCATGCTCTCCAGCATCTGCGTCGCGACGACGACGGGTTTGCCCGCCTCGCGCGCCTGGGTGATGATGCGCTTCTGGATCGAGGGGACTTCCTGGATCGGCATCTCGACGCCGAGATCGCCGCGCGCGACCATGATCGCATCGGACAGATCGATGATTCCCTCCAGCGCCTCGACCGCCGCCGGTTTCTCGATCTTTGCCATGACGGCGGCGCGCCCGGCGACGATCTTCTTGACCTCGGCGATATCCTCCGGCCGCTGCACGAAGGAAAGCGCGACCCAGTCGACGCCGAGCGAGAGGGCGAAATCGAGATCGCGCCGGTCCTTGTCGGTGAGCGGGCTCATGCGCACCAGCGCGTTCGGGATATTGACGCCCTTGCGGTCGGATATCTTGCCGCCGACGGCGACCTCGCAGTCGACAAAATCCTTGCCGACGTTCACCACCATCAGTTTCAGCTTGCCGTCATCGAGCAGGAGGATGCTGCCCTCGTCCAGGCTTTCGAGAACCGCCGGATGGGGCAGGGAGACGCGTTTCTCATCGCCCGGTGTCTCATCGAGATCGAGGCGGAATTTCGCGCCGTTGGTAAGCATTGTCGAGCCGTTCTTGAACGTCCCGATGCGGATTTTCGGCCCCTGCAGATCGGCGAGAATGCCAATCGGGCGGCCGACATCGCCCTCGAGCTTGCGGATCGCCGCGACCCGTTCCTCATGATCCTTGTGATCACCGTGGCTGAAATTGAGCCGGAACACATCGGCGCCCGCAAGATGCAGCGCCTCGATACTGTCGGGATCGGAACTGGCGGGCCCGAGGGTCGCAATTATCTTCGTCTTTCTAAGTCGTCGCATCGCTGATTTACTCGTTACAAAAGATTTGACCGATACTCACAGGACTATACTACCCTTTTTATGACAGCCATGTGAGGGATATTATCGGCTTTTTCGGATCGTGGACAATCGCCCGGGCGCGGCGCGCAAAATTGCGGGCGTTCCGTCAGGAATTATAGGCAAGAAGGTCTTTTTGCGGGGTTTTCGCAAGCCGTTCGAAATCCTCCACCGCAGTCGGTTCGCCGCCCGCGCCCTTAAAATCGCAAATATTTTCATAATTTGCCCGCAGGAAGGCAATGACGTCTCGCGCCGCCGCCTCGCCGACGAAGCGCGGGGAGAATTCGAAAAGGACGGGCAGGCCGCCGCCGAATGTCGCGTGGATCGTGCGTAATATTTCAAAATCGAAGCCCTCAAGGTCCATCCAGACAAGCTGGATATCCTCGCCGCTGACGCCCGCGTTCCGGGCGATACTGCCGACGGTAAAGGCGTCCACCTCGACCGCTTCAGTATTGCCGGGAAGGGCCAGAAGGGAATGGCCGCCGCTCACCCCTTCCTGCTTCAGATGCAGCGTGATGCGGCCATCCTCCGTATAGACGGCGGCATGGACGGGCGAAATGGCGTCCGCCCAGCCGTTGAGATGGACATTGGCGCGCAAAAGCTCGAAGTTGCGCGGCGCGGCCTCGACCGCGATCACCTTCGTAAACCTGCCGGTCAGCTTGAGATAGAGTGCCTGGCAGCCGACATTGGCGCCGAGATTGAGGGCGACGCCCGTGCCGTCGATCTTGCCGACCCGCTCGAGATAGGCGACGATGCGATCGACGGCGCCGCGCCCCCAACTGCCGTGCAGCACGACGGACCGCCCGACAAGATCGCGCGGATCAACCATGATCATGTGATCGCCCGCGCGCACGGTGAGTGCGGTAATATCATCGGGCAACGCCTTGCTGAGAATCTTGCGGCCGCGCTTACTGTCCAGAAACCGCCGGAGCAGCTTGTTGCGGAAGGTATCGACAAGGAGCGTTTCAAGCCTGTTGGGCATCGGTTTCCTGCACTCTGCTGGTTTTCAAAATGGTGGCCAATTCCCTTATAACCGGTCCCGGTCGACAGGGCGTAGCTTTTTTCCGGAGCTTTCTCCAATTCCTTCCATTGTAACGCGCGCGGCGATTGGGATAGTATTGGCGGGTTCCGTAATTATGTATGCAGCACCATGACAGACAGCACGCCCCCGATCTACGATATCCAGCATGAAGACAGCGAGAGCGCGTTGTTGCTCACCGTCGATCATGCGAGCCGCTATATCCCGGCGGAGTATGATAACCTCGGCCTTGAGGATCCGTCCGTGCTGGCGCGGCATATCGCCTGGGATATCGGGATCGAGGATGTCTCGAAACGCCTTGCCGACAAGCTGAACGCGACGGCGATTTTCGCGGGCTTCTCCCGCCTCTTGGTCGATGCCAACCGCTATCCGGACAATCCTGCGATCATGCCCGAGGTGAGCGACGGCGTCGATATTCCGGCCAACCGGAATCTGAGCGCGGCGGAGCGGGAGCGGCGGATCAGGACCTGGTTCACGCCCTATCACGACGCCATTCTCGGTCTCATCACGAAGAAAGAGGCGGCGCATGACTTTCCGCTTCTCATTTCCATGCACAGCTTCACCCCGGTGATGAATGAGTTCGAGCGGCCCTGGCATATCGGCGTCCTCTGGGATGACGATCCGCGCATTGCGCTGCCGCTGCTCGATATTCTGAGGCAGAACAGTTCCCTCGTCGTTGGCGACAACGAACCCTATTCGGCGCGCGAGCCGCTCGGCTATACGATGAACGAGCATGGCACGAAGCGTGGGCTCCCCAATGTCGCCATCGAGATCCGCCAGGACCTGATCGACACCCATCAGGGGGCGGAAAAATGGGCATCGATCATGGCCGACGCACTGAACCGGCTCGGCCCGCTGGCGCCAGACAAACCCGGCCGCGTCACCGCGTAACAGAAGGAGCGGGCATGAGTATCAAGGAACCAACCTTCACCATCGGGATCGAGGAGGAATATCTGCTGGTCGATCTCGAGACCCGCGATCTCGCCATCGAGCCGAGCGAGGACATCCTCAGCGAATGCGAGGCGCGGCTGCCCCGCCATTTGGTGACGCCGGAATTCCTCCGCTCGCAGATCGAGGTGGGGACCTGCATCTGCCACAATATCGGCGAGGCGCGCGCGGCGCTGCATGAATTGCGCGGCACGGTGTCCGATGTCGCGCGCAAGCACGGGCTTGGCCTGATGGCGGCGTCCATCCATCCCTTCGCCGACTGGCACCAGCTGAAACATACGCGGAAAGAGCGTTATGACATCATCGCCCGCGATTTGCAGGCGACGGTGCGGCGGATGATGATCTGCGGCATGCATGTGCATTGCGCCATCGAGGATCCGGAGCTGCGCATCGACCTGATGAACCAGGCGAGCTATTTCCTGCCGCATCTGCTGGCGCTCAGCACCTCGTCGCCCTTCTGGCGAGGGGAGGAGAGCGGCCTCAAATCCTACCGCGTCACGGTGTTCGACGCGCTACCGCGCACCGGGCTGCCGGACCGCTTTGAAAGCTATGGCGAGTTCACCCGCCTCGTCGATACGCTGGTCGAGGCCGGCACGATCGAGGATGGGACGAAACTCTGGTGGGACATGCGCCCGTCGGCGAAATTCCCGACGCTGGAGATGCGCCTCGCCGATGTCTGCCCGCTCTTGGAGGATGCGCTCACCGTCGCCGCGCTTTATTCCTGCATTCTCCGGATGCTCTATCGCCTGCGCCGCAATAACCAGCGCTGGCGCGTCTATCCGCAGACACTGGTGGAGGAGAACCGCTGGATCGCCCAGCGCTTCGGTGTCGAGGGCAAGCTGATCGATTTCGGCATCCCGGCGCCGGTGCCGCTCGCCGACCTGATCGAGGAGATCATCGCGCTCACCGCCGAGGATGCGGAGGCGCTGGGCTGTGTTGAAGAGGTCCAGCATGCGCGCGAGATTGTCCGCCGCGGCGCCTCCGCCGATCGGCAGATCGCCTGTTACCGCGCCGCGGTTGATGCGGGGGACAGCAAAGAGGCCGCCCTGATAAAAGTTGTCGATCAGGTCTTGAATGAAACGGTTCACGGCATAGAGTCATAAACAGACGACCAACAAGAAGGAAAGACGATGGATCAGGAAACACTGGAACTTGAAGCCGCGGCCTTCCGCCGCCTGCGCGATCATCTGCGCGAACGTACCGACGTGCAGAATATCGACCTGATGAACTTGGGCGGCTTCTGCCGCAACTGCCTCGCCAACTGGTATATGGAGGCGGCGGCGGAGAAGGGCATCGAGATGGACAAGATGCAGGCGCGCGAGATTGTCTACGGCATGCCGTTTGATGAATGGAAGGCGAAATACCAGAAAGAGGCGACGTCTGAGCAAAAGGCCGCCTTTGCGAAAAGCCATCCCGGCCACTAGGCGTAGGGTAAAATATTTTCCGAAAGGCATGGATTTATCCGCGCCAAAAATGTTAGAAAGCCCGTCCGGAAAAATTTCCGGTCAGTTCGCATATATATATTCACGGAGAAGGTAAGTCATGGCTGACATCGGCGGTGTCGCAGCGGATCATTTGCGGTCCTATATCGAAAGAATTGAGCGCCTCGAGGAAGAGAAAAAGGGTATCGCCGACGACATCAAGGAAATCTTCGCCGAGGCCAAGGGCACCGGCTTCGATGTCAAGGCCATGCGCGCGGTTCTGCGCCTTCGCAAGATGGATAAGGCTGACCTCCAGGAGCAGGAATATATGATCGACCTGTATAAACATGCGCTTGGCATGGCCGCCGATGAAAACCCGCCGGCGGAAGACGGCGCGGACGGCGAGGGGGAAGCCGCCGCTTTCTAAGGCGTCACCTGTCGCCACTTGTATTCCGGACCTGCAATAATTAAGTGCAGAACACACCTGTAATAACCTTCCAGGTGGTTTGGAGAGATGGCGAAATTTTCAACCGAGGCGGCGGGGTTCGCCGCCCTTACCATATCCGAGCTGATGTTGCAGCAATGCGTGATTTCCGGCCTGTTCACGGCGGAGGAGGCGCGGCGGCTGCTCGTCTCGGCGGCGCGCCGTCATGAAGAGGCGGCATCGGGACCGGACGAGAAAATCGCCCTCAATATGGAGGCGGCGCATCTGATCCGCGCCATGCTGAGCGGTCTGGAGCCCCTCTTTCGGGAGCCGCGGGGAAACACCCCGGCGCGGGATAAACAGACCCGCGGCGGCACGGGCAAGACGGAAACCTGGGTCCGCTTCCCCGACTGACTATGTCTTCGCCCGCACGCGTTTTGTGCTCTGCGGGTATTTTTCCATCAGTTTCGCGGGGCGCACGGGACGCAAGCTGAAATTCCCGCCGCAGTTCGGGCAGGCGCCTTTATGGACATCTTCCGCGCAAGTCTCGCAGAAGGTGCATTCAAAGGTGCAGATATAGGCATCGACCTCCCCGTTCGGCAGGTCTTTATCGCAAGTCTCGCAGTTTGGTCTCAGCTCTAGCATGATGCTCTCCTTTGCCCCTCTATAGCGGGAGAGGGCACCCCCGGACAGGTCCAATAGACCGCCGCCCGGGGAGCCTTTTTATTTCAACAATCAGGTTCGGTTTTAGTGCAGCTATTTTTTTTCTGATACTTTTCGATAAATTCCATAAGGTCCAACCGATCTACAAAAAAGGAGTTCATCGCATAGTGCAGGTTTTTAATCCAACTTCCGTCATTGTCGGCTTCTAAAAAATCAAGTTCTTTGGGCGATATTAGTGGCTTCTGAACGTGAAATATTGCATTGCGAAACCTCTTTAGCGTTTCTACCTTATCTCGTTCGGCTAATAATGCATCAATTTGTGCGTCGCGATAATTTAAAGCTTGGTATTCCTCCACAACAACATAGACCAAGGCATAGAAAACTTTCTGCACATCAAATACTGAGTGAGTCCTGCCGAGTGATAACAACTTCTCGGGCAAATCCACCGTCAAAGAAGAACTGGAGTTTTGATATGCGCGTAAGGCTTCCTTTACAGAATCTGCAATCAGCCAATGTTGATGTAGTTTAAATAGCTTTTGATCAAAGTCTTTCATAGTAATGTTCATGTTGTGGCTTAGATTCTGAGCAATTTAAATAATTACTCCGCTGCCTGTTTCTTCGGTTCAGGGCTTTTGTAGCTGGTGAGCAGGTTCTCGAGATCGCCGCGATAGACCTTGATCGCCTTGTCCTTCACATGGCCATAGCCGCGGATATGCTGGGGCAGGGCGGCGATTTCCACCGCGATGGCGTGATTGGCGGTGGTCAGGCCGGAGAGCAGCTCGTCGATGATGCCTTCAAACTCCTTGATCAGCGCCCGCTCGGTTTTACGTTCCTCCTGATAGCCGAAAATATCGAGCGGCGTGCCGCGTAAAGATTTGAATTTCGCGAGGAAGCCGAAGGCCTTCATCATATATTGCCCGTATTCCTTCTTCTTGAGCTCTCCTGTATCCGGGTCGCGCTTGGAGAAGAGCGGCGGGGCGAGATGGAATTTCAGCTCATATTCCCCGTCCATCATCCGCTCCACCCGCTGCATGAAGGTCGTGTCGGTGTAGAGCCGCGCGACCTCATATTCATCCTTGTAGGCGAGCAGCTTGAAATAGGAGCGGACCACCGCCTCCGACAGTGACGTCGTGCCCGGCATGACCTCGCTCTCGCGGGTGCGGACGCGGGCGATCAGATCGCTGTAGCGCTTGGCGTAGCGGGCATTCTGATATTGGGTAAGGAACTCGATACGGCGGGAGATCATTTCCTCCAGATCCTCCGTCGGCTGCATGCGAAGGGCCGGGCCTTTCAGCTCGGTCACTTCCTTCATGACCCGGTCGGGATCGGCCGCCATCACGCGGCCCCAGCCGAAGGCCTTCTTGTTGAAGGGAACGGCCACGCCGTTGAGTTCGACCGCGCGCAAGAGCGCCTCCTCAGTGAGCGGGATCAACCCCTTCTGATAGGCGAAGCCGAGCATGAAGAGGTTGGTGGCGATGGAATCACCCAGAAGCGTCGTCGCGATCTCGCTCGCCTCAATCAGATCGCATTGATCCGGTCCGATCGCCTCGCGGATATGATCGAGGGTGTCCTTCACCGGGAAGGGCGCGTCGGGATCGAGGGTGAAATCCATGGTTGGCGACGGATGCGCGTTGATCACCGCATGGGCGACATTCACATCAAACTTCGCGAGGCTGTCGTAGGAGCCCGAAACCACCATATCGCAGCCAATCAGCAGATCGGCGCGCCCGGCCGGGATGCGGACGGCGTTGATGTCTTCCGGCGCAGGGGCGATATGCACATGGCTGGTGACGGCGCCGCCCTTCTGGGCGAGACCGGCCTGATCGAGCACGGAAATGCCCTTGCCCTCCAGATGCGCGGCCATGCCGACGATGGCGCCGATGGTGACGACGCCGGTGCCGCCGATGCCGGTGATCAGGATGCGGTAGGGACCCTTGAGCTCACGCATTGCCGGGGCGGGAATGCCCTCCGCCGGGTTTTCCGCCGCATGGGGCGCGGCTTTGCGCAGCTCCCCGCCCTCGATGGTGACGAAGCTCGGGCAGAAGCCGTTGACGCAGGAATAGTCCTTGTTGCAGGTGGACTGGTTGATGGTCCGCTTGCGGCCGAATTCCGTCTCGATCGGCTCGACCGAGAGGCAGTTCGACTTGACGGAGCAATCGCCGCAGCCCTCGCAGACGAGATCATTGATGATCACGCGCTTGGCCGGGTCTGGGAAAGTGCCGCGCTTCCTGCGGCGGCGTTTTTCCGCGGCGCAGGTCTGATCGTAGATGAGGATCGAGACGCCCTTTTCCTCGCGCAGATGCCGCTGGATCTTGTCCAGATCGTCGCGGTGATGGATTGTCGTGCCCTTGGGCCAGGGCGTGCCTTCCGCATATTTTTCAGGCTCATCGGTCACCACGCGGATCACGGAAACGCCTTCCCCCTCCAGTTGCTGGGCGATCTGCCAGGGGGTGATATGCCCCTCCGTCGGTTGGCCGCCGGTCATGGCGACAGCGTCGTTATAGAGGATCTTGTAGGTTATATTGGCCTTCGCCGCGACCGCCTGGCGGATGGCGAGAATGCCGGAATGGTAATAGGTGCCGTCGCCGAGATTGGCGAAGATATGCTTCTCGTCGGTGAAATGCATCTGCCCGATCCAGGGCACGCCTTCGCCGCCCATCTGGGTGAAGGTGTCGGTGTTGCGGTTCATCCAGGTGACCATGAAATGGCAGCCGATCCCGGCAACCGCGCGGCTTCCCTCCGGCACCACGGTGGAAGTGTTATGCGGACAGCCGGAGCAATAAAACGGCGTGCGCACCAGCTTCGCCGGTTTCGCCTCAAGCTGCTTTTCCTTGCGGTCGAGGAAGGCGAGGCGGTTCTCGATCGATTCGGAGGTATAGAAACGGCGGATACGGCCCGCGATCACCCGCGCGACCATGGCCGGGGTCATCTCCCCGGTGGAGGGTTGCAGGGGTTTCTTGTCCTCATCGAACTTGCCGAGGATGCGCGGGCGCACCTTGGTGTCCCAGTTATAAAGCTGCTCCTTCATCTGGTTTTCGATGACGGCGCGTTTTTCCTCGATCACCAGCACTTCTTCCAGCCCTTCGGCGAACTGGCGGATGCCGTCGGGCTCCAGCGGCCAGGGCATGCCGACCTTGTAGACGGTGAGGCCGATATCGGCGGCGAGCTCGTCATTGATGCCAAGATCGCGGAGCGCCTGACGCACGTCGTAATAGGACTTGCCGACGGTCACGATACCAAAGCGGCGCTTCGGGCTGTCCATGGTGATATGGTCGATATTATTGGCCCTGGCGAAGGCGCGGGCGGCATAGACCTTGTGCTTGTTGAGCCGCACTTCCTGATCGAAGCGGTTGTCATGGGGCTGGATATTGAGGCCGCCTTCGGGCATTTCGATATTCGGGCGGATGAAATTGCCGCGATCGGGCGCGACATAGACGGAGGCGCCGCCTTCCACCGTCTCGGAGATGCATTTGAAGCCGATCCAGAGGCCGGAGAAGCGCGACATCTCGATCCCGAGGAGGCCGTAGTCGAGAATCTCCTGCACATTGGCGGGATGCAGCACGGGCATCATCCAGCCGGCGAAGCTATGCTCGCTCTGATGCGCGATGGAGGAGGAGACGATGCCGTGATCGTCGCCCGCAAGCGCGAGGACGCCGCCATATTTCGACGTGCCGGCGCTGTTGGCATGGCGGAAAACGTCGCCGGAGCGGTCCACGCCCGGGCCCTTGCCGTACCAGAGGCCGAAGACGCCGTCATAGCGCGCGCCCTTGAACATATTGAGCTGCTGGCTGCCCCAGACGGCGGTGGCGGCCAGATCCTCATTGACGCCCGGTTCGAAATGGATGTCGTTTTCCTTCAGGATCTTGTTGGCCTTCCAGAGCGACTGGTCATAGCCGGCGAGGGGGGAGCCGCGATAACCGGAAATAAAGCCCGCCGTATTGAGCCCGGCGGCGCGGTCGCGTTCCTTCTGCATCAGCGGCAGGCGCACCAGCGCCTGAATGCCGGTCAGGAAAATGCGACCTTCTTCCAGTGTGTATTTGTCGTCCAGCGTGACATTAGCCAACTGCATGTCTTCCCTCACTCCTGTTAGAATGCACCAATACTGATGATTGATATAAGCAGATTATCACGAAAGGCAAAAAGGGTCAATAATACTGACTTAAATCGATTTTAATGACGATTTCACGCGATTTTTTTTGACTTTTCCGGGGCAAAATGGCTTTTGAGAGGGTAGTCGGTTTTTCGAAATTTTAGAAGGATTTTCATGACCATTCTGGTGACAGGGGCGGCGGGATTTATCGGCATGCATGTCGCCGAGGCGTTGCTCGGCGGCGGCCGGACGGTTGTGGGCATCGACAATCTCAACCCCTATTATGACGTCGAGCTCAAGAAGAAGCGGCTTGATCGCCTCAGGATGTACAAGAACTTCACCTTCTATGAGCTTGATATTTCTGATCGTTCGGCGCTTTATGCGGCGCTGGGTGCGCATCCGGGCATCAGCCTCGCGATCCATCTGGCGGCGCAGGCGGGGGTGCGCCACAGCCTGACCCATCCGTTTGATTATACGGCGGCGAATGTGACGGGGTTCCTCGCGATTCTCGAGGTCAGCCGACAGCTCGATCATTTGAAGCATCTCGTCTATGCCAGCTCCAGCTCGGTCTATGGCGCCAATAACGATCTTCCCTACCGGGTCGATCAGCAGACGGACCGGCCCGTCTCGCTCTATGCGGCGACGAAGAAGGCGAACGAGCTGATGGCCCATGCGTATGCGCATCTTTACGGCATCCCGATGACGGGCCTGCGCTTTTTCACCGTCTATGGCCCGTGGGGCCGGCCGGACATGGCCTATTGGCGTTTCACCGAAAAGATTATGAAAGGCGAGAGCGTGCCGATCTATAATCACGGCGACATGAAGCGCGACTTCACCTATATTGACGATGTGGTGAAGGGCATTCTCGAGGTTCTCGTGCATCCGCCGGAAAAAGGGGGCGCGGAACCGCCGCACAAGGTCTATAACATCGGCAACAACCGGGCGGAAAAGCTGCTCGATTTCGTTGCCATCATCGAGAAGACACTGGGTCTGGAGGCAACGCGCGAGCTGCTGCCGATGCAGCCCGGCGATATCAAGGAAACCTTCGCCGATATTGACCCGCTCCGCCACGATGTGGGATATGAACCCGCGACCAGCCTTGACGAGGGGCTGCCGAAATTCGTCAGATGGTACCAGGAATACAGCGAGGACTAAGCGTTCATGTCGACCGAGTTCGATATCAGCCAGATACAGAATATCATTGATTACGGCATTCCCCATTGCGCGGATATCGGGGTAAAAGTGCATGAAATGGATGAGGAAGGGGTGGTCTTCAGCCTGCCCTATCAGGAGCGCTTCGCCGGCAATCCGGTCAATGGCGTCCTCCATGGCGGCATCATCACCACCCTGATCGATACGGCGGCGGGCATGTGCATTTATGCGCGGCTGAAGAAATATATGCCGATTGCGACGCTGGATTTGCGCATCGATTACCTGAAACCCGCAACGCCGGGAGAAGATGTTTTTACCCGCGCCACCTGCTACAAGACGACGAAGCAGATCGCCTTTGTCCGCGCCATCGCCTATCACAGCGATCCGGAGGACCCCGTCGCCAACGCCGTCGGCACCTTCATGCTGAGATCCACCAATACTCCGCCGCTGAATCTTTCGGCGGCGAAGAAGGGGGCGTCGGAATGAGTGAGATGACGCCGGAAAAATTCGTCGCCCTGCTCGAGGCATCGAAGGAAAGCAAGGACTGGCAGCCGCTGTTCGATATTATTCCTTATTTCAGCTATCTGGGCTTGCGGCTGGAAAACAGGGACGGGAGCCTGATCTGCGTACTGCCGGAGGACAAGAAATTCATCGGCAACCCGACCCTGCCGGCGCTGCATGGCGGGGTGGTCGGGGCGTTCCTTGAGAGCACCGCGCTGGTCCATCTGTTCGCGACGCAGGAAGTGACGCGCTTGCCGAAGATCATCAATATCACGGTGGAATATCTGCGCTCGGGCAAGCCGGTCGAGACTTACGCCGAGGCGGTGATCACCAAGCCCGGTCGCCGGGTCGCCAATATGCGCATTGAGGCCTGGCAGGGGAACCGCAAAAAGCCCATCGCCGCCGCCCATGCCAATTTCCTTGTTAGTTGAGGATGAATTCCTACGTTAAGACGAAAGCCTGTTTATTTCCGGAGTCTGCTGCACATGAGTAAATCTGCCCTCGCCAATCTGCCCGAATGGGACCTGACGGATCTGTACCCGTCCCGGACCTCGCCGGAACTGATGGAGGATCTGGAAACGGCGGCGCGCGATGCCAAGGCCTTCGCCGCCCAGTACAAGGGCACGCTCACCGGTCTCGATGGGCAGGGGCTCTATCTCGCCATCGCCAAATTCGAGGAGATCGGCGAGCTGGAGGGACGGATCATGTCCTATGCCTATCTCGTCTATGCGGGCAATATGTCGGACCCGGAAATCGGCAAGTTCTTCCAGACCATGCAGGAGAAGATCAGCGCCATCGGCACCGACCTGCTTTTCTTCACGCTGGAGCTCAACCGGATCGAGGAAGACCGGCTGCAATCCATGTATGAGGGGTCGAGCCTCAAGAAATACGAGCCCTGGCTTCGCAATGTCCGGGCGCTGAAACCCTACCAGCTGTCCGACGAGATTGAAAAACTCCTCCATGAGAAGGATATCTCCGGGCGGAGCGCCTGGGTGCGGCTGTTCGACGAGACGATTGCCGGCCTGAAATTCGAGGTGGACGGGGAGGAAATGGCCTCCCAGCAGGTGCTGCATCTGCTCTCCAGCCCCAACGGCGACATCCGCAAGAAAGCCGCGAAGAGTCTGGGCAAGGTGTTCGGGCAGAATGTCCGGCTCTTTTCCCTGATCACCAACACGCTCGCCAAGGACAAGGCGATCGAGGATGAGTGGCGCGGATCGCCCGAACCCGCGGCCATGCGCCATCTCGCCAACCAGGTCGAGGCCGAGGTCGTGGATGCCCTGAGCGAAGCCGTGCAGGCCGCCTATCCGCGCCTTTCTCATCGCTATTACGCGATCAAGGCGAAATGGATGGGGCAGGAGAAAATCGATTACTGGGACCGCAACGCGCCGCTGCCCGACGCGGATGAGCGGGTCATTCCCTGGGACGAGGCGCGCGATACGGTGCTGGAGGCCTATGGCCGCTTCTCGCCGGAGCTGTCCAAACTGGGCCAGCAATTCTTCGAAAAACCCTGGATCGACGCCGCCGTCCGGCCCGGAAAATCACCGGGCGCCTTCGCCCATCCGACGGTGCCGAGCGTGCATCCCTATCTGCTGCTGAACTATCAGGGCAATATCCGCGACGTGATGACGCTCGCCCATGAGCTGGGCCACGGCGTGCATCAGCTTCTCGCCGCGCCGCAGGGCGGATTGCTCGCCGATACGCCGCTCACGCTTGCCGAGACCGCCAGTGTCTTTGGCGAACAGCTGACGTTCCGCGCGCTGCTGGAGAAAGAGGCCGACCCGGACAAGCGGCGGATCATGCTGGCGGGCAAGGTCGAGGATATGCTGAACACCGTGGTGCGCCAGATCGCCTTTTATGACTTCGAGAAACGCCTTCACAGCGCGCGGAAAGACGAGGAACTCTCCCCCGACCAGATCGGCAAGATCTGGATGGAAGTGCAGAGTGAAAGCCTCGGTCCCGCTATCCGCCTGCATGATGAATACCAGTATTTCTGGAGCTATATCCCGCATTTCATCCATTCGCCCTTCTATGTCTATGCCTATGCCTTCGGCGACTGCCTGGTGAACGCGCTCTATGCCATCTATCAGGAGGCGGAGAGCGGCTTTCAGGACAAATATTTCGCCATGCTGAAGGCCGGCGGCACGCTCCGGCACAAGGAATTGCTGGCGCCGTTCAACCTCGATGCGTCGGACCCGGCCTTCTGGTCGAAGGGCCTTGGGGTGATCGAGGGATTCATCGACGAGCTGGAGGCGCTGTAAATCACGGCGCATTAGCTTTTTATTGCGTTGCACACGACAATCTGTTGCCCGGCGGGCATTTTTCGGTATATTTCAGGTCAAATTAAAACATGACCTGAAAAGAAGAGGGGTTTGTCATTATGCATGAAAACGGAAGTATGGATATCTCCGCACAGAAGGAAAGCTTTCACGCTTTCGTCAAGCTGTTTAAATACTGCACGATATTTCTGGTTATCCTGCTGATCCTGATGGGTATCTTTCTGACTTAGCGGACAAGCGGGCCGCCCAATTGGCAGGTCATACCCTGCGGCGCGGCGGGACGCCTGTCATTCCCGCCTCAAACAATAGACAAAAGGATCGATTATGAAAATCGCCATCCCCCGGGAGCGTCGGGAACATGAAAAGCGCGTCGCGGCGTCTCCGGACACCGTGAAGAAATTTGTCGGCCTTGGCGCGGAGGTCATTATCGAGACGGGCGCGGGGAGCGCCAGTTCCTTCTCGGACGCGGAGTATGAGGCCGCCGGCGCGAAAATCGCCGCCGACGAGGCCGCCGCCCTCAAAGATGCCGATATTGTCCTGAAAATCCAGCGCCCGCTCACCAAGGCGGAGGGCGAGGACGAAATTGCGCTCATGAAAAAGGGCGCCGTGCTGATCGGCCATCTCGCCGCGCTGCAGAACAAGGATCTGGCGGCGGACTATGCGAAGGCCGGGATCACCGCGATCTCGCTCGAGCTCCTGCCGCGCATCAGCCGCGCGCAGTCGATGGATATTCTCTCCAGCCAGTCCAATCTCGCCGGCTACAAGGCCGTGCTGGACGCGACGGCGGAATATGGCCGCGCGCTGCCGATGATGATGACGGCGGCCGGGACCATCGCGCCCGCCAAGATTTTCATTATGGGTGTCGGGGTTGCGGGTCTTCAGGCGATCGCCACCGCCCGCCGCCTCGGCGCCATCGTGACGGCGACGGATGTGCGCGCCGCGACGAAAGAGCAGGTCGAGAGCCTCGGCGCGAAATTCGTCATGGTCGAAAGCGACGAGACCGGCGAGACCGAGGGCGGCTACGCCAAGGAAATGAGCGAGGATTACAAGAAACGCCAGGCGGAACTTGTGTTCGAACATATCAAGAAACAGGACATCGTCATTACCACGGCGCTGATCCCGGGGCGCACCGCGCCGATCCTGATTACCGATGAAATGCTCGCCGTGATGAAGCCGGGCTCGGTCATCGTCGATCTCGCGGTCGAGGCGGGGGGCAATGTCGCCCAGGCGAAGCTTGGCGAAGTCGTCACCACCGCAAACGGCGTCAAGATCGTCGGCCATCACAATGTGCCGAGCCGGCTGGCGAGCGACGCCTCGTCGCTGTTCGCGAAAAATCTGTTCAATTTCCTGAACCCCATGATCGACAAGGAAACGGGGAACTTGAACCTGAACTGGGAGGACGAGCTTGTGACCGGCACCGCGCTCACCCGCGATGGCAACATTATCCACCCGCAACTGACCGAGGGAGGGAACTGATTATGGATATGGTAGATCCAACCGTTTTCCGGCTGGCCATTTTTGTGCTCGCCATTTTTGTCGGCTATTACGTCGTCTGGAGCGTGACGCCCGCGCTGCACACCCCGCTGATGGCCGTGACCAACGCCATTTCCTCGGTGATTATCGTCGGCGCGCTGATTGCCGCCGGACCGGCGGACCTGACGCTGGCGAAAGTCTTCGGCTTTGTCGCCATCGTGCTTGCCTCGGTCAATATCTTCGGCGGGTTCCTCGTGACCCAGCGGATGCTGTCCATGTACAAGAAAAAACAGAAATAAGGGGGACGATCCGTGTCAGCAAACTTTACGGCGCTTGCCTATCTGGTCTCCGCCATACTCTTTATTCTGGCGCTTCGCGGCCTGTCCTCACCGGACAGCTCCCGGCGCGGGAATATCATGGGCATGGCCGGTATGGCCATCGCCATCATCGTCACCATTCTCCGGCCCGACGTCCTCTCCTATGAGTGGATCATCGGCGGCATTGTCATCGGCGGCGCCATCGGCGCGGTGATTGCCCAGCGCATCGCCATGACCGCCATGCCGCAGCTTGTCGCGGCGTTCCATAGTCTCGTCGGTCTCGCCGCCGTGCTGGTCGCCGCCGCCGCCTTCTACAACCCGGACGCCTATGGCATCCTCGGGGCAGGGGGCGAGCTCACGGTGCTTTCGCGGATCGAGATGTCCATCGGCATTGTTGTCGGCGCCATCACCTTCTCGGGCTCCGTCATCGCCTTCACCAAGCTGCAGGGGCTGGTGTCCGGCAATCCGGTGACCTTTCCGGGCCAGCATTTCGTCAATCTGGTGATCGGCCTTGTTATCGTTGCGCTGATCGTCTGGTTCTGCGTCGATCTCGATCCGCGTATTTTCTGGGCCATGACCATCCTCGCCTTCGTCATCGGCTTCCTGATCATCATCCCGATCGGCGGCGCCGATATGCCGGTGGTGGTCTCGATGCTGAACAGCTATTCCGGCTGGGCGGCGGCAGGTATCGGCTTCACCTTGGAAAATACCGCGCTGATCATCGTCGGCGCGCTGGTCGGCTCCTCGGGCGCGATCCTCTCCTACATCATGTGCAAGGCGATGAACCGCTCCTTCTTCAGCGTGATCCTCGGCGGCTTCGGCGGCGATACGGCGGCCGCCGGTCCCGACAAGGGCGAGCGGCCGCACAAGGCGGGCTCCGCCGATGACGCGGCCTTCATCATGAAGAATGCCGGTAAGGTGATCATCGTGCCGGGCTACGGCCTCGCGGTCGCCCAGGCGCAGCATGCCCTCCGTGAAATGGGCGATGCCCTGAAAGCGGAGGGGGTCGAGGTGGTCTATGCCATTCATCCGGTGGCGGGCCGCATGCCCGGTCATATGAACGTACTGCTCGCCGAGGCGAACGTGCCCTATGACGAGGTGTTCGAGCTGGAGGAAATCAACTCCGACTTCTCCGGCGCCGATGTCGCCTTCGTGGTGGGCGCGAACGACGTGACCAACCCCGCCGCCCGCGACGACCCGTCCAGCCCGATCTTCGGCATGCCGATCCTCGACGTCGACAAGGCGCGCACGGTGCTCTTCGTGAAACGCTCCATGTCGGCCGGCTACGCCGGCATCGACAACGACCTGTTCTACAAGGACAACACCATGATGCTCCTCGCCGACGCGAAGAAAATGGTCGAGGATATTATCAAGGCGCTGTAACAACCGCGACACCCAAAACAAAAGCCGCTGGTGAGAGCCAGCGGCTTTTTTTGTGATCCTGCAATATCTGGTCTAAGCACATTTTTCTGGTGGTGAAACCCGCAAAATCTCAACTTCGCTTTCATCAATCGAAATAACTTCAACACAGGAGCCAATCTCAACAACTGAGGGGCTTAGCACTTTCTGCATCTCGCCTTCGGCAGTTTTGACTGAATAGAAAAAGCCGCTTGGTTCTTCAAACTTGGAATCTCTACGACCAAGTGAATCCCATTGTCCTCCGGCGAAAGCGCGATTTGCAAGCCGCGTGGTGGCCAACTCATTTACATCTAGTGACGTATTTGTTTTGCTGATCACCGTCCCAAAAAACAGAGTATCGAATGTCGTATTGGAGTTTCGTTCAAGGTACACGCTACTACAGCCACAGAGCGTAACAAAAATGAACAGGGAAAATAGTAACTTCATTGTTGGCGCCTTGCGAGGATATCATCCATGCCACTAAATATTGCCGCAGCAAACTCTTCCTCTTCTGTCCCGGTAATCTGATATTTGCGGTTTTTCTCTGAATGGACAAAGACACGGGTTCGATTGGTATCAATCTTGGTTATCAGAACCCTCCCTGACTCTCCCCAGCTAAATGCAGACATGGATTTTGTAAATAGTATCATGTAACCAATATCTTCGCGGGCGGAGTGAGTAATACTTAAGTCTAGGCCTTGTATACTCGCCTGAGCGGCCGCAATGACGAGTTCTGGATCTTCATTGAATTCCTTCGATATGCCTGCTTCGGGATTTGCTGTCGCGACGGTTTTCATTGGTGGCAGTGGCCCGCACGCAGATAAAGAGAACCCGATTACGAGTAATAAGAAGACTAAGGTTTTTTTCACGAACTCACTCCAAGACGCAACATTAAATTATATTGGAATGAGGTCATTTTTACTTAAAAGGGCGTGGGGGCGCAATATGTTCCGCACATTAAATTTCCGTTGAGATCGGTACAATGCATTACCCCACCACCATTTATCATCCGCCCCGCTTGACCTTCCCGGTGAAAAGCTCATTTCCCTGGAGTGGGGTTAATGAGGGAGGGGGGCGATGCGCATTTTACTGATCGGGGCGGTGCTGATGATGCTGGCCGCGTGCCAGACAACGACGGCGGCGCAGGATCCGAACCTGTTCTGCTGTACCTGGGGCAATCACCAGCGCCCGTGACGGGCGCGGCGCGCGCTCAGTAGAGATTTTCCTTATAGGCAATCTCGAGATAGGCGTCGGATTGTTCCGCGTCCATCCCGGCGATCTGGTCGGCGAGGACCTGGCCCAGCGTCGGAAAGGCGGAGCGTTCCACCTGCCGCGCCGGATCCCAGAGTTTTGAGCGGATCAGCGCCTTCGCGCAATGCATATAGGCGGACGTCACGGTCACCAGCAGGATCGAGCGCGGCAGCTTGCCGTCGACGGCATGGGCCTGCATGAGGTCGGGGTCAAGGCTGATCGACGCCGTGCCGTTGATGCGCAGGGTCTCGTTGATGCCCGGCACCAGGAAGATCATGCCGACGGCGGGATTGCGGACGATATTGATCAGGCTGTCGAGGCGGTTGTTGCCCGGCCGGTCGGGAAGGGCGAGCGTATTGTCATCGAGCACGGAGACGAATCCCGGCGCATCGCCGCGCGGGGAGGCATCGGCCGTCCCGTCGCCGCCATCGGTGCTGAGCACGAGGAAGGGGGAGAGCGCGATAAAGTTCCGGAAATGCCGGTCGAGCTTCGGCAGTTCCTTCTGCACCGCGCGTTCCGCCGGCTGCTTATAGACCTTGTAGAGCTCCTCGACGCTGGTAATTCTATGTGCTGTCATACCCTCAACTCCCGCTTTTTTTCCGGTCCGGGCACCGCGGCCCGGCGACAATTTTTCTGGGAATTTAATTTTGATCAATTCCGACGGATTGGTAAAGCGGTATCGTTAGATTAATATCCCCTGTTACTGACATTCCATCGGAGCTTTCCCATGTTCTATGACCGCTTGACCCGTCTGTTACATCTTCTGTTCGGCCTTGGCATCGTCGCGCAGCTTTTCATCAGCGAATGGATGGAGCATCCAAGACCGGACGAGCCGGGCAATTTCCTTTACGAGGTGCATGAGAAACTGGGGGTCGCGCTCTTCGCGGTGCTGATGATCCATTGGCTCTGGTCGCTGGTGCGCGGCGGTCCGGTGTCGCTGGCGCAGCTCTATCCCTGGTTTTCGCGCGATCGCCGCGCCGCGCTCTGGCAGGATATGCGGCATTATCTCGGCGCCATCGTGACCCTTCGCCTGCCGCCCGCCGATGAGCCGAGCCCGCTCGCCGGGGCGATCCAGGGGATCGGGCTGCTGGCCGCCACCCTGCTCGCGGCGACGGGGACGCTGATCTTCTTCAATGTCGGGGAGAATTGGCAGTTCAGCGCCTGGCTGAAACTGGTGAAGGAGGTGCATGAACTCCTCGGCCCGCTGATGTGGGGCTATCTGGTGGTCCATGTCGGGGCCTCGGTCCTGCACGAGATCTTCGGCCACCACGTCATCCGCACGATGTTCAGCGTGATCAAAAAAAATCCGGACAGCTGAGGCTGCCCGGATTTTTCCGTGGGGATATCGCGCCGGCCTAGCTGGCCATGGAGCGGATGTCTTTCAGGACGGAGTCCACTTCCTCGCGGAGCTTGTCCGAGAACTGGGTGAGCTCGCCGACGGAGCCGAGAAGCTGCGTCGCGCTCTCGCCGGAGACGGAGGCCATGTTCGAAACCTCTAGAACCGAGCGGGATACCTCGCCGGTGGAGGAGGAGGCCTGCTGCACATTCTGGGTGATTTCCTGCGTTGCGGTGCTCTGCTCCTCGAGCGCGGCAGCCATCGCCTGAACCGTCTCGTTGATCTGCACGATCCGCTCCTCGATCCGCTTCACGGCATCGACCGCCTCGGTCGTTGCGTTCTGCATATCGTCGATCTGGCGGGTGATTTCCTCGGTCGCGTTGGTGGTCTGCGAGGCGAGGCCCTTGACTTCGCTGGCGACGACGGCAAATCCCTTGCCCGCTTCACCGGCGCGCGCCGCCTCGATGGTCGCATTGAGCGCCAGCAGGTTGGTCTGCGAGGCGATATTGTTGATCAACTCGATGACATTGCCGATCTCGCCCGCGGAGACGGCTAGCTTGCCGACGACCTGGTCGGTGGATTCGGCGACATCCATGGTTTCACGCGACAGCTTGGCCGAGACATCGACCTGGCGGGCGATTTCCTGAAGCGAGGTCGAGAGTTCCTCGGCGGCGGCGGCAACGCCGCTCACATTGCCGGCGGCCTGTTCGGCGGCGGCGGCGATCGAGGTTGAGTGACGGTCCGTATCGGCGGCGCTGGTCACCATGCCCTTGGCCTTCTCCTCCATCACGGTGGCGGAGCCGGAAATCTGCTGGGCGACGGCATTGACCGTGCTTTCCAGTTTCTGGGCGATGGACTGGGCGAAGGAGACACGCTCGGCGGCGGCTTTCTCCGCTGCTTCCTGATCGCGGCGTTTCTCTTCTTCGGCGCGCGCGGCCTCTTCCTGGCGGCGCGCCTCGGCCTCGGCGGCCTTTTGCTGTTCGTCCTTCTGGCGCTCGATCTCAAGCGCCTTGACCTTCTCCGCATTGGCCTTGAAGACCTGGACGGCGCGGGACATGTCGCCGACATCGTCCTTGCGTTCCAGCCCGACGATGGTGATGTCGCTGTCGCCATTGGCGAGCGCAGTCATCGCCTCGGTCAACTGGCTGAGCGGTTTGCCGATAAAGCGGCTTAACAGGAAGCCGGTCAGCAGCATGATGCCGAGCAGTGCCGCGCCGGTCAGCAGCAGTTGCTGCATCAGGTTGGCGGAGATCTGGTCGTTGAGCCGGTTGAGGCTCCAGCCGACGGCGGCATAGCCGACAGTCTCGCCCTTGGCGTCGGTGACCGGCGTCAGGATGATGTGATGGCTGTCGGTCTTGCCGGTATAGATGCCGCCCGCGTCAAGCGCGCCTTTCTGCTCGCCGAGCAGTCCGGTCAGGCCGGCGGAAGGGACGGTCTCGGAATGATATTCGGTCACGATATTGCCGTCGTTGTCGAAGGTGACGATATCGGCAAGGACAGAATCCGGCTTGCTCGCCATCTCATGATAGACCTCGGCAATCTTGTCGGATTTCTTCCACTTCAGGGCCCCGGAGAGCTGCTCCGCCATCAGCGCCGTGATGGTCTGGTTATTGGCGGTCGCCAGCTCTTCCATGTCCTGCCGTTGGTTTTGCAGCCCCAGGAACACGAGGAGCGCGAGCCCCATCAACGTCGTCGCGAAAACAACGAGAAGGATCTTGCGGCTGACGGTCAACTGGACCGCGCCTTTCTTCTTGCCGGTTTCTGTGGGTTCATTCATCGGGATCTCGGCGCTCATCTCGTGCGTATCCTTATAATTTTCCGGGGATTTTTATGGATTTCGGAAAGGGGCTATTCCAGCATTTCGACATTGACGCCAACGGTGACGGCGCCAATCGGCTCCTTGGTTGCCGGATCGACGATCGCGACGCTGACCTGCGACTGGTAGGTCTGCGAGGAATCATCGAACTCGACCTCGTCAATCAGCACGCCGGCCGGGCCCGCGCCATAGGTCTTCTGCCATTTGGCTTCATCGCCCTGCCAGTAGTCGGAGGTGACGTCGCTCTGGCCGACATTGAGGCCCTTCATGTCCATGACGAAAATCTCGGTATATTTCCCCTGGGACTTTTCCTTGACGTCCTTGAGGTAGGCGGACAGGCTGTTCGCCAGCACCGCATTGATCATCTTCTGATCGCCGCCCTTGGTCTCGGCGCGCCACTGCTTGTCCTTGGCGTCGATATCGGCCTGGCTCAGCGCGGCGGAGGATTTGTTCTGCTCCTTGATGGCATTGACGACGGTGTCGCTTTGTGCCCAGCTGCGCACGTCGCTGTCGATCAGGTTGCCAAGAGCGACTTTATAGTCAGCGGCGGTTGCGTTCGCCGTAAAGCCGATGACGGCCGAAAGGACGGCGGCGGCGGCGATGGTTTTACGGATCATTGGTGTCTCCATTTATAGTTGATCGCGTTTTTGTTTAAAACTACGTGGGATTACTTCGTGATTTAACCCGTTCCCGCGCGTAGGGACAGCTTAGGGAAAAACTGTTTATTTATAGTTAATGGAGAGAAGGATTACGGGCGGAAAGGCGCGGAAAAACGGGCTTTTTTGGCCTCAGGCGACCATGCGGTCGCGGCTTCGGGGGAAGCTTATGGTAACGGTCGTGCCGCGGCCGACCTCGCTCTCGATATCCAGCGTGCCGTTATGGGCGGCGACGAAGGCCTTGACGATGGAGAGGCCGAGCCCGACCCCCTCATGGGTGACATGCGACGTGCTGTGGCCCTTGACGAAGGGTTCGGTGACGGTGGCGATCTGGTCCTTGCGGATGCCGTCGCCGGTATCGGCAACCGAGATGACGATATCGTCGCCGGTGGCCTGGGCGGAAACGGTGATCTTGTCGCCGGCATGGGAGAATTTGATCGCGTTGGTCAGCAGGTTGAGGAAGATCTGCCGCATCGCCGTCTTATCGGCGGGGATCGGTGACAGGTCGGACGGGGCGACCAGCGCGATCATGATCCGCTGGCAGTCGGCGCGCTGGCGGACCGATTTCACGCAGTCGGAGAGCAGGTCCTGCACGGCGAGTGGTTCGAGCTGGAGCTTGCGCCTGCCCAACTCGATGGCGGAAATGTCGAGCACCTCGTTGATGAGGGAGAGGAGGTGATGGCCGCTCTGGTTGATGTCCTTGACATATTCCATGTATCTGGCATTGCCGAGCGTGCCGAAATACTGCCCGATCAGGATATCGCTGAAACCGATGATGGCGTTGAGCGGCGTACGCAGCTCATGGCTCATGGTCGCGAGGAAGTTGGATTTCGACTGGTTCGCCTCCTCGGCCTTGATGAGCGCGTGGCGCAGCGTTTCCTCGGTTTTCTTGTTGGCGCTGATATTGGTATTGATGCCGCCCATCGCGATCAATTGCCCGTGGTTGTCGAAGATGGGGAATTTATGGACCAGCGCCGGCACCGTCGTGCCGTCGGCATGCGGGCTCATGGTCTCATATTCGACGGCCGCGGCGTCGCGGAGAACCTTGTCTTCCATCGCCTGTGATTCCCTGGCGTGATCGCCGGGATACAGGTCGATCAGCTTCATGCCTTCAATTTCCTTGTTCTCGGGATTGAACCATTCATGCCATTTCGAATTGACATGGATATAGCGCCCCTTCGTATCCTTGATGAAGATGGCGGACGGCGAATATTCGATGAAGGTACGGAATAGCTTGTCACTGGTATAAAGCTTCTTCTGGCGCACCATGGCGAGATGCATCAGCCAGGCAAAAGCCAGTGACAGCATCAGCAGGAAGGCGACGACCAGCGTCTCGATGATCGAGCTATGCTCGGCGATATTGGCGGGCGTCGGCGCGAGGGTGATGTCCCATTGGCGATCACCCATCGCGATGCTATGGCTGAACGAGCCGTTGCCGTCCAGTGCCGGCGCGCCGGGGCTCTGGTAGACGAGGGCGTCGCCATCGAGAATGCGGACGTCATAGAGCTGGAGGAAATCGGCCTCCATCATCGAGGTCAGCAACGGCTCGGTCCGGAAGACGATATTCAGCGAGCCGAGCAGCGTGCCCTTGCGAATGACCGGGATATAGGCGGCGAAGCCGCGACCGCCCTGGGCCAGCTCGATCGGCGGGGTGACACGCGGTTTTCCGGTTTTTTCGGCCGCGCGCAGGACGGGGCCGGGGACATTCAGATGACGGACATTGACATGGAGCGCCGGGCGGTTCTGCGCCTCCGGATAGATCCAGCGGATGACGCCGTTGGAATCGATCCAGTTGAAGGCCTGGAAATCGCGGAACAGCTCATGGAGCGCGCGCGCCTCGGACAGGAATTCGCTCTTGCCGAAGACATGGCCGACGATGATTTCGCGGCGGACATGCTCGGAGATCGTCAGGCGGGTCTGGAAATGCGCCTCAAGGCGGGCCGACAGATGCTCGAGATTGCGTTGCGTCTCCCGCGATAGTCCCCGTTCCGCGCTCGACGGCAGCAGCATCCAGCCGCCAATGATCAGCGCGACCATGGCAAGGCCGACGAGGGCAGGTAACACGACCGTATGCCGGATTAGCATGGCAGGCAGGATATGAAGATAGCGCAGCGAAAACGGTTTCGGCATCGTGTATTCTTGTTATCTCGTCCCAAAAGGTCCCAAACGAATAAACAAAAGTCTTCCTCTATCCTGGCGGCCCGCAAGCGCGCCATGAACGAAAAGCCTTCATTCTAAATCTGATCGTCAATGTCCCGGCCCTGTCCGGGAAATAACGCGGACGCCACCAAAGTCAGGCATCCCTTGCCGAACAAACGTTTGGTTGCAAACAATGGCCGGAAGCGCGCTGGATATAGGAAGAGCCATATGCTGTCAACCTAATATGGCGTCACGGCATGTAAATAATCAGATTTTTATCATATTGCAGCGCAAAATCTAATATTTGCAAAGAAACGGGCGGATTTACGCAATATCCCGCCCCGCGATCTTGCAAGGCCCGGTGAATCAACCTCAGGCGACCATGCGGCCGTTTTCCTTGGGCAGGGTTACGGTGACCGTGGTGCCGCGTCCGACTTCGCTCTCGATATGGAGGGTGCCCTTATGGGCGGCGACGAAGGATTTGACGATGGAGAGGCCGAGGCCGACCCCCTCGTGGGTGATATGCGAGGTGCTGTGGCCCTTGACGAAGGGCTCGGTGACGCTGGCGAGCTGCTCTTTGTTGATGCCTTCGCCCGTATCGGCGACGGTGATCACGACGGCCTCGTCCGCGGCCCGCGCCGTGACGATGATCTTGTCACCGGCATGGGAGAATTTGATGGCATTGGTCAGCAGGTTGAGGAAGATCTGCCGCACCGCCGTCTCGTCGGCGGAAATCGGCGGCAAGCTGCTGTCGGCGTTCAGCGCAACGGTGAGGCCCTGCGTCTCGGCGCGGTGGCGAACCGATTTCACGCAGTCGGACAGCAGGTCCTGCACGACCAGCGGTTCCAGCACCAGCTCGCGCTTGCCCAGCTCGATGGCGGAGATATCGAGCACCTCGTTGATCAGCGACAGCAGATGACGGCCGCTGTGGTTGATATCCTCGGCATATTCCATGTATTTCGCGCTGCCGACCGGGCCGAAATATTCGCCGAGCAGGATATCGCTAAAGCCGATAATGGCATTGAGCGGGGTGCGCAGCTCATGGCTCATGGTCGCGAGGAATTTCGATTTCGACTGGCTCGCCTCCTCGGCCTTGATCAGCGCCAGGCGGAGCGTTTCCTCGGTCTTCTTGTTGAGGCTGATATCGGTGATCGAGCCGCCGATGGCGATCACCTCGCCGGTGTCGTCCGTGATCGGGAACATCTGCACGAAGGTCGGGACCGTGCCGCCGCCCGTCAGCGGGCTCAGATATTCCTTCTCGATCATATCCCGGCGGTCGAGGATCTGCTCTTCCTGGCGGCGCACCTCCTCGGCATATCCGGCGGGGAAGACTTCCTCCGATGTCAGGCCGCGGATGTCGCGCCCCTCGGGGTTGAACCATTCATGCCACTGCGAATTGGCGTGGATATAGCGGCCCTCGGCGTCCTTGATGATGATCGCGGAGGGGGAATTCTCGATGAAGGTCCGGAACAGCTTGTCGCTCGCCTTGATCCGCAGCTGGCGGACCATCGCCAGATGGATGAGCCAGGCGATGACGATGCAGAGCAGGATGAGGGTGACCAGCACCAATTCGTCGACGATCGTGCCATAGGCGGCGATGACCTGCGCCTTCGGCTGCAGCGTGACCGCCCAGACCCGGTTGCCGATGACGATCCATTTATGGAAGGCGTCGTCGCGCTCCGCCGTCTCACTGAAGGTGGTGAACAGCGGGCTTGTCTCGTCCTGGATCATCACCTCGTATTTGTCGAGCATGTCGTCCGCCATGGCCGCGCGGATCAGCGGATCGGCGCGGAAAATGATATTCACGAAGCCCGTGACGCGGCCCATCTTGAGCACCGGGATATAGGCGACGAAGCCAACGCCGCCCTGGGCGAGCTCGATCGGCGGGGTGATCTGCAGCCGGCCCGTCTCCTCCGCCCTGGCAAGCGCGATACCGGGCAGCTTGAGCTTCTTGACGTCGAGATTCTGCGCCTGCTCGTTCCCCTTCAGGGGCGAGACCCAGCGGATGACGCCGAGCGAGTCCACCCAGCTGATCGCCTGGAAATCGGTGAACAGCTCATGGATGTAGGAGGTCTGGGTGAGGAAGTCGTCGCGGTCCTTGATCTGTCCGCCGATCAGCAGCCGGCGCAATTGCTCGCCGATGGCGAGGCGCGTCGCGATATGGCTCTCCAGCCGCGCCGAGAAATTGCCAAGGTCATTGCGGGCCTCCGTCGCGTAGCCGGTCGTCTCCGTCGTCGGCGTCACCAGCCAGACGATGGTGATCAGCACGATCATGCTCGCGCCGATGACCGTGGGCACCAGAATCGTGTGGCGCGGCAGGCGGCCGAGGCCGGCGTGCAGCCCGTCTATGAGGGAGGTCCATGTCATCGGGGGAATTCTAGTAAACAAACCCCTAATAAACCCTAAACAACTTTGCCCAGTTTTTATCTTTTTTCGTATTCTCGCGCGCCGCGATCAACTAACCGCGACGGCGCCGCGGTTATCGGTGCGCTGGCCCAGTGATTTATTGCGGTTTCGGGAGAAAATCCCGCCCCAACGGACCCCGCCCGCCCAAGAGCCGCGCCACCGCCCATCACCACGGCGAGGGCGGCGGCGGCAGCGATTTACACGGCGTCGCGGCGGACTGATCCGTCTCAGGCGCAGCAATCGTCCCCGGCCTGCTTCGGCGGGCAGGGGACAGTCCCGTAGGAGCAATAGACGCAGCAATCGCCGGCCTTCGGCCTCAGCACAGCGCCGCAGCCCTTGCAGTCATAGAACCACTGGCAGGCATCGGTCGGCATGGTCTCGGCCTCCGTATGTCCGCAGTCGGGGCAGGTCAGGACCGAGGTCAGTCGGGGACTGTTTTCTTGCGTTTCCATAGGGCATAGACCGTTATTGCGATAAACAGGGCGAGGGCGGGCAGCAGCACATAGTCGAGCAGCCCAAGCGCGGCGGAGAGCCCCACCGCGCCGAGCAGGATCACCAGGACCGGCGTAAAACAGCAGAGCGCCGCCACCACCGTCCCGATTATCCCGACCTTGAGCAATGTCCCGTCTTTCATCCCCCCATGCTACGCCCTACGCCCAAAAGGGCCATACATATCTCTACACAAATTGGTGAGGCGCGCGCGGGATTGAGTTTTACGCGGGCGGCGGTGATGTTGCCTCCGCATCGTCCCCCCGCAACCCAATCACATCGCGATTTTACCCGGCCACAGTTTCGCCCCGCAACTTATCGCATTGCGCGAGGATGGATAGAGGGAAGGGGGAGTTTGTTGTGGGGGTGAGGGGCGGTTGAATTGATGGCAACGGGATTTGCCGCTATTCAATCGGCCTCGGAGAATTCCTGATATTCGCGCAGGCCAATGACATTGTAATAGAGGAAGGTCGCCGTACTGACCCATACGGCGAGGGTGAGGGAGAAAATGACGCTCAGGCAGAGGGCCATGATCACCACCCCCGCAAAGCCGGAAAGGATGCTTCCGATGATCAGCGAGAGGGCCGCCGTTGCGCCGATTAGCGCGCCGGAAAGCAGGAGCCAGAGCAGGAATGCCAACACGATGGAGAAGCTGTATTCAACCCCTCGCCTCACAAACAGCTGGAACCGGAGCGGCTGGTCGAGGGCGATGGCCGGATAGAAAAAGACAAGCACGCAGGCCGGGAGCAGCATCAGGATAAGAGTCACGACGAGCGCAATTTCCTGCGGCAGGGACGCCAACAGAAACAGGAAGATGAAGACGAGCAGCATGCTGGCGATCAGCGCGAAGAGCCCGTATTTGACCTCCCGCATCCCCAGGCTGAACGGGAAACCCGTCTGGTTCCTCGCCGCCGGGATCAGCGAATAACGATGCCAGGAGACGGCGAAGGTGGCATAGAGCAGCACCAGAATTATGCCTCCCCACGCATTGAAGGTGCTATCCGCAAGGCTGCCCAGCATACCAATGAGGCTGCCGATCACGATCACGAGGGCCGCCCGGTGAAGGCAGGGACGGATATTCTGGAGCACGAAATAGAGCGCCGTCAGTCCGAGTTTCGGAACAGCCAGTAGATTTTCCAAAATAACCCCCGCGATTTTTACTCGGCCACAGTTTCGCCCCGCAACTTATCGCATTGCGCGCCGTCTGCACAAGAGGGAAGGGGTATGGAAGCTAAACTTAAATCTTTGTTGAACATCTACTAAAATAATTTACCAGCTTTTAGCTATTGAGCCAAGAATAGCACCGATAAAGATAGGGATCGTATTTACCGCCAAATTGATTTTCGAGATCAGCAACAAACCCGCTGGACCTCTGAAGTCATTGGGCAATCCCAACTGACCGGCTACGAATTGGCAGAGCTTTTGCAATGCGACGATAATCAGAAGCAAAATAAAGCATTTGAACAGGGCATGTTTCAGATTAAAGCGAAATAGCGATATAGGAACTGCCGATTACAGCAATGCAATAGGCAATGCTTATAAGCAAAACTCTTGAGAAACTAAACTTCATGGCCTCAGAAATTCTACCAGCGTGTCCTGCTCTTTCAGGACCAAACCAATGATTGTGAGAATTTCACCGAGGGCAGGGTGGCTGAGGGCGTTTTGTCTGGAAAGCATTTTTCCCAAAAGGTCGCTGTCAGGCCAAGGGGACTTGCCCGGTTCTATCACGTCAAGCTTGATTTTTTCACGCGCCATAGAGGCTTCTATACTGAAGCACACTCGATCATCCTTTGACGAATGATCATCCCATTCACCAATGGCCAAGGCGAAGGTTACGACTTTGTCTATATGTGCATCAGACCAGCCGGCATAATAAACTGCATATGAGTCGCCGTCCTTATAAACAAAGCCATGGCCAGTTGAAGAGGGGCGGCCACAACATTTGCAAATTTTTGAAATCTCGGCTTCACCAATCTCAATGTCGTATGTTGCCATCGGAATCCCTTGTTGTCTTCCCTGCGTATGTTCGGATGACAACTACTAAAGCCCATTTTCCTTGACAATTCATTAAATCTATACTAGTATAAACGCCTTCCCTAATCGTGACAAACTATCGTACCCAAGTCAATGATCAGGTGTGAGAGAGCCGCGCCGGGTTTCGGCGTGGCTCTCTGCGTCAGCGGGAGGATCTCAGGCAGTCCGGGGTTTTTGATCGCCCAGTCGCCTGAGGCTAACGGCCTGAAGGCTCGTGAGGACAGCAACGGCAATGGCGATGATCTCGACCACCCAGCTGCCCGCCACCGTCAGGCGGTCCTGGAACAGGAGGAGGGCAATTGCGCTCCCGACCACCCAGGCGACGTTGGCGGCAATGATGCCCTTCACGAACAGCGGATTGATGACTTTCCGCGTCGCCGTGAAGGCGACATCGGCGGCGAACAGAACCAAGCCTGCCCCAAGCGTATAGAGGACCCAATCGGCCATCCCCATCCAGTGCGCAAGCGGGCCCGCGAAGAGAAGCGCCACCCCTCCCGACAGAAGCGAGGTCCCTGCATCGATCAGCAGGGTCATTCGAAGTATGTTTGACTTGTCCGGCATCTTGATCTCCTTTCAGTTGAGCGAACCATGGGTTCGACTGACAGCAGGATGCCGGGTCAGGGTTATCATCTCAATTACCTCATGGGTAATGTTCCTGCGCGTGTTTTCGGGTTATTCTGGATGCCGGAAACATGGGAAGGAGAGAAGATGACCGCGTCAGCCATGCAAACCCCGGTGCCCGAGCTCGGTCGGCTCTTGAAGCACTGGCGGCAGGTTCAGGGGCTCAGCCAGCTCGATCTCGCGCTAGAGGCGGGAAGCTCGGCACGGCACCTGAGCTTTATTGAGACCGGCCGCTCGCAACCGAGCCGGGAGATGGTGCTGCGCCTTGGCGAGGCGCTGGAGCTGCCGTTGCGCGAGCGTAACCGGCTGCTCGGCGCCGCGGGCTACACCGCCGCCTATGGCGCGCGGTCGCTCGAGGATGCCGAGTTCGACAAGGTGCGCGAGGCGCTTGATTTCATGCTCCGCCAGCAGGAGCCCTTTCCCGCGATCGTCATGAACCGCGTCTTCGACGTGCTGATGATCAACCGGGCGGGGGCGCTGATGCTGGAAATGCTGGGGCTGCGGGCCGGCGCGGTGAAGGGGCCGCCGAATATTCTCCGCCTGACGCTGCATCCGGACGGGCTCCGGCGGGTGCTCAGGGACTGGGAGCAGGCGGCGGCGCATCTGGTTGAACGGGCGCACCGGCAGCTGAAGGGCGCGACGGAAAATGATCCGCTCCGCCAACTGCTGGCGGAGGTGCTGGACTATCCGGGCGTGCCGGAGAGCTTCGCGGTTGAAAATCCGTCTGCCGATGCGCTGCCTGTCCTGCCGCTCGAATTCCTGCTGGAGGGCGAGACCTTGTCCTGGATCACGACGGTGGCGAGTTTCGGAACCCCGCAGGATGTCACGGCGGAGGAAATCATGGTGGAGAGTTTCTTTCCCGCGAACGCGCAGACGGAAAAACTGGTCCGCGCGCGGATGGCGGCGGCGGGGGACTAGCCGGTTTTTTCGAGCATCACGCCAAAAACGCCAAAAGCCGCTGTCCGGATGCCCGGCGCGGCTTTTTGAATTCTGGTAACCCGGCGAGCCGGGGCGGGCTCAGCCTTCGCGCTGGAGGCGCTTGCGGGCGAGCTTGCGGGCGCGGCGAATGGCTTCCGCCTTCTGGCGGGCGCGCTTTTCGGACGGCTTCTCATAAGCGCCGCGGAGTTTCAGTTCACGGAAGATGCCTTCGCGCTGCATCTTCTTTTTCAGCGCCCGGAGCGCCTGGTCCACGTTGTTGTCACGTACAGAAACTTGCACAGTTAATCGTGCTCCTATCTAATTCCAAAAGTTAAGCCGGTTACGGAGTTGCGCGGGTGTATCACGCTTCATTTCCCCTGTGAAGGGGGAAACCGCATTTTTAAGGTGAATTCCTTAAAGAAAAGAGTAAATAACATAAAAGACGCGAAATTGGAAGGGCTTATGGCGATACAGGCGATACTTAAGATGGGGCATCCGGTTCTCCGGCGGCGGGCGGAGCCCCTGATTCCGCCTTTCGGCGACGAGATTTACCAGCTGGTCGAGGACATGCGCGACAGCCTGGCCGCCGTCGGCGGGGTCGGCCTCGCGGCGCCGCAGATCGGCGTGTCGAAATCCCTCGTGATCTTCGAAGTGCCGGAGGAGCGCGTGCAGATGGAGGAGGGGGACATGGCAGAATCCATCCCCTCCACCGTGCTGATCAATGCGAAGATCGAGCCGCTCACCGATGAGGTCGAGCTGGGATGGGAGGGCTGCCTCTCGGTTCCGGGGCTCCGCGGTCTGGTGCCGCGCGCGACCCATATCCGCTATAGCGGCCTTGGCCTCGATGGCAAGGAAATCAGCGTCGAGGCGCGCGGCTTCCATGCCCGCGTCGTGCAGCATGAATGCGACCATCTTTTCGGCATTCTCTATCCCGAAAGGATGACAGACCTGCGCTATCTGATGTATGAAAGTGAAGTACAGGCCTTCATGGAGGATTTGCGCGCCAAATCCGAACAGGCGGGAGACGGGACATGAGCAAAAAGGCGGAGACCGAGCGGGAATGGCGAACGCGTTTGCTTGATGCGGTGCTGCCCCATGTGCTTTTCGATGGCTGGAGCCGCAAGGCGATGACGGCCGCGGCCGCGGATATCGGCGCGCCGCTCTCGGAGTTTGAGCTGGCCTTCCCCGGCGGTGCCACCGACATGATCCGCCTTTTCATCGAGACCGCCGACGATGAGATGGAGGCGGAGCTGGAAAAACGCGGCGTGCGCTCCCTCAAGATCCGCGAGCGCATCACGCTCGCCATCCGGCTGCGGCTCGAGCTTTATGAGCAGAACAAGGAGGCCGTGCGCCGCGCCGTCAATGTCCTCGCCCTGCCGGCGAATGCGGGTCTCGCCCTGAAACTCACCGCCAATACGGTCAGCCGCATGTGGTGGGCGACCGGCGATACATCGAGCGATTATAACTGGTACACCAAGCGCCTCACCCTCGCGGGCGTTTACGCGGCGACGCTCCTCTACTGGCTCGCTGACAAGTCGGAGGGGCACCACAAGACCTGGGAATTCCTCGACCGCCGCATCGAGAATGTCATGCAGATCGAGACCGCAAAATTCAAATGCCGCGAGCGCTTGAAGGAAAAACCCGACTTTTCCAATATCCCGAGCGCGAAACGCTTCTGGCGGAATTTAACGGAGCGGTGAGGGAGTTAGTTCTTTTCCGCGTGTCGTTTGTGGATACTACTTCGTTATCAAGCAGATATCTAAAGCCATTAATAAGGTGTTTTGCGTGGCAGAGGTATTTGTATTGACTCGTATGGTTGGCCGAATGATTATCTCGCATTATGGAATTCCTAAAAGAGTATAAGCTCTATTTACACACGATCTTTAAGTATACGTGGGCCAATACATGGCGGCTTTTTAGCGGACATATTTTAGCTAGTATTCTCGTAGCAGTGATTTTTGCGTCGTCAGGGTTCATATACGGCGCCTTAGTTACGCCTATTGACCAATACAAAGAATTGGAAAATACATTTATTTCGGGAGTTGTTGTCGCTTTAATCGCTTTGGCATTTATGCTTGCTTTAGCACTTCTTTGGTATTTTGCGACTTCATCGTTCGGCATCTGGCGTCAGCAAGTATCGGAAATTAATGATCTTAAAAATGCAATCAAAAACAACTTAGATAAAACGCCAATATTGGAAGCATTTCACAGTTTGGCAGATACTGGCAACGCCCTTCGCATAAAGCGCATCAAAGAGGATGAGTTTGAGTCATGGCGGCGAGAGGTGGTTGAATTTAGGAATACTGCAATATCAATGATTAGAAATTATGTTTCTCGTACAGAGGCTATAGAATTTAATATAACTGACGTTCGCATTGATACAAAGTTTGATCACGCTATTGATGACAAGCATAATTTGGAAATATTAAGATTACGCATTCAAATCGATAAGTTATTAAAAAATATAAAGGTGTTTGAGAAAAATTAATTTCATTGGATGATTTTTCATAAAAAGGACAGCGTTTTATCCGCTGGCTTTTCTGTTTTATCATCTTTATCATCCCATCACCCTGCTGTTCTCAAGCGATCCGGCGCGGATTTGAAAAGTATTTCCCCTCGACCTGTCTGGCGTAGTCGCCGGCGTAAAAGCTCGCTGCTTTACGGTCTTCTATATGTCTATTTTGGACATTCCGGAAGGCTTAGAAGGTTGTTCTGATCCTCACCATCAGACTCTGTCTTAATGTACTTATTGCCAAAACGACTTGTCGCAACCACGATCCAGACACTTTCTCCACCAACGCTGACATAGAATTTCCATTTACCGCTTTCTATGCCTTCGATGGCTCTTGCCTGAGTAATTCTCCAGCGGGAATTGTCGTCATTAACGCCACCAATGTGCGTAATGCGTTCCCACGGATTGTCTCGGTCAACTTTGTTTATGCACCTAACTTGATGAGCCATATTCTCTTCCCATTAGAAATAACGAGAGAAAGACTGACTTAAATTCTACCATGAGTCAATGACTGGGTTTGTTAAGTATATACCCTCTCACAAAAAAAGGGCCGGAGAACCGGCCCTTTTTGCTGTTGGCGGTGAGGTGGGTTGGGTGTCAGGCGCTGGCGCCCTGGACCACATATTTCATCTCGTGGCGGAGCCCCATATAGAGGCAGACGCACATGGCGAGCAGCACCACCGTGAAGGGCAGGCCCACCGTGATCGCCGCCGCCTGTAGCGCGGTCAGGGCATCCGCCCCGCCGCCGAACAGGAGCGCCGCCGCGACCACGCCCTCGATGATCACCCAGAAGATCCGCTGCACCACCGGCGCGTCGACCTTGCCGCCCGCCGTGATCGCGTCGATCACGAGGGAGCCGCTGTCACTCGAGGTGATGAAGAAGACCAGCACCAGCACGATGCCGATGGCCGAGGTGAGGGTGGCGTAAGGAAGGTTCTCGAGCATCTGGAACATCGCAAGCTCCACCTTGTCGAGACCGCCGGCGAGCGCGCCCACGTTATTGACGATCTGATCAAGCGCCGAGCCGCCGAAGACGCTCATCCAGACCAGCGTCACCAGCGTCGGGATGATCAGCACGGCGATGATGAACTCGCGCACCGTCCGGCCTTTCGAGACACGGGCGATGAACATGCCGACGAACGGCGACCAGCTGATCCACCAGGCCCAGTAGAACACCGTCCAGCCCTGCATCCAGGCCTCGTCCTGGCGGTCGACGAAATTGCTGTAGGCGACGATATTGCCAAGATAGCCGATCAGGGTGTCGCCCATGGTCGCGAAGATGATCGCCGTCGGCCCGACGAAGAGAACGAACAGCAGCAGCACCGCGGCGATGCCCATATTGATGTTCGAGAGCAGCTTCACCCCGCCGTCAAGGCCGCGGATCACCGAAAAGAGCGCGAGCGCCGTGACCACGATGATCACCGCGATCTGGGTGTTGATCCCGGCCTCGAAGCCGAACAGATAGGCAAGCCCGGCCGAGGCCTGCTGCGCGCCGAAACCGAGCGAGGTGGCGAGCCCGAACAGCGTCGCCAGCACCGCCACGGTGTCGATCACATGGCCGAAGAAGCCCCAGCTGTGATCGCCGATCAGCGGATAGAAGGCCGAGCGGATGGTCAGCGGCAGCCCCTTGTTATAGGAAAAGAAGGCGAGCGACAGGGCCACCACCGCATAGATCGCCCAGGGATGCAGGCCCCAGTGGAACATCGTCGCGCTCATGGCCATGCTGGCCGCCTCCGGCGTGCGCGCCTCAACGCCGAGCGGCGTCTCGTACCAGCCGGTGTAATAGGCTGTCGGTTCGGCGACCGACCAGAACATCAGCCCGATGCCCATGCCCGCCGCGAACAGCATCGCGAACCAGGACATGGTCGAGAATTCCGGCTTCGCGTCCTGACCGCCAAGGCGTATTTTGCCGACCGGCAGGACGATCAGCGCCAGGCAGAAGATCACGAAGATATTGCCCCCCAGCATGAACAGCCAGTCGAAGGCCCCGATCGACCACCATTTCGCGCCGTCAAACGCGCCCTTTGCGGCGCCCGGCGCCATCAGCACGCCCAGCACGAACAGGATCACCAGGCCAGACGACACCCAGAAAACGGGGTGATGCACATCCATCCCCCAGCGTTGCAGGTTGCTTTGACCCACCTCATAGTCGGTTTCGTATAAGTCTTCACTCATATTTTCCCCCATGTTTCCCCGGGCATGACACATGTTATTTCGCTTTTTCCGGGAGTTACAGGATACTTGCGTCAATGCTAATGGACCCTAACAAAACCGACGGTTTCTGTCCAATCGCGGTCCCCCGGTCGCGACCAACGAGGGGCGCCGGAGCGGACGGGGCGGGGCCGATATCAGGAGTGAACTGGCGGTTTTCCGGGCTACTGGCGGAAATTCACCCGGCTGTTGCCATGGCCGTCGGCGCCGATGACGAGGGTGCCGTTGCCGATAATGCGGACGTCGTAAAAATGCTTATGTTCGAGATTGTCGAGCAGCCCCTTATAGAGCACGACGGCGTAGATCTCGGTCTCGTCGATCTGATAGGTTTTGGCGGCGATCCGGCCGCCGGAAACCGCGACGACGAGCAGTTCCTTCGATTTGTCCTTCGAATAGAGGATGATCTTCTTCACCTCCGCCGCCTTGCTGCCGGAAAGGTCGAATGTGATGTCTGCCATGTTGGCGTCTCCTTTTATTGCCGTATTGCGCATAAAAGGGAGACGGGCGGGCAGTTCGTCTTGTGAGGAAAAGAGGCGGTGCGGCGCCGAGATTTCGCTTTCAACCGGCCGGGATTTCTGCGTATTCTCAGGCGAAAAGGGAGGGCGCATGGGCGACAAACTCTATTTCGAGGATATCACAAAGGGCGATAAATTCGCCGGCGCGACGGTGACGGTGGAGCGCGCGGAAATGCTCGATTTCGGCCGCCGCTTCGATGACCAGCCGATGCATTTCGATGCCGCCGCGGCGAAGGCGATGGGTTTTCCGGATGTGGTTGCCTGCGGCGCCTATACCTTCGCGCTCTCCTCCAAGGCGGCGACGAAGGTCTGGCAGCAATGGCATTTCCTGCCCTCGGGCCTTGGTATCGAGCTCGATTTCCTCGCGCCGCTGTTCGCCGGCGATGTGCTGACGACGGAGATGGAGGTGCTGGATACCCGGCCGAGCTCGAAGGCCGGGCGCGGCTGGCTTGATACCGTGCTTCGCTGCACCACGCAGGAGGGCAAGCTCGCCTTCACCACGAAAGCGCATTTCCTGCTGCTCGGGCGGCCGGATCAGGGCGGGGCTGAATAATCAGGAAAAAAAGCCGTCCGACGGGAGTAGGGACGCCGGACGGCAAGGTCAGGACCATGAAAGGGGAGACCAGATCATGGCCCAGCGGGAATAGCTAGAATGAGCGGGACAAGGCGACGGAGAAGATACCGCAGGCATCATCACATTGACTGCTCGGAAGGTCGGTGTCGGTCCAGCCGGCGCTGAGGCCGAAACCGGCAATTTCGGTCGAGATACTGATGCCATAATCCATATAGTCATCGGTGCCCCAAGCGGCATTGTCGTCAATCGTCTGGTAGCCGATCGTGCCGCTTAAAGTGAAGTAATCGCCAAGCGGGATATCGATGCCGCCATGGGTGTAGAAGGCATCGCCGCTGTCCCCGAAATATTCGGGTGAATAGTTGACGCCGGCATTGACGGAAAGAACGCCGAAGTCATAGCCGACAGAGGGGGCAATCTCGAAAAAATCGTAGTTCAGATTGCCGTCCGCGCCGGGATAGGTGTAGTAGATGGCCGAAAGATCCCAGCTGAAGGCGTCGATGCTGCCGCCGACGCCCGCATAATAGTCAATCTCGATCGTCGCATCGCCGAATTTCACATTCGACGCCCAGACCCCGGCGCTCACGGCGGCCGGACCGAAGTCGTAGGAATAATCGAAACCGCCTTGGACGGCGGGATTATTTCCGGTTTGCGAGATGCCGCGGAAAATATAGTCGGAAGTCAGGGAAATATTCGCCGAGAACTCGCCGGGAACGTCGCTCTCCGCAACCAGCGGCTCGGCGCTGGCGAGGGACGCGGATGTCACTGCAATCATCGGGATAATAAGATACTTGGAAATGGTCATTCGGCTAATTCCTATACGCATGGTTGATGGTTCCAAGAATTGCAAAGGCTGTGCCAGAAAATAATGTGTATATTTTTCAATGGGTTGGAAAAATCGCTTCGCAACCGCACCCTAAAATTGCCTGGTTTTTCATCATTTTTTGTTGCGACGCAGCATTTTCGGCTATTTTTTGGGCAGCAAGTGGCTGGCGGCGCGGGGCGTTATCGCCTACATTGGCCCTGACTTTCAGGAGGAGAGACGCGTGCAGGCGGATATCGAGCGAAAACTGGCAGAGGCGACGGCGTTGCAGCGGCGCGGCGATTTGGCCGCGGCGGCGGCGATTTACCGGCAGATTCTGAAGATCGAGCGGCGTCTCGCCCCGGCCCATTACAATCTCGCGCTGATCCAGAAGGAGGAGGGCAAGGCGCTGGCGGCGGAAAAATCCTTCCGCGCCGCGATTGCCGCCGATCCTGCCTATAAATTGGCCTGGCGGGGGCTGGCGCGCTTCCTGTGTGAGAAGGAAAAGTTCCGCGAGGCCGTGCGCGCCGGGCTGAAGCTCGCCGCGCTCGATGATTTTGCGCCGCCCGCGCTGCAGGAACTGGCCGACCTGCTGGAGCGGATGCCGGTCGGCGATCTCGGTCCCGCCGGGGACGAGGCGATGCTGCGCTGCCTCAATACGGACGAGGTGGAGAGCGACCGCTTTATCCTCACCCTGCTCGCCCGCATCAACCGGCAGGCGGGCATCCGCAAGATGGCCAGCGGGGCGGAGGCGCTCGGCGTGCTTACCGGCGCCTTTAACGAGCCGGTGATCGCCGCCGCCTTCTCGAAGCTCATCCTGCCCTCCGCCGAGATCGGCGAATGGATCGCGGCGGCGCGGAGCAGCATCCTTGCGGGCGATGCCTTCCCCTCCTTCGAGGTGATCGCGCTGCTGGCGTTGCAGCTCGCGCTCGGCGAATATGCGCTGGAGCCGCCGAACGGCGAGCCGCCGGTGGTGACCGATCTTGAAAGCGCGCTGATCGCCGCGCTCTATGGCCGGATCGAGCCGGAGATCGCCGATGAAATCCTCGAGAAGGGGGAGGACCTGCTGGAGGCACTGCCCTGGTGCCGTCTCCTGCTGATCCGCATGGGGCCGCAGCAGCTCCGCGAATGGCAGCTGCGGGGGACCTTGCCCTGCCTCTCCAGCAGTGACGATGCGGTGTCAAAGGCGGTGCGCGAACAATATGAGGAAAGCCCCTATCCGCGCTGGCGCGGCCTTAGAAGTGGCGGCGAGACGACGCTCCCGGCGCTGCTCAAGTCCCTGTTTCCCGGCACCGCCTTCGCCGCGCTGCCCGACCGGCCGAAGGTGCTGATCGCCGGTTGCGGCACGGGGCGCCATGCGCTCCGGACGGCGCGGCGGATTACCGGATCGAAGGTGACGGCGATCGATCTATCGCGCACCTCGCTCGCCTATGGCGCCCGGCAGGCGGAGGCACTCGGCATCGACAATGTCAGCTTCGCCGAGGCGGACCTGGTGGCGCTTCCCGAAACCTTCGGCCGGTTTGATCTGATCGAGGCTTGCGGTGTCCTCCATCACATGGGCGACCCGGAGGCGGCGTGGCAGGGCCTGCTCGATCATCTTGCGCCCGCGGGCGTGATGAAGGTCGCGCTCTATAGCGAGGAAGCGCGGCAGGACGTTGCCGCCGTCCGTGACATGGTGGGGGAGGAGCGGATGGAGACGCTCACCCTCGACGATATCCGTCGGCTCCGGTCCGATATCCTGGCGCTGCCGGACGACCATCCGGCGAAGGAGGTGACGAAGGAGCTTGATTTCTACTCATTGAGCGGTTGCCGCGATCTGCTGTTCCACCGCCATGAGCAGCGCTTCGATATTCCGCGCATCAAGGCGGCGATCGAAACGCTCGGGCTCGAATTTCTCGGCTTCGAATTCACCGAAAGCCGCGTGAAGAAGGCCTATCGCGCGCGCCACAAGGACGATCCCGCCGGGCGCAACCTCGCCAACTGGGCGGCGGTGGAGGCGGAGCACCCGGCACTCTTCCGCGGCATGTATCAGTTCTGGTGCCGCAAGCAGAGGCCGTAGCGCCGAGCAAATTTGCTGCACTGCAATATAATTCTTTGCATTCGGGGGTTGTTCGGTTATAGTGCGGCCTTACGAAATTCCCCGAAATGGAAGAGATATATTGATCAAGCCAACGCTTGCCGCTGTTACCGGTTTGCTGTCTGCTGCCGGTGGCCGACGCGCTGAACCCCTTCGCTTTACCCCTGCCCGCGTGAAGACCGAGATTTTATCCGGCCTGACGGTCGCGCTCGCGCTGGTGCCGGAGGCGGTGGCCTTCGCCTTTGTCGCCGGGGTGCATCCGCTGGTCGGGCTCTATGCGGCCTTTATCGTCGGGCTGATCACGGCGCTGATCGGGGGGCGCGCCGGCATGATCTCCGGTGCGACCGGGGCGCTCGCTGTCGTCATGGTCTCGCTGGTCGCACTGCACGGGGTGGAGTATCTGTTCGCCGCCGTCGTGCTGATGGGCATCTTGCAGCTTCTCGCAGGCATCTTCCGGCTCGGGAAATTCATCCGCCTGGTGCCGCATCCGGTCATGCTCGGTTTCGTCAATGGCCTCGCCATCGTCATCTTCATGGCGCAGCTCACCCAGTTCAAGACCGTCGATACCTATGGCGAGATCGTCTGGATGAGCGGCGGGCCGCTGGCGCTGATGCTGGGGTTGGTGGCGCTGACCATGGCGGCAATCTGGCTGATGCCGAAGCTCACCACGGCGATCCCCGCACCGCTTGCCGGTATTGCCCTTGTCGCCGGGATCGTCATCGCCTTCGGCCTGGATGTGCCGCGCGTCGGCGATCTCGCCTCCATCAAGGGCGGCCTGCCGGAATTCCATATTCCCATGGTGCCGCTCAATCTGGAGACGCTCAAGATCATCTTCCCCTTCGCCCTGATCCTCGCGGCCATTGGCCTGATCGAGAGCCTGCTGACCCTCAATCTCGTCGGCGAGATCACCGAGGAGAGCGGCGGCGCGTCGCAGGAATGCATGGCGCAGGGCCTCGCCAATACGGTGACCGGCTTTTTCGGCGGCATGGGCGGCTGCGCCATGATCGGCCAGTCGATCATTAATATGAAGTCGGGCGGCCGGTCGCGGCTTTCCGGTATTGCGGCGGCACTCTTTCTGCTCTCCTTCATCCTCTTTGCGTCCCCGCTCATCGAGCAGATCCCGCTGGCCGCGCTGGTCGGCGTGATGTTCATGGTGGTGATCGGCACCTTCGCCTGGCAGAGCCTGCGGATCATGCGGATCATTCCGCTGGCCGATACCCTGGTGATTATCCTGGTGACCGTGGTGACGGTGCTCAGCGACCTTGCCGTCGCGGTTGTCGTCGGCGTGATTGTCTCGGCGCTTGTCTATGCCTGGAACAATGCGCGGCGCATTCATGCCGTCACAGAAATCACCGATGCGGGCGTGAAGATCTATAAGATCGAGGGGCCGCTCTTCTTTGGCTCCACCGATGGCTTTGCGGAGCTTTTCGACCTCAAGGGCGATCCCGACCTCGTCGTTGTCGACTTTATGAACAGCCGGGTGGTGGATCAGTCCGCCTTGCAGGCGATCGAGGTGCTGGCGTCGAAATATAACGCGCTCGGCAAGCATGTGCAGCTGCGCCATCTGTCGCGCGACTGTCACAAGCTCCTGAACCGGGCCGGGCAGTTGATGATCGATTCCGACGATGACCCCAACTACGGCGTGGCGGTGGATTATTCGGTCAAAACGGGAATATTGAGCGGCGGCCACTAAGGCCCCATATTGATCTTGCCTTTGCCGGGGCAGGTCCTATTCTGGTTCCCGATATCACTATAAAAAATCGGGACAAAAAAATGCTGAATAATAAAATCATCCTGATCACCGATGCGCTGCATTTTCTGGGAAAGACCGGCAGCCGTGTCATGACGGCGGAAGGCGCGACCGTCTATGCCCATGACGCGGCCTTCACCGACGCGGCCGCGCGCAAAAAATTTGAGGCGGACATCCCCGGCACGAAGGCGCTGGCCGAGCAGGACCCCACGGACATTGTCGAAAAAATCATAGCCGGCGAGGGGCGGATCGATGTGATGATCAATAATGATGCCTTCCCGGCGCTGAAGGCCGCCATTGACGAGGCGGATATCGGTGATTTCCGCCGCACGGTCGAGAATCTGATGGTGCGCGGCTTTCATTTCGCCAAGGAAGTCTCGAAACATATGAAGAAGGCGGGTCGCGGAAAAATCCTTTTTATCTCCTCCGCCGCGCCGAAGCATGGCATTCCCAACTATTCCATGTATGTGGCGGCGCGCGGCGGGACGAATGCGCTGGCGCAAAGCCTCGCCAAGGAGCTTGGCCGTTATAACATTCAGGTAAACGCGCTCGCGCCCAATTTCGTCGAGAGCCCGGACTATTTCCCCAAGGAATTGCTGGAAAACGAGGCCGCGTTCAAGAAGATCACCTCGCAGATACCGCTCGGTCGTCTCGGCACACAGGAAGAGGCGGGCGATTACCTTCTCTTCCTCGTCTCCGACAAGTCGAACTTCATCACCGGCCAGGTGCTCTATTTCGCGGGCGGCTGGGCCTGATCAGACTTTCGGCTTCTGGCTTAAGGGCATCAGGCGGGTGACATGGCCCATCTTGCGCCCCTCCCGCGCCTCTGCCTTGCCATAGAGATGCAGGCTGTTCTCCGGATCTTCGAGCAGGGCGCCCCAACGCTCCACATCCTTGCCGATCAGGTTCGTCATCACCGCGTTGGAATGGCGGTCGGGCCGGCCGAGCGGCAGGCCGCAGACGGCGCGGATGATCTGGCGGAACTGGCTGGTGGCGCATCCCTCGATCGTCCAGTGACCGGAATTATGCGGCCTGGGCGCCAGCTCGTTGACGAGGATCTGGTTATCCTTGGTGACGAACATTTCGACCGCGACCATGCCGACAAGATCGAGCCGGTTGGCGATCCGCTCGGCGATATCGATGGCCTTGTCGACGAGCCGCTTCGGGATATCGGCGGGGGCCAGCGTGACGTCGAGGATATGGTTCTTGTGGCGGTTCTCCACCGGGCAGAAGGCGGCGGTCTCGCCCCGGGCGCTGCGGGCGACGATCACCGAGATTTCCATCTTGAAATTGACGAAGCCTTCCAGGATCGACGGCGCGTCCTTCATCTCGGCCCAGATATCGTCGAGGCTGCTGGCGTTGGTGATCTTCACCTGCCCCTTGCCGTCATAGCCGAGGCGGCGGGTCTTCAGGATCGCCGGGGTCTTGATCTGCTTGACCGCCTGCACCAGCTCGTTGATCGACTGAACATTCGCGAAAGTTGCCGTGCCGATGCCGAGATTATTGACGAAGGTCTTCTCGAGCAGCCGGTCCTGGGTGATCTCCAGCACCTTCGCGCCGGGGCGGACGGGGACGATGCCGCTCAGGAACGCGACCGTGTCCGTCGGGATATTCTCGAACTCCAGCGTCACCACATCGACGCTTTTCGCGAAGGTTTCGAGCGCCGCCTTGTCGGCATAGGAGGCAACGGTCGAGCGATGCGCGACCTGCGCCGCCGGGCTGTCCTCCTCGGGGCCGAAGATATGCACGAAATACCCCATTTCGGCGGCGGCGATGGCCATCATCCGGCCAAGCTGTCCATCCCCGAGAATACCAATATGTCCGCCGGGTGCGATAACTGTCATGGAAACCTCTGTTATTTGGGGTCGAGAGCGACGGCGTCGGTCTGTTGATCGCGCCAGTCACGCACCGCCTTGGCGATGGCGGCATCGTTCAGGGCGAGGATCTGGCCCGCGAGCAGGGCGGCGTTGATCGCCCCCGCCTTGCCGATGGCCAGCGTCCCGACGGGCACGCCGCCCGGCATCTGGACGATGGAAAGAAGGCTGTCCATGCCTTTCAGCGCCTTGCTCTCGACGGGGACGCCGAGGACGGGGAGCGTGGTCATCGCGGCGGCCATGCCCGGCAGATGCGCCGCGCCGCCCGCGCCGGCGATAATCACCTTCAGCCCGCGCGCTGCCGCATGGCTCGCATATTCATAGAGGCGGTCCGGCGTCCGGTGGGCCGAGACGATTTTCGACTCATAGGCGACGCCCAGCCTCTCCAGCGTTTCGGCGGCGTTCTTCATGGTTTCCCAGTCGGACTGGCTGCCCATGATAATCCCGACTTGCACATCCCGAACGGTCATATTTTCCTGCCCCTGCGTTGACCCTGGCGGTTCGAAGCTGGCGATTATAGGCATGCCAGAAAAAGACGCAAGGGAAGCTTGCCGGTGAGGGGGCGTCATGGAATGTTTTGAATTTTCGCCATATTTACTTTAAACTTGTGTGAATATTCACTGGCGGGAGTTGGAGTACGTCATGAAAATCGGACCCATGGGCGAAAAACTGCCGGTCGGCAGGACCGCGGAGACAAAAAAGAAGGGCGCGGCGCCCTCGGCAAGCCTCTATAGCGGGAGCGAACCCCGCGACATCCATGACAGCATGAGCATCCTTGGCATTCCGGAGCCGGAACTGACGCCGAAGGTGCGCGAGGCGATCATGACCTTGATGGCGGAGGTAGAGGGGCTGCGCCAGAATATCCGCGACCTGACCCGCCGCCTCAAGGATGCGGAGGAGGTGGCGGACCGCGATCCGCTGCTGCCGATCTATAACCGCCGCGCCTTCGTGCGCGAGCTGACCCGCGTGCAGGCCTCGGTCGAGCGCTACCGCACGGAAGCGAGCCTCGTCTATCTCGATCTCAACCGCTTTAAGTCGATCAATGACGAGCTCGGGCATGAGGCTGGGGATTTCGTCCTCTCACAGGTCGCGCTGCGGCTGAAGGAGAGCGTGCGCGAAACCGACATTGTCGGGCGGCTCGGCGGGGACGAGTTCGGCATGATCCTGGCCCGCACCAAGCCCGAGGATGCGCGCCATCTCCTCGACCGGCTGCCCAAGCTGTTCGCCGAGAAGCCGATCATCTGGAAGGGAGCGGCGCTGCCGACCTCGCTGGCGACCGGCGTCGTCTCGATCCATGCGGGACAGAGCCCGGAACAGACGCTCAGCGCCGCGGACAGCGAAATGTACAAGGAAAAGCATAAAGAAAACCGCCCGCAGGCCTGATCCTCCCGCCGGCGATGGCGTCAGGCGATGATATCCGGCAGCAGCATGTTTTTCGTTGCATAGATCTGATCCTTCAGGATCAGCTTGCGTTTCTTCAGCCGTTGCAGCTGCAACGAATTGTAATTCCCGGATTCGATCAGGGCGTCGATGGCCCGATCCAGATCGCCATGTTCGGTTTTAAGCTGTTCCAATTTTGCCCGGAGCATTTCCTGCTCGTCAATTTCCGCCATTTTCCAAGGCACTCCGACAACTATTTTCCAATGAAGCGACAGCTATGCGCCCCCGCATTTCCCGCGCATATCAGGAGCGCAATAGTAACATCATTCGCCGCGAAAACCTAGCCGCGCGATGCGGATTTCGCGAATGACCGCTGGTGAAAGACCGGATGTCGCGCCCTTCGGCGGATCCGCGTCCGGCCGGTCTTCGCATCCTGCGCGGTGAATAGCCCGCCGCCGGTAAAAACCGCGCCGCCAACAAGAAGATTGATTCTTCATCCGTCCGGCAGGTATCGTAGGGGGCCGGTGACGGCGGGGCGGCGGTGGCCGCGACGAAGAGGGGGATGGGTTTTTGGCGATATTTTCGACGGCGGTTTTTCCGCCGAGCCAGCTCTGGGACTATGCGGTGAAGCTCTATAACGACGCCGGGGTGTCGGCGGCCTGCCTCCGGCTGCAGGACCGGCGCGGTCTGGATGTGAATATGCTGCTGTTCTGTCTCTGGGCGGCGGCGAGCGGGCGGGGCCGCCTCTCGGAGGAGGAACTCCGCGCCGGCATCGCGGCGGGGCAACGATGGCAGGCGGAGGTGGTTGCGCCGCTCCGTCATGTGCGCCGGTTCCTCAAGGGCCCGATCTCCCCCGCCGATAACCGGCTCGCCTCGGAACTTGGCAGGGGCGTCGCGGACGGCGAGCTGTTCGCCGAGCATATGGAAATCCAGTTTCTCAATGAAATCCTGAACCGCCCGGCGACCGGCTCCTTCGGGGTGGAGGAGCGGGGCGGCGCGGCCGCCGACAACCTCACCGCCTATCTCAACCATGTCACGGAGACCATCGATACGGAGGATCTGTCCGACCTCCTGATCATCTGGCAGCAGGCCTTCCCCGAGGCCGACCCCCGCCTGACCGGCCTGTTCGCCGCCTGATTTGAATTAAAAAAGAAAATAAGCGTAATGACCCGGTTTAGTTTTTTCGAACGATGTATTTTTCCCCTATTTATCCTTTTCGCGATCGGATTTGCCGTATCGGCCAATGCGGGGAGCAAGGAGGATGCGCTGCGAGATGCGCTGATTACCAACGGACAGGCTTGCGCAAAGAAGGGCGATCAGAAATGTGCGAAGGCCTGCCAATCGGCGTCTAAAAATATTGCGGATAAGGCCGGTGTGGACAATTGCTTCTGGCTCCACAAGAAAGCCGCGATGGGCGGCAGGCTCAAGCGCGGGGATCCCACGTTCGAAAAAATGCGGCAGCAGAGCAATATTTGTACCGGCCACCGGGATGCCCCTTGTGCAAAGGCCTGCAACGCTGCAGCGGAAGATCCGGCGAATACTCAGCTGGTTGCGCACTGTAATGGCGAATACCAGCGGGTCCTAGCTGCCAATCCACCGCCCAAGCCCAAGCCAGAGGAAAGCATGACCCTGGCGCAGCGCATCGCGCTGATGAAGGACAAGGGGGCCTATTGCAAGGCGAAAGAAAGCCATAGCCTCCCGGCTAATATTCAGCGGGCGATCATGAACTGCAAGAGAACCTGTCTCGACAAGCGGGTCAATCAGCCGAATTACCCCGAAAATCGCCGGGCAGCCGCTGTCAGTCAATGCGAGACAGCCTATTACAATGTCTATCGAAAACTCGGCAGTTAAGGGCCGGATGCAATTTTTTGCGTAAAGGAAAAAAAACGAAAAAAAGTGCTACGATTTAGTTGAAGCCATTCTCCATCACATTATCCACAATGATTGTTTTTTTGGTTTAACGCTTGTCGGGGCGGTTCACGCGGCGGAGCTGTCTCCGCGGCAGAAGCAGCTCAATAATCAGGCGGAGGCCTGCAAATCGAAAAAGGAATATGGCTGCGCGAAAATATGTCTGGTCGCGGCCAAAAATCCGGGAGATGCCGATCTTGGCGAGAAATGCGACCGGTTCTATCGGGACGCGATCCCGATGAGCAGCCAGCCCGCCGGTCAGCCGCAGCCAAAGCCCTTGCAATATACACTTCGGGATCAGGTGGGTTTTTGCAAGATGAAAAAGGACAGGTCCTGCGCCGAGGCCTGCGCAAACGCCATGAGGAAATCGAGTGATGCGTCTGCCGTCGAGCAATGCAATGCGGAGCATCAGCGGGTGCTCGCCGCCGATCCGCCGCCTCCGCCAAAGGCGGAGGAGGGTATGAGCCTGGCCCAACGGATCGTGTTGATGCCGGATAAAAAGGCCTATTGCGAGACGAAAAAGGCTGTGAATCGGGAGCGCGCGTTGCGTCGTCCGCTGGATGGCTGCATCGGCGCCTGCGGCGACAAACGGGTGACGGATCAAAGATATCCGGAAAGCCAGCGCGAGGGTTTCGTCGCCACGTGCGAACGGCTCTATTACGGCATTGTTGAAAAACTCGGGAAATAGGGGGTCAGGCGCCGCCCTTCAGCCCTGTCCATTCCCGGGCGATGTCGTTCTCGATTCCCATCAATCGCAGCAGATGGCCGGTGAACTGATCGACGATCTCGCTGGTGGTCTCGGGCTTCGTATAGAAGGCGGGGACCGGCGGGGCGATGATCGCGCCCATCTCGGACAGCTGGGTGAGGCTGCGCAGATGGCCCGTATGAAAGGGCGTTTCCCTAACGGCCAGTATAAGCTTACGGCGTTCTTTTAAACAAACGTCTGCGGCGCGGGTTAGCAGGCTCGAGGTCACGCCCGTCGCGATTTCCGACATCGAGCGGATGGAGCAGGGCACGACCACCATGCCCATGGTCGGATAGGAGCCCGAGGCAATCGCCGCGCCGATATCCGCCGACTTATGGGTGTGGGAGGCCAGCGCCTTCACCGCCGAGACGCTCATCTCCGTTTCCTGCGCGATGGTGATTTCCCCGGCCTTGGAGATGACGAGATGGGTCTCGATCCCGAGAGTTTTGCAGGCCTGAAGCAGGCGGATGCCGAGCGCCGCGCCGGACGCGCCGCTGATGCCGACGACAAGCCGTTGGTTTTCCGCCGCTTTCTTTTTGTCCGTCAAAATAATCTCGCCCCCGGGCATTGATTCATGGTCTTCGAGTTCATAATTCTGTAATATAAAGTTGTCCAGCGCTGGTGCGCCAGCGCCCTGTCGTTTCTAGCAGAGGAGATACACTATGAGCACAGCAGATCATGTAGCACAGCTGACCGAAAAGCATCATCAGATTGAGGAAAAAATCGAGAATGAACTGGCCAGCCCGTCCGCAGATCATGTGCATATCAGTGAACTCAAGCGCGAAAAACTCAGGCTCAAGGAGAAGATAGCGATGCTGTCGCGGACGGAGAAAGTAACCCATTAACGGGCCCTTATCTTCGTTCTTTCATCCAATAGTATGACGTAAGACAAGGCGCTGAAATTCGTTTCGGCGCTTCTTTTTTTACCCTCCGCGGCGTCCGGGCGGAGGGGCAGACCGCGCGGCGGAAGAGTTGGGCGCGTGGTTGGTGCCGCGTTTCGGTCCGGGCCCGGCGCGGGGTGGTGGCGCTGGTTTCGGGGTCGGAAAAACCCTAAAAAATGCCGAAACCGCCATTTGGCGATTCGTCAAGTTTTATTTTTTTAAAAAGTTTTCCACAAGCAGTTGACGCGGAAACCGGCTTTATACAATATGTAGTGGTCGATCGCGTTTTGCGGGGCAAATAACGTTCAATTAACGACACAGAAAATCGCTTATTGTTGTAATAACCGGAACGAACAACCAGCATATCCGGCAATTATTACAAAAATAAGGCAAGTTGAGCGAAATTTTATGACATGTACCCGGCCTGGCCGGTGTTGGACGCTATGAGAGTGAGAAGGGGTAAAAGCATGCTGGATACGGTCGATATGTTGACGGATATCGTACAGGTCAAAGGGGGCGCACGTGTACAGATCGACCATAGTCGGGATAAATATCTGACGGAATTCGGCAAGGCGGTCCTGAAAGACCGCTACCTGCTGCCGGGAGAAAGTTTCCAGGACCTGTTCGGCCGGGTGGCGAGCGCCTATGGCGAAGGCGATTCCCATGCCCAGCGTATCTATGAATATATCAGCAAGCTCTGGTTCATGCCCTCGACGCCGGTTCTCTCGAACGGTGGCTCGACCCGGGGCCTGCCGATCTCCTGCTTCCTCAATGAATCGAATGACAGCCTGAAGGGCATCGTCGATCTCTGGACCGAGAATGTCTGGCTCGCGGCCAAGGGCGGCGGCATCGGCAGCTATTGGGGAAATCTTCGCTCCATCGGCGAAGGCGTCGGTGCGGTCGGCAAAACCTCGGGCGTGGTGCCGTTCATCCGGGTGATGGACAGCCTGACGCTGGCCATCAGTCAAGGCTCGCTCCGTCGTGGCTCCGCGGCCGTTTATTTGCCCATCTCCCATCCGGAGATCGAGGAGTTTATCGAAATCCGCCGGCCGACCGGCGGCGATCCCAACCGCAAGACGCCGAACCTGCATCACGGCATTCTCGTCTCCGACGCCTTCATGCGCGCGGTGGAGGAGGATGCGGAATGGGCGCTGACCAGCCCGCATGATCATGCCGTCGTCCGCACGGTGAGCGCGCGCAGCCTCTGGATCCGTATTCTCACGGCGCGGGTCGAGACGGGCGAACCCTATATCATCTTCAACGACCGGGTGAACGCCCAGATGCCGGAGCATCACAAGCTCGCCGGGCTGGAGGTTAAAACCTCCAACCTCTGCGCGGAAATCACGCTCCCCACCGGGACTGATCATCTGGGTCAGGAACGGACGGCGGTCTGCTGCCTGTCGTCGCTCAACCTAGAGAAATATGACGAATGGGAAGGGCAGGAAGGCTTTATCGAGGATGTGATGCTGTTCCTTGATAACGTCTTGCAGGATTTCATCGACCGCGCACCGGACGAGATGGCGCGGGCGAAATACGCCGCGGCGCGCGAACGCAGCGTCGGCCTCGGCGTGATGGGCTTTCATTCCTTCCTGCAGGCCAAGCGCGTGCCCATGGAATCGGTCATGGCGAAAGTCTGGAACACCAAGATCTTCACCCATATCCAGAAGGGCGTCGATGCGGCGTCGAAATCGCTTGCGAAATTGCGCGGCGCCTGCCCGGATGCGGCGGATTACGGCTTTAACGAGCGGTTCTCGAACAAGACGGCGATCGCGCCCACGGCCTCCATCTCCATCATCTGCGGCGGTGCCAGCCCGGGGATCGAGCCGGCGGCCGCCAACAGCTATACCCACAAGACGCTCTCGGGCAGCTTCAACGTGCGCAACCCGCATCTGAAGGCGCTGCTCGCCGAGAAGGGCCATGACAACGAGGATGTCTGGAGTTCCATCACCGTGAAGGAAGGCTCCGTCCAGCATCTCGATTTCCTCGATGATCACGAAAAAGACGTCTTTAAGACCGCGTTCGAGCTCGATCAGCGCTGGATCGTCGAGCTGGCCGCCGACCGCACGCCGATGATCGACCAGTCGCAGTCGGTGAATATCTTCCTGCCGGCCGATGTGCATAAGCGCGATCTGCACCAGATCCATATGATGGCCTGGAAGCAGGGCGTGAAGAGCCTTTACTACTGCCGCTCCAAATCCATGCAGCGTGCGGAAGTGGTGGCGACGAAGGAGGAACTGCCCAAAGAGCTCCGCGAGCTCGCCGCCAGCCTCGCCCCCGCCATGGCCGAAGCGGTCGAGGCCGCCGGCGAAGCCGTCGATTACGAAGAATGCCTCGCCTGCCAGTAGGGCGGGGCACCCTCAACCGATTACGTTCAGAATAGATCCAGACCCATGTCCCTCCTTGATGCGAAGCCCGTCTACAAGCCCTTTTCCTATCCCTGGTGCTATGATGCCTGGCTGAAACAGCAGCAGATTCACTGGCTGCCAGAGGAAGTGCCGCTCGCCGATGACGTGAAGGACTGGCACAACAACCTGACCGAGTCGGAGCGGCATCTGCTGACGCAGATTTTCCGTTTCTTCACCCAGTCGGATATCGAGGTGAACAACTGCTACATGCGCCATTACACCCGCGTGTTCAAGCCGACCGAGGTGCAGATGATGCTCGCCGCCTTCTCCAATATGGAGACGGTGCATATTGCCGCCTATTCGCATCTGCTCGATACCATCGGCATGCCCGAGACGGAATATTCCGCCTTCCTCCATTACAAGGAGATGAAGGACAAATACGACTATATGCAGCAGTTCAACGTGGAGAATAAGTCGGAGATTGCGAAAACCCTCGCCGTCTTTGGCGCCTTTACCGAGGGGCTACAGCTGTTCGCGAGCTTCGCCATCCTGCTCAACTTCCCGCGCACCGGCAAGATGAAGGGCATGGGGCAGATCGTCACCTGGTCCGTCCGCGACGAGAGCCTGCATTGCCACTCCATCATCAAGCTGTTCAAGACGTTCGTCTCCGAAAACCCGGAAATCTGGACGAAGGAATTCTGCGAGGAGCTGTATCAGACCTGCCGCGAGATCGTCATCCATGAGGACGCCTTCATCGACCTCGCCTTCAGCGCCGGGGATATCGAGGGGCTGACGGCCGAGGAGATCAAGGGCTATATCCGCTATATCGCCGACCGCCGCCTGACCCAGCTCGGCCTCGATGAAATCTACCATATCGAGAAAAACCCGCTCCCCTGGCTCGACGCCATCCTCAACGCGGTGGAGCATACCAACTTCTTCGAAAATCGCGCGACCGAATATTCGAAAGCCGCGACAAAGGGCACATGGGAAGAGGCGTTTGCGTAGGGGGATTTACAGCCACCAGTAATATGATCATAATTCAGTTTCTAGTGTATAAAATCGCTTTGCGCTAAGTACGTTTTGTTATGTCATTGAGGCAGAAAGAATATGAATCTTGTTGTAAAGGCTCAGCTAAACGAGTTTCGCAAAAGCAATCCAAGCGCAAATTTGGAGGATTCCGAATTATTCGAAGTTTATTCAATATTTTCAGTAACTAATGGAATATTGGGAGAAAACGTAAATGCTTTTGATTTACATTTGCGGGGGCAGGAATTTGGTTTAGATGGTGTCGGAATTTTAGTACAGGGCGATGTCTGCATAGACAGCGATGCAGTTGCAGAGGCTTTGCAGCAAGGAAAAAAAGCAGTAGTTGATTTTCTCTTTTTTCAAGCTAAGACTAGCGAAAAACTTGATTATGGTGACCTCTCAAAATTCTTTGACGCTATATATTACTTCTTCACAGACAAGCTCGAGAATGTAAGCGATCAAATAGATGATCTTTTGGAAGCCAAAGCATCTGTATATGATGCGGCGCTGTCTAGAAATCCGAATATTAAGTGCTATTTTGTGACTACTGGTCAAGGTGACGTAAGCGATGCAATACAAACCTTGATTGATAGTAATCGCGCACGCTTAAAAGAACTTAATTTGTTTAATACAATAGAAATTGATTTAGTTGGAGCAGAAGGTTTACAAAATTCTTATCGAACGGCAACAAATTCTATTTCTGAGACGATTGAATTTCAAAAAGTGCTTACTTTACCTTCTCATAATTCGGTTAGCGAGGGATATACTGGTTATATTGATGCGGCGGAGCTACTAAAGCTTGTTACAATAGAATCTGGATCGGACACTGAACCAAAGATTAATCGAACAATATTTTTCGACAACATAAGAGATTTTGATAAAAATTCTTCAATAAATAAGGCTATTATAGAAGAGTTAAATAAAGGAGATGCAGAGTCCTTTATTTTCAAAAATAATGGAATTACTATAGTTGCCTAAGAAATTAGCAGAACCGGTGATAAATTTCGTTTAGACGATTATCAAATAGTTAATGGGTGTCAGACGAGTAATATTCTTTTTGAATGTAGAAATAACATTGACGGTGTATATATCCCGTTAAGAATTATTGGAAGCCAGGATTCTGAATTTATATCTGGAATTATTATTGGAACTAATAAACAAAATGCGGTGAAGGACGAACAATTTTGGGCGCTAAAGCCTTTTATGAAGGATTTAGAAGAATACTGCCGAAACCAAGGAGACGAGAAAAATATTTTTATCGAACGAAGAGATTACCAATACCGAGATGAGCCTATTGAAAGAACAAGGATTATTAAACCGCGGGAGATTATGAAAGCCGTAGCTGCAATGTTTTTGTTCCAACCAAACAGAGCGGCGAGAGACTACCGTGGCATTTTAGGTGAATTCGAAGGGAAAATCTTTCAAGAAGATCATAGCGTTCAATTATATCATTGCGCTTCTTTGGCTAGTTATAAGTTCGACTTTTCTGTTAGAAATCAGAGATTTGATAGCAGTTGGCGCATTTATAAATATTACGCGATTTATGCCCTCGGATTGGATGCAACGGGCGATGCTGATATTTTTTCTGCGCATAAAAAGAAACAGGAAAATATTTGCAAATCGATAATTGATCTAATTGTAGATGAAAATCAATTTATTGGCCACGTGAAGAAAGTTGCTAGTATTTTGGATAAAATGATTGTTGATGAAGGTGAGAAAACAAGGGAGCAAATCCGAGATAGTCTAAGATCAGAAACCTTCGCTGGAAAATTTAAAACGATATATCTATCCACTTCCAGCGAGCCCCCTCCAATATAAATCGCAAACCCGCCATAACGTTCCGCGCGAACGTAAAAGCCGGTGGATTTGCGATGCGGGAGGGGCGGTGGGGTTGGTTCTGCCCGCCGGGATTGCTTTGAGGCCGACGTGCCGCGTTAGAGCGTCAGCGTTCCCTCGATCATTATCTGGGTTTCGCCGCCGATGAGGATGCCGCGGGCGTCCTCGCGGATATGGACGCGGCCGGCGCGGCCGATGCGGGTTCCTTGCGCATGGACAAGGCCAGCCCTAAGCCTCTGTTGCGATTTCAGCCAGTGGGCGAGGGCGGCATTCAGCGAGCCGGTGATCGGATCCTCGTCCATCCCGCTGGAGGGGGCGAGCATCCGCACCTCGTAATCACATTCCGCGGCATCTTCATGCGCGCCGATCAGCCCGATCCCGACGAATTCGGGATAGCGCAGCCCCGTGCCGTCGATGGCCAGCACGTCGGCGGCGGATTGAAGCTCGATCGCCTGCCAGACCGGCCCGTTCTCCAGTACGGCGGTTCTCACCACGGTGGCGGGATCGAGGCTGAGCCGCGCGGCGATGGCGCGAAAACTCTCCTCCGGCATCGGCGCAATTTTCGTCGGCGGCGCGATAAAGGCGGGGACCGCACCGGTGATATCGATCTCGACGATGCCGACGCCGCATTTCTGGCGCACGGTGCCGGGCGCCTTCGGCTGGCCGCCCGCGTGCAGCCAGGCCGCGCAGCTCCCCAATGTCGGATGCCCCGCGAACAGCATCTCGCGCTTCGGCGTATAGATATGCAGGTGATAGTCGGCGCGCGGGTCATCGGCGGGCGCGAGGAAGGTCGTCTCGGCGAAATTCGTCCAGGCGGCGAAATCCTGCATCTGCTGGCGCGTCAGCCCCTCGCCGTCGAGCACGACCGCGAGGCCGTTGCCCTTGGTCGGGGTCGAGGTGAACACATCGCATTCGATAAAGCGTCTTTTCCGCATCGGGCTCTCCCGTCTGTAGGGTGGTTCTTCTGCCTCTATCACAAGGACGGGCGCGCCGCTACTTCGAATATCCGCTCTCGATAAAATCGGCGAGCGTCGCCGCCATCTCGTTGCGGGCCCCCGCCTTTTGCGCGAGGGTGACGTGGAATTTCGGCAGCTTCGGGAAGGCGTCGCCGAAAGGGATTTTCTCAAGCTCCGGCGGCACCAGGCTGCTGAGGAAGACACCGACGGCGAGATCCATGCGGATCATCGCGAACAGGGCGTCGAGATTGTTGCTCTCATAGACGCGCTTCCACGGCCGGGCGATGCGATCGAGTGCCTCCATCGCCGGCAGGCGGAAGACGCAGCCGGTGCTGGCGATCGACAGGGCGAGGGGGTTTCGCTCGCGCACCGTCCCGCCGCGGGCGCCGATCCAGGCAAGCTGGTCGGTGAACAGCGAGCGGCCGCTCCGGTCCTTGTCCAGCTCCTCGAGAAGCGACAGATCGAGCTCGCCATTGGCCAGCGCCGCCTTGAGCTCGAGCGTGCCGGCGCAGACGAGATTGATGCCGACATCGGGATATTGCTCGGCGAACAGCCGGAGGATATTGGGAAGCCGCCCGCCCATCAGGTCGAGCGGGATGCCGAGTGATAAAGTTCCCGCAAACTGCACCGGCGTCACGTCGCGCATGATCCGGTCGTTGAGGACGAGAAGCTGCCGCGCCTTGGAGAGCATCACCTCCCCGGCGTCGGTCAGGGTGAGCCCGGTTTTCTGCCGGTCGAGGAGCGGACTCGCGAGCTGTTCCTCGAGTTTGCGGATCTGCTGGCTGACCGCGCCCTGCGACATGTTGAGAAGCTGCGCGGCGCGGGTCATGCTCGCCGTCTCGGCAACCGCGCAGAAGGTCCGGAGCAGATGGAGATCGAGGAGGGGGCGTGCCTGTATCATTAGAAAATCTAATTCATTCCATAAAATAAATTAGTTTTAATAATTCTTGATTTGCGCCTAAAGTCAAGAACAAACAACTATCGCCATGAATGTCACAGAGAAAGGGACCGCCCCGATGCAGACCGTGAATTTACAGGAAAAATTTGACCAGTTCGATGCCTACTGGACCCCGCATATCGTCGCCGAGGCCAACGGCCAGCATGTCCGCATTGCCAAGCTGAAGAATTCCTTCGTCTGGCACAAGCATGATAAGGAGGATGAGCTGTTTATTGTCGTCAAGGGCACCCTGACCGTGAATTTCCGCGACCATGTGGAAACGGTGCGCGAGGGGGAGCTGCTGGTAATCCCGCGCGGGGTGGAGCATCTGCCGCAATCGGAGGAGGAGGTGCTGCTCATCAATATCACCAGGGCGGAAACCACCCATACCGGCGATACCGTCGCCGACGTCACGATCCCGCTGGAGAAGATGAAACGGCTCTAGCTATCCGCAGCGCCGCCCTTTATGATGCTGACGGACAGGCAAGCGGCAGAGGGGGCGGATGAGGCTCAGGAAGAAAGTCGGGATCGGGGTCAGTTCCGGAATGCTCGTGCTGATCCTCGCGGTGGTCAGCGTCGGCTATGCCCTCAGCGCCCATATCGCCGGCACGCGGCTTGCCCGCGTCGAGGCTTCGCCGAACTACCAGGACGGCGCCTTCGTCAATATCGAGCCTCCGGCACCCTTCGAGCTCGACTGGGGCTATGTGAAGGCGCAGTTCTTCGGCGAGGAGAAGCGGGTGCCGCCGGGCCCGATCCCCGTGGTGACGCTGGCGGAGAGTTATCTTGACGGACCGGCGCCCGAGGGGTTGCACGTGACTTGGCTCGGCCATGCGAGCGTGCTGATCGAGATTGACGGCCATCGCGTCCTCACCGATCCGGTACTGTCGGAGCGGGCCTCACCCTTCCAGTTTGTCGGGCCGAAGCGCTTTCATCCGCCGCCGCTGCCGCTGGAAAATCTCAAGGGTATCGATGCGGTAGTGATTTCCCACAGCCATTACGACCATCTCGACAAGGCGACGATCCGCCATCTCGCGGGGCAGGGGACGGAATTCTTCGTCCCCCTCGGCGTTGGCGCCTATCTGGAGGAGTGGGGCGTGCCGGCGGCGCAGATCCATGGCCTCGACTGGTGGGAGACGATGCCGCTCGGCGATCTCGCCATCGTTGCGACCCCGGCGCGGCATTATTCGGGGCGCGGCCTGTTCGACTACAAGGAAACGCTCTGGGCCTCCTGGTCGATCCTTGGTCCCGCCCACCGGGTCTATTACAGCGGCGACAGCGGCTATTCGAAACAATTCCGCGCGATCGGCGAGCGGTTCGGGCCGTTCGATCTCAATATCGTCAAGGTCGGCTCCTACGGGCCCGGCCAGTCCTGGCTCGATATCCATATGATTCCGGAGGATGCTGTCGAGGTCGTGCGCGATGTCGGCGGCGGGCCGATGCTGCCGGTGCATTGGGCGACCTTCAACCTGGCCATCCATGACTGGGACGAGCCGATCCGGCGCGCGGAAAAGGCGGCGGCGGAGAAGGGCGTGACGCTGCTGACGCCAAGACCGGGCGAGACGGTCGACCTCGCCGCCCCGGCCGCCTCCAGCCGCTGGTGGGAGAGCGTGGGCAACTAGCCATCTCCGGCTGCTCCCCTTGCAAAAAGCGACGCCGACCCGCGAGGGCCGGGGCCGGCCTCACTATGGGGTCAGATTTTTTTCCCGGCGATATTGAGCCGCGCCTTGGTGACGGTGGAGACGGGTTCGGCCTGAAGCTTGATCTTTACCTGCTTGGGCTTCTTGATTTCGCGGTTGCCGCGCTTGTTATTGCCTTTGGACATATGTCTATTCCTTTTGGGTGAGAGAACGGCCGCCCCGTCATCTGGCGGAGCGGCCGGTATTCGCTGTCGCGCGAAGGGTCTAGTCGGTTTTAAAATCCGCCTCGATCAGCTCAAGGCAGGCGGAGGCGACATTATCGTCGGGCGTTGCGCCGCCGGGAAAGGTGACCCAGCCGGCATCGCGCAGATGGTCATCGCGCTGCCAGGAACTGATGGCGTTCAGATTGACGATCAGCTCGCTGTCGGTCTTGGCGGCCATTGCGAACCGTTCGGCGCAGATCGGGGCGAGGGCGGATACCTTGGCGCTGATGCTCGCCTTGGCGACCTTCTTTTCGACCAGGCCGCCGGTTTCCCAGCCGCCAAAACCGAAGCCGATGGCCATCGTGGCGATTGCGCCGACGACAAGGCCCTGGAACAGGCGGACCGGTGCGCTGCCGTCAACATAGGGCGCTAAAAATGCAGGGGTTTTCATGAAATTTCCTTTTCATTTACAGGGCGGAGAATTCCACCCTGTCGCAACCACATCCGTTGTCAGGAGGTCCTGTTCGTCGAATTTTTTTGATGGAGCGGATAACAAAAGATGAAATTATGATAATACAAAATCGCCGAAAAAGCAATTATTTAATAAATATGACAAATTATTATTTCGTATTTCTTGTAATTTAAAAAAATAAAAACGAGATTATTATTTAAATTATACTTACAAAATATTGACTATATTTACATGATTCTGTTGATGTTTTATCCATTCCGCCGTTTTTTTTGGGAACGTAAGGATTTTATCCCGCGTCCCGCATTGGCGATCTCTTCGCGAGGGACGGGGGCGGTGCTGCGGGGCGGTGAAGGGGCGAAGACGGGCGGGGCGTCCTATTTCCCGCAGTAGCTTTCCAAAAGCGGCCGCAGCAGGGCGGTCAGCGCCGCCACCTGCCGCTTGGCGGGCCAGGTCTCGGGATTGAGGGTGGCGCGGGTGGCGATCCCGTCGATGGCGGCGACCAGCGCATCGGCGGTATCACGGGCAAGCTCCGGGTCCTGCGGCGCGCCCTGCAAGGTCTGCAGGCGCTCGGCGATCCGCTCGACGAAGGCGTCGAAATAGTCCCGGTTCATGAGGCGCAGCTGATCGTCGGTGACCGCGCGGCCCCAGAAGGCCAGCCAGATCCGCCATTCGCCGCGACTCTCGTCATCGATCGGAAGATAGCCGCAGACCCGGCGCACATAGGCGGTGATATCATTGGCCTTGCCGGCCTTGAACGGCATATCGACCCGCGCGAGCGTCCGCCGGACTACCTCGGCGAGGGCGGCGGCCAGCACCGCGTCCTTGCTGTCGAAATGATGGGTGACGGTGCCGACGGTCACTTTGCCAGCGCGGGCGACATCGCGAAGCCGGACATTTTCAACCCCGCCCTTTTCAATCAGGCGGATCGCCGCATCGGCGATCATCTGTTTTTGCGAATTCAGGTCCACAAGCTTCGGCATCGGAAAATTCTTGTACAAAAGCCGGGGTCTGTCAAGAAAAGCCGGAGATCGCCGGTTTTACCGGATCGGCCCGCACCCGGCGGTTTCAGCCGTGCTCTGCCAGGAAGGCATGGACGTCGCGCTCCAGCAGCGGCCAGACGGGATCGTTCTCGGGCACCAGGTGATTGTCCCCCTCATAGGAGACGAAACGGGCATTGGGAAGGCCGGCGGCGAGCTTTCGCCCTTCCTGGATCGGCTGCATCCGATCGCCGGTGCAATGGGCGACGAGGCAGGGCACGGTGACCTTAGGGAGAATGTCCGTGACGTCCAGATTATCGAGGGCTTCGCGGTAGCGGCCGAGATTTTCCGGCGTGATCATCTCCAGCATGTCCTCGGCGTAGCGGCGGCGATCCTCCTCGCTGGCGCCGGGGACGATGGTCTGCGCCAGCAGGTCGCGAAGCGAGGGATAGTCGTCCTCCCAACCCGCCGTCATCATGGCGCGGAAAGCCTCCGCCATTTTCTTGTCGCGGGCGCCGCTGCGCTTGGCTTTGCCTTGCGAAAATCCGCCAATCATGACGAGGGCCGACACCCGCTCCGGCCGGCGGGCGGCGAAGGCGGCGGAAATGGCGCAGCCCTGCGAAAAGGCGAGGATCGGCGCGCGCGCCACCCCCGCCGCGTCGAACACAGCCTCCATATCGTCGAGGAAGCGATCAAAGGAGATTTCGGCGACATCCCAGTCGGATAGTCCGTTGCCGCGCGCATCGAACCGCACCAGCCGGTATTTGCTGGAAATCGAGGTGGTCATCGGCGCAAACCCCGGTCCGCGCCAGTCGAGCTGGAGATGGCTGATCCAGTTCGGCGCCTTGATGACGGGCTCGCCCTCGCCTGTGGCCGTCCAGGCGAGGCGGACCTTGTCACGGGTCGTGCAGAACTTGATTTCCTGCGTCTCCGCCAGCTGCCGGCGGCGGGCCTTCACCTTCGGGTCCGTGAAATCGACGGAGAGCACCTCGATCGGCTGATCGATGCCCTTGAAGCTATGCGCGCCCTCCCGGTGGAGCTGGATATTGATGTTGCTGCCCGCCAGATCGCAGATGACGCGCGAGACGAGAATGCCGCCGGGCTTGGCTGCCGCCTGCAGCCGCGCCGCGATATTGACGCCATCGCCGAAGATATCCTCGCCCTCCACCACGACATCGCCCGCATGCAGGCCGGCGCGCAAGGCGATGGGTTCGGAAAAGCTGAAGGGAAGGTCGGGCGCCCGCATCTGCTGTTGGATATCGACCGCGCATCGGAGGGCATCGGCCGCGGCGGAAAATTCGATCAGGGCGCCGTCGCCGAGCAATTTGACGACGCGCCCGTGATGCCTATCGACGGCGGGCGTGATGATGGCGCGGTATATCTTGTTCAATGCCGCGAGGAGACCGGCAGAATCCAGCTGCATCATCCGGCTGAAGCCGACGACGTCGAGGGATACGATTGCGGCCAGTCTTCGGTGTTGCATGGTCTCCGCCCCTGACCTATACGCTCCGCGTGAGGCCGCCATCGATGCGGATATTCTGCCCCGTGATATAGGCCGCCGCGTCGGAGGCGAGATAGCTCACCAGGCCGGAGACTTCCTCCGCCTTGCCATAGCGGCCCATGGGGATGCGGGCGCGGCGATCCTCTGTCTCCGGCAGGCTGTCGATAAAGCCGGGGAGGATGTTATTCATCCGCACATTATCCCCCGCGAACTTGTCCGAGAACAGCTTGGTGAAGGAGGCAAGCCCCGCCCGGAACACACCCGACGTCGGGAAGAGGGGGTCGGGCTCAAACACCGCGAAGGTGGAGATATTGATGATTGTCCCGCCTCCTTGCTTGGCCATGATTGGCGCGACCATGCGCGCCGGGCGGATGGCGTTCAGGAGATAGACCTCCATGCCCTTGTGCCAGTCCTCATCGCTGATCTCCAGCACGTCGCCCTTCGGTCCATGCCCTGCGGAATTGACCAGCACATCGATGCGGCCCCATGTCTCCATCGCCAGATCGACGAGTTTCTGAAGATCCGCCTTCTCAAGGTTGGAGCCGGTAACACCGACACCGCCCAGTTCTTCGGCGAGTGCTTCGCCCTTGCCCGACGAGGAGAGGATGGCGACCTTAAAGCCGTCGTCCGCGAGTTTGCGCGCCGCGTCGGCGCCCATGCCGCTGCCGCCTGCGGTGATAAGAGCCACTTTTTCCGATGCCATTATCTTTCTCCCGATTGATCATTTTCTCCACTATAGGCGGGCGCTCTATCTTTTCCATTTATTTCGGCTAAACTTGCGGCGAAAAGGAGAAGAAATCTGTGCAACGCCGCCTGAGCGCCATTCTCGCCGCCGATGTGGTGAATTATTCCCGCCTGATGGGGGCGGATCAATCCGGCACGCTCGCGGCGCTCCGGGCAATGCGGAGGGACCTGTTCGAACCCGCCGTCGCCAGGCATCGCGGCGAGATCGTCAAGCGCATGGGCGATGGCTGGCTGGTCGAATTCGCCAGCGTCTCCGATGCGGTCGACTGCGCGATGCAGGTGCAGGAAGGGCTCGCGGACCATGATCTCCTGCGCCTCAGGATCGGCATCCATATTGGTGAGGTGGTTTTCGAGGAGGAGGATATCTATGGCGACGGCGTCAATATCGCCGCGCGGCTCGAAGCGTTGGCCGAGCCCGGTGGGCTGCTGATTTCCGACAGTGTGCGGAACAGTCTCGATGGCAAGGCGGCGGCGGTCTTTGCGGACGGCGGGGTGCAATCGCTCAAGAATATCGCGCGGCCGGTTTCCGTCTGGCGCTGGTCGGTCGGCGGCGGTGCGCCCGCGGGCGTCGCGGAACCACTCGCGCTGCCCGAGAAACCCTCCATCGCGGTGCTGCCCTTCACCAATATGTCCGGCGATCCGGAGCAGGACTATTTCGCCGACGGCATCACCGAGGATATCATCACCGAGCTGGCCCGCCTCCAGAGCCTGTTCGTCATCGCCCGCAATACCAGCTTCACCTTCAAGGGGGAAAGCCGCAATGTTCAGGATGTCGCGCGGACGCTAGGCGTGCATTACGTGCTGGAGGGCAGCGTGCGCAAGGCGGGCAACCGGGTGCGCGTGACCGGTCAGCTGATCGACGGCAAGAGCGGCGGCCATGCCTGGGCGGAGCGGTATGATCGCGATCTTGCCGACATCTTCGCGGTTCAGGACGATGTGACGGACAAGATCGTCAAGGCGCTGAAAGTCAGCCTTGTCGGCGCGGACGAACTGCCGGAACGGGTGGAAACGGCGGCGCCTGAGGCCTATGACTGCGTTCTCCGTGGGCGCGAGCAGTACCGGCTCTTTACCAAAGAGGCGCTGGCCAATGCCCGCGCCCTGTACGAGCGGGCCACCGCCATTGATCCGCACTATGCCGCGGCCTATGCCGGCCTTGCGGAGGTGTGCCTGCATGAATGGTTCCTTGGCGATGCGGCGGCAATTGACACGACATTCGAGCTGGCGCTGAAGGCGGCGAGCCTCAATCCCGACCTGCCGCTGGTTTATGAGGCGCTCGGCAATGCCTATCTGTTCACCGGCCGCCATGACGAGGCGATTGCGGCCTTCCTGCGCTGGATCGAGTTGGAGCCGAACAGCGCCGAGGCCTATGCCAACCTTGCCGGGGCTCATGTGTTCAACGGCGAGCCGGAAAAGGTCCATGACCTGATCGCCAGGGCGTCGCGCCTCAATCCCGTCTATCCCTTCTATTATCCGCTCTATCGCGGCCAGGCCTATTTCGTCGCCGGCCGGTATGAGGAGGCGGCGGATTTCATCACGCGGGCGGCGGATCTCAATCCGGCCTCGCCGCATCCGCCGATGTGCCTTGCCGCCAGTCTCGCCCTTCTGGGCCGGGAGGAGGAGGCGAAGGCCGCCGTCGCCGCGACCTATGCGATCATCCCGGACGCGCGCCTCGACTCCGTTCGGAAGAACCTGCCGTTCCGGCGGCCGGACGATCTCGACCGCCTGCTCGGCGCGATGCGGCGCGCGGGATTTACCGACTGACGGCTAGCGCCGCTACCACCCGCGATGACAATGCCCTTGCCCCCCGGGGTAATCCACTCCTGTACGCGGGCGGATGGTCAGTCGTCATGCCCGCCCCGGAGGGTGACCCATTTCAGGTGAATACCGGCAACGAGAGAGATCAGCGTGATCACCAAAAGCAGGGTGAGGAAGGGGATGGCCCCGGATGTCTCGCTCACCAGGGTGCCGGTGAGCGCGGTCAGCGCGCCGCCGCTGCCGACCGCAAGCGCGCCGATAAGCCCGACGGCGGACCCGGCAAGGTCCGGCCGGATCGACATGGCGCCGGCATTGGCGTTCGGCACGGTCAGGCCGTTTCCGGCGCCGATCAAGATCAGCGGCCCGAATAACGTCAGGGCGTTGCCCATATCGGCGAGGAAGAAGAGCAGGGAACTAACCGCACCCGTGACCGCGATGAAGCGACCGGCGAGGATCAGGCTGGTCAGTCGGACGCGATGGGCGAGGCGGCTGGAGAGGAAGGTGCTGCAGGTAAAACCAATGGTGATTGTCCCCATATAGACCCCGAGCAGCGCCGGCGACAGGCCGAGCATCACCACCGCAATCAGCGGGACCCCGGCAATAAAGACGTAAAAGCCGCTGTTGGAAAAGGCCATGCAAATGGCGTAATCCCAATAGCGGAGGGATTTCAGCAGGTAGGGATAGTTTTTGAGCTGTTGGCGGAAATTCTCGCTGCGGGTCAGGTTGGTTTCCCCCAGGTCAAACCAGCAGAGCAACAGCGCCAGCGTCCCGAACAGGGTATAGGTGACGAAGTTCGCGCGCCAGCCGAACAGCTCATCCAGCACGCCGCCCAGCATCGGGCCGAGCAGCGGCGCAATCGACATGGCCATGGTGAGGAGACTGATGCGCCGGGCCGCTTCCTTATGCTGGAAGGTGTCGCGGATGACCGCCATTGCAATGGCCCATCCGGCAATGATCGTTCCTTGCAGAACCCGGAACAAAAGGAAGACCCAGACGTTCGTCGCGAGCGTACAGACAAAGGACGCCATCACGAAGATGACCAGCGCGATGAGCATGACGGGCCGCCGCCCGTACCGGTCCGATAACGGACCGATGATCAGCATCAGCACCGCCGTAATCCCGAGATAGCCCGCAACGGCGAGGGTGAGCAGCGCATAGTCGGCCTCGAAATCCCGCGCCATGTTGGCGAGGGACGGGACGAACATGTTGAGTGACAGGGTCGACAAGGCCGTAAAGACAACCAGTGTGATCATGCGAGGCGGGGAGGTGGCGGCGGCGGGCATTATCTGTCTCGTTCTTGTTTTTGCATAAAAAAGCCCCCGCATGTTCATTGGGGGGCGCAGGGGAGGTCGATCCGGTCCTGATTACCGGCTCATGCGCCGTCGTCGCCTCACCCCTGGCACCGGCCTCCGTCGATCTTGTTGTTCCATAAGGCTCAGGCTAGGGCCGCCAGGATGCGCCGTCAACGGAAAATGACGGCGACAGTAGCCGCCGTTACAGAGGCGGGCTTTTCCGCTTGCATAACGGCCGGTCGCGTTTCATCCTTGGGCGGGAAAACAACAAGAAGAAAGCGCCGCCATGAGCAGTCAGAGCAAAGCCGAACCCGCCTATCGCTGGGTCATCGTCGCCGCCTCGGCGGTCATGCTGGCGGTCAGCATGGGCATGATGGTGAACGGCGCCTCCGTCTTCCTGATCCCGCTCAATGCGGAGTTCGGCTGGGACCGGGGGTCGGTTTCGCTGATCAATGTCGCCGGGCTGTTGGGGCTCGCCGTCGGCGGCATCGTCATGGGAAAGATCGCCGATCGCTCCTCGACACGGCGCGTCGCCCTGTTCGGCGCCATCGTTCTCGGCCTCTCGATCCTCGCCGCGTCACAGGCCGACCAGCTCTGGCAGTTCTATGGGCTGTTCTTCATCGCCGGGATGCTGGGCGCGGGCGCGCTGTTCGCGCCGCTCGTCGCCAATGTCGGCAACTGGTTCGTCGCCAGCGCCGGGCTCGCCGTCGGCATCGTCTCGGCGGGGCAGGCGCTCGGGCAGGGCGGCGTGCCCTATGGCATCGCCATCCTGATCGAGAGCATGGGCTGGCGGGAGGCGCTGATGGTCATGGGCGGCTTCACCCTTGTCGTGCTGGTGCCGCTCGCCCTCACCATCCGCCGCGCGCCGATCGCCGAGCAGGTTGCCGGTGGCGCCGCCGACGAGGCGCCGACGCCGCTGCCGCCGCATATCGTCACCATCTGGATCAGCGCCGCCGTGCTGTTCTGCTGCACCTGCATGGCGGTGCCACTGATGCATCTGGTGCCGCTCATCCAGGATCGCGGCCTGCCGCTCGAGGAGGCGGGCAGCGTCATGTTCGTGATGATGATCGTCGCTATCCTTGGCCGCATCGTCTTCGGCAAGCTTTCCGATATCCTGGGGGCGGTACGCGCCTACTGGATCGCCTCCTGCTGGCAGACGGTGCTGGTCTTCGGCTTCATGCAGATCGAGAGCCTTGGCGCCTTCTATATCTTCGCGATCATTTACGGCTTCGGCTATGCGGGGGTGATGACCGGCGTGATCGTCACGGTGCGCGAGCTGACCCCGGTGGCGAAGCGCGCCTCGGCCCTCGGCATCACCACGGTCTTCGCCTGGATCGGCCATGGCCTCGGCGGTTATCAGGGCGGGTTCTTCTTCGATCTGACGGGGAATTACACGCTCTCCTACGCCAATGCGGCGATGGCCGGGGTGATCAACCTGATCATCGTCGGCGCGCTCTATTTCACGATCCGGCGGAAGTCCGGCCCGACGCTGAGCGCCGCACCCGCCTGACGCCTGCCGCAATTACCGGCCGAACAGGCGCTTCGTGGGATCGCTCATCATCTCGAATTTCGCATTGGCGACGCGGCCCGCGGCATCCTCCGAATAGATTTCCTGGAGCCGGTCGAGGAAATACATTTTGATCGGCGCCTTGTTCTTGATCTCGATCGTGCCGCGCTCGGTGAAGTCGAAATAGGGGGCGGTCTGGCGGTAGATGCGCTCGGAGACATTGATCTTTCCGGCCTCCCCATGCGCTTCCAGCCGCGCCGCCACATTCACCGCATCGCCCCAGATATCATAGGTGACGCGCGTGCGCCCGACGAGACCGGCAATGACCGGGCCGCCATGCAGGCCGATGCGGAACTCAAAAAACGGCAGCCGCAGCTTCTGCCGCTCCGCCTTGAGTTGTTCCGCCGCCGCCTGCATCGCAAGCGCGGCGAGGCAGGCCTTGACCGTATGCAGCCGGTCGGTGCTCGGCACGCCGGCGACGGCCATATAGGCATCGCCGATGGTCTTGATCTTTTCAAGGCCGAACTGCTCCATGACGTGATCGAACGCCGCGAAATAGCTATTGAGCATGCCAATGAGCATGGCCGGTTCGGCCTTTTCCGTGAAGCCCGTAAATCCGACGACATCGGCGAAGAGAATGGTCGCATCGTTGAAAAAGCGCGGCGCGACCTTGTCATTTTCGAGAAGTTCCCGGGCGATCGGCTCGGGCAGCATGTTTGAGAGCAGGTTATCCGCCCGCGCCTTTTCCCGCGCCAGCGCCGTATGGGCGCTGTCCAGATCGCGCATGGTCTGGTCGAGCTCGATGATGCGGCGGCGATATTCCAGCTGCGCCATAGTCTGGTGGGCGAGGCGGCGGATCGCCTCCTGGCATTCGAAGGCCAATTCGCGCGGCTTGAAGTCCATGACGCAGATGGTGCCGATGGCAAAACCGTCCGGCGTCACCAGCGGCATGGCGCAATAAAATCCGAGGAAGGGATCGCCGACCACAAAGGGGAAATCCTTGTAATAATCGTCTTCCTTAAGATTGGGGACCAGAACCAGCTCGGAGCCGCAGACGGTCACCGAGCAGAAGGCAATCTCCCGCGGGCAGCCCTCAAAATCGGCGGGCAGCCCGTATTTCGACTTGAACCAGAAACGGTCGTCTTCGATGAAGCTGACATAGGCAACGGGGCAATCGCAAATCTGCGCGGCGAGCTGGCAGATATCCTCGAACGCGGCCTCCACGGGCGTATCCATGATGCGATAGGAGCGCAGGGCCGCGTTACGTTCGACTTCGTTTTCCGGGACGGGATAGGTCAAATCGAAGCCTCTCGCGTGTTCGGGGCCGGGCATTCGAACGGTGGCGCCTATTGCCGGGTGACGTCGTTCTTCATGCTGTAGAGAATGAAGAGTACCTCTTCCTTCTCGCGCTGGCCAACATTGTTTTTCTCGAGCGCGTCCAGGGCATCGTCGAGCATCGCCATGAATTCAGAACTGTTTATGTTCATGCCTTTATGGACAGAGACCATATCCGGGCCGGTATAATTACTCGGTCCGCCCGTTCCCATGATAAAGAAATCAGACGCAGAGCGTTTCGCCTTCGCCACATCGGTCTCGGCAAACCGCTTCGCGATTTCCGGGTTACTGATATGGTTATCGACCAGCACGTCGACGATTTTCTCGATTTTCTCAGTTCCGCCCAGCCGTTCGTAAAGTGATGCGCCCATGGTCCAAATTCCTGTTTTCTGTTTCCTGAAGGAAAAAGCTAGGGCATGATGCAAATGCCGTCCAGTTCAGGAACTGTACCGCGCCTCAGGGCCATATACATTTCTTAAGCAGGACATGCCGGTCACCAACGAACAGAGAAGGAGACCGTCATGCAGGCAAGCTACCGACAATTCTGCCCCGTTGCCATGGCCGCGGAAATCCTCGGGACCCGCTGGACCATCGTCCTGATCCGGGAACTGGTGGCGGGCTCGACCCGGTTTAACGACCTCCGCCGTGGCCTGCCGAGGATGTCGCCGGCGCTGCTTTCGCGGCGGCTGAAGGAGCTGGAAATTGCCGGAATTGTTGAAAAGACGGCCGCCGCCGCGGACCGAAGCCGCCATGAATATTGCCTGACGGAAGCGGGTCGGGATTTGCAGGCGGTTATCGAGAGCATCGGCATCTGGGGTCAGAGATGGGTCAGCACCGACCTGGCGCTCGATAATCTCGATCCGAACCTGCTGATGTGGGACATGCGGCGCAACCTCAAACCCTCGCCGCTGCCCTCGGTTCGCAATGTCGTCGAGTTCCATTACACCGACTTGCCCGCATCACAGGAGTACTGGTGGCTGATCGTCGAGCCGGATGGGGAGGTGGATATCTGTTCCGTCGATCCGGGCTTCGAGGTTGAGCTCTACGTCCGGACGACGCTCAGAACCATGACCGCCATCTGGATGGGGTTCTCGACCGTCGCAACGGAACGCAAGACGGAATGCCTTGTCCTTGAGGGCGATCCCGGGCTCGCGAAGAACATGCAGACATGGCTCGGCCTCAGTCATTTCGCCAATGAGAAAAAGCGCATCTAGCGCGGTCGGCAACGGGTCGGCGATCCCTCACTTCGTGCCGATCTGGTCCATGGAGACTTTGCGGTTGAAGAGTTTTTCCGCCGTTTTATAGGCGATCTGCTCGGCGGTTTCGCGCGGCAGCAGGGCGAGCCATTGACGGTTGAGGGAAATCAGCTCGGAATAATTGTCCCACTGGCCGTTGACCCAGGTATCGGTGCCGACCATCAGCCGGTCGGCAAAGCGCATGAGGATGCGGCGCCAGTGCGGGTCGAGCTGGTCGTTGGAGGCGAGGATATCCCGCTCTCGAAAGGAGGTATCTGCATAGAGCGTCGGATAGGTTTCCAGCATCGTCTCGACCACATCGGCGGGCTCGCTCATCCCCGCATGGGCCCAGATGATGGTGAGGGAGGGCTCCAGCTCATAGAGCAGATGCACCGGATCGGCGCCGGAATGGACATGGATCGGGATCGAGCGCTTTTTCGCCATCGCCGTCACCTTTTGCAGCAAGGGCCGGTCGGTCGGGTCGAGATTATGGATATGAAACTCGCCAATGCCCTCATGCGGATATTTCGCGAGCCGTTCCTCGAGATATTCCTCCATCCCCGGCGCTTTCGTCCAGTTACCGGAGCCGGCGTTGCCGTGATAGGGACGCAGCTCCGGCACGATGCGGTTCGGCGCATATTCCCACAGCATGATCGTCCCCTCGTCGGGGGTCGAGGAAACCAGCCCCATGGCGACGCCGTTCCGATCCATCAGCTCGATCACGCTTTTGACGGGGTAGGGCTCCCAGGCGGGCTCCTTGTAATGGATATGCGCATCGAACAGCGGAACATCCTTGATCGCCCGCCCAATCGGGGCATGATCGCCATCGGCCTGCGCGGTCGTGGCGGTGGCGATGGCCATCGCGAAAGCAAGGCAAAGCAAAGTCCGGGTCATGATGTCTCCATTGGTATTCCGATGAAGACATCATAGCATAGGTCCGGATTGCTCCGCTACTCCGGCAGGACGTCGCCGGTGCCGCCGAGCTCGACCGGGAAGTCCCGCAGCTTCGGCAGGCCATCCGTCATCCGTAGCACGGTCTCGGCATAGTTTACATGCACACCGGGCTCGAACCGGAGGGTCGGGATCGTCGCTGCATAGACGTCGGTCAGCCCCATCGCCGGATGATCCGTCATGAGATGGCCGCCGCAAAGTCTGCAGAATTGCCGCACGCTGCTCGGGTTCTTCGAAAAGCTTGCGAGATGTTCCGCGCCCTTGGTGACCTTGACGGCCTTGGGTTTCCAGAGCGTGAAGGCATTGACGGGGCCCGCCGACCAGGAACGGCAGGACGCGCAATGACAATAGCCCATTCCTTCGGGCGCGCCACTCACCTGTATTTCGACAGCGCCGCAAAAGCAGGTACCCGTGTTGGTATCGGCCAATTTAGTCTCTCCTCCCATAAATATTCCGAAAATGGAATATAAAGACTATAGGGCAGCGCGGAGAATAGTCGACAAGCTTCTGGAATAGCGCGTCGGCCCCTAGCGCATCCGGCGGTGGCGGCGGTGACCGCGGGATCCGTGATAGCTCCGCCGGATGGAGCCGGCGGCGGCAAGCAGGCCGAACGCCGCGCAGCCGATGACGATGGCCGCGCCGAGAAGGGCGGTGAAGACCCAGGGATCGAGCCGCGCCAGCAACCAGCCGAGAATGGCGACGCCCGGCGCAATAAAGAGGAGAATGACCCCGGCCGCCTTCAGGCTGCGGTCAAGCCGCCCGTTGGCATCGAGCAGTTTGTCGACCAGCGCCTCGTCGAGCGGCTGGCCGCTGTCGATCAGGTGGCGGAGGGTTTCCTGCTGCGCGTCGCTGCGGCGCGCCGCATACCAGATTCCGGCGGCGATGATGATGGCGAGAAACGCCCAGAAAGCGGCCGCGCCAAGACCGCTGCCCCATCCCATAGTTTCCATCACACTCTCCTTCCGTCGATAGACAGGCGTGTAAGCGGGATACCGCGGGGGAAATGACGGGAACGGGGAGATACGCAAATTACCCCACACCACAACTATCACGGTATCAGGGGACCATGCTCTTGAATAAGGAACAGTTTAGCGGCTCCGGCGGGAGTTCGCCAGCAGGAGTTCATTTTTTCTTCTTTTTCGGCTTCGCCTTCTTCGTCGACTTGCTGTCCTTCTTCTTGCTGTCTTTTTTCGCCTTGCTGTCCTTCTGGGGCTTTTTGTCCTTCTTGTCCTTCGTCGGCTTCGCGGCCTTTTTGGATTTTTCAGCCTTTTCGGATTTCTTCGCTTTCGCGGGCTTCGCGTCCTTCTTCTTGTCTTTCTTTGGTTTCCCGGCCTTCTTCACCTTATCGGTTTTCACCTTCTTGGCCTTCGCCTTTTCCGGCTTCGCCTTGGCGTCCGCCGGGGGGCTGGTCTTCACCGCCGTCGCCGGTACGGATTTCGCGACAGGGGCGGGCGTCGGTGTCGGCGCCGGAGCCAGAGCGGCCTTCGCGGCGGCAATCAGTCCCTTCGCACGCGCTTCGCCAATCCCGGGAACAAAGAGCAAGTCGGCGACGTCGGCCCCGGCAAGCTGTTCGGCGGTGGTAATTCCCTTTTCGGTAAGGCCCGTGCCCGTTGTTGGACCGACGCCCTTCACATCAAATACTGTCAGCATAGTTGTCATCCTTTTCGCGCGGGTAAAAAGGCCGGCGCGATGGCCAGCCTTTGTCGGAGTAATCGCCGTCAGGCGGCTTTTTTCAGGGCTTTTCTGGCCTTTTTCAGCTTGCCTTCCTGCTTGGCGATTTTTGCCTTGCGGGATTTGATTTCCTTTTTCAGATCCTTGATCTTCACTTTCTTCGCCATATCGGTTTTTCCTTGCTAGTGAATTGAAATATGCAGGGGCTCAATCCGAGGCGGCATGCTGCTTCAGGAAATCGCGGATGAAACGACGGACCTCGCGCGCGGCGCTGGTGTCAAGCTCTTCGCAAAGCGCGACAAACTGATCCCGTTCCTTACCCTTGATGCGAATGATCAACTGGCTGTCTTTCCGTTCCTTCTTCTTCCGCTTTTTTTCTGCCGGCATGGGTAAATTTGCTCCTTGCATAGGCATGAGTGTATCGAATGCATATCGTATGTATATACATTTTATGTTAAAATTTTGTGACAGGCGGGACCGGTCCGCCCGCCCGGATGTGACCGTTATTTGTAGATCAGCGTGCCGTCGTCAAGGTCCGCCGCGGCGATGGTTTCCTTGTCGGAATAATAGTCCTGGGTATGCAGCCAGGGGTCGCGGTCGCCCTGCTTGGGCATCAGTTTCAGCGCTCGGATCAGATAACCGGCGTTGAAGTTTTCGGGATCGACAAAGGGTTTTTCGGGCATGTCCCTGTCTTCCTCCCGCAACTCCGGCACCACCATGCGCGCGCCTTTCTCAGCCATATGCTTCAACAGGCGGCAGACGAATTCCGCCACCAAGTCGGAGCGCATGGTCCAGCTGGTGCGCAAATATCCGAATACCCAGGCCATGTTCGGGATGCCCGAGAACATGATTGCCCGGTGCGACCAGCAGTCGCCGAACTTGAGCGGCTTCCCATCGATGGTGAAGTCGATATCGCCAAGCACGCTCATATTGAAGCCGGTGGCCGAGATGATGATATCGGCCTTGAGCTCCTTGCCGGACTTGAGCAGGATGCCGTTTTCCGTGAAATGATCGATATGGTCGGTGACAACCGAGGCCTTGCCGCCCCTGATCGCCTGGAACAGATCGCCGTCGGGCACGAAGGCGATGCGCTGCCGCCAGGGGCGGTAGCTCGGCGTGAAATGCGGGTCCACCGGCACGCTGTCGCCAAGATAGCTCTTCGCGCCCTCGATCAGTTCCTCGCGCAGTTTTTCGGGCTCCGTGAAGGAGCGGCGGGTGATTTCCTTCTGGTCAAAGAGGATTTTGCGCCGCGTGATCTCATGCACCCATTCGTCCGGCACCTCCAGCGCGCGCAGGGTTTCCGCGATCTCCTCGCGGTTGGCGCGGGCCGAGAAGAAGGTGGGGGAGCGTTGCAGCATCGTGATATGGCCGGCCTCCTCCGCCATCGCCGGGATCAGGGTCGCCGCCGTCGCGCCGGAGCCGATGACGATCACCTGCTTGCCCTTGTAGTCGAGATCCTCCGGCCAGGTTTGCGGATGGACGACAGCCCCCTTGAAATTCTCCCGCCCCGGATAGTCGGGCATATAGCCTTCGCTATGCCGGTAATAGCCCTGGCACATCCAGAGGAAATTGCATTCATACTTACGAATTACGTCGTTTTTCTTATCCAGAACCTCAAGTGACCAGCGGGCCTCCTCGCTCGACCAGCGGGCGGTTTTCACCTCGTGGTTGAAGCGGATATGGCGGCGCAGGTCGTTCTCATCCAGGCTCTCGTCGAGATAACGGAGGATCTTGTCCGCCGTCGCGATGGGCTTGTCGGTCCAGGGCTTCCATTTGAAACCGAAGGTGAAGAGATCGCTGTCCGAGCGGATGCCGGGATATTTATGGATCGCCCAGGTGCCGCCGAATGTCTCTTGCGTCTCGAGAAGGGCAAAGTTCTTTTCCGGGCAGTATTTCTGCAGATGATAGGCCGCATCGATGCCGGAAATGCCCGCCCCGATGATCAGCACGTCAAAATACTGGGTTTTACCGTCGATTTCCCGGTTGCTGTCGACCGCTGCATCCATGGTCCTGCCTCCTCGTCGTCGCCTTTGGCGTTGTTGTTCTTGAAAGACAGAATACCAATCTCCACGGGCGCCGCAATAGCCAATTGCGGGCGGGTGGCACTCCATGCGATGATGCGGCCGCGTTCATTTTTCGGGGAGGGAGGCCCATGAACAGTTTCACTCTGGCAAATCCGGTATTTGCCGCCTATGCGATCGCGGCGTCTCTGATGGTGTTGAAAATCATGGGGCAGGGCTGGGTGACGGTCTACCGCATGCTGAAAATCGGCGGCGGCTATGCGAGCCCCGAAGACCTGAAGGCGGGCATGATCAACAAGAACCCGCGGCCCGAGCAGCTGGAAGTCAATGATTATGTCGACCGCTCGCGGCGGATGCACCGCAATGATCTTGAGAATATCCCGGCCTTCCTGATTGCCGGGCTTCTGTTCGTCGCGGTCGATCCGGACCTGCTGCTCGCGCAAATCCTGTTTTACGGCTTCGTCATCTCGCGGCTGCTGCATGCCATCGCCTATGCGACGAAACAGTCCCACGAGATGCGCGCGACCTTCTATACCATCGGCAGCGTGATTGTGATTTATCTGGCAATCCATGTTCTGGTTGTGGCGATCGCCCGCGCCGCCGGATAAAACCAAGTAATTGTTGCGGAGAGGGCCGATCGTGGGGCAGTATTGACGGTCTCAATACAATTGAACCAACAGCGGAGTAAAGAAACATGGCAGGCAAATTCGAGCTTTACAAGGACAAGGCGGGAGAATTCCGTTTCCGGCTGAAAGCGGGCAATGGCGAGGTCGTTGGCACCTCGGAAGGCTACAAGGCGAAAGCCAGCGCCGAAAATGGCATCGAATCGGTCAAGAAAAATGCCGGTGACGAAGGCCGCTACGAGTTCAAGGAAGGCAAGAACGGCAAATGGTACTTCAACCTGAAGGCCTCCAACGGCCAGGTCATCCTTGCCAGCCAGGGCTATGCCGATGAGAGCGGCGCGAAGGCCGGCACGGGCGCCGTGGGCCGCGCGGCGGACGGCGCGAAGACCGACGATCAGACCTAAGCGGCAGATATATCGCGAGCGGAGGCCGGGGGGCGAATTTCCCGGCCTCTCTTTTTGAGTGAGTGCGGGTGAACAGATGACAGAGACGACGATCGAGACAACGCTGGACAGCTATTACAAGGCCCTGCAATCCGGCAAGGAAAGCGATCTTCGGGAAATTGTCGCACCGGATATCCTGGTTCAGTATCACGATGCGACAGGCTTGCTGCCCTGGGGAGGGACCTGGCAGGGGTTCGATGCCTTCCGGACCTTCCTCTCCCATGTGGCGGAGCATCTCGTCATCGAAAATGTGGAACCGCTTGAGAGGCTGATCGCGGAGGACTCGGTGGTTGTCGTGCTGCGCGGGAGATGGCTGGCGAAGGCAACGGGACGCCGCATCGAGGCCGTCGTCAGCAATATCTTCACCATCCGGGAGGGACGCGTCGCCGGGTATCAGGTTTTCCCGGACAGTGCCGCCTTTGCCATGGCGCTGGACAGACTGGCTGTGGTAGAGGCAGGAACGTAAGCCCGAATGCGGGCAGGCAGGAACAAGTGAGATGGAATTACCGGTTTTTCTGATCGTGCTGCTGGCGGCGCTGCTTCATGCGTCGTGGAACGCCTTCGTCAAGATGAACGGCGATCGCGTGCTGTTCATGGCGGTGATGATGGCGGCAAGCGGGCTGATCGCCTTTGCCGTTGCCCTCTTTCTGCCGCTGCCGGCGGTGGAAAGCTGGCCCTATCTCGCGACGTCGGTCTTGATCCATATCGGATATCAGGTGTTTTTGCTGTCGGCCTATAAATTCGGCGATTTGAGCCATGTCTACCCGCTCGCGCGCGGCTCCGCGCCCTTGATCGTTGCGCTGGTCTCGGTCTTCGTGATCGGGGAGGCGCTGGACTCGCAGGCGATGATCGCCGTGGTGATCATGGCGCTCGGGATCATGAGCCTGTCGCTCACCCGCGGGGCGCAGAAGCTCTGGAACCCGCCCGCCGTTTTCTTCGCTCTCGGCACGGGCCTGTTCATCGCCTTCTATACCCTGACCGACGGAATCGGCGCGCGCATTGCCGGCAACGCCCATAGCTACACCGTCTGGATGATGGGGCTGCAGGGGATTCCCTTTATCGCCTATGTCCTGGCAACGCGGCGGGGGCGGGCCCTGCCGGAAATTGGCCGGGTGTGGAAAACCGCCGCCCTGATGGGGCTGATGAGCCTGACCGCCTACTGGTCGGTGATCTGGGCGATGACGGTCGCGCCGATTGCCCTTGTCGCCGCGGTCCGCGAGACGAGCATCATCTTCGCGCTGCTCTTCGGCGTCTTCTTCCTGAAAGAACGGCTGAGCCTGCTCCAGCTCGTCGCCACCTTCATGACGCTCACCGGCGTCGTGCTCCTCAAGATAAACCGGAACTGACGCGCGCAGAAATGCCGGACGGAAATTCCCGCCCGGCATCGCGCCTGTTGCCGAATCCGGCAGTCTTATATATTGATGGCTTCCACGACCTCGACGGTCCCGCCGCTTTCTGTAATAGGACAGCCTTTTGCGATGGATATTGCCGCGTCCATATCGGCGGCGTTGACAAGGGCATAGCCTGAGAGCGGATTACTACCGCCGTTATCTTCAACACCTGTCGCAGTTACGGTTTTTGACATGCCGACGGGGTTGCCCGGGTCGAGGAAATCCTTCTCGTGTTTTTGCATCCAGGCGCCCCAGGCGGCCATCAATTTAGCGCCTTCTTCTTCTGTCTCGGGCATTCCACCACCATGATAGGCAAATACAAATTTTGGCATCTTTCTTCTCCTCCTGTTGGCTAAGGGTAAAGGTCAGCTTGCAAGTCGTTCCAGTTTGCGAAGGCAGGACGTCCAGCCCTCGTTATGGTTGGCGGCGCTTTCATCATCGGGCAGGTCGGAATGGATCAGGCGGAACACCGCGCCGCCGGACCCGTTCGGCTCGACCTCGAACCGCACCCGGCTTTCATGGCCGCGCGCATCCGTGTCGTCATGCCAGCCCCAGGTAAACTCGACGGAGCGGGGCGGATCGACCTTGGTCACCTCGCCGGTCACCTTGTGGCGGCCGCCCTCGGCATTGACCATCACCGACATCCATTTGCCGGGCTTCGAGAGATCGAGATTATGTTCAGGGACGCTCATCCCCTCCGGTCCCCACCATTTCAGCAGATGCTTGGTCTGGGTGACGAAATCGAAAACGGTTTTCGGATCGACGGGGAAGCTGCGTTCAAGGGTGAGTGTGCTCATTTTTTCTTGCTCTCCTTAATTAGGGCCATTTCAAGCCGGTCAAGGCTCTTCTGCCAGAAGTCGCGGTAGCTCATCGACCAGGCGCCGATCGCCTGCACCGCTTCGGGACGGACGGAATAGAGGCGGCGCTGCGCATCGATACGCTGCTCGACGACGCCCGCCTTGCGCAGGACTTTCAGATGCCGCGAGATGGCGGGGGCGGAAATCTGCCCCACGGATCGCAGCTCCCCGGCGGGCAGCTCTCCCTCCTGAAGCAGCTTTTCGACAATCGCGAAGCGCGTGGCGTCACCCAGCGCGGCAAAGGTACTCGATAAATTGGACATGGATGCTCTTTTGTTTAACTATTATGTTAATTAACATATTAGAAAAATAAAAAGAGTCAATGGAAATTTTGAACTCTCCGGTTAACCGGGTGCGGCGCGGGCCTTCTAAATAATTATAAATAAAAATAAATAAAAATTGAAAATTACATAAAGTAAACTAAGTAAAAAAAATCTATTTTTAATTTATTATTTAATATATTGGGAAATTGATATGGCAATAATTTATGGAACCGACGATACTTTATATGCGGCGGCGGGAACGCCGGATCTGTACGGGGACGAGCACGATATCTCCAGCGGCGATTATGCCGGCGGCGAGGACAGCCTCTACGGCGACAGCCAGTCGAACGGCCTCTATGGCGACGCCTTCAATATGTATAACATCACGAATTATATCAGCCTCATCGGCGGCGATGATTTCTTGGACGGCGCGGACAGCTTCGTCTATGACGGCGTCGCGCCGGATGCGGGCGGCGTTCTGACCATCACCGAGGGCCATGACCGGATCATCGATTTCGACGCGTCCGAGGGCGATGTCATCGATCTTGACGGCATTTTCGATGCGCTGGGCGTCGCCGCGGCAGAGGACCGCGCGGGCATGGTCAACTTTGACGAACAGGGAAGCCGGACCATCCTCACGGTCGAGGGACAGGCGGATTTCTCCGTCACCCTCGCGCATAGCAGTCTCGGAACGACCGAGGGCGGGCTTACGGACGCGGAGCTTCAGGGCCTCGGGATTACCGTCGGCGACGCGAGCTGACGGGGCGGCTTCACCGGAATGACAGACAGGTAATCAGTCGTTCTTTTTCCCGGCGGGTGGCTTCAAGCGGATGCGCATGGAGCCGCCCTTCGGGGTTTCGATATCGAAGGCGTTTGTCTTGCGCACGAGGTCGCTCAGTTTCGGGACGCCGTAGTTGCGCGGGTCGAAGTCCGAATTGAGGTTGAGGAGCTGGTTGCCCACATGGCCGAGCGCGAACCAGCCATCGTCGCTGTCGAGCTCGGCAATGGCCTTCTTGATCTGCTGGGTTGCCTTGGAAATCGGTTCCAGCGATTTTTTCGGGGCGCCGCCACCTTTCTGGCTCTCCTCGGTGACGCCGCGCAGGTTTTCCGTATAGATAAAACGGCGGCAGGCCTGCCGGAAGCTTTCGGGGGTTTTCTGCTCCCCGAAGCCATAGACGTCGATCCCCTGTTCGCGGATGCGGGCGGCGAGGGTCGTAAAATCGCTGTCCGAGGAGACGAGGCAGAAGCCGTCGAAGCGCCCGCTGTGCAAGAGGTCCATGGCGTCGATCACCAGCGCGATGTCGGAGGCATTCTTGCCCGTCGTATAGGCGAACTGCTGATGCGGCATGATGGCATGCTTCTGGAGCACATCGGCCCAGCTTTTCGACCGGGCATGCGAGAAATCGCCATAAATCCGCCGCACGCTGGCCTCCCCGATCTTGGCGATTTCCTCGAACAGGCCATCGGCAATCCGGGCGGAGGCGTTGTCGGCATCGATCAGGACGGCAAGGCGGGGGGAGCGAGGTTCGGGCATCATCAAATCTCTTGTCGGCTATAATGAAATTACTCCCCGGACAATGTCGCATTTACCGCCGGAATTCAACTGTCTTCACATAAAAACGGCCGCCCGCCTGCGCGCGCGACCGTTTCGGAGAGAAAGGGTTAAATCAGGCGGCGAGGGCGTCTTGCGTCCGTACCGCGATTTGCGCGATCCGCTCCCCATAGAGCCGCGCGGTCTCGAGATCGCCCTTGCGCGGCGCTTCGTCGGGGGAGGCGTCGGAGGGGGAAACCGCCAGCGCCCCGGCGAAACCGCCGGTCCAGTTCACGTCGTCCGGGCCGTGCTGCTTCTGGTTGGACGGAAGCAGGCCGGTGCCGACCCAGATCTGGCCATGCTGCTGCGACAGGGTGAAGAAATAATTGATCGTCGCGCCCTTGTCGCCGTTCACGGTGGCGGAGTTGGTGAAGCCGCCGGCGATCTTGTCCTTCCAGGCGGAGGCAAACCACGGCTTGGAGCTCTCATCGGCGAATTTCTTGAACTGCCAGGCCGGTCCGCCCATGTAGGTCGGGCTGCCGTAGATGATGGCGTCCGCCTCTTTCAACGTGTCCCAATCGGTTTCGGTAAGATCGCCCGTCTCGGGGATGCGGATGACGCTGACCGCGGCGCTGTTGACGCCGGCGGCGCCCTCTTTCACGGCCTCGGCCTGTTTTTCCGTGTGGCCGTAGCCGCTGAAATAGATGATCGCAATTTTCGTCATTTTGTACTCCTGTCTGGCGTGACGCCCTTTAAAATAATTCGTGATATTCAACAGCTGGGCCCTTTACTTTCTTTTTGCAAGTAGTTACCTAATGGTAAGTATTGAGAAAGTTCGGAGAAAAATGCAATGAGCCCGAAACATAACCCCAACCAATGCCCGATGGAGAGCATTCTCGGCCAGATCATGGGCCCCTGGACGCCCTATATCCTGTGGCTGCTGTCGAATGAAAACAGCCTGCGATTTGGCGAACTGGCGGCGCGCATTCCCGATATCTCGGCGAAGGTGCTGACCGATCGCCTGCGCAAGCTGGAGGCCTCGGGCCTTGTCCATCGCGACTATCAGCCGACGGTGCCGCCGACGGTTTATTATTCGCTGACCACGCGGGGATCTGAGCTGCATGGCGTGTTGCAGGGCCTCAATGAAGTTGCACTCCGCTGGGACGAGGAAGACAGGCTGACGGCGGACGATAGGAAAATTGCCGCCGAGTAGGGAGCGTGCTAGCCTAGCCGCGCCATAACAAGAAAAAGGGAGGCCCGCGCCTTGGAAAAGATCCATATCCAGTTCACGCTTTTCTCGGCTTTTTACTCGCCGCTGATCTCGACCATGTCGGGCGGCTTTCTGAAGGCGGAGGGGCTTGAGCCTGTCTGGTCCGTCTCGGCGCCCGGGAAAAGCGCCATCGATGCGTTGAAGGACGGCAGCGCCCATGTGGTGCAATCGGCCCTGAGCCATGGCTTTGGCGCGCTCGCCCGGGGGGAGGAGATGACGATTTCCCATTTCGCGCAGATCAACGAGATGGATGGATTCTTTCTCACCGCGCGGGAGCCCGACCCCGATTTCACCTGGAAGAAGCTGGAGGGGGCGGAGGTTGTCCTCTTTGGCGGCGGGCAGCCGCTCGTCATGTTCAAATATGCCTGCCACAAGGCCGGGATCGACTATGACAGGATCAAGGTCATCAATGTCGGCGGCGCGGCGGCCATGGACAAGGCCTTCCGCGAAGGGCAAGGCCACTATGTGCAGCAGCAGGGCCCGTTCCCGCAGCAGCTGGAGGCGGAGGGTATCGGCCATATCGTCGCTGAGGTCGGCAAACAGATCGGAACTTGCGGTTTTTCCAGCCTTGCCGCCACCAAGGACTGGCTGAAAAGCGATATGGCGGCGGCCTTCATGCGCGCCTATCGCAAGACGCGGGCCTATATGACGGAAACCCCCGCCGCGGAGATTGCGAAGGCGGAGAAACCCTATTTCCCGGATATCGACGAGGCGGCGCTCACGCGCTGTATCGCCACATACCAGACGCTCGGCTGCTGGACGCCGCATGTGGAAATCACGCAAGCCGCCTATGAGGCGACCATGGATATCTTCGCCTATAACGGCCTTCTCAAGGAGCGCTACGCTTACGATCTGATCTGCGGCCGCCCGCCCGCCTAGACCAGATAATCAAGGGCCACGCCGCCCGCCGCCGCGACCAGCAGGACCGGCGTGATCGGCCAGTGCCGGTAGAGCAGCAGGAAGCCGCTGATCAGCGCGAGTGCCAGGACACGGGCATCGAAGGAGGCAAGCATGGGCTGCCAGAGGGTGAGGGGGCCGGCCTCCCGCATAGTCACCTCGGTAAAGAAGACATGCAGCGCGAACCAGAGGGAGAGGTTGAGGATCACCCCGACCACCGCCGCCGTGATGGCATTGAGCGCGCCCGCGAGCCGCGGCTGGTTCGAAATCCGGTCGATATAGGGCGCGCCTGCGAAGATCCAGAGAAAACAGGGCACGAAGGTCACCCAGAGGGTGAGCGCCGCCCCGGCAAGCCCTAACAGAAACCCACCTTCGCGAAAGGCCGCGAGGAAGCCGACGAATTCGGTCACCAGGATGAGCGGCCCCGGCGTCGTCTCGGCGAGGCCGAGGCCGTCCATCATCTGTCCGGCATTGAGCCAGCCGAAACTCACCACTACATCCTGCGCCATATAGGCGAGCACCGCATAGGCGCCGCCGAAGGTCACCACCGCGAGCTTCGAGAAGAAGAGCGCGATCTCGGTGAGGATGGGGGTTTCGGAGAGCTGATCGATGAGGAGCACCGGCGCCCACCAGATCACCAGCCCGAGCGCGATGGTGAGCGCCGTCTGCAAGGGGGCGGTTTTCCGGACGGCGGGCAGCGTTTCGCTCTCATGGGTCTCATCGCGCCAGAAAAAGCCGAATAGCGCGGCGGCGAACACGATGAGCGGGAAGGGGAGCGCGAGGAAGAAGATGCCGATAAAGGCAAGGGCGGCGATGATCCAGTAGATCATTTTTTTAAGCGCGCGGCGCGCCACCTTCAACAGCGCCTCGATCACGATGATGACCACGGCCGCCTTGATCCCGAGGAAGAGCGCCGCCATCAGCGGGACCGAGCCGAAATACGCGTAAAGGCCCGCGAGCGCGAGGATCACGGCGGCGCCGGGCAGGACGAACAGCAATCCCGCCATCAACCCGCCCCAAAGCCCCTTCAGCCGCCAGCCCGCATAGGTGGCGAGCTGCATTGCCTCGGGCCCCGGCAGCAGCATGCAGAAGCTGAGCGCATTCAGATACCGCCGCTCGGAAAGCCATCTCTTCTCATCGACCAGCACCCGGTGCATCAGCGCGATCTGCGCCGCCGGCCCGCCAAAGGAGAGCAGCCCGATGCGCCCGAAGGCGGCGAACAGCTCACCGATTTCCGGCGCCTCTTTCGCTGGTGTGGCGTCGATGTTCATGCTCAAAAGTCCTGTCGTTGCGATGCGGGCAGGTCGAGCATGATAGACGCAACAGCAGGGCTAATCTGTCAACCGGATTTTTATGACGCCTTGGTGACTTTCGCCTCGACATTGCGCTTGATATTGGCGAGGGAAACCTCGGCCTCCGCGTCCATCCGCGCGATTTGATCCTCGGTTGGCGGTTTGGGGCGCGCCGGATTGATCATTGTGCGGGTGAAGCGGACCTCACCATTGCCTTCCTCCTTTACGTCATAACGGACGATGATGGTGCCGATGAAATCCGTTTTCGTCTCGCCGATCCAGAGATGCGGCGGCTCGCAATCGGTCACCACCCAGTCAAGCTGCGCCGGACCGCTCCGCGTGCTCCATTGCTCGATAAAGGTATCGCCCTTTCGCATGGGGCGGTCGGGGCTGTCGATCTCGTGGGACGAGGCGATCCATTCGGGCCAGGAATTGGGGTTGCTGACATAATCGAGCACGGCACTCGCCGGTGCCGTGATCAGGATATCGTGGCTGCGTTTGAAGGCGTGGGTTTCGCTCATTATTCTTATCCTTTTTTATGGGCGTTTTGTCATCATGACTCAGAGTTCCTTCTCAAGCAACTCGAAGCCGGAGCGGGGGTGAAATCCGGTTTTGACATAGAAGGCGCGGGCCCTCGTATTCCGCTGACCGACCTGCAGCATTAGACTCCGGCATCCGCGTGCCCGGGCTGTCGCTTCCGCCGCCGCGAGAAGGGCCGCGCCGGTCCCTTTCGACCGATGCGCGTCAGCGATATAGAATTCGTCGATATCCGCCATCAGCCCGGCATGCTCGAGGCTGAAATTATAGACGAGGAGGAGATAGCCGATTGCCTGTCCGCGTTTGAGAGCGAGATGGACCTCGCCCGCATCGCGATGCCTAAAAAGCCAGTCAAGGTTTCGCCGGATGCGCGCCTCTTCAAAATTTGGAAATCCTTCAAATCGCCAGTACCCCTCGATCAATGGGAGGAGGGCGTCGATATCGCTTTTTTCAGCAAGTCGGATCATCGGGGTCCGCTTTTCGTCTCCGCTTTTTTAAAGAGGGCGCGGGCGATGCGTTCGTTCTGGATTTCGGTTGTGCCGTCCACATAATTGGCGATGCGCGCGCAGGCGATCTGGCGACCGATCGGGTAGTCGCGTTTCAGCCCCGCCGCGCCCATCACCTGCATGCAGCGCGACAGCTGCTCATCGGCCATGCGGGCGGCGAATTTCTTGGCATGGGCGGCGGGAATTTCGGCCTCCGTCCCATTCTCCACCGCAAGCACGGCGCGATAGGCGAGAAGGCGCGCGGCCTCCACCTCCGTCTGGGCATCGGCAAGCCGCCAGCGAAGCCCCTGGAAATCGGCGATATGCCCGCCGAAGGCAGCACGCTCGCTTGCGTATTTCGCGGCCAGCTCGATCGCCGCCTCGGTCATGCCGCAGCACATGGTCGCAACATAGCTGCGCGCGGCATTGACGCCGGCCATGGCCGCCTTGAAGCCATCGCCCGGCGCGCTCATCATCCGGATGTCGGGAACGAAATGATCTTCCAGCCTGAACCCGCCGGTGCCGATGGCATGGCCGCCCATGATCTGGAACGGCGGCACACGGGACACACCGTCCTCCCGCGCATCAACGAGGAAACCGGCCACCCCGCGCCAGCCCGCCGCCGGATCCGTCTGCGCATAGAGGAACATCAGGTCCGCATGCGCCGCATTGGTGATCCAGGCCTTCTCGCCATTGAGGATCCAGCCGCCCTCAACCTTTTTCGCGCGGGTGGTAATCGCGGAGAAATCGCTGCCGGCCGCGGGCTCGGTCAGGGCGGTGCAGCCGATGGCCTCTCCCGCCAGCATTTCCGGCAGGTATTTTCCGGCAATCTCCCTGGGCGCGTCGCGGGCGATCTTCCCGGCGAGGCCCATATGGTTGATCAGGGAGAAGGAAAAGGCGAAGCAATGCCGCGCCATTTCCTCGGCGAGGCGGGCTTTGAGGCGGAACCGGCCGCCGAACCCGCCGAGATTCTCCGGCACTTCCAGTCCGGCGAAACCGGCGAGGGAGGCGGCCTTCAGCGCCTCGATCGGCTGGCGGCGGTCGTCTTCCCAGGCCTGCGCCTTCGGGGCGACCTCGATTTGTGCGAATTCCACGGCACGGGCGAGCATCGCCGATTCTGCATCACTTAGGGGTAAATCCATGAGCCATCCCTGTTCTTCTTGTTCTTGCTTGGCAGCGACTATAGCCGAGGGCGCGCCGACGGGGAAGCCGCTCCGTCAATCCAGCGTTTTCTCCATGCGGAAATTGGCGAGGGCGACGCCGTTCCTTACCGGCTGTTGTTCGCGCAGGACCTGCCAGCCCTGGCGCTCGAAAAACGGGCGGGCGAGGAGGCTGGCGTCGCTGGTCAGCCGTGAAAGGCCCGATTGCCGCGCATATTGCTCAACAGGGCCGTAAAGCGCCTTGGCGACGCCCGCGCCGATCCAGTCGGGATGAACGAAGGCTAGATCAAGGTGACCTGTGGGCGTCACCGACATGAAACCGGCCATTTTTCCCTCCACCTCGGCAATCCAGGTACGCAATCCGCCAAGCCGGTCGCGCCATTCCGCGGGGTCCGGAAGGTCCGGTGCCCAGGCCTGCCGCTGCGCCTCGCTATACCGGGTGGCGGCCCCACGCCGGACGCTTTCGAAGAAAAGCCGGGCGGTGGCCGCGGCGTCTTTTTCGTCAAAATCGCGAATGGTTATTTCCATCTTCCCGTCCATCCTGTGTCGCGCCGGAATATCCGAAATTTTTTGCTGCACTGCAACCTGAATTCCACCGGCTAAGTTTTTGTTGCAAAGACAAAAAATTAGTGGAGAATAAATTGCAAAGACTATATTAGCCAATAAGACGCTGACAAAGCGCGTTTGATTCTTAGACCTACAATATTCGGGAGGAATAGAAAATATGCGTAAAGCATTATTGGTCGCGGCTGCGACCGCATTATTGATGGCATCCGGCACCGCCGCCTATGCGCAGTGCGATGCGGGCGAAATCGTTATCAAGTTCAGCCATGTGACCAACACCGACAAGCATCCGAAAGGCATCGCCGCAAGTCTCTTGCAGCAGCGGGTGAATGACGAGATGCAGGGCAAGGCATGCATGGAAGTCTATCCGAACTCGACTCTTTATAACGACGACAAGGTTCTCGAAGCCCTGCTGAACGGCGACGTCCAGCTGGCCGCGCCGTCGCTGTCGAAGTTCGAGCAGTTCACCAAGCAGTTCCGCATCTTCGACCTGCCCTTCATGTTCAAGGATATCGACGCGGTGGACGGATTCCAGAATTCCGACACCGGCCAGAAGATGAAGGAAAGCATGAAGAAACGCGGCCTGCTCGGGCTCGCTTTCTGGCATAACGGCATGAAGCAGTTCTCGGCCAACAAGCCGCTGATCCTGCCGGAAGACGCCAAGGGGCTGAAGTTCCGCGTGCAATCCTCTGACGTGCTCGTCGCGCAGATGGACGCCCTCGGCGCGAATCCCCAGAAAATGGCCTTCTCCGAAGTCTATGGCGCCCTGCAGCAGGGCACGGTGGACGGACAGGAAAATACCTGGTCCAACATCTACGGCCAGAAATTCTTCGAAGTCCAGGACGGCACGACCGAAACCAACCATGGCGTGATCGACTATCTCGTCGTCACATCGACGGGTTTCTGGGATGGTCTTCCCGATGACGTCCGCACCCAGCTCGCCACGATCATGAAGGAAGTGACGGAAGCGCGGAATGCGGAATCGACCAAGGTCAACGCGGAAGCCAAGCAGGCGATCATCGATGCCGGTGGCGTCGTCCGCACCCTGACCCCGGAAGAGCGGCAGAAATGGGTTGATGCCATGAAGCCGGTCTGGGCGAAGTTCGAAGCCGATGTCGGCGCCGACAACATCGCCGAGGCGCAGAATTTCAATATGACCAACTGATGTTGGCAACGGCTGGCGCGGATGACCTCCGCGCCAGTTGCTTTTTCGGTACCGGGCAAGGGGGGAGGCCATGTCGGGTTTAAATCCACATAAAGCGAGGACCTTTGTCGACAGGCTGGAGGAAACGCTGATCGCGATCATGCTGGGTCTGATGACCCTGATCACCTTCGCCAATGTCGTCGCCCGCTACGTTTTCAATTCCAATATTCTCTGGGGTCTGGAGACCACGTCGATCCTGTTCGCCTGGCTGGTGCTTCTCGGCGTCAGCTACTGCGTCAAGATGACGGCGCATCTGGGTGTCGATGCGGTGGTCAACCTGCTCTCGCCGCCGGTGCGAAAGGCCTGCACGCTGATCGCCGTTACCTGCTGTCTTGTCTATGCCTTCCTGCTGCTGAAGGGCGGATGGGATTTCTGGGCGAATTTCGCCAATCTCCCGGCGACGACCGGCCGCTGGTTCCCGACCGGGTTCCAGGAGAATTATCTCGCCAAGGGCTGGTATGAAACCAACGACGTCTTCATGCCGGACATGTTCCAGTTCCTCAGCAACTGGTTCAACGACGGGGAGCGGTACGAGAAAATCCCGCGTTTCATCCCCTATGTAATGCTGCCAATCGGCATGGGGCTGCTGTTCTATCGTTTTTTGCAGGCCGCCTGGGCCGTCTATACCGGCAGGCAGATGCTTATCATCGTCAGCCATGAAGCCGAGGATGCGGTCGAGGAAGCCGCCGCCAAAGTGAAGCGGGAGGAATAGTCCATGGAAGTCGTCCTCCTGTTCGTCATTATCATCGGTCTCCTGCTGCTCGGCGTTCCCATCGCCATTGCGCTGGGGCTCAGTTCCATCGTCTTCCTGCTGACGCTCTCCGACAGCTCGCTCGCCTCCGTTGCCCAGACCTTCTACGAGGCCATGGCCGGGCATTACACGCTGCTGGCGATCCCCTTCTTCATCCTCGCCTCCAGCTTCATGTCGACGGGCGGCGTGGCGAAGCGGGTCATCCGTTTCTCGATCGCCATCGTCGGGCATTTCAGCGGCGGCCTTGCCATCGCCGGGGTGTTCGCCTGCATGATGTTCGCGGCCCTCTCGGGCTCCAGCCCCGCGACCGTGGTCGCCATCGGCTCCATCGTCATCGCCGGCATGACCCAGGTCGGCTACAAGAAGGATTTCGCCGCCGGCATCATCTGTAACGCCGGGACTCTCGGCATCCTGATCCCGCCCTCCATCGTCATGGTGGTCTATGCGGCGGCGACGGATGTGTCGGTCGGGCGGATGTTCCTGGCGGGCGTCATCCCGGGCCTGCTGGCGGGCTTCATGCTGATGGTCGGCATCTATATCGCCGCGAAATACAAGGGCCTGCCGAAGGGCGACTGGCTGGGCTGGGGCGAGGTGTTCGCCGCCGCCCGCGACGCCGCCTGGGGCCTGTTCCTCATCATCATCATTCTCGGCGGCATTTACGGCGGGGTCTTCACCCCGACCGAGGCGGCGGCCGTCGCCTCCGTATATGCCTTCCTGATCGCCAATTTCATCTATTGCGACATGGGCCCGCTGCACCGCGGGGAGGGGCAGGATCCGATCCCGCTCTGGCGTAAACCGCAGGCGCTGATCACCGTGTTCTTCCACAAGGACACCCGCGACACCCTGTTCGAGGCGGGCAAGCTAACGGTCACCCTGATGTTCATCATCGCCAACGCGCTGATCCTCAAGCATGTGCTGACCGACGAGCAGATCCCGCAGCAGATCGCCGGCGCGATGTTGGACGCCGGGTTTAACTGGTGGGTCTTCCTGATCATCGTCAATGTCATCCTGCTTGTCGGCGGGCAGTTCATGGAGCCGTCGGGCCTCATCGTCATCGTTGCGCCGCTGGTCTTCCCGATCGCCATCGAGCTCGGGATCAACCCGATCCATCTCGGCATCATCATGGTGGTGAATATGGAGATTGGCATGATCACGCCCCCGGTGGGGCTCAATCTGTTCGTGACCTCGGGGATAGCGGGCATGCCGATCATGCGCGTGGTGAAGGCCGCGCTGCCCTGGCTCGGCATCCTCTTCTTGTTCCTGATCATGGTGACCTACATCCCGTTCTTGTCGACCTGGCTGCCGACAACCTTCATGGGGCCGGAGCTGGTCGTGAAATAGGGAGGGCGGCGGTTCAGCTGTCGCGGTAGAGGCGTTTCTTGAAGCGCCGGAGCGCCAGCCAGACCGCCGTGATCACCACCGGGATCGAGGCGCCCTTCACCAGATCGACATTGACCGCCAGGCCGAGATTATGCCCGGCCTCGGCGCCGTAGCCGATCAGGCTGACGAGATAATAACTGATTGCCGCGATCGACAGCCCCTCCACCGTTTCCTGCAGGCGGAGCTGGCGCTGCGCCCGCCGGTTCATGGCGGCGAGCTGCTGCTGGCTCTGTTCGGCGAGGGCGAAATCCGTCTTGGTGCGCAGCAGGTTGGCCGAGCGCGTCGCCCGCCGTGACAGGTCACCCAGCCGGTCGGCCACCGAATTACAGGTGCGGACCGCGGGCGCGAGGCGGCGGTCGAGAAATTCCGCGACCGTCTGATAGGGATCGACCGGCATCTCCTTGAGTTCGGCGATGCGCGAGAGCACGATGGGGTAATAGGCCCGCGTCGCGCTGAAGCGATAGGCGGTGCGCGCCGACAGGGTCTCGATCTCGGCGGAAACGCGGGTGAGATCGCGCAGCAGCGCGGCTTCCATTTCGGCGTCGCCGGCCTCGCTCAACTGCTCGGTCAGGTCCGCAAGTTCGCTGTTGATCAGCGCGACTTTCAGGCTGACCTCGCGGGCGAGCGGCAGGGCGAGGAGCGCGAGATTGCGGTAGACGGCGATCTCGAATATCCGCAACAAAACCCGCCCGGCCTTGCGCGGCGTCATGCCATGGTCATAGACGAGGGTGCGGTTATAGCCGTCCTTGTCGATGCGCAAATCCGTCCAGAGCTGCGCGGCGTTGCCGCCGATGAGGCTGCTGACCAGGCTTTCGGAGACGAAATATTTCTCAAGCTCGCTCTCCTCGGGGCGCGGCTGGTCCTTCGCCAGGATCTCCGCCTTTATCGCCGTCAGCAGGAAGCCGGGCAGGCCGCTCAGCCATTCCTTGGGCACCTCGGCGCAGGCGGTCGTGGCGAAGGGCTCCGCCTTCCGGTTGGCACGAAAGAAGGTATAAGTGGTGAATTCCGCATGGCGTTCCCAGCGCAGGCGGAAATTGCCGAAATCGGCGGAGAAATGACTGGCCTTCTCGGCGGGCGGATGCAGGCCGTAGCGGCGGCAGAGATCGCAGATATGCCGGTATTCCTGCTCTTCCAGATGCTCCTCGTGAAACATCGCGTAATGGGTGGCCGTCAGCGGCGCGACGATCTGCTCGAATGGGCGCGCATGCAGCTCGTTGCTGATATCGAACCGCAAGGGGTGGGGCGTCAGCCCGGCGCAATCCCCGGATGCATTGACGGTGGTTTCCATCATCTTTCGCCTGCGTCATATTAGGTAACTGTAAAATCGGAATGCAAGCACTAGTCTTTCCGATATTCAATGTCAACCTGAGAGGAGGGGACGGCGGCTTTTTGCCCCGGGGACCGGTCAGCCTTGTGTGGATAACCTGTAAAACCCACTAAATATAGAGGGTTTATCCTTCTTTTTTATGAAATTCGTCGAAATAATTTGCGAATTAACTCTATTTGACTCATGATGATTGACCTGGGGGAAAGTAAGCGTATGTGTAAGAGTAATGATTACATCCGTTGAGGGTAAATCGCCGGTCCCGCCGGCGGCACGAAATTCACGTCTGTTCGGTCCGGCACCGAGACGGAAAGTCTTGCTGGTTTCAATCAACATTCCAAAGAATAATGATCCCTACGGATCGCTCGATACCTTTGTTTTCGGCCATGTGCCGGTCGTCTTCCTGATCGCCGAAACAGCGGCGGCCGCGGCGCAGATGCTGGAGGAAAATCCCGACATCGCGGTTCTTATCGTCGATGTCTCGGGCGAGAAGGGCGAAAGCGGCCTTGCTCTGGTCCGGAAGATCCGCGAGGAGATGGGCAACCGCACCGTTCGCGTGGTATTGCTTGGCGAAACGCCAGAGGATGGGCAGGCGCAGAACCGGTTCCTCGATTATGACGTCAGCGATTACCGGGACATTTCGGCGATCAACCTGCCGAAGCTTTTCACCAGCCTGACCATCGCGCTGCAATCCTACGAACGGCTGGTCTCGGAGGAGGACAGCAAGCAGTCCCTGCAGACCATCCTCGATATCACGCGGGAGCTTTACGGCGTGCGCTCGGTCGAGGATTTCTGCCTGACCATCCTGACCCAGCTCCAGGTCATCTGCAAGAATGTCGAGGATTGCTTCTTCGCCATTCCGAATGAACATTCCGGGGAACTTTCCGTGACGGCGGGCAAGGGCCGCTTCCTCGCCGCGAACAAACGGCGCGTCACCGAGACGGTCGATGAGGACCTGTTCGAGATGATCCTGGCCGCGTCGGTCGCCCGCGAAAATCTGTTCACCGATGCGGTCAGCATCCTCTGTATCTGCCGCGACGACCGGCTGAAGGGCGTTGTCGTGCTTGAAAACCGGGCGCCGCTCACCTTCCTCGAGACCCGGCAGATGGAACTGATCTGCGCGAATATCACCCTCGGTCTCGAGAATGCCGACATGTTCGAGGAGATCAAGCGCCTCGCCTTCAACGACAGCCTGACCGGGCTGGATAGCCGCGCGAAATTCCGCTCCGACGTGCAGTCCTATATCGAGACGGTGGCGAAACCGATGAAGAAGCGCTTCGCCGTCGTGCAGTTCACGCTCGAGCATCTGCCGGAGCTTAATATCGCGCTCGGCCATGACGCGGGCGACGAGTTGCTGCAGTTCGTGTCCGAGCAGTTGACGCAGCTGTTCCCCGATGCCATTTCGCTGGCGCGCACCTCGGGCAACGGGTTCGGCCTCTGTCTGCCCTATATGCGCAACCGCGAGCTCAAGGAAATCCCGAAGGTCATTCACCGCCTGTTCGAGCATGGCCCGTCATCGCGCGAGAACATGCCGCATATCAGCCCGCGCATCGGCCTTGCGCTCTATCCCGCCGATGCCGACAACGGCACGACGCTCTGGCGCAACACCAATATTGCGCTCGCCAATCTCAAGGTCCGCAACGGCACCTATTTCTGTTTCTACAACAGCGCGATCGCCAATGACATCAACGCCCGCGTCGAGATGAACAATGCGCTCCGGGCGGGGATTATGCGCAAGGATCTTTCGCTCAATTACCAGCCGCAGGTCAATCTGGAAAACGGCGAGATCATCGGTGTCGAGGCGCTGATCCGCTGGCAGCGGGAGGCGGGGCAGTTCACCGCGCCCAACGAATTCATCCCGGTCGCGGAAAGCTCCGGTCTGATCATGCCGATCAGCGAATGGGTGCTGTTCGAGGCCTGCCGCCAGCGCAAGGAATGGCTCGATCTGGGGGCGGACGGTTGGCGCGTTGCGGTCAATCTGTCGCTGTCGATCTTCCAGAATGACGACTTTGCCGAGCTGATCAAGAAGACGCTGAGCGAAACCGGCTGCCCGCCGCGGCTTCTCGAGCTTGAGGTGACGGAGAGCGTGATCATGGAAAACCCGGAGCAGACGCTCGGCAATTTCCGCGATCTGCGCGCGCTCGGCGTCAGTTTCGCCATCGATGATTTCGGCACCGGATATTCCTCGCTCAGCTACCTCCGCCAGTTGCCCGTCTCGTCACTGAAGATCGACAAGGCCTTCATCGACGGCCTCACCGACAATGCCGACGATGCTGCGATTGCCCGGACGGTGATCTCGCTCGGTCGCAGCCTCGGCCTCACGGTGCTCGCCGAAGGGGTGGAATCAATGGATCAGGTGGAATTCCTCTGGTCGGCGAAATGCCATCAGGCGCAGGGCTTCTTCTTCTCCCGGCCCGTCGCCGCGGACGAAATCCTGCCCTTTATCCGCAATCCCGGATTTTCAAGTTTCGGCCAGCCGACCCTATTTTAGGAGCTTGCCCGGATTCATGATGCCGTCGGGATCGAAGGCCTTCTTGATCCGGCGCATCAGATCAATTTCGATCGCCGGCTTGTAATGCACCAGATCGTCCGCCTTCAGCCGGCCGATGCCATGCTCGGCGCTGATCGAGCCGCGCATGCTGACCGCGATATCATGGACGGCGCGGCTCACTTCCTCCCAATGGGAGAGATATTCCTCCCGGTCCATGTCGGCGGGTTGCATCGGGTTGTAATGTACATTGCCATCGCCGATATGCCCGAAGACGACAGTGCGGAACGTCGGGATAATCTTGCCGACGGCAATATCGGCCTCGCGGATGAAATCGGCGTAGCGCGAGACGGGGACCGAGATATCATGCTTGATGCTGCCGCCCTCGGGCTTTTGGGCCGCCGAGATTTCCTCGCGCAGGCGCCAGAGATGCTGCTGCTGCGCCTCGCTCGCGGGCACCACGGCATCGACGACGATGTCCTGCTCATATCCCGCGGCGAGAATGCTCTCCATCAGGTCTTTTAACTCCGGCGTCGCGCTCGAGGACAGCTCGATCAGCACATGCCAGTCATAGCGGGCGGGCATCGGGTCGGTGAAATCCGGCACATGACGCACCACCATATCGATGCAGTAGCGCGAGATAAGCTCGATCGCGGTCACCTGATCGCCGCTCATGGCGCGGGCGAGGCCGAGGAGTTCGATGGCCGCCTCGACCGAGGGCACGGCGGCGAGCGCGACCTGCTGGTATTTTGGTTTGGGATACATTTTCACCACGGCGCCGGTGACGATGCCAAGCGTGCCCTCCGCGCCGATAAAGAGCTGCTTGATATCATAGCCGGTATTGTCTTTTCGCAGCCCCGTAAGCCCGTCCCAGATCTGCCCGTCGGGGAGCACGACCTCAAGGCCCAGCACCTGCTCGCGTGTATTGCCGTAATGCAGGACCTGCACACCGCCCGCATTGGTCGAGATATTGCCGCCGATCTGGCAGCTTCCTTCCGAGCCGATCCGGAGCGGGAAGATAAAGCCATTGTCCTCCGCCACCTCCTGCAGATTGGCGAGGATGCAGCCCGCATCGACGGTGAGCGTGCCGTTCCGCCGGTCAATCTCCCGCACCTTGTTCATGCGGGCGGTGGAGAGGATGATCTCGTCGCCGCCCATGAAGGGGATCGATCCACCAACAAGGCTGGTATTGCCGCCCTGCGGCACCAGCTTGGTTTTCGTCTCCGCGCAGAGTTTGACGATGGCGGCGACTTCCGCCGTCGTTTTCGGCTGCACCACGGCGCGGGCGCGGCCGACGAACTTGTCGCGCCATTCGACGACGAATCCCTGCATGTCGGAATCCTCGGTAATGACATGCTTGGTGCCGACAATGGCCTTCATTTCGTCAAGGATATTCATGTTCCTACCGCTTCCTTCTCCTCCCGGGGGGCCGCAGCCCGCCGCAGGCGGTCGTTGATCGCCCGCCCGAGCCCGACTTCCGGGATCGGGCCGACGGCGATGCGTTTGAATTTCATCTCGTCAAGGAAATGCAGCGCCGAGAAAAGCAGCGCCGCCGCCTCGGTCAGATCGCCGGTCAGGCTCAAGTTGACATCGGCGATGGCGTCATGGTCGCGCCCGAAGGCGAGATAGGCCTCGCCGGGCTCCTTGTTCGTCGCATTGAGGCGCACCGCCGCGTCAGGCGCGTAATGGCTCTGCAGCATGCCAGGGCTCGGGCTGGTGCCGTCCGCCTCATGGGTGAGGAGGGGACCGACGCAGGCCTCCAGTTGTTCGCGGGTGATGCCGCCCGGACGCAGGAGGACGGGCTGTCCCCCTTCCGCGAAGCCGACCACCGTGCTCTCGACGCCGACCGGGCAGGGGCCGCCGTCCAGCACGCCGGCGATCTTTCCGCCAAGTCCGGCAACGACATGCGGCGCCGTCGTCGGGCTGATCCCGCCGGACGGATTGGCGCTCGGCGCCGCCAGCGGCCGGTCGCAGCTTTTAAGAAACTCAAGCGCGAGTTTATGCCCGGGTACGCGGATCGCCAATGTCTCCAGCCCGGCGCTGGCGAGGCGCGAGACGGGGCAGTCGTCCACGCGCGGCAGCACGAGGGTGAGGGCGCCCGGCCAGAATTTCGCGGCGAGCCGCTCGGCAATCTCGTTGAACGCGACATAGGTGCGCGCCGTCTCAAGGCACGGCACATGGACAATCAGCGGATTGAAGCTCGGCCGGCCCTTGGCCTCGTAAATCGCCGCAACGGCGCGGTCATTCGTCGCATCCGCGCCAAGGCCATAGACGGTCTCGGTCGCGAAGGCGACAAGGCGGCCTGCGCGAATTTCCCCCGCCGCCGCCGCAATTCCGTCCTTGTCCGCCTTGAAAATCCGCATATGCCCGCATTATCTCTCGAAAGAATACCTCAACAAAGCCGCCCGGGCGCATCGCAAAGCTTCGAAATGCTTTTTTCCCGGCGCGGGATATGTCATAACAATTACTGTGACCTGACACAAAAAGGCAAGAATAACCAGATCGAAAGGGGTTCCTCCATGGCTGAATATAGCGCGCCGGTAAAAGACATGCGCTTTGTTCTCGATAATATCGCCGGTCTTGACGACCTGTCCAAGCTAGATGGCTTCGCGCATGTGGAAGGGGATGTCGTCGATGCAATCCTGGAGGAGGCGTCGAAATTCGCGGGCAATGTGCTCTCGCCGCTGAACAAGCCGGGCGACCTTACGGGCTCGCATGTGAAGGACGGCGTGGTGACGACGCCGCCGGGCTGGAAGGAAGCCTATCAGGGCTTCGTCGAAGGCGGCTGGAACGGCATCTCCGCGCCCGAGGAATATGACGGCGGCGGCCTGCCGCAGGCGGTCACCATGGCGACGCTGGAGATGTGGAACGCCGCCAATCTTTCCTTCGCGCTCTGTCCGCTCCTGACCCAGGGCGCGATCGAAAGCATCCGGGCCCATGGCACCAAGGAGCAGCAGGACAAATATCTTAAAAAACTGGTGAGCGGCGAATGGGCGGCGACCATGAACCTCACCGAATCCCAGGCCGGATCGGATGTCGGCGCGCTGCGTAGCAAGGCCGAGCCCGCGGCGGACGGCAGCTGGCGGATCTCGGGGCAGAAAATCTTCATCACCTATGGCGATCACGAGATGAGCGAGAATATCATCCATCTGGTGCTGGCCCGCACCCCCGGCGCGCCCGCCGGCACGCGCGGCATCTCGCTCTTTATCGTGCCGAAATATCTGGTCAATGACAACGGTACGCTGGGCGCGCGCAACGATCTTAAATGCGTCTCGCTGGAAGAGAAGATCGGTATTCACGCGAGCCCGACGGCGGTCATGTCCTATGGCGATAACGGCAATTGCGTCGGCTATCTGCTGGGCGAGGAAAACAAGGGCATGGCCTGCATGTTCACCATGATGAACAGCGCCCGCCTCGGCGTCGGCGTGCAGGGCCTTGCGGTTGCCGAGCGCGCCTATCAGCAGGCCGTTGAATATGCCCGCGACCGCCGGCAGGGACAGGCGCCGGGCATGCCCAAGGGCGAGATGACGCCGATCATCCATCATGCGGATGTGCGCCGGATGCTGATGACCATGCGCGCGAATATCGAGGCCATGCGCTGCCTGATCTATCTGAACGGCGCCTGCCTTGACCGGGCGCATCACGGCCCCGATGCGGAGACCCGCGAGATCGCCATGGGCATGGCGGAGCTGTTGACACCGCTCTCCAAGGCCTGGTGCACGGATCTTGGTGTCGAGATTGCCTCCACCGCCGTGCAGGTGCATGGCGGCATGGGCTTTGTCGAGGAAACCGGCGTCGGGCAATATTACCGCGATGCCCGCATCCTGCCGATTTACGAGGGCACGAACGGCATCCAGGCGCTCGATCTGGTGGGCCGCAAGCTCGGCCTTCGGGGCGGGGAGCCGGTGAAGCAGATGTTCGCCGATATGCAGGAGACGGTGAAAGGTCTGGCCGCGGCGGGGGATGAGATGGCGGCGATGTCATTGCAGCTCAACCTCGCGGTCTCGGCCCTGAAAGACGCGACCGACTGGCTCTACAGCAATGCGCCGAACGATCCCCATGCCGCGCCCGCCGGGGCGACGCCCTATCTTCGCATGTTCGCGACCACCGTTGGCGGGCATCTTCTTGCGAAGTCGGCCCTCAAGGCGAAGGCGATGCTGGAGGGCGGGGCGTCGGATACGGACTTCCTGAAAGCGAAGATCGTCACTGCCCGGTTTTTCATGGGCCAGATCCTGCCGACGGCGACGGCGCTCCTCGGTCCCGTTACGGAAGGCCCGGAGACCCTGTTCGCGATTGACGAAGAATTGCTTTCCGCATGAGCGGGAAGCAGATTTGACACTAACGTTAACGTAAACGTAAAATAGTATAACAAGAGCGGCGGGCGTCCTGCCCAGCCGCCGATAGGACGAGTTCTGAATGACCCATAGCGAAATAACCTATCCCGTCGACGGCCGCCCCGGTGATGGCGAGGCACTTGAGTTGCGAGAGGGAATCTTCTGGGTGCGCATGCCCATTCCGATCCCGGGCCTTGACTATATCAATCTCTACCTGCTGGAAGATGACGACGGCTGGACAATGGTCGATTCCGGCCTGGCGACGCCGCAGATCCGCGAGCTCTGGCGGGAAATCTACGGCAAATACCTCAAGGGCAAACCGGTCACGCGGCTGATCTGCACCCATTTTCATCCTGATCATATGGGGCAGGCGGGCTGGGTGACCTATAAATGGAACATCCCGCTGACCATGACCTTCTCCGAATGGACCTTCGGGCGCATGCTCTATCTGGAGTCGCAGGAGAAAACGCCGCAGTTCGCCCTCGATTTCTACGCCTCCATCGGCTTCGATGAAGAAATGCTGGCGCGGGTGCGGGATCGCGGCTTCAACCATTTCCGGCAGGCGATGTCACCGGTACCCATGGGCTTCAACCGCATCGCCGACGGCGATATTCTCCGCATCGGCAAGCGCGACTGGCAAGTGATCGTCGGCAAGGGCCATTCGCCGGAACATGCCTGCCTCTACTGTGCGTCCGAGAAGGTGCTGATCTCCGGCGATCAGGTGCTGCCGCGGATCACGCCGCATATCGGGGTCTATCCGGCGGAGCCCTTCGCAAATCCGTTGAAGAAATTTATTGATTCCATTGAAATATTTAAGAAACTCCCGAGGGATGTTTTCGTTCTCCCGGCCCATAACGACGTCTTTTTCGGGCTGCATAACCAGCTCGACTACTATCAATCACACCATGATGACCGTCTTAACCGGTTAATTGACGCCTGCGAATCGCCGCAGTCGGCCTTCGACCTACTGCCGGTGCTGTTCGACCGGGAGCTTGGCGAGAATGACAAGGGCATGGGCATTGCCGAGGGGCTGGCGCATTGTCATTATCTGGTCGGCGAGGGGCGTCTTGCCCGCGTCAAGGGCGAGGACGGGGTGTGGAAATTCAGCAAATCCGGCGCCCGGCGCAAGGCCGTCGCCTGATCGGCACAAGATTCACGTCAACAACAAAAATAAAAAGGAAAACAAAGAGATGTCAGACGATCTTCTATATGAAAAGAACGGCGCGATTGCGACCATCACCCTCAACCGGCCGGAGGCGCGCAACGCGCTTAGCATGGATATGCGCGAGGGGCTGTTCCAGGCGTTCAGCGACGCCGAGGTTGATGACGCGATCCGCTGCGTCGTCGTGCGGGGCGCCGGCGAGCATTTCCAGGCGGGCGGCGACGTCAAGGCCTTCAACGAATATGCCAAGCTGTCCCCGACGGAGCGTCAGCAGACGTTCGAGCGGCGCATCCATGGCCTGCATCCCACCGTTTTCACCATGATGCGGATGCCGAAACCGATCATTGCCAGCGTGCGCGGCGGCGCGGCGGGCTTCGGCCTGTCGCTGATGATGGCCTGCGACATGGTCATCGCGTCGGAGGATGCCTTTATCACGCTGGCCTATATCGGCATCGGGACGACGCCGGACGGCTCGGGCACCTATACGCTGCCGCGCATTGTCGGCTTGAAAAAGGCGATGGAGATTGCCATGCTGGGGGACCGGATCAAGGCGGCGGAGGCGAAGGATCTCGGCCTCATCAATTTCGTGGTGCCGACGGGCGAGCTGGAGGCGGAGACGGCGAAACTCGCAAAAAGGCTGGCGAATGGCCCGACGGTCGCGCTCGGCCGGACGAAGCAGCTCCTGAACGCCTCGCTCAACAACAGTCTGGAGGCGCAGCTCTCGCTGGAGGCGCAGAATTTCGCGGCCTGCGCGGCCAGCAACGACTGGGTCGAGGGCGTGACGGCTTTCAAGGAAAAGCGCAAACCCGACTATCAAGGCAACTGACACAAAGGGAGGAACAGCGATGGCGGATCTCAAGGGCAAGACACTCTTCATCACCGGTGCGAGCCGGGGGATCGGCCTCGCCATCGGCAAGCGGGCGGCCATGGACGGCGCGAATGTCGTCATCGCCGCCAAGACGGCGGAGCCGCATGCCAAGCTGAAAGGCACGATCTACAGCGCCGCCGAGGCGATCGAGGCGGCGGGCGGCAAGGCGCTTCCCATCGTTGTCGATGTGCGCGAGGAGGAAATGGTCGAGGCGGCGATGAAACAGGCGGCGGAGACTTTCGGCGGCATCGATATCCTGGTCAACAATGCCTCCGCCATCAGCCTCACCGGCACGCTGGAAACGCCGATGAAGCGCTATGACCTGATGCATCAGATCAATATTCGCGGCACCTTCCTCTGTTCGCAGAAGGCGATTCCCTATCTCAAAAAGGCCGAGAACCCGCATGTTCTCAACCTGTCGCCGCCGCTTAATTTCGAGGCCCACTGGTTCGCGCCGCATGTCGCCTACAGCATGGCGAAATACGGCATGAGCCTCTGCGTGCTCGGCATGGCGGAGGAATTCAAAAAAGCGGGGATTGCCTTCAACGCGCTCTGGCCGCGCACGGCAATCGCGACGGCGGCGATGGACCTGATCGGCGGACCGCAGGTGCGGAACAGATGCCGCAAGGATACGATCATGTCCGATGCGGCGCATGTCATCCTGACCAAGCCGTCCCGGGAATTCACCGGCAATTTCTGTATCGATGACGAGATATTGAAAGAAGCCGGGGTAACGGATTTTTCGAAATACCGTTTTGAAGGCGTGGAGGAGGGGGACCTTCTCCCCGACTTCTTTGTCTGATCAGGCGGCCTGACGCAATTCCAGGCGGAGCCAGACATCCTTGAGCGCGCTCGTCAACTCGGCCATCATCGCATCGTCATGGAACGGCGTCGGCGTGATGCGCAGGCGTTCCAGACCGCGCGGCACCGTCGGATAATTGATCGGCTGGATATAGAGGCCGTAATCATCGAGCAGCATATCGCTCGCCTGCTTGCACAGCTCCGCATCATAGACCATCAGCGGCACGATATGGGTGACCGAGGGGAGGACGGGTAGACCCGCCTCCGCGAGCAGCCGTTTCAACGTGGCGGCGCGTTCCTGATGGCAATCCCGCTCAACCTGGCTGTTCTTGAGATGGCGGACGCTGGCAAGCGCGCCGGCGCTCATCACCGGGGAGAGGGTGGTGGTAAAGATAAAGCCCGAGGCGTAGGAGCGGATGGCATCGACAATGCACTGCTTCGCCGTGATAAAGCCGCCGACCACGCCGAACGCCTTGCCAAGCGTGCCCTCGATGATGTCGATCCGGTGCATCAGCCCCTCGCGCTCCGCCACGCCGCCGCCGCGCGGGCCGTAGAGGCCGACCGCATGCACTTCGTCAAGATAGGTCATGGCGTTGTATTTATCGGCGAGATCGCAGAATTCCTTGATCGGCGAGATATCGCCATCCATGGAATAGACCGATTCAAAGGCGATCACCTTCGGCCGGTCGGGGGCGATGGTTTTCAGCTTGTCCTCGAGGTCGCGCGCGTCGTTATGGCGGAAAATCCGCTTCTCGCAGCCCGAATGGCGGACACCGTCGATCATCGAGGCATGGTTGAGCTCATCGGAGAGGATCACGCAGCCGGGCAGCAGCTTGCCGAGGGTGGAAAGGGTCGCGTCGTTGGACACAAAGCCCGAGGTGAAGACGAGCGCCGCCTCCGTCTGGTGAAGGTCGGCCAGCTCGCGCTCAAGTTCGCAGATCATCCGCGTGTTGCCGGAGATATTGCGCGTTCCGCCCGCGCCCGCGCCGTAGGTATCGGTGGCCTCCTTGATGGCCTGCAGCACATCCGGATGCTGGCCCATGCCGAGATAGTCGTTGGAGCACCAGATGGTGATATCCTGCGTGCTGCCGTCTTCGAGATGGCGGGTGGCTTTGGGGAAGTTACCGGCGTGGCGGCCAAGTTCGGTGAAGACGCGATACCGCTTCTCCTGTTTCAGAGCGGCGATCGCCTGCTCGAACATGCTTTCGTAATCCATGGGCCGCGTTCAACCTCAATTCGTGTCACTCGACTGATGAAACCCTAATACCGCTTCGACGGCGCGCCTGACAAGGGACAAATGGTCGCAATGTGACGGCGCTCTCGTTGATGTGAACGGCGGTTCGCACCGGCCGCGTTACCCTCGCGCGCGCTCAATGCGCCATAAAGACCGGGATCGGGCAGTTGTTCAGCACTTCCTCCGTCACCGCGCCGAAAAACAGGCGGCGCAACCGGCTCCGCGTATAGGCGCCCATCACCAGCAGGTCCGACTCGCTTTTCGCCGCCGCCGCCAGGATCGATTCGGCCGTTGATTTACCGCTCGATCCGGTAATCTCGCAGCGGTCCGCATGCACCCCGTACATGGTCAGATAGCGCTGTACCGCAAGCGGGTGAATATCCTCATCGAGGTCATCGACCGCGGAGATCAGCATGACCTTTTCGGCCGTCTGCAGGAAGGGCAGCGAATAGGAGAGGGCGCGCGCCGATTCCACGGAGCCGTTCCAGGCGAAGGCCACCCGCTTGCCGACATCCTTGGCGAGCGGCTTGTCGAGCAGCAGCACCGGCCGCCCCGTCTCGCGGAGTGCGGTATTGATCAGCAGCGAGTTGTTGATCTGCTCCTCGCCGTCCTGCTTGCAGATGATAATCAGGTCGAACAAGCGCCCGTAACTATGCAAGGTATCTTCGCTATTTCCTTGCTTCTCAACGAAGCGCGTGGACGGTCCTTTATCGTCCTTGCGATCGGTGATATCGGTGATCACCGGCACCCCCATGCGCCCCGACATTTCCTTGAACAGGGTGCGGGCGCGGGTGCGGCGTTCCTCGCCGTCCTTTTCCGCCATCTCGATGACGCTCTCGATCATCGTTGACGTCATGCCCTCGCCGACGAAGGCGGCGGCCGAGCGCGGGTCGATCTTGATATGCAGCGCATTCACATGGGCGCCGAAGCGGGTCGCCAGATTAAACGCGCTTTCCAGCGCCGCGGCATCGCTGTCATTGGCCGCGCCGGAAAGGGGAACAAGAATGTTTTTAAAATGCATGGAATACCTCTGCCTGCGAATTTTCTTTTAAATGTAACATTAACGCACTGGCATATAAAGGTTTATGTCCAATGCCGCGTCAGTCGTCGCCCGACCGGTTCTCCGCCTCGTTCTCCACGAAGATCGGGTCCTGATGGATGATCGGCTCGGCTTCCGGATATTCGGCCATCAGCCGCGCCTCGACGGCGTCCGAGATGGTATGGGCATCGCGCAGGGAAATGCGTCCGTCCATGTCGATATGCATCTGCATGAAGACCTGCTGGCCGGAGCGGCGCGTGCGCAAATCATGGATGCCGAGGACGCCCGGCTGCTTGAGGACGATCGCCTTGATCGTCTCGCGGTCCTCGTCGCCCAGCTCCTCGTCCATCAGGTCGGCGAAGGAGGCGCGCATGATCTGCCAGGCGCTGTAGATCAGGACGAGGGCGATCAGGATGCCGAAAACCCCGTCGGCGTAATGCCACTGGAAATAGCTGCTGAGGATCAGCGCGGCGATGACGCCGCCATTGATCAGCACATCGCCGACATAATGCAGGGAATCGGCGGAAATGGCGACGGAGCGGGTCCGCCGGATGACGAAGCGCTGATAGACGACGAGGCCGATGGTGAGGCCGATGGACACCACCATGACGATGATGCCGATGCTTTCCGCTGCCAGCGGCTTGGGATTGAGCAATCGCTCGCCCGCCTGGAACAGCAGGAAGACCGAGGATCCGGTAATAATCGCCGACTGGAACAGCCCGGCCAGCGCCTCCGCCTTGCCATGGCCGAAGCGGTGATCGCGGTCGGCGGGCACCAGGGAATGACGCACGGCGACAAGATTGATGAAGGAGGCAACGAGATCAAGCAGGGAATCGACGAGGGTCGAGAGCATCGCCACCGAATTGGTGGCGAAATAGGCGAACAGCTTGATGGCGATCAGGATCAACGCAACGCCGACCGCCGCATAGGTGGCCGAGCGCATCAGGCGGGCATTGCCGTCATTGCCATTTTGCTGAAATACTTTATCCGGGTCGGCTGTCACGAAACATCACCTGCTTTTCGGCTCCGGCGGCGCGGCGCGCGCGGCTCTTTCGCCATCTTAGGGGAAAAGAATGCTCTCTGTCCAACCGCTGTCGGTTTTCTCATAATGCCGCCGCTCATGCAGGCGGAAGGGCCGGTCGCGCCAGAATTCCATCCGCTCGGGCAGGATGCGAAAGCCGGACCAGTAGTCGGGCCGGGGAATATCACCGAGGGCATATTTCGCGGCATATTTCGCAACCTCCGCCTCCAGCTTGAATCGCCCTTCCATCGGGCGCGACTGCTGGCTCGCCCAGGCGCCGATGCGGCTGTCGCGCGGGCGGCTGTTGAAATAGGCGTCGGCCTCGGCATCGGTGACTTTCTCGACGGTGCCCTGGACGCGGATCTGCCGGCGTAGGCTTTTCCAGTGAAAACAGAGCGCCGCCTTCGGATTTTCAAGGAGTTCCTGCCCTTTCTGGCTGCCGAAATTCGTGTAAAAGACGAAGCCCCGCTCATCGGCGGCCTTCAGCAGCACCATGCGCACCGAGGGCTGGCCATCCTTGTCGGCCGTCGCCAATGCCATGGCCGTCGGATCGTTGGGCTCGCTTTTTTCCGCTTCCGCCATCCAAGCGCGGAATTCGGCCAGAAGGTCGGTGAAGTTTTTCACAGTCATTTTCGGTTACTCGTCATATGTCACTGCTTTGCCGCAATTGGTTGCCAAACTTAATCCGCCGCGACGGAATTGTCGACCGGTCCCGTATAAACTAAGATAGGTATCTGAAATTATTTGTGATGTGCCTGTCGCTATTAATCTGCGAACGGACCCTATATAGTATGAGAAGATAAGGTCCCGGCAGGTTGTCAGGGGTAGAAATTGCGATGACAAGGATTGAGAACATGCAGAAATCGAGAATGATGATGGTGGTGACGATGGCGGGCGCGCTGGCGCTTGCGGGCTGCGCGGATGCGCAGAACAACCCGAAAACAACCGGAGGCGCCATTATCGGCGGTATCGGCGGCGCACTGCTGGGCTCGATGTTCGGCAAGGGCACGGGACGGCTTGTCGCCGTTGGCGTGGGGACGCTCGCCGGTGCGATGGTCGGCAGCGAGGTCGGCAAGACGCTGGATGCGGCGGACCGGGCGCAGATCGACCGCGCCGAAAAGCAGGCGACGACCGCGCCGATCGGCCAGACGATCGCCTGGAATAACCCGCAGAGCGGCAATTCCGGCACGATCACCCCGGTACGCGACGGCAACCATACGGATGGCCGCTATTGCCGGGAATTCCAGCAGACCATCGAAATCGGCGGCAAGCTTGAAAAAGGCTATGGCACCGCCTGCCGTCAGGCCGACGGCTCCTGGCAGATCATGAATTAAGGGGTGGAAATCGGCCTGTCTGTTCAAGCGATGGACGCCAAGGGCCGGACAACAGCGTCAATGAAACGAAATAAGATACTCACAGCGGCCCTGGCGGCAGCGTTGCTGGCCTCGGCCGCGATGATTAATCCCGCTTGGGCCGGTTTCAACGACGGGGTCGCCGCCTATGAGGCCGGCGACTACAAGACCGCCTTCAATGAATGGCTGCCGCTCGCTCAGGCCAATGATCCGGCGGCGATGCGCAATATCGGCCATATGTACCGCCGCGGCCTCGGCGTCGAGCAGGACTACAACAAGGCGATGACCTGGTACAAGCGCGCGGCGACCCTCGGTTTCGACCGGGCGCAGGCCAATGTCGCGGGCATGTATCTGGCGGGCGAGGGGGTCGATCAGGACTATGCCCAGGCCGCCAGCTGGTTCGCCCGCGCCGCCCAGCAGGGGCATGTCGTCTCCCAGTATAATCTCGCGCTGCTGCTCGAAAACGGGCTTGGCGTGAAAAAGGACGAGGAGCGGGCGCTCGGCTGGTTCGTGATCGCCGCGAAATCTGGACATCCGGCGGCGCAGAAGAAGGCGATGGAGCTCGCGGCGGCGCTCAAGAACAAAAAGGGCGATGACGTAAAGGATGTCGCGGAGGATGCCGCGCCCGGCACCGGCGGCCCGCTGATCGCTGCGGCGGTGGACGAGGAGAGCGAGACGACCGCTGGCAAGACGCCGGAGACGGCGAGTGACCCCGCGACCGCGGAGACGGCGGCAAAAGCAGAGGCGCCAGCCGCAGAGAAAGCGCCTGACGCCGAGGAGGCGAAAACGGTTGAGACCGTCGCCGCTGAGCCGAGCCAGGGCGTTCAGAAAAAAGGATTTTACGAGGCGCTCCGTTCCCTGATCATGTCGCCGGACGCCAAGGATACGGCCGCCGCCTCTACCGCGCCGGCGACAGAAACACCGCCGGCGGATACCGCTGCGGCGGCGACGGCGGCACCGGCGAAAGACAGCGGGAAAGATACCGCGAAAGAGATGGCGGCTGCCGCGAAAAAACCGGCGGACACGGTCGCGGTCGCGAAAGCCGAGCCGGTCATTGCCCCGGCGGATGGGGGCAAGTCTGAGGCCGCGAGCGCCCCGGTAATCGTTCCCAAGCCGCAAGCGGCGGCCAAACCGGAGGTCGTCGCCGTGCCCGTGAAAAAGGTGGCAAGCGCGCCGGTCCCGCCGCCCGAGCCGAAGACCGAGACGGCCTCTCTCTCAGGGGCGACCGGCCTGCCGCCGGGAACCGGCCTCTCGACGGCGGAGAAGCTGGAAATGGCGGATCTTGCCTATACGCTCAAGCAGTATCAGCAATCGCTCAGCATCTGGGCGCAGCTGGCCGAAGCGGGCAATGCGGAGGCGCAATACCGCCTTGGCGGGCTGTTTAACGCGGGCGTTGCGGTTCCCGTCGACCGGGTGCGGGCCTATTACTGGTGGGACAAGGCGAAGGCCAACGGCTCCGCCGAGGCCGCGGCCGCCCTTGCCGATCTCCAGCAAACCCTGACTTATCTTGAAAAAAGACAGATTGAACGCGTGAATTAGTTAAATCCTAAGACAAAAGTTTTATATATTGGTTTCTGGGTATTTTTGGCATTTGGTGAGGGCGCGTTGGCGCCCGGCATGACAACGAATGAAGAATTTATACGATATTCTTGGAATTTCGAAGGGCGCGAGCCAGCAGGAGATTAAATCCGCCTATCGCAAGCTCGCGAAAAAGCATCATCCGGACGCCAATCCCGGCGATACGAAGGTGGAGGAGAAATTCAAGGAAATCTCCGCCGCCTATCATATCCTCGGTGATGAAAAACTGCGCGCGCGCTATGACCGGGGCGAGATTGACGAGCATGGCCAGGAGAAAATGGCCGGCTTTCGCGGCCAGCGCGCCTCGGCCTCCGCCGGGTTCGGCGGCGCGGAGGATATCTTTTCCGAGATTTTTGGCAATTTCCGGGGTGGCGGCTTTCGCGGCCGGGTTCCCGAAAAGGGACGCGACCGCAAATTCGCGATCGAGATCGATTTCATGCAGGCCGCCCTTGGCGACAAGCGGCGACTGACCATGGGCGATGGCGGACGCACGCTCGACGTGGCGATCCCGGCGGGCGTCACCGACGGTCAGCAGATCCGCCTGCGCGGCCAGGGCGAGCCGGGCATCGCCGGCGGGCCGAACGGCGATATCCTGATCAATGTCACCGTCAAGCCGCACAGCTTCTTCCGCCGCGAGGGGCAGAATGTCCTGATCGAACTGCCGATCAGCCTGCCCGAGGCCGTACTCGGCGCGACGGTCAAGGTGCCGACGGTGGACGGCACGGTGAATTTGAAGGTGCCGCAGGGTTCGAATACCGGCACGACGCTCCGCCTCAAGGGCAAGGGGATCGCCGGGTCCGGCAAGGGCGCGCGGGGCGACCAGCTGGTGAAGCTGAAGGTCGTGCTGCCGGACAAGCAAGACAAGGAACTGCAGGACTGGGTGGAGAAATGGGCGGAAAAACACGCCTATGATGCCCGCTCCAAGCTGAAGGCCGACTGATCCGCGACGCCCATCGGCGGGACCGGGCGCGAATAAGTCTTTTGACTGCCCCCTCCAAGCGCGATAAAAAGATAGAACAATTGGTTTCGTAGATGGTAACGAGGGGATGCGGATGACGCAGCACAAGGGTTTGATGGCTGGCAAAAAGGGCCTGATCATGGGGGTCGCCAATAATCATTCGCTGGCGTGGGGAATTGCACAGGCGCTACATGAACATGGCGCGGAGATCGCATTTACCTACCAGGGCGAAGCGCTCGGAAAACGGGTTATACCACTGGCGGAAAGTCTCGGATCGGACACGGTTCTGGAATGCGATGTCACCAACGACGCGTCCATGGACGCGGTGTTCGCGGCGCTCAAGGAAAAATGGGGCAAGATCGACTTTTTCGTCCATGCCATCGGCTTCTCCGACAAGACGCAATTGCGCGGCAATTTCTCCGACACCACCCGCGATAATTTCAACATGACGATGGAGATTTCCTGCTTCTCCTTCATCACGCTGGCCAAGCGCGCGGCGGATCTGATGACCGATGGCGGCAGCATGGTCACGCTCACCTATTACGGGGCGGAGCGGGTGATTCCCCATTACAATGTCATGGGCGTCGCCAAGGCGGGGCTGGAGGCGGCGACCCGCTATCTCGCGGTGGAGATGGGCAAACGGAATATCCGCGTGAACGCGCTGTCGGCCGGGCCGATCAAGACCCTGGCGGCGAGCGGGATCGGCGATTTCCGCTATATCCTGAAATGGAATGAATATCATTCACCCTTGAAGCGCAACGTCACCATTGACGATGTCGGCGGATCGGCGCTCTATCTGCTCAGCGATCTCGGCGCCGGTGTGTCCGGGGAAACCCATCATGTGGATGCCGGGTATCATGTTGTCGGCATGAAGGCGGAAGACGCGCCCGACATCACCAAGTAAGCAAGCTTTAGGCGGAAGACCCTATGTCCCACAATAGTTTCGGCCACCTGTTCCGGGTGACAACCTGGGGGGAAAGCCACGGCCCCGCGCTCGGCTGCGTGATCGACGGCTGCCCGCCGTTGATCGAGGTGAGCGAGGAGGAGCTTCAGCACTGGATGGACCGGCGCAAGCCCGGCCAGTCGCGCTTTACGACCCAGCGCAAAGAGCCCGACCAGGTCAAAATCCTCTCCGGCGTGTTCGAGGGGAAAACCACCGGCACGCCGATCAGCCTGATGATCGAGAATGTCGACCAGAGGTCCAAGGACTATGGTGACATCAAGGACAAGTTCCGTCCGGGCCATGCGGATTTCACCTACCAGACGAAATACGGCATCCGCGATTATCGCGGCGGCGGCCGGTCGAGTGCGCGCGAAACGGCGGCGCGCGTCGCGGCGGGCGGGATTGCGCGCAAGGTGCTGGGCGAGGGGGTGTCCATCAAGGGCTATCTCATCCAGATCGGCGACAAGGCGATCGACCGTTCCCGCGCCGATTTTTCCGAAATTGACAACAACCCCTTCTGGTCGCCCGATCCCGGCATTGTCGAGGAATGGACGGTCTATCTCGATGCGATCCGCAAAGCCGGTTCCTCCGTCGGCGCGATTATCGAGGTCGTGGCCTCCGGCGTGCCCGCCGGGCTCGGCGCTCCGGTCTATGGCAAGCTCGATTCCGATCTCGCCATGGCGATGATGACGATCAATGCGGTGAAGGGAGTGGAAATCGGCGACGGCTTCTCCGCCGCCGCGCTCACCGGCGAGACGAACGCGGACGAGATGCGCGCCGGCAATCAGGGCTTTCCCCGGTTCCTGAGCAACCATGCAGGCGGGATTCTGGGCGGTATTTCATCCGGGCAGGATATTATTGTTCGCTTCGCCGTAAAGCCCACATCCTCCATCCTGAAGCCGCGCGATACCATCGATATCGCGGGGAACGAGACCGAAATCCAGACCAAGGGCCGCCATGACCCCTGCGTCGGCATTCGCGCCGTGCCCGTGGGGGAGGCGATGATGGCCTGCGTGCTCGCCGATCATCTTTTGCGTCACCGCGGCCAGAACGGCTAAGATATAAAAACAAAAGCAACCAGAGGAGAGCGCCATGTCCCACCAGCCCAAATATGTTCATGCCCTGAAGGGGGTTCCGGTTCCGGCCCGTGAGGAACTGGATGCGGGAACGCAGAAATATTTTGCGCTTTGCGATGAAAAACTCGGCATGGTGCCGAATGTGCTCGCCTCCTACAGCTTCGATGCGGTGAAGCTGCGCGCCTTTTCGGATATGTATGGCGATCTGATGCTGGGCAACTCCGGCCTCTCCAAGCTGGAGCGGGAAATGATCGCGGTCGTCGTCTCCTCCGTCAATCATTGCTACTATTGCCTGACCGCCCATGGCGCGGCGGTGCGGGAACTGTCGGGCGATCCGATCCTCGGCGAGCTGATGGTGATGAACTACCGCGCGGCGGAGTTGCCCGCGAACCAGCGCGCCATGCTCGATTTCGCCTATAAGCTGACGAAAACGCCCAACGAGATCGAGGAAAGCGACCGCCAGGCGCTCCGCGATGCGGGCTGGACCGACCGGGATATCTGGGACATCTCCGCGACGGCGGCCTTCTTCAACATGAGCAACCGCATGTCCGCCGCCATCGACATGATGCCGAATGAGGAATATCACGCCCAGGCGCGTTAGGGGGTCGTCACCGCTCTTTTCCGGAACAGATCGGCGAGGAGTCGCCCGGCGGGGCCGAGTTTCTCCGGCGCCGGGATGACGAGGCTGAGCGGTATCAGCGCCTCCAGCTTGTCGCGGGTATCGAGACGGCAGAGATTGCCGCCGTCAATATCCTCCTGAAACAGATGCGCGGGCAACCAGCAGAACCCGATACCGGAGAGCAGGATGTCGCGCGCCTGGTGAAACCCGCTGACGGTCCAGCGCTGCTCCGATTTCAGCCAGCCGACGGTGATGGGCAATTCCGTTTTGGTCCCGTCACTGATGACAATCTGCAGATGCCGCTGCAATTCGCCCGTCTCGATCGGGCTGTTCTGGGCAATCAGCGGGTGATCCTTCCCGGCGAAGGGGCTGAGCGGCACCCGCATCAACGGGGTGCCAAGGAAGCCGGAGGGAACGATCGGACTGACGACCATGTCTGCCGCAGCCGTCCGGATCGCCTCCACCGCGCCGTTGAGAAAGACATTTTCGATCTTGAGCCGTGTCCCGTGCCCCTGTTCGTGAAATTCCCGAAGAACCTCGATTAGGCGGTCTTTGGGGTAGATACCCTCGACCGCCACCCTGATTTCGGTTTCCCAGCCCTGCAGCGCCGTTTCGGCAAGCCGTTCCAGATCCTTCGCATCCTCAATCAATTGCAGGGAGCGCCGCCGCATGACCTCCCCGATCGGGGTGAGGCGGACCTGCTTTCCCGCGACGGTGACAAGCTGCATCCCGAGCTGGTCCTGCAGTTTTTGCACCGCGTGATGGAGGGAGGAATGGCTGCGGTTCAGCTTTTCGGCCGCCTGAAGATACCCGCCGTGATCGATGACGGCGTTGAAAATCTGCCATTGTGTGAGGGTCGCTTTTAACATGTCTAATAATTAGACATTATATGCCGAAATTATTCAATTTATATTCTAAAAAGCAGACATATATTCGGCAAATAACGCTTGATGTAGGATGGAGTTGATGTCGATGTTAGAAAAATTGAACCCCTTATTTGACCTTGCGGGTCGGATATTTATCGCGATCCTGTTTGTCCCGGCAGGAATCAGCAAGATCACCGGCTATAGCGGCACGGCCGGCTATATGGAGTCTGTGGGTGTGCCGGGCATCCTGCTGCCGCTGGTTATTTTGGTCGAGCTTGGCGGCGGACTTGCCATTCTCGCCGGCTGGCAGACGCGGATCGTGGCCTTTCTGCTTGCTGGTTTCTGCCTCGTTTCGGCGCTGATATTCCATTACCAGCCCGCCGAGCAGATGCAGATGATCCTGTTCATGAAGAATATCGCGATCGCGGGCGGCCTGTTGTTCCTTGTCGCGAACGGCGCCGGCGCCTACAGCCTCGATGCGCGGTTGAAGAAAGACTGATCGACAATCGCTTTTATTAAAGGGGCGGCGGGATGGCAATATTCCGCCGCCCTTTTTTTGATCAGGATCATGGCGCCCCGCCGGCGGGAAGTCTAGATTTCAGGCTTGGCAACGAAGGAGTGCGACAATGACTTTCACAAGAAAAATCACGATGGCTGCCGCCGTCCTCGCGCTCTCGCTCGGGTTGCTGGGCGGCCCCGTCGGGACCGCGCAGGCCCAGCAGAAGGACGAGCCGATCTACGGCAGTCAGATGATGACGGAACAGGAGCGGATGGAATACCGCAACCAGATGATGAACGCCAAGTCCGATCAGGAACGCGAGCAGATCCGCATGGAGCATCACACGCAGATGCAGGCCCGCGCGAAGGAACGCGGCGTCACGCTCCCCGAAAACCCGCCGATGGGCAAGGGCATGGGGTCAGGCATGGGGCCCGGCAAGGGCATGGATTCCGGCATGGGAACGGGGTCCGGCATGGGAATGAAGAAAAAAGGCGGCGGCTGATCTAGTCATGCTGCGGGCTGCGCCAGCCCGCGGCGAGGGCGTCGCTCTCTGAGCAGAACCAGCGCTCCCCCCGCTTTTCGTTGATCTGCGTGTCGTCATACCAGCGGCTGCCCGGCAGATGGTAGATTTTGCCGTTTTTGCTGATATTGCCCTTGATATTGCAGTCGCGGCGCACAACCGAGGCGGTGCGCTGATCCTGCCGCCAGGTCCAGGGCATCCGGAAATTTCCCTGCCAGAGCCCGGCGCCCTCCGCCTTGGCGGTCCGTTCCTCGGGCAGGTAGCGCTCGCTATAGCGGCGGAAGGCGACGGCCCAACCCGCGCGCACCATCTCGGCATTGAGATTGACCTCTCCGGCGAAGCAGGTCGCCAGCAGTCGGTGATATATATCCTGTTCCGTGCCCTCGCAGCGGAGGGTGGCAGGGCCCGCAAGCGCCGCGAGGTGGGATTTTGCGCGCGCCCCGCAAGGATAGGAGCTGCCATCCCCGGCGAAGCAGCTCTGGTCCCTCTCCGGCGCATCGATCCCGACAAGCCGCACGCGCGTTCCCTTTATATCCAGCGTATCGCCATCGATGATCCGGGCGGGGCCGACAAGGCCGTTGCCGCTCTCCTCATGTGCAACGACGGGGCGGGAAGGGGCCATGCCGCTCATATCTGAGGGGAGGGTGGCGATGACGACACCCGCGATCACGCTGAGGGCGGCCACAAGCGCGAAGGGAGAGACGGGCTTCCGGCGCCGCTTGTGTCTTTCACGTGAAAAATCTATCGGCTGTTTGAAGACAGATTTGCGCCGCCGCTCGGCCTTTGCCCAGGGGCTTTGGGATGGTTTTTTCCTAGATACACTCACAAATCGCATAACCGCGTCGTCCATTGCAGAAAGACGTCTGCGGGTCGATTATGTGACGGGGTGGGTTAAGAAACCGTTTGAGGGGCGGAATTTGGCCGTTAGCGGGTCCTGGTGGCCGCCTCGGTCAGGACATTGATATCGGCGCCCTTTTTATGCGCGTTCTCGGAGAGATGACGCCGCCAGGCGCGGGCGCCGGGCCGTCCTTGAAAGAGGCCGAGCATATGCCGCGTGATCGAGTTGAGCGGCACGCCCGCCGCCATTTCCCGCGCGACATAAGGGAGCATCTGATCGATCACCTCGCGCCGCTCCGGCGTGTCATCCTCCACGCCATAGTAGCGCCGGTCGATCTCGGCGAGAAAATAGGGGTTCTGATAGGCCTCGCGCCCGATCATCACGCCATCCACCTGCTGAAGATGGGCGTCAATCTCCTCATGGCTCGAAATCCCGCCATTGAGGATGATCTCCAGCTCCGGCATGTCCTGCTTCAACCGGTAGACGCGGTCATAATCGAGCGGCGGGATGGTGCGGTTCTCCTTCGGGCTCAGGCCCGTGAGCCAGGCCTTGCGGGCATGGATGATGAAGGTTTTGATGCCCGTCTCCGCCACCCGCTCGATAAAGCCCTTGAAATAGTCATAGCTGTCGAGATCGTCGATGCCGATGCGCGTTTTCACCGTGACGGGGAGGGAAGTCGCCCCCTGCATCGCCGCGACGCAGGCCGCCACCGTCTCCGGCTCCGCCATCAGGCAGGCACCGAAGCGGCCGTTCTGCACCCGATCGGACGGGCAGCCGACATTGAGATTGATCTCCTGATAGCCATAGCCTTCCGCGATTTCCGAACATTTGGCCAGCGCCTCCGGCTCACTCCCGCCGAGCTGCAGGGCAAGCGGCTGCTCCGCCGGATCAAAGCGCAGAAAGCGGTCCGTATCGCCATGGATAATCGCCCCCGTCGTCACCATCTCCGTATAGAGCAGCGCACGCGAGGAAATCAGGCGCAGAAAATACCGGTCATGCCGATCCGTCCAGTCCATCATCGGGGCTATGCTGATTGTGCGGTCGAGTTTGGTCATTTCTGTTATTCAACATTGCTTCTTAAATTATCATTATATCTTGTTTGGAATGATCGCAGTACTCGATTGTGCGGTTCTAGTCTTCTATCTTTGAATCTGCATGTTTGAACTTTCCATGGCCTGCGTCCGTATTTTTCATTAATTGAATTATATAGCCAATTATCGATCGCTATTATTTGTCGTTTTGTTAGTTCCGAATAGTCGTCGATTTCATGTTTCCGTACATCGGGAATATTACCATCACCGTGCGCAATACCTCCTCGGCGCGATACAAGATCGTCAATAAATATTCCATTCGACCTTCCTTCATTACTCAAATAGTCCCAACAATTGCCACGAATCCATGGAAATTCATTTTTCGAGACACCAGCTATATTTGAGAAAATTTTTTCAACCTGCGGTGACTTCGGGGTATTGAATTTCACTAACTCTTCATCAACCAAGCCTTTCACATTTTTTACCCAATCATTTTCTATTAAACTCATCGCTTTGTCAGAGAGCTTTGCATTATTGGAAGCAAATGCAGATTTCAAATGGTTATTAAGATATACAGATAAATGACTTAAGCGTTCATCTGAAAGCGAACTGCACCTTTGACAAATAAAGATAGTAGATTCTCTGATTATGTCCTCAATATACACTTGCCAAGCGGAACATAAAATTACTACGGCACTTTTTGTGATGTGCCCTAGAGCAACTCTTCCTCGTTGATTGTTATTGCCTTGGGCTTCCCGAACAATTTCATACGCTTCGAGAAGACCGGAAACTTCACCGAAATTTCTTTCAAATTTTCTTAGAGCTTGAGACATTGTATTCACCCCATTCAGTATTTTTATATTACATTATAACTAAAGGGAGAATTTATCGTAGTGAATTATACTAAGTGGTAGAAGTTCACAAATTTAGTAAATTAGTGAAGCGCATTTGATTTCAACGTGCTTTGGTGAAGAAAGCTAAAATGAAAAGTTGGGGGGCTTCGCTGTAATATATCTCACGGCACTTGCCGAAAGGCGGCGACAGGCGCTACACTTCTTCGCAAAAAGGAGAAGAAAATGGGAGAAACCCTTCGGTCCGTTGGCGGCTTTACGGTCGAGCCGCTGGATAAAAGCTTCGGCGCGGTGGTGCGGGAGATTGATCTGCGCACTCTCGATGCGGCGACCTTTGACGATCTCTATCAGGCCTGGCTGACCTATGGCCTGCTGATCTTTCCGGAGCAGGGGCTCGGAAAATCCGAGCAGGTGGCCTTTGCCCGGCGCTTTGGCGATCTGATCGAGGAGCTGAAGGCCGTCGAGATCAGCAATGTCAAGCCGGACGGCAGCCTCCGCGATGCGCCGGACGATGACATGATGAAGATCATCCGCGGCAATATGCACTGGCACCAGGACAGCACCTATATGCCGGTGCAGGCGAAGGGCGCGGTGTTCAGCGCCCATGTCGTGCCGAAGCGGCAGGGCGATACCGCCTTTGCCGATATGCGCGATGCCTATGATGCGCTGGATGACGAGACGAAGGCGCAGATCAGCACGCTTTCGGCCTTTCACTCCCTCGAATACAGCCAGCGGGCCGTGGGGGAGGAGACCAAGAAGGAAAACAGCGAATATATCGGCTATGGCCTGAATGTGGGCGAGGTGCCGCTGCGGCCGCTGGTGAAGATCCATCCGGAAACCGGGCGCAAGGCGCTGGCCGTCGGGCGCCATGCCTATGGTATTCCGGGCCTGTCAGAGGCGGACTCGGAGGCACTCATCGCCCGGCTCAACGACTTTGCCGTCAGTGATGAGCGGCGGATCTATCAGCACCGCTGGAGCGCCGGGGATATCGTCGTCTGGGATAACCGCTGCCTGATGCATAAAGCCTGCGAATGGGATTTCTCCGAACCGCGCATCATGCTGCATTCGCGCATCGCCGGCGATCCTTTGAGCGAACGGGCCTTAGCGCCGTAACTCATCAGCCGGGCGGCGGAACCTTTTCCGAAAAGCGCCCGGCGTTGTTTGCGTGTATCGCTCAAATAGACGGCGGAAGGCGGAGATATCCTCATATCCGATGTCATTTGATATCTGCTGCAGGCTTCTGTCGCTCATCCTCAGCAGTTCCTTGGCTTTGCCAATTCTTTCCGATTGCAGATATTCCAATGGCGTCATCCCGCGCTCTTTCTTGTACCGCCGCTGCAGCGTTCTTGGTGTAACAGCCGCATAGTGCGCGAGATTTTCGAGGGAATAGGATTTTTGCATATTCGCAACCAGCCAGTTTTCCACTTTCGCGATGAAGTCGGATCGCTTGCGGGTAAACAGGGCTTGGTCGGCGTAGGGCCCCTGGCTCGTCCGCGCACCGTCCAGCAACCCGAGGTTAAGGGTCTTTTGCGCGGCGTCTGCGCCAATAAATTTTTTGATCAGATGGATTGCGACATCAAAAGCGGCGGAAAAGGCGCCGGAAGTTGTGATATTGCCGTCCGTGACGATCAGCGCGTTCGCTTTCACTTTCGCGGCCGGGACCATTTTTTGCAGCAAAGACGCCATAAACCATGCCGTCGTACATCTGACGTCCGTCAGCAAGCCTGCCTTGCCCAATAAAAAGGCACCGCCGCAAATGGAGACGAGTTCCGTCCCGTCTTTGGGGGCATTGGCCAGCAGCCTTGTTTCCGCATCCAGCCGGTCTAGTCGGCTTTTGAAATCGTGAATATTCACAAACATGAACGCCGGGACGAGAATGATGTCGAACGCCGGGCGAGGGACATAGGGGCAATCCAGTGTCTCGCCGCCGGACAGTTTGACCTTCTGCCGCCGTGCCCGGAACAGGGAGATATCGATTTCCGTTTTTGCCGAGGCGGCGGCCAGGGCATTGGCGATTTCAAGGGTGTCCCGGAACCCGAATACCTCTGAGCCGAGGCAGCCCGGATAAATGAGAATGCCGATCGATAGATTTTTCTTCATCATGACATATTGTCTATATTGACACTAATAATGTCAATAACGCCTTTTGATTTAGCGCGCCCGCCTTGCCAGACTGCGGATCTGACATGGACAGATTTGAAAGGCTTCAGATGAAAATCACTTTTGTATTATTCGACGGATATACCGCCCTCGATTTTATCGGCGGCTATGAAGTGCTTGCGCGGCTGCCGGGCGCGACCGCGAATTTTGCCGCATTGGAAACCGGGATAGTAGCCTCTGATACAAGACGGCTGGGTGTCGTTGCCTATCAGAAGCTGGAGGATATCACGGAGCCGGGCATATTATTTATCCCCGGTGGCCCGGGCGCACGGGTGGCGCTTCAGAACCGGCAACTCCTCGAAGAAATTCGCCGTCTGCATAAAACCAGCGACTGGACCGTCGGTGTCTGCAATGGCGTGGAACTGCTCGGCAAGGCCGGGTTGCTCGAAGGCGTCACTGTTACGACGAATTATTTCTCCCGCGATGATGTTACCGGATATGGCGCGAATGTGGTGCCGGAGCGCTTTACGGCCGATGGCAAGATCGTCACCGGCGCGGGCGTTTCGGCCAGCATTGATACGGCATTTTTTCTTGCCGCCAAGATCGCCGGTGAGAGCACGTCGCGGGCGCTGCAGCTTGGCATTGAATATTATCCGGCACCACCATTTCCGGACACTAAAGCTGTTGATGAGGCGCCGGATTTCATCAAGCAGATTATCGGAGCCTTTGAGGATTCCGATGCCGAACGCGCCATGCTTGCCCAACCCACACCTTTTTAAATGGGAGAAAACCCGATGACCATCCTCTATTTCAGCCCCATGGCCTGCTCGCTCGCCAGCAGGATTGCCCTGCTGCTTGCCGGCGCAGAGGCGAATTTCGTCAGTATCGATCTGAAAACGCATAAATTGAGCGATACGCAGGCGGATTACTTTGACGTGACGGTGAAAGGGAAGGTGCCGGTCCTGGATAGGGAGGACGGGGGAAGACTTTCAGAAAATGCAGCCGTATTGCAATATATCGCCGATCTCAATCCGACGGCCGGGCTTGCGCCGCCGGCCGGAAGTCCGGAACGGTATAAATTGCAGGAATGGCTGTCCTTTCTGGGCACGGAACTGCATAAAGCAATCGTGTTCCTTCTTTATGCGCCGGATGTCCCGGAAGATGTTCGCCGGTTTGCCGTATCAAAAGCGCCTGAAATCCTGGCGGTTGTTGAGGACGCATTGACGGAAGGTCCGTTTCTGCTTGGAGATAATTTCTCCGTCGCGGACGCCTATTTGTTCTGGGCGGTCCTGTTGCTGCGCAACAAGGGTATCGATCTCTCGGCATATTCCCATCTGGCGGCCTATTTCGAGAAGGTCTCCGCGATCCCGGAGGTTCGGCAAGCCGTGGGAACGGAAATGGCGCTTATCGCCCAAGCAAGACAAACGCGGACAGCCCGCTAGTCTGAATGCGGCGCTGCCCGGCGGGAGGCCGGGCAGGCTGTTGGTGGGGGCCGTCCGTTATTTCGGGCTGGGCTTGGGCTCTATCTGGCGGAGATAGGCGATCAGCGCGGCCATGTCCTCCTCCGTGATATTGGCGTAGTAATAAACACCCATCGGCGGCAGCAGGCGCGAGCCGTCGGGCCGGACGCCGGTGCGGATCACCGTCTCAAGCTCGGCGTCGCTGTAATGGGCGATGCCGTCCTCATGCGGGGTGATATTGGCGGAAATCGATACGCCCCAGGGTCCGGGAAACGACAGGCCCCCGGCGCCAAGCTGATGCTCGACATCCGGCTTGCCATTGGCCATCGGGCTGTGGCATTCGATGCAGTGCCCGGCCGGTCCGGCGAGATAGGCGCCATAGGCGATGATGTCCGCGCGTGGCACATCCGGCACCTGGGTGACCGGCGGCCCGTAGGACGGCGGCAGCGGGATCTGGTAGATCGATTTCTCGACGACATTCTTCACCGGCGTCACCTGCCGGAGATAGGCGACGATCGCCTTGACGTCGGTGTCGGACATGTTGCGATACTGCTCGATCGGCATGGGCGGCCCGATGATCGTGCCGTCGGGGCGCTTGCCCTCGCGGATGGCGGCGATGATCTGCTCATCGGTCCAGTTTCCGATCCCGGTTTCCTTGTCCTGGGTGATGTTGGGCGCGAAGACCTTGAAGAGCCCCGGCTCCTCGATCAGGAACTGGCCGGCCAGTTCCATGCCCGCCGCCGGACCGGCCGGCGTTTGCGGTGTATGACAGTTGCCACAGGCAACGATACTTTTCATCAGATAGGTGCCCCGCTCCAGCGGGGACTCGGCAGACATTGCCTGGGACTGCACGGTGGCAGCTAGGGCAAAGGCAATAACCAGCTTCTTCATGTGCGTATCCTGAAAAAGGAAAGTTGACGTATTTTTCTTGAATTATTTTAGCCCCGAATCCGCAGATTCTTGCGCGGAGTATCTTAGAGAAATCGAATTTGCGCAATGGATTTCATGGGGATGGCACTGTGAACGCCGTCACAAATTCAAAATTTTTTTGGCCGGATTGACGCGTCACATCCTTGACCTAAATCAAAGCTATTCTCCGCGTATCCGGTTATGGTTAACAAATGGACAGGCAAAACGATGGAGGCGACAGATGACGGATAAAAAAGTTTCATCAGAAAAAGGCGAGGAACTGCAGGGACTGGGCATGCCTTTCGATGTCGAGGCCTTGTACGGGATGAACCAGAAATTCTACAAGATGATGTTGTCCTGCAACGAGGAACTGATGACCTTCGGCCGCAACCGCCTGAAGGAGGATCTTGACATGCCGCAGAAGCTTGCCGAATGCAAGACGCCACAGGATATGGCGAATGTCTGCATCGGTTTTTACCAGACGGCCTTCAAGCAATATACCGATGAAGCAACCCAGATTTCCAAGATCTGCGCCGAAGTGACGGCGGAGGCGCCGGAAATTTTCAAGCTGCCCGGCGACTGATCGCGGGGAAGGGCGCTGGTTCGGTTGACTGTATGCCGCGCAGAATGAAAGCCATGGTTCTTGAGAAGGCGGGCACCCGGCTCGCCCTTCAGGACCTGCCCCGGCTCGAGCCCGGCGCGGGCCAGATTCTCATTGATGTCAAGGCCTGCGCCGTCTGCCGGACCGATCTTCATGTGGTCGATGGCGACCTCCACGATCCCAAGCTGCCGCTGATTCCCGGTCATGAGGTGATTGGCCGTGTCGCTGAACTGGGGAGCGGGGTGGACGCCTTCGCCCTCGGTGATCGGGTCGGCGTGCCCTGGCTCGGCTGGACCTGCGGCACCTGCCGCTATTGCCGGCGGGGGCAGGAGAATCTCTGCCCCGAGGCGCGCTTCACCGGCTATACCCTCGATGGCGGGTTTGCCGACTATATGGTCGCGGACGCGCGCTATTGCTTCGCCGTGCCCGATGTCTATTCGGATGTCGAGGCGGCGCCGCTGATGTGCGCCGGGCTGATCGGCTTCCGGTCCTACCGCATGGTGGGGGAGGCAAGGCGCATCGGCCTTTACGGGTTCGGCGCGGCCGCCCATATCATCGCCCAAATCGCCATCGCCGAGGGGCGGGAGATTTATGCCTTCAGCAAGGACGGCGATGTCAAGGCGCAGGACTTCGCCCGCAGCCTTGGTGCGAGCTGGGCGGGCGGAAGCGGCGATGCGCCACCTGAGCCGCTTGATGCGGCGATCCTGTTTGCACCCGTCGGCGCGCTGGTGCCTGCCGCCCTCCGTGCGGTTGAACCGGGCGGGACGGTTGTCTGTGCCGGCATCCATATGAGCGATATACCGGGCTTTCCCTATGACCTGCTCTGGCGCGAGCGGACGCTGCGCTCGGTCGCCAACCTGACCCGGGAGGATGGGGACGCCTTCCTCGCCGCCGCGCCGAGGGCCGGAGTGAGCACGACGACCCATGAATATCCCCTGTCCAAGGCGAACGAGGCGCTGGATGATCTCCGCGCCGGGCGGTTCGAGGGGGCGGCGGTGCTGACCATGGGCGACTGACACGGAATTTTGATAAGGATCAATGCGCAGGCGCGGGTTATGGTTAATATGGCAGATACGGGATAGGCTCAGGGAGGTTTTGACATGCCCCATCGCAGAAACAGGGAATGGATTGTGCTCGCCGACAAGGCGCATGCGCGCATCTATGTCCGCGACGGCGTGAACGGCCCGCTGAAACTGCATCTTGACGAGGCGCATCCGGCGGCGCGGCAAAAGCAGAGCGAACAGGGCACCGGTCGGCCGGGACGCGGCTTCAAATCGACGCAGCCGGGCCGCTATGCCTATGAGGATCACGCCGATTTTTCCGAACAGGAAAGCGCGGCCTTCCTTGGCGAAATTGCCGGACGGTTGAATGACGCGGTCGCGCATGACAAACTGGACAATATCATTCTCGTGGCCCTGCCCAGGTCGATGACCCATATCAAGTCGGCGATGACCGCCGCGGCGAAGGGGAAAATCGGCGAGGAATGGGCCAAAAACCTGATCGGTGTCGCCGAAACAAGTCTGGCGGATCGGTTAATTGCTTTAAAAGCGTAACAAAGGAGTGAGACCAATGAGACAATTCGTATCCCCGATATCCGCAGGAACCATGCGGGCCGCTATGGTCGGCGTCCTGTGTCTTGGGCTGGCCGCCTGCGCGACGGAAATGACCGAAACCGAGAAGATGGCCATCGACGGGGCCAAGATGGATGCGGCCCAGGCGAAAGCGGATGCGGCCAAATCCCTGATGATCATGGAAGAACTGAAGGCGATGAATGCTGAAACCATGATGGCCAGCAAGGAAGCGGCGGCCGCGGCCGTTGCGGCGCAGGAAGCAGCGGACCGGGCAGTCCGGATCGCGGCGGAACTCGAAGCCATGTATAACAAGCAGCTCCGGAAATAGGGCGCCGGTCTACTCGGCGATCTTTTCAGGAACTCCGCGCCTTTCCCGGACGATGCGCCGGAACGCGGCCCAGTCGATACGGGAAAGGCCAAGGTCGCGCGCGCGTTTGACGGCCTCGCGCGCGATCGCCGTCGTCTCGACGGGGGCGGGGGCGAAGTCGCCGGTAACCTCGATCTGGTCGGCCTCGGCGCCGGTCGGATGCGATTCCAGATAGAGTGCGTCGCCGTCATAGCCCAGCTTGACCGGCTCGTCGACGATGGTGACCGGCATGCCGACCCTGGCGAGCCCGAAAACCTCCCGGATATCCGCATCATACAGGCGCAGGCAGCCGCTGCTGACCCGTCGTCCGACGCCGGCCTGCTTGTTGGTGCCGTGGATGACATAACCCTCCCAGCCGATCCGCACCGCATATTTCCCGAGTGGATTGGCGGGCCCCGGCGGCACCGCGGCGGGCAGTTCGGGATCCAGCGCCCGCATCTCCTTCGTCGGCCGCCAGGTCGGGTTCTCGCGCAGCTCCGTGACGCGCAGGTCCCCCGTCGGCGTCCGCCGTCCTTCCCGGCCGATCCCGACCGGCCAGGAGCGGATGTCGGTGCCGTCCGCATTGCTGTAGTAAAGTCGCATGTCGCCGATATTGACGGTGAATCCGGGCTCGAGATCGCGCGGCAGGATATGCCGGTCCGGGATCAGCAGCTTCGTTCCCGGCGCCACCGCCCAGGGATCGACATCGGGATTGACGACGCGCAGCTCGACAAAGCCGACGCCGGTCTTGATGGCGATGTTGGAGAGGATTTCGGGCGCGCCCACCCTGTAGACGGTCTCCTTGCCGATGATGTCGGCCGCCGCGACGGGAAAGCTCCAGACAAGGAGGAGCAGCGCCGCCAGCGGGGCGAGAAGACGCGCTTTTTCTGCCGATTTGATGCTCACTGGCCTCACCGCTACCGTTTGTTCCGGAATTCAGGGACACTTGTTGGTCTCTGAAGGTCAGAATAGGCGGTCTGGGGCAATTTTCAACCGTCAGGCCGGTCAGGAAAGACAAATAAATTCAACGACAATCATGATCTTGTCGACGGTCTCGTGATCGAAAGCGAGCGGCATGGCCAGGGATCCGATGCCGATGAAATCCCGGTTCGGCCCGACATAGGGCACGCCCTGCAGGCGCGGCCTGGCGGTCGTGGCGATGGCTTTCAGATTATCGAAAACCCGCGATCCCGCATATATCACCACAAATGCCTGAATATATGGCTGCTAACAGCAGTTAGAGATGCATTAGAAACTGGGAATGAACTCAACCAGTATCATAATCTTGTCGACATTATTCCGGTCTTCCGCAAAGGGCAGGGCGAGGGTGTGGATGGTCTTGAAATCCCGGTTCGGCCCGACATACGGGACCTTCAGCAGGTTTGGCTGCCCGGTTTCGACGATAAATTTCAACGTCTCGAATATTTTTGAGCCAGGGCCCTTGCCGGGAACCTCGGAAATTGCCTTGCCGGTAAAGTTCGATGTGAAGTTGTTCAGCGCTTCCTCACCGATGATCTTGTAAATAAAGTCTATCGGGTTGGTCTGAACGGAAAAAAGTACGATATTCGGCAAGACCGGGATTAACACAGCCATATCGAGATCGGCTTTCGCCGGAAGCAGATACGGTCCCCTTACCTCCTCCCAATAGGCAAGCAGCCGCTTGTGAGCGTCGGTTGTTATATCTAGGTATAGGGGCGGGCGGCTATTCTTGCCGGGAGCCGGGATTGCGTGCTCATATGACAAATCAGTAAATTCCTTCATGCCTTCAGCACGACTATTATCCATTTGATATCCTTTGCCCGTGTGTCCCAAGCTCCATCATTCTAGTGGTAGCTGTCATAAGTTCACATTTGGTTAACGCCGGAAAATGGGCTTTGTCGCATGGTTTGTTTTGCCCCGCTCCCTATCTTCCTGTAAAAGAGCGCAACAACGTTCAGCTTACAGAAGAATCAGGAAGCAGCAGACAAGATGACCCGGCACCTTATTACCTCCGCCTTGCCCTATATCAATGGCGTCAAGCATTTAGGGAACCTGATCGGGTCCATGTTGCCCTCCGATCTCTATGCCCGATATTTGCGCGCCCGCGGGGAAGAGGTGCTGTTTATCTGCGCCACCGACGAGCACGGCACGCCCGCCGAGCTCGCCGCCCGTGAAAAAGGGCAGGATGTGGCGGAATTCTGCGCAGAGCAGCATAAAGTGCAGGCCGATCTTGGTGCAAAATTCGATCTTTCCTTCGATTACTTCGGCCGTTCCTCTTCACCACAGAACAGGGAATTGACCCAGCATTTCGGCAACAAGCTGTTCGAGAACGGCTTTATCGACGAGCGGGTGACGCGTCAGGTCTATTCGATTGACGATGACCGCTTCCTGCCGGATCGTTACGTGGAGGGGACCTGCCCGCATTGCGGCTATGACAAGGCGCGCGGCGATCAGTGCGAGAACTGCACGCGGCTGCTCGATCCGACGGACCTGCTGGAGCCACGCTCGGCGGTCTCCGGCAGCACCAATCTTGAAATCCGGGAGAGCACGCATCTCTTCCTGCTGCAATCAAAGCTGGCGGGTGAAATCCGTGTCTGGGTCAACAAGCATCAGGATTGGCCGGTGCTGGTGTCCTCCATCGCGCTCAAATGGCTCGATGAAGGGCTGCATGACCGCGGCATCACCCGCGACCTCAAATGGGGCGTGCCGGTCGACCGGCCGGGACTGGAGGACAAGGTCTATTACGTCTGGTTCGACGCGCCGATCGAATATATCGCGGCGACCAAGGAATGGGCCGATGAGGACCCGGCGAACCGCGACTGGAAAAGCTGGTGGTATGAGGCCGAAGACGTGCGCTATGTGCAGGTGATGGCGAAGGACAATGTGCCGTTCCATACGGTCACTTTCCCGGGCACCCTGATCGGCAGCCGCGAGCCCTGGAAAATGGTCGATTATATCAAGGGATTCAACTGGTTGAACTATTACGGCGGGAAGTTTTCAACCAGCCAGAAACGCGGCATCTTTATGTCCGACGCGGTCGAGCTGCTCCCCTCCGACTACTGGCGCTATTACCTGCTCGCCAATGCGCCGGAAACCTCCGACGCGAGCTTCACCTGGGAGGGGTTTGCCAGCACGGTCAACAAGGATCTTGCCGATATTCTTGGCAATTTCGTCAACCGGACGCTGAAATTCTGTTCCTCCAAATTCGGCGATCAGCTTCCCGAAGGCGGGGAGGCGGGCGAAGCCGAGGCGGCGCTGGCAAAAGCGCTGAGCGAGCGGCTTGCGGCCTATAACACCCATATGGGCGATTTGCAGATCCGCAAGGCAATGCAGGAGCTGCGGGCGATCTGGGCGCTGGGCAACGAATATCTGACCGAAGCGGCGCCCTGGACGGCCTTCAAGACCGATCCGGACGCGGCCGCGCAATCCCTTCGCATCGCCATCAACCTGATCCGCATCTTCGCGACCTTAAGTGCGCCGGTGATCCCGAACGCCGCGCAGAAAATGGCGGCCTGCCTCGGTCTCGAGCTGTCGTCCGGTGACTGGATCGAGGGCGAGATGATGGCGGAATTGCAGAGCCTCAAGGCCGGGCATGGCTTCGAGATCCCGGAGGTCCTGTTCCGCAAGATTTCCGATGACGAGGTCGCCGCCTGGGAAGAGCGCTTCGGCGGCACGGAATAGCCCGCCGCCGCGCCCGCCGTTCCGGCTAATTTTATCCAATTTAACCTTAGTTCTTAACGGGGCTTTAAGGGGCTTTCGCTATCCTTATGCATATTTTTGCAGAAGGGTCGATCGGCTATGACGATAGGTAAGCTTCTAAAACGTAAGGTTTTGAACGCCTTTGCCCAGGATACTCTTGGCGCGACCGCTGTTGAGTTGGCGATGATCGCGCCGGTACTGATCCTTGTTCTGGTGGGCGTTATCGAGCTCAGCATGGCGATGTTCATCAATACCGTGGTGGAGGGCAGCCTGAAGGACGCCTCCCGTCTCGGTCTGACCGGGCAGATCCAGGAAGGATCGAGCAATACCCAGGCCCTTGTCGATATGCTGAACGAGGCGTCCCTTGGCCTTCTCGGTCTGACAACGGCGGATGTGACAACCCTCGTCTATGAGAATTTCGCCTATGTCGGCCAGGGGGAGGAATTCACCGACCTTGACGGCGATGGCAGCTGGACGCCGGGTCCCTATACCCATACCGACGGCACCGTCTATCTCGACGGCGAGCCTTGGGTTGAAGTGAACGGCAACGGTGTCTATGATGAGGATTTCGGTGTCGCCGGCCTCGGCGCGCAGGGCGATATCGTGCTCTACACCGTTGAATATAATTGGAACTTCCTGAGCGGGCAGGTGATCCCGATCCTCGGCGGCATCATCCCGATGCGGGCGTCCATCGTTGTACGCAACGAGCCCTATTAATGCGCTATTCCCTTAGATTGAGGTCGAAATGAAGCGTTTACTCCAAACTACAGGCAACCGGATGCTCAGGCGCGTCGGCGGCTTTATCCGCAACCATCGCGGCGTCGCGATGGCGGAATTCGCCCTGATGCTGCCGGTTCTGATGCTACTGACGGCAGGTAGCTTCGAAGTTGCCCGCTACGCCTTGATGACGCAGAAGCTGGACCGGATTGCGGCGACGCTTTCGGACCTGATCGCGCGCTCGAATGTCGAGAATATCACCGAGACGGAAATCTCGAACATCATCGACAGCGCGCTCTATATGGCGCAGCCTTTCGATATCGCGGGCGAGAATATGATCATTCTGACGTCGGTCCAGGGGCGCGCCGGTGAGGCGCCGGAAATCCTGAGCCAGCGGATCTCCGGATCAATTCCCAGCACCAGCAGCGTCATCGGCAGCACGATTGGTGGCGATGCGACCTTGCCGGCCGCTTTTCCCGATGCCGGATCGGGCGAGACCCTGGCGGATGGCGAGACATTGATCATCGCCGAGGTCTACTATAACTTCTCGCCCTATCTTGTTGGTGATATTGGATTTTTTGGAGATATGAAGATCCGCGCCAATGCCTTCTTCCGGCCGCGCTTCACCGATACCATTACCTTCCCCGCCGCTCCCTAGGCGATCCTGCTGGCCCGGCCCTCGCGAGAGGCGCCGGGCTTTTTAATTCAGACATCAGTAAGGCCACTCTCTCCGGGTGGCCTTTTTCATGCCGTTTCGAGGTGGCGTCGAAGAGGGGCAGGGACAGGATCCGCTCCGGTCTTCCTGCGCCTTGCCTGTACATGTCGGGACAAGCGGTCGGATTCCTCTCAGCATGTCTATACAGGCGGGCCGTTGTTGTCTTTACCTGCCTGTACAACGGCACGGACAGTCCCTGCGGTCTTGGCCGCGGCTGCTGCTGCATTTGTCGATGCCAGGTAAGCCGGACCGGGACATGAGCGGGGCAGGGCGGAACGGCACGGAGCAGAGCCGAACCGAACGCAACAGAGCGGGAGATTAGAAAGCAGGAGGGGTCAGGGAGCGGAAAGCGCACTGGGCATAACGCATTCCTTACCAGGGCGAATAATGCCGACAAAAAAGGGCGGTAGCCGCAGCCACCGCCCCTGGTTTCCTTGACCAGACCGTTACTTCGAGATCCGCAGGTTGCTGAGCTCTTCACCGATGGTGTTGAAGTTATCTTCGAGCTCCGCGGCGGATGTTGCGACAAAGGCGTGCTTGGGCGATGTCGCGCAAGCCTCCATCATCGCGGAATCGCCATCAACGAGCAGCACGGTATAGATAATGATCCCGGCGCTCTTCATCGCCGAGCAGGTGGCCAGCACCTTGGCATCCAATATTTGGGGATAGCTTGAATAGCCACTGCCGCTGAGGGCGCTCTGTTTCAGAAAGCCCCGGTAATCATATTTGCTGGATGTCGGGGTCAAATCGAAGCGTTCCTGCCGGGCAAAGGCATGATAAATATCGTAGGAACTGCTGTTTGTTCCAAGGGTGTTCAGGCCGTCGGTCATCAGCACGACGACCTTGTCCATGAACTGCTCGCCGTAATTGAGCGGCAGCGCCGTATAGCCGGAGGGAAGATTCAGCGTCGAGGATCCGTACCACAGGCCATTCCAGTTCGGAGACAGGGCGCGCCAGCCCCAGACCATGCCGATATTGATGGCCGTACCGCCGTCCGCCACCATCGAATCGATATGATTTTTAATGGTGGTTTTTTCAGACGTCAGCGGTAGTATTTTGGCCGTAGGGCAGTATTTGTTCGGGCCGCGTTCGGATCCGATCGTGGTGGAAATAGAGTAGTAATTTCCGCCTTTTGACGATTTATATCTCTTCCAGTCATTTTCCATTACGGAGGCGTCGTTTTCGAAGCTGTTGTCCGAGTTACGATGATAATCGTTCCAGAAGTAGGGCACAAAATCATCGTTTGGCGCGTCGTCGGAAATGTCGACAGTACCATTGAGCAGGTGATCGCGCATCTCGACGCAACCCCGCCAGCCATAGACCGTGTCATTGACGCCGTCACCGGTCACGTCGCGGCCAAGGGTGGTATTTGTGGAATCCTGCGTGAAGATACTCGTCGAGTTATTGGTGAGATTTGTTTTGTAGGTGTTTTTAAGCCAGTCGATATTCTGCGGACCGACATTAACGGCCATGGTGTAGGGAACGATACCGACCCAGAGTTTCTCCTGCGTCTCGTCATTGCCGTACAGAATGTCAATCAGGTTCTTGGCGGAATTTTTCAAGACCGACATGCGCGTGCCGCTGCCCAGGCTGTAATCCATGGATCCCGTATTATCCAGAACCAGGACCAGTTCCATGCCGCGGTTGTCGCGCTTGATCTCGGTCACCGCACCGACAGACAGGGAGGAATGTCCGAGAACATTCATGAAGGTGGTGCCCATGTCCGCGCGGACGGTGAGGGAGATATTCTCGCGTGTCGAATCCCAGGTTACGGTCGAGGAATCCATCGTAATCGGAGAGGTGCCCATAAAGCCCGACGGGAAATTGGCATCGAAATATTTCTGGGCGTCAGCGTAGATTTCCGCATCCGTTGGCGCGAAGATGTTGCGTCCGACCGCGAGGCCCGCCGCATCCAGGGCCGTTGACAGCTTCGATTTCAGGACGTAGGCCCGGCCGAGATCGATGGAAAGGCCGACAGCGCCGAAAATGGGAATTGCCAGAAACGCTATGATAACCGCAGACGCACCGCGATTGCTTTTTGTAAAACGTGCGACGGTCCGGCGTAGCGAACCGAAAGTAATTTTCTTGGTCATGCTGACACCATGCAATTCAAAATAAATTTTTCTGCATACAGCATCAGACAAAACTTTTAAGAAATCCTTAAAAACAAAAACCGATTTCAATAAAATTATACTAATTACATTAAAATATTTCGGATAATAGACAAATTACACGTTATTATATATAGGAAAGAAATACAAAAGTAATAAAATGTAAATATAGTTAAAAAAATAAATAAAAAAATGTAAACGAATACTATTTTTAATAAAATTTTATGAAGTTTTAGTTTCCCTGCCTTATGAAAAAAATTGAATTCTTTAACTATTGATTAATGAATTACGGTTTAAATGTGGCTCAAGGCGCGAGGCAAGACGAACTTGGGAAGCGCTTTAAACTATAAGGGCTTTTCAGGTTGCGGGTTTAACGCGGGCTAAAAAGTCTGGATACCAATGGGTCTGTAAAACCCGGCGGGACAAAACCAAGTTTTGTTAAGTGTCAGGAAATATTTCCTGAATTTTAGGAGACTCAAAATGATTAAAGTTATCCGTTCTTTTGTAACTGACGAGTCTGGTGCTACGGCTATCGAATATGGCCTGATTGCTGCTCTCGTCGCTCTGGTTGGTGTTGTTGCCTTTACGGCACTCGGTGACACTGTTTCTATCGCATTCAGCGATATTGCGCAGGCGCTCTGTGAAGGCACCGGCGGTACCTATTCGCTTACGGCAAATGGCGTTGGCAGCTGCACATAAGCTTGCCCTGCCTTGTTTATTGGAGTGGGGCGCGGACACTTGCGCCCCACTCAAATACCTACCCAGGGTAGGTCCGCCTTTCAAGACTGTTTTAATGTATTGATTCGGAGGTTGTTATGGTTGACTTTATAAAGCATTTTATCGAAGACGAAACCGGTGCAACAGCCATTGAATACGGCCTCATCGCAGCCCTTGTTTCCATCGCGGCAGTTGTCGCTTTTGGAGCAACCGGCGATACAATTCTTACGGCATTTACAAATATCGCCGAGGGATTCTGTACGGCGACTGGCGGCAATTTCTCCATGACGGCTAATGGGGTCGGTAGCTGCACTTGAGTTTGTGCACCCGCTCCTTTTCTTTTTCTTCCCTTCGCGATTTCGGCATTCCGCCAGAACCCCCTCCCGCTTCGGCAAATCCGTCAAATTTTATGCAATTTTTACGTGCATTTTACGCCAGTTTTTAAGGCCCAATTTTACCCTGCTTCTCCGAAATTTAGTGCGTAAAACGCGACAAATTTAACCGGAAATTAATGTCTTCCGGTCTAGGCTGTCCCATATTTGAAACATGATGGAATTAACACCATGGCGCGAAAAATTATTTTAATCGTCTTTGCACTGCTCATTACGGGCTCCACCGTATGGTTCGTTCGCAACTGGGCGGGCAGCCAGAAACCGGCCACTGTCGAAACGGCGGCTGTTGAAGTGCAACCGGTCTCCCAGAATGTTAAAATCCTTGTCGCGGCCACCGATCTGCCGGCAGGCACCCTGGTGCAGGAGCAGCATCTGAAATGGCAGGCCTGGCCCGAAGATGACGATATCGAGGATATGTATATCGTAGAAAAGGCCCGTCCGCTCGACGACTTTATCGGTACCGTCGTGCGCCAGGGTATCGTCGCCGGTGAACCGATCACCGACGCCCGCATGGTCAAGCCGGGCCAGAGCGGCTTCCTCGCCGCGGTTCTCAACCCGGGCAAGCGCGCCGTTTCCATTCCCGTTGACATCACCTCCGGTATCGCCGGCTTCGTCTTTCCGGGCGACCGGGTCGATGTGATCCTGACCCATTCATTGGTTGCGGAATCGGAAGTTGAAGGCGAGACGAGCGCGGCCCGCCGGGCAAGTGAAACCATTCTTACCGATGTGCGCGTGGTCGCCATGGACCAGTCGACGAACGATCAGGAGCAGGAAGCCTCCGTCCGCCGCGTGGCGACGCTGGAAGTCTCTCCCAAGGGCGCGGAAATCATCGCGGTCGCGAAGGAACTGGGTCAGTTGACTTTGTCGCTGCGCGCCCTCGCGCGGATCGAGGATGAAGAGAAGAGCAAGGACGGCCAGGTGGCCTTCAAGGCCGAACGTGGCCGCGGCCACACCTGGGACAGCGAGGCGAGCCGCCTGATTACCGGCGGATCTCCGCGCATGGGTATCCCTACAACAGTCATCAATGTCGTGCGTGCTGGCGAAGCCAAGCAGAAGTTGTTCGACTAAGGAGTAGTTTCGATGCTGACCAGACTTTTACAACCATTGGCCGCACTCGGGCTGGGATTGATGTTGGCCTTGGGCGCTCCGGCGAAAGTCGACGCGGCGCAGGTGATCAACTCGAAGGGTGATATACTCGCGCTGACCCTGAATTCGGGCAAACTCGTTCAGCTCGACCAGCCGGCGACCTCTGTTTTCGTCGGAAATCCGGAACTTGCCGATGTGCAGATCCAGTCGCCGACCATCATCTATGTATTCGGCAAGGGCACGGGCAGCACGAATCTCTTCGCGCTCGACGCCAAGGGCCGGGTGCTTCTGAACTCGCCGGTGTCCATTACCCATGACGTGACGTCGCTGAACGCGGCGCTGCAGGATATCAGCCCGAACGGCGCCCTGCGTGCCCGCTCGACACCGACCGGCATCATGCTGACGGGCCGGGTGAAATCCGCGGCCCAGGCCGAAGATGCCCGCCGCATGGCGGAATTGTATCTTGGCGGCGGCACTGTTTTTAATCGCATCGAGGTGGCGGGCGCCATGCAGGTCAACCTGCGCGTCCGCATTGCCGAGGTGTCGCGCTCCGTCACCAAGCAGTTCGGCGTCAACTGGGAAGTCTTCGGCCAGATCGGCGATGCCTTTCTCGGATTTGCGACGCCGACCGACATCGTGAGCGATGCTGCGACCGGTACGCTGAACCGTCTCGGGTCCGGCACGAACTTCGTCTCCGGCTATTCCGACAGCAACGTCGATATATTGAATGTCATTGACGCGCTTGATGAGGAGGGCCTCCTGACCATCCTTGCCGAGCCGAACCTGACGGCCCTCTCCGGTGAGAGAGCGCAGTTCCTGGCGGGTGGCGAGTTCCCGATTCCGGTTCCGCAGGAAGACGGCGCGATCACCGTCGAATATAAGCCGTTCGGTGTGTCGCTTGAATTCACGCCGACGATTGTCGATGACAACCTGATCAACCTGCAGGTCCGGCCGGAAGTTAGCCAGCTGTCCTCCAACTCGGCGATCAATGTCGGCGGCGCCTTTATCCAGTCGCTGCTGACCCGCCGCGCGGAGACAACCGTGGAACTGGCCAGCGGGCAGAGCTTCGCCATTGGCGGCCTGCTCAGCAACGACGGGGACAACAATATCTCCAAGACACCGTTCCTCGGCGATATCCCGATCCTGGGTGCGCTGTTCCGCTCCTCCTCGTTCCAGCGGAACGAAACCGAGCTGCTGATCATCGTCACCCCGTATCTGGTGAAACCGAGCAATTCGCGGATCGCCGAGCCGACGGACGGGTACATCCCGCCGAACGACAAGGATATTTATGTCCGCGGCGAGAATTTCCGCCCGACGCTGGGAGAAAACGCCCCGGAGAAAGACGGCCGTGATACCGCCAAGGCTGCGGCGCCAACCGATGTCAAGCTTGCTGGCCCTGCTGGCTTTATCCTGGAGTAGACCTGATGCAACAGAAATTATTCATGAAATCCGCGACGCTGGCCGGCCTGATGGGAATGCTTCTGCTGACGGCGTCCTGCACCTCGCCGGAAGCTCTCTTCGGACAACTCGACGATACGGCGAGCCCGGAAAAAGCGAAACTTGAGAAAAAGATCATGGTCAGCGAACTGACGCCGACGATTGCCGTCGGGTTCGAATCGGGTCGCTCCGGCCTTGCGGATATCGAGAAGGGCCGTCTGCTTGGCTTTATCGATGCCCAGGAAATCGAATTCGGTGAAACCGTCGAAGTCGAGTTCCCGAATATCCAGGGCGCCGGCGGTCTCGGCGAACAGCGATTCGCGGAGGTTGCGGCCTTCCTGCAGGATCGCGGCTTTTCCGTCGCCCCGCGTCTGACCGCGGAAAGCACGACCGATTCGCTGCGGGTCTTCTTCGTCAAATATGTCGCGACGGTCGATCCCAACTGCGAGAAGGGCTGGTACAAGCCGAAGGGACTCGGATACGAAAACCTGCCGCTTCCCTATATGGGCTGCGCTAATGCCAACGCGCTGGCCAACATGGTCGCCAATCCGCGCGATCTGGTCGATCCGTCCAGCGAGGATAACGCCCTGGGCGAACGGGCGGCAAAAGCCGTTCAGAAATATCGCGGCGGATCATCTGGCGGGGCCGCTGCCGCTGCATCGAATTAAGGGAGTCACAGGAAATGGCTAAATCATCATCTCTTAGTACGCTATTCGGTAATGCGGTCTGCGAAGACTATATGGCCTTCGTCGAGGATGATAAATCCCTGGAAGTCAGCCGCGAAGTCTGCTCGGCGCTCGAGTATTCCGCCGATGCGACGCAGGACGGCGGCATCGCCGCCGCGCTCAACCGGATCGAGCCGGGGCATTCGCCGAAGGTCGTTTTGGCCGATATCACCAAGAGCATCGATCCCGATGGAGACATTACCCGGCTGATCCGCAAGATGGGCCCGGAAAACACGCTGATCGTCGTCGGCGCGAACAATGATGTCGGCGAGTTCCGCAAGATGATGGCGCTTGGCGCCCGGGATTACCTGGTCAAGCCGTTGACAGTTGAGGTGCTGAAAGATGCGGTCGAGAATATCGATCGCCAGTCCCTTGCGCTGCAGGCCGCCCAGAGTGGCCGTCTCACCGTCCTTGTCGGTGTGCGCGGCGGTGTCGGCGCAACGACGATCGCGACCAATCTCGCCTGGATCATGGCGAATGAGGAAAAGCTGCCGACGGCGCTTCTCGACATGGATCTGCATTTCGGCACGACGACCCTGTCGCTTGATATCGAAACGGGCGGGGGCTTCCGCGAAGCGCTGGAAAATCCGCATCGTCTCGACAAGCTGTTCCTTGACAGCGCCATCGTGAAAGACGGCGACCGTCTTGCGGTGCTTGGCACCGAGGAGCCGATCGACGAGCTGGTCGATGTCAGCGAGGAATCCATCGATGCCCTGATCGGCGAGATCAGCCAGGATTACAACCAGGTGATTGTCGATCTGCCGCGGCATCTTCTGCCGACGCAGGGCGCGTTGCTCGGCTCGGCGGACACGGTCATTCTGGTTTCCGACCAGTCGCTGGCCGGTATCCGCGATATCAACCGCATCACCCAGGCGATGACCTCGCTGCAGACCAAGGGGCGGATCCTCAAGGTCGTTAGCCGTGTCGGTTCTGAACGGGCGGCGCAGGTGTCCAAGGCGGATTTCGAGCGCGGGCTGAACGAGGCCGTGGATTATGTCATTCCGGAAGATGCGAAAACGCTCACCGTTTGCGCTAATGCCGGCAAGGCCATTGGCGAGGTTGCCGCGAAATCGGCTATCGCCAAGGTGTTGCAGGATCTGGCAGCGGATGTTTCCGGATATGAAAAGCCGAAGAAGAAGGGTCTGTTTACACTGGTCCCGGGCGGCAAGAAAAAGAAAGAAGAGGGACCTAAAGCGTGAGTTTATGGCGTTCATCTTCATCGGACAGTAAGGATAAGGCCAAGCCGGTAGCCCCGAGCTCGGCCGGACCGCAGGCTGCTGACCTCGTGGCGAAATTCTCGCCGGAAGTCAGGGAAAAGCTGCTGCCGGAAATCGATGTCAATGAAAACCGGTCTGCTGTCGCGCAGATGGTCAAGACATATCTGCGCGATGCGATGAAACGCGAAAAGCTCGACCTGAACGTCCTCGAACAACGCACATTGGTCAACGACCTGACCCAGTCGCTCTGGTCCGAGGTGGACAAGAAGAAACAGGCCAATGGGGCTGCCGCCGGGCCGCAGGCGCCATCCGCCGCTGAGGCGAATGGCACCGCCGTCGACGGGTCGTCCGAATCGTCCTATACCCAGATCGTCGAAGAGGGCGTGACAGTCTTCGGCGCCGATCCGGAAGCCCCGGTCGAGGTCCGTGCGGAAATCGATCGTCCGACGGAACTGGGAGGTTCGATCTCCGATTCCGATGACGATGAGGAAGAAATCGTGCCCGTCGTCCCGCTCGCCAAGACTGAACCGGAGGAAGAAGAGGAAGAGGAGGAGGACGACAGAGCCGCCTCGCTCCTGAATCTTTCCATGGCGCCCGAAACCACGGGCAAGCCGATGAACAAGCACCTTGAAAGCGTCAAGGAAACCGTTCAGCCGCTGCTGATGGAGCGAATCGATATCAGCGCCGCCGTGACGATGGACCGTCTGGATCTCGCGCGCGATATTTCCGACATTATTTCCGACATCCTGATTGAAGAGCGTATTCAGCTCAACCAGCGCGAACAGCGGGAACTCTCCGAAAGCCTGATGCATGACATGCTCGGCCTCGGGCCGCTGGAACCGCTGCTGGCCGATGAATCGATCACAGACATCATGGTCAATGGGCCGAAACAGGTCTATGTCGAACAGAAGGGCAAGCTGGTGCTGTCCGACTGCCAGTTCCGCGACAATGCGCATGTGATGCAGGTTGCGGGCCGCATCGTCAGCCATGTCGGCCGCCGCGTCGACGAATCCAATCCGCTGGTCGACGCCCGTCTCGCCGACGGCAGCCGCGTGAACATCATCATTCCGCCGCTCGCCATCGACGGCCCGTCCATCTCCATTCGTAAGTTCGCCAAGCAGAAGATCACCCTCGACGTGATGGAGCGGACGCAGAACCTGTCCCCGGCAATGGCGACCGTATTGCGCGTCGCCGGCCGCAGCCGCCTCAACATCCTGATCTCCGGCGGTACCGGTTCCGGTAAGACGACGATGCTGAACGCCATTTCGCAGCTTATCGACCCGGGCGAACGTATCGTCACCATCGAGGACGCGGCCGAGCTGCAATTGCAGCAGCCCCATGTGGTGCGCCTGGAAACGCGGTCCGCCAACCTTGAGGGCGGCGGCGAGATTTCCATGCGCGATCTTTTGAAGAACGCCCTGCGTATGCGCCCTGACCGCATCATCCTCGGTGAAATTCGTGGCAGTGAGGCGATCGACATGCTTCAGGCCATGAACACGGGCCATGACGGCTCGCTCTCGACGATCCATGCCAACCGCCCGCGGGAGGCGCTGACCCGGCTTGAAAATATGGTCGGAATGTCGAGCGTCAATCTGCCGGCGAAGGCGGTGCGCACGCAGATCGCCTCGGCCATCGACCTGATCGTGCAGATCAGTCGCATGCGCGACGGTGTGCGGCGCGTGACCTATATTTCGGAAGTTGTCGGCATGGAAGAGGACGTGATCACCATGCAGGATCTTTTCTGGTACGAATTCCAAGGCGAGGACAAGGGTGGCCGTCTGCTTGGTGATTTCAAATCGACCGGGCTGCGCCCGCATTTTGCGCCGCGCGCCTCCTATTTCGGCCTGGAGAAAATGCTATTGGGAGCCATGTGATGTTAGATGCGGGATCTGGTGATGTGATGACCATGATGCTGGTGGTCGGCGGGGCGACGCTCCTTATTTCGTTGCTTCTGGTGTTTGCTTTCGCCGGTGGCGACAGCCACTCGCGCGAAGCCCGGCGCCGCCTCACGGAAATCAGCCAGGGCCAGAAAACGGTCAACAAGGCGAAATCGCGGAGTTCCGCCCGCCGCGCCCAGGATACCAGCGGGATCAAGATTATCGACAGCCTGATCAAAACACTGGTTCCGAAGCCCGAACAGCTGAAGATCCGGCTGGAAAAGACCGGTTTCAAGATTTCCATGTTGCGCTATGCGACGGTAACCGCGATCACCATCCTGCTGATCATCGGCGTCTGTCATCTTATCTATAATCTTTCGCTGTTCCTGGCCATTCCGGTCGGGATCGCGTCCGGTCTGTTCCTGCCGCATGCCGTCGTCGGGTATCTTGGCAAGCGGCGGATTAACAAATTCATGAAGACCTTCCCCGAGGCGATCGAGCTTCTGTGCCGGGGCCTGCGCGCCGGCCTGCCGATCAGCGAGGCGATCGTCACCGTCGGTAACGACGCGCCCGATCCGGTAGGCAAGGAATTCCGCGGCGTCGCCGATGCGATGCGCGTCGGTCAAAGCCTCGAGCAGGGCCTGTGGGATGTCGCCCGGCGAATCGATCTGCCGGACTTCAAGTTCCTGATCATCGCCATCTCCATTCAGCGCGAGACGGGCGGTAACCTTGCCGAGACCCTCGGCGGTCTCGCCAATACGCTGCGCAAGCGCCGCCAGATCAAGCTCAAGATCAAGGCGATGTCCTCGGAAGCGCGGGCCAGCGCCTGGATTATCGGCTCGCTCCCGTTCATCATGTTCTTCCTCCTCTGGCTGGCGAATGACGCCTATGTGATGACCCTCGTCGAGGATCCGCGCGGCATGTACATGATCGGCGCCGGTCTCGCGATGATCGGTTCCGGTGTGGGCGTCATGGCCAAGATGGTCCGCTTCGAGATTTAGGAGAGAGATATGGTCGATATCGCCACGCTGCTACCCGACTGGCTACGCTCCGAGAACATGCTGGCGCTTATTGCCGGCGCGGCCTCCTTCATGGTCGTCCTGATGATGTGGAACGCCTTCCTCGTCAAGGACAACCTGCCGGGCCGGATCAAGAGTCTCGAAAAACGGCGGACCACGCTGAAAACCGACATCGCCAACCAGACGAAACAGCGCAGCAAGCTGGTGGTTCGCGAGAATTTCATGCATCGCGTCGTCAAGAAGCTGCAGCTGATGCGCGGCGAGCGGGCGCGGGTAATGGCGGCGAAGCTCGCCAAGGGCGGCTGGCGCTCCAAGGATGCGCTGGTGGCTTATCTGTTCGCGAAAATCTCGCTGCCGCTTCTCTTTACCGTGCTGACGGCCGTCTATCTGTTTGGTACTCATGCGGTGGAGTGGGGCGTCGCGGTCAAGCTGTTGGTTTCCGCCTTCGCCGGTTTTATCGGCTATCTGCTCCCCGATACGCTGGTCAAGAACAAGGTCTCGAAGCGCTACCAGGCGATTCGCAAATCCCTGCCCGATGCGCTCGACCTGCTCGTCATCTGTACGGAGGCGGGCCTCAATCTCGACAGCGGTCTCGACCGCGTCTGCCGGGAAATTTCCAACTCGGCGCCCGAGCTATCGGACGAACTCGGCCTCACCTCGATCGAGATCGGCTTCCTGCCCGACCGGAAGTTGGCGCTCGCCAACCTGGCGGCCCGCGTCGATTTCCAGGCCATGAACACGCTGGTCAACACCCTGATCCAGACCGAGAAATACGGCACGCCTCTGGCGGTTGCGCTCCGCGTCCTTGCCGCCGAAATGCGCGAGGAACGCCTGATGAAGGCGGAAGAAAAGGCGGCGCGCCTGCCAGCCATCATGACCGTGCCGATGATCGTCTTCATCCTGCCGGCCCTCTTTATCGTGCTGATCGGTCCCGCTGTCCTCAAGGCCATCGACGCCTTTTCGGGTGGCGGCTGACGCTGCACCCCTTACCAAAAGATCCAGGCCGTCAGGCCTGCAGAAACGGTGCCCAACGGGCGCCGTTTTTTTTATGTGGTGAGGCAGCCGCAGCAGGAACGGACGCTGGCGGGGAGGGGTTCGATAGGGACGACATCGTCGAGGGCGATGTCCTTCAGTCCTGCAGGCTAGGCAGGCTCCGCCGTCGCCGCCCGTCGCAACGCCCGCGCCACCAGGTACAGCGGAAGGCTCGTTGTCCCCCATGGACGTCCGTCCGGCAGCTTACGCCGGGCTCGAGGGTCGTTTGTCAAAAGAGAAGGAGCGTGGGCTCCATCGCGGGGGCATCGCGCCTGACGGCCGGGCGTCCGCCTTGTCGGGTACGGACATAAAAAACGGGCCGGTGGTGAACCGGCCCGCTTTGTCGCATATGGACGGACGCTTAGAGGGCGCCGAGATCTTCCTTGAAGTCGGCGATCAGGTCGCTGTCATTCTGCGTCTTGGGATCGCCGCCATCGACCATCCGCTGGTTCGGGGCGAGGGTGGGCGCATCCTTCTTGACCGGCGTCGCCGATTTCGGCGTCATCGGCATGAAGCAATCGAAGCTGCGGTCGCGCAGGCTGCCGCAGAGCTGCATGGTCCGGGTCTTGTCGGTAAAGCCGCCGATCTGCAGGCGGTAGTAAAGGCCGCCGTTGTCATCGCCAAGATCGATTTCCTGGATGACCGGCTCGATGCCGCCGAGAAGGTCGACATTCTGGCTCTGGACGATCCGCCAGCCTTTTTCAGCCGCGGCCTTTTCCTTGTAGGAGCCGATCTGCAGGAAGTAATCGCCGCCATCCGGACGGTAGGCCTCAACAAGGCTGGCCGTGACGATCGGGGTTTCTTCCTTTTTCTCGCTGACGTCGCCGTTGATTGGCATATCGCCCGGAATCAGCCCGATCTTCTTGGCCACCGGTTCATCATCCGGCGTCTCGGCGATCATGGGCGCGGGCTTCGCGGCGGGAGCTGGCTTTTCTTCCATCTTCCATTCGCGGGCGGGCGCCGGAGCTTCTTCGGTCTTGGCGACGCTCACCGGTTTTTCTTCCGGCGCGCTTTCCTTCTTCACGGCAACAGCCGGATTTTCAAGCGGCTGGCCGCTGTCTTTCTTGACAAAGGTGACCGGCTTGTCGCCGCCATCCTCATCCGCCTTGGCGACAGGTGCCGGGGCTTCAACTTCCTTCTTGGCGACCGTTACCGGCGCGTCAATTTCCGTGGGCGCGTCCTTCTTGGCAACGACCACCGGGGCGACGGATTTCACCGGCGCGGATTTCGGCTCGGCCGGTTCCGCTTTCGCCATCATCATCGGCGCGGTCGGCGTCGGGACCAGGCGTTTAGGCTCGGTCGGGGCCGGCGCGGCCTTCTTGTTCGCTTCGGCATTCGTGCTCAGATATTCCGTTTCCGTGCGGGCCATCAGCACATCCGGATTTGCCGGTTCGCGCGGCGCGTCGGCAACGACGCGGCTTTCGCTGATGACGTCATCCTTGGATGCCTTCATCAGCTTGATCTGATCATCGAGCGAGGCAACCTGCTCATCGACCTTGCTGTTCAATGCCTCGAAATAGAGGGCATTGTTGCGGGCTTCCTTCTCGGAAAGGTCCATGCGCGAATATTTCATCGCTTCGCCCGACTGTCCGGCAAGTCCGTAGGCCAGCGCCAGGGTCTGGCGGTGCTTCGCGGTCGCGCGCGGATCATTCGTGACGACTTTCAACAGCGCGATTGCCTGCTCCGTCTCGCCGCTGAGGGCGAGGGAGAGGGCAAGATTGCTCTTGTAGTTCAGATTTTCCGGGTCGGCCTTGATGGCGGCCTTGTAGTAGCCCTGGGCCTTGTCATGCTCGCCGGCCTTGTCATAGGCAACCGCGAGGCCGCCGAGCGACTTGGCGTCGTTATTGTCAAGTTCCAGCGCGCGGGCAAAGGCCTGGGAGGCCATGTAGGGCTTCTCCATCTGCAGGTAGCTGTAGCCCTTGCCGTGATGTGCCTCGAGATTTGTGGCATCGATCGAGAGAACGCGGTCATAAATGCCCACGGCATCACCCGGACGGCCGGTTTTCCGGAGAATTTCGCCAATGATGATCAGCGGCGCCGGATTTTCGGGCTGTTGCCGGGCGGCGGTCGCGTACAGACGGAGGGCCGTCGGTGCGTCATTTTTCTGCCAGGCCCGATCGGCCACCCGCATCATCGACTCAAAGGTCAGACCCTTGGTGGACTGCGTCTCGGTGGACTTGCTTGCGACGGCGACCGGCTTGCTATCCGACGGATCAGCCGTCGCGGATTGATCAGAGATGGTGTTACACCCCGCGGCGACCAGGCCGGTCGTGGCGAGAAGAACTGTCCGAAGACGGGCGGCAAATGGTGTATGTTGCGGCACAGCTTTAGGCCTCTCTATTAAAAAATAAATCGAATCTAAGCTACACCCTACGGCCATCTTCCTTAAAAACGGTTAATGGTTACGGAAAATTGTCGTAAAATTCGCGAAACAGCCGGATTTTCCGCCTTTCTCCGTCAGAACAAGGCCTTAGAGGCGCCGCCGCTTGACCGACGGGGCCGGCGCGGGCTGCGGCGCGGCGGTTTCCGGGGCCGCCCCGTAGCGATTGAGGTCGAGAGGCTGCTGCTGCGTCACGCTGACCGGCTCGCGGTAAGGCGGGGTGGCGGGGGCCGTTTGCGGGCGGTTGGGATCGACGAAACGGTCGAACATACCGGCGCGGATCTGCTGCGGCAGCACCTCGAACAGCGCCACGGTATTCTCAAGCCCGATGCCGTTCACGAAATTGGCGATGGCGATGGTGAGCAGCCCGGTGCGGACGGTGCCCGCATCGATGCCCTGCTGGTTGCAGCGGGCGAGGGCATCGGAAAATTCCTTGGCAACGATATGGTTCATGTTGGTCCTTTGCATCTTTTACTCCTTGAGGCGCGCCGGCCCGGCGCTGTTTGACATGTACAGATAACGGTCCGCGAGGAGGCTTTGTGAACGGCAAAAGCCGGATTTTTTGCGATGGGTGTCTTTGCCGGAAATTCGCCTATAATGGGGATAAGACACAAAGGGCGCGGACCCCGCGCCGATCAGGGGAGAGAGGAATGTCAGCGGATCTCGAGGGTTTTGCAAAGCTGGTTCAGGACAGCCAGTCGATCGTCATCTTCACCGGCGCCGGGATCAGCACCGAATCGGGCATCCCCGATTTTCGCAGCCCCGGCGGCCTCTGGGAGAAGAACCGGCCCATCGATTTCTCCGAATTCCTGCAATCGGAGGAAGCCCGGCGCGAGAGCTGGCGGCGCAAGTTCGCGATGGAACCGGTTTTATCGAAAGCCGTTCCGAATAAAGGACATATGGCGATTTCCTCACTCTATGATCAAGGAAAAATCAGCGCCGTCGTAACCCAGAATATCGACGGGCTGCACCAGGCGTCGGGGATCGACGATAAGGATGTGATCGAGGTGCATGGCAATACCACCTACGCCAAATGCCTCGATTGCGAGGCGCGCATGGGGCTCGACCGGGTGCGGGAGATATTCTTGCCCGATGAAATCCTCCCGACCTGCGAGAGCTGCGGCGGGATTATCAAGACGGCGACAATATCCTTCGGCCAGCCGATGCCGGTGACTGAGATGCGGCGTGCCTCGGCGGCGGCGCTCACCTGCGATCTGTTGATCGCCATCGGCTCGTCCCTCGTTGTCTATCCGGCGGCGGAGATCCCGCTGATGGCGAAGCAGGGCGGGGCAAATCTCGTCATTCTCAACCGCGAACCGACGCCGCTCGACCCCCATGCCGATCTCGTGCTGCACCGGGAAATCGGCGAAACGCTTGCATATGTCACGAAAATGTAAAACAACGCTTCCATAAGGAATGGTCGATTCCTCCTCCTTTTTCCGTGCGGCCGCCAGTGAGTTACGAGAATGTATAACGGTAACAGATACTTATGGAAAATGCTGGTGTTCGTTTTCGCGATGGCGGCGCCCGTAACCCTTGTTACGTTTTTTTTAAACTCCGATGACGGCTTCGATTTCAACGACTATCTGCTGATCGTCGCCGCGGCGGCCCTGCCGGCGATTATCCTCTATGTCCGGCTGGTGCGCGAGATGCAGGTGGTGGCGGCCCGGATCGAGCGGGCGGCGGTGTTATCGCCGCTTGACGGGGATGGGCGCGCCGGCGGGCGTCCCGGACTGCTGCCGCTCGATAATCTCCTGCTCACCATGCAGCAGTACCGCCGGGTGTTGCAGCATATGCTGCGCGAGGCGCAGTCCCGCCAGGACGAGGCGTCGCGATTGTTCGACATGCTGCCCGATCCGGTGCTGGTGCTCGGCAGCAAGCGGCGCATCCGCCGCTCCAACGAGGCGGCGAATCGGTTCTTCAATGTCACCGAGATGGACGGGGACATGACCCGCTTCATCCGCCATCCGGCGCTTTTGAAGGCGATCGATGCCGCCTATGAGGGCGCGGATCAGAGCGCCCGGATCGAATTTACCATCTCCGATGTGGTGCCGCGCAATGTCGCCGCCTATATCGTCAATCTGGACGGGGAGAGCAGCGAGGGGCTGCATTTGATCGTCACCCTGCATGACCTCACCGAATCGCGCCGGATGCAGCAGATGCGGGTCGATTTCGTCGCCAACGCGAGCCATGAGCTGCGCACGCCGCTGGCCATTCTCATCGGCGCGCTGGAAACCCTGATGGGACCGGCGCGCAACGACCCGGAGGCGCATCAGCGGTTTTTTACCATGATGCAGGCGCAGTCGCTTCGCATGTCGCAGCTGATTGACGATCTTCTGTCGCTCTCGCAGATCGAGATTAACGAACATAGCCGCCCTGCGGACCGGGTCGATATCGGCAAGGTGCTGAACGGGGTTGGCGGCCTGATCCGGGCGAAATCCGTGGAAATGGACAAGACCATCGCCATGACGCTGCCCGAAACGCCCGTCTTCGTGACCGGTGATTTCGACCAACTCACCCAGGTTTTCACGAATCTCGTCGATAACGCCCTTAAATACAGCCGCGAGAAGAGCGAGATTCGCGTCGAGATCGAGGTTGCGCGCCGTGAAGCGCGGATTTCGGTGATCGACGAGGGGGAGGGCATCCCGGAGGAGCATATCGCCCGCCTGACCGAGCGCTTTTACCGCGTCGACAGCGACCGCAGCCGCAAACTCGGCGGCACCGGCCTCGGACTCGCCATCGTCAAGCATATCGTGAGTCGCCACCGCGGCCATCTGGAGATCGAGTCGGAAGTCGGAAAGGGCTCCAGATTTACCATCCGCCTGCCGCTGGCGGCCGAATAAGCCGCAGATTTCCGGGATTTTCGGGCTGTAACATTACTGTCATGAAACTGTAGTAATTCTGACGCCAATGAAGCGCATGTTCCGCCCAACGACAGATAACGCTGTCGTATGCAATGAACGGAGAATGTATCGTGCTAAACAAAACTTTCGGTCTGGCAATCGCCGCAACGGTCGCCACTGTTGCCTTCTCAGGACAGGCTCTCGCCCGCGATCAGATCAGGATCGTCGGGTCTTCCACCGTATTCCCTTTCTCGACGGCAGTCGCCGAAGCCTTTGGCAGCAACGGAAGCTTCAAAACCCCCGTCGTTGAGAGCACCGGTTCGGGCGGCGGCCTGAAGCTGTTCTGTGCGGGCGACGATATGAATACGCCTGATATTACGAACTCATCACGCCGCATCAAGAAATCTGAAGTTGAAACCTGCGCCAAGAATGGCGTCACCGAAATCACCGAAGTGAAAATCGGCTATGATGGCATCGTGCTCGCCAATTCCAAGGACACGAAGCCGCTGGAACTCACCAAGAAGCAGATTTTCATGGCTCTGGCCAAGCAAGTGCCGATTGACGGCAAGCTGGTCGATAATCCCTACAAGACCTGGAGCGATATTGATCCGTCGCTTCCGAATGTCAAAATTGAGGTTCTCGGCCCGCCCCCGACCAGCGGCACGCGTGACGCCTTTGTCGAGCTCGCCATGGAAGGTGGCGCGAAGGAGTTCGATCTTCTGACCGAGTTGAAAAAATCCGACAAGAAGGCTTTCAAGTCGGCTGCCCATTCCATCCGGGAAGACGGCGCCTATATCGAAGCCGGTGAGAATGACAACCTGATCGTTCAGAAGCTTGAGGCCAACAAGGATGCCGTCGGTATCTTCGGTTTCAGCTTCCTTGACCAGAATTCCGACAAGCTGCAGGGCAGCCTGGTTGGTGGTGTCGAGCCGACGTTCGAAAACATCGCCGATGGCCAGTACGGTATTTCCCGCTCGCTGTTCTTTTATGTGAAAGACACGCATGTCGGCCAGGTGCCGGGTATCCAGGAATTCATCGCCGAGTTCACCAGCGAGAAAGCCTTTGGTGAATTTGGTTACCTGACGGAAAAGGGTCTGATCCCGCTGACCGATGCGGAACGCGAGAAGGTCCGCACTGATGCGCTTGCCCTTGCGCCGCTGAAACTGATGTAATTATCGCCCGAAGAGGCGGGTGGCCTTCGGGCCGTCCGCCTTTTCGCTTTTTTGTTTGTCCCTTTACCACGTGCTGCACCGGAAAAAGAAACCGATATGAGCTTTTACCCCCTTCTGATCGTGCTGCTGCTGATGTCCGCCGTCGGCTATTGGTTCGGATCGAAAAAGGCCCTCGGCGCAGTTCGCAAATCGACGAATTTCATTACGCCGCGCCCGCACCAGTTCGGGCTTTATGTGGTCATCTGGGCGCTGGTCCCGCCGATCCTTCTGGGCGCGATCTGGATCCTGATGCAAGTAACACCCCTGCAGATGGAAGTCGGTCTCTCGCAACAGGTCAACCGGGTATTGTTTCCCGTGATCGTGCTCTTGGCCGCGGGCGGCGGGCTTTATTTCTCGCTTCAAAAAATCGGTCCCGATCTCAAGGTGCGCAAGACGATCGAGGGGCTGGTCTATATTGTGCTGATCCTCGCCTCGATCATTTCCATCCTGACGACCATCGGCATCGTCCTCTCGCTGCTCTTCGAGACGATCCAGTTCTTCAAGAAAGTGCCGATGTCGGAGTTTTTCTTCGGCCTCACCTGGAGCCCGCAGACCGCGCTTCGCGCCGACCAGGTCGGATCGAGTGGCGCCTTCGGCTCGATCCCGCTGTTTACCGGAACCCTGCTGATCACCTGTATCGCCATGTGCGTCGCCGTGCCGCTCGGGCTGCTGAGCGCCATCTATATGACCGAATATGCCTCGCAGCGCTTCCGGTCGGTGGTCAAGCCGATGCTGGAAATCCTCGCCGGTATTCCGACGGTGGTCTATGGCTTCTTCGCGGCGCTGACCGTCGGTGTCTTCTTCCGCGACATCGGCGATGCCATCGGCATCGATATCGTCTCGGAAAGCGCGCTCGCCGCCGGTGTCGTCATGGGGATGATGATCATTCCCTTCGTCTCCTCGCTCAGCGATGATATCATCATGGCGGTGCCGCAGTCGCTTCGCGATGGCTCCTACGGGCTTGGCGCGACGAAATCGGAAACCGTGCGCAATGTCATCCTGCCGGCGGCGCTGCCCGGCATCGTCGGCGCCGTGCTGCTGGCCGTTAGCCGGGCGATCGGGGAGACGATGATCGTGGTGATGGCCGCCGGTTTCGCCGCCAACCTGACCGCCAATCCGCTGGAGGCCGTGACGACCGTGACCGTGCAGATCGTCGGCCTGCTCGTCGGCGACCAGGAATTCGACAGCGCCAAGACGCTGGCCGCCTTCGCGCTCGCGCTGGTGCTCTTTATCGTCACCCTCTGCCTCAATGTGATCGCGCTGCTGGTGGTTCGCAAGTATCGGGAAAAATATGACTGAACAAACCCAAGACACCGCCGGGTCGAACTGGAATTCCGAAAAGTTCACCAAAGGGCTGGCAAAACGCAAGCGGGCTGAGGTGCGGTTCCGCCGCATTGGCCTGCTGGCGATCCTGACCGCGCTGACGCTGCTGGCGATCCTCCTGTTCAGCATTTTCAGCAAGGGTTATACCGCCTTCGTGCAGACTTACGTCACCCTCGACATCACCTTTTCCGAAGAGGTGATCGACAGGAACGGCACGCGCGATCCGGAAGAGCTCCGCCTTGCCAATTATGCGAAGCTGGTGCAGAACGCGCTCCGGGCGAAGTTTCCCGAGGTGACGAGCCGGCGTGACCTGCGGGCCCTGTTCTCTCTGGTCAGCAATGATGCGGCCGATACCCTCCGCGACATGGTTGCGGACGACCCCGATCTGATCGGCAGAACCGTCCCGGTGTCGCTGCTGGCGGGGGACGATGTCGATATGGTCACTAAGGGCTATATTGATCGCGCGGCGGTGGAGGATGACCGGCGCGTCAAGGACCGCGAGCTTGCCTGGCTCGATATACTCGAGGCGGACGGCGATATCTCGCTGCGGTTCAACCGGGGCTTCTTTACCAATGGCGACAGCCGGGAGCCGGAGAAGGCGGGCATCGCCGGGGCCATGGTGGGGTCGCTCTATACGCTCGTGATCACCATGCTGATCGCCTTTCCTATCGGGGTGATGACCGCGATCTATCTGGAGGAATTCGCGCCGCGCAACAGGTTCAACGACCTGATCGAAGTGAATATCAACAATCTCGCAGCGGTGCCGTCGATCGTGTTCGGTCTTCTCGGCCTCGCGATTTTCCTCAACGTCGCGCATCTGCCGAGATCGGCGCCGCTGGTCGGCGGCCTGACACTCGCGCTGATGACCCTGCCGACGATCATCATCGCCGCCCGCGCCGCGATCCGCGCCGTGCCCGACAGCATCCGCCATGCGGCGCTCGGCCTCGGCGCCTCAAAACAGCAGGCCGCCTTCCATCATATCCTGCCGCTGTCGATGCCGGGGATCCTGACGGGAACGATCATCGGCCTGTCGCAGGCCCTTGGCGAAACGGCGCCGCTTCTGATGATCGGCATGGTTGCCTTCATCGCCGATATCCCGGGAAGTATCAACGATCCGGCGACGGTCATGCCGGTGCAGATTTTTCTCTGGGCCGACAGCCCGGAGCGGGCTTTTGTCGAGAAAACCTCGGGCGCCATCATGGTGTTGCTCGGTTTTCTCATCCTGATGAACGCGCTGGCGATCTTCCTGCGCCGGAAATTCGAGCGCCGCTGGTAAAGGTATAAGGAAATGAATGTGCAAATACAGGCAGAAAAATCGGCGAACGCCGGCATGGACGTGGCGGAGGAATTCGTCATCGAGACGCGCAATGTCGATGTCTTCTATGGCGACAACCATGCCATCAAGGGGGTCTCGCTGAACATCCCGAAACATCAGGTGACCGCCCTGATCGGCCCGTCCGGCTGCGGCAAGTCGACCTATCTGCGGTGTCTCAACCGGATGAACGACACGATCGAGGGCTGCCGGGTGGAAGGGGAAATCCTGCTCGACGGTCTTGATATCTACGCCTCGGGTGTTGACGAGGTCCTGCTGCGCGCCCGCGTCGGAATGGTGTTCCAGAAACCCAATCCCTTCCCGAAGTCGATCTATGACAATGTCGCCTATGGTCCGCGCATCCATGGCTTGGCCGCCAACAAGGACGAGCTTGACGATATTGTCCTCACCAGCCTTGAACGGGCCGGCCTTCTGAAGGAGGTGCAGGACCGCCTGCATTCCATGGGCACGGGCCTTTCAGGCGGCCAGCAGCAGCGCCTCTGCATTGCCCGCGCGCTCGCCGTCCGTCCGGAGATCATTTTGATGGACGAGCCTTGCTCGGCGCTTGATCCGATCGCCACGGCGAAGGTCGAGGAACTGATCGACGAGCTCAAGGAAAACTATACGATCATCATCGTCACCCATTCCATGCAGCAGGCGGCCCGCGTGTCGCAAAAGACGGCGTTCTTCCATCTGGGCGATGTCGTCGAGTCGGGGCCGACGGAAAAGGTCTTCACCAGCCCCGAGGACGAACGGACGCAGGGCTATATCACCGGCCGGTTCGGTTGATCAATACAGTGACAGGAGAGTCCCACCATGAGTAGCGGCCATATAGTCAAATCCTTTGATGAGGAACTTGAGGGGGTGCGCAACACCATCGTCGAGATGGGCGGGCTTGCCGAGAGCCAGCTTGAGGCGGCGGTCCGCTCGCTGAGCGAGCGCAACACCGAGCTTGCCCTCAAGACGATCGAGGCCGACAAGGCGGTCGATGAGTTGGAGCATAAGGTCGACAATATGGCGATCCGGCTGCTCGCCCTTCGCAGCCCGGTGGCGGACGATCTGCGCCTCGTCATCTCGGCGCTGAAGATCGCCTCGCTTCTCGAACGCGTTGCCGATTATGCGACGAATATCTCGAAGCGGGTGATCGCCCTCAATCTCGCGCCGAGCATCGCGCCGATTTCCTCGATCCCGCGCATGGGCGAGATGGTCCGGCGAATGATCGATGATACGCTCACCGCCTATTCGACGGGCGATGCCGATCTCGCCTTAGACGTCTGGACGCGCGACCAGGAGGTCGACCAGCTATACAACAGCATGTTCCGCGAGCTGCTTACCTTCATGATGGAGGATCCGCGCAGCATCACGAGCTGCACCCATCTCATTTTCATGGCGAAGAATATCGAGCGCATCGGCGATCATATGACGAATATCGCCGAGATTATTATCTATCAGGTATCGGGCGAAATGCCGAAGGATCCGCGCCCGAAGGGCGACAAGACCAGCATGACCATGATTGAGCCCAAAGATTCGTGAGTGTATGAGTGAAGATATGAAAATTCTTATTGTTGAAGACGAGCCGGCGATGGTCGAGCTCCTGCGCTATAATCTGGAGAGCGAGGGCTTTGACGTTGCTTCCGCCCATGACGGCGACGAGGCGCTGCTCGCCATCGAGGAGGAGGCCCCGGACATGCTGCTGCTCGACTGGATGCTGCCGAAGGTGTCGGGGATCGAGATCTGCCGCCGCCTTCGCCGCGACCAGAAACACGGCAACCTGCCGGTCATCATGATCACCGCGCGCGGGGAGGAGGCGGACCGGGTGAGGGGGCTTGATGTCGGCGCCGACGACTATGTCGCGAAACCCTTCTCGCCGGCCGAGCTCATGGCCCGCATCCGCGCGGTTCTCCGCCGTCGCAACCCGGAGGCCGGCAGCGAAAAGCTGACCGTCGCCGATGTCATTATCGATCTCGTGGCCTATAAGGTCAGTCGCGGCGGACGTGACCTGCGCCTCGGGCCGACCGAATTCAAGCTCCTTCGCTATTTCATGGAGAGAGCAGGGCGGGTGCTGACCCGCGAACAGCTTCTCGACGGGGTCTGGGGCCAGAATGTCTATGTCGAGGACCGCACGGTCGATGTGCATATCCGCCGCCTGCGCAAGGCGCTGAATGAGGCTGGGGAGCCCGATCTTATCCGCACCGTGCGGGCCGTCGGCTATTGTTTCGAGAAGGCATGAAAAATGCCGCCTGACGGATCAGGCGGCATTATGTCGGAAAATCCCTGACCGTCAGTTCGACGCGGTCTTGATCTGTTCCTTCAGCTTGTTGATCAGCCCGTCGACGCCCATGCCGGGCTGGCTGATCACGGAAGCAAACTCCGAGCGGTGGGTCTGCGCCATGCTGATCCCTTCGATGATCACATCGACGATTTTCTCGCCGTTCCCGGTGTCGCGAACGCGCCAGTCAAGCTTGATGGGCGGGCCGTTCGGGCGGGTGATTACGGAATGAACCAGCGATTCCTTGTCGTTCAGCGACGTTGCATCCTTGATTTCCAGATTCTCGCCGGAATAGGAGCCGATCTTCTCACTGTAGCTGGCGACCATGAAATCACGGAAGACCTTGAGGAATTCCGTTTGCTGTTCGGATGACGCGTCGCGCCAGTACTGGCCGAGAACGAACCGGCCGATGCGCGGCATATCGAAGCTGTTGTCGAGAAACTTCTCGAAATGTTCCTGTTTCTGTTTTTCGCTCAGGGAAGTGTCCGCGAGCGTTTTAACCGCCTCGTCGCCGATATTCTTGACCAGCGCGAGTGCCGCCTGTTCTTTGGATTCCGCGGCGATTGCCGGGGCCTGGACGAATGCCGTCATTGCCATCGCGGCAATCAGCAGTCCATGGAAAAACCTTCTATTCATTACCATTACAATACCCCCAACGGGAATGAGCCGATTAAATAAAAATAGCTATTTAAATGAAAAATGGATTAGCGACGCTAATTTTTCTTTACCGGTTTATCATCATCGTCAAAGGACATATCCGGCAATTGTGTCGAATTGCTGGCGCCATTGAGGATTAAATTGTTGCGGTTCTGCCGGTAAAGGCTGCGGACCGTCGCGTAAAAATCGATGGAATTCTTCTCGATCTCGTCAAGCGCGTCGATGGAGCGGGAACGCTCGTCGATCCCGCTTGCGCCGGCACGGATGAGGCCGACATGATCCATGTCGTTTTCTTTCGCCGCGTAATTGATCGGGTCAAGATAGTAATCGGCAACGCCGCCGACAGCGGCGCGCGTCGTCCTTGGCCCGAAGACCGGCACGACCAGATAGGGTCCTTCCGGAACGCCCCAGGTGGCAAAGGTCTGGCCCATGTCTTCCTGCTGGTTATTCAGCTTGGCGACGTCGAATAGACCGCCGAGGCCGAGGAAAGTGTTGGTCACGAACGAGCCCATATTATGCCCGGCGCGGTCAATCTCGCCCTGCAGCACATTGTTGATCAGGTAGATCGGCTGCTTCAGGTTGGTGAGGAAGTTGGTCACGCTGTCCCGGACGGGAAGCGGCACGACCCCGCGATACATCTCGGCGACCGGCTTGAGGAACAGCGCATCCAGTGCATAGTTCACATCGAAGAAATACCGGTTCATCGGTTCCAGCGGATCGTAAACCTCGTTATACATCACGGCGACGGCCTTGCCCTCTTTTTGCTCAGGCGTCGCGCAGCCGCTCACTGCGATGAGGAGGGCGGTGGCCATCAGGCCGACTTTTAAGGAAGATGATGTCGAACGCAAACCCATTTTTATCTTTTCCAACTCTGTACCCAGTTATCCGGAATTGAGGCCTAATCTATCCGGCAACCGTTACCAAAGTCTTTAACCTTAATGACCTAACCCTGTTTAACCGTTTTCAGCAATAAATCAATCGCCTAGACAGTCCATATTCAGTGTTCGTTCGTATCATAACCCCCATATCATGGCGAGTCGCCGTCTTTTAACGTTAACAGAATCCTTTCGTGGTGTGGCGAAAAAGTCGCTCTTGTACGGACATTTTCTCTGTACAAAGATATAAGGATATGTTTATATCATTTAACTTTATGGGATTATTGGGGTTGCTGTGGAGAATTTGCTTCAGGGATTACGCGCTGCGGGTGAGGAGACCCGGCTCCGGTTGCTGGTTCTCTGCGCGCATTCGGAATTGACCGTGAGCGAGCTTACACAGATTCTCGGTCAGAGCCAGCCGCGCGTCTCCCGTCATCTGAAGCTTCTCTGCGAGGCCGGCCTGCTCGATCGCTATCAGGAGGGGAGCTGGGTTTTCTATCGTCTGTCCGCGAAAAACAGCGCCTCGCTGCTGGGCCGGACCCTTGTCGACCTGGTGCCGGAGACGGATCCGGTGGTGTCCCGTGATCTCGAGCGGCTCGAGACGGTGAAAAAGGCGCGCAATGTCGCGGCGGAGGAATATTTCCGCGAGAATGCCGCCCATTGGCGCGAGATCCGCTCCCTCCATGTCCCCGAAGAGGCGGTGGAGGAAGCGCTGCTCGAGTTGACCGGCGGCGTCGAGATCATCGATTTTCTCGATATCGGAACTGGAACCGGGCGGATGCTGGAGCTGTTCGGGCCCCGGGTGACGCATGCGATCGGTGTCGATACCAGCCGCGAGATGCTCTCCTTCGCCCGCTCGGCGATCGAGGATGCGGGCCTGCGCAATTGCCAGGTCCGGCTCGCCGATATGTATAACCTGCCGTTCGGCAATCACTCCCAGGACGCCGTCGTCATCCATCAGGTGCTCCATTATGCCGAGGATCCGGCGGTTGCCATCCGCGAGGCGGCGCGGGTCCTGCGCGGCGGCGGCATTCTCGCCATCGTCGATTTCGCACCGCATGATCTTGAAAGCCTGCGCGCCGAGCATGCGCACCGCCATATGGGCTTCGATGAGGAGGCCGTTTGGGCCTATTGCGCCGAGGCCGGTCTCGAGCCTCGGGACCTCAAGGTGCTGAAAGGCGATCCATTAACCGTCAATATCTGGACGGCGGTCCCGGCGGCCGCCCGTAAATCCAAAGGAGCCGTCGCGTCATGATCATGTCAGGAATACCGCAAAGCAACGAAATATCGAGTGGGTTGCTCGTCGGCTCCGCCCGTAACCGGGTCGAGGTGTCCTTCGAATTTTTCCCTCCGACCTCCGATGCGCTGGCGGACAAGCACTGGCAGGCGCTGATGCGCCTCGCGCCCTTGGGGCCGAAGTTCGTCTCCGTCACCTATGGGGCGGGGGGATCAACGCGCGAGCGCACCCATGCGCTGGTGAGTAGGATCCGCCAGGAAACGACGCTGGAACCGGCGGCCCATCTGACCTGTGTCGGCGCGAGCAAGGGCGAGATCGAGGAGATTGCCGAACGCTACTGGCAGAGCGGCATCCGGCATCTGGTGGCGCTGCGCGGCGATCCGCCGGAGGGGTTCGACGCCTTCAAACCGCATCCGGGCGGTTTCGCGGGCTCGGTCGAGCTGATCGACTTCCTCAAGAAAAAACATGATTTCGAGATTTCCGTCGGCTGTTATCCGGAAATCCACCCGGAAGCCAAATCCAGCCTCGCCGATATCGATTACCTGAAGCGCAAGATGGACGCGGGCGCCACGCGGGCGATCACGCAGTTCTTCTTCGATCCGGAGGTGTATCTCCGCTTCGTCGACCGTGCCCGGGCCCATGGCATCACCATTCCGATCGTGCCGGGTATCCTGCCGGTCACCAGCTATTCGAAAATCCATCAGTTCAGCCGCCAGTGCGGCGCGCAGGTCCCGGCCTGGCTCACCCATCTGTTCGAGGATCTGGACGAGGATCCGGCGACGCGCAATCTGGTCGCGGCGATGGTCGCGTCCGAGCAATGCCTGCAGTTGCAGCGGGCCGGGGTCACGGATTTCCATTTCTATACGCTGAACCGGGCGGACCTGGTATATTCGGTCTGCCATACACTTGGGTTGCGACCTGAAAAAAATCAGATAACCTGTTAATTCATCTATTATTTCTTAAAAAGGTCTTTCCATGAACAAGGCACCGGCGTTCGCCGAACTTGACGCTATTCTGAAGAAACGGATCATGGTGCTCGACGGGGCCATGGGCACGATGATTCAGGGCTACGGCCTGACGGAGGAAGACTACCGCGGCAGTCTCTATGCGGATTTCGCTTCGGATTTGAAGGGCAACAACGATCTTCTCACCCTGACCAAGCCGGACGTGATCGAGAGCATTCACGATGCCTTCCTGGCGGCAGGCGCGGATATCCTTGAGACCAATACCTTCAACTCCACCTCGATCGCGCAGGCGGATTACCATCTTGAAAGCGCGGTCTATGAGCTGAACAGGCAGGGCGCAGCGCTTGCCCGCAAGGTTGCCGATCGCTGGACGGAAAAGACACCGGACAAGCCGCGGTTTGTGGCCGGGGTACTGGGGCCGACCAACCGCACGGCCTCCATCTCGCCGGATGTGAATGATCCGGGCTATCGCAATGTGTCCTTTGATGAACTGGTCGCGGCCTATGACGAGGCCCTGCGCGGTCTGATCGACGGCGGCGCGCAGATCATCCTGATCGAAACCGTGTTCGATAGCCTCAACTGCAAGGCGGCGATCTATGCGGTGCTCCGCTATTTCGACGAGACGGGCGTTCGCCACCCGGTGATGGTTTCCGGCACGATTACGGACGCCTCCGGCCGCACGCTCTCGGGTCAGACGGCGGAGGCCTTCTGGACCTCCATGGCGCATGTGGACCCGATCAGTATCGGGTTTAATTGTGCATTGGGCGCCAAGGACTTGCGACCGCATATTCAGGCAGTTTCTCATATCGCGACGACGCGCGTCAGCGTGCATCCGAATGCTGGCCTTCCCAATGAGCTGGGCGATTATGACGATACTCCTGCCTATATGGCCGAACAGCTTGGCGAGTTTGCGAAAAGCGGCCTTGTCAATATCGTCGGTGGCTGTTGCGGCACGCGCCCGGAACATATCGCGGCGATTGCCGGGGCGGTTGCGGAAATCAGCCCGCGCAAGATCCCCGATCTTGAACCCGTCTGCCGCCTGAGCGGGCTGGAGCCGCTCTATCTCGACGATGTCGCCGGTTTCATCAATGTCGGGGAGCGGACGAATGTCGCCGGCTCCGCCAAGTTCAAGAAGCTGGTGATGGAGGGGGATTATGACACCGCCCTCGATATCGCGCGCGAACAGGTAATCAACGGCGCGCAGATCGTCGATGTGAATATGGATGACGCCATGCTGGACGCGAAATCCGCCATGACGACCTTCCTCAACCTCATCGCCTCCGAGCCGGATATCAGCCGCGTGCCGATCATGATCGACAGCTCCAAATGGGAGGTGCTGGAAGCAGGACTCAAGACTGTGCAGGGCAAGGGCGTCGTCAATTCCATCAGCCTCAAGGAAGGCGAGGAGGAATTCATCGCCCATGCGCGCGAGCTGCGCCGCTATGGCGCGGCGGCCGTGGTCATGGCCTTCGATGAGGACGGGCAGGCGGACAGCAAGGAGCGGATGGTCGAAATCTGCACGCGCTGCTATAAGATTCTGACGGAAGTCGTTGATTTTCCTCCGCAAGATATCATTTTCGATCCGAATATCTTCCCCATCGCGACCGGCATTGACGAGCATCGCAACTTCTCCCGCGACTATATCGAGGCGACGCGCGAGCTGAAGGCGACACTGCCGCATATCCAGATCAGCGGCGGCGTCAGCAATATGTCTTTTTCCTTGCGCGGCAACAACGCGATGCGCGAGGCGATGCATTCGGTCTTCCTCTATCACGCGATCCAGGCGGGCATGGATATGGGCATCGTCAATGCGGGCCAGCTTGCCGTCTATTCCGATATTCCCGAAGACCTGCGCGACAGGATCGAGGATGTGGTCTTCAACAAGCGCGAGGATGCGACGGAACGCCTGCTGGAGGTGGCGGAGCAGGCCATTGGCCAGAAGAAAAGCAATGTCATCGATCTTTCCTGGCGCGAAGGGACGGTCGGCGAACGGCTGACCCATGCGCTGGTGAAAGGCATTTCCGATTATATTATCGAGGATACGGAAGAGGCGCGCCTCCAATTTCCGCGCCCCATCCAGGTGATCGAGGGGCCGCTGATGGACGGCATGAATGTGGTTGGCGACCTGTTCGGGTCGGGCAAGATGTTCCTGCCGCAGGTGGTGAAAAGCGCCCGCGTGATGAAGCAGGCGGTGGCTCATCTGCTCCCCTTTATCGAGGCGGAGAAGGACAAGAGCGGCGAATCCCAGACGAAGGGCAAGGTGCTGTTGGCGACCGTCAAGGGCGACGTTCATGACATCGGCAAGAATATCGTCGGCGTGGTCCTGCAATGCAATAATTTCGAGGTGATCGATCTTGGCGTGATGGTGCCGTACCCGAAAATTCTCGAAACGGCGATTGCCGAGAAAGTGGATATTATCGGGCTTTCCGGGCTGATCACGCCCTCGCTCGAGGAGATGGCGACGGTCGCCGCGGAGATGCAGCGTCAGGATTTCCATCTTCCGCTGCTGATCGGCGGGGCGACGACATCGAAGGTGCATACGGCGCTCAAAATCGCGCCGCAATATGACGGCACGACGATCTATGTCACCGACGCCTCCCGCGCCGTCGGCATCGCCACCAAGCTGACCAGCAAGGAAAACAACCGCGAACTCATCGACAGCATCAAGGCGGAATATGAGGTGGTGCGCGAGAATTACCTCAAGAAATCACGGAGCGATACGCTGGCGACGCTGGAGGAGGCGCGCGCCAATGCCGTCGCCATCGACTGGACCGGCTATCAGCCGCCGGAGCCGAGCTTTACCGGGCTGAAGGAGTTCAACGATATCGATCTTGCCGATCTTTGCGACTATATCGACTGGTCGCCTTTCTTCCGCACTTGGGAACTTGCCGGGCATTATCCGAAAATCCTCGACGATGCGGTCGTCGGCGAGACGGCGACGGAGCTTTATAATGACGCGCGGGCCATGCTGAACCGGATTATTTCGGAAAAATGGCTGCAGGCCAAGGCGGTTGTCGGTTTCTTCCCGGCGGCGCGCGAGGGCGACGATGTGATTATCTATACGGACGAGGGGCGGACGGCAGAGAAGCACCGGTTCCATTTCCTCCGTCAGCAGATGCGGCGAAGCAATGGCCGCGCCAATCACAGCCTCGCCGATTTCATCGCGCCCGTTGAGAGTGGCCTTAAGGATTACCTCGGCGGATTTGCCGTGACGGCGGGCCTTGGAATTGAGAAACAACTTGAGGAATTCAAGAGAACTCACGATGATTACAGCAGTATCATGCTGAAGGCGCTCGCCGATCGGCTGGCCGAGGCCTGCGCTGAATATATGCATGAGCGGGTCCGCCGGGAGCTCTGGGGGTACGAGACGGAGGCGAAACTCAGCAACGAGCAACTGATCCGCGAGGAATATCGCGGCATCCGCCCCGCGCCGGGCTATCCCGCCTGCCCGGAGCATTCGGAGAAGATCGACCTGTTCCGGCTTTTGGAGGCGGACAGCCGCGCCGGGATCGAACTGACCGAGAGTTTTGCCATGCTGCCGGCATCTTCGGTTTCCGGTTTCTACTTCTCGCATCCCGAGGCGCGCTATTTCGGCGTCGGCAATATCGGTCGTGACCAGGTCGAGGATTATGCCAAGCGCAAGGATATCTCGCCCGATGCGGCGGAACGGCTGCTCGCTTCGAACCTCGCCTATGAACGGGTGCGCCGCGCCGGTTGATGACATTTATTTGATTTTCACAGGCCCCGGATCGCGGTGATAATGGCGTCAGGTCGAGGGAAAGGAAATTCATGTACCGCCGTATTGCGCTTGTCGTTTTGATCCTGCTCTTTATCGGGGCCGCGAAGGCCTTCGCCTTTGAGGAGGTGAACCGGACCTATCTCGGCGGCCTCGCGGTCGAGGGATATGACAGCACCGCCTATTTCACGAAGGCCGCACCTGCGCAAGGGGACGGGGATTTTTCCGTCGAGTACAAGGGCGCCAAATGGCGATTTGCGGACGCGAAAAGCCGTGATTTATTCGCCGCCAACCCCGAAGGCTACGCCCCGCAGTATGGCGGCTATTGCTCCAACCAGATGAGCCTTGGCAATCTCGCCGATATCGATCCCGGCGTCTGGCTGATCTTTGACGGCAAGCTCTATCTGTTCGGCCATGACGCGGGGAAGGACCGCTGGGAGGCCACCGGCATCGCCGCGCGCATCAAGGACGCCGACAAAAACTGGCAAGCCTTTCTCAGCAATAAATAATTACTTCCCGTAGCCGCCACCGGTCGGGGTCTGGATGACGAAGATGTCGCCCGCGCCCATGTCGGTCTTGTCGCGTCCCTCGAGATAGTCGATCTCGCCGCTTGCGCGGATCACCCATTGATTGCCGACCTCGCCATTTTCCCCGCCGTTGAGGCCGAAGGGGGGCACCACGCGGTGGCTGGAAAGCAGCGCCGCCGTCATCGGCTCGTGAAAGCGGATTTTGCGAAGCGTCCCGTCGCCGCCCTTATGCTTGCCCTTGCCGCCCGAGCCCCGCCGAATCTCGAAGCTTTCCAGGGTCACCGGGAAACGCCATTCGAGGACTTCCGGATCCGTCAGGCGGGCGTTGGTCATATGGGTATGAACAGCGCTGGTGCCGTCGAAATCCGGGCCCGCGCCCGACCCGCCGCAGATCGTCTCGTAATATTGATAGGTATTGTTGCCGAAGGTGAAATTGTTCATCGTCCCTTGCGCCGCCGCCATCACGCCGAGCGCGCCGAACAGGCAGTCGGTGATGCATTGCGACGTCTCGACATTGCCCGCGACCACGGCCGCCGGATATTCCGGCGAGAGCATGGATTTTTCCGGCACGATGATCTCGAGCGGTTTGAGACATCCCGCATTCAGCGGAATATCGCTATCCACCAGGCAGCGGAAGACATAGAGCACCGCCGCCGTCGTCACCGCGCGCGGCGCGTTATAGTTGGTCGGATGCTCCCCGCTGGTGCCGGTGAAATCGATGGTGGCCGTGCGATCCTTCTTGTTGATCGAGATCTTGACCTTGATCTCATAGCCGTCATCCATGGGATATGTGAAGGAGCCGTCTTTGAGCACATCCAGCACCCGGCGGACGGATTCTTCCGCATTGTCCTGCACATGGCCCATATAGGCATGGACCACCTCGAGGGAGAAGTGATCGACCATCTTGCGGAGTTCCTGAATGCCCTTTTCGCAGGCAGCGATCTGCGCTTTCAGATCGGCCATGTTCTGGTCGGTGTTACGGGACGGGTAGGGGCCGGATTTCAGGATCTCGACAATCTCCTCCTCCAGCAGCCGGCCGCCATCGACGAGCAGGATATTGTCGAGAATGACGCCTTCATCCTCGACTATGCGGCTGTCTGGCGGCATGGAGCCCGGCGTAAGCCCGCCGATATCCGCATGATGGCCGCGGCTCGCGACATAGAAAAGGATGTCCTCGCCTTTAAGATCGAAAACCGGCGTAATAACGGTGACGTCCGGCAGATGCGTGCCGCCGTTATAGGGGGCGTTCAGCACGAAGACGTCGCCCGCCTTCATCACCGCGCCATGCTTGCGGATCACCGCTTTGATGCTTTCGGACATGGAGCCCAGATGCACCGGCATATGCGGCGCGTTGGCGATCAGATCGCCGTAGAGGTCAAACACCGCGCAGGAGAAATCGAGCCGTTCCTTGATATTCACCGAATAGGCGGTCTTTTCCAGCACCGTGCCCATCTGCTCGGCGACATTCATGAAGAGATTGTTGAAAATCTCCAGCATCACCGGATCGACTTCCGTGCCGATCGCCGTGTCGCGTTTGAGGGCCTCGACGCGGGTGAGGACAAGATGGCCGCGCGGCGTCATTTCGGCCTGCCAGCCAAGCTCGATCACCGTTGTGCCGGTCGCTTCGACGATCACCGCCGGGCCGTCGATCTTCGCGCCCGAGGGCAGCTTGTCGCGATCGAAGAAGGGGCAGTCGCGCCAGGCGTCCGCCATATAGACCTGTTCCGTCGCGACGGAGGTGATTGCCGCCTCGGTATCGGGGCGGAGCGGATCGTCGATCTTGTCGCCCGCGCCGACGACTTCCACGGCCGCCGCCTCGACGATCATCGTCTTTTCCGGCGTGTTGAAGCCGAAGCGCTGGCGGTGCGCCGCCTCGAACGCCTTGATAACCTCCGCCAGCGGGCCGTCATCGACGACCATGGAGGTATCGGAGCCCTGATATTTGATATGCAGCTTGCGCTCGATAGAGATGCGTTTCTCCTCGACCCCCTGGGCGCGCATCTCACCATGGCCTTCCGTGGCCAGCGCATCAAGGGTGGCGGCAATCTCCGGCAGGGCCGTCTCATTCAGCGGCACTTCCATCGCCTTTTCCTTGAGCACCCGCAAATCCGCGAGGCCCATGCCAAAAGCGGACAGGACGCCTGCGTAAGGGTGCAGCATGATCTTCGTCATGCCGAGGCTGTCGGCGACCATGCAGGCATGCTGCCCGCCCGCACCGCCAAAGGAGGTGAGCACATATTCGGAGACGTCATAGCCGCGCTGGACGGAGATTTTCTTGATGGCATTGGCCATATTCTCAACCGCGATGAAGAGAAAGCCGCGCGCGACTTCTTCCGGGCTGCGGTTATCGCCGGTCGCCGCGTTGATCCGGTCCGCCAGCGCCTCGAATTTTTCCCGGACTATCTCGGCATCGAGGGCTTCATCCGCGTTGGGTCCGAAGACCTTGGGGAAGAATTCCGGCGACAGCTTGCCGAGCATGACGTTGCAGTCGGTCACGGTGAGCGGACCGCCTTTACGGTAGCAGGCCGGGCCGGGGTTGGCCCCGGCGCTGTCGGGCCCGACCTTATAGCGGGCGCCATCGAAATGCAGGATCGAGCCGCCGCCCGCCGCCACCGTATGGATCAGCATCATCGGCGCGCGCATGCGCACTCCGGCAACCTCGGTCTCGAAGGTGCGCTCATATTCGCCGCCGTAATGGGAGACATCGGTCGAGGTGCCGCCCATATCGAAGCCGATCACCTTCTCGAACCCGGCCATGGCGCTCGTCTGCACCATGCCGACGACGCCGCCGGCGGGGCCAGAGAGGATGGCGTCTTTCCCTTGAAAAAATCTCGCGTCCGTGAGGCCGCCGTTCGATTGCATGAACATCAGGCGGGTATCGCCCAGCTCGGACGCCACCCGGTCGACATACCGCCGGAGAATTGGGGAGAGATAGGCATCGACGACGGTCGTATCGCCGCGGCTCACCAGCTTCATCAGCGGGCTCGTCTCATGGCTGGTGGAGACCTGGCGGAAGCCAATGTCGCGGGCGATATCCGCCACCGCTTTTTCATGATCAGAGAAGCGGTAGCCATGCATGAAGACAATGGCGCAGGCGCGCAGCCCCTCGTCATAGGCCGCCTGGAGCTTCGCGCGGGCGTCCGAGACGTCGAGCGGGCGGATCATCTCGCCATTCGCGCCGACGCGCTCCGCGATCTCGATCACTTTCTGATAGAGCATTTCCGGAAGCTCGATATTGAGCGCGAAGAGTTTCGGCCGCGTCTGGTAGCCGATGCGGAGGGCATCGCGGAACCCTTCCGTCGTCACCAGCACCAGCGGTTCGCCCTTGCGCTCCAGCAGCGCGTTGGTGGCAACGGTCGTGCCCATCTTCACGGCGCCGACTTTCTCGGCCGGAATATCGTCTGTCCGCGCGAGCCCGAGCAGGTCGCGGATGCCTTGCAGCGCCGCATCCTCATATTGCTCGGGGTTTTCGCTCAGCAACTTGTGGGTGACGATGCTGCCGTCGGGCCGCCGCGCGACGAGGTCGGTGAAGGTGCCGCCGCGGTCAACCCAGAATTGCCATTCGCCCATCGCCGCACCGTTGGTCATCTCTGTCATTCGTCTCTCGTTTCGTGCTGTGAAAGAGCGGCGATCCATCGCCTGCCATCCGCTTTGCATATCATTCCTGACGGTCGGAGGTAAAGCCGTATCGCGGATAGTTTTTTCCGCGGCCTGTTCACGAACCGCCGCCGCCATGCGTTCTGCTGGCAGAGGATTTAGACAAGGCGGTTCATGATGACAACTGATGACAGAGAAGAAAATTTCCTGCCCCTCTCGCGCTCGCCGATCTGGGAGTTGCAGCGGAGCTACTACGAGAATCTCGGGATTGACGCCTGGCAGCCCAACATGGTGCCCAATTACGTGACGACCAATCCCTTTATCGCGCGGGCCTACGGCAAGGTGATCGAGGGATTTTTAGAGGATTTCGCGGCAGGCGCGCGGGCGAAGGGCAGCGATGAGCCGCATTATATTCTTGAGCTCGGCGCCGGGTCGGGCCGCTTCGCCTACAGCTTTCTCCGGCATTTCTTCTCGCCGGAGGCAACGGAGCTGCGCAGGAAGCGGAATATCGTCTATGTGATGACGGATATCAGTCGCGCCAATATCGGATTTTGGGAGCGGCACCCGCAGCTGAGGCCATTTGTCGACGCAGGGGTCCTCGATTTCGCCCATCTCGATGTGGTGAAGGAGCATCCCATCCGCCTGCTGATTTCGGACCGGATCATCACGCCGGGATCGCTCGCAACGCCGCTCTCCGTCATCGCCAATTATGTCATCGACAGCATTCCGCACGATCTTTACAGCGTTCGCGACGGCGTCCTGATGGCGCGAAAGGTCTGCCACCGCATCGACACCGCCGGCGACAATATCGACGATATCGTCCGCAATACGGAATTCGACTATGTTGAGGAGCCTACTGGCGCGGACATTTACGAGAATGCCGACTGGAACCGCATCGTTGAGTCCTATCGCCAGGTGAAGGGCGGGATCAATTTCTCGCTGCCCGTCGGCGGGCTGACGGCGATCGACCGGCTGTCGGCGCTGACCAGTGGTCCGATGTTCTGGCTGGCCGGGGATTTCGGCGCCATGGACTTGTCCGTCCTCAAGGAGATGGGGCCGCGCAAGGTGGCACGGAACGGCACCTATTCGCTGCATGTCAATTTTCACGCGATGGCGGCCTATGTAACGCATCGGAAAGGCCGGGTCTTCACGCCCGGTCATGCCAAATCCTCGCTGGAAATGGCTGGGTTTCTCATGAACCCGGGCCGGAAGAAGGTCCTGCATCTCGCCCATCGCTTCAAGGCGCATATCCGCGACAATGGCCCGGACGAATATTTCATGCTCAAGAAAATCGCCGAGGTGAATTTTTCCGGCCATAGTCTTGGGCATATTCTGGCGCTGCTCCGTATGGGGCATGGCGATATCAAGATGTTCCGCGGCTGCCTGGACGCGCTGACAGATGCCCTCCGCGGCGCCGGCGCTTTCGAGAAAAAATCGGTGGCGGAAGAGTTGGTGAAGGTGGATGAGGCGCATTTCCGCTGCGACCGGACGACGGATCCGGCGCTGGTCATCCTGCCGATTCTGATGCATCTTGAGGCGATGAAGGAAGCCCAGTTGGTTCTTGAACGCAACCGGGCAACCTTGGAGGCGACGCCGGAGGGGACAACGATCATGTCGGAGGTGCTGATCAAGGCCGGGCGGCGCCATGAAGCGGCGGCAATTCTCAACCGCCTGATACAACGCGAGCCGGGCTATCCGCCGGCGCAGGCGCTTCTTGAGCGGCTCAAAACCGGCGAACGTGCGGCGAAGTCTGCCTGACCTTCCGCACCGTGACCGCACGCGGCGGCGGGGGTAATAAAATTTAAACTCTATGCCGCTAATGTTATGCTATATCCCTGAACAGTATGTATTAACGGTGTAGAGACAAAATTCATGGCGCATAAAGGCATTATTCTCGCGGGCGGCACGGGCAGCCGGCTTCATCCCCTGACACTCGGGGTCAGCAAGCAGCTGATGCCGATCTATGACAAGCCGATGATCTATTACCCGCTGACGACCCTGATGCTGGCGGATATCCGGGATATCCTGATCATCACGACGCCGGAGGAACAGGCGGTATTCCAGCGCGTGCTGGGCGATGGGGCGCGTTGGGGGTTGAATCTTACCTATGCGGCACAGCCGTCGCCCGATGGCCTCGCGCAGGCCTTCATCATCGGTGCGGAGCATATCGGCGACGATCACTCTGCACTGATCCTCGGCGATAATATCTTCTATGCCAACCGGTTCAGCCTGCTGCTACAAAACGCCAAGGCGCGGGAGGTCGGCGCGACAATTTTCGGCTACCATGTTTCCGACCCGGAAAATTACGGCGTTGCTGAATTTGATGAGGCAGGTAAAGTCATCGGGGTTGAGGAAAAACCCAAAAACCCGAAATCGAATTTCGCCCTTACAGGGCTGTATTTCTACGACAATCAGGTAGTGGAATTTGCAAAGCAGCTGAAGCCAAGCGCGCGCGGGGAACTGGAGATTACCGACCTCAACCGTCTCTATCTTGAACGGGGCCAGCTCAGCGTGGAGTTGCTGGGCCGCGGCAGCGCCTGGCTTGATACCGGAACCCACGACAACCTGCTGGAAGCGTCCCATTTCGTGCAGACGATCGAGAAGCGGCAGGGCCTTAAAATCGCCTGTCCCGAGGAAATCGCCTATCAGAAGAAATTCATCACGGCCGACGAACTGGCCGCCCTCGCCGAACCGCTCCGCAAGAGCGGCTATGGCGAGTATCTGCTTAATCTTCTAAAATAGACCCTAGATAAATCCGCGCTGTTCGAGAACCGCAATGATCTGATCGGCGGCGTCTTCCGGACTTGTCCTGCCGCCGTCGATGATGATCTCGGCATTCTCCGGCCGTTCGTAATCAGACGAGATGCCGGTGAAATTCTTGATTTCCCCGGCGCGCGCCTTTTTATACAAGCCCTTGATATCGCGGGCCTCGCAAATCTCGAGCGGGGTATCGACGAAGACTTCCAGAAACTCGCCATCCTCCAGCAGGCCACGGGCCATCTGGCGCTCGCTCCGGAAGGGGGAGATGAAGGAGACGAGGGTGATCAGCCCCGCATCCACCATCAGCTTCGCGGTCTCGCCGACGCGGCGGATATTCTCCACCCGGTCGGCATCGGTAAAGCCGAGATCCTTGTTCAGCCCGTGCCGCACGTTATCGCCATCGAGCAGATAGGTATGCTTGTTCAGGGCATGGAGTTTTTTCTCGACCAGGTTGGCGATCGTCGACTTGCCCGAGCCCGAAAGCCCGGTGAACCAGAGGACGGAGGCTTTCTGTCCCTTCTGCTCGGCCCGGGCCTCCTTATGGATATCGACCGACTGCCAATGGATATTTTCGGCGCGGCGGAGGGCAAAATCGATCATCCCCGCGGCCACCGTCGCATTGGTGAAGCGGTCGATCAGGATGAAGGCGCCGGTCGCCGGTATCTTCGTGTAGGGATCGAAGGAAATCGCCTTGTCGAGCGACAGGTTACAAACGCCGATCTCGTTAAGCTCCAGCGTTTTCGAGGCCATATGCTCCATGGTATTGACATTGACCTTGTATTTCAGATCGCTGATCCGCGCCGCCGTCGTCCCGGTGCCGAGTTTCAGCAGATAGGTCCGGCTCGGCAGCATCGGCTCCGCGCTCATCCAGACGACTTTCGCCTCGAACTGATCAGCGGTCGCCGGGCGGTCGTTCGCGGCGCAGAGGATATTGCCGCGGCTGATGTCGATCTCATCCTCGAGCGTGAGCGTCACGGCCTGGCCGGCAATCGCCACTTCAAGGTCGCCATCGAAGGTGACGATGCGCGCAACCCGGCTGCTGCGGCCCGAGGCGGGCTCGACGATGGCGTCGCCGACACGGAGGGTACCGCTCGCGATGGTTCCGGAAAAACCCCGGAAATCGAGGTTCGGCCGGTTCACCCACTGCACGGGCATGCGGAAGGGGCGGGAGAGATCCTCCGCGCCGATCTCGACGGTCTCGAGATAGTCGAGCACGCTCGGCCCATCGTACCAGGGCATGGCCTCGCTCGCGCCGATCATATTGTCGCCCTTGAGGGCCGAGACCGGAATGGAGGTGACGTCGTCGAAGCCGAGCTGCGCCGCAAATTTCGCGTAATCTGCCTTGATCCGCTCGAACACTGCCGCGTCATAGCCGACAAGGTCCATCTTGTTGACGGCCAGCACGACTTTCTTGATCCCGAGAAGCGAGACGAGATAGCTGTGCCGCATGGTCTGGATCAGCACTCCTTTTCGCGCATCGATCAGGATGACCGCGAGATCGGCGGTCGAGGCGCCGGTCACCATGTTGCGGGTATATTGCTCATGCCCGGGGGTGTCGGCGACGATGAATTTGCGCTTGTCGGTGGCGAAAAAACGGTAGGCGACGTCGATGGTGATGCCCTGTTCGCGCTCCGCCTGCAAGCCGTCGAGCAGCAGCGCATAGTCGATTTCCCCGTTCTGGGTGCCGACGCGCTTGCTTTCCGCGGTGAGGGTCGCGAGCTGATCCTCGAACAATAGCTTCGAATCCCACAGAAGGCGGCCGATAAAGGTGCTCTTGCCGTCATCGACGCTGCCGCAGGTGATGAAGCGGAGAAGGTTTTTCTGTTCCTGGGTCTTCAGATAGGCGTCGATTTCCGCCGCCGCCGTCACGGATAGCTCGTTCATCAGAAATAGCCCTCCTGCTTCTTCTTCTCCATCGATCCGGCCTGGTCCTTGTCGATCAGCCGGCCCTGCCGCTCCGACGTGCGGGCGACGAGCATTTCCTGGATGATCTCGGGCAGGGTGGCGGCGGTCGATTCTATCGCGCCGGTCAGCGGATAGCAGCCGAGAGTGCGAAAGCGGATGGATTTCATCATCGGCGTCTCCCCCTCCTTCAGCGGCATCCGCTCGTCATCGACCATGATTAGCATGCCGTCGCGCTCGACCACCGGGCGCTCGGCCGCGAAATAGAGCGGCACGATCGGAATATCCTCCATATAGATATATTGCCAGATATCGAGCTCGGTCCAGTTGGAGAGGGGGAAGGCGCGGATGCTCTCGCCCTTGCGGACGCGGCCGTTATAGAGGTTCCAGAGTTCCGGCCGCTGGTTCTTGGGATCCCAGCGATGGCTCTCGCTGCGGAAGGAGAAGACGCGTTCCTTGGCGCGGCTCGCTTCCTCGTCGCGGCGGGCCCCACCGAAGGCCGCATCGAATTTATACTGATTGAGCGCCTGTTTCAGCGCCTCCGTCTTCATCACGTCGGTATGCAGGGCCGAGCCATGGGTGAAGGGGCCGATCCCCTGTTGCACGCCGTCGGCATTGATATGCACAAGCAGCTCCAGCCCGTACTCCCGCACGATGGTGTCGCGGAAATGGATCATGTCGCGGAACTTCCAGGTGGTGTCGACATGAAGCAGCGGAAAGGGAACCGGGGAGGGATGGAAGGCCTTCCGCGCGAGATGCAAGAGAACCGCCGAATCCTTGCCGATCGAATAGAGCATGACCGGTTTCTCGAACTCCGCGACGACCTCCCGGAAGATATGGATGCTTTCCGCCTCAAGCTGCCTGAGATGGGTTAATCGCGTCATGCTCATTATGTCGTCTCTGTTCCACTGTCACTGCGCCGATGCGCTGCTTTCGCGCTTGGGCTTACATAATATCCGGGCATCCCACAAGAAGAAACACCCCTATTATACGATAAAAAAATGTGAAATATTGCATTTTGCATAATTTTATCGTGTAAATATGGAGATAGGAAGCCCGATGCGCCGCGGCAATAGCTTTATATGCGAAGGGGTGATAATCCGCCGAATACCGTGAATGGAAAAATCGTGATGGAAATCAATTGAATGCGGCGCGGATGCCCTTTATTCTCTGGGCCGGGATCGATTGATGAAAGTATGGCATGGCGATCGACAGTAATTTTACCTATACCGAGGCCTATCTTGCCTGCCCGGAATGCGACCTTGTCCATGCGGTTCCGTCAATCAGGGAGGGGGAGCAGGGACGGTGCATCCGATGCGGCGCGCTGCTGTTCGTCCGCCACAAGGACAGCCTCGACCGGGCGCTCGCCTTCGCGATGACGGGGCTCATGTTTTTCATCCTCGCCAATATGTTCCCGCTGCTGACCTTCGAGATGGAGGGGCGGTCGGAATCCAACCGGCTGATCGACGGTGCCATCGCCTTCTGGACCGCCGGCTATTGGGAGCTCGGCATTGTTGTCTTTATTTTCAGCGTCGTCGCGCCGCTGGCGGTTCTGCTCGTCCTGATTACGCTTCTCCTGCCGATGCGTCTCGGTAAGGCGCCGCCAAGCCCGCAGCTTCAGGTGCGCATCCTCACGCATCTCAAGCCATGGGCGATGTCGGAGATTTTCATTCTCGGCATCATCGTCGCCTTCGTGAAGCTGCAGGATTTTGCCGACGTCAGCGTCGGCCTGTCGCTTTTCGCCTTCGTCCTGATGGTGGCGGCGACGGTGATGGCCTATATGACCCTCGATGAAGGCGCGCTCTGGAGCCGCCTTAAGGAGATTCAGGCGTGAGCGCGGCGGGCGTCACAGCGAAATCGCTCGGCGCGCTGTCGTGCCATGTCTGCGGGCTGCTGGTCTCCGGATCTTATAGCGCCGCTCATTCCGCCCGCTGTCCGCGCTGCGACGCGGCCCTGCACAGCCGCAAGGTCAACAGCATGCACCGGACCTGGGCGCTGCTGATCGCGGCGGGGGTTCTCTATATTCCGGCCAATGTCTATCCGGTGCTGACGCTGGTATCCTTTGGCCGCGCAACGACCAACACGATCATGGGCGGCGTCATCGAGCTGGTCCATTCCGGACAGATCGTGATCGCCGTGATCGTCTTCGTTGCCAGTGTCTTCGTGCCGATCTTCAAAATTGCCGCTTTACTTTTCCTGGTGCTTTCGGTGCAATTGCGCATGAAGGCACGCCCGCGCGCCCGGACGTTGCTGTACCGGTTCACCGAATTTATCGGTCGCTGGTCGATGATCGATATCTTCATGATCTCGATCCTGATCGCGCTGGTGAAGCTGCAGGCGCTGGCGACGGTGACGGCGGGGCCGGGGGCGATTGCCTTTGCCGCAGTGGTGATTCTGACGATGTTTGCGGCGATGACCTTTGATCCGCGTTTGATCTGGGATGCAGAAGGGGAGGATGATGACGGACGATAATGCGCATAAACTGCCGGAGGCCAAGATCCGGCGCGGATATGCCAGTCTGATGAGTATCTGGATCGTGCCGGTCATCGCGCTCGGGGTCGCGGTATACCTCATTGTCCAAACGGTGGCGGAGCGGGGCGCGGAAATCTCCGTCGTCTTCGATGACGCGGAGGGCATGATTCCCGGCAAGACGCAGCTCAAATACAAGGATGTCACGATCGGCACCTTGAACCGGATAGACATCCTCGACGACGACAAGGGCGTATCGCTCGTCATCGACGTCAACCGGACGGCGGACAAATATCTCACCGATACGGCCAGCTTCTGGATCGTCGCCCCGGCCATCGGGTTTCAGGGGATCACGGGCTTGCAGACGCTGCTCTCCGGCTCCTTCATCGAGATTGATCCGGGCAAGGGCGGCAAGCGGCAGACGGAATTCACCGGGCTCAAGACGCCGCCCGTCATCACCTCCAACGACAAGGGGACGGAATATATCCTCTCGACGGAGAAGCTCAGCAACATCAATCGCGGCACGCCGGTCATCTACAAGGGCCTCGTTGTCGGCAGCATCCTCGGCTACCGCCTTGCCGAGGACAAGAAGGCGGTGGATGTCTACGCCTTCGTGCAGGCGCCCTATGACGATCTGGTGCTGGAAGGGACGCAATTCTGGAATGCCGGCGGCATCAATGTGTCGGTCTCGACCGCCGGCCTCGAGGTTGGCGCCAGTTCCCTGCAAAGCCTGATCGCCGGTGCCGTCGAATTTTCGACGCCGCGTCTCTACCAGAATACCTTCAAGGCGGAGGCGCGCCACGAATTCAAGCTCTATGACAACATCAAGGCGAAGGAGGATGCCCGCTTCACGGAGAAGGTCGTCTATGTCCTTTATTTTGACGGCTCCGTCAGCGGCCTCACGGTCGGCGCCAATGTCGAGTTCAAGGGCATCAAGATCGGCAGCGTTCGCGAGATCAGCCTCGAAATCGACGAGGCGAACCAGAAATTCTATATCCCGGTGCTGATCGAGGTCGAGCCGCAGCGGATCAGCCTCACCGACAACGGGCAGAAAATCCGATCGGTGCTCGAGACGCGGGAGCTGCGGCAGAAAATCATCAAGGACCTGATCGAGCGCGGCCTCAAGGCCAAGCTGAAAAACGCCAACTTCCTGACCGGGCAGCTTATCGTCGAGCTTGACCTGGTGCCGGAGAAAGAGGCGGTCTATGTCGCGACGAGCGGGCGCTACCCGGAGATTCCAACAGTCCCGGCGGATCTAGAGGCGATTACCGCGTCCGTCACCGAGATCATGGCGAAGATCAACAAACTGCCGATCGAGGAGCTCGGGCAGAACCTCAACGGCACGGTCGCCGGGCTGGACAAGTTCATCAATTCCGGCGAATTGCAGAAAACCATCGATGAATATCGCAAGCTGGCGGTGTCGGTGCGCGTGGTGGCGGAGAATATCGACACCAAGACCCTGCCCAACATCGGCCGGACGATCGAGGATATCCGCGATGCCATCAACAAGATCGATGCGACGCTCGTCTCCGCCGAAACCATGTTCAGTTCGGTCAACGGGCTGATTGCCGACGGCTCGCCGTTCAAATATGATCTGACCAACATGCTGCAGGAACTGGCGGCGGCAAGCCGGGCGGTGCGCAGCCTTGCGGATTTCCTCGAACGGAACCCGAGTTCCCTGATCAGTGGAAAGAGATGACCTATGACCTTGCCTAGCCTGCGCCCAATTGGACGAATTTTTGCGATCCTCCTGCTGATGGCCCCCTCGGCCTGCGGCGGCCTGCCGGGATCGGCGCCGACCAATTTCTATATCCTGAAAACGGCGGTCGGCCTGACGGCGGATAGCGGCCTGTCGCTTGCCGAGGGGGCCACCGTCGGCATCGGTCCGGTGCAGATTCCGGGATATGCCGACCGGCCGCAGATCGTCACATTCGGCAGCGGCGCCGAGATCAATGTGTCCGATTTCGACCATTGGGCGGAACCCTTAAGCGATGCCATCAAGCGGGTGCTGACCAGCAATATCGCGACCCTGATCGGCGCGGAAAGGGTCTTCGCCTATCCCGCCGATTTCCGACCGACGAAGCAGTCGCTTCAGGTGGCCGTCAATGTCATCGATATCACCGAGACGGGGGCGGGCGTCGCGCGCCTCACGGTGCGTTGGCATATCAAGGCGCTCTATGACAATGTCGTGCTCGCGCGCCATGCGAAAACCTATGAGTCGGCGGCGACGCCCGGCGATTACAACAGCTACGCCAATGCGCTCAGCAAGCTGCTGGGGGAGCTTTCGCAGGATATCGCCGCGTCGCTCAACGGGCTGAACATTTCCTGATGACGAAAACCAATGTTCTTTTCGTCACGCTGGACCAGTGGCGGGCCGACCATCTCGGCGCGACGGGCAATCCGATCATCAGGACGCCGAACCTGGACGCCCTCGCCGGTGAGGGGGTTGCCTTTCTCAATCATTTTACCTGCATTGCCCCTTGCGGTCCGTCGCGCACCACGTTTCTCACCGGCATTTATCCGAGCAATCACCGCTCCATCCGGAACGGCACGCCGCTCAATCACAGCCTGACCAATCTCGCGCTGGAGGCGCGCAGCTCCGGCTATGATCCGACCCTCTGGGGTTATACGGACACGACCCCGGATCCGCGCATACTGGGGGAGGATCATGAGGCATTCCTCACCTATGAGGGCGTCATGCCGGGCTTCACCGTGGGCCAGCAGCTGGCGGCGAACAGCATACCCTGGCTCGATTATCTCGCGGCGAAGGGCTACGAGATTCCAGGGCCAGGCTATGCGATCTATCATCCCGATCCCGCCTATCAATTGCCGCCGGGCCGCCACCCGCTGTTCGCGCCGAGCCGGTTCAAGGCGGAGGACAGCGAGACCCACTGGCTCGCCGACAAGCTGATCGCGGATCTGGAGGCAAAGCCGTCAACCGCCTTTTTCCATCACCTGACCTTCCTGCGGCCGCATCCGCCCTTTATCTCGCCGCCGGAATATCATGACCGTTACGATCCGGCGGACATGCCGCCGCCGGTGCAGGGCGCGACGCGCGATGAAATGCGGGCAATGCATCCGGCCCTCGGCCTCCTCTACGAGATGATCCCGCAGAGCGCCTTTTTCATGGGCGGAGAGGGCCGCGCGGTCGATCTTGATGACGCGGCGGTGGCGCAGCTTCGCGCCACCTATCAGGCGTTGATCACCGAGGCGGATAACAACCTCGGCCGCATCATCGCGACATTGAAGGCGCAGGGCCGCTATGACGAGACGCTGATCGTCGTCACCTCCGATCATGGGGAGCAGCTCGGCGATCATTACCTCTGGGGAAAAATCGGCTTTTATGACGAGAGTTTCCATATCCCGCTGATCATCAAGCCGCCGAAAAGCTGGAAGGCAAGCGGCGGGCGCCAGGTGAGCGAATTTACCGAATCCGTCGATCTGATGCCGACCATTCTTGAAGGACTGGGCCGCCCGGTCCCGCGCCAATGTGACGGCCATTCCCTGATGCCATTCCTGCGCGGGGAAACGCCCGCGAAATGGCGCCGCGCGGTGCATTGGCTCTATGATTTCCGCGATCCCGTCGACAGCCTGCCGGAGAAGCGGCTCGGTATTTCGTCCAGGGAATGCAATCTTCTTGTCCATCGCGACGCCGAGTTCAAATATGTGCATTTCGCCGCCCTGCCGCCGCTCCTGTTCGACATGAAGAACGACCCGGACGAGACGCGCAATCTCGCCGAGGAACCGGATTACCAGGGCGTCGTCCTCGACTGCCTGCAGGAGCTGCTGTCTTGGCGGATGCGTTATGAATACGGGGAACTCGCGAATTTAAGCACGTCGGACAAGGGCCTCGTCGGCAATCGGATTTATTGACATGAACGGCCTTGCAGAGCGACAGGAACTGATTGCGACCGTGCGGAAGATGAACGCGCTCGGCATCAATCAGGGAACCTCGGGCAATGCCAGCGTCCGCCTTGGGGGCGGCTATCTGATCACGCCGTCGGGCATGGCCTATGACGACCTCAAGCCCGAGGATATTGTCGAGATGTCCTTCGATGGGGAAGTGAGCGGCAAGCGCAATCCGTCGAGCGAATGGCGGTTCCATCACGACCTGTTGGCGGCGCGGTCGGAGTTCGGCGCGGTGGTGCATACCCATGGCAAGGGGGTGATGACGCTCGCCTGCCAGCGGATGGAATTGCCGCCCTTTCATTATATGATCGCGGTGGCGGGCGGCAATACGATCCGCTGCGCCGATTATGCGACCTTCGGCACGCAGGAACTTTCCGATAACGCACTGAAGGCGATTGAGGGGCGCAAAGCCTGCCTGCTCGCCAATCATGGCCTGCTGGCGGCGGAGGCGAGCCTTGCGCGGGCGCTGGCGCTCGCCGTCGAGGTGGAGACGCTCTGCGAAACCTACTGGCGCATCCTGCAGATCGGCGATCCGGTCCTCTTGACTGAGGCGGAAATGGAGGAGGTCAGGGCGCAGTTCACGAAAGGCTATGGCATGCCACAGGGAGGAAAATGAAATGACGACAAGCAGACTGGCGGTGACGGCGCGTTTCGATATTATTCCAGGAAAAGAGGCGGCCTTCATGAAGGAAATGAAGAAGCAGGCGGAAAATTCCCTCAGCCTGGAGCCTGACTGCCATTATTTCGACATCTGCGTCGATGTGGATAATCCCGGCCGGATCATCCTCTATGAGCTATACGAGGACGCGGCGGCCTTCGAGGAGCATCTCGCCTCCCGCCATTTCGCCGAGTTTGTCGAGACGATCACGCCGATGATAACGGCCAAGGAGATCGAACGCTGGAACCGCGTCTGAATTTCGCGGCCGAGGAATAGGGACTATCGCGGGCGCAAAAAATTCGCTAGAAAAACTGCTCAAATTGATTTGGAAGGAAACAATAATGACAATGACACTATCCAAAGCCGATTTTTTGAATTCTGTCGGCACCGTCTACGGACCCGGCGAGTGGTTCAAGGTCGATCAGGACCGCATCAATAAATTCGCCGAGGCGACGGACGATTTCCAGTTCATCCATGTCGACCCGGAACGCGCGGCCAAGGAAACGCCTTTCGGCTCGACCATCGCCCATGGCTTCCTGACCCTGTCGCTGCTGGCCGGGCTGGTCCCGAAAATCCAGCCGAAGGTCGAGAATGTCCAGATGGGCATCAACTATGGTATCGACAAGCTGCGGTTCCTGCAGCCGGTCAAGGTGGACAGCGAAATCCGCGTCACCGCCAAGGTGCTCAGCATCGATGAGAAACGCCCGGGACAATATCTCACCAAGACCGAGGTAACCGTGGAAATCAAGGGATCGGACAAGCCGGCCCTGATTGTCGAATGGCTCGGCATGACCTTTGTTGGCGAATAAGAAAATTACGTAAAATCAAAACGTTAAGGAGAGAAGATGAGCATTCGGTTTGATGGCAGGGTGGCGATTGTCACCGGTGCCGGCAACGGTCTTGGGCGCAGCCATGCGCTCTGCCTTGCGGCGCGTGGCGCGAAAGTGGTTGTCAATGATCTTGGTGGATCGGTCGACGGCAGCGGCGGGTCTTCCGATGCGGCGAAGGCAGTTGTCGCCGAGATCGAGGCGGCGGGCGGCGAGGCGATCGCCAACGGCGCCAATGTCACGGATATGGCGCAGGTTGAGGCGATGGTGGCCGACGCCATGGATAAATGGCGCCGCGTCGACATCCTCGTGAATAACGCAGGGGTCCTCCGCGACAAGTCCTTCTCGAATGTCGAGATGAAGGACTTCTCCTTCGTGCTCGATGTGCATCTGATGGGCTCGGTCAATTGCTCCAAGGCGGTCTGGAACATCATGCGCGAGCAGAATTACGGCCGCATCGCCATGACGACGTCATCGAGCGGGCTTTACGGCAATTTCGGCCAGACCAACTATGGCGCCGCCAAGATGGGCGTGATCGGGTTGATGAACACGCTGGTGATCGAGGGCGCGAAATACGGCATCAAGGTGAACGCCCTCTCGCCCTGCGCCGCGACCCGGATGACCGAAGGGCTGATCCCTGACAATCTGCTTGAATTGCTGACACCGGAATCGGTGACCCCGGCGCTTCTTTATATCGTCTCCGACGACAGCCCCAACCGTACGATCATCACGGCGGGCGCGGGTACCTATGCGCGCAGCATCGTCTATGAGACGGGCGGCAAATGGCTCGCCGAAGACGAGAGGACGCCGGAGAAGATCGCCGAGCATTGGGCGGAAATCGCCGATCCGGCGACGCAGGCCGAATATACCAGCGGCAATGACCAGACGACCAATATGCTGACCAAGGCGGCGAACGGCCTCGGTATCAAGCTCTAGACGTTCTTCAGGAACGGCAGATTGAGGTCATTCTCTTTCGCACAGTCTATGGCCTCCTCATATCCGGCGTCGGCGTGACGCATCACGCCCGTCGCCGGATCATTGAAGAGAACGCGGGCGATGCGCTTGTCCGCTTCCTCGGTGCCGTCGCAGACAATCACCATCCCCGCATGCTGGGAAAAGCCCATGCCGACGCCGCCGCCATGATGCAGGCTGACCCAGGTCGCCCCGCTCGCGGTATTGAGGAGTGCATTGAGAAGCGGCCAGTCGGAGACCGCGTCCGATCCATCCTTCATCCCCTCCGTCTCCCGGTTGGGGCTGGCGACCGAGCCGCTATCCAGATGATCGCGGCCAATCACGATGGGGGCTTTCAGCTCTCCCGTCCGCACCATCTCGTTAAAAGCAAGGCCGAGGCGGTGGCGCTGACCTAGGCCCACCCAGCAGATGCGCGACGGCAGCCCCTGGAACTTGATGCGCTCCTTCGCCATGTCGAGCCAGTTGTGAAGATGCGCGTCATCGGGAATGAGCTCCTTCACCTTGGCGTCGGTCTTGAAGATATCCTCGGGATCGCCTGAGAGCGCGGCCCAGCGGAAGGGGCCGATGCCCCGGCAGAAGAGGGGGCGGATATAGGCGGGCACGAAGCCCGGGAAGTTAAACGCGCTGTCGACCCCCTGTTCCAGCGCGACCTGGCGGATATTATTGCCGTAATCAACAGTCGGGATGCCGCGCGCCTGGAATTCCAGCATCGCCCGCACTTGCACCGCCATGGACGCGCGCGCCGCCATTTCCACCGCCTTCGGATCGTTTTCGCGCATCTGTTCCCACTGATCCAAAGTCCAGCCCTGCGGCAGATAGCCATTGACCGGATCATGGGCGGAGGTCTGGTCGGTCACGAGGTCGGGGAGCATGTCGCCTTCGAGAATTTCCGGGAAGATATCGGCGGCATTGCCGAGCAACCCGACGGAGACCGGCTTGCCCCGCGCAATGGCATCGCGGAGGATGGCGAGCGCCTCTGGCAGGCTATCCGCCTTCTCATCGAGATAGCCCGAGCGCAGGCGGAAATCGATGCTGCTCGGCCGGCATTCCACGGCGAGCATGGAGGCACCGGCCATGGTCGCCGCGAGAGGCTGCGCCCCTCCCATGCCGCCGAGGCCGCCGGTCAGGATCCATTTGCCCGACAAATCGCCGCCGAAATGCTGCCGTCCGGCTTCGGCGAAGGTCTCATAGGTGCCCTGCACGATGCCCTGGCTACCGATATAAATCCAGGAGCCCGCGGTCATCTGGCCATACATCATCAGGCCCTTCTTATCGAGCTCGTTGAAATGATCCCAGTTGGCCCAATGCGGCACCAGGTTGGAATTGGCGATGAGCACGCGCGGCGCATTCTCATGGGTCTTGAAGATGCCGACGGCCTTGCCCGACTGGATAAGGAGCGTTTCATCGGCGTTGAGATCGCGGAGGGACCGCTGAATCTGATCAAAGCATTCCCAGTTGCGCGCGGCGCGGCCGATCCCGCCGTAAACCACCAGCTCCGCCGGGTTCTCCGCCACATCCGGATCGAGGTTGTTCATCAGCATCCGGAGCGGAGCCTCGGTCAGCCAGCTTTTGCAGGAAAGTTCCGGGCCCATCGGGGCCTTGATCACACGGCTGTTGTCTCGTCGGTTGGTCATAGGTCAATCCTTTATTTGGGCAGGCTGTTGCGCCCGTAGTCGAGCAGGGTTTCGAGAATCTGTTTCAATGTCGGTTGCAGCGCCGCGGCCTTCTCCGGCAGATAGGCGAAGGGGGCGTCTTCCTGCATGTAATCCTCCTGCGCGAGCTCCATCTGCAGCGCCTGAATATTATTTGCCGGATCGCCATAGTGGCGGGTGATATAACCGCCCTTGAACCGGCCGTTCACCGCATGGCTATAGGGGGAGGCGTGGGCGATTTTCCCAACGGCTCCGGTAAGCGCCGCATCCGCCGCAACCCCGTCTCCGGTGCCAATATTGAGCGTTGGCAGGCGCCCTTCGAAAAAGCGCGGCAGGACGGAGCGGATGGAATGGCAGTCATAGAGCAGCACATAGCCGTGCTGCGCCTTGATCCGCTCGATCTCCTCCGCCAGCACGTCGTGATAGGGCTGCCAGAAGACGCCGCGCCGCGTCTCGATTTCCTCCTCATCGGGTTCCAGCCCGTCGAGATAAAGCTTCGAATTATCGAACAGCGTTGTCGGGCAGAGTTCCGTAACGCTTTGCCCGGTATAGAGGGAGGTGCCCTTGGGGTCCCGGTTAAGATCGATCACATAGCGGGAAAACCGCGCGGTCACGACGGTCGCGTCCAGCTCCTCCGCCAGTCCCTGATAGAGCCGGTCAATATGCCAGTCCGTATCGGGGCGGGCCTTCGCCGCCTCCGTCAGGCGCCGTTCGATGGACGCCGGAATCTCAAGCCCGACATGCGGCTGGCTGAGGAGGAGCGGGGAGGCGCGCCGCGTTAAGGTAAAAACGTCACCTTGCATGCTAACTCTCCATTGTATCGGGAAGAAAGTCGGAGAACAGCCTCTTCAGGCTGCCGCTCATCACCAGCTTTTTCGCCGCCTCGATATCCGGCGCGAAGAAGCGATCCACGTCATAGGGCCGGGCAATTTTTCGGATTTCGCGGTGCAGTTTCTCAAGCGGTTTCGAGGTTTTGAGGGGGCTGCGGAGTTCAATTCCCTGCGTCGCCGCCAGCAGCTCGATCCCGACGATGGCCGCCGTATTCTCCGCCATGCGCAGGAGCCGCCGCGCGCCATGAGTCGCCATGCTGACATGATCCTCCTGATTGGCGGAGGTGGGGATACTGTCAACAGAGGCGGGGAAGGCCTGTTGCTTGTTCTCGCTGGTGAGCGCCGCCGCCGTCACATGGGCGATCATGAAACCGGAATTGATGCCGGCGCTGGTCACCAGAAAGGCGGGCAGGCCGCTGATCGAGGTATCGACGAGCATGGCGATGCGCCGTTCCGACATGGAACCGATCTCGGCGATGGCGAGCGCGAGGTTATCGGCGGCGAAGGCGACCGGCTCGGCATGGAAATTACCGCCGGAGATGACCTCGCCGGTCTCGACGAAGACCAGCGGATTGTCGGAAACGGCGTTCGCCTCGATGACGAGGACGCGGGCCGCATGGCGCATCTGGTCGAGGCAGGCGCCCATCACCTGCGGCTGGCAGCGCAGGCAGTAGGGATCCTGCACCTTCTCGCATTCGGCATGGGATTTGCGGATTTCGCTCCCCTCGATGAGCGCGCGGTAGCTTGCCGCCATCTCCATCTGCCCGATCTGGCCGCGCGCCGCGTGGATGCGGGTGTCAAACGGCGCGTCCGTGCCCTTCGCCGCGTCCAGCGACAGGCTGCCCGCGAGCGTCGCCGCGGCGAGCAGCTTTTCCGCCTCGAACAGCCCGGCGAGGGCCAGCGCGGTGGAGACCTGCGTCCCGTTCAGCAGTGCGAGACCCTCCTTGGGGCCGAGGGTGAGGGGCGTGAGGTTCATTGCCTTAAGCGTCGCATCCGCCGGAACGATCTCGCCGTTGAAGCGGACATCGCCGATACCCATCAGGGCGGCGGTCATATGGGCAAGCGGCGCCAGATCGCCGGACGCGCCGACCGATCCCTTCGCCGGGATGCAGGGATATATCCCGTGATCGAGGAATTCCATGAGGGCGTTGATTACCTCCATGCGGACGCCGGAAAAACCGCGGGCGAGGCTCGCTGTCTTCATTGCCATGACGAGACGGACAATATTGTCCTGCAGCAGCGGCCCGACGCCCGTCGAATGGGACAGCACAAGGTTTCTCTGCAGCGCCTCCAGTTTGTCCTTCGGGATAACTGCCTGCGCCAGGCGGCCGAAGCCGGTGTTGACGCCATAAACGGTCTTGTTCTTATCGACGATATTCCGGACGGCGGCGGCGCCCGCCTCGACGGCGTCGCGGCAGGCGGGATCGAGCGAGAGTTTGCGCCCGCCCTCATAGATCATCCGGAGTTCATCGAGCGTCAGATGTCCCGGCTCGAGAATAACGGCCTTCGAATTCGCGGTCATTGCAGGCCTCCATAATAGCGTGAATAGAGCGGGTTGGAACCGATAGCTTGTGTAAGCTCTGAAGGATGTTCGATATCCCAGATGGCGAGATCGGCCTGCTTGCCGGTCTCCAGCGTGCCGAGTGTCCGCGACAGGCCGAGGGCAGCGGCGGCATTGCGCGTGAATCCGGCCAGCGTCTCCTCCGGCGTCATCCGGAACAGCACCGCGGCCATGTTCATCATCAGTTGCGGGTTGGTGGTCGGCGAGGAGCCGGGGTTGCAGTCGGTAGCGAGCGCCATCGGCACGCCATGGTCGCGGAACAGCTGGATCGGCGGTTTTTGCGTCTCGCGGAGGTAATAGAAGGCGCCGGGCAGGATGACCGCGACCGTGCCCGCCTTGGCCATTTCCTTGACGCCCCGCTCGTCGAGATATTCCAGATGATCCGCCGAGAGCGCCCGAAAATGGGCAGCGAGTTCCGCGCCGTGCTGATTGCTGAGCTGTTCGGCATGGAGCTTGATGGGGATATTCAGCTTGTCGGCGGCCTTGAAAAGCTGGCGGACCTGCTCTTCCGAGAAGGCGATCTTCTCGCAGAAGGCGTCCACCGCATCGACAAGGCCGAGCGCGTGGATGGTCGGCAGCATCTCGTGGATGACCTTGGCCATATAGCCATCACTGTCTCCCGCGAATTCCGGCGGCAGCGCATGGGCGCCGAGAAAGGTTTTAACCACCCGGACCGGGTTGATCTCCCCCAGATGCTTGGCGGCCTCCAGCATTTTGACTTCGTTTTCGAGATCAAGGCCGTAGCCCGACTTGATCTCGACCGTGGTGACGCCCGCCGCCATCATCGCCTCAAGACGGACCTGGCTTTCGGCGGCGAGGTCGCTCTCGCTCGCCTCCCGCGTCGCCTTGACCGTGGAGAGAATGCCGCCACCCTTCGCGGCGATTTCCTCATAGGTCGCGCCGTTGAGGCTCATGTCGAATTCCCGGGCGCGGTTACCCGCATAGACAAGATGGGTGTGGCAGTCGATCAGCCCCGGTGTGATCCAGCGGCCCTCGAGATCGATGATGTCCCCGGCCTCAGGTGCGCCGTTCCCGGCAAGGCCGATCCAGCTGATCTTGTCGCCGGTGACGGCAAGGGCATCGGCATCGATCGCCCCGAAGGGCTCGTCCCCCGGCGCCATGGTCGCGAGGTGAGCATTGATGAAAAGCCTGTCAGCCGTCGCTTTCGCCATTTTTCCCCGCCTCCATTTTTGAATTTGTATATACAAATTATTATGATAGGATTCGCTGTATGATCAAGCATTTTTTTGACGGAATACTCACCGTCGACGGCTGGCGGCAAAACCGGATCCTGGAAATCGCCGAAAGCGGGGAGATCCTGTCGATGGGAGACGGGCGCGCGGAGGCCGCCGATATCGTTCACAAGGGCTATGCGCTGCCCGGCATGGCGAATGTGCATTCCCATGCGTTCCAGCGGGCAATGGCCGGACTTGCGGAGATTGGCGGCCCCGGCGCCGACAGTTTCTGGAGCTGGCGGCAGGTGATGTATGACTTCGTCGGGAAAATCACGCCGGACCAGCTTGAGGCGATTGCCGGGCAGCTTTATCTCGAAATGCTGAAGGCGGGCTTCACCTCGGTCGGGGAGTTTCACTATCTTCATCATGACCGCGACGGCCGACCCTTTAAGGACCCCGCGGAGATGAGCGGGCGTATCCTCGCCGCCGCGGCGGAAATCGGGATCGGACTCACCCTCTTGCCGGTCCTCTATCGTTACAGCGGGTTCGGCGGTCAGGCGCCGCTCGATCATCAGCGCCGCTTTATCCTCGACGGGGAAGCCTATCTCCAACTGCTCGAAAAGCTGCAAGCCGCGGCGGCGGGGCAGCCCGCCGTCGTGATCGGCATGGCGCCGCATTCGCTTCGTGCCGTTGATCCCGCGCTCCTGACCGACGTGCGGGCCGGTGCGGGAGCGGAAAATCCCTGTCATATCCATATCGCGGAGCAGCAGAAGGAGGTTGCCGACTGCCTCGACTGGTCGGGGAAGCGCCCGGTGGAATGGCTGCTGGAGAATGTGGCGGTTGATGAGCGCTGGTGCCTGGTCCATGCGACCCATGTGACGGAAGCGGAGCGGCGGGCCATCGCCTCGTCTGGGGCGGTCGCGGGGCTCTGCCCGATTACCGAGGCCAATCTCGGCGACGGGATATTTCCGGCGGCGGCGTTCCTGAATGAGGGCGGACGCATCGCGCTTGGCTCCGACAGCAATATCTATGTCTCGCTTGCCGAAGAAATCCGGCTCCTTGAGTATGGCCAGCGGCTGACGTGCGGCGCCCGCAATGTCCTTGGCGATGCGGAAAATTCGACGGGAACGCGGATTTTTCTGGCCGCCCTCAACGGCGGGCATCAGGCGCTCGGGCGGCCCGGTCCGGCGGGCCTGCAGACCGGCGCAGTGGCCGATTTCGTGGTGCTCGATCCGGCGCATCCGGCGCTCGCGGGAAGGCCTGCGGAAAAAATTCCCGACAGCTGGCTTTTCGCGGGCGACAACGGCGTGGTAAAGGATGTCGCGGTCGGCGGCCGGATGGTGATCCAAAACCGCCGCCATGAACAGGAAGACCGTATTACCTGGCGGTTTCGCGCCGTCATGACGGAACTTGCGGCGACGGCTTAGGCAAGATGGCAGGATATGAATAATATAAACGAACTCGTAATCGACCGGTCGGGGCCGCTCTATCAGCAGATCAAGGACCTGATTCTCCGCAAGATCGGCAGCGGCGAATGGCGCGCGGGCGACAGGATCCCGACGGAGCATGCGCTGGTCGCCGAGCTAAAGGCCTCCCGCATGACCATCAACCGGGCGCTGCGCGAACTGACGCAGGAGGGGATTCTGGCGCGCCGTCAGGGCTCCGGCACCTTCGTGGCGCCGAGCAAGCTCGAATCAGGGCTGCTCGAGATCCGTAATATTGCGGCGCAAATTGCCGGACGCGGCGGCGTTCACAGCGCGGAGCTGCTGAGACTGGAAGAGATCGCGGTTCCGACTGCGCTCAAAGAGCTGATGGCCGGGCAGGGAAGCCGCATTTTCCACTGCCTGATGCTGCATTTCGAAAATGGCGTGCCGGTGGAGCTGGAGGACCGCTACGTCAATCCGGCGCTGGTGCCGGGCTTCATCCGGCAGGAATTTCGGGCCGAGACGCCGAGCGGCTTCCTGATCCGGACCATGCCCTACAGCCATGCCGATCACCGCATCAGCGCCGATATCCCGACCGCGGAGCAAAAGCGCCTGCTCCGCCTGAAAGAGGGGGAACCGGTCCTGACGCTGGAGCGGCATACCTGGGCCGGGGACGAGATGATCACCACCGTCCGGCTTTATCATCCGGGCAGCCGCTTCGCCTTTGGTGGGGCCTTCACGGCGGATCGCTAGGATCAGACGTTGGAATCGGGGAAGGACGCCTTGCGCTTTGCCATGAACTCCTTGAGCGCCTCATCAATGCCCTGATCGAGGGCGGGCGCCTGATAGTCATTCAGCATCTTCTTCCAGATGCCGTTGGCGCGCGTCGCCATGTCCTTGGAGCCGTCCGCCTGCCATTGCTCAACCGAGTTGTTATCGGCGGTGCGGGAGCGATAGAAGGCATCCTCGAAATTCGCCTGGGTATGGGCGCAGCCGAGGAAATGGCCGCCCGGCCCAACCTCCCGCACCGCATCCATGGCCTGGCCGTTCTCACTGACATCGATGCCGCGCGCGAGAACCTCCATCATCGCGCATTGATCGATATCCATCACAAACTTTTCGTAGGACGAACAAAGCCCGCCCTCCAGCCATCCCGCCGCATGGAGCGAGAAATTGACGCCAGAGAGAAGCGTCATCAGCAGGGTCTGCGCACTTTCATAGGCGGCTTGCGCGTCCGGCAGCTTGGAGGCCGTAAAGGACCCGCCGGAGCGGAAGGGCAGGTTCAAGCGCCGCGAAAGTTCTGCCGCGCCGTTGAGGACGAGACTGCTTTCCGGGGTGCCGAAGGTCGGCGCGCCCGACTGCATGGAAATGGAACTGACAAAGGTACCGAAGATGACCGGGGTGCCCGGCTTGATGATCTGCGTCAGCGCGCAGCCCGCCATGGCCTCGGCCAGCAGCTGCGAGAGCGTGCCCGCGCCGGAAACCGGGCTCATCGCGCCGGAGAGAATAAACGGCGAGACGACGCAGGCCTGATTATTCGCCGCGTAAGTATTGAGAGCCCCCAGCATGGTCGAGTCAAATGTCATGGGGGAGTTGGCATTGATCAGGTTCAGCATCACGCAGTTGTTCTGCACGAACTCCTCCCCGAAGACGAGGGCGGCCATATCCACGCTGTCCTGCGCCCGCTCCGGCGCGGTGACGGAGCCCATGAAAGGCTTGTCGGAATATTTGATATGGCTGTAGACCATGTCGAAATGCCGCTTGTTGACAGGCAAATCGACCGGTTCGCAGACCGTGCCGCCGGAATGATGCATGGCGGGCGCCATATAGGCGAGCTTCACGAAATTCTCGAAATCCTTGAGCGTGCCGTAGCGGCGGCCCTTGTCGAGGTCATGCACGAAGGGCGGGCCGTAGACCGGCGCGAAGACCGTGTTATTGCCGCCGATCTGCACATTATTGGCCGGATTGCGGGCATGTTGGGTAAACTCGGCGGGCGCGGTTTTGAGGAGTTGCTGGCAGAGGCCCTTCGGGAAATGCACCCGTTCGCCCTGCACATCGGCGCCGACGGACTTCCAGAGCTGAAGCGATTCCGGATCGTCGCGGAAATCAAGGCCGATTTCCTCAAGGATCGTGTCGGCATTTGCCTCGATGATCTCAAGCGCCTCATTGCTGGTGAGGTTGGTAATCGGGATATTCCGCCGGATATAGGGGATATGGCGGGCGGCGTTGCTTGCCCGGGCTTCCCGGCGCGCATCGCGCCCCCTCCGGCCGCTGCGGCCTTGTGCTGCACTCATGATTTCCTCCAGCTCTCCTAACCAGACAAAAGCGCTCGTATGGAATTATTAAATCCGATTGGCGGGGCGGGACTAGCCAATGCGCGTCTTTTTTTCCAATTTCTCTGGCGAATATAGAACAGTTTTCCGCCTGAGCTGCGGCGGGGGCGGGTCATGACGGCTAAGGAACAGCGAGCGTCGGAGCCCCGTTAGCGATTTAAAAGCGCAATCGCCACGGTGGACAGAATGAAAGTCAACGCCTCTCGATGACAGGGCAAGGGATTAAGGGGACGGATAAATGAAATCACATGCGCGGGTGGTCGTAATCGGGGGCGGCGTTGTCGGGGTCAGCACGGCCTATCATCTCACCAAGAAGGGCTGGTCCGATGTCGTCCTGCTGGAACGGACGGAATTGACTGCCGGATCGACCTGGCATGCGGCGGGTCTTCTCCCACTCTTTAACATGAGCTATGCCGTCGGGCAGATCCATAAATACAGCGTCGATCTCTATAAACGGCTCGAGGCCGAGACGGGCCAGAATGTCAGCTTCCATGTGACCGGTAATCTCCGTCTTGCGACGAACAGGGAGCGGATGGATGAATATCTCAAATATTGCGGCACCGCCAACACCATCGGGGTGCCCTATGAGATCATTACCCCTAAGGAAGTGAAGGAGCTCTGGCCACTGGCGGAGGTCGACGGGCTGGTCGGTGCGCTCTATCATCCCGACGACGGCCATATTGCGCCGGTGGACGTGACCAACGCCATGGCCATCGGGGCGCGCAACGGCGGCGCCGAGATCAACCGCCATACGGAAGTCCTCTCGATCGAGCAGCAGAAGAACGGCGAATGGCTGATCCGCACGAACAAGGGCGATATCACCGCCGAGCATGTGGTCAGTTGCACCGGCAACTACGCCCGTCAGACCCTTTCCATGGTCGGCCTTGATATCCCGGTCATCCCGGTTCAGCATCAATATATTGTCACCGACGAAGTGCCGGAACTACTCGAGCGGAAAAAGGCGGGCCTTCCCGAGATGGCGGTGCTGCGCGAGAGCGACGCCTCCTATTACCTCCGGGAGGAACGGCAAGGCTATATCCTAGGTCCCTATGAGAAGGGCGCGCCCGCCTGCTTCGTCGATGGGGTTCCGGACACTTTCGGTCAGGATCTCTTCCCGGGCGATCTCGAGCGGCTGATGCCGCATGTGGAGGCAGCGATCAAGCGTGTGCCAACCTTTGCCGAGGCCGGCATCAAGGATATCGTCAACGGCCCCATCGCCTATACGCCCGACGGCAGCCCGATGATCGGCCCCGCCTGGGGGCTCAAGAATTTCTGGATCAATGAGGGCCACAGCTTCGGCGTGACGGCGGCGGGCGGCTCCGGCTGGCAGCTCGCCGAATGGATCACCGAAGGCGAGCCCGGCATCGACATGATGGATGTCGATCCGCGCCGCTTTGGCGCCTATGCGACCAAGCCCTATACCAAGATCAAGAACGAGGAATGCTACGAGCATGTCTTCGTCATCCATTACCCCGATGAGGAGCGCCCGGCGGGCCGTCCGCTGAAAATGTCTCCCTGTCATGACCGTCTGGCGGCGCGCGGCGCGGTCTTCGGCCAGCGCTATGGCTGGGAACGGCCGAACTGGTTCGCGCCGAAGGGGGTCGAGGGCAAGGATGTCTGGAGCTTCCGCCGGTCCAACTATTTCGAGCATGTGGGGAACGAGGCGAAGAACACCCGCGAAAACGCCGGGCTCATCGATATCACCAGCTTCTCGAAATTCCAGGTCTCGGGACCGGGGGCGGAGGCCTATCTCGACCGTCTCGTCTGTCGCAAGCTGCCGAAGGGGATCGGGCGGATCAACCTCTCTCATGCGCTCAATAAGCGCGGCGGCATCCGCTCCGAATTCACCATCATGCGCGACGGGCCGGAAGCCTTCTATCTGGTGAGCTCCGGCGCGGCGGAACGCTTTGATCATGATTATCTGCTGAAGAACCTCCCCGATGACGGGTCCGTGCGGCTGGACAATGTAACGACCGCGCATGGGGTGCTGGTGCTTGCGGGACCAAAGTCGCGCGATATCCTTCAGAAAATTACCGATGCGGACCTTTCCAACAACGGCTTTAAATGGTTGACGGGGCAGCATATCACGGTCGGGCTCGCCCCCTGCCGCGCCATGCGGGTCAATTTCGTCGGCGATCTGGGCTGGGAGTTGCACCACCCGATCGAATATCAGAATCATATTTTCGATGCTATTGTCGCGGCGGGTGAGGAATATGGCCTTGGCATGTGCGGCATGCGCGCCATGGACAGCCTGCGCATGGAGAAGAATTACCGCATGTGGGGGCAGGACCTGACCCGCGAATATACGGTGTTCGAGGCGGGGCTGGAACGCTTCGTCCATCTCGATAAAGGCGATTTCATCGGCCGCGAGGCGCTGATCGCGCAAAAGGCGGCCGGCGTGCCGCAATCCTTCGTCTGCCTGGAGGTCGACGGGATCAAGGACGCGGACGCGCGCGGCAACGAACCGCTCTATGATGAGAATGGCAATATGGTCGGCCGGGCGACGGCCGGGGCCTATGGCCATTACGTCGGCAAAAGCCTGGCGCAGGGATATATCAAGGCCGGCATGGAGGCCATCGGCACCCGGCTCGAGATTGAAATCCTTGGGACGCGCTATCCCGCAACCGTCATCGAGGAATCGATTTTCGATCCCGAAAATGAACGGTTGAGGGCCTGAGAACCTGCGCCCTTGTTCCAATTTCGACAAAAGTGTCGCGGTAAAATTATTCCATGTCTGCGCGGGAATAGTTTTACCGCCCGGCTTATATGAAACTTTTCGTTAGATCGTCGTCAATTTTTGCAGTCAGTGGAGATTTCGATGGAAGATGATGATATTGACCTCTCGGCCCTGGATGACGGGGAACTCGTCGAACAGATGCATGATGACCTGTATGACGGGCTGGCGGATGAGATTTGCGAAGGGGTGAATATCCTTCTGGGGCGCGGCTGGGAACCTTACAGGGTCCTGACGGACGCGCTGGTTGAGGGAATGCGCATCGTCGGCATCGACTTCCGCGACGGTATCCTGTTCGTGCCCGAAGTGCTGCTGGCCGCCAACGCGATGAAGGCAGGCATGGCGATCCTGAAGCCGCTGCTCGCCGAAACCGGCGCGCCCAAGGCCGGCAAGATGGTCATCGGCACCGTCAAGGGCGACATCCACGATATCGGCAAGAATCTCGTGATCATGATGATGGAAGGCGCGGGCTTCGAGGTCATCGACCTTGGCATCAACAATCCGGTCGAGAAATATCTCGAGGCGCTGGAGGAACATAAGCCCGACATCATTGGCATGTCGGCGCTGCTCACCACCACCATGCCCTATATGAAGGTCGTCATCGATACCATGAAGGAGAAGGGTATCCGCGACGATTACATCGTCATGGTCGGCGGAGCGCCGCTGAATGAGGAATTTGCCGAGAGTGTCGGCGCTGATGCCTATGGACGGGACGCCGCGATGACGGTGGAGATTGCCCAGAAAATGGTCGCGGAGCGTCGCGCAGCCTGACCCCTTTGCCCGGGAGCGTGATGATGACAGTTGCGCGGAAAAAAACCCTGCTGATTGCCTGCGGCGCGCTGGCGGAGGAATGCTTCGCCGTGATCCGCAGCAATGGCTGGGAGCATATGGAGGTGACCTGCCTGCCTGCCAAGCTGCATAACCGCCCGGCGCTGATACCGGAGGCCATGCGGGCGAAGATCCATGAAAATCGCGACCGCTTCGATCAGATTCTCGCGCTCTATGGCGACTGCGGTACGGGCGGCCAGCTCGACAAGATGCTGGAGGAAGAAGGCGTCGAGCGGATCGCCGGCGCCCATTGCTACGAATTCTACACGGGCGCGAAGGCGTTCGAGGCGATTGCCGATGCGGAGCCGGCGACCTTCTATCTCACCGATTTCCTCGCCCGGCATTTCGACCGGCTGATTATCGAAGGACTCGGCATTGACCGGCATCCGGAGCTCCTGCCGCTCTATTTCGGCAATTACGAGAAACTTCTCTATCTCTCCCAGATTGAGAATGCGGAGCTGCAGGAAAAGGCCCGCCGGGCGGCGGAGCGACTCTCTCTCAAATACGAATATCGTTTCACCGGGCTTTCCGGCCTTGGCGATTTTTTGAGCCGGAAGGCGGGATAGGACCATGGCGCAACTGACTATTCTTTACTGGCGCGATATCCCCTCGCAGATCGTTGTGAAGGAGGGGCGCAAGAACGCCAAGGTCATGCTCTCCGACCGCTTTCAGGAGGCGATCGACATGGCGGCGATGCGTGACAAGGCCCATGAATCGGACGCCTATCTCGAGGGCTGGCGCAAGGGCGATGCCGAGGCGGTCGCGGGCGATCTGGAGGCTCTTGCCACCGACCGCGCGGCGGCGATTGAGGCGGAATTCGACGCGGCGGCGCTGCGCGCGTTGGTCGTTTCCGGCGGCCGGAAGGAGGGCTGATGCCGAGATCCGCCTATCAGCCCGCGAGCCGCAGCCCCGTCACCCGCAGCCGCGCCTTCTATTCGGTGCGGCTCTGGTCCGTGCGCCATTCCCGCGGCCTTGAACGCATCTACAAGCTTCTGGCGGGTATTTTCCTGAAGCTGCATCCCTTCTGGACCTTTGTTGGGTACAAGCGCGCCGAAAAGCCTGTCGTGCTGGTCGAGAAGGCGGTGAAAAGCTTCCTTTTCGATTGCCGCATGTGCGGCCAATGCGCATTGAGCGATACCGGCATGTCCTGCCCGATGAACTGCCCGAAATCGCTCCGCAACGGGCCCTGCGGCGGGGTGCGGGCAAACGGCAACTGCGAGGTTGAGCCGGACATGCCCTGTGTCTGGGTCGAGGCCTGGAAGGGCAGCCGCCATATGCGCGCGGGCGACAATATCCTGAAAGTCCAGCCGCCGGTCGATCATTCCTGGCGCGGCTCCTCCGCCTGGCTGCGGGCAACCGCCGAGGCGGCCGAAGAGAAGGCCGCTGCGAAGGAAGGGGCCCCGACGTCATGACGGCCGCCGCACATGATCATGGCGCACAGCTTCCGCCCCTTCCCGGTCATACCTCCCGTGGCCGGCTGGAGAGGGTGCTGCGGGCCGGGGAGTTCGCCGTCACCGCCGAGCTTAACCCGCCCGACAGCGCCGATCCGAACGAGGTGTTCGAGCGCGGCGCCGTCTTCGACGGCTGGGTCGACGGGATCAATGCGACGGACGGCTCCGGCGCCAATTGCCATATGTCCTCGGTCGGGATTTGCGCGCTGTTAACCCGTGTCGGCTATTCGCCGGTGATGCAGATTTCCTGTCGCGACCATAACCGCATTGCCATTCAGGGGAACGTCCTTGGCGCCGCCGCCATGGGGGTGAACAACATCCTCTGCCTGACCGGCGACGGGGTGCAGGCGGGCGATCAGCCGGGGGCGAAGCCGGTCTTCGATCTCGACAGCATGTCGCTGCTCCGGACGATCCGGCAGATGCGCGACGAGGGACGGTTTCTCTCCGGCCGCAAGATCACCTCGCCGCCGCAGGTTTTTCTGGGCGCCGCGATCAATCCCTTCGCGCCGCCCTATGACTTCCGCCCGCATCGTCTTGCGAAAAAGATCGAGGCCGGGGCGCAGTTCGTGCAAAGCCAGTATTGCTTCGATATCGTGATGCTGGAGCGGTACATGGAGATGGTCCGCGATATGGGCCTTGACGAGCAATGCTTCATCCTGATCGGTGTCGGGCCGCTCGCCTCCGCGCGGGCCGCGAAATGGATCCGCGCCAACGTCCCCGGCATCCATATTCCCGACGCCGTCATCGAACGGCTGGAAGGGGCGGCGGACCAGAAGCTGGAGGGCAAGAAAATCTGCATCGAAATGCTCCAGCAGGTGCATGAGATGAAGGGCGTCTCCGGTGCCCATGTGATGGCCTACCGGCAGGAAGAACTGGTCGCCGAAATCGTCCATGAATCCGGGGTTCTGAAGGGCCGCAGGCCCTGGAAACGCGAGAACAACCCGGATTTCGAGGCGGTGAGCGGCGCCTTCGAGAGCGTGAAGGAGCAGATCCGCCATCCCGTCGATCCGGCCGAAGCGGTCGCTGCCGTTTCCGAGGAACATTAAGTCGTTCTTGGGCAAGAGGGAACTGCCTCCTGTCCTTTAATGGAAGATGGATGACAACCGGCGAAAGCCCCGCAATTCAAGGTAACTCACTATGACGGATACGCGCATTTCATCAGCCACCAGAGAAGTCATCATCGGATTTGACCGTCCGTTCGTGATCATCGGTGAGCGCATCAACCCGACAGGGCGCAAACTTCTCGCCGAGGAGATGAAAAACGGCGATTACAGCCGTGTCGAGGCGGACGCACTGGCCCAGGTTGCGGCGGGCGCCCATATGCTCGATGTGAATGCCGGTATCCCGCTCGCCGATGAGCCGCGCATCCTCGCTGAAACCGTCAAGCTGGTGCAGAGCCTCACGGACGTGCCGCTCTCCATCGATAGTTCCATCGTCGCGGCGCTTGAGGCCGGCCTCGCCGTCTATCAGGGCAAGGCGCTGGTAAACTCCGTAACCGGGGAGGAGGAGCGGCTGGAAACCGTGCTGCCACTGGTCAAGAAGCATGGCGCGGCGGTTGTCGCGATCTCCAATGACGAGAGCGGCATATCCGAGGATCCGGATGTCCGCTTCGCCGTCGCCAAGAAGATCGTTGAACGGGCGCAGGATTACGGGATTTCCCCGGCCGATGTCGTTGTCGATCCGCTGGTCATGCCCGTTGGCGCGCTCAATGACGCCGGGCGGCAGGTCCTGACGCTCGTCCGCCGCCTGCGCGACGAGTTGAAGGTCAACACGACCTGCGGTGCCTCCAACTTCAGCTTCGGGCTGCCCAACCGCCATGGCATGAATGCGGCGTTTTTGTCCATGGCGATCGGCGCCGGCATGACCTCGGCGATTACCAATCCGCTGCATGAGCCGGAAATGGCCGCCATCAAGGGCGCCAATGTGGTGATGGGGCGCGACCCGAACTGCGTGAAGTGGATCAAGACCTTCCGCGAACCCGCTGCCGAGGGCAGCGAGGAGGCCCGCCGGGCGGGCCGGCGACGGAGACGCAATGCCTGACCGCCTGATTACCAAGGAAAAGACCCATCTGATCGCTTTCATGCCGTCGGGCAAACGGGGCCGCTTTCCGCATGGTACCCCGGTTCTGGAGGCTGCCCGCGCCCTCGGTGTCGATATCGACAGTGTCTGCGGCGGACGCGGCATTTGCGGCCGTTGCCAGGTCGATATGACCGTCGGCCGCTTTTCCAAGCACGGGGTTACCAGCCGCGCTGGCTCACTCTCCGCCTTCAACGATGTCGAGGAAAAATACCGGGAGCGCCGCAACCTCAAGGAGGGACGGCGGCTTAGCTGCCAAGCGCTGCTCAATGGTGACGCGGTCATCGATGTTCCCGCCACCAGCCAGGTCCATAAGCAGGTTGTCGTCAAGCAGGCGGATGATCGCAAGATCGAGATGGACCCGGCGATCCGGCTGCATTTCGTCCAGGTGCTGGAGCCGGACATGCATAACCCGACCGGCGATTTCGAGAGGCTTTGCCTCGCCCTCAAGCAGCAATGGGGGCTCGATGGCCTCGAATGCGACCTGCGCACCCTGCGGGCACTGCAAAAGGTGCTGCGGGCGGGCAACTGGAGCGTGACCGTCGCCGTCCACCGGGAGCGGCGCATCACGAAAGTCTGGCCGGGCTTCGCCAATCAGGCCTACGGCATCGCCGTCGATGTCGGCTCTACCACCATCGCCATGCATCTGTGCGATCTCTCCACCGGGGCGGTCATCGCCTCCGCTGGTATGATGAACCCGCAGATCCGCTATGGCGAGGACCTGATGAGCCGGGTCTCCTATGTGATGATGAACCCGGGCGGGGAGAAACTGCTGACCGAGGCGGTGCGCTCTGGCATCAACGATCTGATCGCCGAAGTGAGTGAGGCCGCCAAGGTCGATCCCGACGATATCCTGAACGCGGTCTTCGTCGGCAATCCGATCATGCATCACCTGCTGCTCGGCATCGATCCGACGGAACTCGGCGGCGCGCCTTTCGCGCTTGCCACCAATTCGGGGATGATCGTCTGGGCGAGTGAGGTCGGGATGATTTCCAACCCCGATTGCCGGGCCTATTTCCTGCCCTGCATCGCGGGCCATGTCGGCGCGGATACGGCGGCGGTGATCCTGTCCGAGGCACCGCATCTGCAGGAACAGATGACCCTGATCATCGATGTCGGCACCAATGCCGAGATTGTGCTCGGCAACAACGAACGGTTGCTCGCGGCCTCCTCGCCGACGGGACCGGCCTTCGAGGGGGCGCAGATTTCCTGTGGCCAGCGGGCGGCCGCGGGCGCGATCGAGCGGGTGCGCATTGATCCCGAAACGCTGGAACCGCGCTTCAAGGTCATCGGCTCCGATCTCTGGTCCGATGAGGAAGGGTTTGAGGCGGAGACGAAAAAGATCGGCGTTACCGGTATTTGCGGCTCCGGTATTATCGAGGTGATCGCCGAAATGTATCTTGCGGGCATTCTCAGTTCCGATGGCGTGATCGATGGCGCGATGGCGGCGAAAAGTCCACGAATTGTCGCCGATGGCCGCACCTTCTCCTATGTGATCCGTGACGGCGAGAACGAGATCAAGATCTACCAGACCGACGTGCGGGCGATTCAGCTCGCCAAGGCGGCGCTCTATGCGGGCGCGAAGCTGTTGATGGATAAGCTCGATCTGGAAAAGGTGGACCGTATCCAGCTGACCGGCGCCTTCGGCAGCCATATCGACACCAAATACGCCATGGTGCTCGGCATGATCCCCGATTGCGATCTTGAGGAAGTGAAGGCCGTCGGCAACGCGGCCGGGGTCGGCGCCCGCATCGCGCTCCTCAACAATTCGGCTAGGAACGAGATCGAGGAGTTGGTGAAGTCGGTCGAGAAAATCGAGACGGCGGTCGAGCCGAAATTCCAGCAATATTTCGTCGAGGCGATGGCCATCCCCCATAAAACCGCGCCCTATCCGGAACTCTCCAAGGCGGTCAAGCTGCCGGCGCCGAAAATGCTCTCCGATACCTCTGGTGAAGGGGGGCGTCGCCGTCGCCGCCGCGGCATGGAGACAGTGGCGGATTAGTGGCGGACGCGCCGCTCGTCGCTCGGCGTGCGGCCAAAATGCTCCCGGTGACATTTCGAGAAATGCGAGGCCGAGACGAAGCCGCAGGCAAGCGCCACCTCGATGATCGGCAGGCTCGTCTGGGTCAGGAGATAGCGCGCCCGGTCCAGCCGGAGCCCGAGATAATAGCGGGTCGGTGAATAATCGAGATATTTCTGGAACAGCCTTTCAAGCTGCCGGGTGGACAGCCCGACTTTGGTCGCGAGATCGCTGCAGCTCAAGGGCTCCTCGAGATTTTCCTCCATGCAGGCGATCGCGGCGAGCAGTTTCGGATGCGAGATGCCGAGACGCGCCCGCAGCTCCATCCGCTGGCGTTCCGTTCCCTCGCGGATGCGATGATAGATGAGCTGGTCGGCGACGGCGAGCGCGAGTTCCTGGCTGGTCTCCTTGGCGATCAGGCTCAGCATCATGTCGAGCGATGCCGTCCCGCCGGCGCAGGTATAGCGGTTGCGGTCGATCTCGAAAAGTTCCGAGGTGATGTCGAGATCGGGGAAATCCTCGATAAAGCCGGAGAGGTTCTCCCAATGGATGGTGCAGCGGTAGCCCTTCAGCAGCCCGGCCTTCGCCAGCACATGCGGGCCCGTGCAGATGGCGCCCAGACTGGACCCGTGGGAGGACAGGCGGCGCAGGGTGGAGATGATCTGCGGTTCCGTATGTTTGTGGATATTGATACCGCCGCAGGTGAAGACTGTGGGAAGCGCGGGCATGTCCGAAATGCTTCCCTGCACCGAAAATTCAATTCCGGCGGAGCTGACGGCAGGCTTGCCATCGACAGAAAAACATTCCCAGCTATAGATCGTTTCCTTGGCCAGCCGGTTGGCGATCCTGAGCGGTTCGACAGCCGAAATGAATGCAAGCGATGAAAATTCGGGAAGCAGGCAGAACCCGATCCTGTGCCTGATGCCCCCGGAATTCGATTTACCGTTCAAATTTGCGACTTCCAGCAAAAATCACCCTGTTTTCTAAACGCTACTTCAGATGCCGAAAAAGACAAACATTTTTTGTACATCTGTCGGCAAAAAAGCCCGCCTGACAGCTGTCCCTTGCCACTAGCTGCCGCAACGGGAAGGCTACCTTCTCAGTGAGAGGAATTGAACGACACCGACAATTGCCAGAATGGCCATCCAATTGACCGGTGCGATGCGGAAGAATCCCATTTCAACGTAGAGGCTGACGCCGAGAAGAACGGCGCCTAACAGCAGGACCTCCAACAGGAGAATGAGGGCGATCTTCACCCAGCGTAACCAAATTCTTCTTCCGGAATGATTTTTGTAGAATGCCAGTAAAAAAAGAAATACATGCTTTATATGGACGAATGGATTATTCGTGGTTTCGTATTCGTACTTCACCTTCTTGTATTTCTTGTCCAGGAAAATTTGCACATAGGGCGTGAGATAATGGGCGAGGAGGAAGTACAGGAGGAGGATCACGACAAGCGTCGCCACCTCCAGGACGTCCGCCGTTATGGGCAGATAGTCGTTCGCCCGGCTCCCGGTCAGGGACAGGTAATCAGACCCCCATTCAATCAGATTCTCCAAGGCCATGGCGTGAATAAAGACGCCGGGGATATCATTCGTCGTGGTTGGCGGCTTGACCGTGTCCTGAATACCTTCAAGGTTAAAACCATAGAAAACCACGCGGCCCTTCAGGGCCTCGTCGATCCGATTGTCGGGATCTTTAATGAAATAATGCGCGGGCAACCAGGGTTGCGGCGGACAGCTGGATTCCGGCTCCAGATCCAGAATGCTGTCGACAATATAATCGAGCGGGCCATCATCCAGATGAGCTCGCGTGCATTCAACGGCTTCAAACGGCTCTCCCTTATCCAGTTGGAAGACTTTTGAATTATCGGGCACGCGCGAAGACCAGAAAACCCACATTTCCCTGGCGGACTCTTCGAGATTTTTCCTGGTGTCGCAGCTGGCCGGCGCTTCGGCCGTTTCGTCACGTTTGCGGTTGTTGCAAAAGGCCTCAAACGCCTCGATCGCAATGGAGGGGGCGGCGTTCTCCTCGTCTTTCGGGTAAAGCGCATAACGGAAGGCAGAGTGACCGCCACTCTCCGACCAGCCGGCGGCCTGCGTAACATGGTCTTCCAGATCGGAAATGATACCTGTTTTCCCATAGGCGGAAAAAGATCCACGGGCCACAATGATCGGAATATTCAAGTCATTCTTGGCGTAGGAAAAGGTCGCCACCAAATCATCCAGGGATTTATCCTGACGTCTGTCCACCAATAGGAAATCAAGGACAACCGCCGCAGGCTCGGCCTTCAAAATCCGGCGGATGACGTCACTGTGAAACTCGAAGGGGGGCGGCCAGGTAAGATTGTCTTCGTTGAGGCTCTTCTGGTTAATGATCACCACGAACGTGGATTTTTTCGCGACCTCGCTATCGGGATAAAATCTGGAACCAAGTAACCGGGTAAAATAACCATAGGACAATTCATCGGTCGGTTTCTCGATGGCCTCGGGCGTGATCAGGACGAGGATCACGGACATGACGATGGCGAACAGTAATTTTAGAAATTGCGCAAGTTTCGGGCCCGGCATAACCTTGAATGCCCGTTTGGGCCGACTCATTGACAGAGATCTCGACTTTGCGGATGCTTGGCGACACAGGCGAGACGGAAGCCGGTGACTTCCTGTTTTTTACCGAGAACCTGCCCAAGCTCAATGGCCTCCCTGAAGGTCGCGAGCGGCCAGTCATAATATTCCCCGACTTCCTTCGTGCGATCGAAGGCCTCCTCATTCTGGCGCGTTTGCTTCAACCATTGAATGCGGTTCATTTCCATCGGGCCCGGAAGGAATCCGTCGGTATTCTCGGTCAGCTCGAGATTTTTCAGCGCCAGCTCATACGCGCCCTTGTATTCCCGCACCAGGGACATGGTCTGGCGGGTATAGGGATGGTTCTGCGTGCTGCCGGAAATCGTCCAGCGGGCGGTGCTCTCCAGTTCGGCGAATTGCGCCGCGGATAGTTTCGGCTCGCTCACCAGCGTTCGCCGGATTTCAAATGCCTTTTTGTACTTGTCCAGAATCTCCTGGTTGGCGGCGACGACACTTGCAAATTCAGCCTTGGTAAGATCCCGAAAAGCGGCTTCGGAATATTCCCGCTCGGTATATTCAAAGACGTCCTGCATGCGTTCCTGGGCATCCGGATGCTCTTTCGCGACTGTCGTCTGGAGATCCTTAAACGCGGTTTGTATCGATTCTACGAGATTGAATTTGTCGTTGTTCTTTGAGGAATGGTTTTCCGCGAGGATTTCCTTTTCGAGCGCATTGCGTTCGACCTCGAAACTGGCTTCGAACTGCTTTTCATACTCGTCGATGATTGTCAGGGCTTTGAGGGACTCGTTCGGATTGTAGCCCGCCGCGACCATCAGATCGACGCCCAGCCGGTCGGCTTCCGCTTCATTTTGCCGGCTCCAGAATGGCAACAAGACGTCCCGCGCCATCAGGTCCGTCCCATATAGCCGGATTCCCTTGCCGGAATGGGGGTTCTTTCCGGCCTGACCGACCGCGATGTCGGCGGCCGTCACCAGATAGGGATGCATCGTCGTAAACAGGTCCGAGGTAAAATGCTGCAGCAACAGATGGGAATATTCATGGGCAATAATGAAGGCAATCTGGTCTTCGTTTTCCAGATAGTCGAAGAGACTGTGATTGAGGAAAATCGTGCCGCTTTTCACGGTGATGGCCCCCGGGTTCATATTTGCCCCGATTTGAATTTCCGGCTGCAATGGCACTTTCGGGCCGTTTTCGACAATCTTGGTCAGTATTGTCTGGGCGTAGAGGCGCAGGCTGTCGTCCGGAATTGTCCCAAGCGAATTCAGATAGATATTGCGTGTATCCTGCGTCGTCGTCAGATCGCCGGTTTCATATGATTTGGCGGTAAAATCATATTCTTCGACGAATTTTCCCTCCTTGCTGGTCTGGTCAAACGCGCCGACATAGGGAAGATCATCGATTGATACGCAGCCCACCATGAAACTGCTGAGAAGTATTACGGAGGTGAATTTTTTCATTGGGCCAACTCAATTCTTTTTGCAGGTGGATCGATCACCCAGACCTTTACCGCTCTGGCCCGTTTTGGCGACCGCCGTTGACTCGCAGGCTATTTCAACTTTCCTGTCAATCTTCGGCAACGTCACCCTGGTGCTTTTAACCCATACGGGCTTTTCATAATTCTGGAGGCGGATTTTGTGCATGCCATTGGAAGAGGTGTCGATATACAGGACGGTTGGCGGAAATTCGGACGGCATGATCGTGTCGACAATTTCCGCGTCTCTCGATGCCTCGGAATAGAGTTTAAGGTTGAGGCCTGGTAAACTCACTACCGCCGGAGTCATATCTTCGGCCATCGCTTTCGCCGCCGCGAAGGGCAGCAACATAACCATGGCGATTATAAACCATCTTTTAAGCATCTCTCCAAATTCCCCCCAGAACGAGAGCGTCCCTTTCATCCCTACAGGAATATGGTCATGTTTTCAATGGTAAATAAGATAGAAGTTATATAGGGCTAGGCGGTTCGCCGACCTCTCTTCTAGAAGAGGCCGACAATTTCGCCCGCCTCGTTTACGTCGATTGAATTTGCGGCGGGAATGCGGGGCAGGCCCGGCATCGTCATGATATTGCCGCAGACCGCGACGACGAATTCCGCCCCGCCGGAGATGCGCACCTCGCGGATCGGCACCACATGATTGCTGGGCGCGCCCTTGAGGTTCGGATCCGTCGAGAAGCTGTATTGCGTCTTGGCGATGCAGACCGGATAGTGACCGAAGCCGCCGTCCTGCAGCTCCTTGAACTGGTCGCGCACCTTCTTGTCGGCGATAATGCCCTGCGCGCCATAGAGCGTTTGCGCGACCGTGCGCACCTTGTCCCAGAGCGGCAGCGCGTCGTTATAGAGCGGGGCGTAATTGCTGCCGTTCTGGTCAATTTTCTTAACCACCGCCTTGGCGAGATCCTTTGCGCCCGCGCCGCCATTGCCCCAGTGATCGGATTCGATCGCATCGACGCCAAGCTCGGCGCAGATCTGCCGGACCTGGTCGACCTCTTCCTTGGTATCGGCCGAGAATTTATTGATGGCGACAATGACGAGCAGGCCGAATTTCTTCAAATTCTCCACATGGCGGGAGAGATTTTCGGCGCCGTCGATGACCGCCTTGACATTCTCCTTGCCCAGATCCTCCTTGGCGACGCCGCCATGCATCTTGAGCGCCCGGATCGTCGCGACGACGACGGCGATTTCCGGCTTCAGCCCGGCCTTGCGGCATTTGATATCGAGGAATTTCTCGGCCCCGAGATCGGCGCCGAAGCCGGCCTCCGTCACCACATAATCGGCGAGCTTGAGCGCCGTCTTGGTTGCCAGCACGCTGTTGCAGCCATGGGCGATATTGGCGAACGGCCCGCCATGGATAAAGGCGGGGTTGTTTTCGAGCGTCTGCACGAGGTTCGGCTGGAACGCATCCTTCAGGAGCACCGTCATCGCCCCATGGGCGTCGAGATCCTTCGCGAACACCGGCTTCTTTTCGCGGGTATAGCCGACGATGATATTGCCAAGGCGGCGCTTCAAATCGTCGATATCGGTCGCGAGGCAGAAGATCGCCATCACCTCGGAGGCGACGGTGATATCGAAATGATCCTCGCGCGGGAAACCGTCGGCGATGCCGCCAAGGCTGTTGACGATATTGCGCAGCGCCCGGTCATTCATGTCGACGACGCGCCGCCAGATGATCCGCCGCTCATCCAGGCCGAGCTGATTGCCCCAGTAGATATGATTGTCGACCAACGCCGCCAGCAGGTTGTTGGCGACACCGATCGCATGGAAATCGCCGGTGAAATGCAGGTTGATATCGGTCATCGGCACGACTTGCGCATAGCCGCCGCCCGCGGCGCCGCCCTTCATGCCGAAGCAGGGGCCGAGGGACGGTTCGCGCAGGCAGATGATCGCCTTCTTGCCGATGCGGTTGAGCCCGTCGCCGAGCCCGACGGTCGTCGTGGTCTTGCCTTCACCTGCCGGGGTCGGGGTCATGGCGGTCACCAGGATCAGCTTGCCGTCCGGCTTTTTCTCGAGCGTTTTGATATAGTCGAGCGAGAGCTTCGCCTTGTAATGGCCATATGGTTCCAGCTTGTCGGCGTCGATCCCGAGACTGTCCTTCGCCACCTCCGCGATCCGCTTCATCTTGGCGGCCTGCGCGATTTCGATATCACTTTTGGGATTCTTATGTTGGTCCGTCATCGCTTGTCGCCCTCCCTCAAAAGCCGCTAACATCTGATATTCCAACCGTTTCAGTCACAGTGGCGGCAGGCCCGACCGGCGGCTATTCATAAAACGACATTTATTCTTCAACATGCGGAGCGGGCGCGGCGGAGAAAAGCGAATGTCGCTAATTTTCTACTAAATGACCGTTTGCGACAGATATGCAGATCGTTAAGATGGCAGTTTCCGAAGGTCCGGACCGAGCGAGGAATCTCCATGGTGAAATATTCCATTTTCACGATCGCGCGAAATGCGCTGACCAGCCACAAGAACTGGCCGAAGCAGTGGCGCAGCCCGGAGCCGAAATCCTCCTATGACGTGATCATCATCGGCGGCGGCGGCCATGGCCTCGCGACGGCCTATTATCTCGCGAAGGAACATGGCATGCGCAATATCGCCGTGCTCGAAAAGGGCTGGCTTGGGGGCGGCAATACGGCGCGGAACACGACCATTGTCCGCTCCAACTATCTCTGGGATGAAAGCGCGGCGATCTATGAGAAATCCTTGCAGCTCTGGGAAGGGCTCGCGCAGGATATCAACTATAATGTGATGCTGAGCCAGCGCGGCGTGCTCAATCTCGCCCACAGCCTCGGTGATGTCCGCGAAGGGGTGCGGCGGGTCAATGCCAACCGCCTCAATGGCGTCGATGCGGAATGGCTGGATGCGGAAGGGGTGAAGGACTTCTGCCCGATCATCAATATCTCCAAAACCGCGCGCCATCCGGTCCTTGGCGCAACGTTGCAGCGGCGCGGCGGTGTCGCCCGGCATGACAGCGTGGCCTGGGGCTATGCCCGCGCGGCGGATGCCCTCGGCGTCGACATTATCCAGAACTGCGAAGTCACCGGCATCAAGCGCGAGGGCGGCAAAGTGACGGGCGTCGAGACAACGCGCGGCGATATCGCGGCCAAGAAAATCGGCGTGGTCGCGGCGGGCCACAGCTCCGTCATTGCGGAGATGGCGGGCATCCGCCTGCCGGTCACTAGCCATCCCTTGCAGGCGCTCGTCTCCGAACCGATCAAGCCGGTGATCGACTGCGTCGTCATGTCGGGGGCGGTGCATGTCTATGTCAGCCAGTCGGACAAGGGGGAACTGGTCATGGGGGCGGGGATCGACAGCTTCAATTCCTATGCCCAGCGAGGCAGCTTCCATGTGATCGAGCATCAGCTCGGCGCTTGCCTCGAACTCTTCCCGATTTTCAGCCGGGTCCGCATGATGCGAAGCTGGGGCGGCATCGTCGATACCTGCCCCGACGCCTCGCCGATCCTCTCCGGCACCTCCGTGGAGGGGCTCTATTTCAACTGCGGCTGGGGCACGGGCGGGTTCAAGGCCACGCCGGGATCAGGCTGGTGCTTCGCCTATACGCTCGCGAACGACGCGCCGCATCCGCTCAATGCACCCTTCAGCCTCTCGCGGTTCGAGAGCGGGGCGCTCATCGATGAACATGGCGCCGCCGGCGTCGCCCATTAGGAGGGATAGAGATGCTCAATATCGACTGCCCCTGGTGCGGCAAACGGCATGAAACGGAATTCCGCTACGGCGGGGAGGCGCATATCGCCCGCCCGGAGGACCCTGCCAAACTTGATGATGCAGAATGGGCGGAGTTTCTCTTCATGCGGACCAATACGAAAGGCTACTTCGCCGAACGATGGCTTCACAGCCACGGCTGTCGACGCTGGTTCAACGTGATCCGCCATACGGTCACCCATGAGATTGTCGGTTCCTACAAGATGGGCGAGAAACCGCCGAAGCTGCCGAAATCGGCCGGGGGCGCAAAATGACACAAGCCTTTCGTACCACCTCCGGCGGGCGCATCGACCGCAAGAAGGCGATCACTTTCACCTTCAACGGCAAGCCCTACATCGGCTATGAGGGCGACACACTTGCCTCGGCATTGCTGGCGAACGGTGTGCATCTTCTGGGACGGAGTTTCAAATATCATCGCCCGCGCGGCATTGTTGCGGCGGGCGCGGAAGAGCCGAACTCCATGGTCCAGCTCGGGGAGGGCGCGACGACCGAGCCCAATATCCGAGCCACGCAGATTTCCCTCTATGACGGGCTAACGGCGAGTAGCGTCAATGTCTGGCCGAATGTGGAATTTGATATCAGCGCGATTAACGGCCTCTTTGCCAAGATCATGACGGCGGGCTTCTATAACAAGACCTTCATGTGGCCGCGGTCCATGTGGATGAAGCTCTATGAGCCGGTGATCCGACGCGCGGCGGGCTGGGGCAAGGCGCCAACGCAACAGGATCCGGATATCTATGATCATATGCATCTGCATGTGGAGGTGATGATTGTCGGCGGCGGTCCGGCGGGGCTGATGGCGGCGCTGGCGGCGGGGCGGGCAGGCGCGCGAGTCCTGCTGGTTGACGAACAGAGCGAATTCGGCGGCAGTCTCCTTTCCAGAAAGCGGCAGATTGGTGCCAAGGACGAGGCGGGCTGGATCGCCGAAATGGTGGCGGAACTGGAGGCCATGCCCGATGTCACCTTGCTCTCCCGCTCGACCGCCTTCGGCTATTACGATCATAACTATCTTTGCGTGCTGGAACAGAAAACCGATCATCTGCCTGCGGCTGAGCGTGTCGGTAAGGTGCGGCAGCGGGTCTGGCATGTCCGCGCGGGGCAGGTGGTGCTCGCCACCGGCGCCCATGAACGCCCGCTTGTCTTCGCCGATAATGACCGGCCGGGGATCATGCTGGCGGGGTCGGTGCAGACTTACGTGAACCGCTATGGCGTGCTGCCGGGCAAAAAGATGGCGCTGTTCACCAACAATGATGCGGCCTATGAGGCGGCGATCGATCTGCAGGCCGCGGGCGGCGATGTGGTTGCGATCATTGACTGTCGGAGCGAAGTGAGCGGGGAACTTGTCGATGCGGCCCGCGCCCTCGATATCGAAATTCTCGCGGGCCATGCCATTACCGGCACATGCGGCGGCAAACGGGTTGAGAGCGTTGAGGTGCGTGCCATCCAGAAAGGCGCGAAGGTCTATACTTCTGCCGCCCGGCAGATCAAATGCGATCTCGTCGCCATGTCCGGCGGCTGGAGCCCGGTCGTCCATCTTTTCAGCCAGTCGCAGGGCCAGCTTGAATATGACGAGGAAAAGGCCTGCTTCCTGCCGGGAACGCCACGTCAGGCGCAGCAGGTGGCGGGTGCGCTTGCCGGAGAGTTCACGTTAAAAGACTGCCTCGCGGGCGGGTACAAGGCCGGGGCAGATGCGGCGCGCGCGACCGGCTTTACCCCGAAACGCAAGCCCGCCGCACCGGAGATTGACGAGCCGGACCTCAGCGGGATCGAGCCTTTCTGGATCGTGCCGGGATCGCGTCCCATCGGGGAGGGGATGGCCAAACATTTCGTCGATCTGCAGAATGACACGACCGCCGCGGATATTGAGCTTGCCGTGCGTGAAGGTTTTGAATCGGTCGAGCATATCAAGCGTTACACCCTGACCGGCTTTGGCACGGATCAGGGAAAAACGTCTAATATCAATGCTTTGGCCATTCTCTCGGGTATATTAGATAAACCAATCCCGAAGGTCGGCACGACCACCTTCCGTCCGCCTTACACACCGGTCTCCTACGGCGCGCTGGCCGGGCGCAACCTTGGCGACTGGTCCGATCCGGTGCGGGTCACCAGCATTCATGACTGGCATGTGGAGAATGGCGCGCTCTTTGAGAATGTCGGGCAGTGGAAGCGGCCCTGGTACTTCCCGAAAGCGGGGGAGACGATGCAGGACGCACTCAATCGTGAATGCCTGGCTGTTCGCAGTGGTGTCGGGGTTCTCGATGCCTCAACCCTCGGCAAGATTGATATTCGCGGGCCCGACGCGGCGGAATTCCTGAACCGTATCTATACAAATGCCTGGGCAAAACTCGGGATCGGGCGGGTGCGGTACGGCCTGATGTGTCATGAGGATGGCATGGTGTTCGATGACGGCACAACGGCGCGTCTGGCGGAAGACCGGTTTCTAATGACCACCACCACGGGCGGGGCGGCGGGCGTTCTCGACTGGCTGGAGGAATATCTGCAGACCGAATGGCCGGAGTTGAAGGTCTATTGCAACTCCGTCACCGAGCAATGGGCGACCGTTTCCATCGCCGGGCCGAAGGCGGGGGCCGTGCTCAAAAAGCTCGCGCCTGATATGGACCTGTCGCAAGAGAATTTCCCGTTCCTCTCCTTCAAGGAAGGGGTGGTCGCCGGGATTGACGCGCGGGTCTTCCGTATCAGCTTTACGGGCGAACTCACCTACGAGATTAACGTACCCTGGACCTGCGGCCGGGTGCTCTGGGAGGCAGTGATGGAGGCGGGGGCGGAATTTGACATCACGCCCTACGGTACGGAAAGCATGCATATCCTCCGCGCGGAAAAAGGCTTTATCATCGTCGGGCAGGAGACGGACGGCACGACAACGCCGCAGGATCTCGGCATGGACTGGATCGTCTCCAAGAAGAAGCCGGACTTTATCGGCAAACGCTCCTTCACGCGGAGTGATACGGCCCGCGCGGACCGCAAGCAGCTGGTCGGGCTCCTCACCGATAAGCCGGATGACGTCCTGCCCGAAGGGGCGCAGCTCGTCTTCATTCCGCACTCGCCGAAGCCGATGCCGATGGCGGGTCATGTAACGTCGAGTTACTATAGCGCCACGCTTGGCCGGTCCATCGCGCTGGCGCTGGTGAAAGGCGGCCATGACCGGATGGGGCAAAAAATCTTTGCCCCGCTGGAAGGCAAAACCGTCACGGCGGAGATCGTCGATCCGGTGTTTTATGACAAGGAAGGGGAGCGATTGAATGGCTGAGACACCCTGGATCACCCCCGCCGCCATCGCGGAGACTTTTCCGGAAGGCCTGAAAGAGCTTCCACCGAGGGCACAGGTCAATCTGCGAGGGAGTGTAACCGATTCGGCCTTTACCGATGCCGTGAAAGCGGGGACGGGGATCGCCCTGCCGGACACCCCGAACAAGACGGCCGCGGGCACGGACTTCAAGGCCCTCTGGCTCTCTCCCGATGAATGGCTGCTGGTGGGAGAGGGGGAGGCCGCTTCCCTCGTTCAGAAGCTGGAGGCGGCGCTCTCCGGGCAGCATGTCGCGGTCAATGATGTGAGTGCCAACCGCACCATATTCGAGCTGTCGGGCCCGCATAGCCACCCTGCGCTGATGAAAAGCTCGGAGTTTGATTTTCATCCCCGTGTTTTTGCCCCCGGCGATTGCGTTCAGACCCTGATTGCGAAATCGCAGGCCATCGTCGAGCAGACCGGCGAAACCGCCTTCCATATCTACGTTCGCAGTTCCTTCAGCCGCTATGTCGGCGCCTGGCTCGCGGAGGCGCTGGCGGAGTATTCCGTGGCAGAATGACCATATTATTTTGGTCCTTGTTGATTTAGTTGAATATCTTGCGGAAATTTGTGGAGAAGCGACGCGTCTGCTGCTATGAAGGGCCGAATAGTTCTTAAAGCGTCGCGTGAGATTATGCCCAAACCCGATTTTATGGCGGCCCCGGTCGGGGGCGCATTGGCCGAAATGGCCGAATTCACCTGCTCGCTTGCGGGCGCCGCGGCGGCCGTCACCCGGTCCTATTTCCGCAAGCCCATCGACGTGATCCAGAAACTTGACAATTCCCCGGTCACCATTGCCGACCGGGAATGCGAGGCGCGCATCCGCGAGATGATTACGGAGCGGTATCCGGGGCACGGCATTCTCGGGGAGGAGCATGGCTTCGACGGCAAGGAGCTCTCCGATATCTGGGTGATCGATCCGATCGACGGAACCAAGAGCTTTATTTCCGGCCTGCCGCTCTATGGCACGCTTCTCGCCTTCACCAGGGATAATGATGTACGCATCGGCGCGATCTCGATGCCGGAGCTGGGCGAGTTCTGGATCGGCGTCGCCGGTGAGGGATGCTATTTCAATGGCACCCCCAGCCGGACGAGCGACTGCCGCGATCTCGGCGATGCCATCCTGATGACGACGGCGATTGAATATTTCTCGTCGGAGAACCGCGACAAATTTGCCGAGCTCCGCGAGAAAACCCGTATCCGGCGCTATGGCGGCGATTGCTACATCTATGCGATGGTCGCCTCCGGCTGGGCCGACCTCGCCGTCGAGACCGGCCTGAAAAGCTATGACTTCATGGCCCTCGTCCCGGTGATCGAGGAGGCGGGCGGCGTCATTACGGACTGGTCCGGTAATCGGCCGGACATGAATTCCGACGGCACCATCGTTGCCGCGGCAACCAAGGAACTTCATCAACAGGCGCTTGAGATTCTAGGCCGTTAAGGTAGGCTGACGACGGGCGCATCTACAAGGGGAATTATATGGACGCGCGTTTCGTCAAAACAGTAACCGATGCCCGCAGCATTATCGAAGATCGTGATCTTGATTTCGTCAAGGTGGGTGTTTTCGACATTGACGGTGTCCTGCGCGGCAAATATCTCAGCAAGGACAAGTTTTTCAGCATTCTCGAGACCGGTTTCGGCTTTTGCGACGTGGTGCTTGGCTGGGACGTCAATGATCAGCTTTACGATACCGACAGCTATACCGGCTGGTCCAACGGCTATGCGGACGCCAAGGTGGTGCCGATCATCGATAGCTGCCGCGAATTGCCGCTTGAAGACAACATGCTGTTTTTCCAGTTGGAATTCGGCGACCGCGCCGCCCATGTCTGTCCGCGCCAGACATTGAAGCGTGTCCTCAAGCGGGCGGCGGATATGGGCATCCATGCGACGGCGGCCTGTGAGTTCGAGTTTTTCATGTTCAACGAGACGCCGCATTCGGTGCGCGAGAAGAATTACCGCGGCATGACGAACTTCACGCCGGGTTTTTTCGGCTATTCCATGCTCCGCGCGTCGGTCGAGAATGATTTCTACGAACAGCTTCTCTCGCTCTGCCAGGAAATGGACATGCCGCTCGAGGGGTTGCATACGGAGACGGGTCCCGGCGTTCTCGAGGCGGCGATCGCCTATGACGAAGCGCTGAAGGCCGCCGACAAGGCGGGCCTGTTCAAGACCTTCACCAAGATACTTGCCGAGAAAAACGGCCTCATGGCGACCTTCATGGCGAAATGGTCGAAGGATTTCCCGGGCCAGAGCGGCCATATCCATCTTTCGCTCCAGGACAAGGACGGCAAGGGGTTGTTCTTTGACGAGAGCAAGGAGGATAAATTCAGCGACACCATGCGTCATTTCATTGGCGGTCAGCAGAAGCTGATGCCGGAACTGCTTGCCATGATCGCGCCGACGATCAACAGCTATACCCGGATGATTCCCGGTTTCTGGGCGCCGACGGAGGCAAGCTGGGGGATCGAGAACCGGACCACGGCGCTTCGGGCCATTCCCGGATCGGATAAATCGCAGCGGGTCGAATACCGGATTGCGGCGGCGGATATCAATCCGCATATTGCGATTGCGGCGGCGCTCGGCTCCGGCCTCTGGGGGATCGAGAACAAGATTGAACCGACGGCGGCGGTTGTCGGCAACGCCTATACGCAGGAATTCCCGGACGAGCTCATGCTGCCGAAAACCCTCTGGGAGGCGGCACAGGCGCTCAAGAAATCGGCGGCGGCGCGGGATTTGTTCGGCGACGCCTTCGTCGATCACTATGTGGTCACCCGGGAATGGGAGGAACGGGAGTTCCGCAAGGCGATCACCGACTGGGAACTGCAGCGCTACTTCGAGATTATCTGAGTGGCAGCGTGAGGAGCGGCAATTCGCGCGTCTCCTCCACCTCCGAGCGGCACCAGCCGATCTGCTTCGCGCCCATTTTCCGGTAGAAGCCGAGTGCATTGGGATCCGCCTCGATCCGGAGGGAGGGGTAGCGGAGCCGCGCCGCTTTCTCCGCCGCCTCGCGGATCAGCAGGCGGCCGTAACCCTTGCCCATGGCGAGCGGGGAGACATAGAGAAGCTGAAGTTCGGCCTCCTCCGGGTCGAAGGACAGCAGGTAAAATCCGGCGATCCCGTCGTCATCCTCAAGGACGCCGCTCTCCCATTCCGCAATCATCCGGGGCGTGACAGTCAGCACCGCCTCGCAGCCCGTCATGAAATCATCGTCATATCCCCAGAAGGCTTTTGACGTCAGCGCAAGTTCGGTCAGCGCCGGGCAGTCGCGCTCCGTTGCGGGCCTGATTTTCGGCGGCGAAGTCATCGGTGTATTTCCCTCCATCGGCCGGATACCGATGTGAAAGCGGGCTTAGCGCCGGAGGTTCAGGCAATCATGATCCGTTCCCGGCCAAGCTTGTCGATGATGCTTTGCGGCGGCGGCTGATCGGTGAGGAGGAGATCGACGGCGTCGAAATCGCAGACCTTGACGACGCCCGGCCGGTTGAATTTCGTGTGATCGGCGACGATGATGATGCTGGCGGCCTGCGGCAGGATCGCCCGCTTGAACTCCGCCTCACCAAGGTCGCAGTCGAGAAAGCCCTGATCGGCGCTGATGGCGGCAATCGACAGAATGGCGCGCTCGGTCGCGAATTGCCTGGCGAAATTCACCGCTGTCGGGCCGTAGGTCGCGCTGTCGTCGGCGCGGATTTCACCGCCTGCCATGAAAACCTTGTTGTTGTTGCGTCCGCATAGATCGCGGGCGACTTCCGTTGAATTGGTGACGATGGTCAGGTCGCGATGCTGGCTCAACGCCTTGGCGACATAGCAGGACGTGCTGCCGTTATCGATAAGCAACGTCTCACCATCGACGATCAACGAGGCGGCAAGCTTGGCGATGCGCTGCTTCTCCCGCCGCTGCGCTTCCAGCCGGCGCAGGAACGGGGCCTCAAGCGCGGTATTGGGAAGCATGACGCCGCCGTGGATTTTCTCGACGGCGCCGAATTTCGCCATCTCCTTGATGTCGCGGCGAATCGTCTCGTCCGAAACACCGAGTTTTTTCGCAAGTTCGATTATGCCGCAGGATTTTTCTACCTGCAGCATGTTCATGATGGCCAGTTGTCGTTTTGTTTGTTTCATTTTTCCCGCCGGGCCTCCGAATTTATACGGACAATCCATCTTTTAACTAGCATGTCTTTGGCGAAAATTAAATCAAAATGTGGAAATCAACATTCTGCGCCGCGAAAAATACCCAAACAGACACTTTTATACTCAAGGACCTGAAAAATTGATGTTGGAGTCTTGTGGAAAAATGTTAGAACTTGGGAAATCTCAAATTGGATGGATTGAATGTCGGAAAGCTTGAAAACGATCAGCCCGGTGGATGGCAGCCTCTATGTCGAGCGCGCCTATACGCCGCCTTCGGAAATCGACGCCATGCTGACGCGGGCCCGCGCCGCGCAGCGGGATTGGCGCAGGAAATCCGTGGCGGAACGGGCCGCGCTACTCGCGAAATGCGTCGATGGTTTCGTCGCCCGGAAGGACCGGATCGTCGAGGAGCTGGCCTGGCAGATGGGCCGACCGGTGAAATTCGGCGCCGGCGAGGTCGGCGGCTTCGAGGAGCGGGCGCGGCATATGATTTCCATCGCCGAAGACGCCCTGAAAGAGATTGAAATTCCAAAAAAAGACGGCTTTACCCGCTATATCAAGCGGGAGCCTGTCGGGGTCGTTTTCACCATCGCCCCCTGGAATTTTCCTTACATGACGGCGGTGAATTCCATCGTTCCGGCGCTGATGGCGGGAAATGCGGTGATCCTGAAACATGCGACGCAGACCCATCTCTGCGGCGAGCGAATGGTCGAGAGTTTTGTCGAGGCGGGGCTGCCGAAGGACCTGTTCCAGATTGTCGTCGCCAGCCACTCGGCGGCGGCGAAAATCATCCAGTCCGATCAGGTGGATTATGTCTGCTTTACCGGCTCGGTTCCGGCGGGCCGCGCCATCGAGGAGGCGGCGGTCGGTCATTTCCTCGGCGTCGGGTTGGAGCTCGGCGGCAAGGATCCGGCCTATGTGCGGGCCGATGCCGATGTCGCCTATGCCGCGGAAAATCTTGTCGATGGCGCCATGTTCAATTCCGGTCAGTCCTGCTGCGGGATCGAGCGGATCTATGTCCATGCCGATGTCTATGACGATTTCGTTGAAAAATTCGTCGAGGTGGTGAAGGCATACAAACTCGGCTCGCCCCTCGATCCGGAAACCACCCTGGGCCCGCTCGTCAATGCGGCGGCGGCGGATTTCGTCCGCGGCCAGGTCGCCGATGCGGTCAAGGTGGGCGCGAAATCCCTGATCGATCCCAAACTCTTCCCGGCCGACAAGCCCGGCACGCCCTATCTTGCCCCCGATGTCGTCGTCGATGTCGATCACGGCATGCGGATCATGACCGAAGAAAGCTTCGGTCCCGTCGTCGGCATCATGAAAGTGGCCTCCGATGAGGAAGCGATCAAATTGATGAACGACAGCGAATTCGGCCTGACCGCCTCCGTCTGGACGACGGACGAGGCGGCGGCCATCCGCATCGGCGATCAGGTCGAGACGGGCACCTGGTTCATGAACCGCTGCGACTATCTTGATCCGGCTCTGGCCTGGACTGGCGTCAAGAATTCGGGGCGTGGCTGCACCCTGTCATCGGTCGGCTATGAAAGCCTGACGCGGCCGAAATCCTATCATCTCAGAACAGCAATTTAAGGACATATTCATGGCAACAGACGCGAGCGCCCTCATCGGCAACTGGAACTACCCGACAGCGATGCGGTTTGGCGTCGGTCGCCTCAAAGAGCTTGGGGAAGCCTGCAAGACGCTCGGGATGACGAACCCGTTGTTGATCACCGATCCGGGCCTCGCGGCGCTTCCGATGATCGCCGAGGCGAGGGAAGCCTGCAAGAAAGCCGGTATCGGCTGCGGCCTTTTCAGCGATATCAAGGCGAACCCGGTCGGCAAGAATGTCGATGACGGCGTCGCCGTTTACCGCGCCGGCGGTCATGACGGGGTGATCGCCTTTGGCGGCGGGTCGGGGATCGATGCGGCGAAGGCCGTCGCCGTCATGGCCAACCAGAAGGAAACCGTCTTCGGCTATATTGCCGGTGGCCGCGACTGGGAGGAGATTCCGGCCGCCGACGTTCCGCCGATCATTGCCATTCCGACAACCTCGGGCACGGGGTCGGAGGTCGGCCGCGCCTCGATCATCACCGATGAAGCCAATCATGTGAAGCGGATCGTCTTCAATCCGAAGATGATGCCCGCCATGGTCATTGCCGATCCGGCACTCACCGTCGGCCTTCCCAAAGTGATTACGGCGGCCACTGGCATGGATGCGCTGTCGCATAATCTGGAAGCGTTCTGTTCGCCGCATTTCCATCCGATGGCGGAAGGGATCGCCATCGAGGGCATCCGCCTGGTGAAGGAATATCTGCCGACGGCAACCTTCGAGGGCGGTGATCTCGTCGCCCGCAGCCAGATGATGATTTCCTCCTCCATGGGGGCGACGGCGTTTCAGCGGGGCCTTGGCGGCATGCATGCGCTCGCCCATCCGCTGGGGGCGCTCTATGACGCGCATCACGGCATGCTGAATGCCATCCTTATGCCCTATGTACTGATCCGCAACCGCGATGTCATCGCCGACCGGCTCGCGCGGCTGTCCGCCTACCTGGGTCTGGCCAAGCCGTCCTTCGATTCGTTCCTTGGCTGGGTTCTCGATCTGCGCAAGCAGCTCGGGATCCCCAACGATCTGGCGGCGCTCAACATTGATGCGGCGCAAGCGGCGCTTGTCGGGAAAATGGCCGTCGAGGATCCGTCCTCCGGCGGCAATCCGATTTCCCTCACAGCGGAGGAATACAGCCGTCTCTTTGAAAAGGCGGTGGCGGGCGATCTGGCGGCATGATCCTTCCGTCAGCGGTTTTTGTGGAACTCTGCGCGAAAATTGTTGAAATTTTTGGATTTAAGCATCAATTCGTTTCCAGCCAGATATAATGGAAGCGGCAGGCGGCGAATTCAGTTGAAGGTACAGGCGTTTTGGACGGAACCATAGTTCTCATAAATCTGCTGGGAGGGGTCGCCCTCCTGTTATGGGGCCTGCGCATGGTCAGCACGGGCGTCATGCGCGCCTTCGGCCGCGAACTTGGTTTGTTCCTGAAATTCTGTCTGAAAAACCGCGTGCAGTCCTTTTTCGGTGGCCTGACCGTAACCATGCTCCTGCAAAGCAGCACGGCGACGGCGCTGCTGACCGCGACATTCGCGGGGCGGGGCCTGCTTCCGGCAACGGCGGGGATCGCGATCATTCTCGGCGCCGATGTCGGCACCACCCTTGTCGCCCAGATCCTGAGCTTCGATCTCTCCTTCCTCGCGCCGGTGCTGCTGTTCGTCGGATTTGTCCGTCATGCAACCGCGGGCGCGACACGGGCCAAGAATCTTGGGCGTATCCTGCTCGGGCTCGGGATGATGCTGACGGCGCTGAAGATGCTGGCGCTCGCCTCCGAGCCGATCCGCGATTCCTCCGTCTCGCAATTCGTTCTCTCTTCTCTCTCCGGGGAGCCGGTCCTTGTCGTCCTGATCGCGGCGATCATCACGCTCGTCGCCCATTCCTCGCTGGCGACGGTGCTGTTCGCGCTGTCGCTATCGCTGACCGGTCATTTTCCGATCGATGTCGCCTATGCGATGGTACTCGGCGCCAATCTTGGCGGCGCCGCCCCGCCGATCATGGCGACCTTGAAGGCGGAGAAGGCGGCCCGCCGCGCGCCGCTTGCGAACCTGATCTGCCGTCTTGTGATTGTCGTCGCGGTCCTTCCCTTCATCGGACTGATCGAACCGCAGCTCGCGGCGTTTGAGGCCGAGCCCGCGCGCCAGATCGTCAATTTCCATACGCTGGTCAATCTCGCCTGCGCGCTTGTCTTCCTGCCCTTTGTCGGGCCGCTTGGCCGCCTCACCGAACGGTTGCTACCCGAGGACGCGGAGGAGGACCCCAACGCGCCGCAACCGCTGTATCTTGACAAGGCCGCGCTTGAAAGCCCGCAACTCGCCATGGCCAATGCGGTGCGGGAAACGCTCCGGATGGGGGATGTACTGGAGAAGATGTGCCGCTCCCTCCGTCAGACCTTCGGCGGCAATGATATCCAGATGTTCCGGCAGATCCGCGACGGCAACGACGCGATCAAGGATTTCGACGGGGCGATCAAGGGCTACCTGACGAAGCTGGGCCGGGAATCGCTCGACGAGAAGGACGAGATGCGCTGCACGGAAATTCTGAATTTCACGACGGCCATCGACCATATCAGCAACATTGTCGTCATGAACATGCTGGAAGTGGTGGAGACCTGCCATAAAAACCAGGTGGCGATTGCCGACGAGGATATCGAGGATGAAGTCCGGCTGCTCGATATGGTGCTGGTGAATTTGCGCATGTCGTTCAGTGTCCTGATGACGGAAAACGCCAATACGGCGCGCAACCTGATCAAGCGCAAGCAGGTCTTTCGCGAAGCCGAGCGCAAGGCGGTGAACGAGCATTTGAAAAGACTGCGCAGCGATCGGATGCTGGATCAGGAGGCAAGCGCCATCCATCTGAGCCTGCTGAGCGATATGCGGCGGATCAATTCGCTGCTGTCGTCAAATGCCTATCTCGTCGCCGGCCAGATCGAACAATAGGCGGCGGCGTCAGAGATTCAGGGTCTCGAACATCCGGTCGGGAAAATCCGTGATAATCGCATCGGCGCCCCAGTCGAGAAGCCTTCGCGCCTCCTCCGGGTCATTCACCGTATAGACAAGCAGGTAATAGCCGGCATCCTTGATGGCCCGGGCATCGGCCGCCGTCAGGTAATGGCGTTCGCAATGCAGCGACGCGCAGCCATAGTCCGCCATCCGCGTCTGCCAGTCCGGCGGGACGGCGGAGGTAAGGTAGCCGAGCGGCAGCGCCGGGATATGGCGATGAACCTCGATCAGGCATTCCACGGCGAAGGAGGAGATCAGCAGCGGCAGCTTCGCCGGCCAATCGGCGAGAAGTTCCTTCGCCACTTGCTGCGCCGTCGGAATTTGCCAACCGACCGTCGGCTTGATTTCGAGATTGAGCCCGAGGTCGAGGCTGCGCAGCGTATCCGTCGCCTCTTTCAGGGTGGGGATCCGCTCGCCGGCGAATTCCGGCGCGAACCAGCGTCCGGCGTCGAGTTTCCTGACCTCCTCCAGTGTTTTCAGGAGGATCGGCCCGCTGCCGTCGGTGCAGCGCCGGACATCGCTGTCATGCTGGATGACCGCGACATCATCCTTCGTGACCGTCACATCGATTTCAACGAAACTTGCGCCGGTTTCGGCGGCCTTGCGGATGGAGGCGAGGGTGTTTTCCGGCGCGAGGCCGCAGGCGCCCCGATGGCCGACAATTTTCGGCAGTTTGCGAAAAACCGCGTCGGCGGACATCATACCAATTCTCCCACTGTCCAGTCGATCGGCGTCTGGCCGGTCTGCTTGAGATAATCATTCGCCTTCGAAAAATGCCCGTTGCCGATAAAGCCGCGATGGGCAGAGAGGGGGGAGGGATGCGGGCTTTGCAGGACCAGGTGCTTCCCGCGGTCGATGAAGCTGCCCTTCTTCTGCGCATAGCTGCCCCAGAGCAGGAAAACGATATGCTCGCGTGTCTCGTTGAGGGCGGCGATAGCGGCATCGGTAAACTGTTCCCACCCGCGGCCCTGATGCGAACCGGCCTTTGCCTGCTCGACGGTGAGGACGGCGTTCAGGAGCAGCACGCCCTGTTCCGCCCAGCTCATCAGATTGCCATGGCGCGGGTAGGGCAGGCCGAGATCGCGGTGCAGTTCCTCATATATATTGCGAAGCGACGGCGGGATCCGCACGCCCGGCGGCACCGAGAAGCTGAGCCCGTGCGCCTGGCCGGGGCCGTGATAGGGGTCCTGCCCGATGATGACCAGCTTGACCTTGTTGAAGGGCGTGCTGTTGAGCGCCGCGAAGATGTTTCCGCCCGCCGGGAATATCACCTTTCCCGCCGCCTTCTCGTTTAGCAGAAATTGCCTGAGTTCGCGCATATAGGGTTTGTCGAACTCCGGCCGGAGCTGTTCAAGCCAGCTTTTCTCAAGCTTAGGGTCCGGCCCCATCAGTCTGTTCCCTTTTGCGCGTTGCCAAGGACGGCGCGTCCTTCCGATTTTCGAATCTGTTTTATTATGAATTTGTTTCTTTGCAAAATAATTATGGTCCCGCCGCGGGAATTCGCGGCCATCGGTCGCGGCTCAGCGGCGTTTTCCCTCGGTCAGCTTCTCAAGCGGCGTCGCCAGCAGGCCCTTGGGCAGCAGGACGACGCTGATCATGAAGGCGATGCCGAGGATCAGGATCCAGTAATCGCCGAAAATCTCCGAGAGCCAGCTTTCCGCCGTGCGCGTGAGAATGGCGCCGAGAAAGGCCGCGAGCAGCATCTCCTTGCCGCCGATGGCGACCCAGATGAGCGCCTCCGTCGACAGGGTGAAACCGATCAGCGTCGGCGAGGCGAAGCCGTCGAGGGTGACGAACAGCGCGCCCGCGAGCCCGGCGATGGCAGCGCTTAAAGAGAAGACCGAAAGGCGGATATTGAGCACGCTGTAACCGAGCGAGGCGAGACGGTCGGGATGGGTCCGGCAGGCAGTGAGGCGAAGGCCATAGGCGGAATTGAGCAGCGCCGTCGTGCCGAAAAAGATAACAGCGACAACGATGAGGATGGCGTAAAAGGTCGGCACCCGGTCCCAGAGCTCAAAACTCGCGCCGAAGAAGGTGAGTTTGATCGGCGGCACGTTGAGAAGGCCGTTATAACCGCCGAGCCCGTACCAGTTATTCATCAGCCGTTCCAGCACCAGCGCGATGGCGAGGGTAATGATGGCGAGATAGGCGCCGCTGATCCCGCGCCCCGCGAAGAGGAAATAGCCGAGCGCTAGCGCGAACAGCGCGGCCCCGGCCATCGCGGCGATGAGGCCGAGATAGCTGCTGGTGATATCGGGCAGGACCATTCCCTTGGTGATCACCGCCATGATATAGCCGCCGATCCCGAAAAACATCGCCTGGCCAAAACAGAGGATGCCGCCATAACCCCAGACGAGGGAGAGGGAAATCGCCAGCAGGCCGTAGACGAGATATCCGGTCAGCTGCCCGGTCCAGTATCCGCCGATCACCGGCGGCGCGGCGGCCAGCGCGGCGAAGATGAGGAGGGCAATCAGGCTATTTCGCACGGCGTCCTCCCAATATGCCTTCGGGCTTGAGGCGGATGATCAGGATGGCGAGGATATAGACGGTGATCAGCGCCGCCACCGGCGAAATCCAGACGGCCAGCAAATTCCCGACGCCGCCGACAACCGCGCCGCCGACCAGTACGCCTGCCAGCGCCCCGGCGCCGCCGACGAGGATCGAGAGGAAGCCCGGCACCAGATAGCCGAGGCCCATCTGCGGATCGACGCTGATGATCGGCGCGACCAACGCCCCGGCAAGTCCCGCGAGCGCCGTGCCGATGACGAAGCTCCAGCGGTACATCCGCCGGGTATCGATGCCGAGGGTTGCCGCCGTCGTCGGCCGCGCAATCACGGCGCGCGCCATCAGCCCGAAATCGGTGCGGATAAACAGCCAGAAGGTTCCGCCGATGAGAACGGCCGAGACCGCCATCAAAACAAGGCGATAGAGCGGATAGCTGAAGGCGCCGAGGGTCAGTGTGCCGTCAAGGGGCAGGGTGACACTCTGGGATTCCGGCCCGAAACTCAGCACGATGAGCTGCTTGAGGGCGATCGACAGGCCCCAGGTCGCAAGAATCGTATCGAGGGGACGGTGATAGATATGGCGGATCAGCGCCGTCTCGATCAGCAGGCCGAGAAATCCGACGACGAGAGGCGCGAGGACAAGGCCGGCGAGAAAGGGGAGGCCCGCGCCCTGAGCCGCGACCATCACAAAGGCGCCGATCATGAACAGCTCCCCATGCGCCATGTTGATCACGCCCATCATGCCGAACACGATCATCAGCCCGAGCGCGACCAGCACGAGGATCAACACGTAGGAAGTCACATCGAGAAATACGGGAAGAAGTTCGCTCAATCCAGCCTCCCTATACCGACAGATACCGATGCAACAGCGCATCGTCGCGGCGGAGCGTCGCGATATCGCAGCTTTCGCGGATCGCGCCGTTTTCCATGAACATCACCTGATCGGCGAGAATGCGGACCATCTCGACATTCTGTTCGACGACCAGGATGCTGAGCCCGGTTTCGCGGGCGATTTTCGCAAGCTGCAGGCCAATCTCCTGGACGATGCTCGGCTGGATGCCCTCCGTCGGTTCGTCGAGGAGGAGCAGCTTCGGTCCGGCGATCAGGGCGCGGGCAATCGCCAGAATCTGCTGCTGCCCGCCCGAGAAGGTCCCGGCGCGCTGTGTCTCCCGCTCCTTCAGGATCGGGAACCAGCCGTAGATTTTATCGAAGGGAAGGGCGGTCGCCGCGTCATGGCCCATCAGGCTGAGGCGAAGATTGTCGCGCACCGTGAAATCGTCGAAGATCTCACGCCCCTGCGGCACATAGCCGATCCCGGCGCGGGAAATCAGATGCGTCGGCCGTGTCTCGATCGACGCGCCGTCGAAGTTGATCCGGCCCGACTGCGCCCGGATCAGCCCCATGATGGTTTTGAGCAGCGTCGTCTTGCCCATGCCGTTCCGCCCCATGAGGGCGGTGACCTGCCCTTTCGCGATCCGGCAGGAGACATCGCGCAGCACCAGCGCCTCACCATAGCCCGCCGAAAGCCCCGTGATCTCAAGCATCGACGGTTTCCTCCGCGGTGCCGAAATAGAGTGCTTTGACGTCCGCATCGTTCCGGATTTCACTGAAATTACCGGATTTTAGTATCTTTCCCTTCGACATCACATGAACCGGACAGGCAAGATGTTCGATAAATCCCATGTCATGCTCAATGACCAGCACGGTCAGGCCGCGATCCCGGTTGATGCGATGGATCAGTTCCGCGGTTGCGCGGGTCTCCGGCGCGGTCATCCCGGCGGTTGGTTCGTCAAGGAGGATCAGCGCGGGTGCCTGCGCCAGCAGAAGACCGATCTCCAGCCACTGCTTCTGGCCATGGGCGAGCTCTCCGGCCAGGGTATCGGCCTGATCTTCGAGATGGATTTGCGCAAGAATGTCAGCCTGCGCCGTCCGGTCGTTCTGTTTGCGGCTGGCGACGATCAGATTTTCGCGCACCGTCAACTCGTCGAAGATGGCCGGAACCTGGAACTTGCGTCCGATGCCGAGGCGGGCAATCTCATGGGGCGGGCGGCCGGTGATATTCACCCCTGCAAACAGGACCTCACCCGAATCGGGGCGGATCGTACCGGTAATGAGGTTGAACAGCGTTGATTTCCCGCAGCCGTTCGGCCCGACCAATGCATTGACGCTGCCCTTCGCGATATCGAGGGAGAAGCCGTCAACGGCGCAGAGGCCACCGAAATTCTTTGTCAGGGATTTCAACTCGAGAAATGACATGCGACAATCCGGGTGATTCAGGTAATATTATAGGTATGCATACAAATGATGAACGTGCACATACAAAGTTTTAATATGTATACGTTCGAATTTCCCGATGAATTCGCCAAAATCCGGTTATTTTCTGAAAGCATAGCGGTAATTATTTGATTCTTCTACTGTAACTGGCATAACCATGCACAATTCATTTTACCGGACAACTGTTTTGTCACGCCGCGATACCGGCCTATATATGAAAATGAGGACGACGAGATGATTGATATTTCCAGACGACACTTCATGGGCGCCATGGGGGCCACAGTTGCCGCCTCGGCCATCGGCATGCCGGCCATTGCGGCGGGGAAAACCATCAAGGTCGGCGCGGTACAGCCCTTCTCCGGCGGGCTGGAGCTGTTCGGCAACCAGGCAAAGATGGGCCTCGATCTGGCGGTCGCCGAGATCAATGCCGCCGGCGGCATTCTAGGCCATGATGTCGAAATCCTCTATGAAGACAACAAGACCGATCCGAAAACCTCGGTCGAGAAGGCGAAGAAACTGATCGAACGCGATGAAGTCATTGCGATTTCCGGTCCCATCACCTCGGCCGGGCGCGATGCCATGGCGGCGACGATGGAGCGGGGCAAGACGCCGCTTCTCTATGCGACGAACTATGAGGGCGGCATCTGCAACCGCTACCTCTTCTCCTTCAATACGGTGCCGAATCAGGACACGGCGCCGCTGATCCCCTATCTCAAGGAGGAAGGCATCGGCGACAGCTATTACATGTTCGGCGCGGATTATGTCTGGCCACGCAACATGTTCAAGACGGCGAAAGGGATTATCGCCGATATCGGGGGCAGCACGCTGGGTGAGGAATATACGCCCTTCGGCGTCAAGGATTTCGCCCCGATCATCCGCAAGATCGCCGATTCCGGCGCGAAGATCCTGCTGTTTGCGCTGCCGGGCGCGGACGGCATCACCTTCATCAAGCAGGCGGAGGAATTCGGCCTCACCAAGACGATGAAGATCGCTTTTCTCGGTTTCGCCGAAACCTATCTCGGCGCCTTCGGCCCGGGCAAGGGCGAGGGGATGTATGCCGGGGTTCCCATGGTCGCCAGCTCGCCGGAGCCGGGCGTCCAGGATTTCGTCGCCAAGATCCGCAAAGCCGCGGGCGATGACGCGGTGGTTTCCTTCTATGTGATGACGCATTATAATTCGCTGATTGCGCTCAAGGGCGGAATTGAAAAGGCGGGCAAGGTGGACCGGGAAGCGGCCATCGACGGCATGGCCGGGCTCTCCTTCACCATTCCGACAGGCCCGGCGATGATCACCGAGGACGATCATCACACGGCCATGAATATGTATATTGCCAAGACCGAGGATGGCACGCTGAAGGTGGCCAAGGAACTCGGCCTGATCAAGCCCGCGCCGCAGTGCGGCTAGGCAAGGAGAGAAAATGACGACCCGCGACCTGACCAACGATCTGGCAGCGGCGATGCCGCTCAGCTTCGCCGATTTCGACCCGAGAGCCGAGGGCCGGAAAGCGGGGCTGGTGATCGTCGATGAGGTCAACGGCTTCGCCACCGTCGGGGCCGGGGCACTTGCGCCGCCGGCACCGAATGAGCAGGTCTCAACAATGGTATCGGAAACGGTCAGCCTCGCCCGGCATTTCACGGCGCAGGGCTGGCCGATCCTCGCCTTCCTCGACACCCATATCCCCGGCAAGCCCGAGCCGCCCTATCCGCCGCATTGCGAGGCGGGCACCGGGGAGGAGGAACTGGTGCCGGAGCTTAAATGGCTGGAGCAGGACGCCAATACCACGCTCGTCAGAAAGGACTGCATCAACGGCTTTATTGGCGCGACGCGCGCCGATGGCACGAACGCGGTAGCCGACTGGGTCAAGGCGAACGGGATCACCGACCTTCTGGTCGTCGGGATCTGCACGGATATCTGCGTGATGGATTTCGTCCTGACGAGCTTGAGCGCCCGCAATCACGACATGATGCCGGGATTGAAGGATATCCATGTCTATGACAGGGGCTGCTCGACCTACGATCTGCCGCGGAGCGTCGCCGAGGAGATCGGCTATGGCGCCACCGCCGCCCATCCGCAGGACGTGACCCACTATATGGGGCTTTATTTCATGGCGAGCCGCGGCGCGCAGCTTGTCAACAAGGTGCTGCTTCCCGCATAATGATCCCGCCCGTCCAAAAATAACAAGGGAGAGATCATGACAATCACGGCAAATGGAATAGAGTTTGAAACCAGCTTCGAAGGGCCGGAGGATGCACCTGTCGTCACGATGAGCCATTCGCTTTGCTGCGATCTCACCGCCTGGGACGAACTCGCCGAAGACCTCAAGAAAGACTATCGCGTGCTTCGCTATTCCTTGCGTGGCCATGGCAAGAGCGCGCCCATTCCCGGACCCTATGATTTCGGCATGCTGGCGGCCGATGTGGCATCGATCCAGAATGTCTATGGCGTGACGAAAAGCCATTTCGTCGGCCTCTCCATTGGCGGCATGATCGCGCAGGAATTCGCGCTCCGCTATCCGGACCGGGTCGACAGGCTGGTGATTTCGAGCTCCCTCTGCGCATTGCCTGACGGCGCGGCGGCGCTCTGGCCGGAACGCATCCGCCTCGCGGCGGAGCAGGGACTGGCGGCGACGGTCGAGCCGACCATGTCCCGCTGGTTCGTCGAAGGATCGCTTGAGGGACGGCCCGAGCTTGACGCGCGGGTCCGCAAGATGATCCTTGACACCTCTGTTGAGGGATATATCGGCTGCTGCCACGCGATTGCCGGTATTGACCTCAAGGACCGCATTCCGGCGATCAAGAGAAAGACCCTCGTCATTGTCGGGCGGGAGGATATGGGCACGCCGCTCAGTTCATCGGAACTGATCCACCGGCAGATTGAAGGATCGAAACTGGTGGTCGTCGACAACGCGGCGCATCAGCTCGCCATCGACAAGCCGGAGATCTTTAACAAGGAAGTCCGCAAGCATCTGGCCGACGCCTAGGTCCCCGTCAAATGCGCCGCATGATGGCGGATATGATCTTCCATGAAAGTCTGGATGAAATAATAGCTGTGATCATAGCCGTCCTGCCGCCGGAGGGTGAGGGGCTGTCCCGCTTCCTTGCAGGCCGCCTCGAATATCTCCGGTTTTAGCTGCTCGCACAGGAACTGGTCGGCCGTTCCCTGATCGATCAGGATATGCGGGGCGCGCTTGCCGTTCTTGACAAGCGCCGTCGCGTCATACTCTGCCCAACTGGCTTGGTCGGTCCCGAGATAGCCGGTGAAGGCCTTTTGCCCCCACGGGCATTGCATGGGGGAGGAAATCGGCGCGAAGGCGGAGACGGATTTATAGAGTTCCGGATTTTTAAGCGCGATCGTCAATGCGCCATGCCCGCCCATGGAATGACCGAAAATGCCTGTCCGGTCGGGATCGGCTGGAAATTTCTCGTTGATCAGCAGGCGAAGCTCGTCCCGGATATAGCTGTACATCCGGTAGCAGTCGGCCCAGGGCTCCATGACCGCATCGAGATAGAACCCGGCTCCGGTGCCGAAGTCCCAGTCATCTTCTTCCCCCGGCAGGCCGACACCGCGCGGGCTGGTGTCCGGCATGACCAGCATCAGACCATGCTCCGCCGCAACGCGCTGCGCGCCCGCCTTGATGGTGGCGGTTTCCTCCGTGCAGGTAAGGCCCGCAAGGTAATAAAGAACGGGCACGGAGGCCGATGTCGCCGCGGGCGGCAGATAGACGGCGAACCGCATCTCGGAGCCCGTCTCGGCGGAGTCATGGGCATAGAAGCCCTGAATGCAGCCGAAGCAGGCCTGCTCGGAAAGGGTTTTCATCGCCGCGCTCAAAAAGTGACGACGCTGCGGATGGATTTACCCTCATGCATCAGGTCGAACCCCTCGTTGATTTTTTCAAGAGGCATGACATGGGTGATCAGGTCATCGATATTGATCTTGCCATCCATATACCAGTCGACGATTTTCGGAACGTCCGTGCGGCCCTTGGCGCCACCGAAGGCCGTGCCTTTCCAGACGCGTCCCGTCACCAGCTGGAACGGTCGGGTGGAGATTTCCTGACCCGCGCCCGCAACGCCGATGATAATGCTCTCTCCCCAGCCCTTGTGACAGCATTCCAGCGCCTGGCGCATGACATTGACATTGCCGATGCATTCAAACGAGTAATCCGCGCCGCCCTTGGTGAGATCGACGAGATAGGGAACGATATCGCCTTCGACCTCTTTCGGGTTGACGAAATGGGTCATGCCGAACTTCTCGCCAAGCGCTTTTCGCGCGGGGTTAAGATCGACACCGACGATCATGTCGGCGCCAGTGAGGCGCGCGCCCTGAATGACATTGAGGCCGATGCCGCCAAGACCGAATACGACCACGTTATCGCCGGGCTTGACCTTCGCCGTATTGATGACCGCGCCGATGCCGGTGGTGACGCCGCAGCCAATATAGCAGACCTTGTCGAACGGCGCGTCCTCGCGGATCTTGGCGAGCGCGATTTCCGGCACGACCGTATAGTTCGCGAAGGTCGAGCAGCCCATGTAATGGAAGACCTTCTCGCCATTGATCTTGAAGCGGCTGGTCCCGTCGGGCATCAGGCCCTGACCCTGCGTGACGCGGATCGCCTGACAGAGGTTGGTCTTGCCACTGGTGCAGTAATCACACTGGCGGCATTCCGGGGTATAAAGCGGGATGACATGATCGCCTTTTTTCAGGCTCGTGACGCCCGGTCCCACATCGACGACGATGCCTGCGCCCTCATGACCGAGGATGGCGGGGAAGATGCCTTCCGGGTCTTCGCCCGACAGGGTGAAGGCGTCCGTATGGCACAGGCCGCTCGCCTTGATCTCGACCAGCACTTCGCCCTCGCGCGGGCCATCAAGCGTGACGGTTTCGATTGTAAGGGGTGCGCCGGCTTTATGGGCGACTGCCGCTTTTACATCCATTTCTCATTCCCTCGCGATTAGACTGATGTTTCCCCCGAGTTTGCAGATTTAGGGCTGTCGAAGCAAGGCCTTTCCCGTTAAACTTCATGGGCTTTTCAAAGGGCAGGAGCGACGGATGAAAATCGACGGAATACCCTATCGGAGTATTTGGCTTAAGGATGACGGCTGGTCCGTCGGCATTATCGATCAGACACGGCTGCCCCATGAATTTCGCATTGAACGGCTGACGACGCTGGGGGACGCGGCCCATGCAATCAAGGCGATGCTGGTGCGGGGCGCGCCGCTGATCGGGGCGACGGCGGCCTATGGCATTTGCCTCGGTCTTAGAGCGGATACAGGGGATGCCGCCCTTGAGAACATGTCCGAGACATTGATCGCGACGCGACCAACGGCGGTCAACCTTCGATGGGCGATCCGCGCGATGCGGGAGTTGCTCCTGCCGCTGTCCGAAGCCGAGCGGGTCTCGGCGGCCTATGAGAAGGCGGCGCAAATCTGCGATGAGGATGTCGCGATCAACAGCGCCATCGGCGATCACGGGCTGGAGGTTTTTCGGCAAATTTGGGAGGCGAAGGGCAAGACGGGCAAGCTCAATATCCTGACCCATTGCAACGCGGGCTGGCTGGCGACGGTGGATTGGGGAACGGCACTCTCGCCGATCTACAAGGCCCATGATGCGGGCATTCCAGTGCATGTCTGGGTCGATGAGACGCGGCCGCGTAACCAGGGGGCCCATCTCACCTGCTGGGAACTCGGCAAGCATGGGGTCGATCATACGCTCATCGTCGATAATGTCGGCGGCCATCTGATGCAGCATGGCCTCGTCGATCTCTGCATCACCGGCACGGACCGGACGACGGCGGCGGGAGATGTCTGCAACAAGGTCGGCACCTATCTGAAGGCGCTCGCGGCGAAAGATAACAATGTGCCCTTTTATGTGGCGTTGCCGGGCCCGACCATCGACTGGGAGTTTGAGGACGGAGTAAAGGATATCCCGATTGAGATCCGCGACGGCCACGAGGTCGACTATATTCAGGGATTGGACCGAACCGGCGCTGTCAGCGAAGTGCGGATATTGCCCGAGGAGAGTGGGTCCGCCAACTATGCCTTTGATGTCACCCCGGCGCGGCTGGTGACCGGTCTGATTACCGAGCGCGGTGTCGCCGAGGCCTCGAAAGAGGGGCTCGCGCGTCTTTATGGTCAGTCGGTATATAAGGCGAGTTGATCCTCGAGGTCGTCTTCGATAAAGGCACGAACCATCTCATCGAGACTGTCGTCCTTCTCGAAGCCGAGCTTTTCCGCACGCGCCGATTGCGTCGCTTTCGGCCAGCCATCGACGATTTTCTGGATGGCGGGATCGGGCTGCCAGAGGATCTTTCCAAGCTGCCGGTTGCCCTTATGCCGCTCCACTGCTACCGCCATCTCGCCCGCCGTGATGGATATGCCGGGAAGCAGGAGGGAGCGGGTGGGCCCGAACGCCTCTGCCGGGAGCTCTTGGGCATGGATCAGGGCCGCAATAATCTTGGCGGGGGACATGCAGGCCATCGGCGTTGCCTCGCTCACCGGGCAGATGGCATCGCGGCCGCAAAGTGGCTCCCGGATCATCGAACTGGCCCAGGTTGAGGCCGCTTTGTTGGGAAGGCCGGTGCGCACGGAAATCGTCGGCAGGCGCAGCGACCGCCCGTCAATATATCCCTTGCGGCTGTAGTCCTGCACCAGCAACTCTCCCATCACCTTCGCCGTGCCGTAGGAGGTTTGCGGTACCTGCGCCGTCGCATCCGTCACCACATCGGGAAGGCCGCCGCCATAGGTCGCGACGGAACTCGTAAACAGGAGTTTCGGCGCATGGGGGAGGGCGCGCGCCGCCTCCAGCACATGGCGGGTGCCATCGAGATTGATGCGGTAGCCGAGATCGAAATCATCCTCCGCTTGGGCGCTCACCACGGCGGCGAGATGAAAGATGCTTGCTGTCTCCTCGTCGATCAGCCTCGTCACTGTCTCCGCATCAGAAATATCCCCGGAGATATAGCGGAGGCGGTCATCCACGATATCGATGTCCGGCGCGATATCGAAAAGGACCAGCTCCGTAATTTTTTCCTGGGTGCCTTCGGGACCAGTCAGGCGGCCGCGCGTCAGCAGGGATTTCGCGAGCCTTTTTCCGAGAAATCCCGCGCCGCCGGTGATCACGATCTTCATGCGGATTTCCTTTCCCGGATGCGCCATTCAAAACAGTCGTCGCCATAATCCTGCCGCTGCAGGACTTCCAGCACCAGATAGCGGTTATGCACGGCAAGGGCCCCCTGCCAAAGCTGGTTCCAGCTATCGAAAACACTGGCCGGATGCGGGCCGGTGCCGCGCATCAGGCGCCAGCCTTTCTGCCGGACAATGAACGCATCGCCGTCCCTTGCCATCTCCACCTCGTCATCATGGCCGTCGATCATCCCGGCGAGATAGCGGGCAAAACCCTCGATGCTGTCGCCGGTGATGCCAAGGGTATCGGCGGTCTGGCGATAAAACTGCTTGCCGATCAGCTGCGCAGTGATGCCGCCAAAGGCGGTTGTTTCCATCGGGCCATACAGATCGCCCAGAACAATCAGGCTGTTCTTAACGTATTCCATGGAATAATTCCGATTGGCCTTTTGCAGCCGTTCCTCCGGCCAGGTGGAGGTGTCCAGCGTCGGCGCGGCGGAGGGGTCGAAGGGCGGCGCTATCTCGCCGGGCGCGAACTGCAATCTTTCCTCCGGCGTGAGGTCGTGATCGAAGACCTTGAAATAGCCGGCCATGCCATATTGCCCGTCCATATCCTGCGAGGTGCAGGCGAAGCCGAGACGCGAGTTTTTGAGGCTGACGCCATTCTGGGCGTACCAGCCTTTCAGGTATCCGTGATTGACCTCCAGCGGGACGCCGCAAATGGCCGCCCCGTCGTAGATCCAGCGGGGATGACAGAAATGCACCCAGGCTTTCTCATCGCTCTCATACATATATTCCACGGGCACGCCGCCGACCCCGTTGGAGAGATAATGATACTGCGCGCAGGCGACCGCGTCGGGCAGGTTCGAAAGCCCCAGCTTTTCGAAACTGGAGAGGAATTTTTCATGATGCTGGCGGCGGAAGACGTGGAAGGAGAGGTCCCCGGCGGCCGTATGGCTCTTACGGCTCGCAAGGGTGAGCAGCAACCCGGTGAAATAGGCGTGATACAGGGTGGCGACGGCTTCATACCTGTCTTTCTTGGTGGAGGTGTCCAGCATGGCTTCATCCCGATCCGGTTATCGTTTTTATTCTTCAAGATGCGCAAATTATACATCGGCCACGGCTTTTCGCCAGTGGGGGGTGGGGATATAATTTACGATACAAAATGAATTGAAAAAATATCAAAAATGTATCATATAGAGGGTAATCTGATTGGGAGAGATGATGTATGGATGCAATCAACAAGGAGCCCGAGGCGCTTGAAGCCGCCTTTCAGGCCAAGGTCGACGCCGAGCAGCGGATCGAGCCCAAGGACTGGATGCCGGAGAAATACCGCCAGACGCTGATCCGGCAGATGTCGCAGCATGCGCATTCGGAAGTGGTCGGCATGCTGCCCGAGGGCAACTGGCTGACCCGTGCGCCAAGCCTGAAGCGCAAGGCCATCCTGATGGCGAAAATTCAGGACGAGGGCGGGCACGGCCTCTATCTCTACAGCGCGGCGGAAACCCTCGGTATTTCCCGCGACGAGATGTTCGAGCAACTGCATAGCGGCAAGGCGAAATATTCCACCATCTTCAATTATCCGACGCTGAGCTGGGCGGATATCGGCGCCATTGGCTGGCTGGTCGACGGCGCGGCGATCGTCAACCAAATCGCGCTCTGCCGTTGCTCATACGGGCCGTATGCGCGGGCGATGATCCGCATCTGCAAGGAGGAAAGTTTCCATCAGCGTCAGGGATACGAGATCATGATGACAATGGCGCAAGGCACAAAAGAACAACGGGAGATGGCGCAGGATGCGTTGAACCGCTGGTGGTGGCCGACCCTGATGATGTTCGGCCCACATGATCGGGAATCCGCCCATTCCGGCCAGTCCATGAAATGGAAGATCAAGCGCCAGTCCAACGACGATCTCCGCCAGAAATTCATCGATGCGACGGTGCCGCAGGCGGAATTCCTGGGCCTGAGGATTCCCGACGACAAGCTTAAATGGAATGAGGAGCGGGGCCATTATGATTTCGGCGAGATCGACTGGGAGGAATTCCGCAGCGTCGTGAACGGCAACGGCCTCTGTAACCGCGAACGGCTTCAGGCCCGCGTTGATGCCCATGACGGCGGCCGCTGGGTGCGCGAGGCGGCGCTTGCCCATGCGGCGAAGAAGGAAGCCCGCAAAGTCGAAGCCGCGTAAGGAGATTTTTGATATGAGTAGCGAGACGAAAAGCGAGCTTCCGCTCTATGAGGTTTTCATCCGCAGCAAGAACGGCCTCGATCACAAGCATGTCGGCAGCCTGCATGCGGCGGATGCGGAAATGGCGCTCACCAACGCGCGGGATGTCTATACCCGGCGCGGGGAAGGGGTCAGCATCTGGGTGGTGAAATCGACCGATATCGTCGCCTCCTCGCCGGAGGATAGGGGCAGCTTTTATGAGCCGAGCGACGACAAGCTGTACCGCCATCCCACCTTCTTCAAGCTGCCCGACGAAGTCGGCCATATGTGAGGTGCGGCATGACGGACCAGAAAATGCATTTCGATTATCTGCTGCGCCTTGGCGATAACAGCCTGATCCTCGGTCAGCGGCTCGCCGAATGGTGCGGCCATGCGCCGATGCTGGAGGAGGATCTGGCGCTGACCAATATCGGGCTCGACCTGCTGGGGCAGGCCCGGATGCTGCTCGCTTACGCGGGCGAAGTTGAGGGGAAGGGCCGCGATGAGGACAGGCTCGCCTTTCACCGCGATACCATGGCCTGGCGCAACCTTCTCCTGCTCGAACAGCCGAACGGCGATTTCGCCCACACCATGGCGCGGCAGCTCTTTTTTGATGCCTTCCAGTATCAGCAATTCGCAGGCCTCTGTTCGTCCTCCGATGAGCGGCTCGCCGGGATCGCGGCGAAATCCCTCAAGGAAATCACCTATCACCGCCGCCATAGCACCGACTGGGTCATCCGCCTTGGCGATGGCACGGAGGAAAGCCATGAGCGGATGCAGCGGGCGGTCGATTCGCTCTGGGGCTATGTCCCGGAAATGTTTGACATGGATGCGGTCGATGACGCGATGGTCGCGGCCGGTATCGGCGTTGACGTTGCCGCCCTGCGCGGTGAGTGGGACCGCTATATCGACGAGGTCTTCGCCGAGGCAACCCTGTCCCGGCCGGAGGACAGCTGGTCCGTCCGCGGCAGCCGGGAGGGTAAACATTCCGAGCATCTTGGCTATCTCCTTGCCGAAATGCAGTTCCTGCCGCGCGCCTATCCGGATGCGAAATGGTAAGCCTTGCCGCAAAGGACGATATCGCGAGTATTCTGGCGCTTGTGAAGGATCCGGAAATTCCGGTGCTGAGCGTCGCCGATCTCGGCATCATCCGCCGGATTGAGACCGGAGAAGACGGCCATCTTACGGTGGTCATCACGCCGACCTATTCCGGCTGCCCGGCAACCGAGGTGATCGAGGCCGACATCGCCAACATGCTGAAACTTCATGGGATTACGGATTTCACCATCAGGACGGAGATTTCCCCCGCCTGGACGACCGACTGGATCACGACGGAGGGCCGCAGGAAACTTGAGGAATATGGCATCGCGCCGCCCGCCAGTAAAGGCAAGGCGGCGTTGCTCGGGCATGAGGAGGTTATCTGCCCGCAATGCAAATCCCGCAATACGGAGCTGGTGAGCGAGTTCGGATCGACCGCCTGCAAGGCACAGTATAAATGCCGGGACTGCCTGGAACCCTTCGATTATTTCAAATGCGTGTAGGTTAGACGAATGACGAAATTCCATCCCCTCAAAATCAAGGATGTGGTGCGCGAGACGAAAGATGCGGTGTCGATCTCCTTCGACGTGCCGGAGAACTTGAAGACGGCCTACCGCTTCACGCAGGGGCAGCATCTGACGGTGAAAGAAATCCTCGACGGGGAGGAGGTGCGCCGCTCCTATTCCATCTGCAGCGCGGTCGGCGACCCTGATCTGCGCATTGCCGTGAAAAAAATCGCCGGCGGGAAGTTCTCGAGCCATGCGAACGAGAATATCCGGCCCGGCGCCGTCATCGAGGTGATGGAGCCGCAGGGGCGCTTTTTTACCCCGCTTGCGGCGGAGAACGCCAAGCATTATCTCGCCATTGCGGCGGGAAGCGGCATCACGCCGATCATGTCGATCATCAAGACGGTCCTGAAAACGGAACCGGGGTCGCGGGTGACGCTGGTCTATGGCAATCGGACCGTTTCGGGGATCATTTTTCTCGAGGCGCTTGAGGATCTGAAGAATAGCTATCCCGAGCGGCTGAACATCATGCATATCCTGAGCCGGGAGCATCAGGATGTCGAGCTGTTCAACGGCCGCATCGATGCGGAAAAATGCGCGGCGCTATTCGACACTGTAATTGACGTCGCCACCCTCGACGAGGCGTTTCTCTGCGGTCCCGAGCAGATGATTCATGACGCGTCGGCGGCGCTTGAGGCGCGCGGGCTGGACAAGGCCCATATCCATTTCGAGCTGTTCATCACCGATGCCGCGAAAAAGGCCGGCGTCGCACCGCCCATGCCCGAGGAAACCGGGCCGAAGCGCAAGGTCGGGATTATCCTTCATGGCCGCCGAAGTGAGGTTGAGGTGGCGGAGGACGGCAGTTCCATTCTTGATGTGGCACTGAAGCAGGGGATGGACCTGCCTTACGCCTGCAAGGGCGGGGTCTGCTCCACCTGCCGCGCGAAGGTCGTGAGCGGAGAGGTGCGCATGGACCTTAACTACGCGCTTGAGGAGGCCGAGGTCGCGGAGGGGTTCGTCCTGACCTGCCAGTCACATCCGATGAGTGACGACGTCGTTGTCGACTATGATGCGTGAGGCTCAGTAATTCCGGACGCCCGGTACGCGGCATTCATAGGTCGTGTAGTTATCCATCGGGCGGCAGATATGATCCGTCTTGATGACGAGATTGCCCTTGCAGTCGTTGAACGAGACCCAGCGTTCGACCCGCTCGAGCCCTGAGCCCTGACGCGTATAGACATTGACGGAAAAGGCATCCTTGATCCGCTCCTTCGGGATGGCCAGCTGCGCCATGACCGCGTCGAACTGCGCCTCGCATCGGTCGGCAAATGCCGCCGTCGGGAGAAGGGCGGTGGCTGTCATGACGGCCATGAGGAGGGCGGGGGTAATAAGGGATTTCGAAAGACGACGCATAAGATTCTCCGGTCAATTCGGCAGCGGAAAAACCGATGCCATGGACGCCAACCTAGGGCGTTCATCGGCAAGAGGCCATGATCAGGATCAAAATTCTTGAATAGGCAGGCAGCGGAGGTCAGTAATTCTGGACGCCCGGCACCCGGCATTCATAGGTCGTGTAGATTTCCTGGAGCAGGCAGGCGTTGCTGATGCTGACGATCAGGTTGCCCTTGCAATCGGTAAAGGAGACCCAGCCTTCGATATGATCGACGCGGCCGCCGCCCTCGCCATTGCCGTCATAGATATTGAGGATTTCGACATTTTTGATCCGGTCATTCGGGATCGCGAGGCCGGCAATCTCGTTCTCGATTTCCTTCTGGCATCGCCCATTGACCAAATCGGCAAGGGCCACCGTCGCGAAGAAGAGGGAGGAAAGACAGGCAATTGTCAGCAGGGTGAGGGAACGTCGCATGGCAAAACTCCGGTTAAGCTCTTTTCCTAGAGCTATGCCGGAATTCGGGTGAGACAATAAGGCGCCGGTAATATTTTCGTGTGCGGCTCAAAAATCCGTCTTGACCCCGCCTTCGGCAATGCGCTTGTCGATAAACTCGTTCAACTCCTCCATCCGGGCCGGGTCATGCGCGGGCTCCTCATATTCCGCGAGAATGGCTTTGTAGATGGTGTTGGCCCGCGTCATCGCATCGGGCGAGCCAGCCTCCACCCAGCTTTCAAAATTCCGCCAGTCCGAGAGAATGGGCGTGTAGAAGGCGGTCTCATAACGTTCCTGCGTATGCTGGGTGCCGAAGAAATGACCACCATGCCCGGCCTCCCGCATGGCATCCAGACCGAGGGATTCCGGTGAGGTATCAATGGGTTTCATCATTTCGATCATCATCTGGATCATCTCGACATCCATGATCACCTTCTCGAAGCAGGCGCTGAGCCCACCCTCGAGCCAGCCCGCCGCATGCTTGACGAAATTGGCGCCGCCAAGCGCGACAGACCAGAGCGACATCTCCGATTCATAGGCTGCCTGCGCATCCGGCGCGTTCGAGGCATTCACGTTCGAGGAGCGGAACGGGATGTTATAGCGCCGGATCAGCTGGCCGCTGGCGATCGTCGCCTTGGCATATTCGGGGGTGCCGAAGGCGGGGGCGCCGGATTTCATATCGACATTGGAGGTGAAGCCGCCATAGACGACCGGCGCGCCGGGCCGCACGGTCTGGGCAAGGCTCATCCCGGCGAGGGCTTCCGCATTCTGCTGGGCGAGCGCGCCCGCAAGCGTCACCGGGGCCATCGCGCCCGCAAGGGTGAAGGGGGTCAGCATCACCACCTGGCCATGGGCCGCCATCTCGATAATCCCTTCCAGCATCGGCTGATCCAGCATCAGGGGGGAGTTGGAATTGACGATGGTAAAAAGGCTCGGCTGGGTCAGCATCTCGTCCATCGTGATGCCGCGCATGATCCGCGCCATCTCGATCCCGTCAAGGTTCCGCTGCCGCCCGAGGGAGTAGATATAGGGGACCTTCTCCGTCAGCGTCGCAAAATCCCGCCCGCATTCCAGATGCCGGATCGAGGCATGGATATCGACCGGTTCCACCGGATAGCCGCCGCTGGTGCCGAGGATATTGAGGCTCTGGGTCAGTTTCAGGAAGTTGCGGAAATCTATGCGGTTTCCCGTCCGCCGTCCGCCGTCCATATCCATGGCATTGGGCGTGCTGGCGACCATGGAAAACACGAGGTTGCGTCCGCCAACGGCCAGGTCGCACTCCGGGTTCGGGGCGTGCAACGTGAATTCGGAGGGCGCATGGGACATCGCCTCCATGACGAAATGCCGGTCGAAATAGACGATCTGCTTGTCCTCGTCGACCTTCTGCCCCGCTTTTTTCAGGATCTCGCGGGCGCGCGGCAGGCGCACCATGATGCCGATATTCTCCAGAATATCCATCGACGCGTTATGGATCGCCTCGACCTGGTCGTCGGAGATGATCTTCATCGGTTCGAAGCTGTTGACGACCTTCTGCCGTGGCAGCTGCGTAAAGCTTGCCTTGACCCTGTGTCCACGTCGTGACCGGCGACCGGATGACCGTTCATTTGCTTCTGACATGGAAATCTCCTTTCAGGGGTTGATTCAGTCCCGCATGCGCTTCGCTTGCGGATCGAGCAGGGGGTCGAGTACCATTTTCGCGGGGCGCATCTCGCCGAGGATCTCGATCTCGAAATCACCGCCGTCCTCGATCATCTCGGGCGGCGTGAAGCCGAGCGCCACGGATTTCTGTACGTAATGCGCATAGCCGCCGGAGGTGACGAAGCCGACGACCTTGCCGTCCTTCCAGATCGGCTCGTCGCCATGGACATCGGCATCCAGCGCCTCGACGACAAAGGTGGAAAGCTTGCGTTTTGCCCCCTCCGCCTTTTCCTTGAGGACAGCCGCCTTTCCGATGAAGTCGGCGGGCTTGTTATAGGCGACGAAACGGTCGAGGCCGGTTTCTTCGGGCGTGTAGTCGGGCTTGAACTCGCGGAGCCAGGAGCCGAAGGATTTTTCAAGCCGCAAACTCATCATCGCGCGCATGCCGAACGGGGTGAGGCCGAATTCCTCCCCTGCCTCGGCCAGCACTTCATAAAGGCCGATCTGCTCATCGGCGGGCACATAGATTTCATAGCCGAGATCGCCCGTATAGGTGACCCGCTGGACAATCGCATCGGAAAGTCCGACCCCCATGCGCTTCACCGCCATGAAAGGGAAAGCCTCTGTCGAGACATCCTCATAAGTGACCTTGGCGAGCAGGTCCCGGGCGCGTGGTCCGGCAATCTGGAACCCGATGCGTTTCAGGCTCACATTCTCGATCTCGACGCCCGTCTCGGGCAGGTGATCCCAGAACCAGCGAAGATGATACCCTTGCGCCCCGAAAGACGCGGTGAGCTGGAATTCCTCGTCCGCCAGCCTTGCGATGGTGAAATCGCCGATCAGCTTGCCTTTGGGGCTCAGCATCGGGCTCAGGCTCATGCGGCCGACCTTGGGCACGCGCCCGGCCATGATCATATCGATCCAGTCTGCCGCGCCGGGGCCCGTCACCTTATACTTGCCGAAGTTATGGATTTCGGTGATTCCGACTTTCTCGCGCACCGCCCGGCATTCGGCGCCGACCGCCTCGAACGCGTTGGAGCGGCGGAAGGACGGTGTCTCGTGGAGCGGTTCGCCCTCCGGCGCGAAGTAATTGACCGCCTCCATGCCATAAGCCTGCCCGAAAACGGCGCGCTGCGCTTTCCAGATGGGATAGGCGGGCGTTGTCTGGAAGGGGCGCGCGGCGGGTAATTCCTCATTGGGGTAGGAAATGCTGAAGCGACGCTGGTAATTCTCGGTCACTTTCTTACGCGCGTAAGGGCGGGAGCAATAATCGCCATAGCGCGCCACGTCCATGGCGAAGACATCGCGGGTGGGTTCGCCCTCGATCATCCATTCGGCAAGCGTCAGGCCGACGCCGCCGCCCTGGCTGAAGCCCGCCATCACTGCGCAGGCGGCCCAGTAATTTTTCAGCCCCGGCACCGGCCCGACCAGCGGATTGCCGTCGGGCGCGAAGGTGAAGGGGCCGTTGATCACATTTTTGATGCCGGCCTTGCCCAGCACCGGGAAGCGATTGAAGGCAAATTCCATGCTGTCCTCAATCCGATCAAGCTTGTTGGGCAGCAGTTCATGCCCGAAGTCGAGCGGCGTGCCGTTCACGCCCCAGGGATCGCACTCCTGTTCATAAAAGCCGATGACGAGGCCGCGCCCCTCCTGCCGAAGATAGCTTTCCCCCTCCGGGTCCATGACATGGGGATGCTCCCGCCCGAGTTCATAGATTTCCGGAATATCCTCTGTCACCAGATACTGATGCTCCATCGGATGGAGGGGGAGGAAGATGCCGACCATTTCGCCAAGCTCCCGCGCCCAGAGACCGCCGGCATTCACCACATATTCGGCATGGATCGTGCCGTCTTTTGTGACGACCTGCCAGCTGCCGTCGGTTTGCGGATTGAGTTCCAGAACCGGATTGCGGAGATAAATCTCGGCGCCGAGCTTGCGCGCGCACATGGCATAGGCATGGGTGGTGCCGGACGGATCGAGATGCCCGTCGAGTGGATCATAAAGCCCGCCGATGACCCCGTCGATATTGGTGATCGGCGCGAGCTTCTTGATCTCCTCCGGTCCGACCAGATGGGTATCAAGACCCATGTAGCGATGCTTGGCGCGCTCGGTTTTCAGGTAATCCATGCGATCCGGCGTGCCCGCAAGCGTCATCCCGCCAACGTGATGCAGGCCGCAGGATTGCCCGGAGAGTTCCTCCAGCTCCTTGTAAAGCTTGATGGTATAGCCCTGCAGCGCGGCGATATTGGTATCGGAGTTGATGGTATGGAACCCGCCGGCGGCGTGCCAGGTGGAGCCGGAGGTCAGTTCCGACCGCTCGATCAGCGCGATATCGGTCCAGCCCAGCTTGGCCAGATGATAGAGGACAGAACAGCCGACGACCCCCCCTCCGATAACGGCGACTTTGACATGGGATTTCATCTGCTTGCCCTCCCGCTTTGCAATTTTCCCTTATCCAAGGACGGTGAAGCTGCTGTCCTTGCTGACCTCCCGGTTGCGTGAAAACGTGCCCATGGAAAGATCGTAATCAATATTCTCCAGATGGAAATGCACCGGATCCTTGTCGTGATCGCGGCCCGCCTCGCATTCGCGGATCAGTTTTTCCATCATCCGCCCGGCAACCGGCGCATTCTTGAACTGGTTGCCGCTGGTGCCGATGGCGAGGTAATATCCCCCCAGGCTCGACTTGTCGTAGATCGGCACCCAGTCCTTGGTCACGTCATAGAGCGCGACGACGCCTTTTGTCTTCCGTGGTATCCCCAGCGCCGGAAAACGCTGCGCAAGACGCAGGACCTGCGCGTTCCACTGCTCGGTGAAATCCTCGTTGAAATTGTCCGGATCGACCCATTCCTGCGTGTCGCATTTCGGATCTTCCGAGCCGATCAGGATATGGTTGCCAAGCTCCGGCCGACAGTAAATCCCGGCATCGCTGTCCGACAGCACCACGCCGTCATTCTCGTAATTGAAATCTGCAGGCGAGGGGACATGGGCAACCTCGTGACGGAGCGCCCGCGTCGTCATTTTCATCTCGCCAAGGATGCCTGCCATCTCGTTGACCTTGGAGGAATGCGGGCCCGCCACATTGACGACGACGGGGGCGTCGATCTCGGTGCCGTCCTTCAGGGTGACGCCGATAACGCGGCCATTGCTTTTACGGATATCGACAACCTCGGCATTGAACTTGAAGGTTGCGCCATGGGCTTCCGCCGCGCGCTGCGCATTATGGGCGGCGAGCTGCGGATCGCTGACATAGCCGCCGCGCGGGAAAAAGACGCCGCCGGGGACGCTGTCGCCGGTCGGCTCGCCGAAGCCCGGATCCTCCGGCCGTTTGACCGGCGCGAACTGATGGGTATCGATGATCGGCAGACGCGCGCGCATCTGTTCCGGCGTCAGATGCTCATAGGGGCAGCCAATCTGGTCCATGAGGGTGCAGATCTTGCGCATATAGTCGTTATGCGGCGTCTTGACGATCAGCGCGCCGGTGTCGTGATACTTGATCAGGCCCTTTTCATCGGCGACGCCGACATAATCCTGCCAGTTTTTCCAGTAGAACCAGCCCTCATAGGCGAGCGCGCAGGTATCCAGCGCGGAATAATAGGTGCGGATAATGGCGCAGGACGCCGCTGTCGATCCGTAGCCGGAGGCGGGCAGGCGATCCAGCGACAGGGTCTTGCGTCCGGCTTTCGCGAGTTCATAGGCAATGCAGGCCCCGATCACACCCGCGCCGATTATGATGGCGTCATATCGATCGCTCATCGGCTTGTCTCCCTCCCTTGCGGACAACAGTTATTTTCATAACTATTTCACCCGCATCGGAGCCAGCGCAAGTAGAAACTGACCGTTCGGAGGGGATGCGCCAAAAAAAGCGGAAGCGATGTCGTTTTCATAAAAAAGCGGGTCGGGCCGATATAAATTGCAAGTCTCGCGAAATCGGAGAAAATAGCCGCGACGACGGTTTCTTGGCGTGGCTGTAGAGAGAGTCGCAAAAGGAACAGGCGGAAAATACTCCCGCCGGCGGAAAAATCATGGCATAGTTGACATCTGATTGTATGGGTAAAGGGGGGCGGTCCCGAATGAAGGGATTTCGTGGAATAACCCGGGCGGGAAGCTGGGTTTTGGTAGCCGGGTTGCTGATGTTGAGCGCTGCATCGCTCCGGGCGGAGACCGTCACTATCCGGGATTTCGATGAATTCGCCGACTTTTTCGACCGCAATGGCTATTCCATTCAGAAATGGAAGGCGCGCGAGCAGGACGTGCCGCCCTATGTCATTCTCGACATCCCGGAGGAATGGCGGAAGAAGGTCGCGCCGGAATTGCCGGTTGCCGAGAAGAAACGGACATTCCTGCGCCTGACGATCCCGCTTGCCTTCGTTGCCAATCACGCGCTTCGCCATGACCGCGAGAAGCTTGAGCAGATCCGGAAGGAGTTGCAGGCGGGCCAGACACTATCGCCACATGACGAAGCCTGGCTGAAACAGCAGGCGGCGGACTACGCACTCGCCAGCCATTCCCTCAACGATGAATTCTGGGCCGAGATGGCGCGGCGGATGGATGTGGTGCCGCCCTCGCTTATCGTCGCGCAGATGGTTGAGGAGAGCGGCTGGGGCACGTCGCGCTTTGCGGCGGAGGGAAACGCCCTGTTCGGGCAATGGAGCTACAAGGGCGGCATCAAGCCAGAGGAGCAGCGCAAGGCCAAGGGCGACTACCGTATCGAGGCGTTCAAGACGCCGCTCGATTCCGTCCGGGCCTATATGCTCAATCTCAATTCGCATGATGCCTATAAGGGCTTCAGGGAGCGTCGCGCGGCGATCCGGGCTGACGGCAAGCCGGTTACCGGCCCCGATCTCGTCGATACCCTGATCGCCTATTCGGAACGGCGGGAGGCCTATGTGCGGATTATCTCGGAAATCATGGAGCGTAACGGCCTTCCGCCGCTCGATCATGCGCAGATCGCCGCAAAGAAGGTCACCTATCTGGAGCTGGAATAAAGTCCGTCAGTCCGATGCGGCAATGCGGGAACTTGACAGCGCGGCGCGCCGCCGGTCGACCGCGCGGAAGCGCAGCCGGACCAGCCGGTTGAGGTTCGTCAGGCCGTCGAGCAGGCCGGGAATGACAATCTCCGACGGTTTTTTCTGCTGCGACAGATGACGGAGCGCCGTCAGCATGGTGTCGCTCCCGCGCTCTCCGTCATCGACGAGGACACCGATGAGCCCGGCCTCGGCGGCGCGGGTCGCGCGGATATATTGTTCGAGCCGCGGCACTGTGCGCGGGATGATCAAGGCCCGCTTGTTCATCGAGAGAACCTCGCAGAAAGTATTGTAGCCGCCCATGGCGACCACGGCGGAGGCCTCCTGCATCAGGCTTTCCATATGGCTGTCGAAGGTGACGGCGCGCACGCGCGGCAGTTTCTGGATGCGCTCGCGGAAGCTGGCGCGGGTCTCCGGCGGCATGAAGGGCCCGAGAACGAAGAGGGCGTTGAGCGGCGGCTGCCTGTTCCCCTCATAGGCGCGCAGGACCCAGTCGGTCAGGACGTCGCCGTCGCCGCCGCCGCCGACGGTCACCAGCACATAAGGCTCCGTCATCTCGCTCAGGATCGCCGGGTCCGACACTGACGGCGCCGTGCGCGGCAGATATCCTGTATAAGTGATCTTGCGCTTCACATTGGCTGGAATTTCGAGGCCGGTGAGCGGATTATAGATCTGCTTGACGCCGAAGATCCAGATATCGTCATAGATATCCTCAAGCGCCGGCAGTACGTTCTTGCGCCGCCATTCCGGGGCGAGCAGGGCGGGATCATCGAGGACGTCGCGCAGCCCGAGCACGAGATGCGTGCCGCGCTCCTTCAGCATCGCGAGCGTTTCCGTGACTTCGCCCTTCAGGCCGTAGGGTTCCTTGTCGACGATGAAGATGTCCGGATCGAAGGTTTCCGCCGTATGCTGGATGATGGAGGCGCGCATCGCCAGCGTCTGTTCGGTATTGATATGCAGGCTGAGCGACGTGTATTCGCCGTTGCGCAGCTTGATGATACCGGGGATGCGGACGAAATCGACCCGCGCCTTGAAATCGAAGCTGCCGATGATGGGCGAGCCCGACAGGATCAGCACGGACAGGTTCTGGTTCTGCTCGACCAGGGAATTGGCCATGACCATACAGCGTCTCAAATGACCGAGGCCAAAAGAGTCGTGACTATAAATCAGGATGCGTCTCGCGCTCTCGCCCTCGTTCATCGTCCACCCTCGCATACTCACCCCGCATATACGGGGTTCAACAAATCAATTCAACTTTATATCCGCGATGGGTCGTTTTTGCACGAAGATTAGCGTGATGCTTTGATGTCGATCAAAAGCAGCCGGTTGTAAATGGCTCCCTTTGTAATTCGTCGCTCGGATGAAATGATTCTTCAAATCTATCTATACGAGGAAATTTCAATGGAATATATACACTTAATAATAGCTAAAAAATAAATATATACAGTTTAAAGGGTATTTTGGTCGTCGTTAACCATAAAAAATAACACCATTAACTATATTTACTATAAATTTTAGATGACTCTCGAATAAATTTTATTTATATCCGAAAAAAACGAAGTTCTAAAATAACAGGAAAAATAAGATGTTATAAATATATTAGAAAATCATCTTTTAAAAAAGATGTTTTCAGTTGCGTGAATAGCAAAAAAAACAGGTTGAGGCACTCGAAACTATTGCACGCGCTATTGAATTAGTTGCATGGTAACGGGCGGTATTTGCCAAAATCTGGATTAATAACAAGTAATAGTAGTGTATCGGCGGATGTTCATCCGCGCAAACACGTCAATTCCTGAATGGAGGGGTCATCAAATGAAATCAATATTACAGAGGCTAATTTCCGATGAAAGCGGCGTTACGGCCGTTGAATATGCCTTGATGGCGGCGGCTGCGGCGGCAGTCGTCGGCGTTGCCGGGACGGCCTTTTACACGAAACTGCAAACCGCCTTCAACGCCATCGATCTGTCCGGATCGGGTGGCGGCGGCAGCACCAACTAACCGATAAATTTAACAGTGACTTCCGGTTCGGGTGCGTACCGCCCGCCGGAAGGAACGGGCACCATGACAGCAATTTATCCCCTGCTTGCCATATTTCTCCTATGGCTTGGCGCATATACCGACGTCACACGGCGGATCATCCGCAACTGGGTGTCGCTGGCGATATTGCTGTTGTTCGTCCTTTATGCGGTTTTCTCGAAAAATCCGATCGAACCGGCCGCTCACGTTCTGTGGGCGGCTGGTTTGTTTGCGCTCATGCTGGCGGGATTTGCCGCGGGCAAGGTCGGCGGCGGCGATGTCAAGCTGGCGACGGTCACGATGCTGTGGGCGGGACCGGAGGCAGGACCTGCCTTCCTGATTATTACGGCGCTCGCCGGCGGGGTACTCGCGCTCATTACCGTCATACCGGCGATGCGGATGATCCAGGACTGGGCCCTGGCGCCCTTTTCCCGATATATGGATCCCGCGGCCGCCCTGTCGGTGAAATCCGTTCCCTATGGCGTTGCCATCGCGGCGGGCGGCACGGTCGCCCTCTATGGCCGTTACCTGGCGGGGGCGTAAGCGATGAAAAGCTTCATCTTCATTCTTCTCTCAGCCCTGTTTCTTGGCTCCGCCGCCTATCTTGGGAACATGTTCCTGCTTCGCGGAGAAGATGGCGGCTCCGCCGTTTCCGCAGCGGCGCCCGCGCCGAAAATCCTCGCCCTTCGCCTGACAACGGACGCGGGCGCCGGCGATATGCTGTCAAAAGGGATGGTCGAATGGCGACCGCTTGCGGAGGCGGGCGATCCGCGCCATTTTCTCACCGATGCGATGACCGCGCTTGATAAGCTGGAAGGGGCTGTCCTGACCCGCGCGGTCGGCAAGGGACAGTATCTCGAGGCAACCCATATCCTCCGGCCCGGCGAGCCGGGATATTTCAAGGCGCTGCTGGGCGAAGGGATGCGCGCCCGGCCCGTCGAGATCGGCAATCTCGACAAATTCGCGGCGCTTCGTCCGGGCGACCGGGTCGATCTCACGCTCACCTACAGGGTGCCGAGTCAGGCGCCAAAGGCAGGGGAGACCGCCGTGCGGACCCTGCTTGAGAATGCCCGCGTCATCGAGGTGCAGGGCACCGGTGGGCCGGGAGACACCGGGGTGAAACCGGCGCGCCGGTCGCTGGTTCTCGCGCTGTTGCCAGCGGATGTCGAGCGGGTCTCGCTTGCCGAGGCGATTGGCGATCTGAGCATTGCCCTTGCCGGCAGCGGACCGGAGGCGAAAAGCGGAAGTTCAATCCAACCCGTTGCCTTTTCCGCAAGCGATCTGTTCCCCGATCTCAAGCCGCTCCCCGTTCCGGTCGTCGATGATGGCGCGCGCGCCGTCCGAATCATGCGCGGCGGCGAGATCACCGTGCAGACGCTCAACGACGGGAGGGATTGAGATCATGCGGCTTCTCGTCCGGCGTTTGGGATATCTGGTCATGCTGCTGGCGGTACTCCTTCTCTTGTCGCCGCCTAAAGTCAACGCCCGCGAGACGGAGGCATCGGCACGCCTCTCGCTGGAGGTCAATCAGGGCCGTCTCTTTCCGCTGACCGTTCCGGTCACCGAGGTCCTGGTCACCAATCCCGAGATTGCCGATATCCAGCTGACCGCTTCGAACGGGCTGTTCGTCTATGGCAAGGCGCCGGGGCGGACCCATGTCATGGCCCTTGGCGCGGGCGGCGAAATTGCCTTCGACCAGTCCGTGACGGTCACCCGCGATCTTGAGGTGATTTCAGAACTCCTCACCGAACAGTTCCCCGAAAGCAACCTGACGGTCCAGTCAACCCCGGGCCGGCTTATCCTGTCGGGCTATGCCACATCGCCGGTGCAGGCAGAGCAAATCATCTCCGTCGCCCGCGGTTTTCTTGGCGAGAAAGAGGAAATCGTCAACCGCATGGAGATGCTCGCGCCCTCGCAGGTGAATATCCGCGTCCGCATCGTCGAGATGAACCGGGAGGCATCGAAAAACCTCGGCATCAACTGGGATGTGCTGCTTAATCCGGGATCGCTCGCCATCGGGCTGATCACTAACCGCTGGCCGGCGGTCATCGGCAACCAGCTATTCCCAAGCTCGGCGAACAGCGGCACGGGAAGCAGCGGGCTTCTCGGCTACCGCGGGAGTGACGGATCCGCCTCCCTTATCATCGATGCGCTGGCCGAGGAAAATCTGCTCACCATCCTGGCCGAGCCCAATCTGACCTCGCGCTCTGGTGAGACGGCAAGCTTCTTTGCCGGCGGCGAGTTCCCGATCCCGGTATCCGCGACCGACGAGCAGGTCACCATCGAGTTCAAGAAATTCGGCGTCATTCTCGATATCACGCCAACGGTGCTCTCGGATCAGCGGATCAGCATCCATATCCGCCCCGAGGTGAGCGAGATTTCCGAGATCGGCGCGGTCGTCGTCAATAATTTCCAGATCCCAGGCATCGCCGTCCGCCGGACGGAGGCGACCATCGAGCTTGCCAGTGGGCAGAGCTTCGCCGTTGCCGGATTGCTGCAGAACCAGACCCGCAATCTGGTGAACGAGGTGCCCTGGCTCGCCGATCTTGCGGTGCTCGGCCCGTTGTTCCGCTCGACCCGCTATCAGAACCGCGAGACGGAACTCGTCATCATCGCGACGGCGAATATCGTCGCGCCGCGCGACAATGTTGCCTTTACTAATCCTCTGAAAAACTACCGGCCGACGGATATGGCGGCGAAACTGACGACGGGCCGGCTGGCCGAGCCCATGCTCGCCCCGGAAATCCCGTCAAGCCTCGGTCAGGAGGGGCTGACGCTCAAGGGCCCGGTGGGGTATATTTACTGATGTGGCGGCCCGCCCGATATATAAGAACCGCCGCGCTGTTGCTGCTTGCCTCAATGCTCGGCGGATGCCTTGGCGGCGAGACGCCGGAGACGTTGCCGGGAGATCTTGGGCGAAACCATATCGAGAGCAAAAGCTATCTTGTCTCCTTTCATGAAAGCGGGACCGGAGAGGCGGTCACGCGGGACGGGCGCCCGCTTGTCGATTTCCTGACTGACCTCACGCGCGATCCGCCGGGATATGTCAGCCTGCAACCGGTCGGCGACGCCCTTCCGTCGGACAGGCTTCTCGATATCCTCTCGCGATCCGGCCTCATGGGGGTCAGTTCGGTCGGGCTTCTGGCCCCGGCTGCCGGATCGGATCGCCTTCTGGATATCGAGGTGACCTATTATTTCTACCGCCTTGCCGATTGCGGCGTCGACCTCTCCTATCGCAAGCTCGATCATATGGCGATGACGTCGCCCGGTTTCGGCTGCGCTGTTGAACGTAACCGGATGCTGAGCCTCGCGCGCCCCACCGACTGGTACGGGGGGCGCCGCCTCGCGCCGCCACTGGCGCAGATGGACGCCAAGGCCGTGACGACGCTTCATGACCGCGCGCCGGTCGCCTTTCCTCCGGCGGACCGATAGACGAAAGAGGTGAAGATGGCCGAGAAACCGCAGCCCGAGATTGTCACTTTCCCGACTACGGACAATAAAACCCTCGGCGCGGCGGCCTATGTCGCGGACCGGAAAACCGAGGCGCTGCTGCGCGACCTGCTGCCGAAATGGGGGTATGGCAACGCGCAGATCGGGCGCGGCGGCATTCGCGACGCGATCCGGGACTATGCGAAACAAGCCATGCCGGACGTGCTGATCGTCGATATATCCGGCGTGTCGCTGCCGCTGTCCGATCTTCAGGAGCTGGCGAATATCTGTCCGCCACGGGTCCATGTCGTGGTGCTCGGTGATCGGGATAATGTCGGCCTGTACCGCGATCTGATCGATATCGGCGTCACCGATTATCTTGTCAAGCCGGTGCCGTCCGATCTTCTCTACCGGGCGGTGGCGAGGGCAAGCGGGCGGCTGGCGGCGCGTAGCGCGGAACCGAGGACCGGCAAGACGGTGGCGGTCTATGGTGTGCGCGGCGGGGCCGGCGCGACGACGGCGGTTTTCAATACCGGCTGGCTGCTCGCCAATACCTTCAACCGCCATGTCATGCTCGCCGATCTGAACCTGGCGAACGGGTCCCTCGCGCTTGAAATGGGGCTGGAGCCCGCCTCCGGGCTTGCCGAACTGCTCACCACGCCGGAGCGGATCGACAATGTCGTCGTTGACCGCGCCACCCTGGAGGCCGAGGAGAAACTGAAAGTTCTTGCCTCCGAAGTCGAGCTTGGCCGCGATGAAAGCTATGATGAGGCCGCCGTCGCCCGCCTGATGACCCATCTGCGCAGCCGCTACCACTTCATCCTGCAGGATATCGACCGCTCCCGGCCGGCGGTTGCGATGTCGATCCTTAAAAAGGCCGATGTGCGCATTCTGGTCATGGATGCGACCCTTGCCGCCGTGCGCGACTGCGCCCGCCTTCTCAGGTTCCTTGGTGAGGCGGACGAAAGCCGGGAGGTCATCATCGTTCTCAACCGTGCCCGGTCGCGCGGGGCGGGGGAGGTGCCGATGGACAGGATGACCCGCTTTATCGGCCGCCCCATCGATATCGTCATCCCGTTCGAGAAGAAAAAGCTCGCGGTTGCCAGCCTGAACGGCGCGCCGGTCGTGCGGGAAAAGGCGGCGATCACCGACGCCTATATTCGTCTTGCCGGCATGCTGGTCGGGCAGAAGGAGGGGGCGAAACGGTACCGGTCGGGCTGGTTTTCCTTCTTGAGGGGACGCTGAGATGTTCGGCCGGAAATCCGAAGACGGGAGTTTTACGGGCCTTGCCGAGGAGGCGGATCAATATGTGCCGCCGGCCGCGAAACCCCGAAAGGCGCCGGTGGCGCCCCCGGACCTGGTCGAGCGCGTGCGCAAGCAGTTTTTCAACCGGATCGATCCCACGGCCGCCTCGACCATGCCGCCCGAGCAGCTCTCGCTTCGGATCACTGAGGCGGTTTCGAAAATCGTCGATGAGGAAAGGCTCCAGGTCAACTGGGTGGAACAGAGCGCCATCGCCCGCGAGCTGTTCGACGATATCGTCGGCATCGGACCGATTGAGGCGCTTCTTTCCGACCCGAAGGTGACGGATATTCTCGTGAACGGTGCCGACACGGTCTATGTGGAGCGGGGTGGCCGGCTCGAGCTGACGGACTACAAGTTCCGCGATGACGATCATGTGCTGGAGGTCGCGCGCCGGATTGCCGCCTCGGTCGGCCGCCGGGTCGATGAGGCCAACCCCATGGTCGATGCGCGCCTGAAGGATGGCAGCCGTGTCAATGTGATCGCGCCGCCGCTCTCCGTTTACGGCACCATCATCTCGATCCGTAAATTCGCCAAGGACAAGATGGGCCTGGACGAGCTCTGCGCGGGCGGGTCTTTTTCCTCGCAGATGCGCGGGTTTCTCACCATCGCCGCCCGCTGCCGCCTCAATATCCTCATTTCCGGGGGCACCGGTTCAGGCAAGACGACGCTGCTCAACGCGCTGTCGGGCCTGATCGACGAGAACGAGCGCATCGTCACGATCGAGGATGCCGCCGAGATCGCCCTGCAACGGCCGCATGTGGTGAGCCTTGAGACGCGGCAGCGCAATACGGAGGGAACGGGGGAGGTGTCGCAGCGCGATCTCCTGCGCAACAGCCTGCGCATGCGGCCCGATCGCATCATCATCGGCGAGGTGCGCGGCGCCGAGGTTTATGACATGCTGCAGGCGATGAACACCGGGCATGACGGATCGATGTCGACGATCCATGCCAACAGCGCGCGCGATGCGCTTCTGCGGCTCGAAAACCTGATGCTCTCCTCGCTTGCCAATTACCAGAGCCGCGGCGCGCGTCAGCAGATCGCCAGCGCCCTTGATCTCGTCATCCATGTCGAACGCGGGGCGAGCGGCCGGCGGTTTATCCGCACGATCTCCGAGATCGTCGCGATGGAGGCGGATGTCATCACCAGCCAGACGCTGTTCGATTTTGCCGGGGAGATGGAGGCCGGGGAGGGCCCGGATTCCGCCTTCCGCTATTCCGGCGCCCGCCCGCATTTCGAGGAAAAGGTGGCCCGTTTCGGGTTGCTCGCGGAGCTGCGGGAGGTGTTGCGGTCATGACCGGACTTTCCGCAATTACCGGTATCGACCCGGTCGCGCTGTCTCTTTTCATATTTATCGCGAACGGTCTCGCGCTGCTCTTCCTGCTCTACCGCAAGGCCGGGGAGCGGGACCGCCGGCTCCGCACCCGCCTTGCCGGGTTGCTTGCGCAAGGGGAGGAAAGCGCGGGCGGTGCGCTGCCGGCGGTGATAACAACGCCGCTTTATCTGGAGCGGGAGGAGGGGAAAGACCGGCGGAAAGGGATGAGACGGAAAGCGGTGCTGTTGATCCTGATCCTTCTGATCGCTCTCGGGGGCGCGATCCCGGCGTTCCAGACGGCGCCGACCCTTACCTCCAGCTTTCTTCTGGCGCTGGCCGGACTCGCGGGCGGCGTCTTCCTTGTCCAGCGGTACCGGAAGAAACGGCGCCAGCAGCGCTTTACCGAACAGCTGCCGGAGGCAATCGACATCATCATTCGCGGCGCCCGCGTCGGCATGTCGTTGCAGGAGAATTTCCAGGTGATTGGCGCCGAAATGCCCGATCCGGTCGGCGGGCTGTTCCGCATTCTGTCGGAAAAACTCAGCATCGGGATTGATCTCGAAACGGCGCTTGACGCGGCCGTCAAGGAGATCGGCGTCAAGGAACTGCAGTTCATGGCGACCACCCTGATCCTGCAGCGGCGCACCGGCGGGCAATATGCCGAGGTGCTGGAGAATCTCGCGCGGGTTCTCCGCGACCGCCGGGCGCAATATCTGAAGGCGCGGGCCCTGACGTCGGAGGCGCGGACGTCGGCGCGCATTGTCACGGGGGTGACGGGCGTGATCCTCCTCATCCTTGCGGCGACCAACCGGGCGCAGTTCGATTTCTTGTTCGACGATCCGCTCGGGCAGAACCTGCTGATCTATTCCGCCGCGAGCATTCTGATCGGCTTCTTCATCATGTCCCGCCTGCTCCGGAGGTTGAGATGATAGCGCAGATGGATATTTGGCTTCTCGGCGGTCTGGCGCTCTGCGTCCTTGCGGCCTCTGTCCTGTTCGTGGCGGCAGTCGGCGCGCGGCGGCAGGAACTGATCGACCGGCGCCTTCGGCCCTTCGCGCCGGAGACGGAGCCGGAGAAACGCCCGGCGCTTCCGCCCGCGCGGATAGATCTTGAACGGCGCGATGCGGAGGAAAAACCGGCCGCTCCCGCGCTGCGGTTCCTCCGGCCGTTTCCGGGGGTGATGGGACGGCAGCCGCTTGCCCGCCGCTTGATCAAGGCCGGGCTCGATCCCGATCGCTGGCTGCGGCCCTTTCTCATCGCCCGGTTGCTGTGTTTCGCGGCCTATGTGATCCTGTCGACGCTCCTGCTCGATATGCTGATGCCGGGCATGGCCACAACGGCGGGCGGGGTTGTATCGATTGGCTTTTCTGCGGCCGTTGGAAGTTTCCTGCCGCATATCCTGCTGAACTACCGGATCAAACAGCGCCAGCGGCGGATCGAACAGGCGATGCCGGACATGGTCGATCTGCTGATCCTCTGTGTCGAGGCCGGCCTGACGCTCGAGGTTGCGCTCGCCCGCGCGATCGAGGGATTGCAGCCCTTTGCCCCGGACGTGGCGGAGGAAATGCGCATCACCTTGAGCGAGCTGCGCATCCTTCCCGATAAATCCATGGCGCTCACCAATCTCGAGAAGCGAACCGCGTCGCGCAGCCTTAAATTTCTGGTGCTGTCGCTGCGCCAGTCGGAACGCTACGGCACGTCGATCACCGGTGCGCTCAAGGCCGTCGCCGCGGAAAACCGCAAGCTGACCATGCTCGAGCTTGAAAACAACGCCGCCCGCATGCCGGCGCTGCTCAGCATTCCGCTGATCCTGTTCATTCTGCCGCCGGTTGTCGCGCTGTCCGCCGGGCCCGGCTTTGCGCTGATGATGCGCGCGATCGGAGGGTAAAAGATGACGATCCGTCTTGCCATGGCGTTCCTGATATCCCTGTTCCTGTCGGGTTGCGCCCTCCCGTCGATGGACGGCGGGACGGGGACGCTGTTTACAGATACCGCCGAGCGGGAGAGGGCGCTCAAGATCGCCGATATCTCGGTGCAGTCCGGCAACTATCTCGCCGCCATCGATATCTATCATAAATTACTTCAGAAAAATCAGTTTGATACGGATGTTCTTTACGCGCTTGGGTCAACCTATCTGAAGGCCGGCGCCGGGGAGGAGGCGGTGTCGGTTTTTGAGACTCTCGAGGAGTTGTCGCCGGAGGATATCCGGCCCCGGCTCGGGCTTGGCCGGGCGCAGCTTTCTCTCTACCGGCCGGAGGCGGCGGCGCTCTATTTCGCCAGTGCCGCCGAACTCGAGGCGGAGAATATCGAGGCGCTCGGCGGTCTTGCCATCGCGAAGGATATGGCGGGCGCGCATGGGGCGGCGCGCGATCTCTATCATCGGGCGCTGGCCGTGGCGCCGGAAGATACCGCGCTTCGCAACAATCTCGCGCTGTCCTATCTGATGGCGGGAGAGTATGAGGCGGCGGTGGACGCCCTTTCCGACCTGGCCTTTGCGCCGCAATCGACAGCCGCCATCCGGCAGAATCTGGCCATGGCCTATGGTCTCAAGGGCGACCGGGAGGCGGCGGCGCGGATCGCGCGCATCGATCTTGACGCCGCGACGGTGGAAAACAACCTCAAATTCTACGGCCTGCTCCGGCGGATGCAGGACAAGGATCTGCTCCGGCGCTATCTGCTGCGGTCGGCACCGGACGGCGTGGCGGGATCATGAGGATTGACCACCAGTTGATCCGCCGGGCCATGGCGGATAGCCGCGCATCCCTGCCGGTGGAGCTTGCGGTGATCCTGCCGCTCGTTTTCGCGCTCATTTTCGCTATTGTGGACGCGAGCCGGTTGCTGCTCGCGCGCAGCCTCGCCGATGCCCTCGCGGTCGCCCTGTCGGAGGATATAAAACTGGAGACCCCGCCGGCGGTCCGCGCCGGCCTGACGGTCGCGGCGATCGAGGGGGAACTCGCCGCCCTGGTGCCCGCCTTCGCCGGGACGTTGATCGATGCCTCGCGCGTCCGCCTCACCGTGCAGAGCTATGACGATCTCGCGGCGCTTGCAGGGGGCAGTCCGAACGCCGGGGCGGCCCCCGGTGCGGCCGGCGGGATTACCGCCTACCGGCTGGATTATACCGTGCCGCTCATCACGCCCTTCGTGAATTATCTCTACAACTCCGGCGACGTGACCGGGACGGCTACCGTGGTGGTGAAGAATGGCCCGTGAGACGCCGCGGATCGGCCTTTCGTCCTTCCCCGCCGATCGCGGCGGCAGCGTCATGGTGGAGGTAGCGCTGTTCGTCCCGGCGATCATGTTCCTCCTGCTGGCCGGGGTGACGATGGTGAATGCGGTCATGCTTGTCCGGGCGACGGATCGCGCCGTCGCGCTGATTGCCGATGAATTCAGCCAGCGGCCCGCCATCGCCGACGCCGATATCGATGACGCCCTGACGGCGGCGATGGGGATGACCGGAACGGGAGGGTATCCGCTCGGCCTCCGGCTCGATATCCGGGCGGTCGAAATCACCCCGGACGCGACCTCTCTTCTCTGGTCCCGCAGCCGGGCGAGCGGCGGCAGTGCCTGCGCGCCCGCCGATGCGGCTTTTTCCGCGCCGGAGGGGGGCTATTCCGGCAGCGGGGTGCTGTATCTGCTGCAGGTCGATCTCTGCGCGACGCCGGGCGTCGGATTCTATCTCGCGGGCGCGCTCGGCGCTGCCGGTTTTACCGCTCACGGGCGCGCCGTCGCCATTGGCCGGACGGCGGCGCTTCGCGCCCTGAATTAGGCCTTCCATATGCCTTTTCTCGCCCATATCCGGAGATTTCAGCGCGCGGAGGACGGCACCGCGCTGCTGATTTTTGCGCTCGCCCTTTTTATCGTCATCGGGGGAATCGCCTTTACCCTCGATATGTCGCGCTTTCTCGCCGTCAAGTCGCGGCTGGCGATCGCGAGCGAAATGGCGGCGGTGGCGGCGGCGAAAAACCTCCGTTTCCTTGAGGCAGCGGAGGTGCAGCAGCTGGCGATCGAGACCGTTCAGGCCAATTTCCGGAATGTCAATCTGCTCGGCTATGCGGGCGAGACGCCGCCGCCGCCTGTCGTTCTCGTGACACCCGATCTTGCAAGCGGGGAAGTGACGGTGAGCGCGCAGGCGGCGGTGACGACGACCCTCCTGCGGGCGCTCTATTTTTTTGATGACGTCACCGTCGCGGCGGCGGTGACCGCGCGGCAGGACCGGCCGGAGGCGGAGATCGCCCTTGTGATCGAGGCATCGGATGCCTTTGCCGCCTCCGGCGCACTCACCGAAGTAACATCGGCGGCGCGCGACGTCATTGCCGCGCTCGAAGCCGGGACGGCAACCGGCGAGGCGATAAGCTGGGCCCTCGTGCCCTTCGGCAATGCCCTGGTCAATGTCGCCCCGCATAAGGAGTGGGTGACGCCGGGATTATGGCCGCTCAGTCTCCCGCCCGATATCCCGGGAACGACGGCCTGGACGGGCGACCTTGCGGAGGATCGCTGGTGCGTGGCGCCGCGCGCGGGCGCGAGCGGGGAGGAGGCGACACCGCCCGCCGGCGCGCCCTTTCCGCTGATCCTGACGCTCGATAGCGAGATCGATGCCGCTACGGGGCTTCCACATTTCACCAATGTAACGACGGCGGACTGCCGGGCGGAGCCTATTCTTTCGCTCGGCGCTGCGGCGGCGGTGAGTGCGGAACTCGGCCTCCTTGGCGGCAACGGCGATGCGGCCTATGGGCGCGCGATGCTGTGGGCGGAACGGCTGCTGTCGCCGCTCTGGCAGGGGATCTGGACCGCCGATCCGGCCCATCCGGCGGCCTATGACGCCGCGGATATATCAAAGGTTGTTTTGCTCATCGCCGGGTCCGCCGCGACGGATACGACGGAGAATGCCCGGCTCGCGTCGGTCTGCACCCGGATGAAGGGGAACGGCATCACGATCTATGTCATCGACTATCTGGCGCCGGAGCCGGCGGCCACGGTGTTTGCCGCCTGCGCAACGACGGCGGGGCATTATTTTCGCGTCTCCGATGCCGCAAGCCTTCGAAACGCCGCCTTTTCAATCGCCAAGTTTCTGACTGTCGTGCGCTTTCCGGGCTAGCGCGGGCCAGTCGTTGGGGGTGATGAAATAGCGTCCGGCGTTGGCGAGGATTTCACCGCCCTCATCACGGAACAGCGCGACAAGTTGCGGCGCGGACCGCCGTCCGAACGCCGCCTGCATGGCGGTGGCCAGCCGGTCCGGGCCGCCGGACATCGCCTCGTCCCGGTAAAACCAGGGGGTGATCCAGCGTTTCTTCTCCAGCAGGAGGAAGTGATCGAACCCGGGCAGGGCGCCGCTCCCAATCTCCGGCAAAGTCAGCCAATGGCCGGAAAAACTATCGGGCGCGATGCGGTCGGGCATTTGCGGCGCTGCGCGCAGGCGGGCCAGCGGATGGAAGAGGCACCCCTTGACGAAGGGCTGCGAGAGAACCGTTTCGATCCCGAGGCGCGAGAGGGTGGATTTCGTCGCCGCGCGTTCGGGAAGTGTGAGCTGATGGCCGAACAGCCGGTCGAGTTTCCGATCCAGCCTGTCCTTCAGCATCGGGCCCATATAGCTCGCCTCGTTCCCGCCATTCCCGATATTGAGGTAGAATTTGACGGCCAGCTCCCAATGATAGGCGACGGCGCCATGAAGAAACAGGAGATCGATCTCCCCAAGGGTCCGCTTGTCGTCCGAGATGCGGATATTGCTGCCGAGAAGCGTGACGGCCGGCAGGTTTTCCAGCCAGAAAATCATCAACCTCTCGAAATAGCGCCCGAGATTGAGCGGGCCCGCCGCCTCGAGATATGCGAGCAGGGGCGCGGGATCGGCGGTGAGGCGGGCCAGGAGTTCCCCGGTTTCCGGCAGCGCTGCAAGGGCGGGCTCTGGCGGGGATTTCAGCAAAAAGGGCGCGGAAATCACCCATTCAAGATCGCGAAGGGCGAAGGGAACGAGGGTGCCGGGCCGCTCCGTCATCATCCATAAAGGCTGTAGAACATGCGGAGCGAAGTGACGAACAGGAAGAAGGCGAAAGCCTTTTTCAGCAGGTTCGCATTGATCTGATGGGCGATTTTCGCACCCAGCGGCGCACAGAGGGCGGCGAGCGGAAAGATCATCAGAAAGCCGAGGATATTGACATAGCCGATATTCCCGGGCGGCAGGTTGTCCGCATCCAGCCCCGAGATCAGGAAACCGATGGTCCCCGGCACCGCGATGATCAGGCCGATGGCCGCGGCGGTGCCGACGGCCTTGCGGATAGGGTAGTTGAAGATCGTCAGTACCGGAACGGTAAAGGTGCCGCCGCCGATCCCCATCATCGCCGAGAATCCGCCGATAAAGAGGGCAATCAGTTCCTTGATCGGGGATTTCGGCAGGCCGTCGGCGAGATGCGCATTTTCGGGGCGGAACGCCATATTCGCGGCGACCAGCAGCGCGAGGACCGCAAAAACGAGGGTCAGTACGCCCGCGTTCGAAAAGCTCGCCGTCACCGTGCCGATGATGACGCCGATGAAGATGACCGGCCCCCAGCTTTTCAAAAGCGCCATGTCGATCGCGCCCTTCTTGTAATGGGAGCGCGCGGAGGAGATCGAGGTCGGGATGATGGTCGCGAGCGAGGTGCCGATGGCGACATGGATGCGGATCGCGTCGTCAACGCCAAAAAACGGCAGGATATTATAGAGCACCGGCACGATGACGATGCCGCCGCCGACGCCGAGCAGCCCGGCGAGCAATCCCCCGAGAATGCCCGTCGCCGCCATCCCGGCAAGAAGACCGATCAGCAGCGGCGTCGAGATATCCGCGAAGATGGTCATGAGCTTTTCAACAGGTCGCGGATCACCAGCTCCAGCTTGTTGAGGCTATTGCAGGTCTCCGCCTTCGTGCAATAGGGCGCGATGCGGAGCATTTCCGAATCTCCCGAACCCCAGATCGATTTCCGCTCCGGATTGAGCCAGATGACGCGTTTCGCCCGCTGCTTGATCTCCTTCAGGATATCGATGCGCGGATCGGCGCCATTGGACCGCCCGTCGCCGAGGAAGATGACGGTCGTGCGGTTGTCGATATCATCGAAGCAGAGTTCCTTGAAATCCTCGAGCGCGCGGCCGTAATCCGTGGAGCGACCGCCGTATTTGTCGATGGCGAGGGGTATCGCCTCTTCCGGTCCGAGGCGGTCGAATTCGCCGGTAATCTCGCCGAGATCGCCGGAAAAGGCGAAGGAGCGGACCTTCGGCAGCACCTCGTTGAGGCTGTAAAGGAAGAGCAGCAGGAAGCGGGCGACCGAGGCAACGGAGCCGGAAACGTCGCAGATCGCCAGCACCTTCGGGCGGTCCTTGTGCTTCTGCTTCCAGTGGGTTTCGAACAGGATGCCGTCATAGGCGACATTGCGCCGCATCGTCTTGCGGATATCGAGATGGCCGCGGTTCTTCACCTTGCGCACCCGCGAATTGAGGTCGGTCAGCCGCTTCGCCATGCGCCGGACCAGATCGCGCATATATTTGAAATCGCGATGCTCGACCGCCGACAGCCGGACATTTTTGAGGATATCCTGACGGAACTGCTTGGCCTTGCCGCTGCTGGTGAAGGCGAGCTGCCGGTCGACCAGATCGCGGACGGAATCAAAGAGGATTTCGAGCCGGCCGGCGAGGCCATCGGCGCCGTCCTCATCGCCCTCCTTGCGGCGGCGGAAGATTTCCCGGTTAACCTCCTCAAGGCCCATGCTCTCCATAATGCGCCGGGTAAAGAGCCCGCGCTGGGTCATGAGAACGATATTACGAAGATTGACGGCGTTGGCCGCCGCCGTCATCGCCAGGGTGAGTTCCGTGCGGTCGTTGCGTTCCAGCATAACGAGCAGGGACGCCGCTGAGGCGCCCTGGCTCTGCTCGCCTGAGAGGCCGCCGCCACCTTCACCGCCGCCCGATACCGGATTGGCGCTTGCCGGATCGTTGTTCGGATCGCTGCCCTCCGGCGGTGTCTCCCCGTTTTCGGGCGAAGGCGGGCTGTCCTCCGCCGTGTCCTCCGCCTGCGCCCCGGGGGCGAGATCGGGATCGATATTGTAGCTGAAAAACTCGTCGAAGCAGCGGTCGAAATTCTCGTGCTCCTCGATGGTTTTCGCCATCACCTGGGCAAGCGCCACCTTCAGGAGGCCGCGATCCTTGTAGCCGAACAGCCGCACCGTCTCGGCGGCATCGACGCTCTCGCTGATCGATACCGGCACATCGGAATAGCGGAGCATCTCGACAAAATCGGCGAGCGCCTTGTCCATCAGCGGACTTCTTTTTGCGCCGCCGCGATGAATTTCGGGACTTCGCTATGCATATTGTCGATATCCTCCTCGAACTTGAGCAGCATATTGAGCGTATTGCGCACCAGATCGGTGTCCAGCTTCTCCGCATGCAGAAGGAGCAGCGTGCGCGCCCAATCGATTGTCTCGCTGACCGCCGGAAGTTTTTTGAGATCCTGCGTGCGAAGCTGCTGGACGAAGGAGACGAGCTGGTTGCGCAAATTCTCTTCCAGTTCCGGCACCCGCGTCTGGATGATCCGCCGTTCCAGCGCCGCATCGGGGAAGGGGATATAAAGATGCAGGCAGCGGCGTTTCAGCGCGTCGCTCATCTCGCGGGTATTGTTACTGGTGAGGAAGACGAGCGGCTTGGTTTTTGCCTTGATCGTGCCGATCTCGGGCACCGAAATCTGGTAATCGGAGAGGATTTCCAGCAGATAGGCCTCGAACTCATGGTCCGACTTGTCGATCTCGTCGATCAGGAGGACGGTCTTCACCTCCGATTTCAGCGCCTGCAGCAGCGGCCGCGCCTCCAGGAATTTTTCCGAATAGAAACTGTCGCCGAACTGGTGCAGCTTGTCCATGGATTGCTCGAGCCCGACCGCATCCTCTAAAAGATCGCCGAGTTTTTCCTTCAGGATCTGGGTATAGAGCAGCTGCTTGCCGTATTTCCATTCATACAGCGCCTTGGATTCGTCCAGCCCCTCATAGCATTGCAGGCGGATCAGCGGCGCGCCCAGAATTTCCGACGCGGCCTTCGCGAGTTCCGTCTTGCCGACGCCGGGCGGCCCCTCGACCAGGATCGGCTTGTCCAGCTTCTGCGATAGATAGATGGACGTGGCGATATGACGATCGCAGATATAGCCTGCTGTCTCAAATCCGTCTTTGATCAGGTCGATGGCGGTTGTGGGGTCTTTATCTATGAATGTCACGTCGCAGTTCCGTTGTTATTCTTATTGTTCGTTCTGTAAAAAAGATTACCTATTCCATAGCAGGCTCGCCCGCGCTTTGCCAGTGCTATCCAACTGGACAGGCGGGGCGGGGCGCTGTAAAACAGCGGGCCTGACTTGATTAACGGAAAAATTGGCGCCCCGGCCCAAGGTGATGGTGTTCGCAAGATGAGTACAACTAAAGAAATCCGCAGCTCCTTTCTGGACTATTTCGCGAAGAACGGCCATGAAAAGGTGGAGAGCTCGCCGCTGGTGCCGCGCAATGATCCGACCTTGCTGTTCACCAATGCCGGCATGGTGCAGTTCAAGAATGTCTTCACCGGACAGGAAAAGCGGCCCTATAACCGCGCGGTAACGACGCAGAAATGCGTCCGCGCGGGCGGCAAGCATAACGACCTTGAAAATGTCGGTTATACCGCGCGCCATCACACCTTTTTCGAGATGCTGGGGAACTTCTCCTTCGGCGATTATTTCAAGGATCGCGCGATCGAGCTTGCCTGGAACCTGCTCACCAGGGAATTCGGCCTGCCCAAGGATAAGCTGCTGGTCACCGTCTATCATGACGATGACGAGGCGGCGGGGCACTGGAAAAAGATCGCCGGCCTGCCGGACGAGAAAATCATCCGCATCGCCACCTCCGATAATTTCTGGTCGATGGGCGATACCGGTCCGTGCGGGCCTTGCTCCGAGATTTTCTTTGATCACGGAGAAGGGATTCCCGGCGGCCCGCCCGGCAGCGCCGATGAGGATGGGGATCGCTTCATCGAGATCTGGAACCTCGTGTTCATGCAGTTCGAGCAGTTCGCCGAGGGGCGCCGCGAGAATCTCCCGCGTCCGTCCATCGACACCGGCATGGGGCTGGAGCGGATTACCGCCGTCCTCCAGGGCAAGCATGACAATTACGATATTGACCTGATGCGCCATATCATCGAAGCCTCGGCGGAGGTATCGGGCGTCGATCCGGACGGGGAGTTCAAGGTCTCCCACCGGGTGATCGCCGATCACCTGCGCTCGTCTTCCTTCCTTGTCGCCGATGGCGTGCTGCCATCGAACGAGGGACGGGGATATGTGCTCCGCCGGATCATGCGCCGCGCCATGCGCCATGCGCATATGCTGGGCGCAAAAGACCCGATGGTCTATAAACTCGTGCCGACGCTGGTGGACGAGATGGGCGATGCCTTTCCCGAACTCAAACGCGCGCAGTCGCTGATTACCGAAACCTTGAAGCTGGAGGAAAGCCGCTTCAAGGAAACCCTCGATCGCGGTTTGAAACTGCTCGGCGATGCGACGGGCAAGCTGGGCGGGAATGATCCGCTTCCGGGCGATGTCGCCTTCAAGCTCTATGATACCTACGGCTTCCCGCTTGATCTCACGAAGGATATCCTGCGCGGCCAGAACCGCGACCTTGATGAGGCCGGCTTCGATGCCGCCATGAAGAAACAGAAGGAGGCCGCCCGCGCCGCCTGGTCCGGCTCCGGCGAAGCCGCGACGGATGCGCTCTGGTTCGACCTCCATGAAAAGCTCGGCGCCACCGAATTTCTCGGCTACCAGACAGAGGTTGCCGAGGGCAAGGTCCAGGCGATCATCAAGGACGGCGAAGAGGTTGAGAAGGCCGCCCAGGGTGATGAGGTGAAAGTCGTCCTCAACCAGACGTCCTTCTACGGCGAGAGCGGCGGTCAGGAAGGCGACCACGGGATGCTCAAGATCCAGGACGGTTTCGCCATGGTCGTCAAGGACACCCAGAAGAAACAGGACCTGTATATCCATGTCGGCCAGATCGCCAAGGGCGAGCTGACGGTCGGCGACGTCGTCGAAACCCATGTCGATCACCGCCGCCGGTCGCGCCTGCGCGCCCATCATTCGGCGACCCATCTGCTGCATGAGGCGCTGCGCCAGACGCTTGGGCCCCATGTGACGCAGAAAGGCTCGCTGGTGGCCGAGGACCGCCTGCGCTTCGACTTTTCGCACCAGAAGCCGGTGACGGAGGCCGAACTGGCGGAGATCGAGCGGGCGGTGAACGACCGCATTCGCCTCAATGCCGATGTCGAGGTTCAATTGTCGACGCCGGAGGAGGCGATCAAAGCCGGTGCGATGGCGCTGTTCGGCGAGAAATACGGCGATGAAGTGCGCGTTGTCTCCATGGGCGGGCCGGATGCGCACAAGGGGGCGGGCCGGAATTACTCGACGGAACTCTGCGGCGGCACCCATGTCGGGCGCACCGGCGATATCGGCTTTCTCAAGATCGTCAGCGAAGGCGGCCTTGCCGCCGGCGTCCGCCGGATCGAGGCCGTGGCAGGAGAAGCCGCACTCGACTATGTCAATGCCCGCGAGAAACTGCTGAGCGAGGCGGCGGCGACCCTGAAAATCGCGCCGCAGGAACTTGGCAACCGCCTTCACGGCCTTCTGGAAGAACGCAAGAAGCTGGAGCGCGAACTCGCCGATACCCGCAAGAAGCTGGTGAGCGGCGGGGGCGGCGGCGCAGCGGAGGCACCCGAGCAGGTCGGTGATGTCGCCCTGATGGCGCGGCTGCTCTCCGATGTGCCGCCGAAGGACCTGAAGCCCATGGCCGACGAGATCAAGAAGCAGCTGAAAAGCGGCGTCATCGTCCTGATCAGCAGCAACGAGGGCAAGGCCTCCATCGTCGTCAGCGTGACGGAGGATCTGACCGGGCGGATAAGCGCGGTCGATCTGGTGCGCGCGGGCTCCGAGGCGCTGGGCGGCAAGGGCGGCGGTGGCCGTCCCGACATGGCGCAGGCCGGCGGACCGGACGCAAGCAAAGGCGAGGATGCCGTCACCGCAATCAAGGGCCTGATCGCGAAACAGGCGTCCGGCGAAGTTGCGGCGGGCTGACGCTCAGGAATAATGGACAAATAAAAAAATCCGGCAGGCGCGTGTCCCGCCGGATTGTACGCGACCGGTTAATCGACAATGCTGCCCCGCGTCCATCGGGGTAGAATGGGGCGGGGCAGCACGCCTCCCTTTGACTTGCCGGCAGCCAGTAACTCTCTGACTAACCGGTAAAGCGCCATTTGATGGTTGGTTGTGGCCAAAAAGGGGCGTTTTCGAGGTTATTTTATGACGCCCAAATTTCGCGACGCCGCTTGATATCGGGCGAAATCACTACATATAAAAGACGCCTGTAAAGGGTTGTTTGGGGTTGTGTGATGAACTATTTCAAGACCGGATTACTGATTGCCGCGATAACGGCGCTGTTCCTGGCTGTCGGCTTTCTGCTCGGCGGGGCGCAGGGCATGCTGATCGCCCTCGTGATCGCGATCGCCATGAACGGCTTCGCCTACTGGAATTCCGACAAGATGGTCCTCAAGATGTATGGCGCCCGACAGGTGACCATGAGCGACGCGCCGGAGCTTGTCGGCCTGGTCAAGGAGCTGGCGGATCGTGCGGGCCTGCCGATGCCGAAGGTCTTCATCATGGACAATCCGCAGCCCAACGCCTTCGCGACGGGGCGGAACCCGGAGAATGGTGCCGTTGCCGTCACCCGCGGTATCCTGAAAATCCTGACCCGGGAGGAGCTCGCCGGCGTTCTCGCCCATGAGCTTGCGCATATCAAGAACCGCGATACCCTGACCATGACGGTGACCGCGACGATCGCCGGCGCGATCAGCATGCTCGCCAATTTCGCGTTTTTCTTCGGCGGCAGTCGCGATAACCGCGGCGGGATCATCGGCACCCTCGCCATCATGATCCTCGCGCCGCTCGGCGCCATGCTGGTGCAGATGGCGATCAGCCGGACGCGGGAATATTCGGCCGACCATACAGGCAGCGAGATTTGCGGAAATCCGGAATGGCTGGCAAGCGCGCTTCAGAAACTGGAGCGGGGCGCGCGCGGGATCGAGAATGTCCAGGCGGAGCGTAATCCGGCCTCTGCCAGCCTGTTCATTGTCAATCCGTTGCATGGACAGGGGGCGGATAACCTGTTCTCGACCCATCCCGCGACGGCGAACCGCGTCGCCCGGCTGATGGAGCTGGCGAAAACGATCGTGCCGACCCGGACAAGCCGCCCGTCGGCAAGCCGCTACGCGAGGCCCGACAGCGGCGGAACATCTGCGCCGCGCGGAACGACGCCCTATACGGACAGACCGGCGGGCAAGGCACCGAAGAAGGGGCCCTGGGGCTGATTACTTGATTGTTTTCGGCGATTTCACGAGCGCGCGCGTCAGGAAGCGGCTTAAGTGGTTGACATATTCCTCCCGGCTCTGTCCCTTGCGGTAGGCCATCGGCGCGGAGAACTGGATCAATCCCATCATCGCATGGCCGATCAGGTCCGGATCGATATCCTCATATAGTTCGCCATTCTTGCAGCCATTTCGCAGTTGCCCGATAAAGCCGGCGGCGAAGCGGCTGCGGACTTCCTTCGAGGTCGAGTCCGTCGGGTCGAACACCTTGGTATCGACAAGGGCGGAGCGCAGCAATCCCGGGTTCTGTTCGGCAAACTCCTGAATGGCGGTCAGGCTGTAGCGGATATATTCCTCGAACGTATCGACCTTCGGAATGCGCGAATGCACATAGGAATGCAGATCCTCCTGCGCGCTACTGGCGAAGGCGAGGAAGATTTCCCGCTTGTCCGTATAATGACTGTAAAAGGTGCCATGGGCGACATCCGCCTCCTTGGCGATATCCTGCGGCCGCGTTTCGTGATACCCTTTACTGACGAAGAGCTTGCGGGCCGCCGCCAGCAGCCGGTTGCGCTTCTCTTCTTTTCTCTTGCTGGCTCGGTCGGTTGCCACCGCGACGTCTGTAGAATGGTTCATGGCGCGTTCCACCTTGTTATTTTTTTATTTTTTTCGCGTCTACTGCTGGCAATTGTGACGACAATTTGTCAATATTCCAACAATAACAGTCCGAACTATAAAATAGAACAAAAAAAACACGGAGTTTGTTCACCATATGCCGTCAACTATACCATTTCGGCCATTTCATCGGCCGTCGCCGGATATTTCGGTCACCAGTAACCGCGATGGAAGCCGGGTTGTCAAGAGCAATATCCCGCTTGGCGAGTATGAATCCAACATTGCCATGTATTTTCGGCGGGCTGCGTCGGCGTTTCCGGACCGCGCCTTTCTGGTGCAATGCTCGCCGGACGGTAACTGGCCGGAGCTGAGCTACCGGAAAATCAGGGAGGAGGCGGACCGCATCAGCAGCCATCTGCTGGCCCGCGGATTCGGGCCGGAGAAATCCGTGATGATCCTTTCGGGCAACAGTTTCGCCCATGCGGCGCTGAAAGTCGGCGCGGTGCAGGCGGGCATTCCCGTGACCGCCGTTTCCCCCTCCTATTCGCTGCTTGGCGCCGATTTCACGAAGCTAAAATATTCCGTGGAATTAACTGAGCCGGGCCTGATCTTCGCCGAGGATGGCGATATGTATGAGGCGGCGCTGTCGGCGCTCGATCTTTCCGGGATCGAGGTGGTGACGGTGACCGGCAATCCCCATGGCGGCCTCCGCTACAGCGATATGCTCGGCGCGCTTGACGCGGCGGCGGTCGAGGCGGCCTTCTCGGCGGTGACGCATGATACGCTCGCCATGATCCTCTTTACCTCCGGCTCCACCGGCATGCCGAAGGCGGTGCCGAACACCCACCGGATGCTCTGCGCGGCTCAGAAGACGCTGGAACTGATCTCGGAGGCGCCGGACCCGGTAAACGATCCGGCCCGCGTGCTCGACTGGCTGCCCTGGCATCATACCTATGGCGGCACGGTCAATTTCTTCAGCATTGCGCGTTCCTGCGGGACTTTGTTCCTCGATGACGGCAAGCCGACGCCGGGCCTTTTCGGCCGCACCATCGAGAATTTGAAGAAGATCTCGCCCTCGCGCTTCAGCACGGTGCCGGCGGCCTACAGCTATCTCGCCGACCGCATGGAGGAGGATGAGGAACTCGGCCATGCCTTCTTCAAGAACCTCAAGATTTGCCAATATGGCGGCGCGGCGCTGTCGCAGGAAATGTTCGAACGGATGCAGCAGCTGGCCATCAAATACACCGGCTTGCGTATTCCCTTCGGTACCGGCTGGGGCTCGACGGAGACAACGGGGACCGGCACGGCGGTGCATTGGAACAGCGAGAAGGTCGGGCTGATCGGCCTGCCGACGCCGGGCATTACCGTGAAAATCCTCCCCGTCGGCGAGAAGCTCGAAATCCGCATCAAGGGGCCGAATGTCCATACGGGATATTACAAGCGGCCCGACCTGACGGCGCAATTTTTTGATGAGGAAGGCTACTATTGCATCGGGGATGCGGTGAAATGGGTCGATCCCGACAAACCGGAGGCGGGCATGGTGTTCGACGGCCGCGTCGCCGAGGATTTCAAGCTGGCGAACGGCACCTGGGTCAGCACGGGCTCGCTCCGGCTGTCGCTGATCGATGCGCTCAATCCGCTCGCGCGCGACGTGGTGATCGCCGGGCATGACCGCGACGAGATCGGCATCATGATCCTGCTGACCGAGGCGGTGCAGGCAAAATATACGGCGCGCGACGGCGCGATTTCCGCCGATGGCAAACGGATTATCGCGCCCGCGCTGATTGAGGCTGTTCAGGAGAAACTCAGTCGCTATAATCAGGACAATCCGTCCCCGAGCCGGCGGGTGGGAAAAGCCCTGATCATGGCGGAACCGCTTTCGGTGGATAAAAACGAGATAACGGACAAGCAATATATCAACCAGGGAGCCGTTCTTTCACATCGTGCCGATCTTGTCGCCCGCCTGTTCGTCGATACCCTCGACCAGGATATAATTAACCTAAATAAAAACATAGAGATGAAAGGCATTTCAAATGTCAGCAATGAACAAGCAAATCCTGCTTAAATCGCGCCCCGTCGGGGAACCGACTGCCGATAATTTCCAATTGGTGGAAACGCCGGCGCCGACGCCCGGTCCGGGCCAGTTCCGCGTCAAGGTCATCTATATGTCGCTCGACCCCTATATGCGTGGCCGGATGGGCGCGGAGAAAAGCTATGCCGCCAATGCGGAGCTTGGCCAGGTCATGGTCGGCGGCGGCGTTGGTGTTGTCGAGGACTCCAATAACGACCAGTTCAAGACCGGTGATTATGTGATGTGCGGAACCGGCTGGCAGAGCTATTGCCTGTCCGACGGCACCGGGGTGATGAAGCTCAATCCGGATCAGGCGCCGATCTCGACCGGTGTCGGGGTTCTCGGCATGCCGGGGCTTACCGCCTATTACGGCCTGCTGGAGATCGGCAAGCCGCAGGCAGGCGAGACGGTGGTGGTCGCCGCCGCATCGGGCGCGGTCGGCAGCGTGGTCGGCCAGATCGCCCGGATCAAGGGCTGCCGCGCCATCGGCATTGCCGGATCGGCGGAAAAATGCGCCTTCGTGGTCGATGAACTCGGCTTCGATGCCTGCCTCAACTACAAGGACGCGGATTTTAAGGAAAAGCTCGCCGCCGCATGCCCGGACGGGATCGACGTCTATTTCGAGAATGTCGGCGGCAAGGTGTTCGAGGCGGTGCTGCCGTTGCTCAATGATGATTCCCGCATGCCGGTCTGCGGCCTGATCTCGCAGTATAACATGACGGATTTGCCGCAGGGCACGAACATGCTGCCGGCGCTGATGCGCTCGGTTCTGACCCATCGGATCCTGATCCAGGGTTTCATCATTTCCTATCACTTCCATCATCTGCCGGCCTTCCTCAAGGATGTCAGCGGCTGGATCCGGGAGGGGAAACTCAAATACCGCGAGGATATCGTCGAGGGCATCGAGAAGGCGCCGGAGGCCTTCATGGGCCTGCTCAAGGGCAAGAATTTCGGCAAGCTGCTGGTCCGGGTCTCCGACGATCCGACACGAAAATAACTGGTCAGACAAGAAACCGTAAAAAGAAGGAATAGAAAAATGACGGCCATCAATGAGTTTGTGACATATGAGGCGAAGGGAACGGTCGGCGTCGTCACCGTCAACAGTCCGCCCGTGAACGCGCTGAGCCAAGGGGTTCGCGCCGGGATCAAGGGCGGGATCGAAGCGGCGGTCGCGGACGGGTCGGTCAATGCCGTTGTGCTTGCCTGCGCCGGGCGGACCTTTATCGCCGGGGCGGATATCACCGAATTCGGCAAGCCGCCGAAAGAGCCGGGGCTGAATGTGGTGATTTCCACCATCGAAAGTTCCAGCAAGCCGGTGGTCGCCGCCATTCATGGCACGGCGCTCGGCGGCGGGCTGGAGACGGCGCTCGGCTGTCATTACCGGGTTGCGGTGCCGTCCGCGAAAGTCGGCCTGCCCGAAGTGAAGCTTGGCATCCTGCCGGGGGCTGGCGGGACGCAGCGGCTGCCGCGCGTTGTCGGCGTGCAGAAGGCGCTTGAATTCATCACTTCGGGCGTACATGTGCCGGCGAAGCAAGCCTTTGCCGCCGGGCTGATCGATGAGATGATTGACGGTGACCTGACCGAAGGCGCCATTGCTTTCGCCAAAAAGGTCGTTGCGGAGGGTCGCCCGCTGGTCAAGATCAGCGAGCAGAATGACAAGCTGGAGGAGGCCAGGAAGAACCCGGCCATCTTCGATGAGTTCCGCAAAGCCAACGCCCGCAAGTTCCGGGGGTTCGAAGCGCCGGAAAACTGCATCAAGGCGATTGAAGCCGCGGTAAATCTTCCCTTCGCTGACGGCCTGAAGCGGGAACGCGAGCTGTTCATGGAATTGATGAGCGGCGAGCAGGCCAAGGCGCAGCAGTATTTCTTCTTCGCCGAACGGCAGGCCAACAAGATCCCGGATGTGCCGAAAGACACCCCGCTGATTGATATCAAGACGGCGGGCATCGTCGGCGCCGGCACCATGGGCGGCGGCATCGCCATGAACTTCCTGCAGGCCGGCATTCCGGTGACGATTGTGGAGACGTCCCAGGAGGCGCTCGACAAGGGTATCGGCGTCATCAAGTCGAACTATGCGGCGACCGTCTCCAAGGGTCGGCTCAAGCAGGAGGCGATGGATAAATATATGTCCCTGCTGACGGGCTCGACCAGTCTTGAGGATTTGAAAGACGCCGATATTGTCATCGAGGCGATTTTCGAGAATATGGACGTCAAGAAAGAGGTGTTCGGCAAGCTCGACAAGATCTGCAAGCAGGGCGCTATCCTCGCGACCAACACCTCGACCCTCGATATCGACGAGATCGGCACGGCGACGAGCCGTCCGGACTATGTCATCGGCCTGCATTTCTTCTCGCCCGCCAATGTGATGCGGCTGCTTGAGGAGGTGCGGACCAAGAAGACCAGCGCCACCGTCATGGCGACCTGCATGGCGCTTGCCAAGAAGATCGGCAAGGTGCCGGTGATGGTCGGGGTCTGCGAGGGCTTCGTCGGCAACCGCATGCTGGCGAAACGCGGCGAGCAGGCAAGCCAGCTGATCCTCGAGGGCGCGAAACTCGAGGATGTCGACCGCGTGCTCTATGATTTCGGCTTCCCCATGGGGCCGTTCGCCATGTCGGACCTTGCGGGCAATGACGTCGGCTGGCGCATCCGCCAGGGCAAGGGCGTCAAGAGCCCGGTTGCCGATGCGATCTGCGAGCTTGGCCGCTTCGGCCAGAAGACGGGCGATGGCTATTATCACTATGAGAAGGGCAGCCGTACACCGCAGCCGGACCCGATCGTCGAGGAGATTATCGTCAAGGCGGCCCGCGACGCCGGGATCAACCGCCGTCAGGTGTCGGATGAGGAAATCCTCAAGCGCTGCGTCTATCCGATGATCAACGAGGCGGCGAAAATCCTGGAAGAAGGGATCGCGACCCGCGCCAGCGATATCGACGTGATCTGGGTTTATGGCTACGGCTGGCCGATCTATCGCGGCGGGCCGATGCGCTACGCGGATCATATCGGGCTTGAGAATATCTATAACGACCTGCTGAAGTTCAAGGCGGAGCATGGGGATGAATGGACCCCGGCGCCGCTTCTTGAACGGCTGGTCAAGGAAGGTAAAAGCTTCAAGGACCTCTAGGCCTTCACGCGACGGAAAAGCCCCGCCCTGGTGCGGGGCTTTTTTATGTCGCCGTCGTTCCCCCTGATTTCCGCGCCAGGTAAAGCACCGGGATCAGCGCGAGCGCGAAGAAGAGGCAGGCGATCAGGAAACAGTCATGGAAGGTGAGCGTCATGGTTTCCACCAGCTGCGCCGGGGTCAAGGCTGCGCCGGCGTTTCCGGCGAGGAATTCGCTCCCGTAATGGGCGGAGCGGGCGGTGATCAGCAGGGCGATGATATTCACCCCGATGGTACCGCCCAGCATGCGGCAGAAGTTGAGCGCGCCGGAGGCCTGCGGCACCTGCGGACCCTGTACGCTGGAGAGGGCGAGGGTGCTGTTGGCCGGCAGCAGAAGCCCGAGCGCCCCGCGGCTCACGACCACCCAGCCGGCAATCATCCAGAAGCCGCTGAGCGCATTGGCGTAGGTGAGGGCGTAGGTCGAGATGACGAACAGGATCACCCCCGCGAGCAATAGCCGGTAGGCGGGCATCCGGTCGACGAGGCGCCCGGCAATCGGCGAGACGAGGGCGAGCACGAGCCCGCCGGGCAACAGCAGGAGCCCGGCCTCCGTCGCGTCGCTGAGCTGCACCGTCCGTGCAAAAAGCGGCAGCATATAGATGCTGGAAAACATGCCCGCGCTGACGATGGCGCCGATGATAACCGTCGCGGTGAACTGCAGGTTGCGGAACATGGCAAGATGCAGGAGCGGTGCCTTGCTTTTCCTCTCACGCAGGATAAAGAGCGCGAAGGCGACGAGCGCGGTCGCGAGGAAGATGACCACCCGGACATCGAGGAAGGAATAGAACTGGCTGTTCGAGAGGCCGGTCAGCAAAGCCCCGACGGTCACCGCGATGAGCAGGAAGCTGATATAGTTGAACCGGGTCGATCCCTGGTTGTCGTCGCGGTCGGGGAGGAATATCCATCCGGCAATGGTGGCGAACAGCGACAGCGGCAGCGCCGCCGTAAAGGTGAAATGCCAGTCCAGGTTATCGGTAATAATGCCGCCGATGGTCGGCCCGAGGGCGGGGCCGAGAACGATAACCATGCTGAAGACGCCAAGGGCGGAGCCGCGCCGGTTCTCCGGGAACAGCATGAAGACGAGCGCCATGGAGAGCGGCTGGATAATGCCCGCGCCCGCGCCCTGCAGAATCCGGGCGAAAATCAGCAGGTTAAACGCCGGGGCGAACTGGCCGATCATGCAGCCGGTGAAGAACAGGATGGAGGCGATCAGGAAGGTTTTCCGCGCGCCGATATTCTGCAATAACCAGGCGGAGGCCAGCATGCAGACCGAATTCGCACAGAGGAATCCCGTCGACATCCATTGCGCCGAGGCCTGCGTCACGTTGTAGTCCGCCATGATGTTGGTCAGCGCCACGTTGATCATGGTGGAGGAGAAGATCGCCGCAAGCAGGCCGAAAATCACCGCAAGAACCGCGAACCATTTGTAGCGCGCGCCGTGTTTTTGCTCCAGTCGTTCCGTGCGCTCGCTCGGCATCTTAGTCGGCAAATTCGTCGCGGATTTTCTGGTTATGCTCGCCGAGAGCCGGGATCGGTCCGAATTCCTGCGCCTGGCCTTCAAGATGGATCGGCGAGGCGGGCATGCTCACCGGCCCTTCCGGGCTTTCGACCACGATACGGTCAAGCTGCGGATGCGTTGAGAGGTCGGCGACTGAATTGACGGCACCGAAGGCGATGCGCCCTGCCTTGAGCCGCTCGACGACCTCGTCGCGTGTGAGGGTTTTGAAGACCGAGTTGATCGCCTCATGCAGCGCGGGTCGGTTCGCTACCCGAAGATTGTTCGATTGAAATCGCGGATCGGTCGCCAGCTCAGGCTTGTGAAGTCCATGCTCGCAGAGGTTCCGGAACTCGGTCTCGTTCTGGATGGAGATAACGACGGCACCGCCCTCGCGCGTCTCGAAGGCTTCGTAAGGCGCGATGGACGGATGGGCGAGACCGACACGGCCCGGCGCCTTTCCGCCGTAATCGTGATGGAGGAGGGGGACGGCCATCCAGTCGGCCATGCCCGCAAACAACGTCGAATTGACGGCGCGGCCCTTGCCCGTCCGGTCGCGCTCGTAAAGCGCCTCGAGGACGCTGATAAGACCATGCATGCCGGTCGCGATATCGCAGACGGAGACGCCCGCCCGGCTCGGACTGTCCGCCGTGCCGGTAATCGAGGCAAGGCCGGATTCGCACTGCACCAGCATGTCATAGGCCTTCATCTTGGCATAAGGGCCCTCCGCGCCATAGCCGGAGATATCGACGGTGATCAGGCGCGGGTTGGCGCTGCGCAGTGTCTCGTGGTCGAGACCATAACGCCCGACAACGCCGGGCGCGAGATTCTGGATAAAGACATCGGCCTTTGAAATCATTTTTTTGAGAAGCGCGAGATCCTCCGCTTCCTTGATGTCGAGCTGGACCGATTCCTTGCCGCGGTTCAGCCAGACGAAATAGGCGCTCTGGCCGTTGACGACCGAATCCAGCGTGCGGGCGAAATCGCCCTCCGGCCGTTCGATCTTGATAACGCGCGCCCCGGCATCGGCGAGGCGGCAGGAGAGATAGGGGGCGGCAACCGCCTGTTCGAGGGAGACGACGAGAATTCCGTCAAGTGGGCCGGACATGATACTCTTCTTTATTGTTTGTTTGAGGCTCCCCTATCTATGCCCCGCAATCGGGATTTAATCAATAGGGGCGCGCACCTATCCGGTCCAGATGGCAAGCGTCCGGCTGAGATGCGCGTAGGGCGCGCCGTTCTCCTCATGCCAGGCGTTGAACGCGGCCTGCACCGCCGCCTGGTCTTTCTTGGAGGTCATTTTCCCCTTGGCGACGCCAAGCCTGTTGAGCGCCGTCACCACGTCCGCCGTCAGGATAAAGCCGTCCTTGCCCATCATGCGGACGAAATAGGGGCCCGAATTGCCGCCGAGCTGCTTGAAGCGTTTCTTGATATCCTCATAGAGCCCGATGATGTCACTCGACGGCCAGTCGGCAAGATAATTGCCGATGGAGCCGAACTCCTTTTGCAGCTCGACCATGGCGAGGGCGTTATGATGGGTCGCGCGGATCTTGCCGAGATGGCGGATGATCGCCGGGTTGTCCATCAGCCCCGCGATATCATCCTCGCTCATGAAGGCGACCTTGGCGGGCTCGAAGCCATGAAAGGCATCCTCGAAGGCCGGCCATTTGTTCCGCACCATGGTCTGGTTGAGGCCGGTCGAGAAAATGCGAAAAGACATGTCGGAAAAGCTTTGCGCGGGATTTATTTTTCTAAGCTCCGCGTCCGGTTTGATGTCCGGCATCCGGGCCGCGAGCTCAGACGCCCCGCCCGCATTCTCTTGCGCTTTCGCGCGGATTTCCGCAAAGGATATCATCCATAGCCTCCCGCTCGCTTTCATCCCGCGGCCAGCTTATCGATTTCCCGTCAGGCGATAAAGCCGTTTTTGCTGATCGGCAATTCGCGGATGCGTTCCCCGGTCGCCGCGAACAGGGCATTGGCGAGGGCCGGGGCTATGGGCGGGGTTGCAACTTCGCCGATACCGCCCAGCCGCCGCCCGCTCTGCGCCAGATGCACCTCGATCTCCGGGCAGCCCGCAAGGCGGACCATCTCGTAATCGGGGAAATTGCTGTTGACCACGGCGCCCCCCTCGATCTCGATCTCGCCGTAGAGCGCGGCGGTCAGGCCGAACAGGATCCCGCCCTCCATCTGCGCGGTTACCGTGTCGGGATTGACGACCGCGCCGCAATCGACGACGCAATAGACCTTGTCGACCGTCACTTCCTTGCTGCCGTTCGCCGTCACCTCGACGACCTGACCGACGATGGAGGAGAAGGATTCGTGCAGCGCGACGCCGCGTCCGCGCCCGGGTGGCAGCGGTTCCGACCAGCGGCTCACCTCGGCGAGCTTTCTCAGGACATCGGCGAAATCCCGATGCCCCTCAAGATGGGCGAGGCGGAATTCAATCGGGTCCTTGCCGGCGGCATGGGCCATTTCATCCATAAAGGATTCGGTAAAAAAGGCGTTATAGGAATGGCCGACGCTCCGCCAGAAGCCGACCGGGATGGGCAGCTTGACCGGCACATGATCGACCATGCGGTTGGCGAATTCATAGGGAATATCCGCCGCGCCCTCGCTCGTTGTGTTGTCCGGCATGTCCATTGCCGCCCAGGGCAGCAGCCGTTCGGTGAAGGAGCCGGAAACCGACTGGCTGGCTATCCGGTTCGCCCAGCCGGTAATCCTGCCGTCCGGGCCGAGTGCCCCGTCGAACCGGCTGACGGCGGCGGGGCGGTAGATATCATGCTGGATGTCATTCTCCCGCGTCCAGATCAGCTTGACCGGACGCCCCTTCACCGCCTTGGCGATGGTCACCGCCAGATAGACAAGATCGATCTCGGCGCGCCGCCCGAAACCGCCGCCGAGCAGCGTGGTATGCACGGTCACATTCTCCGCCGGGACATCGGCGAATTTCTCGGCGAACCATTTGACGAGGGTCGGCGCCTGATTGGGCATCCAGATCTCGACGCCGGTTTCCGTGACCTTCGCCGTGCAGTTCATCGGCTCCATGCAGGCATGGGCGAGGAAGGGGGCTTTATAGACCGCGTGAACCGGCTGGGCGGAGGCCGTGATTGCCGCCGCCGCATCGCCGTCTTCCGAATAGACGCGCGCATCGTCGCTGTCGAGGCTTTCTTCCAGAAGCGTGAGGATACCGGCGGAGGAATAGTCCTTCGCCGGACCGTCGTTGAAGCTGGCGGGTAGCGCCTCGACGGCGGTTTTCGCCCGCCAGAAACTGTTGGCGACGACGGCAACGCCGATATCGAAGGGCACGACCGCGATCACGCCCGGCATCCCCCGAACCGCCTCTGCGTCATGGGAGGCGAGGGTGCCGCCGAAGACCGGCGCTAGCTTGACGGCGGCATGGGCCATGCCCTCCACCTCGACATCGACGCCGAAGACCGCCGTCCCGTCGACCTTCTCCGGGATATCGACGCGCATTTGCGGTTTGCCGATCAGTTTGAAGTCGCGGCTGTCCTTGAGTGTCGGGGTGGTCGTCACGGCCTCGGACGCGGCCCGTTCGACGAAATCGCCGAAACCGCCCGAGGCGCCGCTTGCTGCATGGCTGATCACGCCGTTCTCGACCGTTATCTCACCCGCCGGCACATCCCAGTCGCGCGCGGCGGCCTGCACCAGCATCGCCTTCGCCGTCGCCCCTGCCTCGCGCATCGGGATCCAGGCATCGCGCACCGACGTGCTGCCGCCGGTCGCCTGAACGCCGAGGGTGCGGGCGACTTTCGCCATGCCCCAGGCGCCGACCGTCTCCTCGCCCTGGTGATGTCCGTCGGAGAAGGGAAGGGAATCCTTGATCATCGTGATATTGGCGTAGATATCGGCGATGGGCGCCTGTTCGACGACGATATCATCGAAATTCGCCTCCATTTCCTCGGCGACCAGCATGGCGAGCGCCGTATAGACGCCCTGTCCCATCTCGGCGCGCGGGACGGCGACGGTGACGATCCCGTTCCGGTCCACCTTGACCCAGGCGTTGAGCGCAATCTCCCCCTCCTCGGTGGTGGCGGTGAGGGCGGCGTTGTCCGGTTCGCCCTCGCGGAGGAAGCCATAGCCGACGGCGAGGGCGCCGCCGACAAGAATGCCGCCGACCAGGAATTTGCGCCGGGAAACGTTAAGCTTGGCCATGTCAGTCCCCTCCCTGCAGTTGGGCGGCGCGCTTTATCGCCTTCTTGATGCGCGGATAGGTGCCGCAGCGGCAGATATTGGTGATGCTTTCAGCGATGTCGTCATCGCTCGGCGCGGGATTTTCCGCGAGCAGGGCGGAGACCGCCATGATCATGCCCGACTGGCAATAGCCGCATTGCGGGACCTGTTCCTCGATCCAGGCCTGCTGCACCGCCGAAAGTTTATCGCCGCCGATGCCTTCGATGGTGGTGATTTTCGCGCCCACCGCGTCGGCGACGGGATAGCTGCAGGAGCGCACGGGCGCGCCGTCCAGATGCACCGTGCAGGCGCCGCAGGCGGCAATGCCGCAGCCGAACTTGGTGCCCTTCAGATTGACGGTGTCGCGGAGCACCCAGAGCAGGGGCGTGTCGTCTTCCACGTCGACGTCATATGAGGCGCCGTTGATGTCGAGTTTCAGCATGATCTCTCCCGTAGTGGCCGGTGGCGGCTGGTCCTTAAGGGCAATATAGGAAGATTTTGCGCGAGCGGTAATGCTAATTCACGATTGCCCGGCTCAGGAAGCGGTCTCGCCGATCGCCTTCAGGAAGGCGGGGCCGTATTTTTCCTGCTTGCTGCGCCCGACGCCCTGAAGCTCGCCAAAGGCGGTCAGCGACTGCGGGCGCAGTTGCGCCATCTCGATCAAGGTGCGGTCATGGAAAATGACATAGGGCGGCACATTCTGTTCCTTGGCGAGATTGAGCCGCACGGACTTGAGATAGGAGAAGAGCGCCTCCTCCTCCTTGCTGGCGAATTTGCGCGAGGCGGCGGCGGGTTTCTGTTTTGGTGCGCGCGCCGGGCTCTTCTTGAGCTCCAGCGGTATCTCGCCCTTGAGGACGGGCCGGCAGCTTTCATCGAGCGACAGGCCGCCATATCCTTCCGCATCCACGTTGATCAGGCCGAGGGCGAGCAGCTGGCGGAAGATCGACTGCCAGTCGGCGCGGCTGACGCTTTTGCCCATTCCGTAGGTGCTGAGCCGGTCATGGCCGAATTTTGCAATCTTGTCGGTTTCCGCGCCGAGCAGGATATCGATGATATGGCCCGCGCCGAACATCTCGCCGCTCCGGTAGATGGTGGAAAGCGCCATCTGCGCCGCCTCGGTGGCATCGAACAGCGCCGGCGGCTCCAGGCAGTTGTCGCAATTGCCGCAGGTTTCGGGCGGCGATTCGCCGAAATATTTGAGGATCAGGTGGCGGCGGCAGAGCGCGCTCTCGCAGAACTGCAGCAGCGATTCGAGCTTGCCGCGGTCGAGCTGCTGTTGCTGAAGCGTCTTGTCCGGATTGCGCATCAGCGATTTCAGCTTGGCGACATCCTGCAGCCCATAGGCGAGCCAGGCATCGGCGGGCAGGCCGTCGCGCCCTGCGCGCCCCGTCTCCTGATAATAGCTTTCCATATTCTTCGGCAAATCGAGATGGGCGACGAAGCGCACGTCCGGCTTGTCGATGCCCATGCCGAAGGCGATGGTGGCGACGATGATGACTGCATCCTCCTTCAGGAAGCGCGCCTGCGTCTCGCGCCGGACCTCCGGGTCGAGCCCGGCATGATAGGGCAGCGCGATGCGGCCACTCGCCGCGATTTTCCCCGCGACCTGCTCAACTTTCCGCCGCGACATGCAATAGACGATGCCCGCATCCTCCGCATGTTCGGACTTGATGAAATCAAGCAGTTGCGAGACCCCGTTCGTCTTCGCCGTCAAGCGGTAGCAGATATTCGGCCGGTCAAACCCGGCGCGGAAGATCCGCCCGTAGCCAAGGCCGAGACGCTCGATGATATCCTTTTCCGTCGGCGCATCGGCCGTCGCGGTCAGCGCCAGCCGCGGTACATTGGGAAAGGCCTCCTTCAGCACGGTGAGGCGAAGATATTCGGGGCGGAAGTCATGCCCCCATTGGGAAACGCAATGCGCCTCGTCAATGGCGAAGAGGGATATCTCAATGCGCGAGAGAAGCTCGAGGAAGCCGCCAGAAAAAAGCCGCTCCGGCGCGATATAGAGAAGCTTGAGCTCGCCCTTCAGCAGCTGTTCGCGCACCAAAGCCTGTTCCTCCGGCGCATGGGCGGAATTGAGTGCCGCTGCGGCAACGCCGAGTTGCTGCAAGGCCTCCACCTGGTTCTGCATTAGCGCGATCAGCGGCGAGATGACGATGGCCGTCCCCTCCATGCAGAGCGCCGGGATCTGGTAGCAGAGCGACTTGCCGCCGCCCGTCGGCATCAGGACGAGGGCGTCGCCCTTGTTGATGACATGATCGATGATATCGGCCTGCTCACCGCGGAAGGCGGGATAGCCGAAAACAGTGGTGAGGAAATGAACCGGATTACGCGACATACCCCTTTATACAACCATCCGCCCGTTGTTCAATGGACGAATGGAGGCGGAGGGTCATTCACGGTCGTCCGCCGGGCGCCAGCCGCGCTGCTTGAGCTGTTCCTTGAGCGCCTGGATCTCGAGCGCGGCCTCGGCCAGCAGATGCTTGAGGCGCCGGTTCTCCTCATCGACCTTTTTGAGCCGGTCCATCTCCTCGGCGCCGCTTCTCTCCGCCCGCTTTTTCCAGCGGTAGATCGTCGCCTTCGATATCCTGTGTTTTCTGGCGGCCTCCTCGACCGTCTGGCCGTCGGCCAGTTCCTGAAGGATCATCCTGACCTCCTGCGGGGTGTAGTATTTGCGTTCCATGAGAGAACGTCCTCAATTGAAGGGTTTCTAGCGTGCCATCATGTCTCGGCTTTCCGGCTCCGTTTCATGTCACTGTCCTCTAGGTTTCTCTTCTCGCTATTGCTGCTGCTTGCCAAGTTCGTTGACGACCGCCTGCAGCGCGGCGAGGTTTTCGGGGATTGCGCTGCCCGCGAGAAGTTCCTGCGAGGCCTTGGCCGCCGCCGCCGGATCGGTGCTCAGGAGCTGCTTGGAGGCTGCGATGGTAATGGCGTTATGGATGGAATAGCTGTGCTGCTGCTGGGAATTCACGTTTTGAAGGGCCAGCCCGATGGTATGGGCCATCTGCTGATAGAGGATGGCCATTGCCTCGGCAGGTGCATCGCCCAGCACGCTCAAGTTCGTCTGCGCGATGGATCCTGTTATCTGGCTGTTCACATAGGACTCTGAGGTCATTGCCGCTCTCCTGGCTGTCTTCTTGAAAATCCGGATCTTCTGGCGTTGTCAAAGCCTTATTTCCGTATCGGTGTCTGCGGTGGTGCCGGGGTTGCCGGCGCCGCGGCGGCCATATGCGCGGCATGGATATGGGCCGGGGCATGGCGGCGGTGCAGGCCGGCGTGGGATCCGCCGCCCGCGAGCAGCCCGGCCGTATTCCGCGCCGCCGACGCGGAGGAGAGCGCCAGGAGCGACTGCAGGTTCTGCGCAGTCGAGGCGAGGCTGAGGCTGTACATGTTCTGCTGGTTGGCGACGGCATTCTGCATGGCCGTTCCGGCGGCCTGCGCCGTCGTCTGGTAGAGCGAGCCGATCGACTGCGCCGGGGCAAGGCCGATGTTCATCACATTCGCCTGGGTTATGGCATCGGTGATCTGGCTGTTCACCGATCTGACATGGCCTGAAGATTTTTGTGCTGTCATGGAACTATCCTGTTATCAAGGCGTCCGGCGGGTCGGATACTGCGCGCGAGGCGGCTGGCAATGCGCGCAGTATCCGGAAACCCATGGAGAAGACGGGGCTTCTCACGCCGTCGGGATCATGTGTTAAATTTCGGGGCGTTGGAATTCTGGTCCTTGAAGCTGGCCAGAACGCCCTTCAGCGACGCCATGGTTTCCGCGACCGGGTTGCCGCTCAGGATTTCCTGGGTCGACTTGCCCTCCGCCGCGACGTCGAGCGTGTAGAGCAGGCTGACGGCGCCGGTGACGACGGCGGAATCGATGGAATTCTTGTGCTGCTGGTTGGCGACCATATTCTGCATCGACATACCTGTTGACTGGGCCATCATCTGGTAAAGCATGCCCATGGATTCGGCGGGCGCATCGCCCAGAACCTTGACGTTCGTTTGTGTGACAGCATCCGTAATCTGGCTGTTCATCCAAGTGTTGTCCGCCATTATTCAACTCCTTTAGTTTTCAGTTCGTGAGAAAATTCAAATCAGAATGCGCGGGCGGCGGCCTGAAGTGAGGTGAGCGCCTCGGCGACCGGGTTGCCCCCGAGAATTTCCGAGGTGGCTTTCGCGTCGGTCGAGGTGGCCATGGCGTAGAGCACGTTCGTGCCCTGCGTCGTCACCGCCAGATCGACGGTGTTGGCGCCCTGCTGGTTCGAGACGGCATTCTGCATACTGGCGCCGACCACCTGGGCGAAGACCTGGTAGGCATTCGCCATGGCGATTGCGGGTGCATCCCCCAGAACGCCAACATTTGATTGGGTAACTGAATCGGTTATCTGGGCATTGACTGGTGTATCCCCTGGCATGGGTCATTCTCCTTTGCAAATATCAGGACAGGTTTCCTGTTAAGTGGATTGTTGGGGTTTAGACTGTTGTTCGGATTGCGCTTTCTTCAACTCGACGATGATAGCCCGAAGCGCGGAGACTATTTCGGCGTTTACATTGCCTGACAGGATTTCCTGGGTCGCCTTCGCCTCGGACGAACTGTCCATGCTGTAGAGCCTGGCGATTCCCTGGGTGACGATGGCGTTGTCGATGGTGTTCATGTTCTGCTGGTTGGCGACCGCGTTCTGCATGGACACACCGACGGCCTGCGCCATCATCTGGTATACCGTGCCCATCGACTGGGCCGGCGCACCGCCGATCACCGCAAGGTTCGTTTGTGTCACGGCGTCGGTTATTTGGCTGTTGACGGGTGTGTCGTTTGCCATCGGCTATACCTCTTTCCTTCCTGTCATTGACGATCGAGAGAGGGGGTTCCTCTTTCAATATGCTGAAGACGCCCGCTCTTGAGAAAATGTGACGCGGGCATGAGATTTTCTTGCGATGGATGCGAATTCTCGCACCTCACATGAGACGAATTCGCATCGGAAAGCTGCGGCGGCGCGGGCGGTGCGCGCAGGTTCCGGCGCGGTTGCGGGCGCCGGGTAATCGCCATGCGGGGCGGATAACTGGCGGAATTCCGGGGGTTTTCAGGCCGCTTCGGTGCGGGAGAGGCGGGCGGCTGCACTCCGCCGGGCGGGTCCTGTCCGGCAGGGGCCGCGCGCGGGCGGCGGAATGGGGCAGGGGCCGCGTGTCACGCTGTACCTGTCAAGGCAACCGGCCGCAGGGGCCGGGGAAAGAGGCGCGGGGTGCCGCTTTCCCGTGTCCGTCGATTATCCGCCCATCTGTTTGACGATCTGGTCCATGGCGGCGGCGGTGGCGGCGACGGCATCGGCGGTGATGCCGGCGATTTCCTGGCTGGTTTGCGCGGCAAGGGCGGTGCCGCCCGCGCTGGTGACCGCGTTGAGGCTGGTGACGGCGGCCTGGGTCTGGGCGTTCAGCGCCTGGGTGATGGCGGCGGCCTGCGCATTGTAGGATTCGCCGATCGTCGCCTTCTGGGCGCTGATCGACACCGCCTCGGCGTTCTTGAGCGCCGTCAACGCTGCCGCGCCGGCATTGGTGACGCTGTTCATCAGGTTCGAATTCGCCGTTGCATTTTCCAGCGCGAGACCGGAGGAATGGGCGACGAACTGGTACAGAAGTCCCATGGCGAAGGTCGCGCTGTCTTCGATTTTGGCGGGGGCGGGGGATCCGCCGGAGGAGGAGGAAGTGGCCATTGTTGTTATCCGTTAAATAAATGAATGAAATATGCTTACTTAAAGTTGTCAAAGTGATTTTACGCCGCCGGCGTCGTGCTCGTCTCGCCGCCGGTTTCCTTGGCGCTGTCGCCGGTGGCTTTGGCGTCCGTGGATCCGTCCGTCGTGGCCGGTGATCCCGACGCGGCGCCGGTGGTTCCGGTCCCGCTGGCGGCATCGCTCTCTGCGGACGGTGCCGGGGCGGCCGCCGGATTGGTTGCAAGGGTGAGAAGCTTCTGCAGATAGTCGAGCCGTTCCGTCGGCGTCAGCTTTTCAACCTGGTCGGCAAATCCGTTGCGCAGCAATCCCGACGTTCCGGCGGCCACGGCGGCCGCGCCGAGAATATTGAGATGCTGCTGGTTGGCGACCGCATTTTGCGACGCCATTCCGGCGGCATGGGCAAGATTAAGATACATCGTCGCCATGGATTTCGCAGTAGAACTGCCGAGCAGTATTTCGTTGGTTGAAATAATAGAGTTTTTTATTTGGTCATCGGAGGCGGAATCGGTCATTTTCTAAATCCTGTTTAAATATGGTTTTAATTATAATTTACAAATATAGATTCTTGCCGTGAAAATACAACTAATAATATTATAATTAGGAGAATAATATCAACTAATATTTCTATTTTTACTATTTTATTCTTAGGCGCGCATACACCCGTAATTAATAAATAAAAAAGTAAAATGCACTTTAAAAGTGCTGAATTACCGCCCAAATGAAAGAGCATCGACGGGTGGAAAGAGTGACAGGCCGCCCTTTAGTCAGTTTTGCATTTACAAAAATCCAATTCTTCTAGGGGGGGCAGCCGTGAATCCGCTGAGGCATCAAATTCAACCTGAACCGGAACTTTCCACACCAAAAAACTGCATCACCAACAACCTGCCCTTTCCCGTCCGACTGTCCGTCTCGACCTTGAGCGCCGAAGTTCCTGTGCCAGCCCCATGTGATGCCGAACATCCGGAGGGGACCACAGACTCTCCGGAAACGGACGGCGAGATCATCGATTTCTGGACCGCCTGGCACTCTCATAAGGATTATTTGCTTCGCCTCAGCATGATGTGGATGAATGTCAGTGCCGCCGATGCGGAGGACGCCTTCAGCGATGCGACCATCCGCGCCTATGAGAAATACGCCGCCCATGCGCCGCAGATCAGCAACGAAAGGGCCTGGTTCGCCCGGCTGCTCCATAACATCTGCATCGATCGCCACTGCGCCAACAAGCGGATCCGCAATCTCTATGAGAAGGTGAAGGAAATCAGCGCCATCGACCTCGCCGCCGTCGAGACCCGGCAGATGACGCCGGAGGGGAGCCTGCTCAATTCGGAACTCGGCGCCCGCCTTCGCGCGGCGATCGAGGAGTTGCCCGAACGGCTGCGGGTCCCGGTCATTCTCCGGCTTGTGCAGGGGGAGGATTATGACGATATCGCCCGCAAGCTCGGGATTTCCAACGATAATGTCCGAAAACGGGTGCAGCAGGGGCGGTTTCTCTTGCGCGAAATGCTCGGGTCCCTTCGCGACTGATTGTTGTTCGCCGACGAAATTTTTCACTTCCCTATCGACAGCGCCCCGCCAAATCGGGTAACGATTAAGTGAGTACTTTCGGCCTTGCGCCGTTCTCAAGTAGCTGGGGAGCTATTTTCAATGACAGAAGGTATCGGTCTGCGCGACAAACGCGCGGACACTTCGCCCATTGTCTCGGACGAAGTCAAATACACGACCTGCTATATGTGCGCTTGCCGTTGCGGGATAAAGGTCCATCTGAAGGACGGCCAGGTTCGCTATATCGAGGGCAACCCCGATCATCCGGTGAACCGCGGCGTTCTCTGCGCCAAGGGCTCGGCCGGGATCATGCAGCAGAATTCACCGGCGAAGCTGCAAAAGCCGCTGCTCCGTGTGGGCGAGCGGGGCGAGGGACGGTTCCGCGAAATCGAATGGGAAGAGGCGCTTTCGCTCGCCGCCGAATGGCTGGGCGAGGTGCGGGCAAAGGATCCCGCGCGGCTCGCCTTCTTCACCGGGCGCGATCAGTCGCAGAGCTTTACCGGCTGGTGGGCAAAACAGTTCGGGACGCGGAATTTTGCCGCCCATGGCGGCTTCTGCTCGGTCAATATGGCCGCCGCCGGTCTCTACAGCATCGGCGGTTCCTTCTGGGAATTTGGCGAGCCGGACTGGGACCTGACGAAATATTTCCTGATGTTCGGCGTCGCCGAGGATCATGACAGCAATCCCATCAAGATCGGTCTTGGCAAGCTGAAGACGCGGGGCGATGCGAAGTTCGTCTCCGTCAATCCGGTGCGCAGCGGCTATTCCGCCATCGCCGATGAATGGATCGGCATTACGCCGGGCACCGACGGTCTGTTGGTCATGGCGCTGATCCATGAACTGCTGGCCGCCGAGAAGATCGACTGGGATTATCTGAAGCGCTACACCAACGCGCCCTGGCTGGTCATCCAGGCGCCGGGCGCCGAGAATGACGGCCTGTTCGCCCGTGATCGGAACGGAAGCCCGCTGGTCGCGACGAAAGACGGCGGCCTCGTCGCCTCCGACGATCCCGCGGCTGATCCGGTTCTCGTCGGTGACTATCGGCTTCCCTCCGGCGAGAGGGCGGTGCCGGCCTTCCAGCTGATGGCGGCGCGCTATCTTGGCGAGGACTGCTCCCCCGACGCTGTCGCCGACCGGACCGGGGTTCCGGCCGCGACGATCCGGCGGCTTGCCGCAGAGATCGCTGAGGTGGCGTTCGCGCAGGAAATCACCCTCGATATCCCCTGGACCGACTGGGCGGGGCGTCGCCAAGAGAAAATGATCGGGCGACCGGTCTCCATGCATGCGATGCGCGGGATTTCCGCCCATTCGAACGGTTTTCACACCTGCCGCGCCATTCATCTATTGCAGATGATCCTGGGCACCGTTGATGTGCCGGGCGGCTTCCGCCACAAGCCACCCTTTCCGAAGCCCTGCCCGCCGGGACCGACCCCAGCGGGCAAGGAAACGCGCGCCAACACGCCGCTTGACGGCATGCCGCTCGGCTTTCCCAAGGGGCCGGAGGATCTGCTGGTCGACGCGGAGGGCAATCCGCTCCGCATCGACAAGGCCTATAGCTGGGAATATCCGATTGCCGCCCATGGCCTGATGCACAGCGTCATTCAAAATGCCTGGGCGGGCGATCCGCAGGAAATCGACGTCTTGTTCATGTATATGTCGAACATGGGCTGGAACAGCGCCATGAACGTGCCCGATACCGTCCGCAATCTCACCGACAAGAACCCGGACGGCAGCTATAAAATCCCGAAATTCATCTATTCCGACGCCTATTCGTCCGAAACCGTGGCCTATGCCGATCTGGTGCTGCCCGACACCACCTATCTGGAACGCTGGGACTGCATTTCCCTGCTGGACCGGCCGATCTCAAGCGCCCATGGCGCGGCCGATGCGATCCGCCAGCCGGTTCTGGCGCTCGATCGCGATGTCCGTCCGTTTCAGGATGTGTTGCTCGATCTCGGCGTCCGGCTGGCGCTGCCGGGCATGGCGGCGGAAGATGGTTCGGCGCTCTATCCCGGCGGCTATGCGGATTATATGGTCCGCCATGAACGCGGCGACGGGATCGGCCCGCTCGCCGGTTGGCGCGGGGAGGGCGGATCGGGGCAGGGGCGCGGCGCGCCGAATCCGCATCAGCTCGACGCCTATATCGCCAATGGCTGCTTCTGGGAGAAGAAATTCACGCCGGAGCAGTCCTACTACAAGTTCGCCAACCGGGCCTATCTGGCGGAAGCGAGCGAGATGGGCTGGATTCCCGATGCCGCGCCGGTAGTGATGGAAATCTACTCTGAGACATTGCAGAAATTCCGCCTTGCCGCGCGCGGGGTCGGCAAGGTTCAGCCGCCCGATCATCTGCGCGCCCGCATCGATGCCGTCTTCGATCCGCTGCCGATCTGGTATCCCGCGCTCGAGGAGGCGGGGATGGAGACGGAAGACTATCCGCTGCATGCGGTGACCCAGCGGCCGATGCATATGTATCACAGCTGGGGCAGTCAGAATGCCTGGCTCCGCCAGATTACGGCGCGCAACCCGTTGTTTATTCATGCCGCGACCGCGCGGGCAAAAGGCATCGAGGACGGCGACTGGATCTGGATCACCTCGCCGCATGGCCGGGTCAAGGGGCAGGCGAAGCTGATGCAGGGGGTCAATCCGCAGACGGTCTGGACCTGGAACGCCATCGGCAAGCGCAAGGGCGCGTGGAACCTGAAGGAGGATGCGCCGGAGGTCTCCAAGGGCTTCCTTCTCAATCACATCATTTCCGAACTCCTGCCCCCGAGGGAGGACGGCTATCGCTATTCCAATTCCGATCCGGTGACGGGGCAGGCGGCCTGGTACGATTTACGCGTCCGGATCGAGAAATGCGCCGCCGCCGACTGCGGCGAGACGGAACCCATGTTCGCGGCGCAGGACTGCGGCGGCCTTGCCGCGCCGCCGGACATGCTGCGCTACGGCGCCGATCTGAAGGGCGCGGCGAGCGGTCAGGCACCGCTTCCCGCGACGGACTGGATCGGTAACCGCCGGGAAAATGCCGACGACGGCGGTGTCCGTCCCGGCCATGGCAACCGGCTTCACGACCGGGAGAAAGAAGAAGAAAAAGAATGACGTCACTTCCCAAAAACCCGCCGAAAAAGAAGCTCGGCCTTGTCATCGATCTCGATATCTGCGTTGGCTGCCACGCCTGCGCGGTCAACTGCAAGGAATGGAATACGGGCGGCCATAGCGCGCCGCTGACCGACAGCGATCCCTACGGCGCCGATCCGACCGGCGTCTGGTTCAACCGCATCCATAGTTTCGAGGTGGAGAATGACCAGACCGGCGGGCGCACGGTCCATTTTCCGAAAAGCTGTCTGCATTGCGACGATGCGCCCTGCGTCACCGTCTGCCCGACCGGCGCATCCTACAAGCGCGAGGAAGATGGCATCGTGCTGGTCAATGCCGATCACTGTATCGGTTGCAAGCTTTGTTCCTGGGCCTGCCCCTACGGCGCGCGGGAATATGACGAGGATGCGGGGGTCATGAAGAAATGCACCCTCTGCGTCGACAAGATCTATAACCCGAACCTGCCCGAGGAATCCCGCGTTCCGGCCTGCGTCTCGACCTGCCCGGTGGGCGCGCGGTCCTTCGGCGATCTCGGCGATCCCGAATCGGACGTCAGCCGGCTGGTCGCCAAGCGCGGCGGCTATGACCTGATGCCCGAGCAGGACTGCAAGCCGACCAATAAGTACCTGCCGCCGCGCCCGAAAAGGACCGGCGCGGAGGGCGGATCGGCGGCCGCGCGCCTCACGCCCGTCGCCGACAGTTCCGCCGGCGTCCTCGCCCGCTGGGTCGACAAGTTTCTGTCCGCGTAAAGAGAGTTCCCGATGCATCCGGCAAAATCCGTTATTTTCTTCACGACAGCCTCCGGCGCGGGCTATGGCCTGCTGTTCCTCCTGATCGCCGGGGACCTCCTCGGTCTTGCGCCCGGCGGCTTCTGGCCGGCCTTCACCGGATATGCGGTGAGTTACGCCCTGATCACCGGCGGGTTGCTGTCCTCCACCTTTCACCTTGGCCATCCGGAGCGGGCCTGGCGGGCCCTGACGCAGTGGCGTTCCTCCTGGCTCAGCCGGGAAGGGGTGATGGCCGTTCTGACTTTCCTCCCGACCGGGCTCTATGCGCTGCATCAGCTGTTTTTCCCGGAGAGGATGCCGGGGATAACGGGGGTGATCGGCGTGATCGGGGCGATCTGCTGCATCGTCACGGTCTATTGCACGGCGATGATCTATGCCAGCCTCAAGCCCGTGCATGCCTGGTCGAACCGCTTTGTGCCGGCGGGATATCTGCTGCTCTCGCTGATGACCGGCGCCCTCGTTCTGAACGCGCTCTTTGCCCTTTTCGGGCCACCGAGTCCGGTCTTCCTGATCCTCGCGCTTCTCTCGCTGATCGCCGCCCTTGTCTGGAAGATATCCTACTGGCGCTTCCTCGATGGCACGAAAAGCCTCTCGACGCCGGAAAGCGCGACGGGCCTTGGTGAGTTCGGCCGGGTGAAACTGTTCGAGGCCCCGCATACGGAAGCGAACTACCTGATGAAGGAGATGGGCTTTCAGATCGCCCGCAAGCATGCGATGAAGCTGCGCCGGATCACGCTCACGCTCGCCTTCGTCCTGCCGCTCCTGCTGACGCTCCTCGCGCTGTTCGTGGGTGGAAGTCTGGCGGCGGCGGCGCTTATCCTCGCCCTCCTGAACGCCGCCATCGGCATCGTTACCGAACGCTGGCTGTTCTTCGCCGAGGCGCGGCATACGGTCGGCCTTTACTACGGCGCGGCCCACGCATAAAAAAGGCCGGCAAAGCCGGCCTTTTCCGCATTACTGCCAGTTGTCGCCGCTGCTAGCCAGCGCGTTTAAATTTCTGCTGGCGAGAAGGCGCAGATTTATGCTTCGCATTTGCAACCGGGTTCGCGGATTTGCGAGACTTAAATCCCGGTTTGCCTTTATTCTTGCTGACGGTATTCTTCGCGCGTTTGCGAAATGGCTTAACATCGCCCTCTGGTACCGCGTCACGGCGCCCGCCCGCAGGCCGTCCTTTTCGCCCCGGATGATACTTTTTCTGTTCGGGTTTGCTCGCGGGTGCGGGGAAAGGATGATCTTCATCGATTCGTACCTTTTGCTTGAGGATCTGTTCAATATTGCGGAGCAGGTTACGCTCGCGCGGCTCGCAGATGGAAATGGCGACGCCGGTTGCCCCGGCGCGGCCCGTACGTCCGACGCGGTGGATATAGTTTTCCGCTTCCATCGGCAGGTCATAGTTGATGACATGGGTGATGCCGGAAACGTCGATCCCGCGCGCGGCGACATCGGTCGCCACCAGAACCGAAAAACGGCCGTTCTTGAAGGAGCGGAGCGTGCGCTCGCGCGCGCGCTGATGCAGATCGCCATGGATCGCGGCGGTCTTGATTCCCTCGACCTCGGCCTCGATCTCGTTTGCGAGAACATCGCAGGTCGCCTTGGTGCGGACGAAAACGAGGACCCGTTCCTTGTCGCCAAGGGCGAGCAGATGCATGAGCAGGTCTTTCTTGTCATGCGCGCGCACCATCAGGACCGAATGATCGATCCCCTCGGCGACGGCGGTTTTCTGCTTCACCTCGACATATTCCGGCTCGCTCAGGAGTTTTTCCGACAGCTTGCGGATCCCCGGGCTCATGGTCGCGGAGAACATCACGGTCTGGTGTGCCTCCGGGAGTTTGTCGGAAATCAGCGTCACATCGTCGATGAAGCCCATGTCGAGCATGCGGTCCGCCTCATCGAGAATGAAGGTCTCGACATTATCGAGCTGAACCGTGCCGCGCTTCATATGGTCGAGCAGGCGGCCCGGCGTCGCGACAAGGATATCAACGCCGCGGACAAGCTGCTGGATCTGCGGGCCATAGGGCGCGCCGCCATAGACAACGGTGTGAAACAGCTTCATGCCGCGTGTGAAGACACGGATGCAAAGCCCGATCTGGTGGGCAAGTTCGCGTGTCGGGGCAAGAATTACGGCGGTCGGCTTGTTGGCCTTCGGCTTGCGTCGGTCATGCTGCAACCGCTGCAGGAGCGGGAGCACGAAGGCGGCCGTCTTGCCACCGCCGGTCTCGGCGATTCCCATCAGGTCGCGCCCGTCCATCAGCGCCGGAATGGTGCGCTTCTGAATCGCCGTCGGTTCGGTAAATCCCTGCTTGTCGATGGCACGCAGGAGCGGCCCAACCAGGTTGAGCTCGGTAAACTCGGTCATAAAACTATCGTCCTCACAAAAAACTGTCATTCGCCGCCACTCGGTGCAGGGCAGCCTTCAGGGCCAAAAAAGGTGAGAACCGTCTCTCCTTGACCCCGAGCCGATCATCTTTGACGAGGACCAGACTGTCAGCGACGCCTTCGCGCCGTGGAAATACCGTTCATATACCCGATGTTTGGTTCGCGCGGCCAAGGCCGTCGGCACCAGTCGCCAACACTTTCGTATTGTGCACTGCACATATGATTGGATTTGGCTAAAATGTCAAGGAATTATAAGGCACATGGTTAACAGCACCGCGCCGACCGGCGGTGCGGAAATAGCCCTTTTCATGGGGCGGCCAGTTTCCTAGTATGGCCGGACTTAACCATGTCGATATCCCGCGCATTACCGCCGGGAAATCGGAACCAAAGGGGTATTTATGGATTTACAACAAATAACGGACGAAATCGTCCTCATCGTCACGCAATACGGCCTCGATGTGATCGGCGCCCTGATCATCCTGATCGTCGGCTACATCATCTCGAAACGGGTGCCGAGCATCCTGATCCGCCTGATGGGCAAGCGCGGCATCGATCCGACGGTGAGCGGCTTCCTCGGCAGCCTGGCGCGGTTCGCGATCCTGGCGATCACCCTGCTGCTGGTGCTAGCGCAGTTCGGCGTGCAGACGGCCAGCCTGATCGCCGTTCTCGGCGCCGCCGGCCTGGCCATTGGTCTTGCGCTTCAGGGCACGCTCAGCAATGTCGCGGGCGGGGTGATGCTGCTGATCTTCCGGCCGATGAAGGTCGGGCAGTATGTCGAGGTGGCGGGCCATGGCGGCACGGTCAAGAGCATCAGCCTGTTCACCTCGGAACTGGCGACGCCGGATAATATCCAGATCATCATTCCCAATGGCTCGGTCTGGGGCAGCGCCATCCGCAATTTCAGCTTCCATCCGACGCGCCGCATGGACCTTGTGGTCGGCATTTCCTATGACGATGATATCGACAAGGCGCGGGGCATCATCGACCGGCTGATTCAGGCCGACGAGCGCTCGCTGAAGGAGCCGGCGCATGTGATCGAAGTGATCGAGCTTGCCGACAGTTCAGTCAATTTCACCGTCCGCGTCTGGTGTGAAAACGCCAATTACTTCCCGCTCAAATTCGCCCTTACCAAGGCGATCAAGCAGACGTTCGACAAGGAAGGGATTTCCATTCCCTATCCGCAGCGCGACGTGCATCTGATCAAGGAAGACTGACCGGCAGACCGCTCCGGGCGTTCCGGGGCGGTTTTCTACCCCTCGTAATGGCTCATCCCGTATTTCTTCCAGAAAAAGGTGCGGGCGCTGACCAGGAAGGCCGTGCTCCAGCCGAAGAGGATAATCCCGCTCACCGCCTGAAGCGAGGAGGTCAGGTTCCATCTGTCGCTGAGCACGACATCCCCGTAGCCGAGCGTCGTATAGGTCACGGTGGAGAAATAGATCGCCTCGCTCATCCCGCTGAGCTCGCCGCTCATATAATAGAAAAATCCCCAGATCCAGGCTTCGATCGTATGCGCCGCAAACAGGCCGATCACGATCACAACCATGATCGCCACATGGCCATATATCGGCAATCGCCGGTCCCATTTCGGGCCGATATTCTTCAACCGGCGGAGCAACAGCTCCAGGCAGATCGCATGATTGATCACGCAAAGGACGATCAGCACGGTCCCGACGAAAAGCTGGATGAACATGAGGCTTTCTCCTGTGACGCATTAATGACGGGTGAGTTTACCCTGCCGCCCGGATCATGTCCGCCGCTTTTTCGCCGATCATGATGGTCGGCGCGTTGGTGTTGCCGCCGATCACCGTCGGCATGATCGACGCATCGGCAATCCGGAGGCCCTCGATCCCGTGGACCTTCAGCGACGGATCGACCACCGCCAGCGGATCGGTGCCCATCTTGCAGGTGCCGACCGGGTGGTAGACCGTGTCGGCGCGGCTGCGGATCGCGTCGATGATCGCAGCATCTGAGGCCATGTCGACGGGATAGAGGGGCTTGCCGCGATAGGCATCGAAGGCGGGCGCGTCGAAAATCTTCTGCGTTATCTTGACGCCCCTGACCAGCGTATCGACATCCTCCTGCTCGGCCAGGAAGTTCGGATCGATGAGCGGCGGGGCGAGGGGGTCGGCGCTGTTGAGCTCGACATGGCCGCGGCTTTTCGGCCTGAGCACGCAGACATGGCAGCTATAGCCATGGCCGAGAAGGGTTTTGCGCGCATGATCATCGAGCGGGCCGATGACGAAATGAAGCTGGATATCCGGGCGTTCCAGCGACGGGTCGGTTTTCAGAAAGCCGCCGCGTTCGGCAATGGGGGAGGAGATCATGCCCGTGCGCCTCTTGCGCCATTCGAAAATACCGGCGATGAGATCCAGGCCGCCACCCAGGGAAATCCCCATGGTCTCGCGGGAGTTTGATTTATACGCCACTATATAGTCGATATGATCCTGCAGGTTTTGCCCAACCCCGGGCAGCTCATGCAGGACCTCTATGCCGTGCTTTTTTAATTCCATCGCCGGGCCGATGCCGGAAAGCATCAACAGCTGCGGGGAGGCAAAGGCGCCGCCCGCGAGGATCACCTCTTTTGCCGCCCTGACCTCCGCCGTCTTGCCGTCCTTCACATAGGTGATGCCGGTGGCCTTCCTGCCCTCCATCAGGATTTTACTCGCCTGCGCGCCGGTCATCACATGCAGATTGGGGCGCTTGAGGTTGGGCGTGAGATATCCCTTTGCCGCGCTCCATCGCTCGCCGTTCTTCTGCGTCACCTGATAGGCGCCGAGGCCTTCCTGAACCGGGCCGTTGAAATCCCGGTTCGTCGGCATCTGCACCTGCATCGCCGCATCCATGAAGACATCGCTGATCGGCATGTTGGCGCGCAGGTCCGCGACATTGAGCGGCCCGCCGGTGCCGTGATAGTCATCGGCGCCGCGCTCGTTATTCTCGGCCCGTTTGAAATAGGGGAGCACGTCTCTATAGGACCAGCCGGGATTGCCGAGCGCCGCCCAGTCGTCATAATCGCCGGGATGGCCGCGCACATAGAGCATGGCGTTGATCGAGCTCGACCCGCCGAGGGTTTTGCCGCGCGGCTGATATCCCTTGCGGCCCTTGAGGCCCGGCTGCGGTACGGTCTCGAATGCCCAGTTGTACATCTTGCGCGGCAGGATCGCGGCGACGCCGATCGGCGCATGGATCAGGATGCTCTTGTCCGGGCCGCCAGCCTCGAGCAGGCAGACCTGCGTCTTCGGGTCTTCCGTGAGGCGGCTGGCGACCACGGATCCGCCCGAGCCGCTTCCCACCACGATATAGTCATACATATTTCCGTCCCTCCCTGTTTATTTGCGGGTTTGGACCCGCGTTTTTTATTTCTCCTCCGCCAGGTTGCGGAGCTCGCTGATCACGGCGCGGGCGAATTCATTGATGCGCAGTTCCGGATAGTCCGCCGTCGCCTCAAGCAGTGAATTCACGTCCTTCTCCAGGATGCCGATGGTATTGACGATGGAATAGCCTTCCTTCGCCCAGGAGATTTTGCCGATATTATCGCCGAACCAGGTGGCGCCGGAGCTGGTCTTCGCAACCTCCAGCAGCGTATCGCGCGAAAAGCCGAGGGCGTCCGCCGCCTCCAGTACCTCGCGCACCGCGATTGTCGAGGTGGCCGCGAGCATATTGTTGAGCACCTTGCACATCATGCCCTGACCAAGCGGGCCGAGATGATTGATGTCGTTGCCCATGGCCTTGAAGGCTGGCATCAGCGGATCGATCGCCGCCCTATCGCCGCCCAGCATGAAGGTGAGCGTGCCCTGCACCGCGCGATAGGGCGCGCCGGACATCGGCGCATCGATCAGGGCCGTCTCGGCGGGTATCCGCGCGCGCAGTTCGGCGATCATCTTGGGCGAGAGGGTGGAACTGATGATCAGGGTCCGGGGCGGCGTATCGCCAGAGAAAAGCCCGTTGGCCCCGAAACAGAGGTCCTCGGTCTGGGGGAAATCGCGGACGACGGAGATCACCGCCGGTGAGCGGGCGGCGAGGGTGGCGGCGTCCGGCGTCATGCGGGGGGCGAAATCGCCGAATTCCGCCGCCGGCCGGATATCGTAACCGACGACGTCGAAGCCCGCCTTTACGAGACATCTCGCCATCGGCAATCCCATCGCGCCGCATCCCGCTACACCGATTGTTCCTGCCATGATACTCACTCCCCTGCTTTTTTGGACTATACCCCTTTGAAGGGCGCGCGTCATCCGTTTGTAAGGTGATCCCGCGCACGGTATGCCGATAAATTGGACCCGTCATGATGATCAAACTGGCTCTTTTTTCCGGACCAATTCTGCGGCATTATCAGGCTGACCATATTTTGCGTTTTTGCCACAAGGATGATGTGATGACCCAAGAACTTGCCAGCGTCTGCCCGTTTGACTGCCCCGATACCTGCAGCCTCACCGTCACGGTCGAGGCGGGCAAGGTCGCGAAGGTGCGCGGCTCCATGGCCAATCCGATTACCAACGGGGTCGTCTGCAACAAGGTCGCGCGCTATTACCCGGAATTCGTGCATGGCAAGAACCGCCTGACCCATCCGTTGAAACGGGTTGGCCCCAAGGGCGGGGAGGAATTCGAGCGGATCACCTGGGACGAGGCGCTTGATATCATCCATGAGCGCATGTCCGCGATCATCGCCGAGCATGGACCGCAGGCGATCATGCCCTATAACTATGCCGGGCCGCATGGCCTGCTGGCGATGGGATCGATGGATATGCGGTTTTTCCATCGTCTCGGCGCGACGCTTCTGTTCCGCCGGGCACTCTGCGGCGGCGTCAAATCGGAAGCCTTCCGGGGAACCTTCGGCCTTGCCGGCGCGATGCAGCCCGAGCAGGTCGAGGCGGCGAAGCTGATCGTCGTCTGGGGCAACAATGTCACCTACTGCAACCTTCATCTCTCGCCGATCATCAAGCGGGCGAAGGCACGGGGGGCGAAGCTGGTCGTCATCGATCCCAAGCGCATCAAGATCGCCGAGCAGGCGGATATGTATCTCGCGGTGCGCCCGGGCATGGATATCATCCTTGCTTTTGCGATCGCGGTGGAGCTGGAGCGCATCGGCGCCTTCGACCCCGCCTTCATCGATGAGCATGTGTTGGGCGCAGAAGAATTCATGGCGGAGGCGCGCAAATACACGATTGAGGAATCGTCTGAGCTTTGCGGCGTATCCGTCGATGAAATCAGGGCTTTTGCACAGCTTTACAAGGACGGTAATCCGGCGGCGATCTCGGTCGGCAACGGGATCGAGCGCAACCGCAACGGCGGCAATGGCATCCGCGCCATTTTCGCGCTGCCGGCGCTCGCCGGAAAATTCGGCGTGCGCGGCGGCGGCATCGTCGGCGGGTCTGGCAACCTGTTCCCCAAGACCATCGCCAAATTGCAGCGCCCGGACCTGCTGCCCGAAGGGACCCGCACGCTCAACATCATCGATATCGGCCGCCATCTGGTCGAGCAGGACCTCGATATCCCCTTGAAGGGCCTGTTTATCTATAACCATAACCCGGTCGTTGTCGCGCCGGACCAGAATGTCACCAAGGCGGGGCTGGCGCGCGAGGATATTTTCTCCGTCGGCTGCGATATCGCTATGACCGACAGCATGAAATATTGCGACGTCATCCTGCCCGCGGCGACCCATTTCGAACATGAGGATATCTTCTGCGCCTATGGCCAGCCTTATTTGCAGCGGGCGGAACCGGTGATTGATCCGGTTGGGGAATCGCTCCCCAACACCGAGATTTTCCGGCGGCTCGCGGCGCGTTTCGGCTTTAACGAGGATATTTTCAAGGCGACCGACAAGGAGCTGATCGACGATGCCATCGATAATGAGGATCCGCGCCTGAAAGGCTATCGCCCAAGCGAAATTCCCGTCGGCACCGCGCTCTCCATGGAACGTGGCGGCGAGGAAACCATCCTTTTCAAGAATGCGATGCCGGCAACGCCGAGCGGCAGGATCGAGCTGAAATCAAGTTATCTCCGCGAAACGTTCGGCCAGGAAATCCCGGTCTATCATCCGGTGGAGACAACCTATCCCTTCGCGCTTGTCACGCCCTCTTCGAACAAGATGATCACCTCGACCTTCGGCGGGGTGAAGGCGAATGACGACACGCCCGAGCTTGAAATGCATCCCGAGGATGCGACGGCGCGCGGCTTTACCGACGGCATGCGGGTGAAGGTATATAATGACCTTGGCGAGGTGTTCCTGCCGCTGAAAATCAGTGACAATGTCCGCCCCGGCGTGCTCTATTCGCCGAAAGGCTCCTGGTTCAGGACGACACCCAACAACCAGACCGTCTCGGCGCTCGCCCCGACCTTCAAGGCGGACCTGTCCGAAGGGGCCTGCTTCAACGACTGCAAGGTTGAGGTTGTCGCGGCCTGAGACGATGTGAAGGACGAAGTATCGATGGAAACCAAGAAACTCCGGGCCAGCGGCGGCTGTCTTTGCGGCGGAATCCGCTTCGAGATTTACCAGCCGCTCCGCCCCGTCGTCGTCTGCCATTGCAAGCAGTGCCGGCAGACGGCGGGCTATCTGAACGGCTTTACCGTTTGCCTCCCGGAAAATCTGATCCTCACGCGGGAGGAGACGCTGACCTGGTATGAAAGCTCCGCCGAGGCCAAGCGCGGTTTCTGCAACAAATGCGGATCCAGTATTTTCTGGACCTACAAGGCGGGCGGCAATATGGGGATCGCGCCGGGATCGCTCGATGAGCCGACGAACCTCAGGACCGCCATGCATATCTATACCGAGTTTGCCGGCGATTATTATGAGCTGAACGACGATCTTCCTAAGCGCCCCGGCCAGCGTCATGACGACGATATTCTGGAGCCCGGATGAATAAATTCTGGCCATGCCCGCCCGCCTTCCGCTAAACAGGTGAGGCATCCGGTCGGGAGGGACGATGGATCAGGACAGCCAGGACTTTCTGAAACGCCTGTTTGACGCGGCGGTCGCCGCCGCCGATCCGCTCGTGACGCTCAAAGCCCATCTTCCCAAACCGCCGAAAGGCCGGACCATCGTGATCGGCGCCGGAAAGGCCGCCGCCTCCATGGCCAAGGCGGTGGAGGCGAACTGGCCCGGCCCGCTTGAAGGTCTCGTCATCACCCGTTACGGCCATGGCCTGCCGCTAGAAAAAATAAAGGTGGTGGAGGCGGGGCATCCAGTCCCTGACCGTCAGGGGCAGGAAGCAGCGACCGAGATTCTCCGCCTGCTGGAAGGTCTCAGCGAAGAAGATCTGGTGCTCTGCCTGATTTCGGGCGGCGGCTCGTCCCTGCTCGCCAAACCCGGGGAGGGGATCACGCTCGCGGAGAAGAAAGCCCTGACGCAGGCCCTGCTGGCCTCCGGGGCGAATATCACCGAGATGAACACTCTCAGGAAGCATCTCTCCGCCATCAAGGGCGGGCGGCTCGCCGTTGCGGCCTATCCCGCGAAGATCGTCACCCTGATGATTTCCGATGTGCCGGGGGATGATCCGGCGGTGATCGCGTCCGGCCCGACGGTGCCCGATCCGACGACTTCCGCCGATGCCCGCGCCGTCCTCGAAAAATACCGGATCGATATCCCGCCCTCCCTCGACGCCTTTCTCGAGAGCGCGGCGCCCCAAACACCGCCCGCCTCGCATCCCGCCTTCGCCAGGGCGGAGACGATCATGATCGCGACGCCGCAGGCCTCGCTCGAAGCGGCGGCGGCGCTTGCGGCCTCAGAAGGAATCACGCCGGTCATCCTCGGCGACAGTATCGAGGGGGAGGCAAGGGATGTGGCCGCCGTCATGGCCGCCATCGCGCGTCAGGTAAAACTCCATGACCAGCCGGCGGCAAAACCCTGCGTGCTCCTCTCCGGCGGCGAGACGACGGTGACGGTCAAAAGCGATCAGGGAAAACCGGGACGGGGCGGGCGCAACTGCGAATTCCTGCTCGCCCTCGCGCTGCATCTGGGCGGCCTGTCGAAAATTCACGCCATCGCCTGCGATACCGACGGGATCGACGGGACGGAGGATAACGCCGGCGCCATCATCACGCCCGATATTCTGAAACAGGCGGCGGCGATGAAACTGGATGCAAAATCCTGTCTTGCCCGCCATGACAGCTACAGCCTGTTCGCGGCGCTTGACTGTCTCGTCAGGACCGGCCCGACAAGAACCAATGTGAATGATTTCCGGGCGATCCTGATCCTGTAGCTAAATCTGCTTGCCCATCAGCACGACGAGGAGGGCGCGCGCCTCTTCCGCGCCGGTATTCGCAATCTCATGCGGCTGGTCGGCGGCATAGCGGGCCGTCTCGCCGGGGCGCACCACCTCCGTCTCGATCCCCGCCTGCACCGTCAGTTCCCCGGCAAAAACCGTGAGATGCTCCGTCGTCCGGGCGGTATGCGGATTAGAGGTCATCTTGCCGCCCGGCTTGATCGTGACATCATACCATTCCATATCATTAACAAGGCTCGCCGGTCCCAGCACCTTCAGGCTGTACTGGCCCTTCGCATCGTTGAGGACGGGAATCGACGCGCCGCTGATGACGGTGAGGCTGTGGGTCGGGTCATCGCCGCGCACGATATCGTCGATGGTGACGCCAAGCGCCTCGGCCAGCCGCCAGACGGTGGCCAGGGTCGGGTTGGTCTCGTTCCGCTCGATCTGCGAGAGCATCGACTTCGACACGCCGCAGACGGCGGCCAGCTGATCCAGGGTGAGATGCTTCTCTTTGCGCAGGCGGTTGACGGTGGCGCCCACGGCCGGGGGATTATTTAATGGTTCTGACATTTTTCCGATTGACAGGAAATAAATCCAATATATTTTACGAAGTACAGTATAACGGATTTTAATCCAATTGCTAGAGAAATAGGTGTCCCATGTTCACAATAGCCAAAACCGAAGCCGCCCGCGGCATCTGGTCCGCGTTCAAAGAACCCTTAAGCGAACCGGCGCGCGGCATGGTCATGGTGGACGTGATTGCCGCCGGCATTTGCGGCACCGACTATCACATCTATAGCTGGGATGCCTGGTCGGCGGGGCGGATCAAGACGCCGATGACCATCGGCCATGAATTCGTCGGGCGCATCTCGGCGATTGGGGAGGGCGTCACCGGCTATTCGATCGGCGACCGGGTTTCCGCCGAATGTCATATCGCCTGCGGGGAATGCCATTTCTGCCGCACGGGCAATGCCCATATCTGCGAGAAAACGAGCATTCTCGGCGTCGATCGCCCCGGCGCCTTCGCCGAGCAGGTGGAAGTGCCCGCGAGCAATCTCTGGCGCGTGCCGGACGCGATCCCTGACAAACATGCCGCCGTCTTCGATCCGGTCGGCAACGCCATGCATATGGTCGCGACCGCGAAGGTGACGGCGAAGAATGTTCTTATTGTCGGCGGCGGCCCTATCGGTCTTTTTGCCGCGGCCATCGCCAAGGCGCATGGCGCGCGCACCGTTGCGCTGCAGGAGCCGAACCAGGCCCGCGCCGCGATCGCCAAAAGCCTCGATCTCGATCTCGTCGTCAACCCGCGCGATCCCGGCGCATCCGAGGAAATTCTCGCGCTCACCGGCGGCCATGGCCCGGAAGTCGTACTGGAGGTGAGCGGCAACGGCAAGGCGCTCAATGCGGCGCTCGATATCGCCGCGCCGGGCGCGACATTTGCGCTTCTGGGCATTCCCGCCGGACTGGTCGAGCTCGACCTCGGTGCCAAGGTGGTGATGAAGGGGGTCAGCCTGATCGGCATCACCGGGCGGCGGATGTATGAGACCTGGTATCAGGTCGAGGCCTTCATGCTGAAAAATCCCGATCTCATGGACAAGGTGATTACCCATGTCTTGCCCGCGACGGACTTCGCCCATGGTTTCGAGTTGATGGACGAGGGGGCCTGCGGCAAGATCGTCCTTGATTTCGCAGATGTGAACCAAAGGTTGCCGATATGACCAACAAATTACTCCAACGGCTGACGGACGAGCTGTTCGCGGCGGACCAGGCGGGCACCTACAAGCGCCTCAAGGTGATCGAGAGCCCGATCAGCGACCGCATCAAACTCAAAGGCGACGGCGAGGTGACGCTGCTCTCCTCCAACGACTATCTCGGCTTCGCCAATCACCCCGAAGTCGTCGAGGCGGCGCGCGCGGCGCTGCTGCACTATGGCGCGAGCACGGCCTCGGTGCGCTTCATCTGCGGCACGCAGGATGTGCATCAGACCCTGGAAGCCGATCTCGCCCGTTTTCACGGGACCGAGGCGGCGCTCACCTATTCCTCCTGCTGGGCGGTGAATACGGGGCTGTTCGCGGCAATCTGCGGGACGGGGGATGTGATCCTCTCCGATGAGCTTAATCACGCGAGCCTGATCGACGGCATTCGCGCGACGGCGAAGGATGTTGTGCGCGGTGTTTATAAGCATAGCGATATGGCGGATCTGGAAGCGAAACTTAAGGCGCATGTGGACGCGCCGTCGCGGCTGATCGTCACCGACGGGGTGTTCTCCATGGAAGGGGATATCGCGCCGCTCGATAAGATCGTTGCGCTTGCGGAAAAATATGACGCGCTGATCGTTCTTGATGATTCCCATGGGCTCGGGGTGATGGGGGCGACCGGTCACGGCACGGCGGAGCATTTCGGCGTCATGGACAAGATCGATATCTTCACCGGCACCCTCGGCAAGGCGCTGGGCGCGGGCACGGGCGGTTTCGTTGCGGGACCGAAGGCGGTCACGGAAACTTTGATCCAGAAATCGCGCCCGCATCTCTTCTCCAACGCGCTGCCGGCCAGTGTCGCGGCGGCGGGCAGCAAGTCGCTGGAGCTTCTGGAACATCATCCCGAACGGGTCGAGGCTCTGCAGGCGAAGGCGGCGAATTTCCGCGCGCGCCTGAAAGAGCTGGGTTTGAGCCCGCTTGATGGCGACAGCGCCGTCGTGCCGGTCATCGTCGGCGAGACGGCCACCGCCATCCGCCTCGCGGGCGAGCTTTTGGACAAGGGCATCTTCGTCACCGGTTTCGGCTTCCCCGTTGTGCCCGAGGGCGAGGCGCGGCTGCGTTTCCAGGTCTCCCACGCCCATAGCGAGGAGGAGCTAGAGACCGCCGCGCTGGCGCTGCGCGACTGTCTCAACGCTGCATCCGCCGCCTGAAATCAATGGCGAACTTGTATTAATCGGCGTCGCCCTTTAAACAGGGAGGGGAACGGGAGCCATTTATACTGGCTCCCTTACTTTTGCAAATGACGAAACCGGGCGGTGATGGCGGGACAACAGGCGTATGACTATGTGATCATCGGCGCGGGCTCTGCCGGAGCCGTGCTGGCGAACCGCCTGAGCGAGCATCCGGAAGTGTCCGTCCTCCTGCTGGAGGCGGGCGGGCGCGGCCCCTGGTGGGACTGGCGCATCCATATGCCGTCGGCCCTGAGCTACCCCATGCATTCGCCCAAACTCGCCTGGCAATATTACACCGAACCGCAGGAACATCTGAACGGCCGGAAAATCTACTGGCCGCGCGGCAAGGTGCTGGGCGGTTCCTCCGCCATTAACGGCATGTGCTATGTGCGCGGCAATGCGCTCGATTACGACGGCTGGGCGGCGGATCCGGGGCTAGCGGACTGGTCCTATGCCGATTGCCTGCCCTATTTCCAAAAGGCCGAGACCTATGATCGCGGGGCGGATGATTATCGCGGCGGCGACGGCCCGCTCCATGTCTCCGTCGGGCGCTGCGACAACCCGCTCTATCACGCCTGGATGGAGGCGGGGCAACAGGCGGGCTATCCCTTCACCGAGGATATGAACGGGTTCCAGCAGGAAGGTGTCGGTCGCATGGACATGACCGTGCATCAGGGCAAACGCTGGAGTACGGCGCTCGCCTATCTGATGCCCGCAATGGACCGTAAAAACCTGACCATCCTGACCGGCGCCAGCACCCGCCGCATCCTGTTTGAGAACTCAACGGCAACCGGCGTTGAATACAGCCGTGGCGGTATCCTCCACAAAGTGACCGCGGTGCGCGAGGTGATCTCGGCCGCAGGCGCGATCAATTCGCCGCATCTGCTGATGATCTCCGGCATCGGCCCGGCGGATGAGCTTAAAAAGCATGACCTGCCCGTCGTTGCCGACCTGCCCGGCGTCGGGCAGAATATGCAGGACCATCTGGAGCTTTATGTGCAACAGGAATGCACGCAACCGATCACGCTCTACAAGGTGATGTCGCCGCTCGCCAAACTGAAGGTCGGGCTGGAATGGATGCTGTTCAAAAAGGGCCTCGGCGCGACCAATCATTTCGAGGCGGGCGGCTTTATCCGCAGCGAGCCCGGCATCGAATATCCGAATTTGCAATATCACTTCCTACCCATGGCCGTGCGCTATGATGGCGGCAACCCGACGGATCGGCACGGCTATCAGGCCCATGTCGGGCCGATGCGCTCGACCAGCCGGGGATATATGACGCTCCGGAGCGGGAATATCGAGGAGGCGCCAATCCTCCAGCCGAACTACTGCGAGACGGAGCAGGACCGCCGCGAACTGCGCGACGGGGTGAAGCTGACGCGGGAGATATTTGCGCAGGCCGGTTTCGATCCCTATCGCGGGGCGGAGCTGGCGCCGGGGCCAGAGGTCAAGACCGATGCCGAGATCGACGCCTTTGTCCGCGAAACCGTCGAGACAGCCTATCACCCGAGCTGCACCTGCAAGATGGGCAGCGACGAGAAGGCCGTCGTCAATGGCGCGGGGAAGGTGCATGGCATCGAGAATTTGCGCGTGGTGGACAGCTCCATCATGCCGCATATCACCAGCGGGAATCTGAATGCGCCAACCATCATGATGGCGGAGAAACTGGCGGATAAAATCAAGGGCGTCGCGCCGCTTCCCAAAAGCAGCGCCCCTGTCTATCGGGCGGCAAATTGGCAGACCAGCCAGCGGTAACGGAAAATGCCGGCCCAGATATAAGGAATTGGAATGAGCAGACCGAAAAAACTATCACTCTATATCGACGGCAAGCCTGCCAAGGCGATTTCCGGCAAAAGCTTCACAAATTACAACCCGGCGACGGGCGCGAAGCTGTCCGAGGTGGAGCAGGCGGGCCGCCGTGATATCGAAAAGGCGGTGCAGGCGGCCCGGCGGGGATTTCAGGAATGGTCCGCCCTGCCGGGGATCGAGCGCGGACGGGTTCTCAAGAAAGCGGCGGCAATCCTGCGCGAACGCCGGATGGAACTCGCCGAGATCGAGGTCAAGGATACCGGCAAGCCGATCGCCGAGGCGCCCGAGGCCGATATCGACAGCGGCGCCGATGCGCTGGAATTCTTCGGCGGGCTCGCCGCCGATATCAAGGGGGAGCATCACGATCTCGGCCCCGGCGCCTTCGCCTATTCACGGCGTGAACCGCTCGGCATTTGCGCCGGGATCGGGGCCTGGAACTATCCGCTGCAGATCGCCTGCTGGAAAACCGCGCCGGCGCTCGCCGCCGGGAACGCGATGATCTTCAAACCGTCCGAACTCACACCGACCAACGCGGTGAAGCTCGCCGAGATATTGACCGAGGCGGGGCTGCCGAAGGGGGTCTTCAACGTCGTCCATGGCATGGGGGAGACGGGCCATTACATCGCCAGCCATCCGGATATCGACAAGATTTCCTTCACCGGCTCCGTGCCGACGGGGCGCAAGGTGCTCGCCGATGCGGCGGGATCGGTCAAGAAAGTGACCATGGAACTTGGCGGCAAATCGCCGCTCATCGTGTTCGAGGACAGCCAGATCCATAACGCCGTCTCGGCGGCGATGAACGCGAATTTCTATACACAGGGGGAAATCTGCTCGAACGGGACGCGGGTCTATGTGCATGAGGATATCCATGACGCCTTCGTCTCCATCCTGAAAAGCCGGACCGAGGCCATGGTGATCGGCGATCCGATGGACCCGGCGACCCATGTCGGCTCCCTGATCAGCGGCGATCATCTGGAAAAGGTCATGGAATATGTCCGCCTCGGGATCGAGGAGGGGGCGCATCTCGTCTCGGGCGGCGAGAAGGTCACCGTCAAGGGCTGCGAGAAGGGGCATTTCATCTCGCCCGCCATCTTCACCGCCTGCCAGGACGACATGCGTATCTGCCGCGAGGAAATTTTCGGCCCCGTCATGTCGATCATGACCTTCCGCGACGAGGATGAGGTCGTGGCGCGCGCCAATGATACGGAATTCGGCCTCGCCGCCGGGGTGTTCACGCAGAATCTGGCCCGCGCCCATCGGGTCGTGGCAAGATTGCGGGCCGGAACCTGCTGGATCAACAACTATAACCTGACGCCCGTGGGCGTGCCCTTCGGCGGCTACAAGCAGTCGGGGATCGGGCGCGAAAATGCGGCCGTGGCGCTCGATCATTTTACGCAGCTGAAGTCCGTCTATGTCGAGCTCGGCGACGTCGAGAGCAGCTACTAGCGCCTTTTGGCATGGCTGCCATTCGCGCGGCGGCGATTGACAGGACCGGCAGGCCGGGTAAAAAGGGAATTCCTTCAGTCGTTTGAGCAGTCCCCTATGGAAGCCTGGATTCCCATCACCATCTTCGCGGCCTTCTTTCAGAATGTCCGCACGGCCCTACAGAAATCCCTCAAGGGCCGGCTCAGCACGGGCGGGGCGACCTATGTGCGCTTTCTCTATGGTGCGCCGTTTGCGCTTCTTTATATTCTCGGGATCGCCCAGTTCACGGACCTGCCCATACCGGCGCCGACCGGGACCTTTGCCATGTTCGCCGCCATCGGCGGGCTGACGCAGATCCTCGCGACCGGGCTGCTCGTCGCGCTATTCAGCCTGAAGAACTTCGCCGTCGGCACCACCTATTCGAAGACCGAGACGGTGCAGGCCGCGGTTTTCGGCATCGTCATCCTCGGCGAGCATGTGGGCATGGGTGCGACCCTCGCCATCGCCATCAGTTTCATTGGTATCTTGCTGATTTCCATGTCCTCAAGTGCCTTTACCTTCCGTGATTTCTTCTCGGGCTGGACCAGCAAGGCGGCGGGCTATGGCCTTCTGTCCGGCGCGCTGTTTGGTGTTTCCGCCGTGTCCTACCGTGCGGCGGCGCTTGACCTCGGCGGGGAGGGGGCCATGGCGCAGGCGGCCTTCACGCTTGTCTGCGTGCTCTTCTTCCAGACCATCGTCATGAGCATCTACCTGCCGATCCGCGAGCCCGGCCAGTTGACGGCGGTGCTGAAAAACTGGCGCGTCGCGGTTCTTGTCGGGCTGACCGGGATGCTGGGCTCCGTCGGCTGGTTCACCGCGATGACCCTGCAGAACGCCGCCTATGTCCGCGCGCTGGGCCAGGTCGAGCTGGTGTTCACCTTCATCGCCTCCTATTTCTTCTTCAAGGAGAAGACAAACCGGATCGAGGCGGCGGGCATTCTCCTCATTGTTTTCGGCATCCTGCTTTTGTTGTTAGACTGATCGAAGAAAAAGTTACAATTTTTTGAAAAATTGACGGTTTCGCACTTTTTTTCTGTAAAATCATCGGCTATGCTCCATTTGCGTTGATATCAAACAATTGCGAGGTGGCCGTTGGGAACGCATTATTCCAGCCGTGAAATGATCGACAAGCTGATCGGTTTCGATACTGTCTCGCGCAATTCCAACATGGAACTGATCGATTTCGTTGCCGACTATCTCGAAAGTCACGGCATCAGTTCCACCCGCGTATTCAACGACGACAAGACAAAAGCCAATCTCTATGCGACGGTCGGCCCGATGATCGAGGGCGGCATCGTCCTCTCCGGCCATACAGACGTCGTCCCGGTCGAGGGGCAGCCCTGGTCCACCGATCCCTTCACCGTCGTCGAGAAGGACGGTCGCCTCTACGGGCGCGGCACGTCCGATATGAAAAGCTTTTCGGCCATCGCCCTTTCGAAGGTGCCGGAGATGATCGAGAAGGGACTGTCCTCGCCGATCCATTTCGCCCTGTCCTATGACGAGGAAGTCGGCTGCATCGGCGCCCCCCGCATGATCGAGCAGATTGCCGCCAACCTGCCGCGGCCGCGCGCCGTCATCGTCGGGGAGCCGACCATGATGGATATCGTCTCCGCGCATAAGGGGATCCTCACGCTGGTCACCACGGTGACGGGGCGGGAGGCCCATTCCAGCCTGGTCGAGGATGGGGTGAGCGCCGTCATGGTGGGCGCGAAATTGATCAGCTATATCACCGACATGATGGCGGAGAACAAGGCGCGGAGCGACGCCGACTGCCCGTTCTCCCCGCCCTATACGACGCTGACCTGTGGGGTTGTGAATGGCGGCACGGCGGGCAATATCATCGCCCGCGAATGCTCCTTCATGTGGGATATCCGGCATATTCCGGAAGATGACCCGATGATGTTCGTCAACCGTTTCATCGCCCATTGCGACGAAGAGGTGCTGCCGGGCCTTCGCAAAATCGCGCCGGAGGCGAGCATTGTTACCGAAATCCGCTCGAACGTCCCGGCGCTCAATCCCGAGGACAGCGGTGAGGCGGAGATGCTGGTCCGCTCGCTTACCGGCAAGAACACGGCAAGCGCGGTTTCCTACGCGGCCGAGGCCGGACAGTTCCAGCAGGCGGGGTTCTCGACCGTTCTCTGCGGTCCGGGCTCCATCGGCGTCGCCCACCAGCCCAATGAATATATCGACATTGCCCAGGTCAAGGCGGCTGAGGAATTCATGTCAAAACTGATCGACAGGCTCAGCCAATGAGGCAAATTGAATGCAATGGACAGGGATTGGACTATTCGCTAATCTCTTTGCCAGCATCCGTGAAGAAAAACAACAAATGCACGGTGAATAAGCGCCCGCGTACTGGGTGGTAATTTAGAACAATAGAGTAATCAAACCAAAGGGAGTTAACATGAAACTTAGGACAGGACTCTTTGCAGCAGTCGCGGTCGCCGCCCTTGCGGTAGCGGCCCCGGTGCAGGCGAAAACCTTTAAATTCGCGTTTCAGGGGGACTTGAGTTCTCTCGATCCGCATTCACTGAATGAATCCTTCCTGCTGGGCACGCTCGGCAATGTCTATGAAGGCCTCGTTCTCTATGATGATCAGATGAATGTCGTCCCGGGCCTCGCCGTTTCCTGGAAGACGCTGACGCCGACGACATGGGAATTCAAGCTCCGTCAGGGCGTCAAGTTCCATGGCGGCCAGGATTTCACCGCCGATGACGTGATCTTCTCCTGGCAGCGCGCCGGCTCGGAAGGTTCCGACCAGAAAGTCCGCGGCGCGGCGATCAGCAAGATCACCAAGGTCGATGATTACACCATCATCGCCGAAACCCCGGCACCGAACCCGATCCTCGTGCGCGATCTCGCCTTCCTCTACATCATGGACAAGGAATGGTCGGAAGAGCATGGCTCGACCAATGCGACCAGCGCCACCGGTGACGACAAGGGCAACTACGCCAACCTCAATGCCAACGGCACCGGCCCCTTCATGGTGGAAAGCCATCAGGCGGACATCAAGACCGTCATGAAGCGTAATGAGGGATACTGGAACAAGGACATTCCGACGAATGTGACGGAAGTGATCTTCACGCCAATCAAGGAAGCCCCGACCCGCGTTGCGGCCCTGATTTCCGGTGAAGTGGATCTCGTCTATCCGGTTCCGGTTCAGGACTGGGAACGTCTCGATGCGGCGAAGGGCGTGAAGGCTCTGGCCGGTCCGGAAGCCCGCACGATCTTCCTCGGCATGGACCAGATGCGCGATGAGCTTCTCTATTCCAACGTCAAGGGCAAGAACCCGTTCAAGGACCAGCGCGTCCGCGCGGCCTTCGCCCATGCCATCAATCTGGACGCCATCAAGGAAAAAGTGATGCGCGGAGCGGCAACGCCGACCGGCGAGATGGTGGCTCCGCAGATCAACGGCTTTGTTCCGGAGCTCAACACGCCCTACAGCTTCGATCCGGAAATGTCCAAGAAGCTGCTGGCCGAAGCCGGATATCCGGATGGCTTTGAAGTGACCATGGACTGCCCGAACAACCGCTATGTCAATGACGAGAAGATCTGTCAGGCGGTTACCTCGATGCTGGCGAAAGTTGGCGTGAAGGTCGATCTGCTGGCCCAGCCGAAGTCGAAATATTTCGGCAAGGTGCTGGAAACCGGTGGCTATGATACGAGCTTCTACCTGCTTGGCTGGACTCCCGGCACGATGGACGCGGAAAATGCTCTTTCCTCGCTGATCGTCTGTCAGAACAAGGAAACCAAGCGCGGCCTGTTCAACCTCGGCAACTACTGCAATGCGAAGGTTGACGAACTGACCGCCGCCATCGGCAGCGAGACCGATCAGGACAAGCGTAATGCGATGATCGAGGAAGCCTTCACGATCCTTAAGGACGAAGTTGGCTACCTGCCGATCCATCAGCAGCCGCTCTCCTGGGGTGTCAGCGATGGCGTGACCGTCAACCAGCGTGCGGATAACGCGCTCGACTACCGTTACGTCGTCGTTCACTAAATCCAGAGTCAGAGGGCCCGCTCAACCGAGCGGGCCTTCACTTTTTCTCCGTTCCCACGGTGATAAATAAATGATTTCCTTTATATTCAAGCGATTGCTGCAATCCATTGTCGTCATGTTGGCAGTCGCGTTGATCGCGTTCTCGATGTTCCGCTTTATCGGCGATCCCATCAATAACATGGTGGGGCAGGACACGACACAGGAGGAGCGCGAAGCGCTTGCCGAACGGCTCGGCCTCAACGATCCCTTCTTCGTGCAGTTCGGGCGCTTTGCGCTGCATGCCGCCGAAGGCGATTTCGGCATCTCCTATAAATATCGCGAGCCGGTCAGCACGCTGATCAAGGCGCGGCTGTCGGCGACGCTGGAACTTTCCTTCGTGGCCGCGGTGCTGACGCTGGTGGTCGGTATCCCGCTCGGCGTCTATACGGCGCTCAAGGGCAAGGGGCTGATCTCCAAGGGGATCATGACGTTATCCCTTGTCGGGGTGTCGCTGCCGACCTTCCTGATCGGTATTCTCCTTATTCTCCTGTTCGGCGTCATCTTGCGATGGCTACCCACCTTCGGGCGCGGAGATGTGGTGGCGATCGGCTGGTGGACGACGGGATTCCTGACCGCCTCGGGCATCAAATCCCTGATCCTTCCCTCGATCACGCTGGCGCTGTTCCAGATGACCCTGATCATGCGGCTGGTGCGCGCCGAAATGCTGGAGGTTCTCCGGACCGACTTTATCAAATTCGCCCGCGCGCGCGGCCTGCCGGACCGGTCGGTGCATTTCAAGCATGCGCTGAAAAACACGCTGGTGCCGGTGATTACCGTGACGGGGCTTCAGCTCGGCGCGCTGATCGCCTTCGCCATCATTACCGAAAGCGTGTTTCAATGGCCGGGCATGGGGCTTCTCTTTATCCAGGCGGTGTCCGATGTGGATATTCCCATCATGGCGGCCTATCTGGTGCTGATCGCCTTCTTCTTCGTCGTCATCAATATGATTGTCGATATCCTTTATTTCACCGTTGATCCGCGCCTGCGCGCAGACAGCGCGGCGTGAGGGACGGGCAATGACGGAAAATATTCAGCAAATCGAAAAATCCCGGCTGGAACGCATTTTCAGCAGCGATATCTGGTACAGCTTTTCCAGAAATCCGGTTGCGATCCTGTCGTTTATTGTCACGGTCGGGATGATCCTCGCGGCCATTTTCGCGCCGTTGATCGCGCCCCATGATCCGTTCAATCTCGCCGCCATCGACATCATGGACGCGAGCCTGCCACCGGCCTGGCAATCCTTCGGCGATCCGAAGTTCCTGCTCGGCACCGATGACCAGGGACGGGATATCCTCTCAACCATTCTTTACGGCGCGCGGATCTCGCTGATGGTCGGCTTTTCCTCGGTCATCTTCTCGATGGTCGTCGGCATCGCCCTCGGGCTGATCAGCGGCTATGTCGGTGGCCGGACCGATGCCTTCATCATGCGCATTGCCGATATCCAGCTCTCCTTTCCCGCCATCCTCATCGCGCTGCTGATCGATGGCGTTGCGCGCGGAATTGTCCCCAAGGAACTGCATGCGGATATCTCCATCTATGTGCTGATATTCGCCATTGGCGTCTCCGGCTGGGTGCAGTATGCGCGGACGGTGCGCGGCTCCACCCTGGTGGAGAAGAACAAGGAATATGTGCAGGCCGCCCGGGTGATCGGCATTCGCCCGGCGACGATCCTGCGCCGTCATATCCTGCCCAATGTAATGGGGCCGGTGATGGTGATCGCCACCATTCATCTCGCCATCGCGATCATTACCGAGGCGACGCTGTCCTTCCTCGGCGTGGGCGTGCCGCCGACGACGCCGTCGCTCGGCACCCTGATCCGTATCGGCAATGAATATCTGTTCTCCGGCGACTGGTGGATCACGATCTTCCCGGGCATCACCCTGGTGGTGCTGGTGCTCGCCGTCAATCTGCTGGGCGACTGGATGCGCGACGCCCTGAACCCGAAGCTGCGCTAGGGATGGCCATGGACTTACTGAATATCAACAACCTGCGGATCGAATTCCCGAGCCGGCACGGCACGGTCATTGCCGTTGATGACGTAACCCTGACGGTGCAGCCGGGCGAGGTGCTGGGCGTCGTCGGGGAGAGTGGCGCGGGCAAATCGACCATCGGCAATGCGGTCATCGGCCTCCTCGAGCCGCCGGGAGAAATGACGGGCGGGCATGTCCTGCTGAAATCCGAGCAGATCGATACCTTGAGCCCGGAAGCCAAGCGCAAGATCCGCGGCCGCCGTATCGGCATGATCTTCCAGGATCCGCTCACCTCTCTCGATCCGCTGCAAACGATCGAGCAGCAGCTTGTCGAGACCATCGACCTGCATCTCAAGCTCGGCGAGAAGAAATCGCAGGAACGCGCGGTCGATCTGTTGCGCCAGGTCGGCATTCCCGACCCTGAAAACCGCATCAAGAACTATCCGCACCAGTTTTCGGGCGGCATGCGCCAGCGTGTGGTGATCGCGCTCGCCCTCTGCGCGGAGCCGGAGGTCATCATCGCCGACGAGCCGACGACGGCACTCGACGTCTCGATCCAGGCGCAGATCCTCGAGCTCATGCGCCGCCTGTGCAAGGACAAGAAGGTCGGCATGCTGATCATTACCCATGACATGGGCGTGATCGCCGATATCACCGACCGCGTGGCGGTGATGTATCACGGCAAGCTGGTGGAGGAGGGGACGACCGCCAAGATCCTCGGCAATCCCGACCATCCCTATACCCAGAGCCTGATCAGCGCCGTGCCGCGCCCCGATGTCCGCCTCAAACGCTTTCCGATGGTCAATTATATCGAGGCAGAGAGCGAGCGGCCGAAGAATATCGATCTGTCGACCCACTGGCTCGGCCGCCATCGCGATTTCGAGGCGGTCGACGGCCCGCTCCTCAGCCTCAAGAATCTCGTCATGACCTTCGTGACCCGGCCGGCCTTTCTCAAGCGCAACCGGGTTTCCTTCAATGCGGTCGATGACGTCTCCTTCGATATTGCGGAGGGCGAGGTTTTCGGCCTCGTCGGCGAGAGCGGCAGCGGCAAATCCACCGTCGCGCGGATGATCTGCAGTCTCTACAAGCCGGCCGCGGGCGAGGTGAATTTCGCCGGCACGGACCTCACCAAGATCAAGTCGGAGACCGAGCGGGACTATTTCCGCCGCCAGATGCAGATGATCTTCCAGGACCCGTTCTCCTCGCTCAACGGGCGGATGCGGGTGATGGACATCATCGCCGAGCCGATCCGCTTTCACAAGCTCGCAACCTCCAACCGCGAGGTCGAGCAGATCGTCAATGACCTGCTTGATCATGTGGGCCTCGGCGCCCGCGCGTCGGTCCGCTTCCCGCATGAATTTTCCGGCGGGCAGCGGCAGCGGATTTCGATCGCCCGGGCGCTTGCGACGCGGCCGCGCTTCCTCATCTGCGATGAGCCGACCTCGGCGCTCGATGTCTCGATCCAGGCGCAGATCCTCAATCTCCTCAAGGATTTGCAGGAGGAACTCGGCCTCACCATGCTGTTCATCAGCCATGACCTGCCGGTGATCCGCCAGATGTGCGACCGGGTCGGGGTGATGAAGCAGGGCAAGCTTGTGGAAGTATCGGCGACGGAGGACCTGTTCGAGCGTCCGACGGCCGCCTATACGCGCGAGCTTCTCGATTTGATGCCGCGCCTCGACCAGCTCTCCCACGAAGGGCTGGAGGTCGTCGAGAGATAAGTTCAACTATTTTACACGAAATGGGGGATAATATTTAACCGTTAATTACCACTTATAGTTTACGGACTAATTTCATTTCCACACTGACATTTCAAAACGGTTTTTGCTCGAAAATTATCCTCTTTTATTACTATAATCCCTTCGGGTAACGCGTCAAATCTGAAACCTGGATGCCGCATAAATGGATAATCATTTTCAGAAGCTTCTGCTTCACCTTCATTTCCGCATGAATTACAAGTTATATTAATTGTGAATCTATCTCTTGCAGCCATAAATAAACTCCATTTATTCAAGAAACAAATTTATTTGAAAGATAGGAAAGGTAGTGTCGGCGCATTACCTTACTTGCCCAATTTTCTATGATATTGGTGATATTTTATAGTTGGTAGATTTAATGAAATAATTCAATAGCCATCTTGGTGCTACGGTCGAAAATATGTCGTCCCTAAATATGAACGCTAAAGCCGCAATGTCATAAAATAGCTGGCCGGATCGTCGGTATAATCGGCGAACGGCGCGCATGGGGTGAAGCCGTGCCGGGCATAAAAACTCCGCGCCGCCTGAAATCCCGGCTGCGATCCGGTTTCGAGGTAAAGCGCGTCATAGCCACGCCCCCGTGCCGTCGAGATGGCCATGGCCAGCAACGCCGCGGCGACGCCCTTGCCGCGATGCGCCTCGGCGGTATGCATCGACTTGATCTCACCGGTCTTCGGATCGAGTTCCTTGAGGGCGCCGCAGCCGAGAAGCTCTCCGTCCTGCTCCGCCCGCCAGAAGGTAATGTTCGCCGCGCGCAGACCGTCAAGATCGAGGGCATGAACGCTTTCCGGCGGCGAGAGGGAGCGCATGAGGGCGAGATGCGCCTGCAGCAGCGCAATGATTTCCACCGATCGCAGATCGTCCGTCCGGACCCGCAGCGCCGCCGTCATTTTGCCTTTTCGAGCCCGTCAAGAGCCATGCCGACAACGCTCGTCCCGCGCTCCCAGATCATGTTCTTCCAGTCGTCCGCATCGCAATAGAAGGCGTCGCGGACCTGCTTCTTGATGGCCTTGCCCTGCTCGGAGTCGACATCGCCCTTCAGATACAGCCAGTTATCGGCGCGCAGCGCATTCAGCACCTCAAGCACCGGAATGGTGCCATATTCGATGGCGACGCAGGTATGGCTCGCCTTCGGTGCGCTCTCGCAGACGCCGACATCGATGGTGCCGCGGACAATGGCGGAGGTGGAGGTACCGGCCTCCGGCGAGGTGACATCCTCGCCATACCAGGTCTTGGCGCGTGGCAGGCCCGCCGGATTGCCGACATAGATCAGCTCCCCATGGCCGTAGGGGCCAAGGCCGGTATGGAAATCGAGCAGGGCGAGATGCCGGGCATCGCCCGCATGTGTCTTCACCACCGCGCGCAGGGTCTTGTTGGTCCAGGACGGCTCGAATCCGCCGAAGAACAGCCCGTCGGCATGGACATGCTGGCCGCCGGTCACCGCCGCCTGGAAGGTCGGCAGGCCCTTCTTCGCGATATAATCCTGGATGGCCGCATCGGCCGCCGCGCGCGCCGGGCCGTCCCAGTCATCGGGAATGAGATAGGGGTGAACCTCGCTATATTCTGCGTTTTCGGGCAGGCCCGCCGCGAAATCGAGGAAATTGCGGTTGAGATCAATATTATCCTCATTGACCCGGCGGACATGGGAAAAGCCATAGGGGTTGATGGCATGGATCAAGACGACGGCGGTATCGTCGGGCAGCGCGTTGAACATATCGTTCTTCAGCATACCGACCTGCACGCCGGAGCCGCAGAAACCTTCGCCGCCATGGGTCGCGGAAGAGATGAACAGCACCTTGGAGGCGCCGGCCGGTCCGATCCGCGCCACGTCCATGTAGAGATCCTCGCCCTCGGCGCCTTTCGCCCGGTCATTCAGATAGTTATCGACCTTGAGGCCGCGCTCGCGGCAGGCCTCGAGGAATTTGGTGCGGGCCTCGGAGTAGGTGGCGGAGAAAAATCCCGGTATATTCATGTCTGTCGCTTTCCTTTTTGTCGTTACAGAGTTTATAACAGAGACAGCCGGATTCGCGAATAATTTTGCGCCCGCATGGGGGAATAAAAGAAGGAAAAAACAATGTCGGATCAACAATATGTCATCTTCGGTTCGGAGTTTTCGCCCTTCTCCGTCAAGGTCCGCTCCTATTTCCGCTACAAGCAGATTCCCCATGAATGGCGGCCGCGCACCCTCGACAACCAGGCGGAATTCCAGAAACATGCCAAGCTGCCCCTGATCCCGCTGATTCTGGGGCCGAGCGGCAAGGTCTGGCAGGATTCAACGCCGATCATCGAGACCTTCGAAAAAACCTATCCCGCGCCGGCCCTGCAGCCGGACGATCCGGCGCTCGCCTATCTGTCCTGCCTGATCGAGGATTATGCGGATGAATGGGTGAACAAGCCGATGTTCCATTACCGCTGGTGGCGGCCGGAGGATCAGGAGGCGGTGGCCAGCGGCATCGCCCGGGCATCGATGCCGAACGGCGAACGGGAGGCCATCGATCAGCTCTCCGACACCATCCGCAAGCGCATGGTACCGCGCCTGCGCTTCGTCGGCTCGAGCGAGCAGACAAAACCGGTGATCGAGGCGTCGTTCGACAACCTGCTGGCGCTGCTGGATGCCCATCTCGCGGGACGGCGCTATCTGTTCGGCGGCCGCCCGGCGCTCGCCGATTTCGGACTGTTCGGACAGCTCTATTGCTGCCTGCAGCAGCCGACGACAGAGAAGATCATCCGCCAGCAATATGCGCGCATCACCGACTGGATCGACCGGATGCTGATGCCGGAGGACGGCGGCGTGTTCGAGGACTGGACGGCGCTCGCGCCGACGCTGGAGCCGCTGCTGAAGACGGAGATCGGCGCGATCTACCTGCCCTGGAGCGAGGCCAATGAACAGGCGGTGAGGGCCGGGCGGGAGGATTTCTCGATGACGCTCAGGGACCAGGAATTCTCGCAGCAGATATCGAAATATGCGGCAAAATCCCTCCAGGTTCTGCGCAGCCGGCTTGAAAAAACGACGGAGCGTCAAGAACTTGAGGGAATACTGCAACGCTGCGGCTGTTTGCAACCTTTGGTATTCACCTCCTGAACCGGTATTTTTCGGCAATTTCACAATTTTGCCGGATTCTGCCGCTAACCTCTTGCCCTTCAGCAGGATTGATTGTCATAAAAAAACAGGGAATGGGAAGGCCCGGCCGGATAATTCCTTTCCGGTTAAATCGATAAAATTCTATATAAAATAATATATTGTAATTCTTTTATCATCCAATATATGAATTTTACGATATGAAATATCTAACTATTGACCTTAATCAAACTAGTAAACTATAAAATATCGGTATATTATTGTTTTGTGACACCGATTGAAGAAGAGACGGGGAAGATTTGTGGCGCGGATAGATGCTCTTGTGAAATCTGGAGTTGTAAATAGAGAAGGCTTTTATACGCTCGGTGGCCGGCTTGCCATCGACTTTGCCAATAGTTACAAACGGGTTGGCCGGGATCGGGAAGGGATCAGCAGTTTCGAGGATCTGCTCACCTTCATGAAATCCCATCACCTGCTGCATGAGGACGAGGCGTCCGATCTGCATATGTTCCATTTCCAGAATCCGGCGCGCTGCCAGAAGGTCGTCGAAACCCTCGTCGATCTGCGCCATACCTTCCGCAAGGTGCTCACCGATGTCGCGGAAGGCTGGCCCGTCAGCACCGACTTTTTCGAGGATATCAACCGGCGGCTCGCCGATTTCAAGAGCTACCACAAGGTCCAGCCGACCGAGGCGGGGATGGAGCTGAAAACCGTGATCGACGAGAACGGGCCGGAAAAGCTGATGTTCCCGATCATCCATGACATCGCCGATTTCCTCACCTCGGATCATGTGGAGAAGACCCGCGCCTGCGCCGGTGACGATTGCGACCTTTATTTCGTCAACCAGTCGCGCAACGGCCGCCGCCGCTGGTGCTCGATGTCGACCTGCGGCAACCGCGCCAAGGTAAACGCCTATCTGAAACGCCAGGAAGCCTGAAGGCGGCGCGCCCTTAGCCGTCCGCCACCGCACGGTCGCGCAGCTGGTTTTTCTGCACTTTCCCCATGGTATTGCGCGGCAGGGCGTCAACAATATAGACCTGTTTCGGCACCTTGAAATTCGCCAGCTTTTCCTTGATATATCCGGTCACGTCCGCGGCGCTGACCTCTGCCGTGCCGTCGGGCACGACGAAGGCGACGACGGCCTCGCCGAAATCCGGATGCGGGCGGCCCACGACGGCGCTTTCCTCGACCCCCGGCATTTCGTCGATGAAGCTCTCGATCTCCTTCGGATAGACGTTATAGCCGCCGGAAATGATCAGGTCCTTCGAGCGGCCGACGATGCGGTAATAGCCATCCTCGCCCTTCTGGCACATATCGCCGGTGATGAAATAGCCATCGGCGCGGAATTCCGCGGCCGTCTTCTCCGGCATCCGCCAGTAGCCCTTGAATACATTCGGGCCCTTGATCTCGAGAATGCCGATTTCGCCGTCCTTGAGAACCGCGCCATCCTCGCCGGTGATGCGCACCTCGTTATCAAGCGGGAAGCCGACCGTGCCCGCCTTCCTCTCCCCGTCATAGGGGTTGGAGGTGATCATCCCGGCCTCGGTCATGCCGTAGCGTTCGAGGATGACATGGCCCGTGCGCTCGCGAAAAGCGTTGAAGGTTTCCTCCAGCAGCGGCGCGGACCCGGCGGTGAAGAGACGCATATTGCGGCAGGTCTCTTTGGTGAAACCGGGATCGGAGAGCAGCCGGACATAGAAGGTCGGCACCCCCATGAAGACGGTCGCGCGCGGCAGGTTGGCCAGCACCTCGGCGGGATCGAATTTTTTGAGATAGATCACTTTCGCGCCGCTCAAAAAGGCGCAATGAAGCGCAACGAACAGCCCGTGCACATGGAAGATCGGCAGGGCATGGAGCAGCACGTCGCCCTCCTCGAAATGCCAGTATTTATGCAGTGTCCGCGCGTTCGAGGCGAGATTGTCATGGGTCAGCATGGCGCCCTTCGATCGGCCCGTGGTGCCGGAGGTATAGAGGATCGCGGCGAGGTCATCACCGGCGCGCGCGACCGTCTCGATGTTAGTGGGAAGCCCCCTGGACTCCTCGATCAGGCTGCCCTTGCCGTCGGTATCGAGGGTGAAAACCTTCCTGACCCCGGCCTTGGTCGCAACGGCGCTGATTTCTTCGAAGGAGGCGGGGTCGCAGACGACGACGGCCGGTTCGGAATCGGTGATGAAATACTCGATCTCCGCCGATTTATAGGCGGTATTCAGCGGCAGATAGACAAGCCCCGCCTTGAGGCAGGCGAGATAAAGGATGACCGCCTCCACCGTCTTGCCGACCTGCACGGCAACACGGTCGCCCGGCACGGCGCCGGCAGCGGTGAGCAGCCCCGCGATCCGGGCGGCGCCGTCGGTTATCTCCTGAAAGCTGTAGGTCGCGATATCCGGTCCCTCGAACGCGGTTTGTGATTTGTCGGCGGGAAAGCGGGCCTCGAACAGGCTGTACAGATTATGGTTTGTCATGATCGTTCTTTAAATCGCGTCAGGCTGATGCCTGAAGATATTGGGAGGGGAGGGTGGAGAGAAAATCCGTGAAGCGTTCGCCCTGGATGGCGACATGATCGCGGGTCAGCTTTTCCGCAAGGGCGGAATCGCCCTTGATAATGGCATCAACCAGCGCACCATGCTCCTCTGACGAGGAGCCAATACGGCCGGGGATGCGGACCTGCAGCCGCCGGTGCGGGGACAGCCGCCGACGCAGCTCGCGCACCTGCTTCTCAAGGAAGGCATTGTGGCTGGCCTTGTAGATCAGGTCGTGCAGATTAAGGTTGAGTTCGTAATAGTCATCGAACCGGTCGGTCGCCGAGAGCGCGTCGCAGGCCACATGCGCGGCCAGCAGTTCCGTCTTTTCCGCCGGTGTGATGCGCCGCGCCGCAAGACGGGCGCAGAGCGCCTCGAGATCGGCCATGACCTCGAACATATTCATCAGGTCCTGCAGCGAAATGGCGGCGACAATGGCGCCGCGGCGGGGCCGGATCTCGACCAGCCCCGAGGCCGACAGCCGGTTGAGCGCCTCGCGGATCGGTGTCCGGGAGACCCCGAATTTCGCGGCGAGGATCGTCTCGTCGAGCCGCGTGCCCGGTTTCAGGGCCCCGGTGACGATGTCCTGTTCTAGCACAGGGAGTATCTCGTTTGCGCGTGACGTCATGAAAAATCCGCCTGGTTGATTGGTCCGGGGACCTTACCACCATTCTTGTGCGCACGAAACAATTTTTTGTATACAAGAATAAAATTCTCCCATACTATCACGCGCAAGCATGCCAAAACCCGACCGGGTTCATGCGGGACGTAACAACAGAAAAAATCCGCAGGCGACCCTAGCCTGCATTACGGGAGGACGATTATGAAAGCATTTTCTAAAGGACTGGTGGGCGTTTCTATGGCCCTCGCATTCGGTCTTGGCGCGGCGGCCGTGCCGGCCTCGGCGGAAACATTAAAGGCATCGCACCAGTGGCCGGGCGGCAAGGGCGACGTGCGGGACGAGATGGTCCAGATCATCGCCAAGGAAGTCGCCAAGGCCGATGTCGGCATCGACATCAAGGTCTATCCGGGACAGAGCCTGTACAAAGCGAAGGAACAGTGGGGCGCCATGGAAAAGGGGCTTCTCGATATTTCCGCCTTTCCGCTCTCCTATGCGGCGGGCCGTCATCCGGAATTCGACGCGACGTTGATGCCGGGCCTCGTCAAGAATCACGAGCATGCCAAGCGGCTCAATACATCGCCGTTCATGGATGACATCAAGAAAATCATCAATGACTCCGGCGTCGTTGTGCTCTCCGATGCCTGGCTCGCTGGTGGATTTGCCTCCAAGAAGACCTGCATCCTCGGTCCGGAAACCATGCAGGGGCAGGTGACCCGCGCGGCCGGCAAGGCGTTCGAGCAGATGCTGGTCGGGGCCGGGGCCTCGATCGCCTCGATGCCGAGCTCGGAAATCTACAACGGCATGCAGACCGGCGTTCTCGATGCGGCGAACACCAGCTCGGGCAGCTTCGTCTCCTACCGGCTGTATGAGCAGGTGAAATGCCTGACGGCGCCCGGCGAGAATGCGCTCTGGTTCATGTATGAGCCGATCCTGATGTCGAAGAAGAGCTTCGACAAGCTGACCAAGGAACAGCAAGATGCGCTGATGGCCGCCGGCAAGGTCGCGGAGGATTATTTCTTCGATGCCGCCAAGGGCCTCGATGACAAGCTGGTTCAGGTTTACAAGGATGCGGGCGTTGAAGTCGTATCAATGACGCCGGAGCAGGCGCAGGCCTGGCGCGAAATCGCCAACGAGACCTCCTACAAGAGCTTCTCGGAAAATGTCAAAGGCGGCGACGTGCTGATCAAGAAAGCGCTCTCCGTCGAATAAGCCACCGCTAGCTCCCGGCGCCTTTGATCATCGCGCCGGGAGCATTTTTTTTACTGTTTTTAGGGGGCGCACATGTCTTCTTTACTGAACGCCATCGATGCGGTGTCGAAATTTTTCGGTATCATGGCCGCTCTGCTTGTCACCTCCGCCATTTTTGTCGTCTGCCAGATGGTGGTTCTGCGCTATTTCCTCAATGAATCGACCGTCTGGCAAACGGAATATGTCACCTATGTGATTGTCGCCGCCACCTTTCTCGGCGCGCCCTATGTCCTGTTGGTCAAGGGCCATGTGAATGTTGATTTGCTGCCGCATTATCTTGCGCCGGGACCGAAGAAGGCGATGGCGATTATCGCCTCGCTGATCGCGCTCCTGTTCTGCGCCGGGCTGGCCTGGCAGGGCTATCTCCTGTTGATGGACGCGATCGAGGGCGGATGGGTTACCGATACGGTCTGGGAGCTGCCGCTCTGGATTGCCTATCTCCCGATGGCCTTCGGGATGGCGCTTCTCTGCGTGCAGTATGTCGCGGAAATCATCGGCATTGCCTTCGATTTGAAAACCCCGGACATCGCCGCCGGCCATATCGTGGGGGGAGACTGACCATGGATCCTCTCGTAATCGGCATCCTGGCGGCGATTGCCGTCGTCCTGCTTCTGGCGACGGGCATTCCGGTTGCCTTCGGCCTCGGCTTCGTTTCCTTCCTGTTCCTTGTCCTGTTTGAGGGATTTGACAGCCTTGGCGTGGTCGCGGAAACCTTCTTTGCCGGGATCGGCGAATTTTCCCTTGTCTCGATCCCGATGTTCATTGTCATGGGGGCGGCGGTTGCCTCCTCTCCGGCGGGGAAAGACCTGTTCGAGGCGCTCGATCGCTGGCTGACCCGGGTGCCGGGCGGCCTGATCATCTCCAATATCGGCGCCTGCTCCGTCTTCGCGGCGCTCAGCGGATCCTCGCCCGCGACCTGCGCCGCCATCGGCAAGATGGGCATCCCGGAGATGCAGAAGCGCGGCTATCCCGACAGCCTCGCCGCCGGATCGATCGCGGCGGGCGGCACGCTTGGCATCCTGATCCCGCCGTCGGTCACCATGATCGTCTATGGCATTGCCACCGAAACCTCGATCGGCCGGCTGTTCCTTGCGGGCGTCTTTCCGGGCGTCCTCCTGACGGCGCTGTTCATGGCCTGGGCGATTTTCTTCGCCTGGCGGAGCGGCTATGACTTCCGCGACAAGATCGGCTCTTTCTCCTGGCGGCAGAAATTCGAGATCCTGCCGCGCGTGCTGCCGTTCCTTGCGATCGTCGTCGGCATCCTCTTCGTGCTCTATGGCGGCGTGGCGACGCCGTCGGAGGCCGCGGGCGTCGGCGCCTTTTTCTGCCTGCTGCTGGTCGCGGTGATCTACCGGATCGTGCAGCCGAAAAAAATCTGGGAAATCCTCAGCAGCTCGACCCGCGAAAGCGTCATGATCCTGATGATCATCGGTGCCTCGGCGCTGTTCTCCTATACCCTCTCCAGCCTCTTCGTCACCCAGTCGGTCGCCGAATATATCGCCGCACTCGACGTCAATAAATGGGTGCTGATGGCGATGATCAACGTCTTTCTGCTCGTCGCCGGATTTTTTTTACCGCCCGTTGCCGTCATTGTCATGACAGCGCCAATATTGCTCCCCATTATTATCAATGCGGGATTCGATCCCTATTGGTTTGCGGTGATCCTGACCATAAATATGGAAATAGGTCTGATCACCCCGCCAGTGGGTTTGAACCTGTATGTCATCAACGGGATTGCGCCGGGGATATCCCTGCCGACGATCCTTAGAGGGGCCCTGCCATTCATGCTCTGCATGATCGTGGGGATCGTAATATTGTGCTTCTTTCCGGAGATCGCGACCTGGTTGCCGGAAAAAATTATGGGATAGAATGAAATATGGCACCGACGTTTGTTTCTCAGTTTTTCAATTCGATTGCGGATACCGGACGCGAGCTTCTCGACCTGCGCGGCGGCAAGAAACGGAGCCACAGCATCGAGGGGCTGTGCCGGGACTTGCTGACCCAGAAGGGCGAGGCGTCGGGCATGGCGCTTGCCCGCGAGGTGGTGGAGGCCTGGAACGTCCTGATTGACGAGGAAAAACTCAATTTTTTCAAATTTCTGAGCGAGGAGATGGCGCCGGACCAGAAGAAAATCGAGAAGGCCGTCGCGACCTATCATAAAGAGCCAAGCGCGGACAATTACCGTCTGCTGGCCGATGCGATTGAGGCGCCGCGCCAGGAACTGATGCGGCGGATCAATTTCGCGCCGGGCGGCACCGCGGCGATCGTCGCCATGCGCAAGTTCCTTGTCGGCCTGCTGCGCAAGAAACCCGAGCTCAAGGCCGTGGACAGCGATCTGCAGCATTTGCTCAGCTCCTGGTTCAATCGCGGCTTTCTCTCGCTGGAGCGGATTTCCTGGCGCACCCCGGCCGTGGTTCTTGAAAAGCTGATCGAATATGAGGCCGTACACGAGATCGAGGGATGGGACGATCTGCGCCGCCGGCTGGATAAGGACCGACGCTGCTTCGCCTTCTTCCATCCGGCGCTCCCCGATGAGCCGCTGATCTTCGTCGAGGTCGCGCTCGTGAAGGGTCTCGCCTCGGCGATTCCGCCGCTGCTCTCGCGGGAGGGGGAGCGGGGCGATCCGACCAAGGCCGATACGGCGATTTTCTATTCCATCAGCAACTGCCAGGACGGTCTCAAGGGCATCAGCTTCGGCAATTTCCTGATCAAGCAGGTGGTGGCGGAACTCTCGGCGGAGCTGCCGAACCTCAGGCATTTCGCGACCCTGTCGCCGATCCCCGGCTTCCTGCGGTGGCTGACCGGCGTCAAGGGCGCGGTTGCCGGCATGCATTTCAAGGATGTCAACGCCGTCCGCAAGGCGATCAGCGATCCCGACTGGCCGAACAAGCCGGAGGTCGTCGAGGACATCCGCGAACCGCTCGAACATCTCTGCGCCCATTACCTGATCAACGAGAAAAGCGGCGAGCGTCCGCTCGATCCGGTGACGCGATTCCATCTTGGCAACGGCGCGCGGCTTGAGCAGCTCAACTGGCTCGGCGATACCTCGCCGAACGGTCTTGCGCAGTCCGCCGGGCTCTTGGTGAATTATTATTACAGCCTCAAGGATATCGAGAAGAACCACGAGGCCTATGCCAATGAGCGCAAGGTCGTCGCTTCCTCGGCGCTGCAGTCGCTCGCCAAGGCCGCCAAGAAATAGCCTGCCCTTCGCACCGCCACCTGCACCGCCGCCTGGCCAGCCCCGGGCGGCTCATTTTTTTGTCGACGGCGGGGGGGCGATGCTTATAATCGGGCGCAAGGACGCTGGGATCAATCCTGGAGATCGGCAATAAACAAGAAAAAACAACAACAAGAATAAACAACAAAAGGATAAGAAATGTCTGATCACGATATGCTTGCGGGAAAAGTAGTGGTGGTAACGGGTGCGGGCCGGGGTGTCGGCCGCGGGATCGCCATCATGTGCGCAGAGTATGGCGCGAAGGTCGTCGTCAATGACCTGGGCGGCACGGAACAGGGCGAGGGGGCCGATCAGGTGCCGGCGCTTGAGGTCGTAAAAACCATCACCGATGCCGGCGGGGAAGCCATCGCCAATTTCGGCAATGTCGCAAAATCCGACGATGCCGGCGAGATGATCGAAACCGCGCGGCGGGAATTCGGTCGCATCGACTGTGTCGTCAACAACGCCGGTATCCTGCGCGACGTCATCTTCCACAAGATGAGCGAGGAGGAATTCGACGCCGTCATCTCCGTTCACCTCAAGGGCAGCTTCAACGTCGCCCGCGCCGCCGCCCCCTATCTGCGCGAGCAGCAGAGCGGCTCCATGGTGCATATGACCTCGACCTCGGGCCTGATCGGCAATTTCGGGCAGGCGAACTATGCGGCGGCCAAGCTCGGCATCGCCGGGCTGTCGCGCTCCATCGCGCTTGATATGTCGCGCTTTAACGTGCGGTCGAACTGCATTTCTCCCTTTGCCTGGTCGCGCCTGATTGGAACGATCCCGCAAGGCACGGATGCCGAACGCGAACGGGTTGCCAAGATCCAGCAGATGACGCCGGAGAAAATCGCGCCGCTCGCCGTCTATCTTCTCTCCGACCAGGCTGCCGACATCACCGGCAATATCTTCGTTGTCCGCAATAACGAGATTTGCCTGATGAGCCAGCCGCGCCCGATCCGCAACCTGCAGACCTCCGATGGCTGGACGCCGGAAAGCGTGGCCTCGCGCTTCGGCCCGGCGGTGAAATCCTCGCTGGTGCCGCTGGAACGCTCCGGCGACGTCTTCTCCTGGGATCCGGTCTAGGGGGCGGCGGCATGACGATCGATTATGACAAGCTGATCAACTGGAAGTTCGACGATATCGAGCAGACCTATACGTCGAAGGACACGATCCTGTATGCGCTCGGCGTCGGGCTGTCCATGGACCCGCTCGATATGGACCAGCTCCGTTTCACCTATGAGGAGGATCTGCTGGCCCTGCCGACCATGGCCGTGGTGCTCGCCTATCCCGGCTTTTTCCTGAAACAGCCGGAATTCGGCGTCGACTGGGTGAAGGTCCTGCATGGGGAGCAGGGGATCGAGATTCACAAGCCGCTGCCCGCCGAAGGCACGGTCGTCGGCACGACGAAGATCACCGAGATTATTGATAAGGGGGAGGGCAAGGGCGCGCTCATGTACTCCACCCGCGAGGTGCGGGAGAAATCGAGCGGCGATCTGCTGGCGACCCTTACCTCCACGACCTTCTGTCGCGGTGATGGCGGCTTCGGCGGCCCGAAGGTGGAGGCGCCGAAACCCCATGAACTGCCCGATCGCGCACCCGACAGCGTGGTCGAGCTGCCGACCCTGAAGCAGGCGGCGCTCATCTATCGCCTGAGCGGGGATTTCAATCCGCTGCATGCGGACCCGCGCGTCGCGACGGCGGCCGGGTTCAAGGCGCCGATCCTGCATGGTCTCGGCACCCTGGGGGTGGCGGGTCATGCCATCGTCAAGCAGGCCTGCGGCTATGATCCGGCGAAGCTGAAATCGCTGCGCCTGCGCTTCTCGTCCCCGGTCTATCCGGGCGAGACGATTCAAACCGAAATGTGGCACGACGAGGACGTGACGTCCTTCCGCTGCCGCGTGAAGGAGCGGGATATCGTCGTCCTCAACAACGGCTACGCCAGGATCGGCTAGACCCTTCGGGCGCTTCAACGACGTGAGGAATGTATTTTGAAAGTATCTGAGGCGATCAAGTCGCGCATGACCGTGCGCCAGTTTCTCGACAAGCCCGTCCCGGTGGAAACCGTCCGCGAGATTATCGAAATCTCGAAGCGGGCGCCGTCGGGCGGCAACCTGCAGCCCTGGACCGTGCATGTGGTCATGGGCGATGCCCTGACGGCGCTTGTCAAAGATGTCACGGACAAGCTCGCGAAGGGGGTCAGGGAAACGCCCGAATATAACGTCTATCCGCCGGAGCTTGTGGACCCCTACCGGACCCGGCGGCGCATTGTCGGTCAGCAGCTCTACGATCTGATCGGCGTGCCGAGGGAGGATACGCCGGGCAAGCTCAAGCAGCTTGCGCGGAATTTCCGTTTCTTCGATGCGCCCGTCGGTATTTTCTTCGTTCTCCACCGGCAGATGGAGGTCGGGCAATATGCGGATGTCGGCATGTTCATGGAGAATATCATGCTGCTCGCCCGCGAATATGGCCTCGATACCTGCCCGCAGGAAGCCTGGGCCCGCTGGCCGCAAACCCTGAAAGAGCATCTCTCACTTACGGACGACGAGATTCTCTTCTGCGGCATGGCGCTCGGCTATCGCGATGAGGCCGCGGTGATCAACGAACTGGTCTCGGAACGCGAGGAATTCGACAATTTCGTCACCCTGCACGGGGTATGAGGCAGAGATCCCATGGATGAAGATATTATCGGCGAGGTCCGCCGGACCGTTCGCCAGCTGTGCGAAAATTTTCCGGGCGCCTACTGGCGGGAGAAGGACCGGGAGCGGGCCTATCCCTCGGAATTCGTCAATGCGCTTACCGAGGCGGGGCTGCTCGCCTCCCTGATCCCGGAGGAATATGGCGGCGCGGGGCTTCCGTTAAGCGTCGCCTCGGCGATCCTCGAGGAGATCCATGCGAACGGCTGCAACGGTGCCGCTTGCCATGCCCAGATGTATACCATGGGCACGCTGCTCCGCCACGGATCGGAGGAACAGCGGAGACAATACCTCCCCGGTATCGCCAGCGGGGAGCTGCGCCTGCAGGCCTTCGGCGTGACCGAGCCCACGGCGGGGACCGATACCACCAGTCTCTCGACCATGGCTGTCCGCGATGGCGATGACTATGTGGTCAACGGCCAGAAAGTCTGGACCAGCCGCGCCGAATATTCCGATTTGATGATCCTGCTCGCCCGCACGACCCCCAAAGAGAAAGTGGCGAAGCGCGCCGACGGCCTCTCCGTCTTTATCGTCGATATGCGCGAGGTGGTGGGCAACGGCATGACCATCCGCCCGATCCGCACCATGATCAACCATGCGACGACCGAGGTTTTCTTCGATAACATGCGCATCCCGGCCTCCAGCCTGATCGGGGAGGAGGGGAAGGGCTTTCGCTATATCCTGACCGGCATGAATGCGGAGCGGATATTGATCGCCTCCGAATGTCTTGGCGATGCCGACTGGTTTATCAAGACCGGTTCCGATTACGCCCGCGATCGCAAGGTCTTCGGCCGGCCCATCGGGCAGAACCAGGGCATCCAGTTCCCGATCGCCCGGGCCTATGCCGATATGCGCGCGGCCAAGCTGATGGTGCAGGAGGCCTGCCGGCTTTATGACGCGGGCGATCCGTGCGGGGCGGAGGCCAATATGGCGAAGATGCTGGCCTCGGAAGCCGCCTGGGCAGCGGGGGAAGCCTGCCTGCAGACCCATGGCGGTTTCGGCTTCGCCGAGGAATATGATGTCGAGCGCAAATTCCGCGAAACCCGGCTCTACCAGATCGCGCCGATCTCGACCAATCTCATCCTCTCCTATCTCGCCGAACATGAACTCGATCTGCCGCGCTCCTACTGAGTGATTCCGTAAACCGCTGCCGCCGGTCCGGGCCGGGGGCGCCGTACGGGCTTTTCGGGGCATTTACTAGGCGGTTCGGCGGGGGACTATACAAGATATTGAAGACTGTAAAAAAACTGAAAAATTTCCGTTGACGTGATTGGATGATGTGCCTATAAACCGCGTCACGCTGACGGGGCGGGTCTGGATG
>NZ_WTVA01000004.1 GCF_009882935.1 Sneathiella chungangensis
ACCGCGGGGTGGAGCAGCCCGGTAGCTCGTCAGGCTCATAACCTGAAGGTCGCAGGTTCAAATCCTGCCCCCGCAACCAATCATTTTCTCTGGCAATAGTTTCTTTATTCCGCCGGGCTTTGGAGAGCTCCGGTTTCGCTGTCCTCGGATGTTCTTGCTTTCGCGCGGTCCCGTGCAAGGAAGGTGTAGGCGGCGGGAACCACGAACAGGGTGAGGAGCGTCCCGAATGTCATGCCGCCGACGATCACCCAGCCGATTTCCTGCCGGCTCTGCGCGCCGGCCCCCATGGCGGTTGCCAGGGGAATCGCGCCGGCCACCATCGCACTGGTCGTCATCAGGATCGGCCGCAGGCGGAGAACGGCCGCTTCAACCACCGCGTCCCTTAGATTATATCCCTGGTCCTGAAGACTGTTGGCAAACTGCACGATGAGGATGCCGTGCTTGCTGATCAGCCCGATGAGGGTGACGAGACCGATCTGGCTATAGATGTTCAGTGTCCCTCCGGTAAGGTTGAGCGCGAGAAGTGCGCCGGTCATCGAGAGCGGAACAGTCAGCATGATGATCAGGGGATCGGCAAAACTCTCGAACTGGGCCGCCAGCACAAGGAAGATAAATGCGAGCGCCAGCAGGAAGACAAACAACAGGCTGCTTCCGGCATCCTTAAACTCTCTGGATTCGCCGGAAAAATCGTAACGCACCGTCGTCGGCAGAACTGTCCGCGCGGCGGTTTCGAGGAAATCAAGGCCCTCTCCCAGTGAATAGCCGGGCGCGATATTGCCAGTAATCGTAGCCGCCCGGAACTGGTTGAAACGGTTCAATTCCTTCGGCGCCACGGTCTCGCGAACCGTTACCAGATTGGAAAGCTGGATCATTGCGCCGTTCAGACCCCGAACGTAGATATCATTCAGGTCATTGGGAGTTCTCCGGTCGTCGGGCGCCACCTGAACAATGACGTCATATTGTTCCCCGTTCTGGTTAAACCGCGTCACCTGCCGTCCGCCGAGCAGGGTTTCAAGGGTTCGACCAACAGTCAGGACGCCCGCCCTTGTGTCGGCGACGCGTTCGCGGTCAAGGTCGACTTCGATTTGAGGCGTGTTGAGACGGAGGTCACTGTCGAGATTGATGAGTCCCGGGAATTTTTCGGCCTCGGCCAGAAGCAGGTCGACATATTCTTCCAATTGCTCATAGCTGTCAGAGGTCTGAATAACAAATTCAATTGGTTTGTTCCGGGCACTTTGGCCAAAGGATCCGGGATTGTTCCCGAAGGCGCGAACGCCCGTAACTTTCGATAGTTCCGGCTGCAGTTCGCCGAGTATTTCCATCTGCGTGCGCTCCCGATCCTCCCAGGGAATGAGCTGAGAGAAGGAAATGAGTTCGTTCACCGCGCGTGACCCGACGATAACGAAGGCATGCTGCACCTCCGGAATGGCCTCCAGAAGATTTTCGAAGTCGTCAATATACTGACTGGTAAATTCAATCGTCGCCCCTTCCGGGGCGCTGCCGGCGGTGAAAAGCACCCCCCTGTCCTCAATCGGGGCGAGTTCCGACTTGAGGCTGGTAAACAGGAAATAGCTCGAGCCCGCGACAAGAATGACAAGAAGGACGATAAGTGGACGGAGATTGAGCGTCGCGACGAGCATATTTCGATAGCCGCGGTTAAGCGATGAAAAGGCTTTCTCGAAGGCGTTGTAAACCTTGCCGTGTTTTTCATGGTCCCTCAGCAGGAGCGCACACATCATGGGACTGAGGGTGAGCGCGACAAGGCCGGAAACGAGCACGGCACCGGCCAGCGTCAGCGCAAATTCCGCAAACAGTTTACCTGTTCGTCCCGGCGCGAAGGCAACCGGCGCATACACAGCGGCGAGCGTTAGGGTCATGGCGAGGACAGCGCTTGAAATCTCGCGGATGCCACGGATGGCCGCCTGCAGGGGTTTTATCCCGTTCTCGATATGGCGGTGAATGTTTTCAAGAACAACGATCGCGTCGTCGACGACCAGGCCAATCGCCAGCACCATCGAAAGAAGTGTAAGCGTATTGATGGAAAAGCCCATGATATCCATCAGTGCGAAGCCACCGATTAGCGATACCGGTATAGTAACGAGGGGTATCATCGTCGCACGGAAGGTTCTCAGGAAAAGGAAGATAAAGATGACAACCAGTGCGACCGCCTCCGCGATTGTCGTATAAACGGCGTCAATGGATCGGTCGATGAAGATCGATTTATCGTAGGCGATGGTAACATTCATACCCGGCGGAAGATCGCGGGTCAGTTCTGGCATTACCTCCCGCATTGCGCGCGAGACGTCGAGTGGGTTGGCTGTCGCCTGCTTGACAATACCAAGGATAACGGCGCTTTCCCCATTGAAGCGAGTAATGCGTCGCTCATCCTGCGGACCGATTTCCACCTTTGCCACGTCGCGAAGACGGACGGAGTATCCTTCAAGATCCTGAAGGATCACGCGCTCGAACTGCTCCGGCGTCACAAGGCCGGTGCGGGATAATACGGTGAATTCCCGATCGTAGCTTTCTATGCGGCCCGACGGGACTTCGACATTCTGCTGACGCAGGGCGTTTTCTACGTCGGCCACCGTCAGGTTGAATGCGGCCAGGCGCGCCCGGTCAAGCCAAATACGCATGGCATAGCGCCGTTCACCGAAAATGCGGACTTCCGCGACACCCGGGATATTCTGGAGTCGGTCGCGAACGAACCGGTCGGCATAATCGGAAATCTCGATTGGGTCGTGACGGTCGCTGGTGAAAGCGATGTAGACGATAGCTTGCGCATCGGCCTCCACTTTCGCAATGATCGGTTCTTCAATTTCGTTGGGGAGCCTGCCGCGGACGCGTGACACCCGGTCCCGCACATCGCTGGCCGCGACATCCGGGTCGGTCCCCAGTTGAAAGCGCACCGTTATCCGGCTTTCCTCCGGTTTGCTGCTGGATGTCATGGTTTCGATGCCTTCGATCCCGGCAATCGAGCTTTCGAGAACCTGCGTCACCTGGCTTTCGATAATTTCGGCGCTTGCGCCGAGGTAATTCGTTCTGACGGAAACAATGGGTTCATCAATATTCGGATATTCCCGGACGGTCAGACGTGAATAGGAGACAATGCCGATCAGAATGATAATAAGGCTCATTACCGTCGCGAAAACGGGCCTGCGGATAAAGAATTCCAGGAAACCCATATCAGGCTCCCGTTCCGCCGTTCGCGATGGTGATCAGGCTGCCATCGCGGATTTTCTGATGGCCGGCGGTGACGACGACGGCGTCTGCGGGCAAGCCATCGACCACCTCAACCATGCCCGGCCGGCGCAGCCCCAGCGTTATTTCTGTCTGCACGGCACGCCCGTCGACCATACGATAGACAAAGCGCGATTGACCGTTCGCAAACACAGCGGCTTCCGGGATGAGGGTCGCCATGTCTCGCTTTTCCGTGACAATCTGCACGCGCGCAAAAAGGCCGGGCAACAAGGTGCCATCCTTGTTGGGTATATGGGCCTGCAACCTGATGGCTCGTCCATTGGCGTCAATAATTGGATCGATCACAAAGATTTCGCCGTCGAAATTGCGGCCCGGAAAGGCGTCGACCGTCACCTTTATCGACTGGCCGACCTGCAGATTTGGAAGCGCAAGTTCCGGAACCCGGAAGTCAACTTTTATCGGATCAATTTCTGCCACCTCGACGATACGGTCGCCGGGGCTGACGTAAACACCGGCGCTGACGGAACGGATGCCGACTTTCCCGGTGAGCGGCGACGTTATGGTTGCCTTTGCAAGCCGGCTTTTAGAGAGAGCGACATTCGCCTGTGCGACGTCAAAGGCGGCGATCGCCTCATCTTTTGCCCGCAGGGTTCCCGTCCCCTGCTTCGCAAGGGTCATCGCCCGTTCGCGGTTGGATTCGGCCAGAGTCAAATCGGAAACCGCCTTCCTCAGGTCCGCTTGCAGGATGTCGTCATCAAGTTTTACGAGGACGTCGCCTTTTTTGATCGAATCTCCCTCGACAAAAGGCAGCTTGGCGATCCGGCCGGCAATTTCAGGGGAGACAACAACCGATTCATTCGCCATCAGCGTTCCGACGGCGCTGATTGTCTCCAATACCGTGTCGACCGTCACCGATACGGCCTCGACAGTATGGATGCGCTCTTTCGGTGTCGACGAGGCATTGGCAGACTGCTCAACAGCAGAAAATACGCCATTTTTGTTGATGATATGATAAGCGCCGCCGGCAACAGCGAAAATCAGGATCACCAGAAGTCCACGATAAACCGATCGACGCATTGACAATAGTCTCACCACATTCAAAGATTGGACCGCTCAGTCCATTATAGCTTATTCGGATAAAGGTACTTGTCAATTGGTCGTGATCAGCAAGACCCCTAATTCCCGCCATTCCGAACGGAAATTGCGAGCTATTCGCAATGCTGGACGCTCTGTTTTCCTTCGCCTCGGTTTTGAACAGGCGAGCATGGATTTGATCGCTGCCGAAGCCAAGGTATCGAAACAGACCATTTACAATCACTTCCGCAACAAAGAAGATCTCTTCAAAGCGATCATCATGGATATGACGAATAGCCTGATGGCGCCGCTGGATTTGGAAGAATCGGCCAAGTTGACGCCCGAACAGTTGCTTCGCTCATTTGGAAGCGAATTTCTGACCCTTATGTTGGGTCCATCATCGCTTGCGCTGTACCGCCTGATCGTCGCGGAGAGTGGACGCTTTCCCGAACTCGGAAATGAACTATACCGTGTCGGGTCGGGGCGCTTGATAGGTGTTTTGGCGGACTATTTTACCTGGGAGACGACACGGGGGCGGCTTGCGGTTATGCAGCCGGACCGCGCCGCCGAGCTATTCGTCGGGATGCTGAGTGGCCGCGTTCAGCTTCGTGCATTGCTCGGCGTGGACGAGACGCCCTCGCGCGAAGAACTTCATGATCGTGTGGAACATGCGGTTAGCAGTTTTCTGCGGTTGTATGCGGTCCCGGCATACCGGGTCGCGCCGGAAGGAAGCGTTGCCGATTGAACCTGGATCATTTTCTGTTCGGATTCCCTCCGTCCCGGCCGTCGGCAATCTCCAGGATGAGCTTTTTTCGTACAGCGTTCGCGAAGGTATCCGTATTGTCCGCCGTGACGACGAAGGCGCCGTTGCCACCGATAATCAATTGTTCGAAGGCGGCCTCGAGATCATAGCTGTTGGGCCGGCCGGAGCAGTAACGGCAGAGAACCGCGAGCCCGTTAATCGTGATGTCGGCGGCGACGACGGCATCGCGGGCCGCCTCGATGGGAGGACCGCTCCAATTGTTGGCGCTGTCCGCGGAAATATCGATTACGCGCCGGAAACTCCAAATCTCGTTCTTTTCAATGAGGTCCTTGGCGAACAGAAGTGCGGAGCCAATGGCGTTGAACCCGAATGCCCGTCTTGGCGGCACCAGAAGGTCATTGGCAAATTTCTCGGCGGCTTCTGCACTGTCGATGATTTGCCAGCTGACCACCACGTCCTGTGATGCCGCATCTCCCCACTCGACATAGGTAACCGCGATGCGTCCGTAAATCGAGCTCGTAATTGCCGAAATAACATCGGGATTGGTAATCGCCTTGGCATATCCCTGACGTTGAAACATGATTTCCGCATCGTCAATCGATCCTGTCGCGTCGGCAAGAAGGACGAGTTCCAGCCCGACCTCGACTTTCTCCTGAGACAAGGCGGCCGGTATCCAGAGGGCCGGAAGCAATATCAGGAGCAGGCGCAATTTTCCAAAACGCATTCCCAAGCCTATTCAAGAAGAATATTATCAAGACATGATTTGCGAATTCCGCTTGAGGGTCAAGGGGACATATTTATGATCCCTATTGGGAGCGTCGGCGGAGCGGCTGTTTTCTGGCGATTGTCTTCAGCCAGGGCGTCAGATGAACGGCGCTCATCAGCAGATACATGATTGTCATTCCGTCCAGCGGCGATGAGAGCTCTCCCGCGGCGCAGATGACTACAGACGGATCCACGTCCTGAAGGCAAGTGAGCAGCGCCATGCCGGCGAAAGTTGGCGCGGCAGCAAGGCTAAGAAAATGGGCCGCGCCGTTGAGTGCAGGCTGCTTTTTCGCCGTCCTCTTCCGACGATGAACCGGAAGAGAGGACACCGGACTGTCAGCTGGCTGGATATTCATCATGCCGCCGCCACCAATAGCCGGTCTCATTGCGTCCCTTGGGCGCGCGATCGAGCCATTGATAGGCCCCCCAAAGGGCATCCACGCCGCGGGAATAGGTGGAATAGCAATGATAGACGACTCCGTCCTCAAGTGCGAAAGCACTCATGCCTGGCCGTTCGCGCGCATAAGTGGCGACATCGGTGCCGGATGCGATGGCGCCGAGCGCGGCACCGTCCGGTGTCACGCGCGAGTCTATTGCCGGTTTCCGCATGTCGCTGGGCAAAGCCGGCTCTTGCCGGTAGTTATATTCGATGCCGTCCTCAAATTGCTGTCCTTCGCTGAACCAGACATTGAAATCAGCATTAAAATCGCTGGCATGCGACGAGGCCCACGAAAAGCGCCAGCCCATGCGTTCCTTATAGGCCTGTAATTTCGCAAGCGGCGCACGGGAAACCACCGAGAACATCACGTCATGATTTTCAAGGTGAGGAGTCATTCCGTTGAAGCCATCCGCGATCGCCGAGCAGCTGGGGCATCCTGCGGTATAGTCCGGACCGAACATAAAGTGATAGATCAGGAGCTGGGATCGTCCCTGGAATAGCTCTTTCAGGGAGACGGCTCCGGTCTCGGTATCGAACCGGTAGTCCTTGTCTATCCGGACCCAGGGCAGTTTCTGGCGCTGCATCGCCAGTTCATCATTTCTCCGAGTGAGCTCCTTTTCCGCGGTCAGCAGGTCAAGCCGCGCGGAAAGCCATTCTTCGCGTGTTCCGGTTCTGTGTGCGGTCATTCGTCTTCTCCTTTCATAATTGTGCCCTATCGTTCCCAAAGGTTCTCAGGTCGGCAGGCGATCGTCATATTCCTGTTTTAGCTTGTTAAAATTGTCCCAGAAGGGGGTTGGATCTTTCCCGGACGCAACTGCGGCCAGCACATCGAGATGCGCATGCCAGCCTGCACTGACACTGAGTAATGTCGAGCGATCCAAGGCGCGATGATGGGTGACGGTCAGCAGCACCTTGTCACCACGCGGTTCCAGCTCGAAAGTGACGCCGCCGGTGCTTCCCCAGGTGAAGGATAGCTTGCGGGGCGGATCGAGCTCGGTAATCTTGCTTTCCATTCGGTGCTCCTCGGCGGCGGCGGGCGGGCGCTGACCGGTGGGGCTGGTCAACTCACTGTTGCGCCAGACCAGCTCGAAAGGCGCGCCGACCTTCATTTCCATATCGCCTGCCGCCAGCCATTGGCGGCGTTTGTCACTGTCCGTGAGATAGGCCCAGATCCGCTCGACGGGGCCGGGCAGCATACGCTGGATTTGCAGGGTTGCGGATTCGACCAGTACACCATATTCCGAGGTATCGTGTTTCGTCATTTGTCATTTCCCTTCTTGGAATTCGCAGCGCGTTCATCTTCGTCACGGAGCAGCCGGTCTAGGATATCCAGACGATTGGTCCAGAAATTCTCGTAATGACCGAGCCAGTCATGGGCAGTAGCAAGAGGGCTGGGTTCGAGGTGGCACACATGGGTGCGCCAGCGCACTTCGCGGCGGATCAGGCCGGCATTTTCGAGCACCTTGATATGTTTCGACGCGGCGGCAAGCGACATATCGAAGGGTTCGGCAAGCTGACTGACCGTCCGCTCCCCTTCGGCAAGCACCTGAAGCATGCTCCGACGCGTGGCATCGCCAAGGGCGTGAAAGATGGAATTCAGCTGGGGTGTTTCTAATTCAACCATATTGTTGAATGTAGTGAAGTGTTTTTATGAGTCAACCATTAAGTTAAATGATTTTTCATTTTTCTATGTGTCGGAAAGGGGGGGCAGGACGTCGGGCGAAAAATGCATGCCCTTGTTGAAACGCCGGCGTCATGCGCTAGCTTGACAGTCAACAGGGGGGCGGTTTCCTTGATCATTATACTCTTCCAGCCGGCAATTTTTATGACCGTCCCATTGACATTTTTTAGAATTATTCTAATTATAATTTCGAAACTAATTCCGCCACCCACGTAACTCCTAGGAGGTAAGACATGTCAAAAAAGAAAACCATGACGACGACGGGCGGTGGGCCGGTCGGCGATAACCAGAATTCCTTGACGGCGGGCGCGCGGGGGCCGGTGTTGATGCAGGATTACCAACTTCTGGAAAAGCTGGCCCATCAGAACCGCGAACGGATCCCCGAACGGGTGGTTCATGCCAAGGGCTGGGGCGCTCATGGCACTTTCACGGTGACCCATGATATTTCGAGATATTCCCGCGCGAAGATCTTCTCGGAGGTTGGCAAGAAAATCCCGATGCTGGCGCGATTTTCGACGGTCGCCGGAGAGAAGGGCGCGGCGGATGCCGAACGCGATGTCCGCGGGTTTGCGCTGAAATTCTACACGGAGGAGGGGAACTGGGATCTGGTCGGTAATAACACGCCGGTCTTCTTCGTTCGTGATCCGCTCAAGTTCCCGGATTTCATCCATACGCAGAAGCGCCATCCGCGCACCAATATGCGCTCCGCCACGGCGATGTGGGATTTCTGGTCCCTGTCGCCGGAAAGCCTGCACCAGGTCACGATCCTGATGTCGGACCGGGGATTGCCCGTCGCGCCGATGTATATGAACGGCTATGGATCCCATACCTACAGCTTCTGGAATAAGGACGGGGAGCGTTTCTGGGTCAAGTTCCATTTCAAGACCAAGCAGGGCCACAAGCATTACACCAACGAGGAAGCGACGAAAATCGTCGGCGAGTCCCGCGAGAGCTATCAGGAGGAGCTGTTCGGCACCATCGAACGCGGCGAGTTCCCGAAATGGTCGGTGAATGTGCAGATCATGCCCGAAGCCGACGCCGAGAAGACGCCCTATAACCCGTTCGACCTGACGAAGGTCTGGCCGCATGGTGATTATCCACTGATCGAGGTTGGCGAGATGGAACTTAACCGCAACGCGGACAATTACTTCGCCGAGATCGAGCAGGCGGCTTTCAGCCCGTCCAACCTGGTGCCGGGGATCGGGGTTAGTCCCGACAAGATGCTGCAGGCGCGCGTCTTTTCTTACGCGGATGCGCATCGGCACCGGCTCGGCACCCATTACGAAGCGTTGCCGATCAATGCGCCGAAGGTCCCGGTGAACACATATCATATGGACGGAGCGATGCGGTTCTTTAAGAACGATACCGGCAACCCGGACGCCTATTACGAGCCAAACTCCATGGACGGACCGGCTGAGGACCAGAGCGTCCTTGAACCGCCGCTCAGGATCTCGGGCGATGCGGACCGGTATAACCACCGCGACGGTAATGACGATTATGGTCAGCCGCGGGCGCTCTTCAACCTGTTTGACGACGGCGAGAAGGACCGGCTGTTCTCAAATATCGCCGCGGCGATGCAGGGTGTGCCGGACGGGATCGTCCAGCGGCAGCTTGGCCATTTCTATAAGGTCGACCCGGCCTATGCCGAAGGGGTGGCGTCGAAACTCGGCATAACCGTATCGGATGAGGCGAAGGCCGCCTGATCCATTCAATGTGATCGCCCCCTGAATTTGTGTTCAGGGGGCTTTTTACTGACGTTAGGGATCGGCGCTCAGGACAGGAAATGCCGCTCCGTCGCAAGTTTCTTCCAGGCCAGCACATTGGGCGGGCCAAGCGTCCGTATTTTCAGATCCCGCAGGCTGCGCCCCATCCAGCTCTGCATGCTTCGCAGATGCGCCAGCGGCGCGTCGGCATATCGGATAACTCGCGCGACCTTTCCCTCGAGCCGTTCTTGGTAGGTGATGAGCGCCTGGTCGATTTGCTGCATGGCCAGCGTGTCGGCGAGACAGCGGCTGTCCGTCAGCGCCATAGCGGCCCCTTGCTGTATAAGAGGGGAGCAACCATTGGCCGCGTCGCCAACGAACGCAATGCGGCGATCAAAAAAACACGGCTCGATCACCGATTGCAAGCGCCCCGGAATTATCTCCGCATCATCCAGCCGCGCAAGTATTTCAGGGGCCGGTCCGCCATATCCGGCAAATATCTTTCTCAGGTTATCTTTAGGGTCCGGCCCCAGCCCCGGCCCTTCCTGGTCGTCATAGACATGGGCGTAGCAATAAAGGGCGTCTTCACTGGTTGGATAGACCATGAGGAGGTCGGTCTGGCCAATCATATGCAGCGGCTGCAATCCGTGATCGGGATAGGGAAGGATAAACCGCCAGCAGGCGACGTTATGATCGATTACGGTCGTCTGGCCTTCGAAATTTTTTTGCCGTACAAGCGAATTCATCCCGTCGGCCGCTATGAGAAGATCGTATGTTCCATCGAGGAGTTCATTCGTACAGGTTATCTTGACCGCGTCATCACCATGCTCGACAGTCTTTAACTCCGTGTTGTACCGCACTTTCTTCTTCAAACCTTCGAGCAGCGCGGCATTCAGATCCTGCCGTTCAAGCACGATAAACTGGTCGCTTTCAAATGGCGGTTCTGAAAGGCTGGCAGTTTTTATTGTCTTGCCGCCCGCCTTGCTGAAGGTGATGTTTTTCGCTTCAAAGTACCGGCCTTCGAGGTGGCCAAAAACGTCTAAATCCTTGAGCTCCCGCACCGCGTTAAACGGAAGGATAATACCGGACGGAAAGGCATATTCTGCAGGATTTTTCTCTATAATTTCGAAATCAAGCCCAAACCTTGTTAGCCACTGGGCAAGAGAAAGGCCCGCTATGCCGGCGCCTACAATCATTATTTTCGACGTCAATCCAGTTCTTTCCTTGTCTCAATCATACGCTTACCCGATAGTACTTGATCCTATCTTCAATCTAAAGTTAAATCAAAACAGCTTGTTGGGGAAGCAAGCGACCATATCATCCTCCGACTCCGGATTGATCTGCGCCGCGAACCCGGCGGGCGTGACGTTCATTCTCACCAGAGGAGTAGGGAAAATGACACCGGATTTGATGTGGCTTACGTTGACGGCTCTTATGACGGCTCTCTTTTGGATCCCCTATATTCTGAACAGAGTTGCGGTGCGCGGACTCATGGGCGCAATGGCCAATCCTTCAAGTGATGACGCGCCACATGCCGACTGGGCAGAAAGAGCGATAAAGGCACATCGCAATGCGGTCGAGAACCTGGTCGTATTTGCGCCACTTGTCATCATAGCGGCGGTAACGGGCATGAGTACGCCCGGGATTGCAACGGCGGCTATGATTTTCTTCTTTGCTCGGCTTGCCCATTTTCTGATTTTCGTGTTTGGCATCCCGGTTCTGCGCACCCTTTCTTTCGCGGTCGGGTGGTTTGCCACGATTTATGTCGCGCTTGTATTGCTGGGCGTGATGTAGCCACCAAATTAACGGCGGTTTTCGTCAATTTGGCCCCCGCCCGGTGCATTGCCGGAATCGATGCTCCCTTGTGTCGGACAGTCGTGAATTAACGGATGTTCAATACTTTCCCGGTAACCTTACCGAAACGAAAATGGTTCGAACCGGGAAATTATTTTGAACAGGACCTGCAAAAGTCTGTGCGTCAGCGTTTGCAAGGGCGCAGTCACATGCTGAGCGAAGTGGCAATTCTTGTCTGCCTGACGGCAATGTTCGCCGTTTTCTGGAGACGAAAGAACCGGCTTGCTCATGTCAAAATCGGGCGGGATCTTATTAACATAGGCCTTGCCATCGTCGTCATTGCCTCGCTCACCGATACGTTGTTCGTAGGCGAGGCATCAATTTTCAATATCGGTTTCAGCACAGAAGAAGCCCTGCAGGTATGGCGGATTGCCGGCTATCTCCCGGGACTGGTTTTGATCGCCTTCGGCATTGCCAGGATGCTCCCGGCGATCGAACAGTTAAACAGTGAAATTCAGGCGCGGAAATTTTCCGAAGAAAAGCAGCGTGAACAGAACAAGCGGCTTCAACTGGCCATCGAGCGCGCCGAAACGGCGGAAACCACACTGCTCGATGCAATAGAATCGATGCCCGAGGCGGTCGCCATTTTCGATAAAAATGACCGCCTATTCGTTTGCAACCAGCCCTATCGAGACCGGTTCGAGGAAATCGCCCATATGGTAAAGCCTGGAACCCACTTTAACGACCTCGTTCGAATATTAGTGGAAATGGGCCGGGTGCCGGAGGCCGCCGGCCGCGAGGAAAAATGGATCAGGGCGCGTATCCGGGAGCATCAGAATCCGGGCGAGCCGATTGAGCAGCAATTCGCCGACGGCCTCGTATACCGGCTGTCGGAAACGAAGACGAAAAATGGCGGCACCGTTTCGATCCGCACAGACATAACCGAAATTCGAAATCGTGAGAAAGCACTGGAAGAAAACCGTGCGAAGCTCGAGGAGGCGCAAGCCATTGCCCATATTGGCAACTGGGTGCACAACGCGGTTACCAATACACATGAATGGTCCGATGAAGTCTTTCGCATACTCGGGTATGAACCGGGGGAAGTCGATCAGCGGTACAGCAATTTTATTTCACGGGTGCATGCGAACGATCTTGAGCGGCTACGCGCCGTCTTCCTTCTGGCAAGTGAACGGCGGGAACCCTTTGAGGCGGAGTTCAGGCTCGTGCACGATGATGAGAGGACCATATATGTCCGCGTGATCGGACGCCTCATCATAGACGAGGATGGCCAATTGCTCGGCGCCAGTGGCACCCTTCAGGACATTACCGCGCAGCATATGTTTGAGCGTGAACTCACCCAGGCGAAGCTGGAGGCGGAAGAGGGAACCCGATCGAAGTCCCTTTTCCTTGCCAATATGAGCCATGAGCTGCGCACGCCGCTGAATGCGGTAATCGGCTTTTCCGAAGTGCTGGCGAAGGAAATATTCGGTCCGCTCGCCAATGACCGCTACCGGGAATATGCCGACAACATTCAGTCCTCCGGTCGGCATCTGCTGTCACTGATCGATGATATTCTCGAATATTCGCGTTTGGAATCGGGATCGATCGAGCTTCAGGAAACAGAATTCAACCTTCTGGATATCACGAAATCGACAAAGACGATGCTGGAGGCCAAAGCCAAAGAGAAATCCATTGACTTCATTCTGTCGGACAAACTGGATATCCGGCTTCGGGCTGATGAGAGAAAGCTTAAGCAGGTCCTGATCAACCTTGTCAACAATGCGATAAAGTTCACGCCTGAACGAGGAAAAATCGAAATTGACATTTCGGAAGATTCGGCAGATTTCGCCAGCATTTTTGTAATCGACAGCGGATTTGGCATCAGCAAGGAAGAGATTGAGAACGTCATGCGTCCCTTCGGGCGGGCACATCATTCCGTCGCCAAATCCATTGAGGGGACCGGTCTTGGATTGCCGCTTGCAAAATCCATCGTCGAATTGCACGGCGGTGAGCTGAAAATCACCAGCAACAAGACAAAACCGGGAACGACAATCGAGATAATTTTGCCCAAATGGCGGGTTGGTGAACTACCGCAAGACCCCCCGCATTTGAACCTCGTCGCTCGGCCTTGAAATCCCGGGAAAAATTCATCATCTAGATGTGAATCTTTCTGTAGCGTAGCGAATAATTTTCTGCTACTGACGCTGTCTGAAAAATTTGGTTTCAACAACTAAACAGGTGGAACATTAGAATTGCAACTGCTCCAGGATTATGAGGGCTATGTCGCGGATCGCGAGCAAGCCCTAGCCGGTTTGCGGCGATATGAAAACGAAGCGACAGCTCTTGAAATCGAGCAGTCGAATGATGCTGTCCACTTTCTGTATATCGACAAGATTTCGGAAGCGGCCAGTGCCTTTCTAACTGGTTTCCCAGGTACATGTCTTTATGCGGCGAAAGCCAACCCGCATCCGGCGCTTCTGCGCCTGTTGTGGGCGGCCGGCGTTCGCCATTTTGAAGTCGCCTCCATCCGGGAAATTGAAAGCCTGCGCGGAGAATTGCCCTTTGCGCAGCTCTATTTCATGCATCCGGTCAAAAGCCGGCAGGCGATCGCCCGTGCTTACGCGCTTGGTGTCCGTCATTTTGCCTTCGACAGTCTGGACGAACTTCGCAAGATCAAGCAGGAAACCGGCCATGCCGAAGATATTGCATTGATTCTGCGCCTGAGCGTTTCGCAGGTCGGGGCCGCCTATCCGCTGGATAACAAATTTGGTGCGACCCTGATGGAGGCGCCGCTCCTCCTCACGCATGCCCGCCAGATCGCGGACAAGGTCGGCGTGACCTTCCATGTCGGTTCGCAGTGCCTGGAGGTTGAGGCCTATGCCAATGCCATCTACAATATTGCGAATATGCTGGATGGTTGCGGTGTCGAGATCGATATCATAGACGTCGGCGGCGGTTTTCCGATTTCTTATCCCGATATGGAACCGGCGCCGCTTCAGGATTATTTCGATGTAATCGAAAAAGCGCTCAAGGAATGCGGCTTTGGCGATCTCGAGATCTTCTGCGAACCGGGCCGGGCCATGGTGGCCGCTGGCGGTGCGGTCGCGGTGCGGGTTGAATTGCGCCGCGGGCAGTCGCTCTATCTGAATGACGGTACTTACGGATCGCTTTTTGACGCCGGACAGCTGGGCTGGGCATTCCCGGTCGAGCTTTATCGCGCGGGTCGGCTTGAAGTTCCGTCGGAAACATCGCTCTTTCAGCTTTACGGGCCGACTTGCGACAGCATCGACAAGATGAAGGAACATCTTGCGCTGCCCGATGATGTCTGTGAAGGCGACTGGATTATTTTCCGCCATTTGGGGGCCTATGGCTATGCCATGCAGACCAAATTCAACGGATTCTACTCCGAAACGATGGTGGCCATCGAAGCGGCCTCTGAAATCGTATAACGCCACCCGCTGGAAGGAGCGTTAATTGACAATGGTAAAATCCTCGACGAGCAACGACAAGGCGGCCCTTCTTTCGAAGACCGTCGAACATATCGATATCAAAAGCTTTGATGCACGTCCCATCATCGACGCCATGGGCAAAATGTCTTTTACCTCGCGCGATCTTGCGCGGGCGACGGAGATATTCAACATGGCCGTCGAAGATCCGGAATGTGCGGTGATATTGACTCTGGCGGGCTCGACTTCCGCCGGCGGATGCATGCATGTCTATCGGGACCTGGTGGAATTGGGCATGGTGGACGCGATTGTGTCCACCGGCGCCTCCATCGTCGACATGGATTTTTTCGAAGCGCTGGGTTTCCGCCATTACCAGGCCGATAGTTCCGTCGATGACAATGATCTGCGGGCGCTCTATATCGACCGAATTTATGATACCTACATTGATGAGGAAGAGCTGCAGAATTGCGATGAAACGATCAAGAAGATCGCCGACAGCCTCGATCCGCGCCCCTATTCCTCGCGCGAATTCATTCGCGAGATGGGCCGCTGGCTGAAAAGCAATGCGGTCAAGAAAAACTCCCTGATCGAAACCTGTTTTGATCATGATGTGCCGATTTTCGTGCCGGCATTTTCCGATTGTTCGGCTGGTTTCGGCCTGGTGAAACATCAGGTTGAGAACCCCGATGCGCATCTCAGCATCGACAGCGTGAAGGATTTCCGGGAGTTGACCGATATTAAGATCGCGGCGGGGACGACGGGGCTTTTGATGATCGGCGGCGGCGTGCCAAAGAACTTCGTCCAGGACACTGTCGTCTGCGCGGAAATATTGGGTAAAGAGGTGGACGTGCATAAATACGCCGTGCAGATATCCGTGGCGGACGTCCGCGACGGCGCCTGTTCCTCCTCGACGCTGAAAGAGGCGGCAAGCTGGGGCAAGGTCAGCACGAGCCTTGAGCAGATGGTGTTCGCCGAAGCGTCATCCGTCGTCCCGCTGCTCGCGTCGGACGCCTATCACCGGGGCGGATGGAAAAGCCGTCCGCCGCGTAAATTCTCGCAGCTTTTCAATTAGCCGTCAGTCAGACGTAAAGATATGACAGCACCGTTTGACATTCTCCCGTCGGAAGAGGGATTCCTTGGCTTGCCCGCATTAGAGGCCGTCGATTACGCGGCGGCGAAGGCGGTAATAATCCCGTTCGGACTTGAAGGTTCGGTCAGTTACGGCGGCGGTACCGCGAGGGGGCCCGCCGCGATGATAGAAGCCAGCCATCAGGTCGAGCTTTTCGATGAAGACCTCTGGCGGGAGCCGCTCCGTGAATTCGGCGTCGTGACCATGCGGGAAACCCCTGTTGACGGCAGTGATATCAAGGCGGCAATAGACAAGCTTGCAAATCTTACCGGTGCGGTGCTGGCGGACGATAAGTTCCCGCTCGTCTTCGGCGGGGAGCACTCCATCACTCCCGGTGCAATACGACCCTTTCTTGAGCAGTTTGATGATTTGATCATTCTGCATTTCGATGCGCACGCCGATTTACGGGATGGGTATGACGGTGAGCATTATTCACATGCAGCCGCGATCCGTCGCGTACTTGATCATCCGACCGTTCCGGTCGTGTCCGTCGGGATTCGCAATATATCGGCGGAGGAAATCCCCTTTCTGGAGGCCAATCGGCATCGCATCACTATTCACTGGGGCAAGGACCGTGAGAAATGGCGCGTTGAAGATATCGTGGCGCCACTTAAGGGACGGCGGATTTATCTGACGTTTGATCTTGACGGTTTTGACGGGTCGGTAATGCCGGCGACCGGCACGCCGGAGCCGGGGGGATTATTCTGGAACGACGCGATTAATATTATCCGGGCCGCGTCGAAAATGGGAAAAATTGTCGGTGCGGATATCAATGAATTGGCCCCCATCGACGGGTTTCATGCACCGAATTTTCTCGCGGCGAAGCTTGCCTACAAGATACTTTCCTACAGTTTTGCGACTTGACTGCCCGAAAAAGAGCAAAATTTTACCTCTTTTTTGAATAAAATCAGCCGCAATTGCCCTGCATATTGCCAGAATGGACCAGGCAAGAGGGCAGGGATATGAGTAAAGCGCGTACTTCGACGACTAAACGGACCTTTATTTCGAAACTGTTGTCTGTCGCGAAAAGCTATCGCCAACAGATAGCTGTAATTGCAGTCGCCGCGACCCTGGGCCTCGTGATCATACTGAATGTGGCGATGGCGCCGGAAACGGAATTGAACGGGTCCGGCTATCATATGACCTACTTCAAGGACAAGATGCCTCAAAATGCGACAGTGATCCGGTAGCCACGGTGTCGTCCGCCATCATTCCGGCGGACGGGCTGCAAGGCCATCCTGTTTCATGCGCCAGAGACAGACGTCCACGCGATCCTGACCGAAAAACGCTTCATTCTTGTAGGCGAGAGTAGGGACGCCCCAATGGCCGGCTTTTTCGAGTGCAGCCTGGTTCTCGCCGACTTTTGCTGCATATCCGTCGAAATCGGCTTCGATCATGGCATCAAGCTGAGCCAGATCAAACCCAGCTCTTGCCGCGGCTTTCTCCAAGTGATCCCCTTCATGCCAGCCACGCACCTCTCCATTCCAGATTAGTTCCGAAATCTTGTCGAGGAAGGCAAGGCCGTTGCCGGTTTCTGCGGCCGCAACCCCGAGATGGGTCAGGCGGTGAATATACGGCTGTTCCAATGGTATTTCCTTCGTTTGCCGGTTCATCACCACAGGATCCGGTCGCGGCCAGGAAATTGGAATGCCGTTCATGTCTCCGATCCGTTGGATATCGGTCATCAGATAGTCAATCCATAGAGGATGTATATCCTTGAAAAAATTAGGATTTCGGACGGCAATTGGATATACCGGCCGGACATTCACATTAACGTCATACTCGTTGGATATTTCTAGAATGCGGCGGATTGCCAAATAGGAATAGGGGCTTCGGAAGGACCAGAATAGATCGACGTTATGGGTCAAGGTTTTCTCCTTAATTTTTTGTAACTTTTTTTTTAACAATAGGCCTTTATAGTGGCCCGGACCAAGTGTTTTTACGCCCCAGTATTGTTTGTTAGATATATGGCAGCGGTGACGGTGTAAAAGCAGTCAATCGGCGACCGTATTCCTGAGGCCTTGAAGGGTAAGCATGCCTTTTTTTCATATTTTCGTCCTAGCGGCTATTCAGGGTATTACAGAGTTTTTGCCGATTTCCTCAAGCGGACATCTGTTGATCCTGCCGACGCTGACCGGATGGGAGGATCAGGGCCAAAGCATCGACATCGCCGTTCACGTCGGAACCCTGATTGCGGTCGTGGCATATTTCCGCGAAGATATTCGTGTGATCGTCAGGGCTTTCTTGCGACCCAAAGGCCCCGCCGCCGCCGAAGGGCGCCGGATTGGCTGGCAAATCCTGATAGCAAGCATACCAATCATTATTGTCGGCGGCGTTATGTACTATTTCCTGCACGACGAGCTGAGATCGATCCTTCTTGTTGCCGCGACAACTATTCTGTTTGGACTGATGCTGGGATGGGCTGACAGAAAATATCCCGTGACCAAGGCCCTCGGCTCGATGACAGCAATGGATTCCCTTATCATCGGGCTGTTTCAGGTAATTTCGCTCCTTCCCGGGACAAGCCGGTCGGGGATTACCATGACGGCGGCGCGCATGCGCGGCCTCAGTCGGAGCGATGGGGCGCATTTGTCCATGTTGCTATCCATTCCCACCATCCTCGGCGCCGGAACGCTCGCGACCTATCATCTGATTGTGGCGGGGAATGTTACTATCGGTTTCGATGCGGTTATCGCGGCGGTCGTCGCCTGCGTCATTGCATTCATGGTGATCAGCCTGCTGATGCGCTGGATCGAAAGGACAGGCTATGCGCCGTTCGTCATTTACCGGCTGGCGCTTGGTATTTTCCTGCTGATCGTGTACTTCATGACCTAACAGGACGCTCCCTTCGTCCTTCATCGCCACGCCAAAGCTTGATTAATCCTGCATGAGACCCCATTTCACGTGAATGGCGGATAGGGATGGTCAATGAACGTTAGTTTATTTAATCGCCGAAAATTAGCTTCGTGCGCCCTGCAGGCGGGTTTCGCGCTTGGCGCCCTTCTCCTATCGCTTCCGTCGATCGCCGCGGAAAATGAAACCGAGCTGCATTATTCGGTATATGTGGGCGGGCTGTATCTCGGCGGTATTGATGCCCGGGTAAGCCAAAGCGATAACCAGTATAAAATTGTCAGTACGGCGGCGACAAACGAGGCTTTTAACTGGGCCATCAATTGGATTGCGGAGGGCGAGACCGAAGGATTGATCGGTCTGGATAAATTCTTCCCGCGCCAGCATCAGCACAAAAGCACCTGGAACAGCAATGTCCGCGTCGTCACGCTGGATTACGCGAAAAGCGGCACGGTTTCCGTGCAGAAAACCGGCTCGCGACCGGAACCGCCGGATAAATATACTCCTGTCGATCCCGCCAGCCTTACCAACAGCATTGATCCAATGACCGCTATTCTGGCCGTAACAAAGCGGCTGGAAAAGGGGGAGGACTGCAATGTGAAACTGCCGATTTTTGATGGCCATCGGCGGTATGACGCGATCCTGACCGAAAAGCCGCCGCGAGTTTTCAAGCCGTCACGATATTCGGTTTTTGAAGGTGCGGCGATCGGTTGCAAGATCGATATTGTCCGCAAGGGCGGCTTTCTCGCAGACCCGACTTACGAAAGAAAGCCGGGTCAGGAACTCGTCGTTTGGGCCGGGTCGCCCGTTGACGGCGGAAAAATTGTGCCCGTGCGTATGCAAGTAGAAACGCCGTTCGGGGCAATGGAACTGCATCTTGACAGTTACCGGGATGGTTCGTACCAGCTCGTCAAGAGCGATGCCAAGTAAAGCTGCCGAAACCGGCGGAGGGTGAGGGCTGGATTTCGCTCGGCAGATAAATTAAACAGGCATATATCGCTGTTGCGACGGCCCCCGGAATGTTGGGAAGGGAAACGTCGCTTGCGTGCCGGCACGGGGAGGGCACTATGACTGAGGCGAGTTTGGGCGATCGGTTGCGACGGCTGCGACACCGGGACGACCTTCCGGATCCCGAGAACAACAGGTTTCTCTATGAAGCGCTCGACGGGAACAAGCGCGAGGGGCTTATGTTGGCGGTACGCGCAAGAACAGTCTCCCTTGCGGTCATCGCCGCCTTTCTGATTTATCTCAACCCTCACTGGTCGGTGCTGTATTACGAAATACTGATTGCCGGTTTTCTGCTGATCGGTTGGGCGCAGGTGAGGTTCGGCCGCGTCGAGCGGTCGCGGATTGAGTTATTTCTGATCCTGCTTGACCTTGCGCTGATGACAATCATTCTGGTGGTCCCCAATCCCTGGGATTCGCGTCCATGGTCGGTGGCCATGCAGTTCAAATATGGCAATTTCCCGTACTTTTTTATTCTGCTGGCCGCGGCAACTCTGGCTTATTCCTGGCGGACGCTACTGCCAATTACCGCCTTTACGGCCGTTCTCTGGATGGGTGGCTATTTCTGGGCCATTAACCAGCCGAACAATATTGCCGAATTGTCTGAAAAAGTGCGCACAGCCCTCGAGGGATATCCGAATATCGCGCATTTTGCCGATCCCGGTTCCATTCCCTTCGAACCACGCATTCAGGAAGTGCTGATTTTCGCCCTTGTTGCGGGAATACTTGGCCTGAATAGCTGGCGCTCGAACAGACTGCTTGTCCGTCAGGCTGGTGTGGCGAGAGAGCGAGCAAATCTGTCGCGGCATTTTCCGCCCAATATCGTCGACAATCTGGCAGAGCGCGACCAACCTCTCGGCGACGTACGTGCGCAGCCGGTGGCCGTGCTGTTTGCCGATATTGTTGGCTTTACGAAGATGGCGGAATCGGAAACGCCGGAAAGAATTGTCGAGGTCCTGCGCGAGTTTCATGGCCGGATGGAGGCATGCGTGTTCGAGAATAATGGCACGCTGGATAAATTTCTTGGGGATGGATTGATGGCGACGTTTGGCACGCCGGAAACGACGCCGGAAGACGCGGAGAATGCGCTACGCTGCGCCGCCGCCATGCATCAACGCATGAAGGAATGGAACGAACGGCGGAAACAGGGCGGACTAACGCCCATACGCCTGTCTATCGGCATTCATTACGGCACGGTCGTTCTCGGTGACATCGGATCGGAGCGGCGCCTGGAATATGCGGTTCTTGGCGATGTCGTCAATGTTGCAAGCCGCCTTGAGGCGCTGACGCGGCAGCTGAATGCGCATGTCGTCGTTAGCGGCGCTCTGATTGATGCCGCGGGCGGATCGGAAATTGCCCGCGACATGGGGTTCTTGGAAAATGGCGTGCAGACTATTCGCGGTCGGGATGAAACGGTGAAAACCTGGATTCGGCCGTTGACGCCAGGCGCGACCTAACCGGACAGAAGACGCGGCACGAACAGCGCAATCGCCGGAAAAGTGAGGATCAGGGCGATGCGGACAAGCTCGATCCCGAAGAAGGGCATGACGCCTTTAAAGGTCTCCTTCATCTTAACGTCCCCGGCCAGCGCACTGATGATGAATACGTTGAGACCGACGGGCGGCGTGATCAGGCCGAGTTCGATAACGATCAGGGAAAGGATACCGAACCAGATTTTCAGCTCGTTAAGATCCATCGAGAACGCAGCTGTTGCAGCCGTCACATAATCGCCGCCATTTATCTCGACGAGAACCGGCCAGAGGAACGGCACGACGACCAGGATCATGGAGAGTGAATCCATGAAGCAGCCGAGGATAATCAGGGCGATCAGCATCACGATAACGACGGAAATAGGATCGAGGCTGCTGCTTCCCGCCCAACTCGCCAGGGCTTCGGGAAGACCCGCGCGCGAGAAAAATCCCTTCAGAACCTCGGCGCCGAATAGGATGAAATAGATCATACCGCTGGTGACAGCCGTGGCAAGCAGGGATTCCTTGATCCTGGCGACGGTCAGGCCCTCACCGAAGCGGCGGAGATACAGGCCATATACGAAAATCAAAAAGACGCCGATCCCCGCGGCGGGCGTGGGTGTAAAGAGACCGAGACCAAGACCCAGGATGATCGATCCGAATATGAGAAGAACGGGAATGAGCCGACGGATCGCGATGCGCCGCTCCGCCTTCGGCATGGGCACGGCTTCGGGCGCGAGTGAGGGCTTGATGCGGACAATGACGGCAATTGCGAAAATGAAGAATAGTACGGCAATCAAACCTGGAATAATGGCGGCCTGAAACATCTCGAGGATCGAGGCTTCGACAATGATCGCGTAGATGACGAGGGCGACGGAGGGCGGGATCAGAATGCCGAGGGTGCCGCCGGCCGCCAGGACGCCGGTCGCGAACCCCGGTGCGTAATTCATACGGCGAAGTTCGGGCAGGGCCACGCGGCCCATTGTGGAGGCCGTCGCCAGCGACGATCCGCAGACGGCGCCGAAGCCGGCGCAGGCGCCGATCGCCGACATAGCCACGCCACCACGATATTTCCCGACGAAAGCGTTGACACCCTGAAAAAGATCCCGGCTCAAATTGGCGTTGGAGGCGAGATATCCCATAAGGATAAAGAGGGGAACCACCGAAAGATCGTAATTGGCGACGGAGTTCCACAGAAGGCTTTTGAACTGATGGAGATATGGTTCGAACCGGAGGTAGGGTAAGGCCAGGCTGAGCGCGAAATTACCGCCGATCCCGACAAGCACCATCGCAAGCCCGACGGGAATGCGAAACGCCAGAAGTGCGAACAGGACCACAAGGCCTAATATGCCGATGATTTCGCCGCTCACAGCACTACGGCTTTCGTCGCAATTGCATCAGCGCGACCACGGCCCAAAGGAACAGGGACAGGATGCCCGGGACATAAAATGGCCAGTTCGGCCAACCAAGAATAGGAGAGGAGGCAAAGTCCTCATAGGCTGAGATCATGCCAAGTGTCATCCAGTAGGCCAGGAAGAGTGCGACGCAAACTGTCAGCAGCAGTATAATACGCTCCAGAAAGATCTGCGTTCTCAGGGAAAATCGCTCGGCAAACAGATCGACCGCGACATGCCCTTTCTGGCGCTGACAATAGGGGAAAAACATCAGCGCCACGGCGCTTATGGCAAGCCGGACGAAATCTTCATATCCGGCTAGGCCCGCGACATTCTCACCAAAAAGCCGGGCAATTTTGTCCGCGCCGAAAGCGGCGGTATTGATGGTGGTTACCAGAACGATCAGGAAGGTAAGGATGCCCGCCAACAAGGCCCAGCCGGAGACGATCCAGTCCAGTTTTCTAGGCATCCTTACCCTTTCAATTCCGTTCGGGGATTCAATTACTTGGAATTGTCCGCGACCGCCTTTCGGGCGGCATCAACCAGCTTCTGTCCGTCAATACCGCGATCGCTTACTTCCTTGATCCACCGCGCAACGACTTTTTCACCGGCGGCATCGAAGTTTGCCTTGGCGGTCGCATCAAGATGCACGATTTCGCCGCCCGACTTCTCCTGCATTCCTTCACCCGGTTTTTCAACCTCATTCCAGACGACGCCCATTTCTTCTGAGAAGGCAGGGCCGATATTGTCGTCGATCACCTTTTTCAGATCATCCGGAAGATTGTTGTAAGTATCCTTGTTCATGGCGAACAGGAAGGTGGCGGTGCCGAAGCGTTCGTTGCCCCCGCCGACGAGCGAATATTTGGTCAGCTCCGCGAGCTTGAAGGGCGGAAAGATTTCAAATGGCACCAGCCCGCCTTCGACAACCCCCTTCGAGAGGGACTGCGACAGATCCGGCAACGGCATGCCGACGGGATCGGCGCCCCATTCCTCGATCATCCAGCCGCCGCTTCGTGACGGGGTGCGGATCTTCATGCCTTTGACATCATCTAGGGACGTCACTTTTTTACTGGCCGTATGAAGCGCGTTACCCGCATGCACATGGACAAGAAGCGGTTTTACGTCAGTGAAGTCCTCGGCCAGCATCGGGAACACTTCCCGAATTGCGGCATTCGTCGCCTTGGCATCGCCCTGATGGACGGTCGGCAGCTCAAAAACTTCCGTGCGCGGGAAGACGCCCGGCGTATAACCCGGAACCGTCCAGACGATGTCAACGACACCGTCCCGCACCTGTTGATAGAGTTCCGGCGGCTTGCCGCCAAGCGCCATGGACGGGAAAATCTTGACTTCGATCCGGCCGTTTGACGCCTCCGCGATGCGCTGCGCCCATGGCTCCAGCATCTTGGTATGCGCGGGCGCTTTGGGGCTCAAAAAATGATGCAGTGTTAAAGTGACCTCAGCGGCCTGTGCGGATACCGCACCGGCAATGGCAACGGCAGTTGCCAAAGTTAAACCAATAAGTTTTTTCATGCGTAACCTCCCAGTTTCGCCAAATTTGTTCTTAGACAAAATTAAGGCGATGAGTTTGACATTACCGATAAAAAATAGGGCGTAAAATAAGTTTATGCTTCGCGCTATTCGTAAAATGCATGAAATACAATTTTGTAACCGTCAACAATCCGGCGGAAAAAAATCGAACGGGAAAGGCTTTGATTGACTTTTCCATCCAGGATCATGAAGACTTGCGGCTAATGCAGGATGAGGGGAGTGACGCATGAAAGCCGCCGTTTGTCGGGAATTTAAACAGCCACTAAGAATTGAGGACCTCAAACTCGCCCCGCCCGAGGAGGGTGAGGTCAGGGTCAAGCTCAAGGCCTGCGCTATCTGTCATTCGGACATTACCTATATGGACGGCGGCTGGGGCGGCGATTTGCCCATGGTGTTCGGACATGAGGCGGCGGGCCTTGTCATCGAGACCGGAGCGGGCGTGCGCGAGATCGATGTTGGTGATCATGTCCTCGTCACGTTAATCCGGTCTTGCGGTCATTGCCCGGATTGTGAAAACGGCGAACCCTTCATCTGCGCCACCCCGTTTCCGATTGACGGGAATAGCCGACTCACGTCGGCGGCCGGCGAAAAGGTTGTTCAGGGGCTGCGTACGGGGGCATTCGCGGAAGAGGTTGTTGTCGATCAGTCGCAGTTGGTGATTATTCCTGAACACCTCCCCATGGAGGCCGCCTCGCTCCTTTCCTGCGGTGTGATTACCGGTCTTGGCGCCGTGGTCAATACAGCGCATGTCCCATACGGGGCGTCGGTCGTCGTAATCGGTTGCGGCGGGGTTGGTCTGAATGCCGTGCAGGGGGCGGCGCTGGTCAATGCTGATCCGATTATTGCTCTTGATCTGGTGGACGAGAAGCTGACTGCGGCCCTTGAGTTTGGCGCGACACATACGGTTAATCCGCTTGCCAATGACGCGGCGGATCAAATCCGGTCACTGACCCGTGGGCGCGGCGCCGATTATGTTTTCGTCGCGGCGGGCAGCCCCAAGGCGTTTGAACAGGGTCTCGACCTTCTTGCGCCTTCGGGGACGCTGGTCATTGTCGGGATGCCGCCGACAGGACAGAAAATAGCCGTGGAGGCCGGTAACATCGCCGGGTCGGGTCAGAAAATTCTCGGCAGCAAAATGGGATCGACGCGGCTGCGTATCGATATCCCGAAACTGGTCGCACTGTATGAGGCAGGTAACTTGAAACTGGATGAATTGATCACCGGGCGCTATCCGCTGGAACAGATCAATCAGGCCATTGATGAGGTGCGGGCGGACAAGGCCCTCCGGAACGTAATCATATTTGAGTAGATGACATGAAACTAACCGATCTTGAAACCTTCGTTGTCGGCACGCCTCCCCCTCATTGGGGCGGGCAGTTCTGGGTTTTTGTCAAGCTGACAACGGACAGCGGCGTGAGCGGAATAGGGGAGGCCTATGCCGCACCGTTCCATCCCGATGTAACGGTCAAGATGATCGAGGATGTATTTGAGCGCCGCCTCCTCGGGATGGATCCGTTCCATATCGAACGTATCTGGCGTCGGGTCTATTCCAGTGGATATACCCAGCGGCCGGACTCGGCCATGATGGCGGTTTTGAGCGCGCTGGAGATGGCTTGCTGGGATATTAACGGGAAAGAAACCAATAAACCGGTTTATGAGTTATTAGGGGGTAAAGTGCGCGAAAAGCTCCGGACCTACACCTATCTCTACCCGAAGGAAGGGGATGCCACGGATGTCTACAGCGATCCTGACCTTGCCGCGGAGCGGGCGGCGGAAAATGTCGCGCTCGGCTTCACTGGCGTAAAGTTCGACCCTGCAGGGCCTTATTCCGCGTTTGATCCGCGTCAACCATCGCTCGGGCGGATGGACCTGTCGGAAAAGCTGGTCGCGCGGGTGCGGGAGGCCGTGGGCGATAAAGCGGACTTGCTGTTCGGCACCCATGGGCAATTGACCACATCGGGCGCCATTCGGCTCGCCGGCCGGCTGGAGAAATATGATCCTCTCTGGTTTGAGGAACCAACCCCGCCGGAAAATACCAATGAAATGGCGAAGCTTTCCCGGCAGACAACCATTCCCATCGCGACAGGGGAGAGGCTCTGCACAAAATATGAATTTCACCGCGTGCTGGAGAGTGGGGCCGCCTCAATCCTGCAAATGGCGCTCGGGCGTGTCGGTGGGTTGTTGGAGGGGAAGAAAATCGCAAGCATGGCCGAGGTCTACTACGCCCAGATCGCCCCGCATATGTATTGCGGTCCTGTCTCGGCGATGGCCGATATCCAGCTCAGCACCTGTACGCCGAATTTCCTGATTCAGGAAAGCATTAACACCATGGGAGACTTCCACGCGGAGATCCTGAAAGAACCGATCCAATGGGAGGAGGGCTATATCATCCCGCCGACGAAACCGGGCCTCGGTATCGAACTGGACGAGGAAATTATCGCCCGCCATCCCTTCACAGGGGACAAGCTTCATCTGGAGATGGTGGACGATCCGGTGGTTTTCGAGTAACTCAGCCGAAATTCATATCGGCAACGAAGGGGTTCGTCGCCCGCTCCTGCCCAAAGGTGGAGAGATTTCCGTGCCCCGGAATAAAAGTAATGTCATCGCCGAGCGGCCAGAGCTTTTCGCGAATGGAGTGGATCAGATCATCGTGATTTCCGCGCGGGAAATCGGTGCGACCGATTGATCCCTGGAACAATACATCCCCGACGATGGCGACCCGTTCCTTCAGATTGACGAAAACGACATGGCCGGGTGTATGACCGGGACAGTGAACGACGGTGAACTCCTCGTTTCCGACGGTGACGATATCGCCATCCTCAAGCCAGCGGTCCGGCGTGAAGGCGAAGGATTCCGCGAAACCATAACGCGCGCATTGCGCCGGAAGCTGATCGATCCAGAATTTATCGTCCTTATGCGGCCCCTCAATCGGGACACCGAGCTTTTCATGGAGTTCCTGCGTGCCGCCGGCATGGTCAAGATGCCCATGGGTGATCAGGATTTTCTCGATTGTCACTCCGTGTTTTTCGGCGGCCTGCAGGACATGATCGAGATCACCGCCGGGGTCGGTCACGGCGCCCTTCATGGTTTCCTCACACCAGATCAGGCTGCAGTTCTGGGCGAACGGGGTAACGGGAATGATAACGGCTTTCATACAATACCGGAGCAGAACAACTCCGTCCTTTGGCTGTTGTTTTTACTTTATCTTTTCAGGGCGCCGAGAATCCCTCGGACGAGAGCCTTGGCAATGCTGCGCCCGAGCGATGAACTGACCGCCCGAGTGATCGATTTGATGGCGGCTTCGCCGACACTCTGGCGGTTCGATTTTCGAGCCGGAGCTGTCTTTTTGGTCTCGGTGGCCTCCGCTTCGGCTTTTGCGGCGGCCTTCGCGGCCTTTTCCGCCCGCTCCTGCAGGATTTCATAGGCCGATTCATTATCGACCGTTTCGTCATATTTATTGGCGAGGGTGCTGTCATTCAAGACGCGCCTGCGTTCGGTCTGACTGACCGGCCCGAGTTTGGAGGACGGCGGGCGGATCAAGGTCCGCTCCACAATCGACGGCTGCCCCTTTTTCTCGAGTGTGGAGACAAGCGCCTCGCCGACACCGAGGGCGGTAATCACATTCTCCACCTCGAAGGCGGGATTGGGGCGGTAAGTCTGCGAGGCGAGACGGATTGCCTTTTGCTGCTTGGGTGTGAAGGCCCGAAGCGCATGCTGTATCCGGTTGCCCAGCTGACCCAGAACGGAATCTGGTATATCATCTGGGCTTTGGGTGACGAAAAAGACACCAACGCCTTTTGACCGGATCAGGCGGACAACCTGCTCCACCTTTTCAAGCAGGGCTTTCGGCGCGTCATCGAAGAGAAGATGCGCTTCATCAAAGAAGAAAACAAGCTTTGGTCGGTCGGCGTCGCCTGCCTCCGGCAGTTCCTCAAACAGCTCGGACAGCATCCAGAGCAGGAAAGTACCGTAAAGCCGCGGCGAATTCATCAGTTTGTCCGCCGCAAGGATGTTGACTATGCCGCGTCCTTCATGATCGGTCCGCATGAAATCCCGGAGATCGAGCGCAGGCTCGCCGAAGAATTTATCCGCTCCCTGATCTTCCAGGCGCAGAAGAGAACGCTGGATCGCGCCGATCGACTGAGGGGAGACATTGCCGTAAACAGCTGAAATTTCTTTCCTCTGCTCATTCACCACACCGAGCAGCGCGCGAAGGTCTTTCAAATCCAGCAGCAGCAGGCCCTGTTCATCCGCAACCCGGAAGACGATGTTCATCACCCCTTCCTGCGTATCATTGAGCTCCAGCATGCGGGAAAGCAAAAGCGGGCCGATTTCGGAAATGGTAGTCCGCACAGGATGGCCTTGCTCCGCGAACAGGTCCCAGAAAACAGCAGGATAGGCGGCGCCTTCATATTCTTCCGAAAAGCCGATCTTGTCCGCCCGCTTGGTCAGGAAGTCCTGCATATCCGATGTCTGGCAGAGGCCGGAGAGATCGCCTTTCGCATCGGCGAGGAATACCGGAACACCCGCACGCGAAAATCCTTCCGTCAGGACCTGCAGGGTCACGGTCTTGCCGGTGCCGGTCGCGCCCGCGATTAGCCCATGACGGTTACCCCACTTCAGCGGCAAATACTGCCCGGGGCCAACTCCATCATCGCTTTTTCCAATGAAAATACCGTCGCTTTGCAGGCAGGTCATGATAGTGAGGTCCCTAAATTCCGATCAGAGGCGGCGTAAATAATTTTGTCTGATATTGAATTTTATACAGGTTGTCCCGCCGCCTCAAGCATCCATTCCCGAACGGCGGCAAGTTTCGGCCGAGTTGCCTTGCGGGCGGAGGAGACCAACTGGAAAGGCTGGCTGGAACGGCGCACCACATCGAAGAGTTTCACCAGACGGCCGGCGCCGATGGCATCCTGAACCAGGGCGTCGATGCCGATGGCGACGCCGAGGCCGTTTTCGGCGGCGTGAAGGGCCATATTGGCGCTTTCAAAATGAAGGCCCTTGTTGGTGTCTATATCGTGAATGCCCGCTTCGGCAAGCCAGCGGGGCCAGTCGGTGGGGCGGGGGCTTTCATGGAGAAATACCGCCTCTTTAAGATCCTCCGGCCTGCTGAACTTTCTTGCCATTTCCGGGCTGCAAACCGGATAGGTATCGACCTCGAGAAGTTTGTCGATCCGCATGCCTGTCAGGCTCGTTCCTTCCGCCAGAACCTGGATGGAAAGATCAAAGTCATCCCGTTCGAAATCCGCGGGATTAAGGGAGGTTATCAACTGGACGTCGATGTCCGGATGGCGTTCATAGAGGTCGGCCCAGCGCGGGATAAGCCAGCGGAGCGCGAACGTCGGATAGGCGCAGACGGAAACTGCATTGCGCCGCGTCTCGCTTCGAAGCCGCGCAGAGGCGGCGGCAATCTTTTCGAGTGGTAACGTGATCTCCGCAAGATACTGTCTGCCAACTGCCGTGAGCTCGACCCGCTTGTGATGGCGATGGAAAAGCGTTTTTCCAAGGTAATGTTCCAGGGTCTGGATTTGCCGGCTGACCGCGCCCGGGGTTACGCCAAGTTCCTCCGCTGCTTGATTGAAGCTCAAATAACGGCAGGCGGCTTCGAAGGCCTTGAGGCTGGCTGTAGATGGGATATGCAGCATTTAAGACAAAAGCCCATGGTTGAGTTTTTTTCAATTATATTATACTGAATTATCGATTGTCCATAGCTGTCGTCTCGATCATTATACGGGTCAAGGAAAAAACCATGACGGTAAATAGTAGAAGGCGGGACCGAGATGACATTTTTGCATAAAAAACAGGAATTTAAACCCCAGGAACTCTCCGATTATATCGCGCCTGATTGCCACGGACTCAATTTCTTTGAAGTTGATAATAACCTGCGCGATCTGTTGCATGTCTATTTGCCGGATGATCTGCGTCAGCATATGGAGCCGCATTACAACCGTCTTGGCGAAATTTCAGGCACCCAGCTGGACGATTGGTCGCGGGATGCCGACAAGCACGGACCGATCCTGCATTCGCGGGACGCCCGTGGGCGAAATGAGGACTGGATCGAGTTTCATCCCTCCTATCGCAAGATGGAGGATGTCGCTTTCCGGGACTTCGGTTTTCATCGCATGTCACATCGGGAGGGAGTCCTGGGATGGCAGGGGATTGTTCCGCCGATCGGCAAATATGTTTTCCAGTATCTTTTCGGCCAGTCCGAATTCGGCCAGCTCTGCCCGATCTCCGCGACAGATACGTCGGCCATGCTGATCGAGCGCTATGCCGATGACGCGACGAAGGAGAAGCTGCTCGAGAGAATGTACAGTCAGGACATGGACAAGATCCTGAAGGGCGCCCAGTTCATGACCGAAAAGACGGGTGGGTCGGATGTTTCGCAGATCGCACTCGAGGCCCGTTTCGAAGATGGCGAGTGGAAACTCTACGGCGAGAAATGGTTCTGCTCCTGCGCGGATGGCGACATCGCGTTGCTGCTTGCCCGTCCGGAAGGTGCGCCGGAGGGGAACAGCGGACTTGCGCTTTTCGCCATGCCGCGACGCCGCGGAGACGGCAGCCGCAATCCTTACCGGATCGTCCGCCTGAAGGACAAACTCGGCACGAAATCTATGGCCTCGGGTGAGATTATTTTCGAAGGCGCATCGGCCTATCCGCTTGGTGAGGTGGGCGCGCATCCGAACAAGGGCCTCAAGATGATGATGGACCAGGTCAACTTCTCCCGTCTGTCTCACGGGGTGCGCGCGGCGGCGATGATGCGCCGCTGCCTGAATGAGGCGTTGACGGTCGCCAATTATCGCAAGGCCTTTGGGGAGACAATTATTGACAAGCCGCTTCTGCGGCGGCAGCTGATGAAGCTGATGGTTCCGACGGAGCAGGCGCTGTCCATGTTCATGTATGTCGCCGTTAATCTTGAGCAGGGTGAAAAAGGCGACGCAGCGGCGGCGAAGCGGACCCGTATCCTCACACCGCTTCTGAAGTACCGGACTGCCCGCGACAATATCCGCGTTGCGACCGGCGCCATGGAAGTGCGCGGTGGCAACGGCTATATCGAGGACTGGGTCAATGCCCGTCTTGTCCGCGATGCCCATCTGGGCGTACTGTGGGAAGGAACATCGAACATCAACTCCCTCGACGTGACGACACGCGCAATTGCAAGAGTCGGCGCCCATGAGGACCTTGCCGAGGACCTGACAACACAGATAGAGGCGAACAAGGCGCTGCCCGGTCAATATGCGGGCCAGTTGAAGGGCCTTATCGATCAGGCAACCAAATTTGCCGAGGATGTTGCGCGACAGGGCAAGGAAACCCATGCCCGCAAGGCGGCAAGCGCGCTCTATCACGTGACAACCGCCACGCTGCTTGCCAATGAAGGGGCAGAGCTCGGCGCGATGGGCCGCGATGCGCGGCGTCTGCTGCTCTCGAAGATGGTGGTCGATCACAAATTGGGCTCCGCCAATCCCCTTTCGATTGACGGTGGTGATTTTGAGGTTGCCGCGACGGATGCTCTTTTAAGTGATAGAATGCTCAGCCTGGAAGAAGTGGGGAACATCCTGACTCTTTAAGACGCACCGGAACAAAGCTGAGGGATACGCGGAACCGCCTGCGGGAGAAGAAATCGTGAATATGGAAGTTCAAATCAAAAGTCGTGAAGACAGGGAACTAGAAGACTGGGTGGCGGCGGATTGCCATGGTCTCAATTTCTTCGATATCGACAGCAGCCTTCAGGATCTCTTGAAGATTTATCTGCCCGACGATCTGAGAGAGCATATGATACCGGTCTTTCGGAACCTGGGCGACGTGGCGGGTAACCGCCTCGATGAACTTGCGCGGATATGCGAAACGCATTTACCGGTTCTGCATGCCCGGGACGCCCGCGGGCGCAACCGCGACTGGATTGAGTATCATCCGGCATTTCGTGAAATGGAGAAGATTGCCTATGGCGATTTCGGAATTCATTGCATGTCGCGCAAGGAAGGGGTACATGGCTGGCCGACCAAGGTCCCTCCGATGGCGAAATATGTCTTCCAGTATCTCTTCACCCAGTCGGAATTCGGATTGATGTGCCCGGTTTCCCTGACCGACACGTCCTCTATGCTGCTTGAACGTTACGGCCCGGAAATTGCCAAAGAGAAGTTCCTGACGCGCATGCGCAGCCAGGACATGGAGGAGCTATATCGCGGCGCTCAGTTCATGACGGAAAAGATCGGCGGATCGGAAGTCGCGAACCTTGCCGTAACCGCGCGCCAGGAAAACGGTGAATGGCGGCTCTATGGCGATAAATGGTTCTGCTCGAGCACGGATGCGGAAGTCTGCCTTGTCCTCGCCCGGCCCGAAGGGGCGCCGAAGGGCAATTCCGGCCTTGCCATCTTCGCCGTGCCCCGCGATCTCGAGAATGGGGAGCGGAACAATTACCGGATCGTCCGCCTCAAAGACAAGATGGGCACAAAATCGATGGCGTCGGGCGAAATCATTTTCAATGGCGCGCTTGGTTACGCCTTCGGTGATGTTGGCGCCAAGCCAAACCCGGGTCTCAAACAGATGATGGATCAGGTGAGTATGTCCCGTCTGTCACACGGGGTGCGCGCCGCAGGAATGATGCGCCGATGTCTGAATGAGGCACTTGTCGCCGCAAAGACGCGGGATGTGTTCGGCGAGGCGATCATCAACAAACCGCTTCTGCGCCGCCAGCTTTTGAAACTGATGGTGCCGACGGAGCAGGTCCTCTCGATGGTCATGCATGTCGCGTCGGTTCTGCACAAGGCGGAAGGCGGAGATCAGGACGCGAAGCGGTTGAACCGTATCCTCACTCCGCTGGTGAAATTCCGGGCCTGCCGGGACAATGTCACGGTCGCAACCGGCGCACTCGAGATACGCGGCGGCAACGGCTTTATCGAGGATTGGGTGAATTCCCGCCTTGTCCGCGATGCCCATACGGGACTTTTGTGGGAGGGCACGTCGAATATCAATGCGCTGGATATTACGACCCGGGCGGTCGCCAAGACGGGCGCACACGAAGATCTGGCAGAAGACCTGAAGAAAAAACTGGAGCAGGCGGACGGTCTTCCCGGGCAATTCGTCGGCGAACTCTCGGGTCTTGTCGACAGGGCCAAAAAATTTGCCGAGGAAATCGCGGCGAGCGGCAATGAGACGAAGGCGCGTCAGGCGTCGAATGCGCTCTACCACGCGACGACGGCGACTTTGCTGGCGACGGAAGGCGCTGCCCTTGGCAAGGCAGGAGGGGATGCGCGTAGAATGCTGCTTTCCCGGCTTGTTGTGGACACGAAGCTTCGGCCCACCGACCCGCTGAGTAACGGCGACGGACAATTTGAAATCGAGGCGGGAAATTACCTGCTTGGCGATAGCCCTGTCACTCTCGACGCCGCCGCCGACCTGCTGCGAAAATAGAATCGATTGGCACATTTAAAATAATAAGAACGAATGCTAAATCGACAGCCTTCCCCGACTGTGGCAATATGTCGCTGTCGGGGGATTTTTTTTGAAAAGCAAGGAAATCCGCGGCAATCAGTCTCCCCGTTTTTCATTTTTACTAATTTTAGGTGTTAAATTAACACCTGCGTCATCTGACCGCATGGGAGGACGCCAAAAAAGTCTAAATGATAAATGAGGGTACGGCGTTGATGGTCATTCGATCATCGAACTGGAACAGGAGGGTGCGCGATATGATTAAGTCGATGGAAATGCGTATGTCGTCAGCGGAAGATTGTTGTGCGGGCGTTATCCCTTTTGAACAGCCCCTCAAGACGAACCCTGCCGCCGAGCGTCGCAGGTCTCCCGATACGGCCTGCTCATCGTGTAGTGCGCATAAGCAGGCGGTTTGCTCCGGTTTTTCGGATGAGGAGATGGAAGATTTTGGACGCAACGTCCGAACACGCATTGTAAAAACGGGTCAATCCGTTTACCGCGAATTCGAAGAAGCAAAATACTTCTACACCATCGTTTCCGGCGAAATCCGGCTGGCCAATCTTCTGGACGACGGCCGCCGCCAGGTCACGGCATTTAAAACCGTCGGCGATGTAATTGGTGAGCATAAGGCCGGTTATTACCAGTCGGATGCGGAAGCCGTTTGCGATACCGTCGTCTGCCAGATTCCAATTAAAGTTATGGACAAGTATCTTGCGGAAAATCAGGCCATACGCAGTGTGCTGACATCGAAGATGCAGGAGGAGCTTCATGAACTTCGCCTTCATGCCATTCTGCTTGGCCGCAAAACGCCGGTGGAAAAAATCGCCACCTTCTTTCTGGGACGGGCCGAAAATTTGATCTCCGAAGGCGAGGACGAGGTTGAGATAACCCTGACGATGGGCCGGAGTGATATTGCGGATTTTCTCGGCCTTACCATTGAAACAGTCAGCCGCACGATCACCAAATTGAAGAACCTTGGAATTATCGACGTACCGTCAACCCATTCCATCGTCATCAAGGATGTGCATCAACTTGAATCACTGGCGGAAGGTGAAAAATGACGCAGGGTGTGCGGGATCGTCTAAATCAGTCCGTTCCGCGGTATACAAGCTATCCCACCGCTCCGCATTTCAGCCCGGCGGTGACGCCCCAGGTTTATAAAGACTGGCTGCGGGCGCTGGATCCGCGAAAGCCGCTGTCGCTTTATCTGCATGTGCCGTTCTGTCAGAAAATGTGCTGGTATTGCGGCTGCCATACAAAGATTGTGGCCCGCTATGATCCGGTGGCCCGCTATGCCAGGGCGCTGCAGGCGGAAATTGCTCTGCTGGCCGATACGCTTCCCGGCCATTTCAGCGTGTCCCATGTCCATTGGGGCGGCGGAACCCCGACGATGCTCTCGGCCGTGGATTTCTCTTCTATCATGTCGCTCATCGGTGACCGTTTCACGATTGCCGAGGACGCCGAACTTGCCATTGAAATCGATCCCAGAACCGTTGATCGGTCGAAAATCGAGGCGTTGGCGTCCGCCGGCATCAATCGCGCCAGCCTCGGGGTTCAGGATTTCAATCCGGAAGTCCAGCAGGCGATCAATCGGGTCCAGTCTTTCGAATTGACGAGGGATGTCACCGAAAATCTTCGTGCCGCCGGTATCGATAGAATTAATTTCGACCTTATGTACGGTCTTCCGAAACAACGCGTTGATGACGTGTTGAAGACGATTGAGCTGTCTCATAAACTTCGCCCCGACCGGATTGCGCTTTTCGGCTATGCGCATGTCCCCTGGATGAAAAGCCATATGAAAATGATCCGCGATGACGACTTGCCCGGGAGTGAGGATCGGTTCCGGCAATCGAACGCGGCGGCGGAACGGCTGCTTAGTCTCGGATATCGGCAGATCGGCCTTGATCATTTCGCGCGGGCCGACGATGCCATGTCGGTGGCGCTCGACGAGGGCAGGCTCAGCCGGAATTTCCAGGGATATACTGTTGATGGGGCCGATGCGTTGCTGGGCATCGGTGCGTCGTCCATTGGCCGACTGCCGCAAGGATATGTGCAGAATATCGTGCCGATGCAGGGGTATGAAAAAGAGGTGCTGGGCGGACATTTTCCGGCGGCGCGGGGCATTGCGATCGATGATGACGATCGGCTGCGGGGTCTGGTGATCGAGCGGCTGATGTGTGATCTTGAAGTCGATCTCGACGCGGCGGCGCGGCAATTCGGTGCCGATGCGTCCTATTTTGCCAACGAGCTTGCCGAGCTCGAGACCTTTGAGGCCGACGGTTTGGTGTCGCTTCAGGATAACCATATCGTTATTCTGCCCGCTGGTCGCCTCCTCGTCCGCACGGTATGCGCACTATTCGACCGATATCTCAGTCAGGGCTTGGCGCAGCATTCAAAAGCTGTTTAAATAACTTCGCTACATAGAAAGTAATCGCGTCAGGGCAGTTAGTTTACGCTGTGTTGATTTCGATCAATGCCCGGAAGCTTTCTCACCCTAATCTGCGATTTGAGGGGGAGTTTTGATGGTTTCTGCGCTTAAAGTTTGTTCCAAGCGAGGCAAATACTCCCGGAAATCTAATGCAATGGACGGAACTCGGGTATGAATCTGTTATGGCTCGCATTTACAATTGTCGGCGTATTGCTTGGGGTGATGCTCTCCGCGAAGGCCGCCGATCCGACGATGATGCTCCATGGGATGGTTTTCTCGCTGGCGAGTGTGCTTAGCGCTTTCGCGCTGATCGCGAGGCATTATCGGAACGCAAGCGGACCGTTGTTGGCGGATGCCAACGGCAGCGTCAATTACAACACGGAAATCGTCAAGGCCGGGGTGATTGCCTCGACCTTCTGGGGTGTCGTCGGTTTTGCCGTTGGCCTTGTCATCGCGTTGCAGCTTGCCTTTCCGGTGTTGAACTTTGATTTGCCCTGGACAAATTTCGGGCGTCTCCGGCCGCTGCATACGTCGGCAGTGATTTTCGCTTTTGGCGGCAATATTCTGATCATGACGTCTTTCCATGTGGTGCAGCGGACTTGCCGCGCGCGGCTTGCCGGTGATATTGCGCCCTGGTTTGTTTTCTGGGGGTACCAGCTCTTTATCGTGCTGGCGGCGACGGGCTATGTTCTTGGCGTTACCCAATCGAAGGAATATGCGGAACCTGAATGGTATGTAGATATCTGGCTGACCGTGGTGTGGGTGGTGTATCTCCTGGTGTTCCTCGGGACAATCTGGAAGCGGCAGGAAAAGCATATATATGTCGCGAACTGGTTCTATCTCGCCTTCATCGTGACGATTGCGATGTTGCATATCGTGAATAATTTGTCAGTTCCGGTCAGTCTGGCAGGCGTGAAAAGCTATTCCCTTTTTGCCGGCGTGCAGAGCGCCCTTACCCAGTGGTGGTACGGTCATAACGCGGTTGGTTTCTTCCTGACGGCGGGTTTCCTCGGGATCATGTATTATTTCATTCCGAAGCGGGTCAACCGGCCAGTCTATTCCTATCGTCTGTCGATCATCCATTTCTGGTCGCTGATTTTCCTCTATATCTGGGCCGGGCCGCATCATCTGCATTACACCGCGCTGCCGGACTGGGCGCAAACCCTCGGCATGACCTTCTCAATCATGCTCTGGATGCCGTCCTGGGGCGGAATGATCAACGGTTTGATGACCCTCTCGGGGGCGTGGGACAAGCTTCGGACTGACCCGGTTGTCCGCTTCCTTGTTACCTCAGTCGCCTTCTACGGCATGAGTACCTTCGAAGGGCCGCTGATGTCGATCAAGGCGGTGAACGCGCTCAGCCATTACACGGACTGGACGATCGGCCATGTGCATTCCGGCGCGCTTGGCTGGGTGGCCTATATCAGTTTCGGCGCGCTTTATTTTCTGACGCCGGTGATGTGGAAGCGCAAGTCGCTCTATTCGGACGCATTGGTCAATCTGCATTTCTGGATCTCCACGGTCGGTATCCTGCTGTATATCACCGCGATGTGGGTTTCCGGGATCCTGCAGGGCCTGATGTGGCGCGCCTATGACGCTTTCGGCTTCCTGGAATATTCCTTCAGCGAAACGGTCGAGGCGATGCATCCTTTCTACGTGATCCGGGCCCTTGGCGGCGCCCTCTTCCTGATTGGCGCATTGATCATGGTTTATAATCTGTGGCGGACGGCCCGGGGCGATGTTCGGGCGAAGGAAGTGGGTTCACTGGTTCCGAATATGGAATTTGCGGGGGCGAGGTAAGGAACATGTTCAGTCACAAGAAAATTGAGAAAAACTCGATCCTGATGCTGGTTCTCGTCCTGATCGTGGTTTCCATCGGCGGCCTTATCGAAATTGCTCCGTTGTTTTATCTTGAGAGCACGATCGAGAAGGTGAAGGGCATGCGCCCCTACAGTCCGCTCGAACTGGCAGGCCGGGATATCTATATCCGGGAAGGCTGCTACAACTGCCATAGCCAGATGGTGCGGCCGCTTCGCGACGAAGCGGAACGCTATGGCCATTATTCGCTGGCGGCGGAGAGCATGTATGACCATCCGTTCCAATGGGGTTCGAAGCGGACGGGACCCGACCTTGCCCGGGTGGGAGGGCGCTATTCGGATGAATGGCATGTAACCCATATGAATAATCCGCGCGACGTGGTGCCTGAATCCGTGATGCCAGGCTACCCTTTCCTTGGCAAGACGCCTCTGCAGATCCCGCATGTCGCCGGTAATCTGGAGACGAATAGAATTGTCGGGGTGCCCTATACGGACGAGATGATCGCCAATGCCGAGCGTGACCTGGCGACACAGGTCAATCCGGATGCGGATGATGTCGACGCCTTCCTGGAGCGCTATCCCAAAGCCCAGGTAAGGGATTTTGACGGCAATCCGGCCATGCTTTCCGAGCTCGATGCGCTGATTGCCTATCTTCAGATGATGGGAACCCTTGTCGATTTCACGTCCTATGACGTGGACGCCAACAAACGGTAGGAGGGGAGTTCATGGACTATCACAGCGTTTCCACCTTCGCCCAGAGTTACGGGTTACTTTACCTCTTTGGTCTGTTCATCCTTGTGCTGATCTATGCGCTATGGCCCAAGAACAAGGAGAAGTTTGACAAGGCAGCCCAAATCCCGCTTGAGGAAGATTAAGATGTCCGACAAGGTTGAAAAAGACGAAATTTCCGGCACCGACACCACCGGTCATGAATGGGACGGCATCAAGGAACTTGATACTCCCATGCCGCGATGGTGGCTCTGGACGATGTATGGCACGATCATCTGGGCGATTGGTTACTGGATCGTTATGCCCGCCTGGCCGCTGGTCAGCAGCTACACAGCGGGATTCCTGGGCTATTCGTCCCGCGGATCGCTGGAAACAGAACTCGCCGAGGCGACGGCGGCCCACGCGGATGATCGTGCTGCGCTAGTGACGATGGACCTTGGTGAAGTGAAAAACAATGCCCAGCTTTACCAGTTCGCCCTTCGCGGCGGGAAATCGGCATTTGCGGTGAATTGCTCGCAATGCCATGGGTCCGGGGCTCAAGGCGCGCCAGGCTTTCCCAATCTGAACGACGACGACTGGCTCTGGGGCGGAAGTGTCGACAAGATCTATGAGACCGTGAAATACGGTATTCGGTCGGATCACGGGGATACCCGGATAGGCGACATGCCGGCGTTTCTGACCGACGAGTTGCTCACCAAGGAGCAGATCAACGATGTCGCCGAATATGTTCTGTCACTTTCTGAAGAGAGAGACGACACCGCGGCCGTAGATCAGGGCAAGGAAGTTTTCATGGAGAACTGCGCGTCCTGCCACGGCGAAAACGCAAAAGGCAAGCAGGAATTCGGTGCGCCGAACCTGACCGATGCGATCTGGTTCTACGGCAAGGATAAGGATATCATCCTTCGAACCATTTCCAGAGGACGCGGCAATGTGATGCCGGCGTGGGTCGACCGGTTGGATGACGCGACAATCCGTCAGCTGGCCTTGTATGTACACTCTCTCGGGGGCGGGGAGTAAATCCGTTTAACCTTTCCATTTTGGAGTAAGGGTTGTGGTTGATAGCTCCGTTGAGAATATTGACGTACGTCCGGTCAACAAGAAAGAGAACCGGGCGCTCTTTGCCAAGCGCGAGAAGATCCAGCCGAAGAAGGCGCGCGGAAATTTCCGCCGCCTCAAATGGATCATCATGGGCGTCACCCTGGCGATCTATTATATCACGCCCTGGATTCGCTGGGATAGGGGCGAGAGCGGACCGGATCAGGCTGTCCTCGTCGACCTTGCGCGGGAGCGGTTCTATTTCTTCTTCATCGAGATCTGGCCGCAGGAGGTGTATTATATCACCGGACTGCTGATCCTCGCGGCGATCTCGCTGTTTCTGGTGACGTCACTGTTCGGCCGCGCCTGGTGCGGATATTCCTGCCCGCAAACCGTCTGGACAGACTTGTTCATCTTCGTTGAGCGGGCGGTCGAAGGCGACAGAAATGCCAGGCTGCGGCTCGATAAGGCTCCCATGTCCTTCTCCAAGTTCGGCAAGAGGTTGTTGAAACATACGATCTGGATGCTCATCGGCGTGCTGACGGGCGGCGCGTGGGTATTTTATTTCGCGGACGCTCCGACATTGCTTCGCGATTTGGTTACTTTCGATGCACCCCTGATCGCCTATAGCAGTGTCGCCGTCCTGACGGCCACGACATATGTATTTGGCGGCCTGATGCGCGAGCAGGTCTGCACCTACATGTGCCCCTGGCCCCGAATTCAGGGCGCGATGGTGGATGAGGATTCGCTTACCGTCACTTATCACGCCGCACGCGGGGAGCCGCGCGGACCCCACAAGAAAGGCGAACCCTGGGCGGGCCGCGGTCATTGCATCGACTGCAATCAATGCGTGGCGGTCTGCCCGATGGGTATTGATATTCGCGATGGTTTGCAGCTTGAATGCATCAGCTGTGCCCTCTGTATCGACGCCTGCAACGACGTGATGGACAAGATCGATCTTCCGCGTGGTCTCATCGGGTATGACACTCATGCTGGACAGTTCGACAGCAATCCCGACCGCAAGCTCAAAATCCGATTCATCCGTCCGCGTACCGTCGCCTACGGACTGATCCTTGCGCTGGTCGGATCGATCATGCTGTTCGCGTTGCTGAACCGTTCCGTCCTCGATGTCAATGTGATCCGCGACCGCAATCCGCTTTTCGTAACTCTTTCTGACGGATCGATACGGAACGGCTATACTGTCAAAATCCTCAACAAGATCCACGAAACCCGGCAGTTCAGAATAGACGTGGAGGGGTTGAAAGGCATAAAGGCCTGGCTGGAAACCGCCGCACCGGAGGATAAAACGATGACGGTGACCGTGCCGGCCGATGCGCTGTCAAGCTACAAGCTTTTTGTCTCTGCGCCCAGTGACAACCTCCTCGGCAAAAGTTCGGATATCGAAGTCATTGTCACGGATTTGCAGAATGGCGAACGCGAGGTACAGGAAACGAGCTTTAAGGGACCGGATAAATGAGCGTGCAAACGGAAGGAAAGCAGCTGACGGGGCGTCATGTGGCGCTGATGCTGGCCGCGTTTTTTGGCCTGATGTTTGCCGTTAATGGCGCTTTTGTCTATTTCGCTCTCGGCAGTTTTTCCGGCTTGAGTGAAACGGATGCCTATAAACGCGGCCTCGCCTATAATGAAGAGATCGACCACAAGGCGCGTCAAAATGCCCGGGGATGGCAGCCCGCTTTCAGCTTCGAGCAGACAGGCGCCACCAAGGGCAGGCTGGTTCTTGACATTCGTGATGCGAATGGCGTTGCGCTCCATGATCTCGATGTCGAGGCGATCATTCGCCGCCCGGTCATTGACGGAACTGACCAGACCGTCGCATTGCGCTATGATGGATCGAAATTCACAGCGGAAATCACGCTTACAGCCCCCGGACAGTGGGATATTTCCCTGCTGGCGACCGGTGGCGGTTATGACGAGCCCTATCGCCTGGATAAAAGAATATGGGTGAAGTAGCCCGGGCCAATCCTAATCAACTGACTGCTGGGCGAATTCATGATCCGGCAGGCGATTGCTGCGCTGGCGGGGCTATGGCGCTAGGCGACATCATTTCACCTGCGGCTGACTATGATAATTTTGTGAGTGCCGACCCGACGGCTTTCGTCGAGACGGATCAGGACGGCAATGCCATGGTGCATTTGCTGGTCGAGAACATGCATTGTGCCAACTGCATCAAGACGATTGAGCAGACCCTTCGATCCAATCCGGCAGTGATGGATGCCCGCGTCAATTTTTCCACACGCCGGCTGTTTTTGCGATGGCATCCGGAGGGCATAGATGTCACCGATCTGGTAAAGCCCGTCATCGATCTTGGCTATCCGCTTACGCCCTACAATCCCGCGATGATGAAATCCGCCTCATCCGAAGAAAACGCGCGGCTTTTACGGGCGCTGGCGGTTGCTGGTTTTGCGGCCGCCAATGTAATGCTGCTTTCCGTCTCCGTTTGGGCCGGGCTGTTCTCGGAGGATATGGGGCCGGCAACACGTGACTTCCTTCACTGGGTTTCGGCCATGATTGCGCTTCCCGCCGTTGCCTATGCGGGCCAGCCGTTTTTTAATTCCGCGGCTGCGGCGCTGCGCGGCGGCCGCCTCAATATGGATGTTCCGATATCACTTGCCGTTATCCTTGCGGCGGGGATGAGTCTTGCGGAAACCGTTCAGAGCGGAGAACATGTCTATTTCGATGCATCCGTCACGCTTCTATTTTTCCTTTTGATCGGCCGCTATCTTGATAGCGCCGCGCGCAATAAGGCGCGTTCGGCCGCAGAACGGTTGCTTCTTCTGAAGGCGGTCGCCGCGACGGTCGTCCTTCCCGACGGCAGTTGCAAAACGGTCCCAGTCGAAGCGGTGACGCCGGGATCCTGCGTCCGGATCATGGTGGGCGACAGATTGCCCGTCGATGGAGTGGTGGCGACGGGACAGTCGGAGCTCGATGTAAGTCTTATCACGGGCGAAAGCCTTCCGACTGCCGTCAGGCCGGGCGACAATGTGTTCGCCGGCACCCTTAACCTCAGCGCACCTCTGGAAATAGGGGCGACCAAGACAGGGGATAATACTCTGCTTGGCGATATCGTCCGGTTGATGGAGGCGGCGGAACAGGGCCGGGCGAAATACGTCCGCCTCGCGGACCGGATCGCCGGTTTCTATGCGCCGGCAGTTCATCTACTCGCAGCGGCGACTTTCATTGGCTGGTGGATTTTTGCCGGAAGCTGGCAGAATGCCTTGATGCAGGCGGTGGCTGTCCTGATCATTACCTGCCCTTGCGCCCTCGGCCTTGCGGTGCCGGTGGTGCAGGTCGTGGCGAGCGGACGGCTGCTTACGAAGGGGATTCTGGTAAAGGCGGCGGACGGGCTCGAGCGGCTCGCGGAAATCGACACGATTGTTTTCGATAAGACAGGGACGCTTACCGAGGGTCGTCTCGATCTCATCAATCGGGAGGAAATTGCCCCCGGTGATCTGGATCTGGCGACCCGTCTTTCCCGTCATAGCCGCCATCCGTTGGCGAGGGCTGTGGCCCGCGCCGGTTCCGGGCCGGGGCCGCATCTGGATGTGGAGGAAATTCCTGGCGAAGGGCTGAAAACCATCTTCAAAGGTCGGGAGATCCGGCTTGGCAATCGCGCCTTCTGCGGGGTTGCGGAAACCGCCGCGTCGGAATTCGCACCGGGTCCCGAACTTTGGCTCAGCAAAGGGGACGGCGACGCTATCCTGTTTCGTTTCAGGGATCGGCTTCGTTCCGGCGCGAAAGAGACAATCGAAAAGCTGAAAGCCCGCGGGTTTGCTGTCGAGCTTCTCTCGGGCGACCGGCCCGCTGTTGTCGAGGAACTGGCGCAGGCTCTGGGGATAGACACTTGGCGCGCACAGAAAACCCCCGGAGAGAAAGTCGCCCGGCTGAAAGCGCTTTCGGAAGAGGGGTGCAAGGTTCTGATGGTGGGGGACGGGCTCAACGATGCGCCCGCACTTGCGGCGGCGCATGTATCGCTCTCACCGGCAACCGCCGCCGATATCAGCCAGACTGCCGCTGATTTCGTTTTCCAGGGCCGTGATCTTTCTGCGGTCGGTGAAGTTATTCAGGTCGCCCGCGCGTCAAAACGGCTGATCCTGCAAAATTTCGCTCTCGCCTTTCTCTATAATTTAATTGCTGTCCCGCTCGCCGTCGGCGGAATTGTCACTCCCCTTGTTGCGGCCGTTGCCATGTCGTCCTCCTCGCTTGTGGTGTGCCTCAATTCTCTTCGTCTGCGGATGGACGGGAAAAACCCGACCCGATGAACGTTCTGATTTATCTCATCCCGGTGGCACTGTTTTTAGGCGGGCTGGGTCTTGCTGCTTTTCTCTGGAGCCTCAAGAGTGGCCAATATGAGGATCTGGACGGCGCCGCCAACCGCATTCTGATTGACGAAGAGGACGATGAAATTTCCTGATGCCCACTTAATCGTCTGACAAGGCTGGCAGTTTCGAATCTCTCCTGATACTGTATCTTCAAATCGAATCATCCGGGTGACGTAAGTAAACATGGCGATCTGGGGAAAAATTCTGGGCGGGGCCGCCGGGCTCCTCGTCGGCGGGCCTCTTGGCGCTCTGGTCGGGGGGTTGGCGGGCCATGCCGTCGATAAATTCCGGGAAAGCACGACGGATGCCGAGGGGGACGTCGGGCGACATCAGGTCAAACAGGTCGCGTTCACCATTGCCGTCATTGCGCTTGGCGCGAAAATGGCCAAAGCGGACGGTGTCGTCACCCGTGAGGAAATAAAGGTCTTCAAACGGGTTTTCCGTATCCCGCCGAATGAGGAAAAAAATGTTGGGCGCGTTTTCAACCTCGCGCGTCAGGACACGGCCGGATATGAAGAATATGCGGCGCAAATTTCCCGAATGTTCCGCGATACGCCGCAGTTGATGGAAGATCTCCTCCATGGCCTGTTTGCAATCGCCATGGCCGATGGGGTCCTGCATCCCGACGAAGATATATATCTTCAGAATGTCGCGGCAATTTTTGGATTTAACGAGGCCGCCTACGCCCGAATTCGGAGTTACCATGCCAAGGACGGGGAAGGCGACCCCTATCAGATTTTAGGTGTTGCGCCCGATATTTCCGATACGGAGCTTAAAAAAGCCTACCGCCAGCTTATTCGCGAAAACCATCCCGACAAGGTAATTGCAGACGGGCTTCCCCAGGAATTTGTCGATGTCGCCAATGCCAAGCTCGCCAAGATCAATGCGGCCTATGATCAGATCGCCAAGATACGCGGGCTCTAGAATCGGAAACCAAATTTGAAAAACAAAGATCTTGCCCTGTTGCTGCTGGTCAATCTGCTATGGGCATCCAATTTCCTGGCCGCGAAAATCGGGATGGAGGTGTTTTCGCCGCTTTTATTTACGGCGCTCCGGTTTACCCTCGTGATCATTGTTTTGCTTCCGTTCGTGTCCTTGCCGCGTGGCTATTGGCGCAAAATGATTTTGGTCGGCATCGTCATGGGGGTACTGCATTTCTCCCTCATGTTCTGGGGCCTCTCGCTGTCGCCCGACATCTCGTCCGTTGCGATCATCAACCAGACCTTTGTTCCCTTCTCGGCGCTTCTGGCAATGGTATTTCTGAAAGAGAAAGTTGGCTGGCGCCGCTGGAGCGCTATTTTCATGGCGTTCGCGGGCGTTATGGTTATCGGGTTTGATCCGGTTATATTTGCAAACTGGCTGTCGCCGACACTTGTGATCATCGCGTCCTTCCTGGTTTCTCTTAATATGGTGATTGTGCGGACGATGCCGGGGGTCGGGGCTATTAACTTGACCTTCTGGACGGCCGCCATCGGAACGCTCCCGCTCTATTTTTTCTCATATCTGTTCGAGGGTAACCAGTTCGCCGCGATTGAGGCCGCCGGTTGGGAGGAATGGGCGGCAGTTGCCTTCTCCGCTATCGGTGCGACGGTTGTTGGTCATGGTCTTGGAAATTATCTTATCAAGCATTATCCTGTCAGCACAGTTGCTCCCTATTATCTCTTGGTGCCGGTCTTTGCGATTATTCTCGGCGTGGTCTTCTGGGGAGATGTCATAACACTCGAACTCATGATCGGCGGGGCAATGGTGATGAGCGGTGTCACCATTATTACGTTACGATCCGCGAAGAAGAAACCGGCGAAGGTATTGGATGGCGCTTGAAACGATTAAATGGCTTCCATCGCCGAATTTCGATGATCGGGACAAGACTGTACCGATTGATATGCTTGTCTTCCATTATACGGGAATGAAGACAGGTGCCGCCGCCATCGAGCGGCTTTGTGATCCTGCCGCGAAAGTAAGCTCCCATTATGTCGTTGAGGAAGACGGCCGGATTTTCTCGCTGATCAGGGAAGACAAGCGGGCCTGGCACGCGGGTCTGTCGTTCTGGAGAGGCGCGCGGGACATCAATGCGCGCTCGATCGGTATTGAAATAGTCAATCCCGGCCATGAATTCGGATACCGTCCGTTTCCAAAGGTCCAGATCGAATCTGTCAAAAGCCTTGCCGCGAACGTTATCGCCCGCCACGCAATTCCGGCGAGGAATATCGTGGGCCATTCCGATGTCGCGCCGGCGCGTAAGGAAGATCCGGGCGAGTTATTCAATTGGCGGGATCTCGCCGAAAGTGGCATCGGATTATGGCCCGGAGACATAGCGCAGATGCCCGTCAGTTACGATACGCTGGCGAAGGGTGAGGAAGGCATGGCAGTTCGTGCGTTGCAGGACGCGTTGCAGGAAATAGGCTATGAAATCCTGCCGGATGGGCGTTTTGGCAAGGCATTGACGCAAGTCGTTCGCGCCTTTCAGCGGCATTGGCGACCCGAGAGGGTCGATGGCATCGCTGATCCGGAAACGCAGGCGCGCATTTACGCCGTGCTTTCAGAAGTTCGTCGCTTGACTTGAGTCCGTCTCCCGCTTAGTTAGAGGCGGACAGATGGCCGGATGATCGCCGCTTGCCCCGCGGGGTGAGGGGAGGAAAGTCCGGGCTCCACGGAAATGCGATGCCGGTTAGCGGCCGGCGGGGGTGACCCCAGGGAAAGTGCCACAGAAAGCAAACCGCCCGGAGTTCCGGGTAAGGGTGAAAGGGTGCGGTAAGAGCGCACCGCGCTGCTGGCAACAGCGGCGGCATGGTAAACCCCATCGGGAGCAAAACCAAATAGGGATGGTCCGCGCAAGGGCAACCTGTGCGCAAGCCGGTTTTCCGGGCTACCATCCGGGTTGGTTGCTTGAGGTGTCTGGCAACAGGCATCCTAGATGAATGATCATCCCCTGATTTTTTCAGGGACAGAACCCGGCTTACAGGCCATCTGTCTTATTTTCCGCAGTGAATTGCGGTACAATGTCAATCTGATTGCAATCTCTTCTCTCGGTAGGAAAAAATATGGCATTAGTGAGGGCGACGGGGCTCGGGTTGGCGGTATATTTTCTGCCGTTCTTAATGTCACCCGCCTTTGCCGCGGCGACCGGCATGCCGTCTCTCGTTTACGATATCGGCATCAGTATTTTTATCGCCAGCATCCTCGCAATTCTGTTCGTTCGCATCAAAATTCCAAGTATTGCCGCCTTTCTTGTCTGCGGTATCCTGATCGGGCCGATCGGTGTGAAGCTGATCACCCAACCGGATAATATCGATACGATTTCCGAACTCGGGTTTATTCTTCTGCTATTCATGATCGGGATGGAGATAGATCTTCGCCGCATGCTGCGCAGCGGCAAGATGATCATCGCTTCGGGTCTGCTGCAATATCCGCTCACCGTGCTGTTCGGTATTCTTGTCGGTAAAGGGCTGGCTTTCATGGGGCTATCGACCATCGGCAGCAATTATGACGCGCTCTATTTCGGTCTGTTCCTGGCCGGATCTTCGACCCTTCTCGTGATCAAGCTTTTCCAGGAGAAATATGAACTGGATACGGAGCCGGGTCGGATCGCGCTCGGCCTTCTTGTGTTCCAGGACTTCTGGGCCATCATCGTGATAATTCTACAGCCGTCTTTCGCGGCGCCGGAGATGATGCCAGTACTCTACACGATGCTGGGGATTTCGCTGCTCGCCGTCGTATCCTATTCCCTTGCGAAAAGTCTAGTTCCGCTTGTCTTCCGCTGGCTTTCGAAGGAGCCGCAGATGATGCTGGTGGGTGCGCTCGGCTGGTGTTTCGCCATCGTCTTTATCGGCCGGGGATTTGAATATGTCGGGGATTTCGTCTTCGGCGAAGGCAAGCATATGTCAGTTGCAACAGGAATGAGCGCCCTCATCGCCGGCCTTACCGTGGCGACGCTCCCTTACAGTCGGGAAATCGTCGCCAAGGTTGGCATTGTCAGGGATTTCTTCATTACCCTCTTCTTTGTCGGGCTTGGAATGAGCGTGCCGCCGATCGACGGAATCGGTGTTATCCTGATCGCGCTCGCCCTTGCCTTTTTCGCCCTGTTGAGCCGCCAGCTCATTTTCTTTCCGCTTTTATATTTCACCGGCGGCGACCAGCGGCACGCCGAGGTGGCCTCCATCCGCCTCGCACAGATATCCGAGTTCGGGCTGGTTATTTCATATCTTGGCACGCAGTACGGCCATATCTCGGATGAATTCGCGAGCGCGATCATCTTCGCCTTTATCATCACCGCACTTCTGACGCCGACGCTCTATAAATATGCATATGACATCCATCGTTGGATGGCGCCATACCTCCAGGCTATCGGTTTTCGCGAGCCCGATGCAGGCGCGCTCGATACGGAAAAGGACTATGATCTCGTACTGCTCGGATTTCACCGGGTGGCGTCATCCCTCCTTCATGATATCGCGAAACACAAGCCGGAACTCTTGCCACGTATTCTGGTGATCGATTTCAATGTTCAGCTGCATCCCGCTATTCGCAAGCTTGGCGCGGCGGTCCGTTATGGCGATCTGTCAAATGATGAAATTCTCCTTCATGCCGGTGTGGGCCGCGCGAAGGTTGTGGTGGCCACTATTCCGGACGATATTCTGCGCGGCACTAGCAACAAGGAACTGGTCGAGGTGGTGCGCCGGATCAACAAGGATGCGGTGGTGATCGCGAACGCGGAGGAACTTGCCTCCGCCCAGGAAGTCTATGCCTGCGGCGCGGATTATGTCTATATGGGCAGGCTCAACACGGCGCGCGCGCTTGAAGATATTATTACACGGACGATGGAGGGGGCCCTTGAGGACTTCCGGCGTGATGAGGAGGAGCTGTATGGCCGTCATCACGAGAGAACGGAAATCCTCAGATAGAGAGGCTTCTTCGCCCGTCAGAATGGCGGATTTCGGGGCCTGTATTAGAAAATTGCGAATCTCTAGCCGCTGATTCACGAAATCGGGCAATTTTCCGCCTTAAAATTTGATTTTCTCTCTCTGCGGGCAAATGGGTGAGGGCGTGCCTGCCACCAGCGAGGATCGGCGCCTTGGCGGATATTCATTGATTCAAAGCAGAGCCGTTCATGGAACAAAAATAGAACATAGAAAAAATTTCTCATTTCTTTCAATAAATGGGTTGATCTTTGGTGTGCGCAGGAACAGCCGAAGTAACGGTGAAATTTTTAATAAAAATTGAAAGAATTTACTGCCGGAAGTCCCAGTATTTGGGGCCGTTTCCCGTTGACTTCCATAATATCCCATGATATCCCAGATTTATCCATTTTACGCCAGAAATGCTTGTATGTGCCGGTTCGGGCCGGAAGTTCATAAGAAAGTTGGTTGGTTTAGAGGGGATTTAAGCGAATTAGGGGGATTTCGGCTGCATGGCCCTGTTTCTGTCCACATATGTCAACAAGATCGACAAGAAAGGGCGCGTATCCGTACCAGCGCGCTTTCGTGCGGTTTTGGCAGGCAAGGGGTTTGACAGCGTCGTGCTGTTGCCCACCATCAATGGCGATGCCATTGACGCCTGCGGTATGGACGTAATGGAACGTCTCCTTGAAAAAATTGGTGGCTTTGATCCCCTGTCGGAGGACCGGGAGAGCTTTGCCGATGCGCTGATGAGCGACGCTATTGAGCTGCCCATTGATGGCGACGGCCGCATCATGATCCCCCTGGACATGTTGAAGAATGCCGGGATAGACGGGCAATGCGCCTTTGTCGGCCGGGGTGACAGCTTTCAGATCTGGCAGCCCGAAGCTTTCGAGGTGCGCAAAAAGCAGGCGCGCGCCCGGGCGGCAGGCAAGCGCGCCGCAAGCTCGCAGAACGGGGGAGGAGACAATGACTAGGCATAAGGCCCCCCATATCTCGGTTTTGCTGCGCGAGGTGATGGAAATTCTGGCGCCCAAAGATGGCGGCATCTATGTCGACGGCACCTTCGGTGCAGGTGGATACGCGCGTGCCATCCTCGAGGCGGCGAATTGCACGGTATACGGCATCGACCGCGACCCGCTCGCAATTTCGTTGGGTCGGGAAATGGCGGGCGAATTTGCCGGCCGTCTGGTCATGGTCGAGGGATGTTACGCCGATATGGAGGCGTTGCTCAGCGACATGGGGGTGGACGCCGTGGACGGCATCGCCCTCGATATCGGTGTGTCCTCCATGCAAATCGATGAAGCCGAGCGGGGCTTTTCCTTCATGAGGGAAGGGCCGCTCGATATGCGGATGTCCGGAACGGGCCGGACGGCGGCGGACGTCGTTAATGAAGAATCTGAAGCGGAACTTGCCAGGATTATTTTTGTGTATGGCGAGGAGCAAAGATCACGTGCGATTGCACGTGCAGTAGCCGAAAGGCGCGAGTTGGCGCCTTTCAAGAGTACAGTTGAGTTAGCGGAAGTGGTGGCTTCGGTTGTGCGCCCAACAGGAAAGGGCATACATCCGGCGACGCGTACCTTCCAAGCGTTGCGTATAGTAGTAAATGATGAACTTGGGCAGCTGGTCAAGGGCTTGGCCGCATCCGAACGATTGCTTACTCCCGGCGGTCGTTTAGCGGTTGTGTCTTTCCACAGTCTTGAAGACCGACGCGTGAAAAACTTCCTGTCAGCAAGGTCTGAAGGGCGTGCCAGGCCGTCTCGTCATGTTCCTGTCTCGGACGAGGGGCCAGCTCCCACTTTCAAGCTTATCAAACGGGGTGCCTTTAAGGCCCGTCCCGACGAATTGGCCGTTAACCCGCGGTCGCGTTCCGCCCGCCTCAGAGGGGCGATCAGAACCGAGGCGCCGGCCTGGACGGAGGCCGCATGAAACTCAATCTGACGGTTCTGTCCCTGGTTCTCTTTGCAGCGGTCTCCTACGGTCTCTATCAGCTTTCCTATGAGGTTCAGGAGCTGGAAAAGGACCTGAGTTCCCTGAACGAGAATATTGCAGAGAATAAGGAAACCATACGAATTCTGAAAGCGGAATGGACGTACCAGAACCGTCCGGACGTCTTGCAGGCGCTTGCCGGTAAATATCTTCCGCTCCTTCTCATTGCCCCCTATCAGGTGGCGTCCGTCGGCGATGTCCCTTATCCGCCGATCGATCCTAAGCAGTTTTCGGTGCCTGTTCCCCAACAGAAACCGCGCCAAAACGCAAGGCCGACTGCCCCGTCGATGCCGACGGGCCCGGTCCAGCTCGCCACCTTCACGCGCGCGGGGAGTCTGCAATGAGCGATCTGGCTTGGATCACTAAGTCACCTCGCCCTCGAATAACGCTGTCGTCTCCCCTTGGCCAGAAATTATCTGGCGATCGTCATATGGCGCTACGGCTTGAGGGAAGTGCCAAAGAAACACTGGAGCAGGGCCGCAACCGTTTGGTAATGGCGGGCGTAATTTTTGCCTTTTGCTTTGTAATTCTGGCCGGAAGACTAATCGGCCTCGCCATTAGCGGCATCGGGACAGAGGAATCGGCCATTTCGGATGCGGACATGGCACCACCCGTTGCCGTCGGCGAGAGTAAGCGCGCCGAAATTCGCGATCGAAACGGCGTTCTTTTGGCGACGACGCTAACCACTGCCTCCCTTTTCGCAGAGCCGAAGAATGTGATCGATCCCAAGGAGGTTGCCACAAAACTGACAACTGTCCTCGATGATATGAGTGAGGCGACGATCCTCAGTAAACTGGCGTCTGCTCGGAATTTCGTCTGGCTGAAGCGTAATCTGACACCGCATCAGCAGTATCAGGTAAACGCACTCGGCATCCCCGGACTCCATTTCCGGTCGGAGGAGAAGCGGTTTTATCCCATGGGGGCACTGGTCTCCCATGTGCTTGGGTTCACAGACGTCGATAATCGGGGCATTGCCGGTGTCGAGAAATATTTCGACGCCCAGCTTGGCGGGTCCGATGAAAGCCCGTCGCAGGACCTGATGCTCTCCATCGACGTGCGGATACAGCATGCGCTTCGGGATGAACTGTCTCGCCATATGTCCATATTCCGCGCCATCGGCGCCGCAGGGATGGTCATGGATGTGCAGACCGGCGAGATTCTCGGCATGGTCTCGCTGCCTGATTTTGATCCCAACCGGCCGGCCGATTTTTCCGGCGACAGCAAATTCAACCGTATCACTCTCGGCGTCTATGAGATGGGGTCGACGTTCAAGACCTTCACGACAGCGATGGCGCTGGATTCGGGCACGGTGGACCTGCAGGGCGGCTACGATGCGACAGAGCCCATCCGGAAGGCCGGTTTCAAAATTCGAGATGACCATCCGAAGAAGCGGTGGCTTTCGGTGCCGGAAATATTCATGTATTCCTCGAACATCGGCGCCGCGAAAATGGCCGACGATGTTGGCCCCAAGAAGCACAAGGCGTTTTTGGCGAAACTGGGGCTGCTGGACAAGCCCTCCCTCGAAATTCCTGAAGTCGGTGCCCCAATTTTGCCGCCAAGGTGGAATAGCCTGGAGACCATGACGATTTCATTCGGCCATGGACTTTCCGTGAGCCCGCTGCAGCTCGGCACCGGGATCGCGGCCATAGTCAATGGCGGACATTATATCAATCCGACAGTGGTCCGGCGTGGCGACGGCGACGTCGTGCCTGCGCGCGAGGTTATATCGGCGCAAACCTCGGATATCATGCGGCGGTTGATGCGGCTCGTCGTCGAAAAGGGGACGGGCAGCAAGGCGACGGCTGAGGGCTATCTCGTTGGCGGAAAAACCGGAACAGCAGAAAAAGCCGTCGACGGACGCTACAAGCGGGATGCGCTTATCGCCTCTTTTGTCAGCGCGTTTCCAATGGATAATCCGCGCTATGTCGTTCTCGCCATGCTTGATGAGCCGAAAGGAAATGCACAAACCCACGGATTTCGGAGCGCCGGCTGGACAGCCGCGCCCATCGTTGGCCGCCTGATCTCGCGCATCGGTCCGATCCTGTCGATCAATCCCGTTGATGAGGATAGTGAAGCCGTGCAAAAGGCCATGTTCATTCCCATCAATTCGAAGGAGAAGAAGCTTGCGTCTTTCTGAATTGATGAAGGGCAGGGACGTGCCGAATGTGCATGACAAGCATGTCAAGGGTTTGACGGCAGACAGCCGTCTTGTCGAGCCGGGATTTTTGTTTGCTGCGCTTGCGGGTACGAAGGCCGATGGCCGGGAATATATTGAAGAAGCGGCAAAAAAAGGCGCGGTTGCCATTCTCACCGATAGCTCCTATCAACCCGAGGATTGTGATCTTCCCTGTTTTCGCGAAGACAATCCGCGGCTGACGCTTGCGCGCCTCGCATCCCGGTTTTACGGGGCGGAGCCTGAGACCATTGCCGCGGTAACGGGAACGAACGGCAAAACCTCCGTTGCTTATTTCACGCGGGCTATCTGGCAGGCGATGGGATTTCCGGCGGCGAGTATAGGCACGCTCGGTGTTGTGATGCCGGAGCAGATCCTTCCCCTCGGTTATACGACCCCCGATCCCGTTTTACTGCATAAAACACTTACCTATCTAGTCGGGCATGGCATCCAGCACGCGGTGATTGAGGCCTCGAGCCATGGGCTTGACCAATATCGCCTGGATGGGGCCCGCATAAAGTCGGCGGCCTTCACCAATTTGACGCGGGATCATCTTGACTATCACGCATCATCGGAAAGTTATCTGAGTGCAAAGCTCGGGCTAATATCCCGTGTTCTTGACAAAGCGGGAACGGCGGTTCTAAACGCTGATTCGGAAGTCTATCCGGCGTTTCTTCGGGCGGCCAAGGACCGCGGTGTTAAAATAATCTCCTACGGACGGGAAGGCGAGGATCTGAAACTGGTCGGGCTCGCCCCGGAAATAGCGGGCCAGGTTATAACTGTCGATATTTTCGGGATGCGGCAGGAAATCAACCTGCCACTCGCCGGCGAGTTTCAGGTGATGAATGCTCTTTGTGCCCTGGGCCTCGTCATCGGTGCGGGTGGCGATCCGGCGGTTGCGAGCCGGGCACTCGGGAAGGTAACCAATGTGCCGGGCCGATTGGAACTGGTTGCGCGTCTTCCTAACAACGCGGCGATTTATGTCGACTATGCCCATTCGCCGGACGCGCTTGAGACGGTGCTTGAGGCGGTCAGAAGCCATGCCAAGGGCAAAATCCATGTCGTTTTCGGTTGTGGTGGCGATCGGGATAAAGGCAAACGCGCGGAAATGGGCCGCATTGCCGGTCTGTATGCCGACCGCGCCATCGTTACGGACGACAACCCGCGGAGCGAGGATCCGGCTGAAATCCGCGCTGAAATTATCGTTGCCTGCCCGGATGCCCTCAACATCGGTGATCGCTATGCGGCGATAGAAGCCGCAATCAAGGCGCTGGGGCGAGAGGATATACTCGTCGTGGCCGGCAAAGGCCATGAGGAAGGTCAGGTCATCGGCAATCGGACGATCCCGTTCAACGACAAGAAAGCTGTCCAGCAGATTGTCTCATCCTTAGGAGGCGGTAATGGCTGAAATACCGCTTTGGAATGGAACGGATGTGATTGCTGCCGTTTCCGGAAAGGCAGAGACAGTGGACTGGACGGCGGCGGGCGTCTCTATCGATAGCCGCTCGCTGGCGCCGGGAGACTTGTTTATCGCCATCGTCGGGCCGGTTCATGACGGCCATAAGTTTGCATCGGCGGCCCTCGAAAGAGGGGCGGCGGCATTGCTGCTGAGCAGAATTCCGGACGATTTGCCCAAAGATGCCAATGTCATCCTGGTCGAGGATACGCAAAAGGCGCTGGAAGATCTGGGCCGGTTCGCACGGCAGCGGTCCAAGGCGCAGATCGTCGCCGTGACTGGCAGCGTTGGCAAGACCGGCTCCAAGGAATCGCTGTTGCATATCTTGTCGCGGCAGGGAAAAACCCATGCCAGTATCGGCAGCTTCAACAATCATTGGGGTGTCCCGCTTTCTCTCTCCCGCATGCCGCAGGACGCGAAATACGGCGTCTTCGAGCTTGGCATGAACCACCCTGGAGAGCTTGGCCCTCTCTCCCGGATGGTGCGCCCTCATGTTGCGTTGATCACCACAATCGAGGCTGTGCATCTCGAATTCTTTTCGGATGTGGAGGCGATTGCCCGGGCCAAGGCGGAGATTTTCGAAGGGCTTACGTCCAGCGGCTCGGTCATTCTGAATGGCGATAACAGTTATGGCGGATTGCTGAAAAGTATCGCTGTGAACAGGGGAATCACCCATATCCTGACCTTCGGCGAAAAATCGGAGGCCGATATTCGTCTGACGGATTTCACTCTTTACCCCGATCACAGCGAAGTCGCCGTAAAGATCGCCTCGCACGAAGTCTTCTTTCGTTTGGGTGTGTCCGGCCGTCACTGGATCAGCAATATCCTCGGCGTTCTTGGTGCCGTCAGCGAACTAGGCGGCGATATCGAAAAGGCGGCAGCGGCGCTCGCCGACCTTCAGTCGCCAAAGGGACGGGGCGCGCGCCATATGGTGCCCTGCCCTGGCGGCAGTTATATGGTCGTTGATGAAAGCTACAACGCGAGTCCCGCGTCCATGCGGGCATCGCTCGAGGTTCTGCATAATCTTTATCCCGACGGTCGGGGACGGCGGATCGCTGTTCTGGGCGACATGCTGGAACTCGGTGAAAAATCGGCAGATATCCATCGCAGCCTGAAGGCCGATGTCTGCGCCGCGGAAGTCGATCTTCTTTTTACCTGTGGCCCGAATATGGCGCAATTGTCGACATCGATGCCAAGCAGCGTCACGACGCATCATGAGGCAACGTCAGATTTGTTGATTGAACCGCTGTTAGGCGCGGTTGGACCGGGGGACATCGTATTGATCAAAGGCTCACTCGGCAGCAAAATGCGGATCCCGCTCGATGCCCTGCTGGATCGCCATCCCGCCGTCATCGCCGCGAACGAAAAGAGGGGGAACTGATGCTTTACAACCTTTTATTTCCCCTGGCCGAGGATTTTGCCCTCTTCAACCTGTTCCGGTACCTGACCTTCCGGACGGGCGGCGCGGTCATTACCGCTCTCTTGATTGCCTTTATCTGCGGACCAAGCGTCATCCGCTGGCTCAAGAGCAAACAGCACCGCGGGCAGCCGATCCGCGACGACGGCCCGCAAACGCATATCGTTGCCAAACAGGGCACGCCGACGATGGGTGGCTTCCTGATCCTGCTTGCACTGGCGGTAAGCACCTTGCTTTGGGCGGATCTGACGAACAGCTATGTCTGGATCGTTCTCATTGTGACCCTTGGTTTCGGGGCAATCGGCTTTGCGGATGACTATCTCAAAGTCAGTCGGCACAACACCCGCGGTTTACCGGGAAAATTGAAATTGCTGCTCGAATTCCTGATTGCCGGCGCTGCGGGATATATCATCATGAAGAGCTCGCCTGTGGATATTTCCGGCGTGCTTACCATACCGTTCTTCAAGAATGCGATCATCAACCTGGGATGGTTCTATGTTCCCTTCGCCATCCTGGTGACCGTTGGCGCGGGCAACGCCGTCAACCTGACGGACGGTCTTGACGGTCTGGCTATCGTACCGGTCATGATTGCGGCCGCGTCCTTTGCGCTCATTGCCTATCTCGTGGGTAACGCGGTGTTCTCGAATTATCTGCAAATCCAGTATGTTCCCGGATCGGGCGAGCTTACTGTATTCTGTGGCGCGTTGATTGGCGCGAGCCTGGGATTTCTCTGGTTCAATGCGCCGCCCGCCATGGTGTTCATGGGGGATACGGGTTCGCTGGCAATGGGGGGCGCGCTCGGTTCCGTCAGCCTCGTCGCCCGTCATGAAATCGTGCTGGCCATTATCGGCGGCCTGTTCGTCCTGGAAACCGTGTCGGTGATCGTTCAGGTCGCGTCCTTCAAGATGACGGGAAAGCGGGTATTCCGCATGGCGCCGCTGCATCATCATTTCGAACAAAAAGGCTGGGCGGAACCGACGATCGTGATCCGCTTCTGGATTATCGCCGTCATCCTTGCGCTGGTCGGCCTTGCATCGCTGAAATTGAGGTAAGGGGATGATGCAGAGCCACGCATATCAGCATAAGAATATCGCGGTTTTCGGACTTGGCAAAAGCGGAATGGCGACGGCGCGCCAGCTGCATCTGGGTGCGGCGCACGTAGTTGTCTGGGATGACAGCGAGGCAAGACGTAAAGCGGCGGAGGATGCAGGATTGACCGTGCAGGACCTGATCGGCAGCAATTGGCCCGAGGCCGAAGCCCTCATTCTCAGCCCGGGTGTGCCGCTGACCCATCCGTTGCCGCATCCGGTGGTGGATCTAGCAAAGAAGGCGGGCGCGGCCGTTATTGGCGATGTAGAGGTGTTCCTCAACGAAAAAGAAGCAGGCCTTCTGATCGGGGTGACGGGCACAAACGGAAAGTCGACAACCTCCGCCCTGATCCACCATCTCTTGAAATCGGCGGGAAAGCCCACGGCGCTTGGTGGGAATATCGGTACACCGGTTATGGATCTCCCTGAATTGCCGGAGGACGGAACCTATGTGCTCGAGCTTTCTTCCTATCAGCTCGACCTGACGCCGTCCTGGCGCGCGGATGTCGCAATACTCCTCAACATCACGCCGGACCATCTTGACCGGCACGGTGACATGCAGGGGTATGCTGCTGTAAAGAAGCGCATTTTCCAGCATCAGATCGAAAGCGGTGTTGCGATTATCAATATCGACGATCCACTTTGCGAACATATTGCATCCTGCCTCGCCATTCATGGCGACGGCAAGCTGGTTCCCATCTCGACCGAGTCTCCGGTTGCTGGGGGCGTGAGCGTTATTGACGGCCGTCTGGAGGACCAGACGGTAAGCGATCAATCTTGGACGATGGATATTTCAACGATTGGTTCTCTGCGCGGCCGTCATAACTGGCAGAATGCGGCCGCCGCCGTCGCCGCCGCAAGAAGCGTCAGCTTGACGCCTGCGGAAATACGCGAAGGGTTGCAATCCTTCGGCGGCCTTGCCCACCGGATGGAGGAGGTCGGGCGAATCGGAAAGATCCTGTTCATAAATGATTCCAAGGCAACGAACGCGGAAGCGGCCGAAAAGGCGCTGGTAAGTTTCAAGAATATCTTCTGGATCGCCGGCGGACGGGAGAAGGCGGGCGGTATCACGTCGCTTGAACCGCATTTCAATCGCATCCGCGAGGCCTTTCTGATCGGCGAGGCCGCGGATCATTTCGCGAATACGCTCGAGGGGAAAGTGTCATACCGGAAATGCCGCGATTTGAATGAGGCTGTGCACACAGCGGCGGACGCCGCCGGAAAGGCCATGGGCGAGCTCGCCGTTGTCCTGTTGTCACCCGCCGCCGCGAGTTTTGATCAGTTTACGAGTTTTGAAGCCCGTGGCGATGCCTTTCGCGACGCCGTCGCACGATTGGTCGGGGAGGAAATAACATGACCACCTTTACCCGTCTCGATCGGTCGGTTGTCGGCAGCTGGTGGTGGACCGTGGATCGCTGGACGCTGGTCGCCGTCGGCGTGCTGGTGCTGATGGGCGGCGTAATGGTGCTCGCCGCCAGCCCGGCCATTGCCGCCCGTCTTAATCTCGATAGTTTTCATTTTGTCCGTCGTCAGTTCATGTACCTGCCGATGGCGGTGATCATGATTTTTGCGATTTCGCTGCTTTCGCCACTTTGGGTCCGCAGGCTGGCGGTCGTCAGTTTCGGATTTTTCTCGCTCCTGACGATCGCGACACTCTTGGTCGGGCCTGAGGTCAAGGGCGCGCACCGCTGGCTGCAGTTCGGCAGCTTTACCTTGCAACCGACCGAGTTTTTGAAGCCGTCGTTTGCTGTGGTCGCCGCCTGGATGTTCGCGGAGCAGCGCCGCAGCGATGAAATTCCCGGCAATCTGATCTCGATCGCCCTCTTTGCATTTGTCATTACCCTGTTGCTCCTGCAGCCGGATGTCGGGATGACGCTGGTCGTTTGCGCCGTCTGGTTCGCGCAGTTTTTCCTCGCCGGCCTGCCGATTATCTGGGTCGTCATGTTCGTCGTCGTGGGCATTGTGAGCGCGGCGGCCGCCTATAGCCTGTTTCCCCATGTCGCAAGCCGCGTCGATCGTTTTATGGATCCGTCGGGTGGCGGCAACTACCAGATTGAACGCGCGATGGAGGCTTTCCAGACCGGCGGATTCTTTGGTGTCGGTCCAGGCGATGGCTCCGTGAAGCGCCAGTTGCCGGACGCGCATACAGATTTCATTTTCGCGGTGCTGGGAGAGGAATTCGGCGTTGTCGTCTGCCTTATCGTCGTCGCGCTGTTCGCCTTTATCGTCCTGAGGGGGTTCAGTCGCCTGCTGGAAGAGAAGAATTTCTTCGTCGTTCTTGCAGCGGCGGGGCTGCTTACCCAGTTCGGGTTGCAAGCTGTCATCAATATTGGTGTCAATCTCCGGCTTATGCCCACAAAGGGCATGACGCTGCCCTTTATCTCCTACGGCGGTTCCTCCATGTTCGCGCTGGCATTGCTCATGGGTATGCTGCTCGCGCTCAGCCGCCGCCGGGCCGGGACGGGGGAGCTTAAATGAACGCCGGGAAAAGACCGATAGTACTGGCAAGTGGCGGCACGGGCGGACATATATTCCCGGCCCGCGCACTCGCCGAGGAACTGACGGCGCGCGGATTCGCGGTGACGCTGATTACCGACATGCGCGGTGAAAAATATGATGATCTGTTTCCGGGCGTGGCAATTCTTCAGGTGAAATCCGGCTCGCCGTCCGTCGGCGGCCTTGTTGGTAAGATCAAGGCGGTGGGCGCGCTGCTGGTTGGTTTTCTGCAATCGAGAAAGATCCTTCGCCGTATCAAGCCCGTCGCCGTTGTCGGTTTTGGCGGCTATCCTTCGATGCCGCCCGCCGCGGCCGCCGCAAGTCTCGGCATTCCCTTGCTGCTCCATGAGCAGAACGCAGTGCTCGGGCGTGTCAACAAGCTACTCGCGGGTTATGCGCGGATAATCGCGACGTCCTTTGACAATACGGAAAGTCCCGATGATGAAATCGCGGGCAAGATGGTCTATACTGGAAATCCGGTGCGTCGCGCGATCCTGCCTCTCTTCGGCAAGGGATATCGGAGCCCCGCACCCGATGGTCCGATCAATCTTCTGGTGCTGGGCGGAAGTCAGGGAGCGACAATCCTTTCCGAAGTGGTTCCGGCTGCGTTGATCGCGCTTCCTGATGACCTGAAGTCGCGCCTGCATGTTACCCAGCAATGCCGCGCCGAGGATCTGGAGACGGTGCGTGCGCGTTATCAGGAAAACGGGATCGATGCGACCCTTGCCCGGTTTTTTGATAATATTCCGGAATTACTGGAAAATTGCCATCTCGCAATTACCCGCTCCGGGGCGTCGACCCTGTCGGAACTAACAGTCGCCGGACGGCCCTCGCTTCTCGTCCCCTACAAGCATGCGATGGATGACCACCAGCGCAAGAACGGTGAAAACGCCGTGGCGCGGGGGGCGGCACGTCTTGTCCTACAGGATAACTTTACGGTTGAGGAAGTCAGTCGCCAGCTTTCAGATCTCCTGCGTCATCCCGATCTGTTGTCGGTGATGGCGAACGCGGCGACGAGCCTTGGCGAAATCCACGCTGCCGAAAAGCTTGCCGATCTTGTGGAACGTTTTAAACCCGCGAACAACGACGCCAGGAAATCCGGAAAGGCTGCTGCATGAGAACGCTTCCTCTAGATATGGGCCTTGTTCATTTCGTCGGGATCGGCGGGATCGGGATGAGCGGTATTGCCGAAGTCATGCACACGCTCGGTTATCAGGTGCAGGGCTCCGACCTCTCCGCCAACGCGAATGTGGAGCGGCTTCGCGGCCTCGGCATTACCGTGTATGTCGGCCATGACGCCAAAAATCTCGGTGAGGCACGGGTCGTGGTGATTTCGTCGGCGGTGAAGCCTGATAATCCGGAAGTGCGCGAAGCCCGTAAACATCTGATACCTGTTGTCCGCCGCGCCGAAATGCTGGCGGAGTTGATGCGCCTCAGATGGGCGATTGCTGTTGGCGGCACCCATGGCAAGACCACAACCACGTCCCTGCTCGCCAGCCTGTTGGATGCCGCCGGAATGGAGCCGACCGTGATCAACGGCGGTATAATCAACGCCTATGGCACGAACGCGCGGCTCGGTAAAGGCGACTGGATGGTCGTGGAAGCCGATGAATCCGACGGTAGTTTCACTAAACTGCCGGCCACAATTGCGGTCGTCACCAATATCGATCCCGAGCATCTTGATTTTTATGGCGACTTCGATGGCGTCCGTGACGCGTTTCAGACCTTCGTTCAGAATATCCCATTCTACGGTTTCGCCGCTGTCTGCATCGATCATCCGGAAGTCCAGGCCCTGATCGGACGGATTTCGGACCGCCGGTTGGTTTCCTATGGCCGATCGCCGCAGGCCGATTACCGGGCGACAAATATTCGCTTCGAGGACGGGCATGCGCATTTTGATGTGGAGATCAGCGATCGCGTTGACGGGGACATCCGTCGGATGAAGGGCTTCGAGCTGCCGATGCCGGGGACCCACAATGTACTCAATTCCCTCGCCGCCATCGCCGTCGGAACGGAAATGGGATTTGCCGAAGCGGACATCAAAAAGGGCCTCCGCAATTTCGGGGGGGTCAAACGTCGCTTCACCAAGACCGGTGAGGTTGGCGGTGTAACTGTTATTGACGATTACGGCCATCATCCGGTGGAAATCGCATCGGTTCTGTCCGCGGCGCGTCAGGCTTATGACAAGAAAATCATTGCCGTCGTGCAGCCGCATCGCTATTCGCGCCTTCACGATTTATTCGAGGAATTCTGCACCTGCTTCAACGATGCGGACATTGTCATTGTTGCCGAGATCTATTCGGCAGGGGAGGCGCCAATTCCAGGCGTCGACAAGGACCATTTCGTTGAGGGGCTTCGCGCGCGCGGGCACCGCCATGTGCTGTCACTGGAAGGACCGGACGCTTTGGCACCGCTGATTCTGGAAAATGCGAGCCCGGGCGATGTTGTGGTCTGCCTTGGCGCCGGATCGATCTCCAACTGGGCGAATGCGCTACCGGTGGAGCTTGAAAAGCTGGCGACGGGGAAAAAGGCGGGATGATTGAGATGAGCGCAATGAAATCCACACTCCCGACAACGGAAAACCTGATGGACCGGATGCCGCCAGTGCGCGGACGGCTCCGTCAAAATGCGGAACTTGGTAAGGTGACATGGTTCCAGGTGGGCGGCCCGGCGGATATTCTGTTCAAGCCGGAGGATGAGGGTGATCTCGCAGATTTCCTCAAAAACCTGCCCGCCGATATACCGGTTTATATGATCGGCGTGGGCTCGAACCTTCTGGTCCGTGACGGGGGCGTGCGCGGCGTCGTTATCCGGTTGGGTCGGCATTTTGCCAAAATGAATACGGACGATGACAAGCTGATTGTCGGCGCCGGTGCGCTCGACGCCCATGTCGCACGCTTTGCCGCGGATGCCGGGCTTGAGGGCGCGGAGTTCCTGAGCGGCATCCCCGGCGGAATTGGCGGCGCGTTGCGGATGAATGCCGGTGCCTACGGTGCGGATGTCTCGGATATCTTCCTCTCCGCTATTGCCTATGACCGCGCCGGAAACCGCCATGAACTGTCGCTAAAGGACATGGGGTTTTCCTATCGCCATACGGATATTCCCAAGGACTGGATTTTCACGCAGGCGACCTTCCGCCTTTCCTTCGGCGACCGGCAGGAAATTCTCGACCGCATGGCGGATATTTCACGCAACCGGGAGGAAAGCCAGCCGGTGCGGAGCCGGACGGGAGGCTCCACATTCGCAAATCCATCCGGCAAAAAAGCATGGGAGTTAATTGACGATGTCGGCGGCCGCGGTTTGACCATAGGCGATGCCATGGTGTCCGACAAGCATTGCAATTTCCTGATCAACAAAGGCACCGCCCGGGCGGCCGATCTGGAGACGCTGGGGGAAGAACTTCGTCGCCGTGTCTTCGCCAAACATGACACCCTGCTCCGTTGGGAAATTGTCCGTCTTGGCGAACCCGCAGAGAAAACGCAAGGAAACAGGCCATGAAACATGTCGCCGTTTTGATGGGCGGCTGGTCCGCCGAGCGGGAAGTGTCGATGAACAGCGGCCTCGCCTGCAGCGAGGCCCTGAAGAAGTGCGGCTATCAGGTCACGCCGGTCGATGTCGGGCGCAACATTGCCCAGACGCTTGGCGAACTCAAACCCGATGTGTGCTTCAATGCGCTGCATGGCCGCTATGGGGAAGATGGCTATATTCAGGGCATGCTGGAAATCATGGGAATTCCCTATACCCATTCCGGCGTGCTTGCCTCGGCGCTCGCCATGGACAAGCCGGTTGCGAAGACATTGTTTGCCGAGGCGGGAATACCGGTCGCGGAAGGCCGGATCTTCACCCATCAGGAAGTAAAGCAAGGCGCGAGCTATCCGAAACCCTTCGTAGTCAAGCCGCTGAACGAAGGCTCCAGTGTCGGTGTCACGATCATTCTGGAAGGCGAGAATATTGCGCTTCAGGATCTGCCCTGGACCTTTGGCGAAAAGGTGCTGATCGAGACATTCGTTCCGGGCCGGGAAATCCAGGTCGCGGTGATGGGGGATGAAGCGCTCGGCGCCGTTGAAATCCGTCCGCTTGGACGCTTTTATGACTACGAAGCGAAATATACGGCGGGCAAGGCTGAACATCTGATGCCGGCCCCGCTTGATCCGGACGAGTACGAGGAAGCGCTTCGTCTCGCCCTGCTGGCGCATCAGACCCTCGGGTGCCGTGGCGTCAGCCGGAGCGATCTTCGCTTTGACGATACCGGGGAGGGGCCTGGTAAATTCTATATGTTGGAAACCAATACTCAGCCCGGCATGACATCGCTCAGCCTTGTGCCGGAAATCGCCGGCCATACCGGCATTTCCTTTGAAGAGCTTGTCCGCTGGATTGTGGAGGATGCATCATGCGACCGATAACCATAGACAAGGATGACCGCGTAGTTCCCGCGCCGCGTCCACGGAAATCGAAAAGGAAAAGCGGTCCGTCCAGAAGCTTTTTTGGTGGCGGCAAAAAGAAGAAAACTGCTAGCGGCAAGGCTGAACCGCGTTTTTCCACGGGGGCGGCTTTCTCCCGGCTTGGCGGAATGACTGTCGAGATTACGGACCGGATCAGCGCCCCGTTTAGAACCGAAAAGCCAAAGCGTGGCGGACGACGCAAGCCGGCACCGGCCTGGCGCAAGCCCACGCTGATCTGCGGCGCGGTGCTCCTGGCCGCTGTCATTATCGGCGGCGTCACAAACTTCATGGTCCGTACGGAAGTGCTGGATCGGAGTGCGGCCTGGATCGATGAGCAGCAACAGGCGCTCGCTGAGTTTTTTGGTCTGACGGTGCAGGAAATCAGTGTAATCGGCCGCGACAAGACCTCTGGCGACGATATTTTGAAAGTGCTGAATGTGAAGAGAGGCGACAGCATCCTCGGCGTCGATCCGGAGGCTGCGCGCGAGCGGCTTGAGACGCTAGGTTGGGTGGAGACAGCGTCCGTCATGCGCCGCTATCCAGACGAAATCTTCATCGAGATCAGGGAAAGGCGGCCCTATGCGCGGTGGCAGATCGACGGGCGCACGGGCGTGATCGATCGGACTGGCGCGGTTGTCTCGAAAAAGGATGAGGCATCGTTCCGCTATCTTCCGAAGGTCGTCGGCCCGAATGCGAATGAGCACGCCGCCGAACTGTTCGATATGCTGGCGCAGACCCCGGAACTGTTCACCCGGGTGCAGAACGCCGTACGCATTCGCGACCGGCGGTGGGATCTGGAATTCGATAACGGCGTGAAAGTGCTGCTGCCCGAGAAAGGGGCGCTGCAGGCCTGGAAACAGCTTAACAAGCTGCAGGATGAACAGAAGATTCTCGACAAGGATGTGGTGGCCATCGACATGCGCGCGGAAGACCGCATGTATGTCCGGCTCAATGCGGACGCGGCGAAATCTCGCCGTGTTGCCGGAAACGACACGTGAAAATTGATAAAGAAGCCAAATGAACAGAAGACGGAGCATGTGGAACGGTAATGGCAGCGGGACGTAACGGACCTTTGGCGGCACTTGATGTCGGCTCTACAAAAGTATGCTGCTTTGTCGCGTCGGAAGAAGCGGGGCGTCTTCGCGTGACCGGCATCGGCCATCAGGTTTCCCGCGGACTCCGGGCGGGCGGGATCACCAACATGGAGATGGCGGAAGAGGCAATCCGCTCCGCCGTGGATGCCGCGGAACGCATGGCCGGGGAAACGGTGCGGGAAGTCTTTCTCGGCGTCTCCGCCGGCAAGCCGGCGTCGCAGACTGTTGATGTGGAAATGTCGATCGGCGGCCAGGAAATTACGGAAAAGGACCTGCAGCGCACCCTGAAGGAAGCCCGGGCGAGCTACCAGCCGGAGGGGCGGACAGTGATTCATGCGCTACCGGTCGGATATACGGTGGATGGCAATCGGGGCATTCGCGATCCGCGTGGCATGTATGGGGAAACCCTCGGGATCAGCATGCATATGGTCTCACTGCAAAACAGCCATATGCGCAATCTCGCAAATTGTGTTGAACGCTGCCATCTCGGAGTCGCGGGTATGGTTTCCGCGCCCTATGCCTCCGGTCTTTCCTGCCTTGTGGAAGATGAAATGGATCTCGGGGTGACGGTCATCGACATGGGCGGCGGCTCAACCTCCTTCGCCGTCTTCTATGATGGCGAGATGGTCTATAACGAGGTTATCCCGGTCGGCGGCGGCCATGTCAGCAATGATATCGCCCGGGGCCTGTCGACGACTCTCGCCAATGCGGAGCGTATGAAAACCCTTTATGGCAATGCGCTTGCCAGCCCCGCCGACGAGAAGGAAATTATCGATGTGCCGCTCATCGGCGAGACCGATCACGACGTCGCCAATCATGTGCCGCGCTCGATGCTCGTTGGCATCATCAAGCCGCGTCTTGAGGAAATACTCGAGCTGGTCAGGGACCGTCTGACAGCCTCCGGATTCAACAAAGTGGCAGGACGTCGTGCGGTGCTGTGCGGTGGCGCGGCGCAGCTTGCCGGCGTACAGGAACTGACGGCGCGGGTCCTCGACAAGCAGGTGCGCATGGGTAAACCTATCCGTGTTAAGGGGCTGGCCGACGCAACGGACGGCCCGGCGTTCACGACCGCCGCAGGTTTACTGTCCTATGCCGTTCGCGAGCGATTTGATGAAGGGATCAAGATGTCGGTGGCGGAAAAGCCGCCCAAAAACCGGTTTTTAAAGGTCGGGAACTGGTTCAAGGAGAATTTTTAGGCAAAAATCTGTCGAAAAATTGTCAATATGTAAGAAGTGGGGTTTCATTAACCACAATATTTGGTATTAATTAGCTGTTCGTCAGCGTCTTTAAGGAGGAGAGTACCGTGAGTATCAATTTGTCAGTGCCGGAGCAATCAGAGCTGAAACCAAAAATCCTGGTATTGGGCGTTGGAGGAGCTGGCGGTAACGCGGTAAATAACATGATCACCTCTGAACTTCAGGGGGTCGAGTTCGTCGTCGCCAACACCGATGCGCAAGCGTTGAAGCAGAGTTTGGCGGAGCGTCGTATTCAACTAGGAGCTGAGCTGACGGAAGGTCTTGGTGCGGGATCAAAGCCCCATATCGGCGCCGGCGCAGCAGAAGAAGCGATAGAAGAAATTACCGGCCATCTTGAAGGCGTTCACATGTGCTTCATCACCGCTGGTATGGGCGGCGGCACGGGAACCGGCGCAGCGCCTGTTGTGGCGCGGGCAGCCCGGGAAAAAGGAATTCTTACGGTTGGCGTCGTGACGAAACCCTTCCAGTTTGAAGGCAATCATCGGATGCGGATTGCGGAAGAGGGTATCGAGGAATTGCAGCGCTATGTTGATACGCTGATTATCATCCCGAACCAGAATCTCTTCCGGATCGCCAATGAGAAAACGACTTTCGCCGACGCCTTCAACATGGCGGATGAAGTGCTGCATTCCGGTGTTCGCGGCGTAACCGATCTGATGGTTATGCCCGGACTGATCAATCTCGACTTCGCCGATGTGAATACCGTCATGAACGAAATGGGCAAGGCGATGATGGGTACTGGCGAGGCGAGCGGCGAAAATCGTGCGATCGAAGCTGCGGAAGCCGCCATCTCAAACCCGCTCTTGGACGACGTCTCCATGAAGGGCGCGCGTGGCGTGCTGATCAACATTACCGGCGGCATGGATCTTACATTATATGAGCTGGATGAGGCGGCGAACCGGATTCGCTCCGAGGTTGATCCGGAAGCGAACATCATTGTCGGCTCCACTTTCGATACGGAAATGGAAGGCCGTATGCGGGTTTCGGTTGTCGCGACAGGTATTGACGCGCTGGAAGTACAGAAGGCCAATTCACCCAATGTAACGTCGCTTCGCACTGTCAAGGGTGACGGAAAAGCAACGTCAGCGAATTCCGGTGGCGCCGGTGAGGCCGCCAGTCCGATGGTGCCTGCGGCGGCGGCTATTTCCGCATCCGGCTTCGGCGCAAGTGTTCCGGGCGGCAATTTCTCCGGTCAGCCGGTCGCTCAAGGCGCGGATGCATCTGGCGCGTCGGAAAGCTTTGAAATGGGATCAACGTCAGCTGACAATACGTCGGTAAGCGGCAATCTGGCGATTGATCGGGATCGTGATCTCCTCTCTGACATTGACGCGGAGATGGAGGAAAGCGACCGCACTCAGGACGAGACAACGGGAAAGGACAGCCCGTTCAAGGCACCGCCCGCGATCCGAGTCGATAAAAGCCCGGAGAAGCTTCTCAATCCCGATGCGCAGCAGGTAGCATCAGAGGCGTCCGATCCGAAGGCGAAAAAGCGCGGGGCCAGCCTGTTTGAACGGATGACTGGCGTCAGCCGCTCCTTCCGGAAAGAGACCGCAAAAGAGGAAGCGCCTGCTCCGGCCCGGCGCGAACCGACCAGCAGCCGCGTGGCGCCGCCCCCTGCGGCATCGGCGCCGGCTGCGCCGCAAAGCCAGCCTGTGAAGAAGGAGGTAACGTCTTCGGTCAAGATCGACCAGAAACAGGAAGACGAGGATCTGCTCGATATTCCGGCGTTTCTGCGCCGTCAGGCAAACTAGTCTGAGACAATAAAAAGAGGCGTGAAACATTTCGTTTCACGCCTCATATCGTTTACTCGGCAGTTACTCGTAAGAAACTCGTCTGTATTTAATCCGCGAAGGGAGGCAACGAGTCTTCCGGTCTAGAAACAATCGCAGCCGTGACAGGGCTTTGCGCCTGCGGTCGAGCCCATCAGGGCATCCCGCAAACTGCGAACGGCCTGTGCCACCAGTGTCAAAAGGCTGTATCTAATTCTGACCATCGTACCAATCCCCTAAAAAGTTCTCGATCACGGAAAGATATTACACCCGAAGGGGCGTTATCCCAAGCGAAAGAGATGTGCGCATTGTCACAGCTTGGTACGAAAAGCGGCTATTTATACCATATTTAGGGCCATTTCACCTCTGGCGGGAGGGACATGAGGATAGCCTCCGTGTTTCCTCCAGTCTTCAGGCCGAAAGTCGTGCCGCGGTCATAGAGCAAATTAAACTCGACATATCGGCCACGCCGGACGAGCTGATGTTCCCGCTGCTCGGCTGTCCATTCCCTGTTCATATGGCGGCGGACAATTTCAGGGTAAATATCGCGAAAGGCGCGACCGACATCCTGGGTAAAGGCAAAATCTTTCTCCCAGTCGGTTGCCAGGCGGTCAAAGAAAATGCCGCCGACGCCGCGCGGTTCATTCCGGTGCGGCAGGAAAAAATATTCGTCGCACCATTTCTTGAAGCGTGGATAGTAATCCGCGTCATGGCGGTCGCAGGCGTCTTTGAGGGCGGCGTGAAAGTCCTTGGTGTCCTGATCATCCGGATACATGGGCGTAAGGTCCGCGCCGCCGCCGAACCAGCCCGCGGTCGTGACGATATGCCGCGTATTCATATGCACGGCGGGGACGAGCGGGGACTGCATATGCGCGACGAGGGAAATACCGCTCGCCCAGAACCTGCCATCTTTCTCGGCACCGGGAATCGATTTGCGGAATTCTTCGGAAAATTCGCCATGGACCGTCGATATATTGACGCCCACCTTTTCAAATACGCGGCCTTTCATGACCGACATTTCGCCGCCGCCGCCGCCCGGCCGGTTCCATTCCGTCACCTCGAAACGACCCGGTTCACGATCGCTGAAACTGCCGGTCAATTCCGCTTCGAGGGTTTCGAAACTCTCGCGTATCTGATTCCGCAGCATACGGAACCAATCCGCCGCTCGCTGTTTTTGTAATTCTGTCGTTTCGTCTGTCATACAAGTCCCGTGGTTTCGGAGAGAGAGCCGATCTTCGGAAACCCGGCTGTCTGGCGAAGCGCTTCGCCAAGGACCATGGCCGCGGACACTGCGACATTAATAGAGCGCATGCCCGGAACCATCGGGATGACCAGCCGGTGGTCGACGATGGCGTGGATGTCGTCCGGTACGCCCGCACTTTCGCGCCCCAACATGAGAATATCCGATTCTGTGAATGTAAATTCCGTATAGGGGGCATCCACCCGAGTGGTCAATAAAACGAGGCGATTTCCGGCGATGCTCTTGTGAAAGGCCTGAAAGGAAACATGACGCGTGACATCGGCGGCGTCACGGTAATCCATTACCGCCCGCTTGAGGTCGCGGGCGCCGAAAGGAAAGCCGCAAGGCTCTATAATATCGACAGGAACGCCAAGGCAGGCGCCCAATCTGAGCAGGGTTCCGACATTGGGCGGAATATCCGGTTGGTAAAGTGCAAGTCGCATCTTGCTGTTGTACTGGGAGTGTTGTAACAAATACAGAAAAAATCCGCGCTTTATTGTCGCATTCGTCACGTTCGGGCTGGACATGACGGCATTATGATGACAAAAAGCGGTCGCAGTAGAATAATTTTTTAGGCTTTGGGGAAAGTAAATGACGACAACCACCCCTGAAGAAGAGAACGGCGTCAAACGCCGTGATTTTCTTTATATCGCTGCCGGCGGCCTTGGTGCCGTGGGGACGGCAGCCGCCATCTGGCCCTTTATCTCGCAAATGAACCCGTCTGCGGATGTTCTGGCGCTTTCTACGACGGAAGCGGATCTGGAAGGCATCGAAGTCGGTTCCGAAGTCACTGTCGTATGGCAGGGCAAGCCGGTCTTTGTAAGGCACAGGACAGAAGAAGATATTCAGCGGGCCGAAGATGTGGACCTCGCCGAATTGCGGGATCCCCAGCCGGACGCGGACCGCGTGATCAAGCCGGAATGGCTGATCATGGTCGGTATCTGCACTCATCTGGGCTGCGTGCCGTTGAAAGGGCAGGGAGAATATGGGGGATGGTTCTGCCCGTGCCATGGATCGCATTATGATACGTCAGGACGTATTCGCAAGGGACCGGCGCCGCTGAATCTGGCGATTCCACCCTACGAGTTCCTTGACGACAATAATATCAAGATCGGGTAGGGGGCCCCAAGATGTCTTTTGAACCGAAAAATCCTGTCGTTAAATGGGTAGAGCATCGCCTGCCGATTACCGGGATGTTGCATCACGCTCTATATGAGTATCCGACTCCGAAAAACCTGAGCTATTGGTGGACCTTTGGTTCTCTGGCCGGGTTCATGCTGGTTGTGCAGATTGTGACGGGTATCGTCCTCGCCATGCATTACACGCCGCATGTGGATTACGCTTTTACCAGCGTCGAACATATCATGCGCGATGTGAACTATGGCTGGCTTCTCCGGTATATGCATGCCAATGGCGCATCGATGTTCTTCATCGTTGTTTATCTGCATATTTTCCGCGGATTGTACTATGGCTCCTACAAGGCTCCTCGGGAACTTCTGTGGTGGCTTGGCCTGGTCATCTTCCTGCTGATGATGGCAACGGCCTTTATGGGCTATGTGCTTCCCTGGGGCCAGATGAGCTTCTGGGGCGCAACCGTTATCACGAACCTGTTCAGCGCCATTCCGCTGGTCGGCGACAGCATCGTCACCTGGCTATGGGGCGGTTTCGCGGTCGACAACCCGACCCTGAACCGGTTCTTCAGCCTGCACTATCTGCTGCCTTTCGTCATCGTCGGCGTGGTTATCCTGCATGTCTGGTCCTTGCACACGAACGGCTCCAATAACCCGACCGGGCTGGACATCAAGGACAAGCAGGACAGCATTCCGTTCCATCCCTATTATACGGTCAAGGATTTGTTCGGGTTGGCGATCTTCCTGATTTTCTTCTCCGCCTTCCTGTTCTATGCGCCGAACTACCTCGGTCATCCGGACAACTACATCCCGGCGAATCCGCTGGTGACGCCGGCGCATATCGTGCCTGAATGGTACTTCCTGCCGTTCTATGCGATCCTCCGGGCCGTTCCGGACAAGCTCGGCGGCGTTCTGCTGATGTTCGGCGCGATTGCGGTGCTGTTCGCGCTTCCCTGGCTGGACAAGAGCCGGATCCGCTCCGCTCGTTTCCGTCCGATCTACAAACAGCTTTTCTGGGTGTTTGTCGCGGACTGCGTTTTGCTCACCTACATTGGGGGCAAGCCGCCGGAAGGAGCCTTCATCATCTGGGGCCGGATTGCGACGATCTATTATTTCGTGCATATCCTGATCCTTCTGCCGCTGGTAGGTCTGTTTGAAAAACCAAGACCATTGCCGGCCAGTATTTCGGAAGATGTTCTGCCCAAGAAGGCGGCGAGCGGGGAGACGGCCAATGCGTAAATTACTGACGTCTTTAAGCATTTCGGTTGTGGTATCGCTCCTATCTCTGGGCTCGGCTCAGGCTGCGGGTGATGCGGTTGAACTGAAATCCGTTTCCTGGAAACACGGGGGCCTCTTCGGGACATATGATCGCGCAGCCGCACAGCGTGGCCTGCAGGTATATCGCGAGGTTTGCGCGGGCTGTCACGGCCTTGGCCTTGTCGCCTTCCGCACGCTTGCCGATCTTGGCTTCAGCGAAGAGGAAATCAAGGCACTCGCCGCAGAGTCCGAATTTGTTGACGGACCGGATGGCGACGGTGAAATGTTCGAACGGCCGGGTAAGCCGTCGGATAAGTTTCCGTCTCCCTTCCCCAACGAGCAGGCCGCACGTGCCTCCAATGGCGGGGCCTATCCGCCGGATCTGTCACTGATAACCAAGGCGCGCGCTCATGGTGACGACTATCTCTATTCGTTGTTGACCGGCTATACCGACGTTCCGGCAGATTTTACCCTCGCAGAAGGAATGAATTATAACGCGTACTTCGCTGGGCATCAGATTGCTATGCCGTCACCCTTGAGCGACGATGCGGTGGAATATGCTGACGGGACACCGGCAACGGTCGATCAGATGGCGAAAGACGTCACCGTGTTTCTTGCTTGGGCGGCTGAACCGAAGCTGGAACAGCGCAAGAGCGTCGGCCTGAAGGTCATCTTGTTCCTGCTGATCCTTGCGGCAGTATTCTATGCCGTAAAGCGGAAGGTCTGGTCCGACCTTCATTAAGTAACCGCGAATTCGGGAAAAGGGCGCTCAACGGGCGCCCTTTTTTATGGCACCGCGCGGATTTCAACGGTAAGTTTTCGGCGGCAACAAGGAGGAGAGGTGAATGGTTTCATCTGCGGGAAAACCGGTGATCGGAGTGATTGGCGGAAGTGGTGTCTATGAACTCGACGCCCTTGCCGACAAGCGCTGGCAACGCGTTGACAGTCCCTTTGGCGCGCCGTCCGATGAACTGCTTTTTGGTTCGCTTGACGGCGTTGAAATGGTGTTCCTTCCGCGTCATGGACGGGGCCATCGTATCCCGCCGGCCGAGGTTAATTACCGCGCCAATATCGATGCCTTGAAACGTGCGGGCGTCACGGACATTATCTCAGTTAGCGCTTGCGGCTCCTTTGAAGAAGAACTTGCGCCCGGCACCTTCGTGATCGTCGATCAGTTTATTGACCGGACCATCGACAGAAAGAAGAGTTTTTTCGGCACCGGGCTTGTTGCGCATATCAGCATGGCCCATCCGGTCTGTCCGCGCCTTGGCGATGCCCTGGAGGCGGCGGCACAATCTTTGGATATCCCCGTACATCGCGGCGGAACCTATCTTGCAATGGAGGGGCCGCAATTCTCAAGCCTCGCCGAGTCCCGGCTTTATCGAAGCTGGGATTGCCAGGTCATCGGGATGACCAATATGCCAGAGGCCAAGCTCGCCCGGGAAGCCGAAATGTGCTACGCGACCGTGGCCATGGTCACCGATTATGACTGCTGGCATCCCGATCACGATGCAGTGGAGGTCGCCACGATCATCGAGGTTCTGATGAAAAATGCAGACAACGCCCGAAGCCTTGTGAAAACGGTCGTGCCGGAGCTGAAACAACGAGACGCGGCATGCCCGGGCGGATGTGATCATGCCCTTGATAATGCGCTGATAACGGCGCCGGACGCGCGGGATCCGGACCTGATGAAAAAACTCGATGCCGTTGCCGGGCGCGTCCTTTAGGAAGGGAAGAACAATGGATATCAAAACGATCATTCGCACCATTCCCGACTACCCGAAAAAAGGGATTATGTTCCGCGATATCACGACGCTCTGGCAGGATGCCGGCGGTTTCCGTCATGTGATCGATCAACTCGTCTGGCCCTATGCAGGTGTCAGGATTGACAAGGTCGCCGGCATTGAGGCGCGAGGCTTCGTGCTGGGCGGCGCCATCGCGCATCAGCTGAGCGTGGGCTTTATTCCCGTCCGCAAGAAAGGCAAGCTTCCCGCAGCCGTTATCAGCGAAGAATACGACCTCGAATATGGAACCGATACTGTCGAAATACATGAGGACGCGATCAAGAAGGGTGAGAATATTCTTCTGGTCGATGACCTGATCGCAACAGGCGGGACGGCGGCGGCGGCAATTAACCTGATCCGCCATGCCGGGGGAACGGTCGTCGGGGCGGCGTTTGTGATCGACCTGCCGGATATTGGCGGCGCGCGGCGTATAGGGAAAATGGGCGTCAATGTCCGTACCCTCTGCGAGTTCGAAGGCGACTAAGCCGTCGTTCCAACAAGGCGCTTGTCAATTTTCCTGATCTATGTCTTTGCTGTTTTAAACACCAGAGAACAGGGAAAGCCATGTCGTTTGAAATATGGATATCTTTTTTTATTGCAAGCGCCGCACTTCTTGCCGTGCCCGGACCGACGGTGATGATTGTTATCAGCTATGCCCTGGGTCAGGGGCGCAGCACCGCCTGGGCAACGGTTCCGGGCGTCGCGCTCGGTGACTTCACCGCGATGACAGCTTCGCTGCTGGGCGCCGGCGCGGTTCTGGCGGCTTCAGCAACGCTGTTTACCGTGTTGAAGATCGCAGGCGCCGTTTACCTGGTTTGGCTCGGCATCAAGCTGTGGCGCGCGGATGGCGGAATGGGAACGGTACAGACGACAGAAAAGCAAAGCCGCCTTTCCATATTTCGAACATCATATATCGTGACGGCCTTAAACCCGAAAAGCATCGTTTTTTTTGTCGCTTTCGTTCCGCAGTTCGTTAATGTCCATGAACCGATATTCGTGCAATTCGCGATTTTGGAGGCGACCTTCCTCGTGCTCGCGGCGATAAATGTTGCAATATGGGCCTCCCTGGTAGGTAATCTGCGGGAGCGCTTCAAGAATCCGAGAACGCTGAAGATTGTAAATCGGATCGGAGCAAGTTTCTTGATCGGTGCAGGGCTGCTAACGGCGCTCGTCCGCCGGACGGCCTGATCAGTCAATGGAAAAACAAAAAACGGAGCGGAAGGATGCTGCATAATATCAAGGGTATAGATCATACACTCATCGGCGTGGCGGATTTGGAAGCCGCCCGGAGCGCATTCGAGAATCTGGGATTTACCCTGACCCCCCGCGGTTCCCATATCGGCTGGGGAACGGCAAACTACTGTATCATGTTCGACGAGGATTATATCGAGCTTCTCGGTATCGTGGATCCGTCGCTGGAGACCAACGGCCTTGACGTTGCACTCGAAGAACGCGGGCAGGGGCTCCTCGGCGTTGCGCTGGCGAGCGATGAGCCGGAGGCGACGCATCGATCCCTGATGGAGGCGGGACTGGAACCCTCCGGCATTCTGTCGCTGGAACGCAAGCTGGAACTGCCGGAAGGAGATGTCCTGCCGGCCTTTCAATTGATCCGGCTCACCTCGTCAGCGGGGCTTTCTGCAAAGAACTTGTTTATTTGCCATCATCTGACGCCGGAGCTTGTGCGCCGCCCCGAATGGCTGACCCATGCGAACGGCGCGAAATTCATCAAGTCGGTCGTCGTTGTTGTGGACAATCCCGGCGCGTTGGCGCCCTATTATCAACGCTTATGCGGGTCCATCAATGTCACCCTGACCGACAATACGATGACTGTCCGCTTTGGCCGCGGCAGCCTTATTTTCGTAAATGAGCGGGATATCGATCTGTTGTTTCCGGGTTTGACGATCATGGACGAGATGCCGCCGCTACCGCATCTGATTGCCATGACCATCGCCGTTGATAATCTTGAAGGGACCGAGACACTGCTCAAAAATAACGGTATCGGGCCGCAAAGAATTGCGAACGGCACTGTGCGGGTCGACCCGGAGGAGGCCTGTGGCCTGCTTCTGGAATTTACAGCAGCCTGACGTTAGCCAATAAATTCCAGCGTGCGTTCCAGGGCGAGCTTTGCCGATGCGGCATCATAGCTGCCGCGCTGATCGCAATTGAAGCCGTGACCCGCCTCATAGACATAGACGGGAATATCCGGCCGTTTCGCCTTTACCTCTTCGACCGCGGTCATTGGAATTGAGGCGTCCGTATCGCCGAAATGGAGTAACACCGGAACTTTGGGGGCTTCCGCGATATGCTGGGCGACCTGGCCGCCATAATATCCGACGGCCTTGTTGATCGAGGTGAGACGGCAAGCCGAAAGATAGGCGAGGCTGCCGCCCCAGCAATATCCGATCACCGTAATCTCGCCGGCATCGGAAATCGCCTTTGCCGCCGCGTCAATGTCCTTAAGCGCATCCTCATCGCTTACCTGCATCCTGTATTTGAGGCCTTGCTGGACGTCGTCTGGCTGGTAACCGAGGGTTATTTCAGGCTCGATACGATCGAAGAGCGCGGGGGCGATGGCAATAAATCCGTCCTTGGCATATCCGTCACAGACTTCCCTGATATGCGAATTGACGCCAAAAATCTCCTGAACGATGACGACGCCCCCTTTGGGCGCCCCCGCCGGGACCGCTTTGTAGGCGGCAAATTTGTGGCCATCGGTTGCCGTGAGGTCGATCATTTCTCCCATGATTATTTCTCCCTTATGTCTTGGCGACGGGTTCGACGATAAGAAGGGTTCCATCAACGCCCGTAACGCGGACAACGGCGCCTGCGTCGAGGTCGGGTCCCTCCACCGCCCATTGCGTGTCGTCCACATGAATTTTGCCCCGGCCGTTTTGTATGGCATCGGTCAGCGTGAATTGTCGGCCGATATATTGAACGCCGCGCTGATTTAACGTGATGTTATCCTCAACACCCGGATGTTTTCTGAGAAATAGGCGCGACAGCACGATACTGCCGACGGAGATGCCGGCGAAGATTATCCATTGATATTCCCAGCGCATGTCGGGAACGACCCAGGCGACCACGCCGACGACACCTGCGGAAATTCCCAGCCAGAGAAAAATCGTACTGGGCGCGAAAACTTCGAGAATGATCAGCACCAGCCCGAGAATCCACCAGGACCAGAATTCGAGGCCTGCGAGCCATGCTATAATCGTTTCCATCATGGCGATTACTCGACTGTCGGAACGGAACCGCTGGTGCGGCGGGCCGCCCCGTTGCCGTCTTTTCCGAACACTTCTTTCGCAATCGCACTGATGCCGCCAAGCGAACCGATGAGGGCGCTCGCCTCCATCGGCAGAAGCACAACTTTAGAATTTCGCGCCATGCCGATTTCCTTCATCGCCTCGGTATATTTCTGCGCGACGAAATAGTTGATGGACTGGATATCGCCGGCGGCAATGGCTTCGGAGACGTCATGGGTGGCCTTCGCTTCCGCCTGGGCGAGACGCTCGCGCGCTTCGGCGTCGCGGAACGCGGCTTCGCGGCGGCCTTCCGCCTCAAGGATCATGGCGCGTTTCTCACCCTCGGCCTTCAGGATTTCTGACTGGCGGACACCTTCCGCCTCCAGAACCACGGCACGCTTGAGCCGCTCCGCCTTCATCTGGCGTCCCATCGCTTCCACCAGGTCGATCGGCGGCGTGATATCCTTGATCTCGACGCGGGTGACCTTGATTCCCCAAGGGGTCGACGCCTGATCGATGACGGTAAGCAGGCGGACATTAATCGCATCGCGCTGGCTGAGTGCTTCATCAAGGTCCATTGACCCCAGAACGGTACGCAGGTTGGTCTGCGCAAGGTTCTGCACCGCGCGTTCCAGATCCCGTACCTCATAAGCGGATTTCGCGGCATCCAGCACCTGATAGAACAGAACGCCGTCGACCTGCACCATGGCGTTATCGCGGCTGATCACTTCCTGCGTGGGAATATCCAGCACCTGTTCCATCATGTTGATCCGGCCGCCGATGCGGTCGATAAAGGGAAGGATCAGGCCAAGGCCCGGATGCAGGCTGCGGGTGTATCTGCCGAAGCGCTCAATGGTGTATTGATAACCCTGCGGCACGATCGTAACGCCCATGAAAACGATAACAATCGCGAAAATGACCAGAACGACGACGAAAATTGCAAAGCCGGATAAGAAAAAATCCATATCGCATCCCCCAATAAACCGGATAATTAACTAGTCTGACGGACTATATAGCGGATCGCCGTCAGACCTAAGTTAAAAATCCACGGGCGGCGAATATCGCCGGCTATCTTAGTCGGGGCGCGTCTGCACCATCCCGATCGATGTGAAGTTGAGAACGACCTCGTCATTCTGGTTGAAGAGCTTGACGTCTGCCTTGATGATACCCATGTCGGGCCGGGATACAGAATTTCGTTTTTCGATGACGGTCGATTCATAGCGCAACCTGTCGCCGGGGCGCACCGGGCGGATCCAGCGCAGATTATCGAAACCGGGCGAGCCCAACCCGGCGCGCTTGTTGGTCATATTGTCAACGAGAAGGCGCATCAGGATGGCCGCCGTATGCCAACCGGACGCAATCAGTCCGCCATAGATGCTTTTCTTTGCCGCTTCTTCATCGATATGGAAAGGCTGAGGATCATATTTGCGGGCAAAGTCGAGGATCTCCGCTTTAGTGACCTCCTTGACCTTGGAAACCGTTTTTTCCCCGATCTCGATATCCTCGAAATATATTGTGCTCATCGGCCGGCCTCCTCGCCCTTGCGGGCCGGATCGCGGAGGAACATGCCGCTCGAGATCATGGTCATTTTGATTTCGTCATTCTGATTCAGGACGGTATGAGAGAATTTGACGAACCCGAGTTCCGGTCGGCTTTTGGGCAGGCTGCTGTCCAGGACCTCGGCCTTGACATGGAGAATTTCACCCGGCCGCACAGGTTTTTTCCAGCGGAGCTGTTCGATCCCCGGTGACCCCATCGACGCCGCGTCGATCAGGTAATTATCGACCATCATACGCATGCACATGGCGCCGGTATGCCATCCGCTTGCGATCAGTCCGCCGAAGAAATGCTCCTTCGCGGCCACCTTGTCCACATGGAAGGACTGCGGGTCGTAATCGGTCGCGAATTCGATGATTTCCTCTTCTGTAACTTCGTATCCGCCGAATTCCATGACCATGCCGACGGTGAAATCCTCCCAATAACGCATTTTCTATACCTTCTGATCTTGTTCCGATCGCTTACGCATTTGTTGCTTGTTCAAGGTTGGTGTCCGGCGCGTCTAGTTGGCAAATCTGAAATGCAGAACATCCCCGTCCTCGACGACATATTCCTTCCCCTCAAGACGCATGAGCCCGGCTTCCTTTGCGCCGGTTTCGCCGCCATGCGCCACATAGGCAGAATAGGCGATAGTCTCGGCGCGAATAAAGCCTTTTTCGAAGTCCGTGTGGATTACGCCTGCGGCCTGCGGCGCCTTGGTGCCTTTGGTGACGGTCCAGGCCCGGCATTCCTTCGGGCCGACGGTGAAATAGGTGATCAGATCGAGGAGGTCATAGCCGGCACGGATAATACGGCCAAGTCCGGTTTCCGTAAGGCCCAGATCGGCGAGAAATTCGGCTCGCTCTTCTGCGTCGAGTTGGGCAACTTCGGCCTCGATTGCTGCGGAAATCACGACCGTTCCCGCATGTTCGTCCGCCGCCTTTTTTGCAACCTTGTCGGAAAAGGCATTGCCCGTTGCCGCGCTTCCCTCATCCACGTTGCAGACATAAAGAACCGGCTTCTGCGTCAGGAGTTGCAGGTTGCGGAAGGCCTTCACCTCTTCGTCCGCAAGGGAGACGGCGCGCGCGGGTTTTCCATCACGTAAGGCCGCGAGGGCGCGATCAATAAGTTCCGCCTGCTTTTTCGCCTCCTTATCACCGCCGCGAATTTTCTTTATCAAAGCCTCCGAGCGTTTCTCGAGACTTTCAAGGTCCGCGAGCATCAGTTCCGTCTCGATGGTTTCAATGTCGGACAGCGGATCGATTTTGCCATCGACATGAGTGATGTCGTCATCTTCAAAACAGCGGACAACCTGGATAATCGCGTCGACCTCGCGGATATGGGCGAGAAACTTGTTGCCAAGGCCTTCGCCGCTCGCCGCGCCGCGAACCAGCCCCGCGATATCGACGAAGGTCAATTGCGTCGGAATGATTTCCTTGGACTTGGCCAGCGCCGCCAACGTTACCAACCGCTCATCCGGAACCGGTACCTGCCCGAGGTTTGGTTCAATCGTGCAGAACGGATAGTTTTCCGCCGCCGCCTGCGCGGTTTGCGTCAGGGCGTTGAACAGCGTCGATTTTCCCACGTTCGGCAATCCGACGATCCCGCATTTGAACCCCATCTTCAGTTTCCTCGTGTCGTATCAGTACTTTTGTTTTTTGGCGGAGAGACATCCAACGCCAGCTTGTTCATGAAGCCGGCGGCATCTCCGGCAACCAGCAGATCGATGTTGCGGGCGACGCTGTCGATTATTTTTTCGGCGACCGACTCTTCGGCCTTGGCAAAATCCTTGAGAACGTAGCCGGAAACGAGATGCTTTTCTCCCGGATGCCCAATACCGAGACGGACGCGGCGGAAATTCTCACCAAGATGCTCTATAATCGACCGGACGCCGTTGTTTCCCCCATGGCCGCCACCAGTTTTCACGCGAACCTTGCCCAGCGGCAGATCCAGCTCGTCATGGAGCACGATGATGTTCTCAAGCGGAATCTTGTAGAAGCGCGCCGCGTCACTGACCGACTGACCGGACAAATTCATAAAGGTGGTTGGCTTAAGGGCGAGAATTTTTTCACCGCCGATATTCCCCTCGGCGGCCAGACCCTGAAAGCGAACGCGCTCCGGCATAAAGGAATGGCGGCGGATAATCTCATCCACCGCCATATGTCCGAAATTATGCCGGTTCCCCGCATATCCCTTTCCGGGATTACCGAGACCCACCAGCAAAATCATCATTCAATCCCGATTATTCTTCGGTATCGCCGGCGTCTTCGCCTTCATCCTCGGCGCTTGCTTCCGTTTCGGCAGCGTCTTCACCTTCACCTTCCTCTTCCGGCTCCGGTTCTACGGTCGGCGCTGCGATCGTCGCAATCGTGAAGTCACGATCCGTAATTGTCGGCGCCGCGCCTTCCGGTAGAGCAACTTCGGAAATATGGACGCTGTCGCCGATATCATATTTGAGGAGATCGATATTGATTGCTTCCGGGATATTGCCTGCCGGCACCATCATTTCGATTTCATGGCGGACAATGTTAAGAACGCCGCCGCGTTTCAGACCCACGCATTCCTCTTCATTGAGGAAGTGAACCGGTACCATAACGGCGATCTGGGATTTCGCGGACACCCGCAGAAAGTCCACGTGAACGGGAATCTCATTCACCGGATGCAACTGCATGTCCCGGGGAAGTACGTTATGCTTCGTCGAGCCCACCTGAACCGTATAGACGGTCGCGAGGAAAGAGTCGCGATGGATTGCCTTCACCAGTTCCTTGGTTTCCAGGGAAATGGAAATCGGTTCTTTTTTATCACCATAAATGACGGCGGGTGTCCGTCCGTCACGACGCAATGCACGGGAGGTCCCCTTTCCGACCCGGTCACGCGTTTCTGCAATTAGCACTGCATTTTCGCTCATTGTTTATCTCCTAAGTAACGAGCAACACCGGGACGAACCCAGTGCCAAATTGGCGCGTGCCTCCAGGGGTGCCCGCGCCGCCTATGCCTGTCCGGTTAGTCGAACAGGCTGGAAACCGAAGTTTCCTTTGAAATTCTGTACATCGCCTCGCCGATCAGCGGGGCAACCGAAACCTGGCGCATCTTGCTGGAGGCGCGAAAAGCATCCGTCGCCATGATGCTGTCGGTCGTGACCATTTCATCAAGGGCGGAGTCATTGATACGCGCAATGGCACCACCCGAGAGAACGCCATGGGTGACGTATCCAGCAACGCTCTTGGCTCCTTTTTCCATCAAGGCCTTTGCCGCGTTGCAGAGCGTTCCCGCGCTGTCAACAATGTCGTCGACCAGGATGCAGCGTTGGCCCTTAACGTCACCGATGATATTCATCACTTCCGATACACCGGCTTTTTCACGGCGCTTATCCACGATTGCAAGGTCGGCGTCAAGCCTTTTGGCGTAGGCCCGGGCGCGGACAACACCGCCCACGTCCGGTGAGACAATCGTGATATCACTGCCCTTGCCGTAATGTTTCTCGATATCCGGGACAATTACCGGCGCGGAGTAGAGGTTGTCGGTTGGAATGTCAAAGAACCCCTGGATCTGCCCCGCGTGAAGATCCATGGTCAGAACGCGGTCAGCGCCGGCCGTCGTGATCAGGTTGGCGACCAGCTTCGCGGAAATCGGCGTCCGGGGTCCGGGTTTGCGGTCCTGCCGGGCGTAGCCGAAATAGGGGAGGACTGCCGTGATTCGTGCGGCCGACGCGCGCTTCAGGGCATCGATACAGACAAGAAGCTCCATCAGATGGTCGTTTGCCGGGAAAGATGTCGGCTGGACAACGAACAAATCCTCGCCGCGGACATTTTCATGGATTTCCACAAAAACTTCCATATCCGAGAAACGCCGGACATCGGCATCGGTCAGGGGGAGTTTTAGATAGCTTGTGATGGCTTCTGCCAACGGTCGGTTGCCATTTCCCGCAAGCACTTTCATAGGAACGTCCTTTAGTCAGTTGAGGGCTTTTCCAGTTAAAAAAACACACTGCCCCTCGCGCGAAAATGAACGAGTCGGCGTCGGCGCGCGGAACTTACCAAGGCCTTTTCCTCCTGTAAACGCTTTAAACGCCGTTTTTTTGCAGTATCGTGCAAATAACGTCAGGATTTCGATTTAAAGTAATCAGGTTCGCTTTTTTTCAGCAGGTTATACACGCCGTCCGCGCCGCCACGGGCCGCCAGACGGGCCGTATCGCCCCAGGCGCCGTTAAGTGACCCCGCCCTGATTCTGTTGCGCTGTCTGATCTGGCCGACCTGTTCGCCGTTTCGTCGCTCCAGGCTCCAAACCAGTTCGATCACTTGCGTCTCGAATTTCGGCGGCGTGATCTCCGCCCGGCCGCGAACAATGAAGTTGGCGCCGGTTTCCGTCGGCAGAACCTCAAGACCGAGACGCACCAGTTCGTCCTGGATGGCGGCGGCAAGGCTTTCCGACCCGTCACCCGGCGCACCTTCGACGATGGGAACGAAAATAACCGGCTTGTCGAGATTTGCGAAATTGATGCCGTCACCGCCAAGCAGCTTGTCGATATGGCTCGCAGAATTCACCGCCAGTCTTTCATATATCTCCGGCGGAATATTGGCCGCGTCTTCAGATACGGGCAGTTTTTCGCGGGTATAAAGGCCTGTATCGCGGTTTTGCGGATCAAAAATCGTCCAGTTGAGATAACGTGCGCCCGCCTCATCGACGATGTTTCCTCGGACAAAATAACGGTTGGGCAACGGTTGGCCCGGAAAGGCGGCAATGCCCAAGGTTTGCAGTTTGGCGGCGATGGCCTGTTCAAGTTCCGGCGGACCGTTCTTTACCGGCTCGACATAAAGTGCCGCGCGCGGACCCGGCGCTGCCCGCCACGAAGATTTTACTTCCGGTTGGAACGGCCGCTCCAATGGTTGGCAGGCGGTCACCGCGGCGATCGCCAATATCAGGCAGGCTCTTATGACGGCTTTACATGGCACAGGTAGCAAGGACCCCCAAAAGACACATCAAAATAAAGATCACCATATAAGGCATTTTTTTCCTCTTGTAAAAGCCGCGCTTATGCCAATTGACCTATGATTTGAGGGCGATGGCAGAGAGTTGGCGCCCGTAATCTGCTTCCCCGCGTTTTGTCATGCGTCGGTAACTGTAGAAAAGATCCTCTTCCGCGCAGGTGTCGTTGTCGATCAGATCAATGGCGCCTATACCCAGTTTTTCCAGTTCCGCCCGGACGTATCCTGTCAGGTCGAACATATGTCGTCCCGGATTTTCTGACGGGATAAAGAAACGCGCCGCCGATGGATCGGTCGCGAGAAAGGGTTCGGGAAACTCCGGTCCGACCTCATAAGACTTTTGCGCGATGGCCGGACCGATCGCGGCTGAAATCGCGGATCTGTCCGCACCGAGGTCGACCATTTGCTCGACAACCCGCTTACTGATATTGCCGACGGCCCCTTTCCACCCGGAATGCGCGGCGCCAATCACGCCGTTAGCGGCGTCAGCAAATAGGACAGGCACGCAATCCGCCGTCAGGATGCCGAGGGCGAGGCCGGGAATTTTGGTGACCATTGCATCCGCCTTGGGACGCGGCGTAAGCGCCTCCGTCCGGTCGAGGACGAGTACTTCGGTGCTGTGTATCTGATAAACAGTCCGGAGCGCCTCCGCCGGTTGCCCGATCATAGCCATGGCCCGGGCGCGATTCTCCTCGACCCGCGCCGGATCGTCTTTCGATCCCGGTCCGCAGTTGAGGCCCCGATAGACGCCTTCGGATACGCCACCCTCGCGCGTGAAAAATCCATGCACAACGGAATCGCTTTCCAATACCCGGCTCTTCAACATGTCAGTTCCCGAACCCTTCTCCGGCCGCCGCCATATTATGGGACAGCGCCATGGCTTTGAAAAGAGTGCCCATTTCTTTGGCGCTGATCAATCGCCGAAACTGTGCGTCCAACTTTTTTTTCTGCGCCTCGGTTGCTTCTTTTCTCAGCATGTAGTGACGTGCCTCAATCCCCAGGCGCTCAAGAAACCGGCCCTGTGGGGTCGGTCCCTGCACCGTTACGCCCTGTGATAGAGCGATTTTCTTGAAGATCGCAAATTTGACATGTGCGGTCAAATCGGCTTCGCCCGGCGCGACGAGGGGATCAACAGGCCTGTGCCCCCTTACAGCCTGAAAGCTGTCGCCGATCAGGGCATCCTCTGCACCGTAATCGATTATGAGCGCCGCGCCTCCTTCTTGCCTGAGGAGGTTGCTAAGGCGGCCGATCAACGCCTCTCCGTCGGGGCATCTTTCATAAATGTCTCCCTCCTTCGCCTCCGGGGCGTCTTTCAGATCGGACGGGCGGGCGGATTTCGTATATTCGAACCCGCCGTTCTGCCAGGTGACCAAACGCTCGAACCAGCGACCGCCGGTAAAGACGAACTGGCGTATGGGTAGCGCATCGAAGAATTCATTGGCGAGCAGGATGACGGGCGCGCCCGAGAGGGTCGGCAATTCTTCGTGCCAAGTGACATTATGATCGGCGAGGGCATCCGCCTGTTTCTTTCGAAGGCGCGCACTGGTTTCGACAAGATGGATGGTCGCCGACGAAAGGAATTCAGGCGCGATTCGGGCGCTTCGCAATATATCCGTCATCAGCGTGCCGTTGCCGGGTCCGAGTTCGACCAAGTGGAATTTCGTTGGGCCGCCGAGTTTGGCCCAGACATCCACGGCCCAAAGACCGATGAGTTCGCCGAACATCTGGCTTACCTCGGGGGCTGTGATGAAATCTCCTGTCTCGCCGAAAGGTTCCCGTTGCGCGTAATAACCCAGTTCCGGATGCCCAAGTGCCATTTTCATAAAGTCATGGACAGGGATAGGGCCGTCCTTTTCGATTTGCGACCTTAGTAACTCACCGAGCGGTGTCATGCGGTTTTTGGCGCGGAGCGGAACATGAAATAAAGGCCGATCACGAGCATCGGCAGCGACAGAAGCTGGCCCATGGTCAGCCCGCCGATCAAAAATCCGAGATAGGCGTCCGGTTCGCGGAACAGCTCGACAATGCTCCGGGCAACGGCATATCCGGCGAAGAACATCCCCATGATAAAGCCCTGCTTTTCTGCAAAACGGGTCCGCCGGAAGATGATCAGAAGGATAAAAAGGACAGCGCCTTCGAGGAATGCCTCGTAAAGCTGGCTTGGATGGCGGGGCATGTCTCCGCCTTCTGGGAACACCATTCCCCAGGGGACATCCGTTGTCCGACCATATAGTTCGCCATTAATGAAATTCGCGATGCGCCCGAAAAAGAGGCCAATAGGGACCACAGTCGCGAGCAGGTCGCCGAAGTCAAGAATGGCTATTTTCTGTTGGCGGCAATAGAGTATGGTCGCGAGCACGACACCAAGAAATCCGCCATGGAAAGACATCCCGCCCTGCCAGACCATGAATATCTCTGCCGGCGCGCTGAAATAATAATCGGGTTTGTAGAAGAGCACATAACCGAGACGGCCGCCAAGAATGACGCCAAGCGTGGCCCAGACCAGAAAATCATCGACCTGTTTCGCTGAAATTCGCGACCCTTCGGCGCGCGCAAAACGCATCATCATCTGCCACCCGATGATAAGACCGGCGACATAGGCGAGCGCATACCAGCGAATGGCAAACGGTCCGATCTGAAAAATGACAGGGTCAATTTCAGGGAAGGCGACGGCCGAAAAGAGGGTCGAAAATATCATGCGGGCTACTATATAAAGCTCTATAAGATAATCGCAAGCCTGTCGAAGCGTTGCGGTTGCTTTCCTCTGGCGCCACTGCCATTATGACGCAAATCTTTTTTGGGGTATAGGACCATGCAGACTAACTCGCGTCTTTTCGATGACCTCGCTCGTCTTGCCACCGGCGCGCTCGGGACGGCACAGGGCGTAAAGGCGGAATGGGAGAATCTTTTTCATCAACGGCTTGAGCGGTTTATCTCGGAAATGGATCTCGTTCCCCGTGAAGAATTTGATGCGGTCAAAGCCATGGTGGTTCTCGCGCGTGAGGAAAATGATGCGCTGAAAGAACGCCTCGCCGCGCTGGAGAAAAAAATAGACGGGCCTGCGAAGGCAGCGCGCGCGCGGAAGAACTCGCCGTCGAAGGGTAAGGCAACCGCATCCGAGAAGTGACCTCCCTCCGGTTTCGTACGTTGGGAGGGGCGTTTGGCGCGAACTTATCCACAAGAAAATACGCCGCCGGGATGTTTTCTTTGTTGCGCCGCACCGCAAGGCGGACTACGCTAGATTTATGGTGTTGATAATTTGAGTGCACCATATATGGCCTGTAGTAGATTTCCTTACCGGCTAGGCTTTGTGGGTAAGTAGCGGGGCGCAAACCGGTGGGGACGGTTCTGAAAGGAATGGCTCCATGACGTCCTTGTACCTCTCTCACGAAGAACTCGAAGACTCCAACCCCCTCGATCTCATAGAAAGCATCATCGCCGACAACGACTGGTCTTTTGATCGTCAGGGGAACAATGAACTGACTGTCGGGGTAGAGGGAAGCTGGTGTCAGTATCATCTCTGGTTTTCCTGGCGCGCCGACCTTCGGGCGATCCACTTTTCCTGTGCATATGACGTCAAGATCCCGGATCGCCAGTATACGGCAATTTACGAATTGCTGGCGCGGGTCAATGAAAGAATGGCGGTTGGGCATTTCGATACCTGGCGCGAAGAGGGTATGGTGCTGTTTCGGCACGCGCTGCTTTTGAGCGGTGCCTCAATTGTGACAAGCGAGCAAATCCAGACACTCGTTGAGATAGGCATGAGCGAGCTTGAGAAATTCTATCCGGCCATCCAATTCTGCCTATGGGGCGGAAAATCCCCGGAGGATGCCATCGAGGCTGCGATGTTCGAGACGATGGGAGAAGCTTAGAATATGGGTCTTTCTTTGCTTCTTGTCGGGTGCGGCAAGATGGGGCAGGCGATGCTCGGCGGCTGGATCGACGATGGGATAATTCCAGCCGAAATCGTCGTTATCGACCCGAATGCTGAGAACCTCGCTGTCGCGCTCGACTTGAAATGCCGGGGTGTAGAAGCCGCCGCGGACATGCCGACCGATTTCATGCCGGATGTCATTGTCCTCGCCGTCAAGCCGCAGATCATCACCGACGTGCTTCCGATTTTCCGGGCGTTTGCTGAAAAAGGCAGCCTGGTTGTGTCTATCGCGGCAGGCACTCGCCTCGCCACATTCGAGGCTGCTTTTGGAGAAAGTGCCGCGATTGTCCGCGCCATGCCGAATACGCCGGCCGCGGTTCATCAGGGAATGATCGTTTGCTGCCCCAACGGCCATGTTTCCTCCGCTCAAAAGTCAGATTGCGATCGGTTGATGCGGGCCATCGGGGAAGTTGCCTGGATTGAAGACGAAGAACTGATGGATGCGGTGACGGGCCTTTCGGGGTCCGGGCCCGCCTATGTCTTTTACATGATTGAGACGATGACAGCGGCGGGCGTAAAGGCGGGATTGCCCGAAGGACTGGCGGTTCAGCTTGCGCAGCAGACCGTCGCGGGGGCGGGCGCGCTCGCGCGGGCATCCGACGAGGACGCAGCGCAGCTCCGTAAGAATGTGACTAGCCCGAATGGCACGACCGCAGCCGGTCTTGCGGTATTGATGGACGATGCATCCGGGCTTGGCCCGCTGATGGAGAGGACTGTGGCGGCGGCGACCAGACGGTCACGTGAACTCGGCTAATCGGCCCGGCATTCGAGAATACTCTTTAAAATAGAATAATACATATTATATACTCCTTTATATCGAGATGATGGAGGAGTGATGAGCGATAAACCGGAAACGCCGGCCGCGTCCGCTGACAGCGGCAGTTCCGCATCGGCTGGGGGTGGCGCCGGTGCGCCAACGGTGGCAGGATGTCTGATTATTCCGGATCTCAGTGCGATAACCACCATGCAGAACGACAATATGCAGAAAATGACCGCGGCCGTTCAGTCGGCGTCGCAGGGTCTTCAGGATATTGTCTCCCAGCAGCGGGCGACACTGCAGCAAACCATCGGCAATTTGCAGAAATCCCTCAACAGCTCCGTTGGGACCGCGAAAGCGGGGACGGGCGCGGCGCCGGATATTCAGCCGGAAATCGATAATCTGAACCTGACGGTGGATAACCTCAGCAAGGCGGCGGATACGCTGACGGCGTCGACGAGTAAATCCTTCGACGCGATCAACAAATCCATGCAGCAATCGCTTGCCGCGATTGAGCAGGTCGCCCAGAAATTTTCGTCGGGTGGATAACCCTGATGATTTTTAGTCAAGTTTGTCCTAGCATCTGCCCAATCAAAGGAGATGCGACTGACATGACCAAAGAGATTACGATTGAAGATTTTCTGAAAGTGGATATCCGCGTTGGCAGGGTGCTTGAGGTATCGGAATTTCCGGAGGCGCGGAAACCGGCCTATAAACTCAAGATCGATTTCGGCGACGGCATCGGTATACGAAAAAGCTCGGCGCAAATAACAAAGTTATATGAACCGGGGGAATTGGTCGGCCGACAGGTAATGGCCGTCGTGAATTTTCCGCCCCGCCAGATTGGCCCCTTTATGTCCGAGGTTCTGGTGCTGGGTTTCAGCGATGCGGACGGAAATATTTCGCTCGCCGCGCCCGATCATGACGTGCCGATCGGCGGGCGGCTCCATTGAGCCTGATGGCGAGGAGGATTGGTAATGACGGATGATAATGCGACGTCGGTGGCGGACGGGGATGTAGATACAGACGACATGCCGACACCGCCCGACCTGACGGCGCTTTTCCAAAAGCAGACCCAGCAGATCAACGACGCCTGTCAGAAAGCCGGCCAGGCCTTTTCCGTTTTCAAATCAAGAGATCAGGATGTCGCGACGCAGACGCAAAGCCTAAACAGCGAGGTGAATGAGGTTTTTATGATGGCGCAGGCGGCAAAAACGCCGCAGCTTGCCATGGCAACGATCCCACCGGTTCTTGCTCTCGCCAATACCACCTTCGCGGCGGTACCTGTGACGGACCAGAAAACCCAGAGTGAAATCCAGCAGGCCTTTGCGCCGTTCAAGTAGGAACGAATGACGAGCCTAGAGGGGAAGGCGGATCTCTATGCGCAGGCCGCCAGCCGGTGACTCGCCAAGAGATATTTGCCCGCCATGCCCGTGAATGACGTCGCGGGCGATGGTCATGCCAAGTCCGCTGCCGCCGGTTTCCAGATTTCGTGACGGATCGAGACGGTAGAAGGGACGAAAGACGTCCTTCCGTCTGTCCGCAGGTATGCCCGGACCATCATCATCGATCAGGATAATGATTTCCGAGTTGCTTTGCTTGACGGTTATCCAGATTTCATTCGCGTAGCGCGTCGCGTTGTTAATCAGGTTGGTTATGCAGCGTTTGAAACCGTTGGGCCGGACTTCGGCGCGAAAACTTTCCGGCGCTTCCAGCGAGACCGCAACACCCTGGCGGCGGGCATTCATGACGACGTCTTGAAAGAGTTCCGGAATGTCCGTATCCTCGACCGCTTCCGCCTCCTGACCGCGGGCAAAGGCGAGATAGCCTTCGACCATTTTCTCCATGTCTGCGACGTCGCCCTCGAGGCTGGCCTTGCTTTCATCATTTTCCGGCATCATGGCAAGCTGGAGCTTCATGCGGGTAAGGGGGGTGCGAAGGTCATGGCTCACGCCGGCCAGCATTTCCGTCCGCTGGGTGATTTGTCGCAGGATGCGATGCTTCATGACATGAAATGCACGGGACGCGGAGCGAATTTCCTGGGCGCCGCTTGGCTTAAAGTCATCAACAAACTGACCTTTGCCGAATTGTTCAGCAGCGGTTGCAAGCTGGCGGATCGGACGCATCTGGTTGCGCAGGAACAATAACGCGACGCCAAGGAGGACGAGGGAAATCGCCACCATCCACATGACAAAAATATAGGTCGTCGTCGAAAACAGCCGTTTGTCACGGACGATCACCTGCAGCACTCCGTCCGGCAGCTGGATCAAAATAATGACGGACTCGAGTTTCTTGTTGGTGGAAATGTGAAAGGGGCGCGCCGGCAAACTCTCTTTGAGCGCGTTCACAAGATGACTTTCCAGGAAACCATAGCTTTGCTGCTTTTCGCTTCCTTCCGGCAATTTGCCTCCCATGTCGATACTGACGGCAAGACGCATTTGCCCGCGACCGATGCTGAGAATATCCGCCTCCGCGGCGTCTCCCGGGAAGCGATCGCGCAATGAAATAATGGCGGCGATATCGCCGGCGACGCCTTGCGCGAGACGGCGGGCGACATCGTCCCAATGCCGCTCGTAAAAGATATAGGTGACCAGAATTTGCAAAAGAAGGATTGGCAGGACGACAATCAGGATGGACCGGCCAAACAATGTTCTCGGCATCATATTCTTGATGAAGCTGCCCACAACCTTGTTATAAAAATCCCGTACCGCGACTAGTCCGCCCATAAAACATACCCTTCGCCGCGCACAGTTTGCAGATGCCGTGGCGTTTTCGGATCAATCTCTATTTTGCGTCTGAGGCGTGTAATCTGGACGTCGACGGCCCGGCCTTGACTGCCGCTTGAAAGAGACAGTTCCTCGCGGCTGATCGGTACGCCCGGTGTTGCCGCCAGGGACTTGAGAAGGACGGATTCACCTGACGTAAGATTGATAACTTCCCCATCTTTCAATAGTTCGCCCCGTTCAATATTGAAAGTAAAGGCGCCAAACCGCAGTTCTTCCTGTTTTTCCGTTTTCGATCGGCGCAAAATCGCATCGATACGGAGCAGCAATTCCCTGGGTTCAAAGGGCTTGCTGAGATAATCATCGACCCCGGCTTCAAGTCCGATGATGCGATCCTCCGCATCGCCCATTGCGGTCAGCATCAGGATCGGAATTCCCCTGTTCGCCCGGCTTCCATCACGCATTTTTCGCGCCAGATCGATGCCGTCGCCGCCCGGCATCATTCTATCCAATACGATCAGATCGAAGAAGAACCCGGTCATTTTCGTCTCCGCAGTATCGATGCTGGTCGCGGTGGAAATACGGTAGCCGTTATCCATAAGATATTTCTTCAACAGTGACAGCAGCCGCGTGTCGTCATCGACAACCAGAATATGCGGGGCGTTATCCATCATTACCGACTATCCTTTGACACCGCGCATCATGGTTTCAACACGCGTCCAAGGACGGTATCCCGATTGTCTTCATCAATCAGTCCCATGAGAACCTTGCGATATCCCGCAACCGCATCGCCACCGGCCTCGCGAAAGGCGCGGGCAACCAGATCGCGCTGCACACGGCTGACTTTCTGCTCAAGCTGGCGACCTTCCTCAGTCAAGTACAAGCAGCGTTGCCTCCGGTCTTCCTCGCCCTGGCGCTGTTCGATGAACCCGCGCTTGATCAGATTGCCGAGAACCCGGTTCAGGCTTTGCTTGGTGATCCTCAGGATGTCGAGAAGTTCGGATACCGTCATTCCCTCGTTCCGGCCGACAAAGTGAATCACCCGATGGTGCGCCCGCCCGAAATTATAGTCTTTCAGGATCTGGTCCGGGCCGGCAGTGAAGTCCCGATAGGCGAAAAACAGGAGTTCTATGGCCTGCCGAAGTTCTTCTTCGCGCAGAAAAAGCGGATTATTTGCTGATTTTACGTCAGTCATGTTGACATATATTTCTTATAATGTTACAAAATTATCATTCGATTCGACATAATCGAACTTTCAATGGGAATATACGATACTATAATAACTTAAGGTGCTTTGAAATGGATACCTCTTCTTTTGCCGATCGTGACGGCTTCATCTGGTTGAATGGTAAACTCGTACCATGGCGGGATGCAAACATCCATGTGCTTACGCACGGACTGCATTATGCCAGCAGTGTGTTTGAAGGGGAACGGGTCTATGACGGTGAAATTTTCAAGCTGCAGGAGCATACGGATCGGCTGATTGAATCTGCGCGCATTTTGGGCTTCAAGCTTGAACAGACGGCCGAGGAGATCAATGAGGCCAGCCGTCAAACCGTCGCCGCCAACAAGATTGTCGACGGATATGTCCGCCCCGTCGCCTGGCGTGGATCGGAAATGATGGGCGTCTCCGCGCAGAATAACCGTATCAATCTTGCGATTGCCGCATGGGTCTGGCCAAGCTATTTCTCGCCGGAAGCCCGCATGAAGGGAATCCGGTTGAAGCTGTCGTCCTGGAAGCGACCGTCGCCGGAAACCATTCCGACAAAATCGAAAGCGGCCGGGCTTTATATGATCTGCACCTTGAGCAAGCATCAGGCGGAATCCGAAGGGTTCGATGATGCGCTGATGCTCGACTATCGTGGCCGCGTTGCGGAAGCCACGGGCGCCAATATCTTTTTTGTTCGCGACGGCGTGCTTCATACGCCGACGCCGGATTGCTTTCTTGATGGCATCACCCGGCGGACGGTCATCGATCTTGCCAAGGCGCGCGGCATTGAAGTCGTGGAGCGGGCGATCATGCCGGAGGAGCTGGCGGATTTCACGGAATGCTTCCTGACGGGCACGGCGGCGGAGGTCACTCCGGTCAGTAGCATCGATACCTATCAATTCACGCCGGGAACGATCTGCGCGCAATTGATCAAGGACTATGATAATTGTGTTCGCCGTAAAATCGCCGCGTAAATCGAATAAGTAGGTTATACTTAAAACCCGTCTTAACCATGTTAGGACGGGTTTTTTGATTTTTGCGTAATTTCGACTAAAATAATGTATATATTGAGACAAGTTAATTAAGGCGCAGACCTTTTGGGATTAAAGGCAATTATGATCACGCACCGATTTTCACTGGCTCTAGGATTGATGCTTCTCAGCACGCATGTCGCCAACGCAAGTTATGAAACGGGACGCGAGGCGCTCGATCGTGATGATCCGGTTGCGGCCGTTGAGGAATGGCGGCCGGTGGCTCAGCGCGGCGACGCCAAGGCGCAACATGCGCTTGGCCAGATTTTCGAAAAAGGTGCAGACGGTGTGGCGGCTGATTTGGTCGAGGCCTATGCCTGGTTCAAACTGGCGGCTGCCCAGGATTTCGAGACCGCGAACGACGCCGTGGAACGTCTGAGGGCCGAGATGACGCCGGAGCAATTGCAGGAGGCCCAGTCCCGGTCTCTTGCCGCGCTTGGGTTCTGGTTCCGTGATCTCACCGGTCAGGACGAAGCCACGTTCCAGGAAACGAAGGCGGCAACGGTCGTCCAGCAGCCGCAGCAGACAGAAACGGTGGAATCTCTTGCAGAACAACGCGCCGCGGCGCAGCGTGAACTTATCGAACAGCGCAAGGCGGAGGCCGAAGCCAAGGCGAAAGCACTAGAGGAAAGTCGGCAGGCGGCCATCCGAGCCGCGCAGGAGCAGGCCGAAGAGGCAAAACGCCAGGCGGAACTTCGTGAAAAGCAGATCGAAGAGCAACGCCGCGCGATCGCCCCGAAAGATGCGCAGCAAAGCCAGAATGATATGGCGACGGCCCGCGCCCGCCTCGCTGCCCTGATGGCGAAGCAAACCGGCACGGACGCGTCCGCGGATACTGCACTCAAAACGGGAACGCCTGAGACTTCCGCGGCGGAGCAGGCAACCGCTGCCGCCGCAACCCCTCCGCAAAAAATGACGGCGGTTGAAGAGCTAAAACCGGAAACGTCCATAGAAAAGACCGCGGTGACGACACCTGCACCGGGACCGTCTCCACAAAAACTGGCATCGACCCCGGAAAAAACGCCGAATCCCGCCGCGGTTTCAGCGACGAAAATAGATAAGGTTGCCCCAACGGAAAAGGTTGAAGCGGCCGCCAGCCCAATGTCCGCCGCCAAAATGGAGGTTGCGCCGACGCCGAAACAGGAAGAGGCGGTGCAAAAAGTGGCGCTTGCCAAGGAACCGGAGCCGGTGAAATCGACGAGGGTTCAGAACCCGCCGGCTTCTGCCCTGTCGGAGGAAAAATCAGAGGCGCTCGCGTCGCTCAAATCGCTTGATGGTCTGGATCGGGATGCCGTTGAGCAAATTTTCGAACAGGCGAAGATCGCGGACCTTGATACCGCCGCCGCACAGGCCGAAATCGAAAAATCCCTGACCCGGATCGAGGCGCTGAAATGGTCTCTCATCTCCGGGGCAAAAGGAGACAAGGCGGCGCCGAAAATGAACAAGGTGCTGATGTCGAGAATGTCGGATGTGCAGATCGCCGAAGCGAACCGTCTTGCCGGCCAATGGCTGATCGACGAGCAGAAACAGCTCTGAATTTAGGATCTCTCGTTCGTTTTTGAGGACCAGCGGTTCGCAGCCATGAGGTCGCCTTCGCGCTCTTTTACCCAATTCTCCTGACCGTCAGCATTCATTTCCCGCTTCCAGAAGGGCGCTTTGGTTTTGAGCCAGTCCATAAGGAAATGCGCTGCTTCAAACGCATCCTTGCGGTGCGGGGAGGCAGTGATCACCAGCACAATAGGCTCGCCCAACGACATATCGCCGTGGCGGTGAATGATCAGGCTTTCCTGAAGCTCCCAGCGTTCGCGCGCTTCCTTCTCGATTTTCTCGAGCTCCTTCTCCGTCATTCCGGGGTAATGCTCGAGGCTGAGCCCCGTCACTTCCGCGCCATCGTTAAAATCGCGTACCAGGCCGATAAAGCTGACGATCGCGCCGATATCTGTGCGGCCGCGAGTGAGGCCATCGATTTCCTTTCCGACGTCGAAAATGTCGCGCTGGACACGGATCATTGCTATCCCCCTGTCACGGGCGGGAAGAATGCCACTTCGTCATTCTCGGACAAGGTGACGTTGCCGGTGATATATTCCTGATTGACGGCAATGCGCACAACTTCCAGATCGCTGAAAACTTCCGCAAAAGCGGGTCCGCGGCTTTTCATCCAGCGAACAAGGCTGTCCGTATCCCCGAGCTCCTTTGACCAGGGCACAGTCTCTTCGTTCATCTGCAGCTTCGCCTTGAGCCAGGCGAAATAAAGAACTTTCATCGCATCAACTCCGAAAAGGGGAGAAATTTGACCAGATCCCCTTTGTCAATATAGGTGACATCGTCGCCGATTTCGATCAATCCGTTTGCCCAGACGGCGGACGTAAGAATTCCGGAGCCGTCCGTAGCAAATTTTTGCACGGTGCCGATTCCCTCGCCGCCGGTGTAGTGGCCTCGCAGCCATTCCGTACGCCCGGCTTTCTTTTTCATGGCGAAGTCGGCTTTTGCCTGAAAGGTCAGCGGCTTCCTGGCGTTTGCGCCACTTAAAATGCCAATCAACGGCCGGACAAAAATGAGGGAGCAGACCAGCGCGGCAATCGGATTTCCCGGAAGGCCGACGAACGCCGTGTTGCCAATCTGCCCAAGCGCAAGCGGACGGCCCGGCTTGATGGCGATCTGCCAGAAATGAAGCTGCCCGACGTCGGTGAGAGCTGTCCTGACATGGTCTTCATCCCCCATCGAGACGCCGCCGGAGGTTATAACCAGATCGTGATTTCCGGCCGCGTCGTTTAACGCCGCGCGAACAACCGGCAGGCGGTCCTTGAGAATGCCGAGGTCGGTAACGGCGCAGCCAAAGGATTTCAGCAGGGCGCCCAGAATGAAGCGATTGCTGTCGTAGATATGACCGGAGGCGTAAGGCTCATCGGGGTTGAGAAGTTCATCGCCGGTTGAAAATAGCGCCACCCGAAGGGGTTTGTAGACTTTGACGGATGCCGCGCCGATAGAGGCGAGGTAGCCGAGTTCCTGCGGGCGAAGGCGGGTTCCCTTTTTTAGTAAAACCTGCCCTTCGCGTATATCTTCGCCGGCTTTGCGGCGGTTTGCGCCAGCCTTCATGCCGGCGGGGAGAATGATATGGCTCCCGTCGGAGGATATATCCTCAATCATGGCGACAGTATCGAAACCTTCAGGCATCATCGCGCCCGTCAGGATTTTTACGACGCCGTCCCCTTCAAGACTGCCTTTCCAAGGATGTCCGGCCTTGCTATGGCCGAGAATCGCGCGCCGCGCATCGGGGTTTTTTTCGTAATCGGCATGGCGAAAGGCGAAGCCGTCTACAGCCGAATTATCTGCAGGCGGCACATTTCGCGGGGCAATGACATCTTCGGCGAGGATGTGGCCCAGAGCGTCGGGCAGACGGCGGGTTTCCGCGTCAACGATGGCCGCGCCTGCCTCGGTGATTTTCTCAATCGCTTCCCGCGCGCTGATCATCTCCGAGGAATTCGCGAAGCAGTCGTTAGCCAGCCGTTCCATGGACAGTGGCCTCCAGCTTGAAATATTGAATGATAAACTCCGCGATGCTGTTTTCATCATTCAGATCGAGAATGGGCACATGGGCCTTGAACGACAGATCCGGTGTCGCCAGGGCGATAATACTGCTGTCCGACGCGACGCGTGGTTCCGTTCCGCTTTCCGGGCGCCAGACTTCAATTTTCGGAAAATCCTCAGACTTGAACCCCTCGACCAGCAGGATATCGACCGGCGCCATCTTGGCGATCAGCTCCTCAAGGCTCGTCTCCGGGCCATCGCGATTTTCATGCATCAGCGCCCATCGGCTTGAAGAGGAGATGAGAACCTCCATGGCTCCTGCCTCACGATGACGGAACGAATCTTTACCGGGCGTGTCGATATCGAATTTGTGGTGGGCGTGCTTGATGGTCGATACTCGGTAGCCGCGCGCAATCAGGGCCGGGATCAGACGCACGAGAAGGGTGGTTTTTCCGTTTCCGCTCCATCCTGAAATACCAATTATATTCATGATCGAACCGCGCGATTTCCAGAGGTCACGGACCTTCATCCATCATATGCTTGAGACCGAGGCGCAAATAGTCGTAGCCCGTCCAGACCGTCAGCGATCCGGCAAGCCAGAGCAGGACCTGGCCGATGATAATGGCGTCGAACTGTCCGGCGACCGCCGGTCCGCCAAGAAGAAAGCAGAGCGCAAAAATCTGCGCGGCCGTTTTCCATTTGGCGAGTTTGCTGACGGGCATGCCGACGCGCAATTCCGCAAGATATTCCCGAAGGCCCGAAACCATGATTTCCCGGCAGAGAATAATTGTCGCGGGAATAAGGTCCCATTCTCCTATCCGTCCGATGCCGACCAGCACAAGGAGAACCGATGCAACAAGAAGCTTGTCTGCGACCGGATCCATGAAACGCCCGAGATTGGACGTCTGGCGATAGCGGCGCGCAAAATATCCGTCGAGAAAATCAGTTATGCCTGCAGCGATGAAAAGTCCAAGCGGCACCCAGCTTCCCAGATCGCCGGGCAAAAACAGCGACGCCAGTAACAGCGGAATGACAACAATCCGTGAAAGTGTCAGTAAGTTCGGCAACCTAAAGAGCATGAGTTTTTTCGACGTCGGCGGTCTGGTGAAAAATCCAGTATAGGCACGGACCCACACGAATTAAAGAGCAGAAATCAGCTTTCTTCATGGAAAAAATTATAAATAGTTTCAGCGGTTGCCCGCGAAATTCCCTCGACGGCCTGCAAGTCGCCGAGCGCCGCCTGTTCGACGCCCTTGGCCGACCCGAAACGGTTGAGAAGCGCCTTCTTGCGTTTCGCGCCAATACCCGGAATTTCGTCGAGAGGCGACCGGCCGATGGCGCGGGAACGCTTCGCGCGATGCGTGGAAATGGCAAAATGATGCACCTCGTCACGGAGCCGCTGCAGGAAATAGAGGGTCGGGTCTTTTTCGGGCAGGGAGAAGGGCGCCTTTCCGGTCATGAAGAAACGCTCCCTGTCGGCATTGCGGTCCGGTCCCTTGGCGATGCCGACAAGCGCAACATCCGTTATGCCCAGTTCCTCGAAGACTTCCTCGGCGACATTGAGCTGGCCCTGTCCGCCGTCAATCAGGATGAGATCCGGCCATTGCTCCCGCGAACCCGAGACGGCCGGTCCGGCCCTGTCCGGATCTTCCTTCTGGAGGCGGGCGAAGCGGCGCGTCAAAACCTCCCGCATCATTCCGTAATCATCGCCCGGCGCAAGCGCGGTGTTCTTGATATTGAACTTGCGGTACGCCTTTTTCTCAAACCCCTCGGGGCCGGCGACGACCATCGCGCCTACCGAATGGGTGCCCGAAATATGACTGTTGTCATAGACTTCGATCCGCATCGGCGGCTCGCCAAGGCCGAAAGCTTCCGCCACTCCTTCAAGATGCCTGCGCTGCGTCGCGTTTTCAGCCATGCGTCGCGCAAGCGCGCCTTTTGCATTCAGCAGCGCATGCTCGACCATCTCCCGTTTTGCGCCGCGCCTCGGCGTTTCGATCTTCACCACCCGATCGGAGGCGATGGAAAGCGCCTCCCCGATCAGATCGGCATCCTCTAGCTCATGGCTGGTCCAGATGCGTCTTGGCGCGCTGCGCCCGTCATAGAACTGCCCGATAAAGGCGCTCAGGACCTCCGCAGGGCCATCCTCCCGATTATGGCTCGGGTAATGGGCACGGTTGCCGAAATTCTGACCGGAACGGAGGAAGAAAACCTGCACGCAGGTTTGGCCGCCTTCCTGATGCGCGGCGATGACGTCGACCTCTTCTTCCGTCGGTAGGTTGATCGTCTGTTTCGACTGAATATGCGCCATCGCTTTCAGCCGGTCGCGCAGAACGGCCGCCTGCTCGAAATCAAGCGCATCGCTTGCCGCCTGCATCCGGCCGGCAAGCTTTTCCTGCAGCATATGGCTTTTGCCGGAGAGAAAACTGCGGGCCTCATCGACGACGTCGAGATAGTCTTCCCGGCTAATCAAGCCCACGCAGGGACCGGAGCAGCGCTTAATCTGATACTGAAGACAGGGGCGGGTCCGGTTCTGAAACTCGGAGTCGGAGCAGGAGCGGAGGGGGAACAGCCGCTGGAACGTCGCGAGCGTTTCATTCACCGCTCCGGCGGAGGCGAAGGGGCCGTAATATTCTCCTTTGCGTGATCTTGCGCCGCGATGCTTGGTAATTTGCGGCCATTCATGGTCCCCGGTAATCAGAATATAGGGAAAAGATTTGTCGTCGCGCAGAATGATGTTGTAGCGCGGTTTCAGATTCTTGATCAGGTTGGCTTCGAGAAGGAGCGCCTCAACCTCGGTATGAGTCGACACGAATTCCATCGACTGGGTCAGGGACACCATGCGCATGATGCGCGTCGACTGGCCCGTCATTTTGACATAGGCGCCCACCCGCTTTTTCAGATTCTTCGCCTTGCCCACATAGAGAATCTGACCGGTGGCATCGATCATCCGGTAAACGCCAGGGGAGTTAGGGAGGTTTTTTAGAAACCGTTCGATCACCGTCGCGCCGCGGCGGAAGGGTGTTTCGTTTTCTTTGTCGGTCGATTCGGCTCTCTGGTCCATCAGCTTTATTTATCTGTCCGCGAAAAATTCCAGCCTAGGTTATTTGATGGAGTTAAAACGATCATCAGTAAAATAGCCTAACTCCCTTATACGTAAGAGACATTGGAAATGAAATTTTTGACCACTTAACATGTCTGTGACAGTTTTTTTACACTATCCACTGAATCTGTGGAAAACTTTGTGAATAAGCTGCCGACATAACGCTGTATGGCCAAGGAAACCTAGCGTTTGACGAAGATGCCTATTTTTTAAGCAATTTCATAAGCATTTGAATTATATATCATTTTTAAAAGTCAAGCCAGTGTTTCAGGGAAAATCAGGAATTTTTTCTGCTGTTGCACGAATATCAGGGCGTTTGCAACGCAATGTGCACAACTATCGCCGAGATTTCGTCAAATTTTATGAATTTGGCCTCCCCGCGCCGATTTTAGCTCTTTCCGCGAAGAATTTCGACACCGACGCTTGTCGTGTTTTTTATCGCGTTAAGCTTCTCGACTTTTACCTGCACAAGGCTAACCCGTTCATTGTTAAGGCAGATCGCGGCAGCTTTCTCCGCCAGCGTCTCAACAAGATTTACATGCTCGCCCTGCGCCATCTCAATAATGCGATTGGCGATGGTCTCATAGCAAACGACATTTTTGTAATTATCGGCGAGCGGTGCCAGCGTGTCGACGACTGTCATCTCGATATTGAACCGGACCGCCTGCGGTGTTGATTTTTCATGCGCATAAACGCCGATCAGCATGTCAACTAGGAGATCATTGATGAAAACCTTGTGGGTTGACGTCGGCCGGGTCATTTGTTCCGGATAAAGTACATTGGCGGTCGGTTTATTCATGCACACCTTCCTTCGCGTCAGCCCGATATATCGGCAGATGCTGGCCCCCATCAAGGGAAATAAATTCACCCGTCATCGATTTCGCTTCCACTATGAACTGCACGGCGCGGGCGATTTCCTCGGGCGTCGGACCATATCCTAGCGGCACTGACTGCTGCTGCTGTTTGAATTGCGCCGGGGTCTGTCTTGTATTGGCCAGCGTCGGTCCCGGCCCGATGGCATTCACCCGGACTTTGGGGGCAAGAGCCATTGCCGTTGTTTGCGTCAGCGTCCAGAGCCCGGTCTTGCTCAAGGTGTAGGAAAGAAATTCGGGCCGCAGATTAAAAACCCGCTGATCGGCAATATTGATCACATTGCCCTGCTCGTCATCCGGCAGTTGTTTCGCAAAGGCCTGTGTCAGCAGCAATGGCGCCAACAGGTTCGTATTCATGTGGCTATAAAAGCTATCCGACGTCGTATCCGTAATCGTATCCTTCTCGAACATCGCCGCGTTGTTGACGAGACAATGAAGCGGGCCAAGGGTGTCACCGACAGTGGAAACTATATGGGATACGGCGGCCGGATCGGCAAGCTCCGCTTTGATCAGCGCGATTTCGACGCCATGCGCCGACAATTCATCCTTGAGGGCGTCCGCCTCGTGACGAGATTGGCGGTAATGAAGGGCAATGCCCCATCCTTTTTCAGCGAAACCAAGGGCGATTGCACGACCGATGCGGCGGGCGGATCCCGTTATAAGAACGTTTCTCTGCATTTACGCGATTTTCCGGTTTTCGTCAGTGTATTGGTGCGGCATAGACGCCAGACATACCATAAAACTGAGCAGTTACATAGGCGACATAGGCGATGCAGAAGGCGCCGCCGAGAACCCGCCCGATGGGCTTCCGTGCGATAAAGATCGGAATCATCAGGAGCGAAACAAACAACATGATCCAGAGGTCGAAATGGAGAATTTGCTCCGGCGCCGCCATAGGCTCGACGATTGCCGTTGCCCCGATAATACCGGTAATATTAAAAAGGTTCGAGCCCAGCACATTCCCGATGGCGACGTCGCCATGACGGCGGAAGGCCGCGATGATAGAGGTTGCGAGTTCGGGAAGAGAGGTTCCAAGCGCGACGAGCGTGAGGCCGATAATTTCGTCGGAAACACCGGCGGCCTGCGCAATCAACTCGGCCCCCTTAACAAGCAGATGCGAGCCGAGCACGAGGCCGATGAGTCCCATCAAGATGAAAATCAAGCTGATCCAGAGGCTCTTCGGCATATTCTGCTCGTATTCCTCGAGAGCCTCGTCGGCGCTTTCGTCCCCTTCCTTCCTGGCACGGAAATAGGATCTCAGAACCACGGCTGCGAGGAAAGCGACAAGCAACACGCCCTGCCATAGTTCGATGGTGCCGTTCCAGGCCAAGACCATGAACAGAATAGACGCGGCAACCATGATAAGGCTGTCCCGAAGCGCCGAACGGGTGTCGCAGACGAGCGGATAGATTAACGCCGGGATGCCGATGACAAGCAGAATATTCGCGATATTGCTGCCGATGACATTGCCAAAGGCGATCCCCGGCACGCCGTCTATCGCGGCCTGAATACAAACCACCAGCTCCGGCGCGGACGTGCCAAAGGCAATGACCGTAAAGCCAATGACCAGCTTGGAGACGCCCATCTGCTCCGCCAGGGCCACTGAGCCCCGGACGAGAAGTTCACCGCAAACCAGAAGGATAACCAGACCAGCAGCTACTTGTAGGTACATCATCTTGGGTTTACATCCCGGGACATATTTCCCGTCACACTCATCCCGTCACCACTGTTCCTTGAAGACAATTGGTTGTTATATAGACATGCCCCCGTACCAGTAAAAGAGCAAAAGGCATTAATATGCCTTATTTTCCGGAGAGTAAGACGAAATGCGGATATAAGTTGATTGCTGTGCAATCGGGATTGACGGTTATTGTCCCTAGTATTTCCGCTCTATAGTATAGCCGAGTTCTTCAAGGAGGGAGAGGACGCCCGCGTCCCCTGGCAGGTGAAGGGCGCCAATCCCGACAAAGGCATTTCCGTTCACTAGCTCGGGTAACATCCGCTTTACCATACGGCGGTTTCTCAGGTAAATCAGATCATCGGTCATGATTTTGCCAAGTGCCGGGCTCACTGTCTCAAGAGTTTCCTCAAGGTTGCAAGCAATCCAGCCCGTATTTCCGGACAGGTAATAGCTGGTCATCTTCTCGATCTCCTCGTCCAGCTGCCCGTTTTCATTGATGGCCTGATCGAGATATTCAAGCTGGACTGTCTCCGGCATGGAATCGAAGACGTCGAGCTGCTCCTGATTGGTTTCAAGCGCCACGACCCGCTTCCCCGCCTGATGTGCGGATTTCTCAAGCTCCTTGTCAAGCAGCGTAAAACGCTGGCCGTCCTGCCCTTGGGGCGGCGGCTGGCTGATAATGGCCGCAGCCGCCCAGATCTTAACCCTATCCAGCGTCGCCGCATCCATTCTGTATGTTGACGCTATCCGTACCAGTGCGTCAAACCGGTCGGAGCCAATTTTCGCCCGTAGGCTTTGTCCTGGTGCGAGCAGCATCTGTTGCTGGTTTCGGATCAGTTCGTCGTCCTTCAAAGACGTTTCGAATACGGCGGTGGAAGACGCGATGAAGACCTGCATGACAACGCCCGGCAGATAGAGAATACGGGGGTCTTTTGAATGCATGGTGCCGAAAATGTAACTTGGCGGGGTGTTCTCCTTGCTGACCTTCCATAAACGGCCTTTGTCGAACGGCCGGTCGGCGCAGTTCTCCGGCGGCAGCGGCTTTGCGATGGAAGAGGGGGCAATGCCCAACAACAGGAACAGGAAAGCGAGACCCAAAAAAAGTCTTGAAAGAACGCTCATATCAGGCCTCGTTAATTGCGAATGCGGCGAATTGCCCCTAGACTAACATATAATAGGACGATTTCACCGATTTGCCGAAAAAAGGACGGAGCCGGGCTGTTGCAAAATCGATATAGAAAATATTTCCGATATTCTGCGATTTTGGGCGCCTTGTTCTCCGGTGCCGTCGGTTCGGCGCAGGCATCTGAGGAAGACGTTGTCGTTTTCGCGGCGGCCAGCACGACCGAAGTCGTTTCGGCCCTCGGCACGGAATTCGAGAAACGGACAGAAATCCCGGTCATCTCGTCCTTTGCCGGTAGCGGTACTCTGGCGCGGCAAATTTACGAAGGCGCGCCTGCCGATATTTTTATTGCGGCGAACATGGCCTGGTTGACCTATCTGGACGAGGCCCGGTTGCTTGAGGCCGGAAGCATTGTAAAGGTCGCGTCCAACAATCTGGTGCTGGTCGCCCCCAAGGATACTCTGGTCCCCGATCCGTTTGATTTTCAAAAACTTCCGGATCTGCTCTCAGGGCGGCGGCTCGCCATCGGCAATCCGGCACATGTGCCGGCAGGGAACTATGCCAAGTCGGCGCTGCAATTTCTCGATCTTTGGCGTGTGCTGCGGGACCAGTTTGTATATCTGCCGAATGTCCGGTCAGTCCTGGCACTTGTGGAACGGGGGGAGGTGCCGTATGCGATTGTCTATGCAACGGATGTGCGCCTGGCCAAAAATATCCGGATTGTCGCTGTTTTCCCCCGGGAATCCCATCCGCAGATTGCTTATGGAATGGCGAAGATCCGCGACAATGACGGGCATTCGACAAATCTTTTCTATGATTTTGTCAAATCAGGCGACGGACAGGAAATATTTCGCCGTTTCGGTTTCGTTACGAAAGTGAACTGAGATTTAGGATGACCTTGTCCGGCCGCCAAGTACATGGCCGTTTCCGGCGCGCCCTTTGCGCGAACGTCCCTGCGGTCGGCCGCTGTTTGGCCCGCCGATACCAAGCTCCCGGTCCTGCAATTTTTTGATCTCGTCTCGCAGGCGCGCGGCTTCCTCGAATTCCAAATTCTCGGCGGCGGCGCGCATTTTCTTCTCAAGCTCCTCGATATGGGTGGCAAGGTTATGGCCGATCATATGGCTCGCCTCTTCCAGGCCCAGATCGACATTATAGTGATCCTGCTCATAAACGCTCTGCATGACGTCGCCGATATTCTTCCGGATCGACATCGGGGTGATCCCATGCTCTGCGTTGAACGCCTCCTGCTTGTCCTTGCGTCGCTTCGTCTCATCAAGGGCGAATTGCATGCTGTTGGTAATCCTGTCCGCATAGAGGATTACGCGGCCATCGACATTTCGCGCTGCGCGGCCGATGGTCTGGATCAACGAGGTCGAGGAGCGCAGGAAACCTTCCTTGTCCGCGTCCAGAATGGCGACAAGCGCACATTCCGGGATATCCAGCCCTTCGCGCAGCAGGTTGATGCCGACAAGGACGTCGAACGTGCCCAGCCGTAGATCACGAATAATTTCAATGCGTTCCAGCGTATCGATGTCTGAATGGAGATACCGGACCTTGATTCCGTTCTCATGAAAATATTCGGTCAGATCCTCTGCCATTTTTTTGGTCAATGTGGTAACAAGGACCCGCTCTCCTTTTGCGGCGCAAAGCTTGCACTCGCGCATCAAATCATCGACCTGCTGGGCGACGGGGCGGATAATGCAGTCCGGATCGGTCAGGCCGGTCGGCCGGATGACCTGCTCGACAAACGCGCCGCCTGTCCGCTCCAGCTCCCAGGGGCCGGGGGTGGCGGAGACGAATATCGTTTGCGGCCGCATGGCCTCCCACTCCTCGAATTTCAGCGGCCGGTTGTCCATACAGGAGGGCAGGCGGAACCCATATTCGGAAAGAGTGGATTTGCGCCGGAAGTCGCCCTTGTACATGGCGCCGATCTGGCTGACGGTCACATGGCTCTCGTCGACCATCAGTATGGCGTTGTCCGGAAGATATTCGAAAAGGGTCGGTGGCGGTTGTCCCGGTCCGCGACCGGAAAGATAACGGGAATAATTCTCGATGCCCGCGCAGGCGCCGGTCGCCTCCATCATCTCAAGATCGAATGTCGTGCGCTGCTCCAGCCGCTGCGCCTCCAGCAATTTATTCTGCGCCTCGAACTCGGCAAGGCGGGACTTGAGCTCAGCCTTGATCAGTTCCTGCGCTTGTTTCAGGGTCGGTTTCGGCGTCACATAATGGCTGTTGGCGTAAATGCGCACTTCCGACAGGCTGCCCGCCTTCTCACCGGTCAGGGGATCGAACTCGGTAATGCTTTCAAGTTCGTCGCCAAACAGCGAGAAACGCCAGGCGCGGTCTTCCAGATGGGCCGGAAAAATCTCGATCGTATCTCCGCGCACGCGGAAGGTGCCCCGGGTAAAGCTAGCGTCATTTCGCCGGTATTGGATCTCGACCAGTTGCCGGAGGAGGTTCTGGCGATCGACCGTCGCGCCGACTTTCAGATCCAGCGTCATCTCGCTATAGGTCTCAACCGATCCGATACCGTATATGCACGAAACCGAGGCCACGATAATCACATCATCGCGTTCCAGGAGTGCCCGCGTTGCAGAATGTCGAAGCCGGTCGATCTGCTCATTCACCGACGCGTCTTTTTCAATGTAGGTGTCCGTCCGCGCCACATAGGCTTCCGGCTGGTAGTAGTCGTAGTAGGAGACAAAATATTCGACGGCATTATTGGGGAAAAATGCCTTCATCTCGCCATAGAGCTGGGCGGCAAGAGTTTTGTTATGCGCGAGGACGAGCGTGGGGCGCTGTAACTTCTCGATGACTTTAGCCATCGTGAAGGTTTTGCCGGAACCGGTTACCCCCAGCAGAACCTGGTCTTTTTCGTTTCGCTGCAGTCCGCTGACGAGTTCAGAGATTGCTTCCGGTTGATCTCCGGCGGGTTCATATTCCGAAACGACTTCGAAGGCGATGCCGCCCTCGGATTTTTCGGGTCTGACGGGCCGGTGAGGAATGAAGAGCGCCGAGGCATCTTCAAGGCCGGATGTTTCATTTTTGTTCTCAAACTGCATGAACTGGTTATAAGGTGCCTGCCGCTAAATTTCCATCCCTAATCACATGATTGGCGGTAAATTTTTCGACAGATATCTGTTCCGGTTCAAGATGGAGGGGCCGCCCGGACGTCTGGGGACAGGAAGGATACAGACGTTGGTCCGGGCGGTCGTTCGACAGGGTCAGGACTGCCAGAATGTTTTTTCGGTCTCGTTCTGCACCTGGGCGACGGTGAGACCCATGTCGGTTAAATAAACCTTATCCAAATCGGCGAGATGATGCCGCAGCGATGCCCGTTCCTGCCATTTCATGACAGTGGCGGCAACTGAACCAATGAAACCGGTCGTGCCGAACTGGCCCTTGGTCGGCGCAAAATGCAGTTTTCCGCCATTTGTGTACAAGTTCGTTGCCATTTTACTACTCCTTAAAAATTCAGGGGGTTCTCTCCGTCTGGAGATGCCCGTATGTTCGATGAACCTTATGTGCCAATTTCCGGTCTTGATTACAAACGACAAATTCTAATAGAATGATTTAGTTTTTCTAATCTGAAGCAGGATCATGATATGCGGCTTCCACCGCTGAAAGCATTGCGCAGCTTTGAGGCCGCGGCCCGGCATTTAAGTTTTTCTAAAGCGGCCGATGAGCTGTTCGTCACTCCGGCGGCGATCAGCCATCAGGTGAAAGCATTGGAAGACTGGCTCGGCATCACCCTTTTCAAGCGGCTCAACAGGGCGGTGATTCTCACGAAAGAAGGGCAGAATTACCTTGTCGGCGTGCGCAACGGGCTGGAAGTGATCGGCGCGGCGACTGAAAATGTCATGCGGCAGGACGCAACCGGGGCGCTGCATGTGGATACGTTGCCGTCATTCGCGGCGCGCTGGCTGCTCCCCCGCCTCAGCCGGTTCCGCGAGGCACATCCCGATATCGACGTCCGCCTGTCCGCGTCTGATCATCTGACGGATTTCAACCGGGAGGATGTTGATGTGGTTATCCGTTACGGCCATGGTAATTATCCCGGCCTCCGTGTTGATAAGCTGCTGACAGAAGAGGTTATGTTCCCGGTTTGCAGTCCCAGCCTGCTCGACGGCAAACATCCGTTGCGATCGCCAGCAGATCTGAAATACCATACGCTGCTCCATGACGATATGCGAATCGACTGGCAGGCTTGGCTGACCATGGCGGGCGTTACGGATGTGGATCCGAAAAAGGGGCCGAGCTTTAACGACAGTTCGATGTTGCTGACCGCCGCGATGGAGGGGCAGGGAGTAGCGCTCGGTCGCAGCACGCTGGCCGCCGATGATCTGCTCGCCGGACGTCTTGCCCAGCCGTTCGATGTTCAGCCGATTCAGGCGCATCACGCCTATTATCTCGTCAGTCCGGAGGAAATGGCCGATCGCCCGCGCATTGCCGCATTCCGCGAATGGATATTGGAAGAGGCGTCGGTCAGCTCTGGCCGCTTCAAATCACGTACGGAGCAGGCGCAATACCGCTGAGCCGGATCGGCTAGCGCTTCGGCTTGTAGCCGATACGAAAACCGCCCCAATGCCGGCCTTTGACGTAAATCGGCGCGGATAAATCCTTCATCATCGCAAAGGTCCCGCCGCCCATATCCCGACGATAGGTCTGCAGAAGGAAGGGTTTCGTATTGCGCCCGGCCGCCAGACCCGTGCGGTCGTCAAATATCCGCCGGTTGCGGCAGTTCGCCGCATTCCAGTCCGGATCGTTCGGCCGCTGCGGGTGCGAAAATTTAAGGTTATGCGTTGGCAAATAGCCGTTTCGATCAACCGCGGCACAGAAGACAATGCTCTCATCGCTTTCAAGCGCGGGCTCCTGTACCTCAGGAAAAAGGCGATCTGTCAGGTCAACGAACCTGGTCATTTGCTGCGGCGGGTCCGTGCCCTCGATATCCACATAATTTTCATCGAACAGGTCATCGATAGAGATCGTTCCCTCCTCAACGGCATCTTCAAGCAGCCTTGAAATTTCCGCGGCCTTTTCTGTTGCCAGCCGGATAAAGGGCGTATCCACGGTTTCATGCCCGCTTCCGGCAATCAGCTCGATCAGGGTTTCGCTGACCTGCAAGAGGCCGGTCGCCTTGGCATCCGCGAGTGAAATGTTTGTATCTGTTTCCGCGACACTCGACTTCAGGGAATCAAGTTCCGCCGATACGCGATCGCATTGGGCAAGATTACCGTCTGCGTCGCCGGCCATGGCGGTAATTTCAGTGCTGATCTGACGGAGGTTGTTTTCGACAGTCTCGAAAATTTCCGCAATATCGGCAGAGCCGTCCTGCGCAGACTGCGCGCGTTGGGAATTGCCGGCAACCTGTGTCTGCAGGCCGCCAACCTGATCGGTCAGAATCTTCACCGTATTGGTGATTTCAACGGTGGCTTTCTTGGTCTCATCAGCAAGGCTTTTGACTTCCGTCGCGACAACAGCGAAGCCTTTGCCCGCTTCGCCCGCACGTGCCGCTTCGATTGTTGCATTCAGCGCCAGCAGGTTGGTCTGGCTTGCGATGCCCTCAATGCCGGCGGCAACCTTTGCGACGTTGGCAAGCGCTTCACTCAGGCTCGCGAGCTGGCCTTCGAGCTGAGTCACGCCGGTGACAAGTTCCTGAATATCCTTGATGGCGTGGGTGATTTTCTCCTTAGAGTCATGAACCTCGGTCGCCGTTTGTGTCGTCGCACTCTTCGATGACTGGGCCGCATCACTGATCTTGTTGTTGGCGGCGATCATGTTGGCCGCGACATCGGAGAGATTTTCAAACTGTTTTGATTGCGCTTTGCTGCGCGCGGACACTTCAGCCAGATGGCCGGCAATTTCGGCGACTTCCACACCAAGGCTACCGACTTCGCTCGCCATTTTTGCAACGAAGGCGTCGGATTTGTTCGTCATTTCGGACATCCGGGATATCCTCCTCTTTCTCATCCCCCAACTGGATAGTGTCCGGCAGTATCGGCAAATATGGTAAAAATTTAGTGAATGAGGGAAGTCCCTTATTTTTTTGCCGCTTTAGGTCGGTTAAGGTGAAAAACGGGTGGTCTGGAAGCGCAATAAACGCTATAGACCAGTTGCTTGTTGGCGCCCGTTCGCGTCGTGATTTTGTCTAGCCTAGAGAGAAGCGAAACTATGTCTATTATTGCGGAAAGCCTGGGTCGTATCAAACCCTCCGTCACCATAGCGGTTACCACGAAGGCTGCGGAACTGAAGGCAGCCGGTCGCGATGTCATCGGTCTCGGCGCTGGGGAGCCCGATTTCGATACGCCGGACAATATCAAGGACGCGGCAATTCGCGCGATCACGGAAGGCAAGACGAAATACACGGCGGTGGACGGTATTCCGGAGCTGAAAAAGGCGATTTGCGCGAAATTCAAGCGCGACAACAATCTCGATTATGAGCCGTCGCAGATTTCCGTCGGCACAGGCGGCAAGCAGATCATTTATAATGCACTGATTGCGACGCTGAACCCGGGCGATGAGGTTCTGATTCCCGCCCCTTACTGGGTTTCCTATCCCGATATGGTGCTGCTTGGCGGCGGGGAGCCGGTCTTCGTGCCGACAACCGCGGCCAGCAAATTCAAGATGAAAGCGGAGGATCTGGAAGCGGCGATCACGCCAAAAACGAAATGGTTGATTTTCAACTCACCGTCCAACCCGTCGGGCGCAGGTTACAGCTACAACGAATTGAAGGCGTTGACGGATGTTCTTCTTCGTCATCCGCAAGTCTGGATCCTGACGGACGATATGTATGAGCATCTCGTCTATGGGGAGTTCAAATTCGCGACGCCAGCGGAAGTGGAACCGAAGCTCTATGATCGGACGCTGACCATGAACGGCGTCTCGAAATCCTATGCGATGACAGGCTGGCGGATTGGCTATGGCGCCGGACCGGTTGAACTGATCAAGGCGATGGCGAAAGTGCAGTCGCAGAGCACCTCCAACCCCTGCTCGATCAGCCAGTATGCGGCGGTCGAAGCGCTGAACGGACCGCAGGATTTTATTGCCGAGCGGGCGAAAGTCTTCGAAGAGCGGCGTGATCTTGTGGTCAGCATGCTTAATCAGGCGTCGGGTCTCAGCTGCCCGACCCCTGAAGGCGCGTTTTACGTCTATCCATCCTGCGCCGGATGCATTGGCAAGAAAACGCCGGAGGGCACGGTGATCAGCAATGATTTCGATTTCGTTTCGGCCTTGCTGGAAACAGAAGGGGTCGCTGTGGTCCATGGCGAGGCGTTCGGGCTATCGCCGCATTTCCGTGTTTCTTATGCAACGTCGACCGAGGCCTTGACCGAGGCCTGTGGACGCATCCAGCGGTTCTGCGCTAGCCTGATCTGACCGAATTCATTCTCCATTCACGGGCGGCCGATGATTCGGCCGCCTTTTTTGTGCGGCTGACTGACGCGAAAAAAAATAGTCGAGGCCCGCAGTTTTCCGCCCGGTCTATTCCTGTCGACAAGTTTTTCCTTGCACCCGTCGAGACGGAGGCAGAACATTAGACTTGTCTAACAAACAAGGGAGGCACGATATGGTCGTAGACAAACCTAAGGGGCCTCGCAGCATCGCGCTGGTAGGCCCCTATTCAAGCGGGAAAACAACACTTCTTGAAGCCATCCTGCATATCTGTAATGAAACCGACCGGAAAGGGAGTGTCACGGCAGGAACGTCCTGCGGCGACAGTTCCAAGGAGGCGCGGGAGCGCCAGATGAGCGTCGAGGTAAACACGGCGCATGCGCATTATCTGGATGACGACTTCACCATTCTCGACTGTCCCGGTTCCATCGAGTTTTTTCAGGAGACAGAAAATGCCTTAACCGGTGTTGATGCCGCGGTGGTGGTCTGCGAACCGGACAAGGATCGCGTCCTGACCCTTTCGCCGCTGCTGAAGACCTTGCAGGAAAGAGGTCTGCCAACCTTCATTTTCGTGAATAAGATGGATAAGGCCTACGGCTCGGTGCATGATTTGTTCAATTCGCTGCAGGCCGTTACCGATCGCGCCCTTGTTCTCCGTCAAGTGCCGATTTTCAAAGACAATATTATCAGCGGATATGTCGATCTCGCGTCCGAACGAGCCTATGTCTATAAGGAAGGGGAAGCCTCCCGTATTATCGACCTGCCACCGGAAATGGCGGAAGAGGAGGGGACGTCACGCTTTGCCATGCTCGAGAAGCTCGCGGATTTCGACGACCATCTGATGGAAGAACTGCTGGAGGATATTGAGCCCGAGCGCGAGGAGATTTATGCGCTTTTGCAAAATGATCTCCGCGAAGGTCTGGTAACCCCGGTCTTCCTCGGATCCGCCGAAAACGACAGCGGCGTTCGCCGCCTATTGAAGGCGCTTCGTCATGAAGTGCCGGCCGCCGACGTGGCGGCCACCCGGGCCGGGTTTGATGCGGCCTCCGATCAACCCGTTGCACAAATTCTCAAAACCTATATGTCGTCTCAGGGCGGCAAGCTCTCTCTTGCCCGCATCTGGTCGGGCGAGATAAAGGATGGCGATAGCTTCGCCATTGGACGCATCGGCGGGATTTTCAGGCTTCAGGGCGCGAAATCGGAAAAGCTGGATCGCGCTGGTCCCGGCGAGATCGTCGCTTTCGGTCGGCTTGATGAAGCCAGAACAGGTGACGTCCTGATGAGCGATAAAACGATCAACTCGCCAGCAGAGGCGGTGCTGCCGCCCGTATACAGCATTGCGCTTGTCCCGGAAAAGCGGGACGACGAGGTTAAGCTCTCCGCCGTCCTCAGTAAAATACTGGAGGAGGATAACTCCCTCAGGGCGGAACATAAACAAGAAACCCAGGAGCTGATCCTGTGGGGACAGGGCGAAATCCACCTGAATGTCGCCCTTGACCGGATGCGCAACAAATACGGGCTGAACGTCAAGTCACGGCGCCCGAAAGTCGCCTACAAGGAAGCGATCCGCAAGGCCGCAACCCAGCATGCGCGCTATAAGAAGCAGAGCGGCGGTCACGGGCAGTTCGGAGATGTTCATATCGAGATCAAACCATTGCCGCGGGGATCGGGCTTCAATTTTGAGGAGAAGATCGTCGGCGGTTCCGTTCCGCGTCAATATATCCCGGCGGTCGAGCATGGCGTGAAAGAGTACCTCGCGGAAGGGCCGCTCGGCTTTCCGGTTGTCGATGTGTCTGTCACGTTGTTCGACGGGCAATTCCATTCGGTGGACAGCTCGGAAAATTCCTTCCGGTCGGCGGCTCGTATCGCCATGAGCGAGGGAATGCCGAAATGTGATCCGGTATTGCTAGAGCCTATCTATAAGGTCGAGATTTCCATGCCATCGGAGCATACCTCCAAGGTCAACAGTATTGTCAGCGGCCGACGTGGCCAGATATTGGGCTTTGATGCGCGGGACGGATGGGAAGGCTGGGATGTGCTGGTGGCCATGATACCGGAATCCGAAGTGCATGATCTGATCGTTGATTTGCGCTCGGCGACCCTCGGTGTGGGCACCTATCGCAGCGAGTTTGACCATTTGCAGGAACTCACCGGTCAATATGCGGAGAAAGTACTGCAAAACCGGAACTGAAGGACTTTGGTGGGGCGCCGCTCACAGACTGTTGACTTGTAGTTGAAGCGGCGCCGCCCGATTATCGTCTGTAGCCAATGAACTACAGAAGGATGTGGGCGCGTGTTGATTAAGAATCCAAAGGGCTGGGAACTCCCGGAATCGAAAGCGATTTCGGAATCCGTTTATCTGAACCGGCGGAAAATCCTGCAGGGGATGGCGGGCGCCGGATTGATCGCGTCAATCGGTTCAGCAGTGCCGCTCCACCGGGCGTTTGCCGATGATGCAGATCCAAGCGCCAAACTCTACCCTGTGCCACTGAATGACCGCTACAAGGTTATGCGCGAGCTGACGCCCGAAAAAATTGCGACGACCTACAATAACTTTTACGAATTCGGCTCTCACAAGGAGATCTATGAAGCGGCCCAGGCGCTCAAAATCCGGCCCTGGACGGTAAAGATCGACGGCATGGTGGAAAAGGAGATGGACATCGATATTGATGACCTTCTCGCGAAGATGCCGCTTGAAGAAAGACTTTACAGGCATCGCTGCGTTGAAGCCTGGTCGATGGTCGTGCCGTGGAGCGGGTTCCCGATGAAGGAGCTTGTGAAACTGGCGGCGCCAACGTCCAGCGCGAAATATGTGGTCATGCAGACCTTCGAGGATAAATCCATGGCCCCCGGCCAGCGGCAGTTCTGGTATCCCTGGCCCTATACGGATGGCCTCACCATAGAAGAAGCGACCAATGACCTTACCTTCATGGTGACGGGCCTTTACGGCAAACCGCTGCCCAAGCAGAACGGCGCCCCCCTGCGATTGGCCGCACCCTGGAAATATGGCTTCAAGCAGGTAAAATCCATTGTTCGCTTTACGTTCACCGATAAGCGACCGGTAAGCTTCTGGGAAACGCTTCTCGGTGAAGAATATGGTTTCTGGGCCAACATCAATCCGGAAGTACCGCATCGGCGCTGGTCGCAAGCATCGGAACGCGACATCGGAACGGGGGAAAGGATCCCGACACTTCTTTACAACGGATATGGCGAGTATGTCGCTGATATCTATAAGGACATGAAAGGCGAGCGGCTTTTCATGTAAATTCTCCGATCTCCACCGTTCCGCCGCCGAAAATTTCTGCGCGCCGCGGTATGCGAAGGGCCTTTGTTCTGCTATCAATAATGATCAACGAGACTTGAATCATTCCAATACGCCGAGGAGGGCGAATTTACATGGCGAATGAAGGATACCACGAGCCAATTGCGGAACTGTCAGACGAGACACGGGATATGCACAGGGCAATCACCTCGCTGATGGAGGAACTTGAGGCTGTTGACTGGTATAATCAGCGGGTTGACGCCTGCAAGGATGCGGAGCTTAAAAAGATTCTCGCTCATAACCGGGATGAAGAGAAAGAACATGCCGCGATGGTACTGGAATGGATTCGCCGAAAAGATCCGACATTTGATCACGAGCTTAAGGATTATCTCTTCAAAGAAGGTCCGATCGGTCATCACCACGATTAACGAATCTTGTAGACAAAAAAATGCCGGCCAAATGAATGGCCGGCAAGTCTAACAGGGAGGTGCATCTTGAAGAAAGATGCGATGGAGCGAAAAGGATAGGGAGGAAACCTTCCGCTCCTGCCAGAAACTGGCATTCGAATGATATATATTTCAACACCATTCTTCCTTTATATTGTGTTTCCCGAAATATTTTAAATACGTGAATCTACATATCAGCCATGTGTCAGCGGCATATGCGAAAACCGGACGGCAGGGCAAAAAAAGACCGGCCTCAATTAAGAGGCCGGCTTAGTCTAACAGGGAGGTATTGCCTTTCGACAATACAGATTACATGTGATTGGGAGGAATACATGCAATCGATATCAGCAGGGAGCTGATATAATAAATGCTGCGACGCAACATTCATGAGTAATAAATAGCTAAATCAGGGGCTATATTCCACAGTTAATATTGCACTGCACCTATGCAGAAAATGCATAGCTCAAATTGAGCTTCTCCGGTGACTGCTTTTGAAGTCCTGGATTTTTTGGCAGAATCAGCCAAAAAAATGCCGGCCAAATGAATGGCCGGCAAGTCTAACAGGGAGGTAATATGTCAAGAAGACATAGGATTGCAAAAATCAGGGAGGAGATTTCGCAATCTCATCAAGATCAGGGATCTTCATGAAAACGATTATTGCGTCGCAACATCGTTCGGGGACTTTCTATAAAAATAGGTGCGCGGAGAAAAGAGCAATCTCGACAATGCTAATATGCGCGCCCTGCATAGCTATGTCTGAGCGGCCTAGAAGGAATATTCGGCGACCTTCTGAATAAGGAAGTCACGGAAAATGGTAACCCGCTTCGATTTGCGCAGTTCTTCGGGATAAACATAATAGGAATCGAACGTCGGGCCGCCAACGTCCGGCAAAATGCGGACCACATTGGTATGACCGTGCACGATATAGTCGGGCAGGCTGGCAATCCCGAGACCGCTTTGAACAGCGAGCAACAGGCCATAGACGTTATTTACCTTGAAGACCGGTTCCTTCGTCCGCCCGATCGCGGTAAGTCTCTTCATTAACCAGTTCACGTTTGACAGGTTGGTGGGGGCTTCCTCGCCATAGGTGATGAGGTTGCTCTCCAGAACATCTTCAAGACAGGCTGGCGTCCCGTGCTTCTTGAGGTAGTCGGGCGACGCGTAAACGTGATGGTTGACTGTCATCAGCTTGCGCTGGATGAGGTCGGGCTGGACCGGAGCGCGCAGCCGAATGGCGATGTCGGCTTCCCGCATGCCAAGATCGAGCTCCCGGTCGGCAAGTATCAGATTGACAGTAATTTCCGGATACAGCTCGATAAATTCCCGGATGCGCGGCGTCAGCCAGTTGGCGCCGAGGCCGACCGTCGCCGTCACCCTGAGTTCGCCGGACGGTTTTTCATGCGCATCCATCAGCTGCGCCTCGGTCATGGCGAGCTTGGCGAAAACCTCATGCGCCGTCTGGAATAGCAGCTCGCCTTGTTCGGTGAGCAGCAGTCCACGGGCGTGGCGGTGAAACAGGGCAACCTGCAGGCTTTCCTCAAGAGCGCTGATCTGCCGGCTGATGGCGGATTGACTGAGATGCAGCGTCTCGCCAGCGCGCGTGAAACTGCCCGCTTCGGCGACCGCATGAAATATGCGCAACTTGTCCCAATCCATATTTCCGCCCGCCTTTACCTTCCGATGTCAGTATCGGATGCCTGCGGTCTCCCTACTCGGCGGCTTCTGCCGATGCATTTTCGTTCTGTGCAATGAATTTCTCGGCTTCCAGCGCGGCCATGCACCCGGTGCCCGCCGCCGTTACCGCCTGGCGGTAAATCTTGTCCTGAACATCGCCGCAGGCAAAAATGCCGGGAATATTGGTTGCGGTGGAGTCTGGAGCGGTGATCAGGTACCCCTCGTGATCCATATCTAACTTGCCTTTGAACAACTCCGTGTTCGGCGTATGGCCAATGGCAATGAAGACGCCATGGACGGACACGTCCCTGACTTCTCCGGTCTTGACATGGCGAAGCCTGGCGCCTGTCACGCCGAAAGGATCCTGCTCGCCGATGATTTCGTCAAGCACATGGTCCCAGATGATTTCAATTTTCGGATTTTTCATCAGTCGGTCGACGAGAATTTTCTCCGCGCGCAACTCGTCGCGCCGATGCACGAGGGTTACCTTGTCGGCATGGTTGGTGAGATAGATTGCTTCCTCGACCGCGGTGTTGCCGCCACCGATGACCATGACCTCCTTGCCGCGATAGAAAAAACCATCGCAAGTCGCGCAGGCAGAGACGCCAAAGCCCATGTATTTCTCTTCCGATGGCAGGCCGAGCCATTTGGCCGCGGCGCCGGTCGCGATAACAACCGATTGCGCGATAAATTTTGTGCCCGAATCCGCCGTCGCAACGAAGGGCCGCTGGTTGACATCGAGATCGACAATATAATCATTGAAGATACGGGTGCCGACGTTGCGGGCCTGTGCTTCCATCTGTTCCATCAGCCAGGGACCCTGGATCGGATCGGCGAAACCCGGATAGTTTTCGACTTCCGTTGTGATCGTCAGTTGTCCGCCGGGCTGCAGTCCATGCACAAGGATCGGGTCGAGGGACGCGCGCGCGGCATAAATCGCCGCCGTGTCGCCGGCCGGGCCGGAGCCGATGATAAGAACCTCTGTATGGTGAACGTCCGCCATAGTAAACTCCGGGATATAGATGCCGCTTTGCTGAAGTATAAAGTTATTTATAACGTGCAGCGAAGCCATGCAAGGGGCAGGCGCAACTTTGCGGCGCCGGTCACAGTTGCCTGTTTATTGCGCGGGGGTTGAACGCTCTTTTAAAATACGTTGAACCTCAGCGGCAACCTTACGCGTTTCAAGGAGTGGCGGGTAGGTCCAATGTTCCAGCCGACCTTTGAAAGGTCTGGTGTAGCCTTTATCGCGCATGCTTTTGTGGAACCGGTTGAACTTGTCATTGCCGCCGGGCAGCTCATAAATATGCACAGGTTTGCCAAGCGCGCAGGCCTCGCAGACCATATTGACAGAATCACCGGTGACAATCAGGGCATCGGCGAGCGCCAGAAAGCCGAAATAGGGATTCTCCCCATCCCCCGTCCAAAGCCTGTGAGGAACGCCGGAAAGCGCCGATTTCAGTATTTTCTCGTTCTCCGTCCCCGTGCGGCGGGATGTGGTCACGAGAAAGCTGCAATTTGTCTCCTGATGCAACTCCGTCAGTTTCGCGGCAAGATCGCGCATTGTCTCTTCGGTCATGTCGTAACAACGGTTGCTTCCGCCGACGAGGACCGTCACGAGCGGTTGGGAGAGATGAGCGAGACCGGGCGCCAATTTTTCGCCTTCCTTCTCAAGCCGTTCCGGCGTCGTACGGCCAAGGGCCCCAATGGCGACCAGCACATTGGTCCCGCGCAGTTTGTCGTGCTCGGGGACGATCACGAGATCGAACTCGGCGGCGGCGCAATTCGGGGTCTGGATATGAATAGTGAATGTTTTGTCGCCATTTGCCTTTTTTATCGCCAGGCTGAGCGGTATCGATTGCCGCCCGCAGGTAATCAGGATGTCCGGCCAGGGCGGATTCAGCAAATCGCCGCTTTTGTCGAGTGTTTTAAGTGGATTGAGCCAGAATTTCGGTGGCAGCCAGCGCCAGGGCCTGGTTGTGACAATTCTCTTGACCTCGAACTCGAGCCCCATGGCCTCCGCAAGGCCGATACACTGGATTTCCATGCCGGCGCTGCCGTCCGTAACGACCCAGCAGGAGGGATTTTGTGCTGCCGATTGTGTCTTCATTTTGATGGCATAGGCCGCGCCTTTGCCGCGGGTCAAGTGAATATGCGTCGCGTTGGGTGATTTTCTTGGCTATTTGGCATAGTCCCTGCTTCTATACCTTGGCCTCGCGCCATCTTTGTAATAATATTGCGCGTAACTGACAGTCGGAGGACATAATGCAACGCGTAAAGCTGGACGAAATCGATCGCCGTATCCTGCATGATTTGCAGGAAGACGGGCGCATCACCAATGTAGAACTGGCAAAAAACGCCGGCATTTCAGCGCCTCCGTGCTTGCGGCGGGTGCGGGCCCTTGAAGAGGCCGGCTATATCGAGGGCTATCACGCGCGCCTGAATGCCGAACATCTTGGCTTCGGCGTGACCGTTTTTGCGCTTGTCGGGCTGCAAAGTCAGGCGGAAGTCGACCTTTCCGCATTCGAAAACCTTGTTCAATCCTGGCCATTGGTGCGGGAATGCTACATGCTCGCGGGTGAAAACGATTTTATTCTAAAGGTGGTCGCAAAAGATTGGGACACCTATCAGCATTTCCTGACCCATGAACTGACCGCCGCCCCGAATGTGGAACATGTCAAGACGTCGCTCGGCATCCGCGTCTCGAAATTCGTGCCCGGGGTTCCCGTGGAACTCGGCAGCGGGAAAGACGGGGGCAATTCGAGTTAGCTGCTGAAATATTTAGCTATTTTTGTGAGGAGACTGGGAGATTCTTTTGACTAAAAATCCATATCAGACGGATCTGGACCGCAATCCGGCAAATTATGAACCCCTTACACCCTTGACGTTTCTGCCGCGCTCGGCGGAGGTGTATCCCGACAAGACGGCAATCATTCATGGAGATCTGCGCTTTACCTACCGGGAATTCTACGCGCGCGCGCGCCGCCTCGCGAGTGCGTTGAAGGGCCGCGGCATCGGTGAGGGGGATACGGTATCGATGATGGCGCCAAATATCCCGGCCGTGCTGGAGGCACATTTTGGCGTGCCGATGATCGGCGCAATTCTGAATACCCTCAATACGCGGCTCGATGCGCCAGCGCTTGCCTTCATCCTCGACCATGGCGAATGCAGGCTCTTGCTAACGGACCGTGAGTTCTCGCCGCTGATCAAGGAGGCACTCTCCCTCGCCAAGGTAAAGCCGATCGTTATCGATATTGATGACGCGCTTGCCGAAGGCGGCGATTTCATTGGTGACATGGAATATGAGGCATTCCTCGCAACTGGCGACCCTGAATTTGAATGGAAGGGACCCGCGGACGAATGGCAGGCGATTTCGCTGAACTACACATCAGGTACGACAGGCGACCCCAAAGGCGTCGTTTATCATCACCGGGGCGCCTATCTGGCCGCCATGGGTAATTCCGTTTCCTGGAGCCTGCCGAAACATCCGGTCTATCTCTGGACACTGCCGATGTTCCATTGCAATGGCTGGTGCTTCCCCTGGACGCTGACGGCGGTGGGCGGAACGCATGTCTGCCTGCGCAAGATCGAGGCAAGCGCGATATATCATGAGATGCAGCACTGCCAGGTGGACCACATGTGCGGTGCACCGATCATTCTTTCCATGTTGATCAATGCCTCACCGGAAGACAAGGCAAAGGCCCCCTCCGGCGTCAAGTTCATGGTGGCGGCGGCGCCCCCACCGGCGACTGTGCTTGCGGAAATGGACAGCATGGGATTTGACGTCACTCATGTCTATGGCTTGACGGAGACATATGGTCCCGCCGTCCTTTGCGACTGGAATTCGGATTGGGATAGCCGGCAGGTCGAGGATCGCGCCGCGCTGAAAGCGCGTCAGGGTGTCCGTTATCATGCTCTTGCCGGGCTCGAGGTGATGGACCCCGAAACCATGACGCCAGTCCCGAATGACGGCAACACCATGGGCGAGGTGATGCTGCGCGGCAACCTGATCATGAAGGGATATCTCAAGAACCCGAAAACGACCCAGGCCTCGTTCAAGGACGGCTGGTTCCACTCTGGCGACCTCGGGGTGGTGCATGAGGATGGCTATCTGGAGCTGCGGGACAGATCGAAGGACATTATCATCTCCGGCGGCGAGAATATCTCGACGATCGAAGTGGAGGGGGTGCTTTACAAACATCCGGCGGTGCTGGAGGCCGCGGTGGTTGCACGGCCCGACGAGAAATGGGGTGAGACGCCTTGCGCGTTTGTCGTTCTCCGGCAGGGCGCGAGCGCCACAGCAGACGATATCATCAAATTCTGTCGCGAAAACATGGCCCATTTCAAATGTCCGAAAACGATCGTATTTGAGGAGTTGCCGAAAACCTCAACCGGCAAGGTGCAAAAATTCGTCCTGCGTGAGCGGGCGAGGAATTTGTGAGGGTTGACGGTTACGTCGCCGGATTATCGAAAAATTAACCAAGATTGTTTCATACTGCAGGTCAGATCCCGGTTAGGAGGGCATGAAGGTGACCCATTACTTGGTAACAGAAGATAACCCGGCAGGCAAAAAGCTCGAAGAAGTCCTGGCCATGGTGCGCAAGGATATTCTCGAGCGCTGCGCGCTGATCACTGATGATCCCCGCGCCGAGGCGAAGGCGGTGCTCGCCAACAATATGCGTATTCTCAATTTCCTGACGGATGCCATTTTACTCGCTGAAGACAGCACCAGCATTCTTGATAAAGCATTTGGTCCAAGCCAGGCCTCGAAGGGCGGACCGCCGCGGATAGGTCATCTCTAAGGGATTGTAAAACAGGCCGGAATTGATTGAGGGGGCTGCCATATCGGCGCCCCCTCTTATTTTGCCTCAACCTGTCAGACTTGCTTCTGAAGGGCCAAATTAAAACGCTGAAATTCAATAAGAGTCAAGAGGCTATGTTGTATTTTCATGAAATGCGGAGTAGTTGCGGCGACAGATCAAACAAAAAAAGAGCCGCCTTCAAGAGGCGGCCCAAGTCAACAGGGAGGCGTCATAAAGACTGGAATAGGGATTCCAATCTCAGGCAGCCCATCAAGGGCTACAACTGACAACTTAACCATCAATTCTTAAATTACAATTAACGAATATGCATTTTTTAGGCTTTTTGGCACTTTTTTTAGCTGGAATTTCCGCCGATTCGCACCCCTCAATCCGCTCAATGCCATGCGTGTCAGGTCTTGAAAAAACCTGACGCGGCATTTTGCGCTGCCTTTTTCTTTTCGATAATTGTCCTGGTTTTCTGAATTTCCGCATTCAGCGCGATTATATAGTCCTCTAGATCGCCGATCGACATGCTGTCGAAATTCATTGGCTTCTGTCCCAATATGGGTTTCTCGTCATCATCACTTGTCATCGTCGCGTTCCTCAATATGCTATGCTGCAAATTCGAAAACAAAATTGAAACTTGCGCGGACTGTCTCGGCTTTTGCAAGCCACAGTCCATATCATCCTGGAGAATAGAATGACGAGCCTGCCAAAGACAATGACGGCGATCGAAATCAAAGAGTTTGGCGGTCCGGAAGGACTGGTACCTGCAACCCGCCCCGTACCGTCGCCCGGTCTTGATGAAGTATTGATCAAGGTTGCCGCCGCCGGGGTTAACCGGCCGGATGTATTGCAGCGCAAGGGGGGCTATGCCCCGCCGCCGGGTGCCTCCGATATTCCGGGTCTCGAGATTTCAGGGACGGTTGTTGCGACAGGTGCGGGCGTCACCCGTTATAAGATCGGCGATCAGCTTTGCGCGCTGGTGGCAGGTGGCGGTTACGCGGAATATTGCGTGGCGCCGGAGGCCCAATGCCTCGATATACCGGACGGATTCGATTTGGTGCGGGCGGCGGCGTTGCCGGAAACCTTTTTCACTGTCTGGACCAACGTTTTCGACCGTGGGCATCTGACGGGCGGTGAGACCTTTCTTGTGCATGGCGGAGCGAGCGGCATCGGCACGACGGCGATACAGCTCGCCAAGGCGTTTGGCGCACGGGTCTTTACGACTGCCTCCACCGACGAGAAATGCCGCGCTGTAGAGAAACTCGGCGCAGAGCGGGGGATCAACTACAAAACCGAGGATTTTGTCGCGGTGGTCAAGGAACTGACCGGCGGAAAAGGTGTGGACCTTATCCTTGATATGGTGGGCGGGGACTACATTCAGCGTAATATCTCCGCGTTGGCGGTCGAGGGCCGCCTTGTTTACATCGCGTTTCTTGGCGGGCCCGAGGCGACCGTCAATTTCGCCCCCATGATGCTGAAGCGGCTGACGATCACCGGATCAACCTTGCGGCCGCAGTCTGTTCAGGCGAAATCGGAAATCGGCGAACGGTTGAAGGCGAAAGTCTGGCCGCTCCTGTCGGCAGGGACGGTAAAGCCCGTCATGGATAGTACTTTCCCGCTGACGGACGCGGCTGCGGCGCATCGCCGTATCGATGATTCGGGACATATCGGGAAAATCGTTTTAACGGTTTAGGTGTGGACTTTGGCGCCGTTTTTCGCCATATAAGCATAAGAAATAGATCTTGGTCCGAACAGACATTGTTCGGACCGTCAAAGGAGACTTTATGGTAACGCCATTATTGCCAAAGGCGACGGCTGTTTGGCTGATTGACAATACGTCTTTGTCATTTGAACAGATTGCGGATTTTTGCGGATTGCATTCCCTGGAAGTTCAGGGGATTGCCGATGGCGAAGTCGCCGTGGGGATTGTCGGGCTCGATCCGATTTCGAACGGACAACTGACCCAGGCGGAGATCGACCGGTGTCAGGCGGATACGTCTGCCCGGCTGCAGATAAACAAACCGACCGGCGATGTCCCGCAACCGCGTCGGCGCGGTGGCCGTTACACGCCGGTTTCGCGCCGTGGCGATCGCCCAGATGCGATTTCATGGCTCATCAAGTTCCACCCGGAACTGACGGACGCCCAGATATCCAAGCTTGTCGGGACGACGAAAACGACAATCAACGCTGTTCGTGACCGGACGCACTGGAATGCGCAGAATATTCGGCCGCGCGATCCGGTTAGCCTTGGTATCTGTACGCAGCTTGAACTTGATGAGGCCGTGCAGAAATCCGCGCATCGCCGCAAGGACGAAGATCGCGGCAAGCTGATGGAAGAGGTCGCCGCCGCTGTCGCCGCCGAGGCGGCCGCGGTTCCGCTTACGCCTTATGAAATCAAAAAGCAGCAGGTTCAAAAGGAAGAATCCTATGATCCGCGGGCCGAGGCCGAGGCGGTTTTCGGCAAGTCTGCTGAGAAAAAGAGGGAAGACGACAAAGCCGCATCCGCCAAGAGTTTTGATGAGCTTTTCAAGTCGTCGTCACGCGACTGATTTCAAACATTTGAATTGCGAAAACCCGCGTGCTTTCCGGACGCGGGTTTTTTCATGAATTTCGGCGCAGGATGCGTCGCTTTGTCCCGCCAGTTTCTGTTGACATCGCGAGCCCGCCGTTGTTTTTCTAGAGTAAAGAGAAAACAAGCCAGGGAGGCGGTCAATGACCAGCTATGAAAAGGATTATCAGCGTTCACTTGAGGACCCGGAGGCATTCTGGGCGAAAGCGGCCGAGGGTATCAGCTGGAACAAGACATGGGATCGCGTGCTGAATGCGGATAATCCGCCCTTCTACCGCTGGTACGAAGGCGCGGAGATGAATACCTGCTTTAACTGTCTGGACCGGCATGTCGAGGATGGCCGCGGCGACCAGAACGCCCTTATCTATGACAGCCCGATGACGGGACAAGTGAAAAGCTACAGCTATCGGGAACTGACCGATATTGTGGCACGCTTCGCCGGTGCCCTTGCCGGTCAGGGTATCAAGAGGGGAGATCGGGTTCTCATTTATATGCCGATGGTGCCGGAAGCCGCCGTTGCCATGCTGGCCTGTGCGCGGATCGGCGCTATTCATTCAGTGGTTTTCGGTGGCTTCGCCCCGAAGGAACTTGCGACGCGTATCGACGATGCCAAACCGGTTGCGATCATTGCGGCGTCCTGCGGATTGGAGCCGGGACGGACGATCGCCTATAAGCCGCTGATCGACGGTGCGATTGATATGTCCGCGCATAAACCGAAAAGCGTTATCATTCTGCAGCGCCCCGAATGTGAGGCGGAGATGACCCCGGGCCGCGATCATGACTGGCGCGAACTGGAGGCGGCGGCCGCCCCCGTTCCCTGCACGCCGGTTTTGGCGACCGACCCGCTATATATTCTGTATACCTCCGGCACGACAGGCGTTCCGAAGGGGGTGGTCCGCGATAACGGCGGTCATGCTGTGGCGCTCCGCTGGTCGATGAAGCATGTCTATAATATCAACCCCGGCGAGGTTTTCTGGGCCGCTTCCGATGTCGGCTGGGTTGTCGGTCATTCCTACATTGTCTATGCGCCTCTCCTGCATGGTTGCACGACGATCATGTTCGAAGGCAAGCCCGTGGGCACGCCGGACGCGGGCACTTTCTGGCGCGTGATCCAGGACCATAAGGTAAAAGCGCTATTCACGGCGCCGACGGCCTTTCGTGCCATCCGCCAGCAGGATCCTGAGGGGGAGTTCATCGCCAAATATGATTTCAGCGATTTTGACACGCTGTTTCTCGCCGGCGAAAGGGCCGACCCGGATACCATTATCTGGGCACAGGATCAGCTGAAAGTCCCGGTTATCGATCATTGGTGGCAAACGGAAACCGGCTGGGCGATTGGCGCGAATTGCATGGGATACGGCATGAAGCCCGTAAAGCTCGGCAGTCCGACGCTGCCGGTTCCGGGCTATGACATCCGCATCATCAATGAAGAGGATGGCAAGACCGAGATGAAGCGCGGCGAAATCGGAGTGATCGCCGTGAAACTGCCGCTTCCGCCGGGCTCGCTTCCGACACTCTGGCAGAACGATGAGGGCTTCTTCAAATCCTATATGGCGGATATTCCCGGTTACTATAAGACCGGGGATGCCGGATATATCGATGAGGATGGCTATCTCTTCATCATGGCGCGGACTGACGATATCATCAATGTCGCTGGGCATCGCCTTTCTACGGGCGGAATGGAAGAAGTCCTGGCGAGCCATCGCGACGTTGCGGAATGCGCAGTGATCGGGATTCAGGACAAGCTGAAGGGCCAGATTCCGATGGGGTTTGTCGTGCTGAACGCCGGCGTCAATCGGCCCGCCGGAGAGATCGAGAAAGAACTCGTCGCGCTGGTGCGCGAGAAAATCGGTCCTGTCGCCGCCTTCAAGATCGCTTTGATCGTGAAGCGGCTCCCGAAAACGCGGTCCGGCAAGATATTGCGCGGGGTCATGCGGAAAATTGCAGATGGGGAAGCCTATAACGCACCGGCGACGATCGATGATCCGGCAATTCTAACGGAAATCACTGAAGTTCTTGCGGCGGCGGGATATCCTGCGAAATAGAGAGTTGGAGGCATCAATGCGGTTGAAAAACAAAGTCGCGATCGTTACAGGAGCGGCGCAGGGCATCGGGTTTAGCGTTGCGGAACTTTTCCTGCGTGAAGGAGCTGTTGTTTACCTTGCAGATGTAAATAGCGATGCAGTCGCCGCCGCGGCGGCGAAGCTTGGCGGTTCGGCTATTGCCAAATCCTGCGATGTCTCCAAAAAAGCAGCCTGCAGTCAACTGGTTGAAGACGTCATGAAAGAGCAGGGGCATCTGGATATTCTGGTCAACAACGCCGGAATTCTTCGCACCGGTGACGTGCTGGAGATTTCGGAAGAGGATTTCGACGCGGTTCTGGGTGTCAATCTCAAGGGGGCATTTCTATTGAGCCAGGCGGCGGGCAAGGTCATGGTCGACCAGGAAACCGGCGGCAGTATCATTAATATGTCGTCGGTCAATGCCCTCCTCACGATCCCCAACATTCTCCCCTACAACGTCTCCAAGGGAGGGTTGAACCAGCTTACAAGAGTGATGGCGGTCGCGCTCGCGCAGAGGGGCGTCCGCGTGAACGGCGTCGGCCCCGGATCGATCGCGACAGAAATGCTGGAAAAGGTAATGGAGGATGACGCGGCCCGTCATGCAATCCTGTCACGTACGCCGATGGGCCGGACGGGTACGCCGGAAGAGATTGCTAGGGTTGCACTCTTCCTTGCTTCGGAAGATAGTTCCTACGTTACCGGGCAGATAATTTATGCCGATGGCGGGCGCCTCGGCCTCAACTATACCTCGCCGGTTCCCGCTGCCTGAGACGGGATTGTCCTAGATCGCTGCCTTGGCGGCGGCGAGGGCGCTCAGGATCGGCTCCGCCTTGGGATCGCTGTCATTCTTGATGCGGTTGGCGGTGACATAGCTCAAAAGGTCGAGATGTACGCGGATAAGCGGCAGGTTAAGGGATGCCGTCTCGATCTCCTTGTGGGTGAGACCGCAGATGCCTGCCCCGATCGTTCCCATGATAGGATAGTCGAAGGACCCGCCCAAACCCTTGAGGTCATGACCGTGGCGGAACAGGTCGGCCTGGGCCGTTTCGTCGCCCGCACCCGTCTCCAGCTGGCCCAGCGACTTTTCTATCGCGTCAATCATGGGCGGAATGCTCGAAAGGAAATCCTCGGTCAGCGCCGACATTTTCTTCGCCATCCGCTTTTCGATTTCCGCAAGCGACAAACCGCCCTTGGTGGTCACCTTGCTTTGCAGTTTCTGGACGGGGTGATGGATTTCATATCCGTCCATTTCGACTATTTTCGTCATTTTCTGCCCTCTTGCGGTAAGTTATTTCCGCCGTTCCATGCCTTCATAGCCGCGCATCGCGCGCCGCCGATCCGGTCCGATATAAGTTGATGCCTTGATAAAAGGGCGCGGATTTTCGACCATCCAGACCATGCGGTCATGCAAGGACCCGACGGAAACGGGTTTTGCGAGGAACTCGGTTGCGCCAGCGTCGCGCGCAGCCAGCACGTCCTTGATATTGGTCTGGCCGGAAAGAACAAGGATCGGCGTATAGCGATCGACGCCATGTTCTCCCTGGCGAATGCGGCGGATCAATTCCAGGCCATTTTCGGGATTTAAGGAAAGGTCGGTGATGATGAGATCCGGCGGCTCCTCACGCATTTCCTCGAAGCAACTTTCCGCGTCGAAACAGCCTCGCGAATTGACAATATTCATTGCCAACAACAGATTCTTGATGAGCGCATGCATGTTCTTGTTGTCGTCAACAAAAATGATATCCAGATTCCTGAAATTGTAGTAATTCGACATCCAACCAACTTTTAACTCTGTATTTCGCTCTAACTGTTTATATTTATAAAAAATTAGCCATAATTTCCTAACATTTCATAAAGCTGCGCTTAGAAAATGGCTGTTATTGGATGAAAAGCCGGACAAATGCCGCACCATTGGGAACTTAATGTAACAGGAGGGAAATTTGCCGAAAGCGATTGACATAGAAGCCGCCTTGAAAGGGCTGGCGCGGCTCAGAAACCGCGGTCCCGAGACCGCGCCGGAGGATGAAGAACCTGCGTTTGCAACACTTGAAAAATTTGGAAATGGCGCGGTTTTCACCGGAAGCTTTGACGGCAGCAGCCCTTGGGAGCGGCATCGGGGCGGCGATGAACTCGTCCATATTTTGAAGGGCGAGACGCAATTAACGATCCTGTCCGGAGAGTCGGAGGATATTCTGACGTTAAAAGCCGGAATGCTGACGGTCGTGCCGCAAGGGTGCTGGCATCGTTTTCAGGCGCCGAATGGCGTCACAGTCCTGACGGTGACACCGCAGCCGACGGACCATTCGACCGCGAGAGATCCGCGTTAAATCCTCACCTAGGACCATAAAAAAGCCCTTGAGCGGAAGCACAAGGGCTTTTTCAGCGAATAACAACGTCAACCCGAATAGCTGACTTCAATCACTTCATAGGCTTTGGATCCGCCGGGTGTCATCACCTCGATGCTGTCTCCCTGTTCCTTGCCGATCAGCGCACGGGCCAGCGGTGCGGTAATCGACAGGCGGCCTTCCTCAATATTGCTTTCGTCCTCGCCGACGATCTGATAGCTCGTTTCCTCGTCGGTGTCTTCGTCGGCAAGCAGAATGGTCGCGCCGAACTTGATCTGGCGGCCGGAAATAGAGGCCACATCTATGACTTCCGCCCGCCCGAGTTTGTCCTGCAGTTCCGCAATGCGGCCCTCGATGTGAGACTGCTGCTCTTTCGCGGCATGATATTCGGCATTCTCCGAAAGATCCCCATGCTCACGCGCGGTCGCAATCGCCTGGATCACCGCCGGGCGAGCCGTCGATTTCAATTCTTTCAGTTCTTTTTCCAGCCGCGCATAGCCCGCGGCCGTCATTGGTAGTCTTTCCATTTGAAATCTCGATTACGTCGTTTTGCAAAAATTACGTTTTTCGCCACTCGCAAAAGTCGCCTTGACTATAGTCTCATGGGTAGCTTGTCAAGAAATTAAGAATAGGATTGAAGGGATTTGACTTCAAGGGTCCCCGTCATAATTTTCTCAATTGCCTGCACCGTCGCATAGGCGCCGGCGACTGTCGTCGAGTAGGGCGTTTTCATGACCAGAGCGGTATGACGGATATCATAACTGTCACGCAGCGCCTGGGCACCTTCGGTCGTATTGAAGACCAACGCGATGTCACCGTTTTTCATGGTATCGACGATGTTCGGCCGACCTTCCATGACCTTGTTGACCCGGGTGACCGCAAGGCCCTGGTCGCTAAGATATTTAGCCGTTCCCCCCGTCGATACAACCTTGAATCCAAGGTCGATCAGCTTGGCGACCGCATCCTTGATCGGTTCCTTGTCGAGATCTTTCACAGAAACGAAGACCGTTCCCGAGGTTGGCAGTTTTACGCCCGCGGCAATCTGGGATTTGAGAAAGGCGGCACCGAAATTGGTATCGATTCCCATAACCTCGCCAGTCGACCGCATTTCCGGACCCAGAACAACATCGACGCCAGGAAAGCGAGAAAACGGGAAAACGGCTTCCTTGACCGTCACATGGTTGAGCGTGCGGTATTCTAGGTTGAAGGAGGCTAGGCTTTCCCCGGCCATGACACGCGCAGCAATCTTCGCGATGGGATAATTAATGCTCTTGGCGACGAACGGAACGGTCCGGCTCGCCCGCGGGTTAACCTCGAGGATATAAATCACACCGCCTTTTACCGCGAACTGTACATTCATCAGCCCGACGACGTTGAGCGCTAGCGCGAGGGCCTCCGTTTGCCGTTTGATCTCGTCAATAATGTCGGCCGGCAGGGTATGGGGCGGCAGGGAGCAGGCGCTGTCGCCTGAATGGATGCCTGCCTCCTCAATATGCTCCATAATCCCGGCGACGAAGACGGTTTTGCCATCGCAAAGGCAATCGACGTCGACTTCGATGGCGTTCTGTAGATAGCCGTCGACCAGAACCGGATTATCGCCGGAGACAATTACCGCTTCGCGCATATAGCGATCGAGCGAGTCTCCATCGCGCACAATTTCCATCCCGCGACCACCCAGAACATAAGACGGCCGGACAACGACCGGATATCCGATCCTTTCGGCAATATCGAATGCTTCGCTGACGGAACGCGCAATCCCGTTCTCAGGCTGTTTGAGGTCGAGTTTGTGTAGAAGCTGCTGAAATCTCTCCCGGTCTTCGGCAAGGTCGATCGCGTCCGGCGAGGTGCCCAGAATGGGAACGCCGGCCGCTTCCAGCCCTGCCGCCAGCTTAAGCGGTGTCTGGCCGCCGAACTGGACGATGACCCCATGGAGCGTGCCCTTGGACTGTTCCTTGCGGATGATCGCGAGGGTATCCTCGACCGTCAGCGGTTCGAAATACAATCGGTCCGAGGTGTCATAGTCTGTGGAAACCGTCTCCGGGTTGCAGTTGACCATGATGGTCTCATAACCCGCTTCGGAAAGTGCATAAGCGGCGTGAACGCAGCAATAATCAAACTCGATGCCTTGGCCGATCCGGTTGGGGCCGCCGCCGAGAATAACGATCTTCCGGGCGTCTGTCGGTTCCGCCTCGCACATCGCCTCATCCCATTCATTGCCTTCATAGGTCGAATACATGTAAGGCGTCTGCGAGGGAAACTCCCCGGCGCAGGTGTCGATGCGTTTGTAAACCGGCTCAATTCCGAACTTCTTGCGCGCTGCCAGCACATGCTCTTCGCGGGTGTCGGCGAGATCGGCCAGGCGACGGTCGCTAAACCCCATGGATTTAAGTGCAAGAAGACCCCCTTTGGTCGTCGGGATGCCGCCTGTGCGCACGGCGGTCTCCATCTCGACGATGGATTCGATCTGGGCGAGGAACCAGGGCTCGTACTTGCTGGCGGTCTGAATTTCCTCAAGGGTGAGGCCTTCCCGAAATGCCTGCGCGATGTTCAGCAGGCGCTCAGGTGTCGGCTGCGCAAGGATCGCCTGAATACGCTGCTTGTCGACATGCTGCTCGCCATGGCCGCTGAAATTCTGTTCATTGAGCCCGGACAGTCCCGTTTCTAGGGAACGCAGGGCTTTTTGCAAGCTTTCGGCAAAAGTCCGTCCAATGGCCATGGCCTCGCCGACGGATTTCATTGCCGTGCCGAGCTTGGCCTCGGCGCCCGGGAATTTTTCAAAGGTGAAGCGCGGAATCTTGGTTACGACATAGTCGATCGTCGGCTCGAAAGAGGCCGGCGTGACGCCGGTAATATCATTGTCCAGCTCGTCCAGCGTATATCCGACTGCAAGCTTTGCTGCGATTTTTGCGATGGGGAAACCCGTCGCCTTGGACGCCAGCGCGCTGGAGCGGGAAACGCGGGGGTTCATCTCAATAATGATGAGGCGACCGTTCTCCGGATTGACGGCAAATTGCACGTTTGATCCGCCGGTTTCTACCCCGATTTCCCGCAGCACGGCAATCGAGGCATTCCGCATGATCTGGTATTCTTTATCGGTGAGAGTCAGCGCCGGGGCAACCGTGATGGAATCCCCCGTATGCACGCCCATCGGATCGACATTCTCAATGGAGCAGATGATTATGCAGTTGTCCGCCTTGTCGCGGATCACCTCCATCTCATATTCCTTCCAGCCGACAATGCTCTCTTCGACCAGCACTTCGGTAGTGGGGGAGGCATCGAGACCTCCGGTGACAATTTCCTCAAACTCTTCGCGGTTATAGGCGATCCCGCCGCCTGTTCCGCCCAGGGTGAAAGACGGGCGGATAATGCAGGGAAGCTTGACCTCTTCCAATACTTTCCAGGCTTCCTCGAGGGTATGCGCAACGGCGCTCGCCGGCATATCAAGCCCGATTTTCAGCATCGCCGTGCGGAACTGGTCGCGGTCCTCCGCCTTCGCGATGGCTTCCCGGTTGGCGCCGATAAGCTGCACACCGTGGCGGTCGAGTGCACCGCTTTCGGCGAGTGCGAGCGCGGTGTTTAGCGCCGTCTGCCCGCCCATGGTTGGGAGGATGGCATCCGGCCGTTCCTTCTCGATGATCTTCTCGACAATTTCCGGAGTGATCGGTTCCACATAAGTGGCGTCGGCGAGGCCCGGATCGGTCATGATCGTCGCCGGGTTGGAGTTCACCAGGATAACGCGATAGCCTTCTTCCTTCAAGGCCTTACAGGCCTGGGTGCCGGAATAGTCGAACTCGCAGGCCTGGCCGATAATGATGGGCCCGGCGCCGATGATCATGATGGAATGGATATCGGTACGTTTAGGCATTTTTTCTATCGACCAGATCTATGAACCGTTTGAAAAGATAGTAGCTGTCCTGCGGGCCCGGGCTCGCCTCGGGATGATACTGCACCGAGAAGACCGGCTTGCCGTCGATTTCAAGTCCCTCGACAACACCATCGAAAAGGGACTTGTGAGTTTCCGTGACCCCGTCGGGCAGGCTTTCACGGGTGACAACGAAACCATGATTTTGCGAGGTGATCTCGACCTTCCCGGTCGTCAGATCCTTGACCGGCTGATTGGCGCCGCGATGCCCCTGATGCATTTTCTTGGTTTTCGCGCCAACCGCGAGCGCCAGCATCTGGTGACCGAGGCAAATTCCGAACGTCGGTATGCTGCTGTCGACACATTGCTGGATCACCGGCACAGCATACTCACCAGTCGCCGCCGGATCCCCGGGGCCGTTGGCAAGGAAGATCCCGTCTGGTTTAAATGCCATGATGTCATCGAAGGTGGCGGTTGCCGGCACGACGGTTACGCGGCAGCCGAGCTCCGCCAGGCAGCGGAGTATATTGCGCTTGACCCCGTAATCGACGGCGACGATATGGCGCGCCGGCGCGGTTTGTTCGCCGTAGCCCGAACCCATGGCCCAGCGGGTTTCCGTCCATTCGTAAGGTTCCTTGCAGGAAACTTCTTTGGCAAGGTCCATACCTTCCAGGCCGGGCCAGCTCGCGGCTTTCTCCGTGAGGGCGGGAATGTCAAACTTGCCGTCCTTGCTATGGGCGATCACGCCGTTGGGGGCGCCGGACTTGCGGATGAAATGGGTCAGGCGCCGCGTATCGACGCCGGCGATGCCGATCAGGCCCCGGGATTTCAGCCAGTCGTCAAGCGGCCCGACCGCCCGCCAGTTGGCCGGGTCGGTAATGCTGGCCCGGATAATGAGGCCGGCTGCGGCGATGCCGGTCGTCTCAATATCCTCGTCATTGAACCCGACATTGCCGATATGGGGAAAGGTAAAGGTGATGAGCTGTCCGGCGAAGGACGGGTCGGTCAGGCTCTCCTGATAGCCGGTCATCGAGGTGTTGAAGCAGACTTCCCCGACGGTTTCACCCACGGCCCCAATGCCGAACCCGTGAAAAACGGTACCATCGCCCAGCACAAGAACCGCTGTCGCCGTCCGGTTGCTGTTCAGATCGACCGCGTCATCTTTGTTTGCATAAGACATGATAATAGGGACCCTCTTGCGGTAGTTCCGCTGAGCCGAATTTCCTCTGGCCTGGTAGCTGAATATTGCGCAGCAACATAAGCAGTTTGCGCAGGCGCGTCAAGTTTTTCCACGCAAAAAAAACCCTTTAAAATCAACTGGTTAGAAAGAATTATTGGTTTGCTATCAGGCGCGGTTTCAGCTAGTATTGCGCCTTTCTCCACAATAGATTCGGTTATTTATGTTACGAAACGAAATAAAAGAGTCACTAAAAGAGGCAATGAAATCAAAGGATAAGCGGCGTATATCAACGCTTCGTCTGATCATTGCGACCCTGCAGGACCGGGATCTTGCGGCCCGCGACAAAGGCGCCGAAGGGGGAATCACGGATGACGAGATTCTGCAGATGCTGACAACCATGGTGCGGCAGCGCAAAGACTCCATAGCCGCTTATGAAAAAGGCGGGCGGGTTGATCTTGCCGCCTCTGAACAGGAGGAAATTGATATCATATCCGACTATCTCCCGAAGCAGTTTGACGAGGCGGAAACGCGCGCAGCCGTGGAGGAGGTTATCGCCGAAATCGAGGCGAAGGGTTTGAAGGATATGGGACGGACAATGGCGGAATTGAAAAATCGCTTCGCCGGACAAATGGATTTTTCAAAAGCGAGCGCTATTGTAAAGGACATGCTTGGCGCATGAGCCGGGCGGACGCGGGCCCGAAAGCCTGTAAAATAAAATTAACCGGTTAAATAGCAGGATTAGACGTAAGAATGGCCTTTCCAACGCAATTCATGGAAGAGCTTAAAGCCCGCGTCAGCCTTGTTGATTTGATCGGTCGCCGGACGAAACTTGTCCGTAAAGGGCGGGAATATTCCGGCCTTTGTCCATTCCATAATGAGAAAACACCGTCTTTCACCGTCAGCGAGGAGAAGGGGTTCTATCATTGCTTCGGATGCGGCGCGAATGGTGATCTGATCGAATTTGTGAAACAGACGGAAGGCGTCGGTTTTCCTGAGGCCGTCGAACGGTTGGCGGCCATTGCCGGATTGCAGATGCCGGTTCAGCGGCCCGAGGAGAAAGCCCGCCAGCAGCGAGCGGCGACTTTGCATGACGCCATGGAACTTGCGGCAAAATGGTTTACGGCGCAATTGGCGGGGCAGGCAGGCGGCGGTGCGCGGCAATATCTGGCCCGCCGTCAGGTATCCGAGGGAGCAATTTCGTCCTTTCGCCTTGGATATGCGCCCAACAGCCGGAGCGCTCTCAAAGAAGCGCTGCTGGCCCGTGGTGTGACGGAGGCGACGCTGATCGAAGGCGGTCTTGTCATCCAGCCCGATGACGGACGGGAAACATATGACCGTTTCCGCGAACGCCTCATGTTCCCGATTTCCGATCGTCGCGGCCGCGTGATCGCCTTTGGCGGCCGGGCGCTCGGCGATGCTCCGGCAAAATATCTTAACTCACCCGAAACCCCGCTCTTTCACAAGGGGCATGTCCTCTACAATATGGCGACCGCCCGACAGAAGGCGTTTGAGATTGGCAGTATCATCGTTGCGGAAGGATATATGGACGTCATTGCCTTGAGCGACGCAGGATTTTCGCAGTCCGTTGCGCCGCTTGGAACCGCCATTACAGAGGACCAGTTGCAGATCCTCTGGCAAATGGCGGCGGAGCCGATCATGTGCCTTGATGGTGACGCCGCCGGATGGCGGGCGGCGCTGCGGGCGTCGGAGCGGGCGCTGCCGTTATTGCGGCCGGGATATTCGCTCCGTTTTGCGCTTTTACCCGAAGGAGTTGATCCGGACGACCTGATCCGGAAAGACGGACCCGGCGCGATGAAGGAGATCCTGGATAACGCGCTGCCGCTTTCTGAAATCCTCTGGCGCAAAGAGACGGAGGGGCGGCCCGTCGATACGCCCGAACGCAAAGCGGCGCTAGAAAAGGCGCTCTACGGTCTTTGCGATGCCATCGGTGATCCGGCGGTGCAGAACCATTATCGCAACTTTTTCAAGGAGCGGCTCTGGCAGTCTTTCAGACCTAAACGGCAAATGCCTGAGCGACGAGGCGGTGCGACCTCGGGCAGCAATCGATTCGGTCGATTCGCGAATCAGTCAGGTGATTCGCGATTTCCGGTGTCCGGATCACTTCGCGGGCCGTCGACGCCGGATGGCGGCAGGCGGGAGGAATTAATCCTGCTAACTGTCGTAAACCACCCGAAAATAATAGAAAATCACTTTGAAACGCTGGCGTCGCTGCAGCTTTCCAGCCCCCAGCTTGACAGATTGCGGCGGGCGATAATAGATATTGCAACAGTCGAATCATCCCTTGACTATGCGGGCTTGGCTCACCATCTAGCTAAGCGTAAATTGTCTGAACAGGTAAAGGGGTTGCACGGAGCGACGACCAGGTCTTTGGATTGGTTCGCTGATCCCGAAGCGGCCTATGAAGATGCGCTGAACGCCTGGCTGCATATTGTGGCTCGCCACAAACTGGAGGCACTGCAGAAAGAACTCGAAATGGCGGAGCGTCAATTGGGGGAAAATGCGACGGCGGAAAATCTGGATAGATTGAAGTTGGCGAAGAAGGCGCTGGAGGATGCCTCCGGCAATGAAGCTAATCTGGATGGATTTGGAATGGCGTCCGGGCGCAGCAAGAATGTTTAGGAGAATCAGGATCTGGCCAGAACCGCGATGCGGGTTCCAGTGGCGGATACTTTTCAGGAGTTAAAATTTATGGCGACAAAAAGTGCGGAAGCCGTCGATACGTCAGACCAGAGCGATGAAAGCCCGGATAGCCCGCTGATTGATGCGTCCCAGGCTGCCGTCAAGAAGATGCTCGCGAAGGCGAAGGACAAGGGATATGTGACGTTCGACGAGCTGAACGCGGTTTTGCCGCAGGACCAGATGTCCTCGGAGCAAATCGAAGATACCATGTCGCTGCTGTCCGAGATGGGCATCAATGTCGTTGAAAATGACGAGGAGGGGGGCGATGAGGCCTCCCCGAGTTCGGATGACGACGACAGCAATGACGACGACGATGTCGATGAGAAAGCCAGCCGGGAGGTTGTGGAAAAACCTGCCTCGACCGCGGGGGATCGCACGGATGATCCGGTCCGTATGTATCTTCGCGAGATGGGCACCGTGGAGTTGCTCTCGCGCGAAGGCGAAATCGCCATCGCCAAGCGGATCGAAGCCGGCCGCGGCAAGCTGATCGGCGCCATTTGCGAGAGCCCGCTGACAATCCGTGCCATTTTGAACTGGCGTGAATTGATGCTCCAGGAAAGGCTGCTGCTTCGCGATGTTATCGATCTCGACGCCACATATGGCGCTGGCGCCGCCGCCGAAAAAGCGTTGCAGGAAGGCTTCAGCGAAGATAGCGAGGACGACGAATTGCCGGCCGCTGGTCTTAGCGACGACGAGGAAGACGACGATTCCGATTCCGATGCGGAAGAGGGCAAGGACGATGACGAGGACGGTGAAGAGGGTAGTAGCCGTGAAGACGATGCCGAAGAAGACGATGATGATGTGGAAGAAAACACCATGTCGCTCGCGGCGCTTGAGGAAACGCTGAAGCCGGAGGTTTTTGAGCGGTTTGACGAGATCGCCAAAACATACAAGAAGCTCCATAAACTCCAGGAAGCGAGGCTTACGGCGGCGCTGGAAAACGAATCCGTTTCGAGTGCCCAGGAAAAGAAATATGAAAAGCTGAAACTCGAGCTGGTCAAGCTGATGGATGATGTCCATCTCACCAATAACCGGATCGAGGCGCTGGTCGATCAGCTCTATGGTATCAACCGCCGGCTGATGAGCCTGGAAGGCAAGCTTCTTCGTCTTGCGGAACGGCACAAGGTCTCTCGTGCGAGCTTCCTCGAAAATTATTTCGGCAATGAGCTTGATCCGGGCTGGGTTGACAAGATGGGTACCCTGAAAGCCAAAGGCTGGAAGGATTTCATCGCCAACGAAACCGACGGCATCGGCGAAATCCGCAGCGAAATTATCAAAATCTCCTCTGAATTCGGCATGCCAATGAACGAATTCCGCCGCATCGTCAGCACCGTACAGCAGGGTGAGCGCGAAGCGAGCCGGGCGAAGAAAGAGATGGTGGAAGCCAACCTCCGCCTCGTGATTTCCATCGCCAAGAAATATACCAACCGCGGTTTGCAGTTCCTCGACCTCATCCAGGAAGGCAATATTGGCCTGATGAAGGCGGTGGACAAGTTCGAATATCGCCGGGGGTATAAATTCTCCACCTACGCCACCTGGTGGATCCGGCAGGCGATCACGCGGTCAATCGCCGACCAGGCTCGAACCATCCGTATTCCGGTGCATATGATTGAGACGATCAACAAGCTGGTGCGGACCTCGCGCCAGATGCTCCACGAAATCGGCCGCGAACCGACGCCGGAGGAACTGGCAGTGAAGCTCGGTATGCCGCTTGAAAAAGTGCGCAAGGTGATGAAGATCGCCAAGGAGCCGATCAGCCTCGAAACACCGATTGGCGACGAGGAAGATAGTCACCTCGGTGATTTCATCCAGGATGAGAACGCGGTTCAGCCGCTCGATGCGGCAATCCAGTCGAACCTGCGGGAAACAACGACCCGGGTTCTGGCCTCGCTCACCCCGCGTGAAGAAAGAGTACTGCGCATGCGCTTTGGCATCGGGATGAACACGGACCATACGCTTGAGGAAGTGGGGCAACAATTCTCGGTGACGCGGGAACGTATCCGCCAGATTGAGGCAAAGGCGCTCCGCAAGCTCAAGCATCCGAGCCGCTCGCGCAAGCTCCGCAGTTTCCTCGATACCTGATCAGGCGCGCCTGCGTGCCGATAAAATTGGCGAAAATGTCATTTCGCCAATTGCGTCCCTATTGTGAACAGGCTAAATAGTCACGGATAGCCGATTGTCACGTCAGGTATTATGACGGATCGAAATTCGGGCCTGTAGCTCAGCTGGTTAGAGCCGTCCGCTCATAACGGACTGGTCGTAGGTTCAAGTCCTACCGGGCCCACCACTAACACTGAGGCGAACCTGGCTCCAGTCCAGGTTCGCCCCTGAACCCCGCAGAACCGGGGCCTTCGGGGTTATCCAGTGATGGCAGAGACTCTCTGTTAAAGGCTTCTTCCTTATAATTTCCCATTCGTCTCTGTCGCCCTGTTTCAGGGTCCAGTTCATGGGATATTACGATGGACTATTGATGGAAACCGAGGCGCTTTTGTTGCTCATTCCAGTCGGATGGGAGGGAACTTGTTCTTTTGAGGGATTTAACGTTCAACGTCTCCGGCTGACGACCGTTAAGAATATCCTCAATGATGGCGGGCGCCAGAAAGGCGAGGGGAAGGACCCGGGTTATCTCCGTATCAAAGACCATTTCCCGTTCGGCAATTTCCTTCACTGATCCGGCTTCCCCTGACGCCAACTGATCAAACCAGTGTCTCGCTTGTGCGATCAAGCGGCAGAGATCTGGGTCGGGCTGTCGAACACGCGAGTGTCCGGCAATTGCCAGCTTTGCCTCAATTCCCTTGCGTTGCAAGGTAATGGCATGGTTCAGAGAAATAATATCATTGTGCTCATTATTGGTGACGGTCTCTTCCATCGTTAACAATCTGGCCAGTGCCTTTCGGCTTAGATCAATTGTGATGGTGTCGGCGGACAGGCCAACTCTGTGTATGAGTGCTTGCAAGATGGCCTGCTGATGCCCGGTATCGTCATCAACCAACTTGCCGGCCAATTCATCCGCCTCGACTTTTAATCTTTGCAACAGGGATGGAGCGGGGTTGGCAAGTTGGAGAAAATCCATCAGCCTTTGCTGGTCGTGCAGCAGATCCCGAACAGGATGGATAACCGTCGCCTCCAATGTTCGGGCCGATAACCGCCATCCACCTGCTTCCGGTTCCGCATTCTGCGCCAACTGTTTCGAGATATAGTAGCGATAGCGCTTGCCGTTTTTGCTGGCCTGGGCCTGATATAGCGGTTCTCCCGCTTCGTCGAAGACCAGCCCCGTCAGCAGAAACGGTGCTTTCACATTTGTCGGCGAAGACCGCTCCCGGCGATTGCCGCTCATCATCTGCTGAACCTGGTCCCAGACCTCCTGGTCAACGATGGCTTTATGCATCCCCGGAAAGGTTTCTCCTTTATGTGGGATCAATCCTATGTAAAGCGGATTGGAGAGCAGCCGATACAGGTTACCCCGCAAGAAGGGCTTGCCGCCTGTAACAGATCCATCCTTTCGGATAATTTTCTTGGTAACAATGCCGAGACGGTCTGCCTCTGCTTTTAAAAGCCGGACCGTCCCGAGCTCGACATAGAGATCGAACAATAATCTTACTGTTGCGGCTTCCTCCTTATTGATCACCAGCTTGCGATCCTCAACATCGTAACCTAGGGGCAGATTGCCGCCCATCCATATGCCTTTCTTCTTGGAGGCCGCGATCTTGTCTCGGATCCGCTCGGCGGTGACCTCCCGTTCAAACTGGGCAAAGGAGAGAAGCACATTCAATGTCAGCCGACCCATGGAGGAGGTGGTATTGAATGCCTGCGTCACCGAGACAAAAGACACGTCCTGTTTATCCAGCCTCTCAATGATCTTGGAGAAGTCAGCGAGGGACCGGGTGAGGCGATCCACCTTATAGACGACGATAATATCAACCTCGTGCCGCTCAACAGCCGCCAGCAGTTTTGTAAGGGCAGGGCGATCCATGGTACCGCCGGAGAAGCCCCCATCGTCATAGTCTGTGGTTAGAGGTTTCCAGCCCTCATGGCGCTGGCTCTTGATATAGGCTTCACAGGCCTCACGCTGGGCTTGTAGGGAATTAAAATCCTGCTCCAGACCATCCTCGGTCGATTTACGGGTATAGATGGCGCAACGCTGCATGACGGAGCCTCACAGGCCGAAGAACCGAGGTCCGGACCAGCGGGCCCCGGTAATGGTTCGGGCAACCTCTGAAAGAGAACCAAAAGATTTTCCCTCATAAAGGAAGCCGTCACTTCGGACATCGACCATATGCGTCCGACCCCGCCATTCCCGAACCAGCCTGGTTCCAGGCATTGGCTTTGCAGTCGCTGTTGGTGTTTCAATGGCCGGACTTGTCTTATGAGGCGCAGGAACATATCGCCCAAGCTGGCGAAGGGTTGATTTCCGAAGCCCGCCATATTCCTTTGCCTGACGGTTGTAATGAATGGCATAGCGAAGAAGCCGGGTGCTCAGTCCCTTGGGCGGAGGTCCGCTGTAAGCTTCGATCCAGGCGTCAATAAGGTTATCCCGGGAAAGTTGGCATTCAGAGGAGATATTCGCCATACCGTCATCCCTCAACCGCTTTATATAAGGTCTTTCCCGAAGCCGTCCGGGTGAGATTAATCCGGATCCCATTTTTGCGCAGTCCCGAAAGTCCCGCCCGGATACTATGGGCCTGCCATCCGGTTGCCTTCTGCAGGTCCTGCATGCGGGCGCCGTTGGAGCGCCTGATAAGCTTCAGGATGATATCGGGCTTTTTAGGGGTGGGCATTGACTGCTTCAGTGTGCGGGACGAGGATGCCTGTTTGCCAACAGGTTTGGCTGAAGTGGCGTTAGTCTTAGCGGCTTTTTCCTTAGCTGGGATTAGATCTGATTGTGATGATGTCGCTGTCATATTGACCTCCGTGATATTGCTCCGGCCCGATGCCGGAGCTTGCACTGAGGAAGGCCTGCCTCGAATTGGGTCGAAGGTCAGGCATACGGTGAGGCGGGATAAAAAAGAGCGTCACTGCACAATGACAGTGACGCTCTGTTCGCTCCGGAAGTCCAGTCAAAAAAGATTATCGAAAACACCCATTCCCGTGCGCGCAAAGTAATTGTCTTGGTAGGTTATTTCATGGCTGCCGCCTGTGAATTTGTGCACGGTAATGGCAAGTTTAGGAATTTGGGATTCCTTTGCCCAAAGCAGAAACTGGGTCATTGAGTCAACCTGATCCGCATACTTGCTTCCGGGGAAGCTGAATATTTCATGCTCAAAGGTCTGGAGCCATTCCGCCTTCTCTGGCAGGAATACCTTGCCTGCCTCGACAATAGGTGTCGCCATCTTGGCGCGGCTTTCTTTGTCTCCTGTCGGCTTTATCGGAATTGCCGGTACGTTCGTATGTTGCAGATTTTGATAGACCTGAATACCGCTTGAGGCATGCTCTACAAGCACGGCATTCGCCTTATGGATATGCGCCAGCTCAACTATCGTTTTCAGCAGTTCCGGATATTCGAGCTTAAATCTTTGGCAGTCCAGCAGGAAATATCTTCCGCCACGGATACCCCAAGACGTGCAGCAGGAATAGGCGTTGTTTGGTCCAGTTCCAGCCGCGGTATCCCAACTGTCAACGATACTGTCGAACTTTTCCAAATATATGACATCGGTATATAGCCGAAGCCATTTTTTCTTGAATAAAGTACCACCTGGGGGTGCGGGGTTCTGTTGATACTGAGCTTCAAAATCATAAATGCCGGCTTCTTTCCTGATGCCTTCAAGTATCTCGAGGCTTTCCCGCTCTGCATGCAGTGGTTCTCCGGGCTCGCGCTCATAGCATTCATCGTCGCCAATTGGATAGCTTGTACATTCCGTCTCAATCGCCGGAATATCGAGATAGCACCATTCTTTTTCATTTATTTCCCGAAGATGGCCGATGAGATCATCGCAATGTACGCGTTGGGAGATGATGATAATCCGGCCCGTATTCTTGTTGTTTAACCGGCTGAAAGCTGTGTGGTGATACCAGTCATTTACTTTCTTCCGCTCTGCCTCCGACATGGCTTCATTTGGTTTGATCGGATCATCGATAATCAAATAGTCGCAGCCAAACCCGGTGAGTGTCCCACCAACCGACGTCGTATAAATGCCTCCGCCTTCGGTCATAAAAATGCTTTTTTCTGTATTCTTCAGCTTGCTGATCTTGAGCTTTGGAAATAGCTTGTTGATAAAGGGATCTTCCAGAAGCTTGCGTCTCTTCGCGGAGAAATCAGCGGCAAGCCCGTCCGAGTAGCTTACGCAGATGATCTTGGCCGTTGGATCATTTCCCAAAATCCAGATCGGGAGGGCAATTGATGCGCAAAAGGATTTCAAATATCTCGGGCCAACGGCAATCATCAATCTCTTCGTATCTCGCGTAACACAGCATTCCAAATAATAGGCCATGCAGTCAATATGCCAGTTTTCCAGACATTTCTTGCCCTCAAAAAGCTCAAACAACTTGAGGCAAAAGCCTTTGAAGACAGTTCTGTATAGAGCGTTGACGGCCTGAATATTATTCTTCATCGGATTTCTCCATAAATTTAGTTCTTGAAATAATTTTTGCGGTAAATGCGTCTAAAACGGCTTTATCGGTCGCCGTCAGTTCCTGTTCTTCTGTAATTTCCCCCTCATCAGTCAAAAGTTTTATCGTCATGGTTAGTAAGGTGTTTGCGGCGCGCGGATCGCCCTGCACAGCCTTAACCGCAAGGCTTTTGAGCACCGCCCTTTGCTTCGAGATCTTTTTCGGCTTGCCGCCTTCCTTGATGGTGATCATTTCGCCAAGCTCCTCCATCAGGTCTGTCTTGAGGTTCTTCGCCCCCTTCGGGCGGCCTTTCTTGTTGCCGGACTGACCTGGCTTGAACTGGTGCTTTTTGGGTGGCTTTTTATAGCCGATATCGTCGTCACTCATGGCTTTGTCCTCCTTCCGGCACATAGGTTGAAGGGGGCGGTAAAAGCTTGAGGCCTGACCGACCCTGATCCCGTATCTGATCGAAGGTCAGTCCCAGTTCGGCATGGATCGCCTGTTGTCCGGTAAAATCCTGCCAGCGCTTGACCGCTACGTCCACATAGCGGGGGTCGAGTTCCATACCTCTGCCCTTGCGACCGGTTTTTTCCGCGGCCATGATCAGGGTGCCGCTTCCGAGGAACGGATCGAGGATTGCGTCTCCCGGCGCCGAGCTATCCAGAATTGCATCGGCGATCATGGCGACGGGTTTGACCGTCGGGTGCAGGTCGAGATTTTCCTGGCGGTCCGGTCCGAAACTGTTCGTTCCGGTATACTCCCAGACGTTTGTCCGGTTGCGACCGTACTTTCCCAATTGAATATTGTTGAGATGCATTGCTGTCCCATTTTTGCAGACGAGAACGAGTTCATGGCGGGACCGGTAGAAGGACCCCATCCCCCCATTGTTTTTTACCCAGATGCAGAGATTCAGCTGTTCGTGATAGAGATGTTCACAAACAGCCTGCAGCTGCGGCAAATGCCGCCAGTCCATAAATATGTAATGAACTGAGCCATCCTGGCTGAACTTGGTAAGATTAATGATTGCGTCGATCAAGAATTCGGTGAATTCTTTATCTGACATTTCGCCGGACGCCATTATGAATTCTTCATGATCGCGTTTCTCCGAAACCCTTATGTGGCCCTTCACTTTCACATTGTAGGGAGGGTCTGCTATCACCTGCCGGGCAAATTCGCCGTCCAATAGACGGTCATAGCAGGCCTCATTCAGGGCATCTCCGCAGAGCACCCTGTGGCCACCAAGAAGCCAAAGGTCGCCGAGCCGGGAAACAGGAGGGTTTTTTAGATCGGGATGCGGAATCTCATCATCTTGCGTATTGTCAGCGGAATGCTGCAGCGTTTCAAAAGTGAAATCAATCTCCGGAATGTCAAATCCGGTTATCTCCAAATCGATGCCAACCTCCAGGAGATCCGCAAATTCAATAGCAAGACGCTGATGATCCCACGAAGCCTCTTCGGATAAGCGATTGTCTGCGAGACGAAAGGCCTTGACCTGTGCTGCTGTCAAGTGATCTGCGAATATGACCGGCAGCTTCTTTATGCCAAGTTCCAGGGCGGCGAGCACCCTTGCGTGTCCCGCAATGACCGTGCCGTTCGTATCAACCAGGACAGGGAGAATAAACCCGAATTCAGTGATACTGACTTTCAGTTTCCTGATCAGGCTTTTTGGGTGCTTTCGCGGGTTATTTTTGTATATTTTCAGCTGATCAATCGGTACGCGCTCCATCCTGATAGAGACGTGCGGATTGTCTTCAGCTTTTTGGTTGTGGGATTTTTCAGCCGCAAGGTAATGTGCCTGTTGTTTGTTTTTACGCTTTGCCATCTTCTGTTCCTTTCGTCTACATAACGAACTTGCAGACGAAGGAACCGGAGGGCCTGACGTCAGCAAGTAAACCTGCTTCCGTCTTCTCGATCAACGCCCTCCTTGGCTCACGAGAAAACTACTTAATGTAATAAATATAGTGCTCCAGGAACGCTGTCAACACAAGATATGCGAAAAAGCAATTCGTTTACTGTGCAATGCGTTCTTGTTTTCATTCTATCAAGTATTCGTGCTTAACTCACTTATCGTTCGGCCAAAAGATCTTCAATATCTCGGTAGCTAAGAGTAAACCGAGCATAGAACCAGACCGCATGCTGAATTATTTGAGATGGAAAACGATGCCGGGAATAAGAGATCTTTTGCCTCGAAGAAAACTAAACCAAGGTCGAATTCCTTTCCACGAAGCTAATGTGATGGGATGGACGCCTCCTGTTGATGAAGTTCTGCAACTTCCATTATGGCGCAAACAATGCCGGAACAGGAGGCGTCCATCCCATCACATTAACTCAAAACTCGCCCGATTTAGTCATATTGAAGGAATTGGGAACCTCCTAAATCGTTGAAATACAACGACCCGCATTTTAGGAGGCGTCCATAGATGACAATACCATCATCACTGCTAAGCGAATGATCTCGGGTGAAGTTTTGAAATAACGAAATAGATTCTTCATTGGCCGATCGTAAATCCAGCTTCAACACGGCTCAAGTGATTTTTCTCTGACAAAGCCCTGATTTGATGTCATTAGACATTTAAATTGGTCAAACCGGCAATGGCACATCTCCAGAAACGTTGCGATGATCATATAAAGTCTAATTCATTGCCAATAAATCGGAGGTATACAACATTGGCGCGAAATCCAACTGATCGTCCGGAGTGGTTTGCACAAGTACAGGAAGATGTGATTGAACCTGAGATGCCAATTCTGGATCCGCATTTCCATTTTTTTACGGGACGCGGGCATGAGTTTCTGGCGCAGAATTTTCTGGATTACGTAGATCAAGGCCACAAGATTGTTGGTGCGATCCACGTCGAAGCCAACGCTGATTTTTTTGCTGGCGGCGGCGCTTGCGGGGAAATGAGATTTGCCATCAATCAAGGTGCCATAATGCGTAAGCTCCAGCAGGGACGGGAAACGATTTGTGATCCTACATCCGGTGTGGTCGGTTATACCGATCTGCGGGGAGGGGAGGTGGAGGCGGAATTGGAGGTACTTCAGGAGGCCGCTGAGAACAGACTGTGTGCCATCAGAAATTCAGCCGCGTGGGACGAGGACGAAAAGGTGCCAAATGGCCACACCAAGCCACCGCAAGGGTTGTTGATTGATCCTAATTTCCAAAAGGGAATCCGCCAATTGGCCCAAAAAAATCTATGCTTTGATTCATTTTGCTACTTTACGCAAATTCCGGAACTGATCGCACTTGCACAGGCAGTGCCCGAGGCAAAAATCGTTTGTGAACATTTAGGAGGAATTGTTGGTGTAGGACGTTACCAAGACCAACAAAAGGCGTATTTTGATCAGTGGCGTGCTAATATCTCGGAACTGGCGACATGCGAAAATGTAGTCATAAAATTAGGTGCCGTGGCGATGTCACTTAGTGGTTTCGGTTGGCACAAACAGGGCAAACCACTTGGGTCAAATGAATATGCCGATTTTTATTCTCCCTGGTTTCTCCATGCCATAGAGGCATTCGGGCCGGAACGCTGCATGTTCGAGAGCAATTTTCCTGTCGATGGTGTATCGATTTCGTACGGCGTTTTATGGAATGCTTTCAAGCGCATCGCTGGTTCTTTCTCAGTCGACGAGAAGGCATTCCTCTTCCATAAAACCGCCGCCACGACCTATCGGTTGGACATTTAGCATTCTCGCTAGAATGGGAGTGCCTCCAGAGCCTTGCCGGAGGGCGCCGCGCGAATTGTGAAGTCGCGCATCACTCTATATGCTTCATGTACGGCGTCCCCAATTCTGCGAACATCAGAGGCATCACCGATCGTCACGCATTCGATCCCGGCGGCCTGCACTTCCTCAAAAGAAGAGGAGTTCGGCAACCGTCCGACCGCCAAAAGAACCTGCCCAGCATTCCAAATAACTTCTTTTCCCTCACGTTGCATGCGGACGATGCCGGGTTCAATGGAACGCAATTCGGCTCCCAGTTCAATTCGGATATTCTTATAGGCCTTTATCGTTTCCACAAACTGTTCGCGGTATATTCTGAGGTTATTGGATCGCGACAGGGCACCCTCGTCACTGGATCTTGTCGCCAGCACGACATCATATCCTCGATCCGCTGCATATTTAGCCGCCTCACACCCGACTTCACCAGCGCCGTATATTATGATCGGGTTTTGCCCGATTTCCTCGGCCCTGCTGAGGACGTCATACGCTGACTTGACAAATGGCAAGTCCAATCCAGAGACATTTTCCAGTTTTCGGTCGACGCCCCCTGTCGCCACAACTACCAAACGAGGAGAACGTTCAACCAAGTGCGAAGCCTCGACGTTAAAATTCAGCTGCACATCGACATCGGAAGTTTCGAGCTTTTGAAGAAGATAGTCTCGGTACCAATGAAATTTTTCTTTTTTCGGAGCCGCAGCAGATGCCACCAATCCAGGCGCCAGATTGCCGGTGCGTTCGAAGAGTGTTACATTATATCCGGCTTGGTCCAACATTAGCGCAGCTGCGATGCCCCCAGGGCCGGAACCGACGACAAGGGCACGCTCACTATTGCCGACATAAACTGGATAGGTCTCGGTTTCGTGACCCGTTCGTGGGTTTTCCGCGCATCCAACAGGAGTATGGCCAGTCCCAATCTGCGCGACACACCAGTTGCAGGATGTACAAGGCCGAATTTCATTCGCTTGGCCCACTCGTGCCTTGTTTGGCCATTCCGGGTCCGCCAAGAGCGCCCTACCCAGTGCAATAAAATCGGCTGAACCGTCCTTTAGCGCCTGTTCAGCGATCTGGGGACGTCTTATTACTCCAACTGTAATAACAGGTTTGTCTATAACCTGGCGTACTGCCCGTGCCAAGGGGATGCGCCAACCCTCGGGCATCCATGCAGGCTCTACGTTCCGGTCAATACGCTCATGACATCCGGTCGATACATGTATAGCATCCACTCCGGCCTCTACGAGTCTTTTGGCTGTATCTTTTGCCTCTTCGATCTTAGTTCCATCCTCGACAAATTCATCTGCGGACAACCGGAAAATAAGGGCTTTGTCTGCCAAGTTTTTTCGAACGGCAGAAACGATCATTAATGGAAAGCGCTGGCGATTTTCGAGTGATCCTCCAAATTCATCCTCCCGCTTGTTTGATGCAGCGGACAGAAAATTAGCAGGTAAATAACCGTGCGCACCGTGAATTTCAACAGAATCATAGCCGGCCTCAACTGCACGTCGCGCGGCGTGGCCATACATCTCGGTAACTCTCAGAATGTCGTCGCGGTCCATTTGACGCGGCATCTTGCGATACATCGGACACGGAATAGGCGAGGCAGAGATAGGCTGGAGACCATTAGTAAATTTAGGATGCGTTTGTCTGCCTGCGTGAAATAATTGTACGCAAGCCTTGCTACCTGCTTTATGGATACTCTTTACTAAACTGCGATGGCTATCGATCAAACTATCGTCATCAATCCCGAGAGAAGGATCTCCTCCTCGTCCAATGGGTCGATCGATACAGGTGTATTCAACGATGACCATGCCCACCCCACCCGCCGCGCGTGCGACGTAATATTCACGCATAAGGTCGGAGACGGCCCCGTCTTTCGCGGCCAGATTTGACTCCATCGGCGCCATAAATACTCTGTTCCGCAATTCCAGATTTCTAATTTTTCCGGCCTGAAAAAGATGCGGGTAATAAATACTATCGGACTTTTCTCGAACTGAGGCCATAGCTACATCCTATCCTTGGAAATACGAATAACTACTTTATGGTTTGCTTCACAGTATTCCATGACAGAATATGACAATTGAATTGCCAAATTAACCAGGGTCAAAGGTAATGCCATAGTCTGGTCAGTGACTTATTTTGCTTTTTTAAAAAACTGAGAAATTCTGGCACATGCTTCACGGGTTTCCCATGAATCTGCAGAAATTTGCGCTACGTCTTCTATCGCATCATCCAGGTTTCTGTCGGCCACCGTCTCGATCATTTTTTTGGTTATGCTCATAGCATCTGATGCTGCAGCTAAATGACCATCAATCACCGTTGCCAATGCGTTCTTAAGTGATTGCTCGTTAGCGCAAATTTGATCAATTAAACCGATCCGTTGTGCTTCTTCACCATCAAATGTGGCGCCGGATAACATTACTCTGCGGGCATTTACTGCACCTATCCTGCGCACGATATAGGGAAAGAAAGTTGCGGGCACCAATCCCAGCCTGGTTTCCGAAAATCCAAATTTAAAGTCGGGTAAGGCAAATGTTATATCACATACGGATATCAATCCCACGCCGGCACCAAAGGCAGGCCCGTTGATTGATCCAATTAATGGCTTGGATAAAGAATACAATGATCGGTAAAGGCCGCCAAGAACCCGGCTTCGTTCCATTCTCTGTTCACGATTTTCAACAATGGCGTCCTTGAAACTATTCAGATCCCCCCCAGAGCAGAAGCTTTTGCCGGTTGCCGTCAGAATAACCAATCGGATTTCGGGGTTCTCGTTCATCTGTTGAACTGCATGCTGCAATTCAGACATCATGATGTCGCCAAGCGCATTGTGCTTTTCGGGACGCATCAGGGTCAGCGTATAAACACCTTGTTCGTCCAATGAGGTATCGATTGCCTGGTACATCAGGGATTATGCCTGTACATTCGAAGATAATCGGGTAGCGGCATCTTGCCGCAAGTCCACTTTCCGAATCTTTCCCGATGCCGTCATTGGGTATTCATCGACAAATACAATATGTTTCGGAATCTTGTAACTCGCCAATTTGTTACGGCAGAATTCAATAATATTTTCTTTTGTTATCGAACTGTTATCTTTCTTCTGGATATACGCTATCGGGACTTCACCCAACCTCGGGTCATATACCCCAACCACACTAATTTGCTGTATACCATCCAGACCGAGAATATACCCTTCGACTTCCATGGGGTCGACGTTTTCTCCGCCGACCTTCAGCATGTCTTTAAGTCTACCGACGAAACGCAGGTGCCCGTCTTCCCGGAAATATCCCAGATCACCTGACTTCAACCAGCCATCCTCTGTAAATGTTTCTTTCGTTTCCTTGGGCTTATTGTAATACCCTCTGGTGACCGTGAGCCCCCTGATTTGGATCTCTCCTTCAACACCTGCCGGCAGCGGCTCGTTCGTTTGTGGATCAGCAACCCTGACTTCGGATGTCATCGCTGGCGTGGCGGATGCTTCGAAACGTTGTTCCTCCGTATCGTCGAGTGCGCTAATACAGGCGCCAGTCCATATCTCCGTCATGCCAAATCCTGTCAGGCTTTTCCATGTAGGGAAAACATCCTTGGCTTTTCTCGCGACAGGTGTAACATTCGAAGGGCCAGCAGGCAACCAGCCAAACCTGAGCGAGTCGGTACGTCGCGGTTTTTTCTGCTGTGCATCTATCAACATCTTAATTTGGATGTCGAACCCGTGCATTATCGTCACTTTTTCGCGTTCTATCAAATCCAGCGCTTCATCGGGGATAAAATTTTCTGTCAGCACCTGCATCGATCCGGTCAGCATTGACATCAATGATCCTTCGGATAGTCCAAATGCATGGAATAGTGGCATATAGTTTATAATCACATCCTTCGATGTAATATTCAGGCGATATGCACGTTCTTCCATCGCACGGATAATATTATGCGAATGCATAACGCCTTTCGGAAAACCCGTTGATCCGGAAGTATACAGGATAATGGTCACATCGTCGGGATCGACATGCTCACTACGTTCTTTAAGCTCGCTTTCGTTAATAGATTTTCCGGCTTCCTTGGCATCGCGCCACAGAATAGTTCCCGAGTGTTTCGTATCGCTGAGTATGACAATCTTTTTTAAACTTGGAAAATCGGGGTCCGTGATATCTGTGCCATTGTCAGGTATTTTGACGGCTTCTTTGAGGAGAGCAAGATAATCGATTGGCCCGGAAACATCGTGCGTAATAAGTAGCTTGCTGTCTGACTGCCGCAAAACATAATCGATATCATGTGACCGAAAGCGAGTATTCAGGGGAACAATGATGGCGCCTATCTTTGATATTGCGTATTGCAAGAATAGCCAATCTGGGCTGTTATTCAGCCAAACAGCAACATGGTCACCTTGCTGGATTCCGAGGCTCATTAATGCGCGCGCCGCACTATCCACATGATCAGCCATTTCAGCAAATGTGTATTTTCTGCCATTGAAAGACAGCCCTGTTTTGCCGCCCATTTGTCGGGCAAGGTCGTCTACCAAATTACCGATACATTTCTTAGGGTACCATTCAGTCATTGTGCCCTCCCACACTTCATTTTCTTAATATTACTCAAATAGATGAGCCGGTTTTCTTTTCAGAATCTTTCAAATCAAGAAACTTAGCAGCAATGCTCCGCCATTCTGACCATTTCTACCCCTTCATTTTTGCGGGTAACCATGTGGCGATATCGGGAAATATGATCAATATTGCCAGAAACCCGAATTCCAGGAGAACGAAAGGAAGAATACCTTTGAATATCTGATTAGCGCTCACCTCTCCCTTGCTGGCGGCCATAACTGCGTACAGGTTCAATCCGACCGGAGGTGTGATCGCCGCGATCTCAACCATTTTGATCAAAAGTACCGAGAACCAGACGGGATTCAGGCCGAGTGATTGCGATAACGGGAAGACAAACGACAAGGTAATAACCATGACCGATACGGAATCGATAAACATACCGAGCACGAAATACATGAGTATTATAATCGCTAAAAAAGTACTTTCTGAAATTCCGTATGCAAGAATCATGTCATTTAGGTCGCTTATGAACCCCATTATCAACAACGCGCGGCTAAGCAATAATCCCCCGATGAAAACAAAAAACAAAACCGTCGAGATGCGTGCGGCTTCAAGAAGGGACTCCCAAAAATCCTTCAAGCTCAATCGACGGGAAAATGCCGCTATTAATGCTGCCCCCGCGGCACCAACGGCACCTGCAGCCGACGGTGCGAAGAATCCCATGTAAATCCCGCCCATAACGAGGAGTACAAGCAACAAAACCGTCCAGATCCGGGACAAGGCCTGAAATTTTTCACGCCACGAGTAGGTTTCGTTTGTTGGTGGTGCCCAGGATGGCCGGAAGAGAACAAAAAAGCGAATGCCGACAATGTAGATGAGTGCAGTCAACAGTCCCGGTATAAGTCCGGCCATTAATAGCGTACCGATTGATTGATCCGTTAGCACTGCAAGGATAACCATGATAATTGACGGTGGAATAAGCGCCGCCAAGGTCCCGGCAGCAGCGATACAGCCGGCTGACACTCCCAGATTGTAATTAAAGCGCTTCATTTCAGGCAAGGAAATTGTCGTGAATACGCTTGAGGCAACCACCGTCGAACCAGATGCTGCGCCGAACCCGGCAGAGGCGAGGATCGTTGAAAAATAAAGACCACCTCGGACACGGCTCATGAATCGGTGGGCTGCCCGGTAAAGGTCTGCTATAATTCCCGCCTTTGCCGAAAGAACCCCCATTAGTACAAACATTGGCACCACAACATAAGTGTAATTGGAGGTAACTGCATAAGGTAGCGACTTAAAATTTGCCTGGCTGAAATCAAACCCGGCGACGAGCCACATTGCAGCACCAGCAACGGCAATCATTGCAACAGAAACTGGCACGCCTATGGACAACAATCCCAAAACAGAGGCAATTGTGATCGCGCCTTGCTCTAAACCAGATAAGGTCATCGGCGACTCCCCGCTGAACGATCAAACTTTTCGCAATGCCAACATAAAAAACGGCATAAGCATATAAGTGCCGCGACAAACAGGCCCAAAGTTGCTGCAAATTTGACGGGGTAAATCGGGAAGGTGAAAATTGAAAGCGACTGTTCCTTTACTTCCCAGCTTGCGGCAAACAAGTCCCACATTGCATAGGCCATGGCAGCGTAGACAGCACAACTGATCAATGTGGCTGACCATTCGCATAATCGCTGCACTGAAACAGGCAGAATATTTATGAACAGGTCGACTTTAATGTGCTCCTGACGCAATACAACATGCGGAAGAGCCAGAAAGATACTCACCACAAATAAGGACTGGGAAACATCAACAGTGCCTGGCGGTCGATATCCGATCGTATTGCCGAGCACAACGTCCGCAGCGCCGACGACCATAATCATAAATATGCAAACTCCACATATCTGAAAAGCGTAACGATCAATATTTGAGGCCATCCGCACTATTCTTGCCGCCATAGTCATAGAGCTCTCCCAAAACCCAAATTCAATTTCTTTGGATGCCGGCGCCTGTTAATCAGGCCATTCTCGGCTTTTATTGTCCAACTATGAGACTATAAATACTATCCATACATACCGAAAGCAGCCATTATGCTGCACAAATCATTAGAATAATTGTTTCCCCATTCACGGCAACCAGTCCCGAGAACAAAGGCACCTATAACAGTTTCTCGGAGTCTGATATCTGTCATTTTAGCATACGATAATGTCGGGGTCGGTTATTTACAGAACCATCGGTCGAGCTAGTATTTATCATGCAAGAAGGCGTATTGAAGCGCTTCTCACTCACAGGCTTGAATATTGAGCCCGATTATAAATAGCGGCGTTCTTACGCCTGCTGCAGTACTATAAAATGGGAGGAAACTATACTATGTTGGTCCGGATACTATTTGCGTTGGCCCTTATTTCGCCGTTGACAACAATTCAAGTTGTTGCCGCTGAGGAATATCCAGAGCTTTCATTCACTTACGCTCACATCGTTCCGTCGAACCATACCTTGGCGAAATTCGATAGACGGTGGACTGAATTGGTTACTAAACGAAGCGGCGGGAAAATAAAATTTAAAATGTTCTGGGCTGGTTCCATGGGCGGCCCCACTGAAATTCCCGATCTGGTTTCCTCCGGCGCACTGGATTTTGGATCAACCGCATTGGGGTATTTACCCAGCGAGTTCCCATTAGCCGGCGTGGTTGGAAACATGCAGCGGACATTCGCAACGCCATCAGATGCACATGAAGCATCGATGGATATTTTCGATCTACCGGCTGTCGACGAGGAACTGAAAAAGCATAACTTGCTTATTCTAAACACAACGACGGCGAACCCTTACAACCTTACTTGCACCAAGCCAATCACAAATTTGGAAGAAATGAAGGGTACGCGGGTGCGAGCAAATGGAAAATATCCACCAATATTCTTTAACTCACTCGGGATGAGCCCGCAAACTATGTCATTCGCGGAAATGTACGAAGGGCTGGAAAAGGGCTTGATCGATTGTTCTTGGATGTCACATGACTTGGCGATTTCCTCCAAATTATATGAAGTCGCAAAATATGCGATAGATCTGAACCTGGGGGCGGTGCCTGCGACGCAACTGCTAACCAACCGCACAAAATTCGAAAAGCTTCCGAAGAATGTGCAAACCTTGATGAAGGAAGCGGCCCACGGTTCAAGCGTCGAAGAGGCCAAGTATCTAAAGGAAGTTTTTGATAGGACGATCAATGTAGATATGCCTGAAAATGATATGACTTACGTCCATTTTAAAGATGTCGGTGAGTTCAAGAAAATCGAGCCAGACATGCCGAAAGTCTGGGCGGACGACACAACTGAAGCCGGCATGCCGGAGGCTGCCAAGGAGATTTACAAGATACTCGAGGATGCCAGATCTAAACTCGTGAATTAATGACTTGCGACATACGGGAAATCCGGGGCATTCTCTAAAGAATGCCCCGTTTTTTATAGTAGCTAAAGTTTATGGTTTTTGAGCGTCAATGATATTGGCATGGTTTTCCTGCAGCAGGTTTCGTTTGATTTTCTCCGTTTCCGTTCTTGGAATTTGTTGTAGGAACTGCAGATACCTCGGGAACATGAATTTCGGAATCCGTCGTGACAAAAACTCCTGCAACTCAGTCGCAGAAAATTGCTCTTCCGCAACAATACAAGCCTTAATCTCATCGCCCATGATGGAATCGGGAACTGCGACGACCGCGACATCCCTGATTTTCGGGAACTCCAACATTGCCTGTTCAAGCTCTATCGGTGAAATATTCTCGCCGCCCTTGCGTACTATTTCCCTGTCGCGGCCGAGGAAATAAAGAAACCCATCCTCATCAAAGCGACCAATATCCCCCGTGTGGAACCAAAAGTTTCTGGAAGCCCCACATGAAGCCACCGGATTATCCCAGTACTCCATCAGAAGTCGAAATGGCAGTCGAGGACGTAAAGCGATTTCGCCAGATTCTCCTGCTGGCAAAATACTGTCTTCCTTGTCGACAATGACAAGCTCCAGGTCGTCCCGGACTTTCCCACAAGAGCCGATGCGATAATCTTGGAAGGAGTTTGCGCTTGCCCATCCGGCAGTCTCCGACATTCCATATAATTCAAATGGCTTGATCCCGAATGAATCCTGCAACTTTAACCAGGTCGCTTCGGAGCAGCCCCCGCCCACACATCTATCGAGGTTGTGGTCAGTGTCTCCCTCGGGGAAACGTGCTGCGATCATCGCAAGAATAGTGCCGACGTAGGTGAACATCGTCGCCTTGAATTGACGGGCATCCTCAAAAAACCGGCTGGCTGAGAATTTTGGCCGGACCACCATTGTGCTGCCCGTAAGTAAGGCGCTCATAACGGCATAAATCTGCGGATTGGCATGGAAGAGGGGGAGTACTATCATAATACGCTCTTCTGGCCGGATCCGAAGCGCGTCGACCATTCGCTCGCCACTCGCAATATATGCCTGGTGGCAGTTCAATACCCCTTTCGGGCGGCCGGTTGTTCCCGACGTATAAATGAGCGTGACCGGATCTGATCCGTGCAACTCACAAAGATCATCTTCTTCCTCCTGCTGGATATCCTGAAAAAAATGCCGGTCGTCTTCAATCCGGATTAACTGAACCTCCGGGGGCAAACTGGAAATTTCTTCGGAGACTTGAGGATACAGGGTGTCATCAACTAACAGGTAGCTGGACTTCGATTGTGTTATGGCGTACTGGAAACCCTCACTGACTAAACCGGTATTCACGCAAACAGTGACGGCACCACGGTTTGCGATCGCAAACCAGGAAATCAGGAACGCCGCCCGATTACCGCAAAACAAGGCAACATGGTCCCCTTTTTTTACGCCGGCGTTTCTCAGCCGCGCCGACATCTTGAATGACAGGGTGCCTAATTCAGCCCAGCTAAGCGAGACATCGTCCGTCTCTATGGCAATGGCTTGACTATATTGAGTTACACATTCGGCCAGTTTGTGGACTATTGAGGTCATCAACGCAGACCTTTGCCATCTTGCAGGCCCGATAAAGACAATAGGCATTTGGCAATCGTATTCTTTAATATTTCTGCGGACCCGCCCGCCACTTGGTATGCCTTAGCATCGCGAATGTATCGACCGAACGGAGCGTTCTCCATAATGCCATAGGCGCCGCAGATTTGCGCTGCCTGTGATGCGACGTAGGTAGCAACAGCCGCTGCCTTGTACTTTGCTTCACTTCCCCAACGCGGTACTTGATCACCACTATCAAGAGATTGCGCCGCACGATGGATTAAAAGTCGAGAGGCATCTATTTCTGTGAGCATATCGGCCAAATACCACTGTATCCCCTGAAACTCCACGACCCGTTGATTGAAGGCCTTGCGGTCTCGGGCAAATGCCAATGCTCCTTCGAAGGCGGCCCGCGCAACGCCTAGGGAAACGGCACCTGCAAGAGTGCGGGAATAATTAAGGACGGAAACCGCTTGGCGCACTCCCTTACCTTCCGTCCCGATCATATGATCATCAGGCACACGGACGTTATCGAAAATGACGTTCATATGTGGCCCATTCCGGAGGCCAAAGGTAGAAGAATTTTCGCCCGTATATTTTGAGACCCCCTCAAAATCTGAAGGAACCGCGAATACGGACACACCAACCTCTGTCTCGGCAAGAAGAATGTAGAATTCGGTGGCCATGCTGGAGGTAATAAAATGCTTCTCTCCATTAATTACCCACCCATTGCTATCGTGAACTGCTTTCGTATCCAGCTTGGTTATGTCACTCCCGTGATTGGATTCAGTGAGCGCATATGCACAAATCAACCCCTCCGCAAACCGGGGTAGATACTTTTGTTTTAGGCTTTCCTGGCCAAATAAACGTATCATTATTTGCGCCTGATAAATCGTAATCAGGCAAATACCGGTCGCTGCGCTCGCGACTGAAATTTCTTCAAATGCGCTGGCGGCGTGCAGGAAAGATAACCCACCTCCTCCGAACTCGGGCTCGAGAGTTAATGTATTATAGCCGTGTTTCGCAAGAGACTTGACGATTTCCGTCGGGTAAATGTCTTCGCGGTCTATTCGATCGCCCTCAGGCGCGATGTCGCGTGCGACGATAGCTTGTAGGTTATCGACAAAATCCCGCTCTACGTTTGAAGGCCAAAGATTTTTGGTATCGATCTTTAAATTATTACTTGTCGACATCGCTCGTTTTCCTTCCTGTTTTTTTCTAATTAGTGGCTAAAGCACATGATGACCGTGTAGTCGTCATCGTCCTGCTCACATAGAGATTCAGAATCGTTTAGCGTCCCCCGTCTGCCTGTTGAAGATAGGGGCACGGCGTTCAATCAATGCATTTACTGACTCTTTATGTTCGCGGGTTTGATGAAAGACACCTTGATATATAGCTGCCATGTCGAGAATATTATCCAGGCCAGACTGGAGGCTTTCCCGCATCAGTCGCTTCGAAGCCCGTAATTGTTGCGGTGGATGTCTAGCGATGCGCGCAGCCAATGAATTTGCACTAGCCAAGAGTTCCTTTCCCGGCACGACAGATGAGACAAGGCCCCATTTAAGAGCGGTTGCTGCATCTACAGGGTCGGCAGTAAAGGTCATTTCGGCGGCGCGGGACAATCCTATTTGCTTTGGTAACAACCAGGACCCGCCATCTCCAGAAATCAGTCCTAGCTCAAGAAAATTTTCGGCGAAGGAAGCTGTCGGGGCTGCAATTCTTATATCTGCCATCATCGCCAGATCGCAGCCCGCCCCATAAGCAGGCCCGTTTACGGCGGCGATTACCGGTAGCTTGCAATTCCAGATCGCTTTTGCAAGCCGTTGAACGCTAGATCGATACTGATCCATTACCTCAAGGGAATCCCCAGCGAAAATCGACTTTTTGTCGCGTATATCCTTGATATTCCCACCTGAGCAGAAAACATCCCCCGTTCCGGTCAAAATGATGCAATGAACATTCAAATTCTGGCTGAACTGGTCAAATTTCTGGATAAGCGGCAAACAAACATCAGGATCTGAAAGCGCATTCTTTGTTATCGGCGCGTTCAATGTAAGGGTCGCTATATGCTGCCTTACTTCAACTATCAACTTGTCCACAACCTTATTTCCTTTGCACTTGCGCTTATTACAGCTTTACCACTGACTTTCCAGACATCACAGTGCGGCCATCTTGCGCAACGACAAGAATGGATATGTCTGCATGCCGCTCTTCCAGAACCTCCCGAATTCCGATAATCTTCCCGGTATACCGCAAGGCATTGCCTACATTGACGATGTCAAGAAATCTTCCTTCCAGATGCAGCAAATTTCGTTGGGGGCGCCAGTCCGTCAGCAAGCGCGCCATATTCGCCATAACATACATGCCGTGAGCGAAGACATCGTCTCGACCCATCTGTCGGACATAATCAATATCTATATGTATCGGCGTATGATCATGAGATGCACCGGCAAACAGTGCCAAATTTGCCCGGGTGATCGGAGGCAATCTGAGTTCCGGCAGGTCGCTGCCGATGATCACACTTTCTGCAAAAGACAAATCACACCTCTCAATTTTTTATTATGAGGACCATCGTCATTCCGGCAACGAACTCATTGAGTTGATTTCTTAACTGAGATTCCGAAACAGCGAATTGCAACGTTCCCGTTTTCTTCTTCTTTTCGTAAATGTCGATGATTTTCTCATTAATGGAAATGCAGTCGCCCGCACAGATGGGCTCACCAAACTGGAAGCGTTGTTCCCCATGCAGCGACCGCCCGATTTCATCGTCGGACAGATCGAGTGCGGTTACCAAAGGCAGTTGGTCAGCGGCTCCGCGCACGCAGCTGAATGCGAATGTTGGCGGCGCAATTATTGAACGGTATCCTGCCGACTGTGCCGCTTCTTCATCAAAATAGATGGGGTTTGTTTCGCCCACCGTTTTTGAAAAGAAACGCAATTGACCCAGTTCGACCCTATATTTCAGGGTCGGCAGGTGGTATCCGATTTTGCTCCTGTCCAATAAGAAATCTCCTGTTTCGTTTTGGATTAATCACTAGCTGCTGTGCCGGTTTTTACCCGGTTGTTACTTAAGCAACATTTGTCAGCACGGCAGTTGCCGCAGCGAAGAACATACCGCCGACACCTTGTGCCACCGATATCTCTACATTGTCGACTTGTGCGGGTGCGGTCCCTCTCAACTGTCGAATGCATTCCTGCAATATAAACATGCCATAACGGCCCGGGTGCGTATAACACAGACCTCCGCCATTTGTGTTGAGGGGTAACCTACCGCCAGGCGCTGTATTCCCCTCGGCGATGAAGTCACCAGCCTCCCCCCGGCCTACAAAACCGAGAGCTTCCAACCCATAGATGGGAAGATGAGAGAAAGCGTCGTAAATCATGAGATGATCAATATCATCAAGTGTGATTCCGGCCTCCTGAAACGCCTTTTTCGACGAAACACTGAATACTTCGGCGAAGGTGAAGTCAGGCATCTGACTAACATTATTCAACAATGCGGTCTCGCCACCGCCCATGAAATATACCGGTTTTTGTGGCATATCCTTGGCACGCTCGGCAGAGGTAAGGATAATCGCGCCGCCTGCATCCGTAACAAGACAACACATCAGTTTGGTTATGGGATCTGCAATCATTGTCGAGTTGAGTACATCCTCAATGGTAACCGGGTCACGCAGCATTGCCCGTGGGTTTTTTGCGGCCCATTCACGTTGGCGAACGTGAACCCATGCTAAGTGTTCTTTCGTCAACCCGGTCTCATACATATACCGGCGTACAGGCAGGGTGAACATGGTAGGGGGCATTGTTGCACCATACGGCAATTCGAACTGCCGATGATTGTCAGTGTATTTCATATCCATGCCGGTCGTGCCGATTTTCGACCTTCCACTTTCGCCATGCGTAATCAATATGGTTTTTGCATGTCCCGCTTCTATTGCGGCAACGGCGTGACGAAGGTGGTGAATGTAAGCGCACCCTCCGACATCCGTCCCGTCGACCCAAGTCGGGGTAATCCCGAGAGCTGCAGCAATCGTCCAGGGGACCTCTTCGGCAGAGGCTATCCCATCTATATCCTTTGCGGTTAGTCCGGCATCATTCATCGCTCTCAAGGCCGCATTGCAATGCAACTGCACCTGACTCATGGTTTCAACGACGCCGATTTCGCTGGTCTCTGCCGCGCCGACGATCGCCACTTTGTTCTTTGGCATTTATACGACCTCCGTCAGCTTGAATTTTACCAGATTAATTTCATCGCTTGCTGGTTCGAAGACCGCCTCTACATCCATCTCCATCTTGATGACGTCTGAACTCTGTTCGCAACCGACGATATTGGTGAGCATTCGTGGACCTTCCTCCAGCTCTACCACAGCGATCGAATAGGGCGTATCGAAGCCCGGCGAGCGAAAGTTAGAGATAATGAAAGTATGGATTTTTCCCTTACCGCTTGATGTAATTATTTCGATTTCTTTGGAGCTACATGCTGGGCAAAACGGCCGCGGCGGGAAATAAACGCTGTAGCAGGATACGCATTTTTGTAATCTCAACTCGCCCATCCGTGTCCCATCCCAGAAATGCTGTGTTTCCGGGGTTGGGACTGGGATTATTTTCTGTCGGCTCAACTTTTCCTCCTACATATTCACGGCGAGGACACAAACAGGCCCCTGCATAATCTCTTGATATTTCAACCCAAGCCACAACGACCTTGTTCTGCAGGTCAGTTCATCTGTTTCCCGGGAGGTCTAGTATCCAATGAGTGGCCCGCGCCAAGAATACCCGATCCCGACATTCTACTGTCCATGTGAGCTTTCGTTCGACAAGGGTTTAATGCGGGCGGATATTCAAACTGTCATCCCACCATTGACTTCTAGAATAGACCCGGTCAGATAGTCATTTTCGAAAATTTGAACGACAGCCTGAGCGATGTTTTCTATTTGCCCGATCCGGCGAAGAGGTATGGTTGCGGCAAGCGCGGTCAGGCTGTCAGCAGACATTGAACGCAACAGGTCCGTCTCGACCGCGCCTGGTGCGATAATCATGGATCGTATATTGAAGCGGCCATATTCCTTTGCCCAGACCCTGCTCATGGCAACGAGCCCGGCTTTCGCCGCGGAATAATTCGTCTGTCCGAAATTGCCGCGGAATGCGCCGGAGGAGATATTGATAATAACCCCGGCCTCGCAACCACTTTCAATCATGCTTGATACGCCTTCGCGTGCGCAGAGGAACGCGCCTCGCAAACATACTCCGAGGACAAATTCGAAGTCATCCAGACTAAGCTTTGAGACGACCTTTCCGCCTTTAGCCTTCACCATTAGTCCATCGCGAATGGTCCCGGCGTTGTTCACCAGTCCATCTACTCGTCCAAAGTCCGTGACGATATTTCGAAAGGTAGTGACAACTTCGTCTTCATTCGTAATGTCACATTTATAGGCAATTGCAGTCACACCTTCTGCTTCAATTAACTTGACGGTTTCTCGCATTCCAGACTCATCCAGATCCAGAATAGCCAATTGCGCGCCCAGTGTTGCAAGCCGGCAAGCGATGCCCCGTCCGATACCGCGACCGGCTCCGGTTACCACAACAACTTTGTTTCCAAAGACTTCCAGCATTTCCCATTTCCTCTTGCAGACAAAAACCATGCGAGTTAGTCGCACACTCAAATCGACAAAAAGAATATCGACGCTTGAAAGTTGGAGAATAGCCAAAGAATACAAACCGTTGTGCAACAGCGGACAATCTAAACACAAAGCCGAGGGCGAATGCCTGTTACCGGTTTCGGTATTCCTCCGGAGGGACGCCGGTCCAATTCTTGAAGGCACGACTGAAGGCGCTTGGGGTGGAGAAGTTTAGTTTTTCCGAGATTTCAGCAATTGTGTACTTGTCTTCTGTGAGGTGAAAAACTGCAGAATCCAGACGCAGGCTATCTTTTATTTTCTGCACGGAACTCCCTTCCGAACGCAATTTTCGGCGTAAAGTTTGTTCCGTCATGGCAAGTTCACTCGCAACCGTTTTCGCATCTTGCGCGTCATCGCAGTCCTTTTTACTTAAAACGGCGTAAACACGATTGGTGAAACTGTCACTGCCGACCAGTTTATTTAGCAAATCCGCTGGGGCACGACTTATATAAGACCGTATATCGGATGCCGTCTTGAGGACTGGAAAATTCAGAAAATCTGCATCGAACGCTAAAATATTCGGGCCCGTTCCCGCGAAGCGGTGTTCACAGGGAAACAGGAATATATACTCGTTTTTATTTTCAACAGGTTCATAAGAAAATTGACAAAATTTTAGCGGGATAGCGCGACCGGCAAGCCAGGAGGAAAGCCTGAAACCGATACAGAGAAACGTCTCAACCAGAAAAAATACCTTGTCAAGTTCCGGCTTTCGAAGTTTTATCGAGAAATGAGCCTCTTTCCCGACAATTTGTAAATCGAGTTTTAAATCATCGGTGACAACGCTGTAAAATCTGCTGATTTTTTCTAATGCCCGCCCGATTGTTTCTGCAGTGCCTGCATATTCACAGGCAATTGCAAATGTCCCAAAGCGCAAAGGATGCTCAAGATACCCAAAGGATTCGTCATTAATGTAGGGGGCGATTTTTTGATACAACTTGACGTGGCTCTCAATGGGTACGCGGGCTCTGCTGTCATTAATAACTGATGGAGAAATTTGAGCATCCGACAAGAACTCGGCACAGAGGCCTTTCTGATCCTGGATACAATGCAAAATGGTTCTCGGATAATGGGTACTCAGTGTGAGCGTTTTCATCTCTTGAATTCTCTATTTATGCATTTAAAAATCTGCGCTATTTGCTATTTAGCTTTCGCCAACGCCTCCACAATCTTCACGAAGATATCGCATATCCACTCTGAACTTTCGTCGCTTTCGGCAAAGCGCTCATAAAATTCGACCCTTGCCATGGTTAGCATAGTTGCAACCACTTCAAGTTCCTTTTCGCTGAATTTCTGGAACTCGCCCTGTTCTTTTTGCCGGCGGAGGACTTTGCTATAGCGCCGCAGAATATTTGCAAGATACTCATTATAAGCATCTGGGGCATATACTTCTGCTTCCTTGAACACCCTCATAATCGATTTATCAGAATCTAGATAATCGAAATAAGCACGGATAGCTCGCTTCTCCCCCTCAACCGCATCTTTTACGCTGGACGATTCTTGCCCCAATGTTGCAATAAGGCGGGACCCGACGGCGGGAAGGAGTTGATTAAACAGATCTCCACGACTTTCAAAATATTGATAAAAAAGGCCGAGGGAAAGGCCGGCTCTGCTTGTAACTTCAGCAATTGTCGCACCCTCGTATCCTTTCTCACCAACTGTCTTTGCCGCAGCGTTAATAAGGGACTCTCGGTTTTCCCGAGCCCTTTGTTCCCAAGAACGACGCTTGCGTGCCGGTTTCACTGCTCTAACCCCCATAAAAATAAAATAACTTTCTCAGAGCCCATAATCTTCAATAACCTTCGGCATGGATTTGGCGATAATTTGGCGCATAATTTCATTGGTTCCACCGACTATACGCTGTGAGCGCGCATCGGCAAATGCTCTCGTAATCGGGTAGTCCCAGATAAAACCGTATCCCCCATGCAATTGTACACAGCCATCAAGGACCTTTCCTTCAAGTTCCGTAACCCAAGCTTTCGCCATAGCAGCGGTCACGGCGTCTAAGGTACCGTCAACGGAGCGCTGGATGCAATCATCGACAAAAACCCGGGCAGCTTTTGCGGCCATCGCATAGTCAGCCAGTTTAAATTGAGTATTCTGGTACTGCGAAAGAGGCATACCGAACACATCTCGTTCGCTGGCATACTGGTATGTATCGGCTATTGCTTTCTCAATGACGGCAATTGCCTGAATAGCAATTAATATTCTTTCCCATGCGAGTTCTGTCATTAGGTAAGCAAACCCTTTACCCACTTCTCCGAGGAGGCTTTCCTTCGGCACCCGCATGTCTTCGAAGAACAGTTCCGCGGTATCCTGCGCCTTCATGCCTAACTTTTTCAATAACTTACCTTTATTGAAGCCCGGTGTATCGGATTCTACAAGAAACAACGAAATTCCTTTTGCTCCGGCATTTAAATCCGTTTTCGCGACGACCAGAACAAGATCCGCTAAATATCCATTTGAAATGAAGATCTTGGAGCCGTTGATAATATAGTCATCTCCATCCTGATCCGCACGGGTCCGTATGGCCGCCAGGTTCGACCCGCCACCGGGTTCGCTCATGGCGATCGCCATGATCTTCTTCCCGCTGGCCAATTGCGGAATCCAGTTCGTCTTTTGGGCACCGGTTCCATAGTGAAGTATGTAAGGAGTGGCCATATCTGAATGAAGCCAGAATGCTGGTCCGGTCTGGCCTGCGTACGCGGCCTCTTCCAGAATTACCGCTGAAAACTTTCTGTCGCATCCTGCGCCACCAAGTTCAGGCGGGGCTACTGTGCAAAGGAAGCCCAGTTCACCAGCACGTTCCCAAATGCTTCTGTCAACATACCCCTGGGTTTCAAATTTTTCCCGATGTGGGGCGACTTCGTCTTCGAAAAAGCGGCGCGCCGATGCGCGGAAGAGTTGGTGTTCTTCTGAGAAAATTGTCCTTTGCATGACGCGAATGCCTCCTGTGGAATTGTAATAATCACCTTGCATAAACAGGCCTTATTCGCAGAACAATAGGGCATTCACTCAAACCAATCAACAAAATTAAAAAATGGTTCAATTTTTAATTTTGTTGATTAACAGTTTCTCTAATGATTAAATGTATGGCATGTATCAACGAACTTTACAGGGAGCAAAACATGAGCGGCCCACTAGACGGCATTCGAGGAATTGAGTTAGCAGGCATTGGGCCGGCTCCCTTGGCGGCGATGCTGCTCGCGGATCTTGGCGCAGAGATACTGAGAATTGAAGCCCCCTTTGAAAGGGAGCCGGCGGTGACGATTAAAAGAGATAAAGATGTAACTCTGCGGGGCCGGAAGGCTATGATACTGGACCTCAAATCGAAGAAGGGCCGCGAATATCTGTTGGAGCTATGTACGAAAGCAGATCTCTTGATAGAAGGATTTCGCCCCGGTGTGATGGAGAGATTGGGGCTTGGGCCGGAAGATGTTTTCAAAGAAAACCCGAAACTTGTGTATGGCCGCATGACAGGCTGGGGGCAGACTGGGCCAATGGCGGACCGCGTTGGGCATGACATAAACTACATTGGTTTGGGAGGTGCGCTCAATCCTATTGGTCCTGCAGATCGCGTGCCGCCGCCGCCATTGAATCTGGTCGGCGATAGCGGGGGAGGAACAATGTTTCTGGTGCTGGGGCTGCTATCGGCCTATATCGAAACTCAAAAATCCGGGTTAGGGCAAGTCGTGGATGCGGCCATCGTCGATGGCACTGTGGCCCTTATGGCACCTTTTTTTGGTATGCTCGCATCGGGAAAATGGAAGAATGAGCGGGAGTCGAATATGATTGATGGCTCATGTCCTTGGTACCGCGTTTATGAAACAGCAGACGGTAAATATATATCAGTCGGTGCAATTGAAACGAAATTTTACAAGTCACTGATAACCCAACTTGGTCTAGATACTGGAGAGCTGCCCGATCAGTTCGACGAATCCCGTTGGAACGAAATCGGAGCTTCCTTTGAGAGGGCTTTCGCGACAAAGACACGGGACGAATGGGCGGCAATCCTAGAACAGCATGACTGCTGCGCCACACCTGTTCTCTCTTTGCATGAAATGGGCTCACATCCGCATATTCAAGCACGGGGAACTGTGGTTGAACATGATGGAGTACCGCAACCTGCCCCGGCACCAAGGTTTAGCCGAACACCGGGGAAAATTGCACATATCGCAGGAACCGCCTTTTGGGAAACCGAAGAACTTTTATCCAGATGGGGCATTGTCAGCCCAGGTTGGTAAGTGGGGGCCATGCTTTTAGAGGAAGTTGAACAACCATTTTCTGTTATTGTCTCAAATGCGACTGATGGGAAACTTATAAAAATAGGCGTTGTCATCTATGGACGCCTCCTGAAATGCAAGAGTTTTTTTGATCTGAGGCAGGGTGGGTTTGCAGTCATCTATCCGGCCTCTGTGTGCAGCATCCTGCTGCGGGCCCTGATGGAATCCATGGATCGATGTCCTATCACATTAACGGGCTGTGAGCCCGGACAACGGCACTGTCAGATTAAAATAACCCGGCGCCAAATTGAAGCGTATCGTAACTTTTCAGGCAGCGAGCTGACGCCAGTCTGCAAGAGTAGCTTCTCGATTAAGTTTGAATTGTTGTCGGCTTGTGAGATGGCGTTCTAAATTAAAATGATTATGAATTGACGATTGGACTGAGGCAAATTTTTGTAGCGTCTTTCCTTTCCTAAATTTGATCATTGCCTGTTCTCGTCGTCGGAAGGGCTGATGTGAATTCTCAGCGCGATTGTTAGCCCACCGACCGGTTTCCTGGCGATCCGCGTTGCCGATATCTTTCATTGCGGCTTGATAGGAGCGAAGCTTATCCGTTACGATCACTTTCGGACTGCCATACTTCTTCATGGTTTTCTTCAAGAACTTCATGGCAGCCTTGCGATCCCGTCTTTTGGTGACAAAGGCCTCCAATACTTCACCTTCATGATCGACGGCTCTCCAGAGATAATGGACTTCGCCGTTGATCCGGACGAAAACTTCATCCAGATGCCATCTCCACTGAGGTGAGTTATGGAAGGAAACAGAGCGGGCTTTTCTGATTTCTGCCGCAAACACTGGCCCGAAACGATTCCACCATGCTCGGACTGTTTCATAGCTCACGTCAATACCCCGCTCATTCAGGAGATCTTCGACTTGTCGCAATGAAAGCGGATATCGAACATACATCATGACGGCTAGACGGATAATTGCAGGTGATGTTTTGTAATAACGGAATGGATTTTTCATGCGCTGACCGTAATTCCACTACAATAACTGCTCAAGCCGTATTCCTCTGACAACACCTAATCTTGGGCTCGGTGGTGCTTGTGTTGTCACACTCTATCAAGCTGCCTGAGTTCGTCCTCCCACAGGGGCGTTTTGCTTTCGCGAGACGCTCCTGATTTATTATCAATGAGTTGCTCCAATGATTGACCGCAGTGATATCGGATTTGATTTAGGTGTCCACTTGACCGATATTGAAATAGGCTGGCTCCGGTTTTTTGCAAACGCCACTGGCGAGACCAATCCGTATCGATATTGATGTCGTCCGGGAAGCGGCGATGGAAGGCGTGTACTCCCATGACACGAATTTGGCGCAGATGCTGACAAGCTGGATGTCGCAGACCGCATTGCGGAACATTGGGGGTCTTTTTACTGCGATTATGCATGGGAAGGACAGGATTAGCTGTTCTGGTAAAAATACTGAAACATTTTGATGAAAATGGCAAAACCCGAAGTCACTTTGCCGTGCAGGACGTCAAACAGGACAGAAGTATCAAGCTTGCAGGGCGCGCCGTCGTTGCTCTTCCTTAATACAACGAAAACAGAGTTAGAAAAATGAAAAAACTAGAAGGAAAAGTTGCCTATGTGACCGGTTCAGGCCGGGGGATAGGCCGTGCCGTTGCGCTCAAGCTGGCGCGCGAAGGCGCGAAAGTTGTGGTTAATGATTTGGATCGAGAACCGGCCGGTGAAGCGGTGGCGGCAATTGAAGCCCTTGATGGAAATGCAATAGCAGCTATTGGCAGCGTGACAGATGCCGATTTTGCCGACAGGTTTATCAATACCGGGATTGATGCGTTCGGCGGGGTGGATATCATCGTCAACAATGCGGGTTACACCTGGGACGCCTTGGTGCATAAGATGGGCGATGAGCAGTTCGATGCAATGATTGACGTTCACCTGAAGGCGCCGTTCCGGATTATTCGCGCAGCCTCTGGCTTTATCCGGGCCGAGGCAGAGAAGGAAGCGGCGGAAGGCCGCGAAGTTTTCCGTAAGATCGTCAATATTTCCTCTATCGCCGGAATGGGCGGCAACGCGGGCCAGATCAACTATTCATCGGCGAAATCCGGTGTTCTCGGGATGACCAAAACCATGGCCAAGGAATGGGGGCATCTGAAGGTTAATGTCAATTGTATTGCCTTCGGCTTTATCGAAACGCGCCTGACGGAGGCCTCGGACGAGAAAAAAACCATTGTTGTCGAGGGCAATGAAGTGGGCATTGGTATTCCAAAAAAGCTGGTTGCGGGCATGCAGATGATGATCCCGATAGGCCGCGCCGGCACACCGGAAGAAGCCGCAGATGGCGTTTATCTTTTATGCTCTCCTGAATCCAATTATGTAAGCGGCCAAACACTGATTGTTGGCGGCGGCCTCACGATATAACTGGGATCGACGGGAATACGCGATGAAGTTTGAGGAGCCGTTGTTTGGAATTAAGGATCTTGGCGGTTGGCCAAGCCAGCCCATGCCGTTTATTTAGATGTGGAAATACGGGCTGAGGAGCTGGACAAATTTTTTGATGTTTAATCTACTATGTCCTCAAGGAAATAAGTCTCGTCTTTCCATACTACGTCGAGTTGACGCCGACCTTTTTCGTTTATCATTGCATAAACCGTGCGTGCATATCCGTTTGCATTCTCGAAGCCTACGCTCTCGTAGGCTTTTTTTAGGTGGGCCCGTTGACATTCAATAACACCGTTCCAGGCCGACAATCCTTTCTTTGTCAAATATAGATGACGGCTGCGACGATCTTTTAGGTTTTCTTTCTGCGTGATATATCCGTCAGCAATTAAGGTCTTGATCGTCGGGCTGAATGACTGTTGAGTAACGTCCAAAAAGGTAAGAATTTCCTTCACCGTTGCGCCCGGTTTGCGCTGGATTACATAGAGTACTCTAAAATGCGGTCGACGCAGGCCGATGGATTCCAGATAATTATCACCCGCTTCGAGTATGCTGTTATACCCTATAAACATAACTGCAAAAAGCCAGCGTGCATGTTCTTCCGGGCAGAGGCTGTCTATGTCTTGCGTCATCTTGGTGATTACTCCTTGTAAAATTTGGCGAAAAGGTTTGTGGCACGCCGATGGTATTCTTATAACTGATTGTATTGTGGTCTCATATAATTACACCTTAACATGAAACCCCTTTTATAAAGAACGGTTGAACATTTCCGCAATTTTCTTGTGGTGGAGGAAGACGAAAAATAGAGACGGCACTCCGAAGATGAAGGTTTATCCATAATATTGCTTAGTGCACTTAACCCAAATTGACTCCCGATAAACGAAGGAGAATCTATCTATTTTAATGTTCTTATTCCACTTGCAAGCCGAATTCATTTATCCCCACTAGCCGTCATATCCAGTTTTCCTGTTTGTGTCATTCCAGATGAATAATATCCTCCATCAACGGTTAATATTGCTCCGTTTACATAACCGGTTCCGGGGTTTGCCAGATAGCAAACAGCATCACCAATATCTGAGCATTTTCCGAAACGCCCTACTGGGATCATTGGCAAAAGGCGGGAAATAGTTTCTTCAGTATAGTTAGCTTCTATCAACGGAGTCATGATGGGGCCCGGAGCAATGGCATTTGCAGTTATCCCATAGGGAGCCATTTCCAGCGCTATTTGCCGGGTCAGTCCAATAATCGCCGCTTTCGATGTACCATAAGCTGTCCGACCGACCCCGGCCCGAAGACCGCTGACTGACGACATGTTGATAATTCTTCCGTAAGACTGTTTTGCCATATCGCGCGCGGCACGTTGAGCGCAAAGGAAGCTGCCGGTGAGGTTGACTTGCATGACCTGATGCCAGTCCTGTGGGGTGTAGTCGAGAAAGGTCTGAATATTGACAATGCCGGCATTATTTACCAACACATCGACACATTTATCCCACTGCTCGGCAGCCGAAAATGCGGCTTCTATTTCGTCCGGATTGGAGACATCAAGTCTTTGACCCAACGCTTTGCCGCCCATTTCTTCAATTTTACGCACTGTATCTGAGATTCCCGCCTCAGAAATATCAGTGACGACTACCCTTGCGCCTTTTTCGGCCAAGAGCATGGCCGTTGTTTGTCCAATCCCCGAACCGGCCCCGGTAACCAATGCAACTCCATATTCTTCCATGACCAACTCCTCCCTTATCCTAGTGTCTTCTCGAATTTACATCTGCAACAATGGCGGATGATATTTTAGAGAAAATTTTTAATAACTTGCATATTTGAACCTCGATATTCATGTCGAATTTGCAGTAGATAATTGCGTTCGTAGCCGTCTTTTTCCTGTCGTTTTGATCACTGATTCTTACTTTTTTTTTGGGCGTAACAGCCTCATTTTTGTGGCGCTTAAATAAATTGTTTGCCAGCAGTAACCATCATTTTCGAGGGATATTTAATAGACAGTTAGCCTTATTATATCAATATATTTGTTATATTATAATTTCGAAAGGGGTGTTGGCTACGTATGGGTATGCCGGGAATTTGAGCAACTTCGTCGAACCAGTTGAAACAGTTTCAGTCGACATAAACGGGTGTAGATAGGTGGCGATTTTCCGAAAAATACCGTCTGTTATGAGTGATCCAAGTTTCATTTTGGGCGATGAAAAATTTACTAGAATATACCATGCGACATTTTCTGTTTGTATATAACATATAAATTGACTTAAACAGTTATCCTGTTATACAATTTCACCGGCTTTGGGGAAAGTGTGCGGCGGGTGTCTTGCGCACACTGAAATTAAAAAAAGTATCAAATCGGTTCGGCAAAAAGCCGGTAAAAACCACTAATTAAAGGGAGACATAATGAATATAGTTAAATCCACCATGATGGGTGTGGCATGTGCTGCGCTCATTAGCGTTGCCGGGGCATCTCCTGTATATGCGGATGATCCGGATGCCTTCAAGATCGGTGCAGTGCTGCCATTTTCCGGACCATACGGAATTATTGGAAAGGGTATGAAGCAGGGCGCCCAGCTGGCAATTGAAATGCGCGGCGGCACAGTGCTCGGCAAGCCGGTCGAAGTGACTTGGGAAGATAGTGAAACGAAGCCTCAGCCTGCGGTACAGAAAGCGACGCGCCTGATTTCCTCCGGCGCCCAGATGATTTTTGGGGCCGCAAGCTCTGCTTCTACGGCGGCCTTGCAAGGTATTACGGAGCAACGTAAAATTCCGCTTCTGGTTACAATCTCCGCAGATGATAAAATCACGCGCGCCAACGGATATCGCTATACTTTCCGGACATCTAACACGCTTGGCATGGAAATCCGCATGGCGATGGAATACACCAAGGCGGCGGGTCTGAAGAAAATCTACGCGGTTGGCGCTGATTATGCCGTCACCCGTGATGGTTTGGAAGCCTACAGCGCGGCAGCTAAGGAAGCTGGCGTCGAAATCATCGGCGTTGATTATGCCCCGCTAGGCAATCGTGATTACTCCGTTATTATTGATAAAATCGCCAAGACGGATGCCGATGGCGTTGTCCTTATTGTTACGGGCAGCGATGGCGTTACGTTCCTGAAGCAGGCCGGTCAGGCGGGCCTCGGTAAGACCAAGACCTTGTTTGGCCCCGTCCTGCAGGATGAAGTTCTGGCAGCGGCAGTTGGGCCCGATTCAATAGGTGCCGCCTCAGGTGTTCGGTATCACTATTCTTTTGATAATCCTGCCAATAAGGCGTTTGTAGAAGCATATCGTGCGAAGTACAACGAATGGCCGGACAGCTTTGCCGGAGAAGCATTCGATGGCATGAGCTGGTTTCTGGATGTTGTTGACAGCACTAACTCCTGGAATCGTGAAGATTGGATCAAGGCATTTGAAGGAAGTGTCCGTGAAAATTCTGTAGAAGGCCGAAAAGAAATGCGTGCTTGTGATCACCAGGCACTGCAGGTTGGTCTATGGGGTGTCGTTGAAAAGGGTGAGGCCCCTTACCCTGATCTGAAGATGAAGATTACGAACGTCTTCCAGCCGGATGTACTCTTTCCCGAGTGCGCTGAATAGGCTGATTTAAAAGACCGGGCGGTCGCACGTATCGTGTCGATCGCCCTCATTTAATTGCAGGTTAGGTGATCCGGTTATGTCTACCATTGTGATAGGCCTTTCTATGGGCATGCTGCTGTTTTTGCTGGCGGCGGGGTTGACGCTTATTTTCGGCATGTTGCGGGTAATTAACTTTGCGCATGGCTCGTTATATATGCTTGGTGCATACCTTGCATTTCAGGTGGTGAACGTCACTGGAATTTTTTGGGCGGGACTGATTGCGGCTCCGATTATTGCGGCGGTTGTTGGTGCGCTGATGGAGCGAATTGCCCTTCGTCCGGTCTATAACCGTGATCATGTTTATCAGCTTTTGCTGACGTTTGGTTTCATTCTTGTCATCGACGAAGCGGTCCGGATTTTGTGGGGGCTGGAATACAAGCAGATGTATCCGCCGGAATTGCTGTCCGGAGCAATAGAAATGTTCGGTAGTTCGGTGCCCAGTTACCGCCTGTTTATTATAGGATTTGGTGCCGCGGTATCTGCAGCTTTATTTTTCATGCTCGATCGGAGTCGATACGGCATGATAATTCGCGCGGCCAGCGGCGACCCTGAAATGGTCCGAACGCTTGGCATTAATGTGTCCTTGGTTCGTACCGGGGTTTTCTCCTTCGGCGCTGGCCTCGCGGCCCTTGGCGGCGCAGCCGCAGGTCCGTTATTTCCCATCGAGCTTGGGATGGGATTTAACATTATCATCGATAGCTTCATCGTTGTGATAATTGGAGGGCTTGGCAATATTCGCGGAGCCGTTATGGCAGCCTTGTTGATCGGAATGACGCGTGCTCTCGGTTACAGTTATGCTCCGAGCTGGGTCGATTTTCTCACATTTATCCTCTTGATCGGTACACTTATTCTCCGACCAGAAGGGTTATTCAGTCGTAAGGGGCGGACGGCATGAACGCGCAGCGCTTATTGGCATTACTTGTTGCCATCATTATTTCTGTGCCTTTGTTGTTCCCGGATGGACAGAGTGTCAGCTTGGTGAATGCCATTCTGATCTGGTCGATATTCGCGATCGGGTTTGATCTGGTATTTGGTGTTGCGGGAATGCTCTCCTTTGGGCATGCGGCATTTTTTGGCGTTGGCGCATATACGCTCTCCCTTCTAACAATGCGCATGGGCTGGGATTTCATTCCATCGCTCGGAGCCGCCGGTGTAGTTGGTGGAGCGGTGGCGCTGTTATTTAGTTATTTTGCGATCCGGGTTTCGGGGTTGTTCTTTGCACTTCTTACGCTGGCTCTTTCTCAATTGATTTATATTATGGCGGGAACCAAGCTCCGGATGTTGACAGGGGGTGTTGATGGTATCGCCGGAGTGCCGCGTCCAGACCTTTTCGGGATCGACTTCTATGATGACGGAAATTATTACTTCTTTTTGTTAGCTTTGTTTATCCTGGCCTTGCTGATTTCCGGCCTTATCCGGATATCGCCACTGGGGCAAGCATTGAAAGCCATCAAATCCAATGAGGTAAGAGCGGAGCAGATCGGCTTTAATGTTCAGCGGCTTCAACGATCAGTCTTTACGATTTCCGGAATTTATGCCGGTATTAGTGGCGGCTTGCTTGCTTCGCTGATTTTCTACGTCGGTCCGCAGATGCTCCACTGGAGCACGTCCGGTGATATCGTAATCATGGTTCTGCTGGGGGGGATGGGTACGTTATTCGGGCCTATTCTCGGTGTTGCCATTTTCGAGATTATGCGTGAATGGCTGTCGACCCAGACATCGCACTGGTACGGCATACTTGGCCTTGTCTTCATTATTTGCACGATTGGGATGCCGAAAGGGATTGCGGGATTGGTAACGCAGCTTTGGGACCGTATCACGCCGGGGGGCAAGTCATGAGCGGTGCAGAACAAGCAAAACACGTATTGCGTTGTGAGGATATTGAGGTGTCCTATGGCGCATTCAAGGCCGTAACCAATGTCAGCTATGAGTTTAAACCTGGTCTGTTGTACGGTTTGATAGGGCCGAATGGTGCAGGGAAGACGACGCTTATGAATGCGTTGTCGGGGCGCGCCCAACTCAGCAACGGGCGCGTGTTTCTCAATGAACAGGAGATTACGAAGCAGCCACCTCATGCTCGGACATGGGCAGGCCTTGGTCGAAGTTTCCAGATTACCCAGATATTTTCGGAGATGACGGTCTTTGAAAACCTGCGTCTTGCGGCACAGGCACATCATTTCAGGTTGCAACCATTCTGGCGTCCGGTCGGGAAGTTCAGAGAGATTGCGAATGATGCCGAAAGAGTGTTGCAGGAGATTGGACTCGAGAGTTTCGGTCATATCAGTGCCGGAAGCCTCTCCCATGGGGATCAGCGCGCGCTCGAAATCGGACTTGCCTTGCTAAGCGAGCCGCAAGTTCTACTGCTGGATGAGCCACTTGCCGGGGTCGGGCATGATGTCGCGGAAAAGGCCGTCGAATTAATCCGTCGTGTATCGCAAGGGCGCACAGTCTTGCTGATTGAGCATAACATGGACGTCGTAATGGAAATTTCCGATGAGATTATTGTCATGCTGGCGGGTGAAATACTGGCGTCAGGCGAGGCTGAGACGATCAAGAGTGATCCTCGTGTTCGAACCGCATATCTGGGAGAGGAAGAATGAGCATTCTGGAAATGCAGAATTGCAATGTCTTCTACGGTAAGGCTCAGGCATTGCATGATGTTTCAATCATAGTGGGAGATGGCGAGATAGTTTCCCTGATCGGTCGAAACGGCGCCGGTAAAAGCACCTTGCTGAAGGCAATCATGGGCCTGAACCCAATAAAATCTGGTACACGTAAATTCGAAGGCCGCGATGTCACCAATGCGACCACCGAGATGCTAGGACGGTCCGGCATCGCATTCGTGCCAGAAGATCGGCGAATTTTTGCAACATTGAGCGTTGATGAGAACTTGCGTATTGCGACAGTGATGGGACGCAAGGGGCCATGGAATCTAGAGCGCGTTTACAATCTATTTCCGAGGCTGAAGGAGCGGATGAATTCTCGCGGGGATACATTGTCTGGTGGGGAACAGCAAATGCTCGCCGTCGGTCGTGGGCTGCTCACAAATCCGAAGCTGTTGCTATTGGACGAACCCACAGAAGGTCTTGCGCCTTTGGTGGTCGCGGATCTCATCAAAGCTATGGAACTTATCAACGCGGAAGGCGTCGCAATTCTTCTTGTCGAGCAAAATTTGAAAGTGCCACTGAAACTCGCCAAACGGCAGTATCTGATTGATAACGGACATATCCGATGGTCCGGAAAAACAGATGAACTGTTGGCAGAACGGGAAAAAATCGAAGCACTCATAAGCCTCTAAAATTGGGAGTTAAGCGAATGTCAGATGTATATATCATTGGAATAGGGATGTCGCAGTTTGGGAAGTTCTTGAACCGTTCCGTCAAGGACATGACTGCTGAAGTAGTTGAAGAGGCTCTGAAAGACTCCGGTCTGGAACGAGAGAATATTCAAGCGGCATTTTTTGCAAACGCCTCCCAGGCGGCAGTTGAGGCGCAGTATCTGGTGCCGGGGCAGATTGCCTTGCGTTCTGCTGGGTTCGAAGGGATTCCGATTACCAATATCGAGAATGCCTGCGCCAGTGCGAGTACTGCCCTCAACTCAGCCTGTGCCTTTGTCCAGTCCGGGCAGGGCGATATCGCGCTTGCAATTGGAACCGACAAGATGAACTCGACGGACCGTGCCCGCTCCTTTGCGGTTTTCGACGGTGGGTGGGATGTCCATACGGCTGACGAATCCATTGCCCGGTTACAGGCTATGTCAAAAGACTTGCCGTTGCCGCCAGAAGCGGAAGATAACGGCGGACAACGCAGCGTCTTTATGGATGTCTATGCATCTCTGGCGCGTAATCATATGAACGCATTCGGGATAACACAAGCCCAGATTGCGGCCGCTTGTGCAAAAAACCATACTCATTCCCAATATAACCCCAAGGCGCAATATCAAAACAAGATGACAGTGGAAGAAGTACTGCGGGACCGACCCGTTGCCTGGCCGCTGACACTTGCCATGTGCGCCCCGATTAGTGATGGCGCTGCAGCGGCTATTGTGGTTTCGGAAGAAAAAGCGCGCCAGATCGGCATGGGACGTGCCGTAAGGATCGCGGCGTCTGTCCTCCGGTCGGGCACAAACCGCAAGCATGACGAATTCAACAAGCAGATCACCCATCTGGCCGCAAATGCCGCCTATGAAAAGGCGGGTCTGTCCCCGAAAGATATGGACGTAGCGGAAGTCCATGACGCAACGGCTTTTGCGGAGCTGCTTCAGGTTGAAGCTTTGGGATTCTGTGAGTTTGGGGAAGGCGGCCGCCTGTCCGAGGAAGGTCATACGACAGTTGGCGGGCGCATTCCTGTCAATCCCTCCGGGGGCTTGGAGTCCCGTGGTCATCCCATTGGGGCAACCGGCCTCGCGCAGGTTTATGAACTCGTAACCCAACTGCGCGGGGAGGCGGGCCCTCGTCAGGTGGAGGGAGCGCGGACAGCCATAGCCGAAAACGGAGGTGGGTTCCTGGGCTATGAAGAAGCCGCTGCCTGCATCACCATATTGCAGAAGAATTAATCGAAGACGGGAAAAACAGTCATGCGCGTAATAGACTATTTCGATCGTGGTGTTGCGCTGGATCCGGAACGGACTTGCCTGAAGGACAGCCGTATTTCTCGAAGCTATGCGGATGTGCAGGAGCGAAATTACAGGATTGCTAATGCTCTTATTCGGATGGTCGTAAAGCCTCAGGCGAAAGGCGCTGTTTTCAGTTCCAATGCCGTGCCGGCATTTGAATGTTGCCTTGGTATGTTACGCGCGGGCGTCGTATGGGTCCCACTCAACGCGAAAAATGAAGTCAAGGAAAACGCCTATATCCTCGATAACTGCGATGTCGAAGTTCTTTTCTATCATAGTGAATTTGAGGAAAAAGCCGGAGAATTTGCCAAGCTTTGCCCGAAAATCCGGCATTTCATCTGTATCGATAAGTCGGGTGGTCGCGGCGTCTATCTGGAAGACTTGATAGAAGGCGAGGAGAGCACCGATCCGGATATCCCGAGTGATCAGGACACATTAGCCTCTATCTTTTCATCTGGCGGAACAACAGGCCTTCCCAAGGGTGTGCTTTGGAGCAATCGTATTTGGGATGCCATGATTACGGCTTTCTATACTACGATGCCTATGAAGAAACCGCCGGTTCATCTGGTCGTTGCCCCGATGTCCCATGCGGCAGGTGTCCTCGCTATTCTCTCTATGGCGAATGGCGGAACTCAGGTAATTCTTCCGCAGTTTGATGCGGAAATGGTTGCGAAGACAATCGAGAGCGAAGGCGTCACACATCTCTTCCTTCCGCCGACGGCAATTTACATGCTACTCGCGTATCCGGACGTGAAGAAATATGAATACAGCAGTCTGGAGCATTTTATCTACGCGGCGGCACCCATGTCAGTTGATAAGTTGAAGGAATGTCTGGATATCTTTGGTCCGGTCATGAGCCAGTCATTCGGGCAAGCTGAGGCACCGATGTTTTGCACCTATTTATCACCTCAAGATCACCTTGTAATAGGAAGTAATACAAAGGAAAAGCGTCTGGCGAGTTGCGGGCGCCAAACCCTGCAGACCCGTGTCCGGATCATGGATGATGAGGGCAATCTCCTGCCGCCGAATGAGCGCGGGGAAATTGTCGTTAAAGGCAATCTGGTGATGACAGGCTATTATAAAAATCCAGAAGCAACTGCGGAGGTTTCCACATTCGATTGGCACCATACCGGCGATATCGGATATATCGACGAAGACGGGTATGTGTACATTGTCGACCGGAAGAAAGACATGATCATTACCGGTGGTTTCAATGTTTACCCGAGTGAGATCGAGCAAGTGATTTGGGGGCATCCTTCCGTTCAGGATTGTGCGGTGGTAGGCGTACCCGACGAAAAATGGGGTGAAGCCGTGAAGGCGGTGATTGAGTTGAAACCAGGCTGCACGCTTGAGGAAGAGGAAATTATTAACCTCTGCAAGAAAAATCTTGGCAGTGTTAAGGCTCCGAAGTCCGTCGAAATCTGGAAAAGTCTACCCCGCACACCGGTTGGAAAAGTGCGCAAGAAGGATATTCGTACGAGCTACTGGACGGACAAGGAGCGGGCGATCTAGCTTCCCCAGGCGCGTGCGGCCTGAGGGAACAAATAACCCTGAAAAAGCAAAAAGAATGGGGAAATGATGTAATGAATATTTCCAGCTTTTTACCCAGCGTTGCCAATGTTCATGGCGACAAGCCGGCTGTCTCTCTCGGAACGAAGCGATTGCATACCTACCGCGCGTTCTCGGATCGTGTCACCGGCCTCGCCGGAGCGTTACGTGGCGAACTTAGGTTAAGCGTGGGTGATCGCGTTGGTCTTGCGATGACGAATACACCGCAATATCTTGAAATTTTGGTTGCCTGTTGGCATGCGGGGCTCTGTGTTGTGCCGATGAACTCAAAACTTCATCCAAAGGAGTTCTCCTACATCTTGGATCATGCCGGCGTTAAAATCTGCTTTGTCACTGAAAACCTGACGGAGGGCGTTAGCGAGTCCCTTGGTACGGTCGATGGATTTAAACAGGTTATCTGTGTTAATGATGATGAATATGAAACTCTGATCAAACACGCGCCTATCAACAAGGTTGATGTCTCTGCCACGGATCCAGCGTGGATATTCTATACCAGCGGAACAACTGGACGCCCAAAGGGGGCAACACTCACCCATCAAACCTTGCTCGCTATGACATTGCGATACTACGCGGATATAGATCAACCTTCACCGGAGGATAACTATTTCCACACGGCTCCGATGTCTCATGCGGATGGTCTTTACGCCCTTCCGCATCTAATAAAGGCATCACATCATATCGTGCCGGAAAGCGGTGGATTTGATGTGGCGGAGATTTTCGGCCTTCTTGAAACCTATAAGAACGCAACCTTCATGGCTGCGCCGACGATGCTGACGCGGATGACGAATCATCCGAAGGCAAGCGAAGCCAGGTCCGAGAATATCAAGACAATCTATTATGGCGGGGCCCCTATGTATCTGGAGGATACGAAACGCGCCATTGCCACATTCGGACCCTGTTTTGTGCAGATTTTCGGACAGGGCGAATCGCCGAACACTGGCACTAGTCTCAGCAAGGAATTGCATGCAGACTATGATAACCCGAAATATGAAAAGCGACTTTCAAGTGTTGGTTTGCCGCGCACAGGGGTGGAAGTCAGAATTGTCGACGAAGAGGACAATGAAGTTCCGACCGGAGAAATTGGCGAGATTGTCTTAAAAAGTGATGTCGTCATGGCGGGTTACTGGAATGATCCGGAGGCTACGAGCCGGACAATCAGAAATGGATGGCTCCATACAGGAGATGTCGGATTTTTGGATGAAGACGGATTTCTCACCCTGAAGGACCGCTCCAAAGATATGATAATTAGCGGTGGAACCAATATATATCCGCGTGAGATTGAAGAAGTGCTGCTCATGGACAGCCGCCTGGAAGAGGTGTCTGTAATCGGCCGTCCTGAGGCGGACTGGGGCGAGGAAGTCGTTGCCTTTGTCGTGCTGAGGGAAGGAGCATCCATTACAACGGAAGAACTCGAGAATCTTTGCCTGAATAATATTGCCAGGTTCAAGCGGCCCAAGGAGTATTTTTTCGTCGATCAATTGCCAAAAAGTAATTACGGGAAGATCCTGAAAACTGAGCTCAGAAAGCACTTTCACCTGAAAAATTCATAAGTGCCTGACAACATAAAATTTCCGGGATGATCGCTAATTTTGTTTCCCTGTTTAAAAAAATCTCCCTGATACATGTCTAATTTTCCCTGTTAACTTTTTTAGGGAATAAGGAAAAACAATAATGAGAATAGAGAGTTATCACGTATTCTAAGAGGAATTTACGTTGAAATAGCTAAATTCCCCGTATTTTCCCTGTTTATCAGGGAAATAGGTGGAGACGGGTTCGCTTCTGACTGCTACCTCCACCACTCATTCAGAGGCGAACCCTGGTCCAATCCAGGTTCGCCCCTGAACGCCGCAGTTCCGGGGCCTTTGGTGATACCCTCCGTGAACAGAGACACATCAATAGGAGCATTAAAGCCGTAAATCGGCATTCGTCTCTGTCGCCCTGTTTCAGGGTCCAGTCCATGGTATATTAAGATAGTCTATTGATGGAAACCGAGATGCTTTCGCTGCTCATTCCAGTCGGTTGGAAGAGGGTTTATTCTCTTGAGGGACCTAACAGTCAGCGTCTCGGGCTGGCGGCCTGCAAGAATTCCCTCAATGATGGAGGGCGCCAGGCATACAATCATAAGTGCTAGAGAGATTTTGGTGTCGTCCTCTTTTTGGGCAATTGTCCCGAATAGTTTGGTTATTTCATTATAATGGTTTTTCTCTGACAACACCGCCCGCTTCCTGATAGAATACCCGAGATTTAAACCAATATTAATGAGAAATTCAGTGGCGCTATCTTCAAAGGTTACCAAGAAAAAATCTAAGCCATCTCCAGCTTACCAGGGGCCGCGTTCTACTCTCAGGACATTGCAACTAATAGAGAGAATATCGGCTCAGCCCGAGGCTACCACGTTGGCTCAGTTAAGTCAGGACCTGGAGATGCCTAAGAGCAGTCTGTTGGGATTACTTCGCGCTTTAACACAACATGGATATCTTCAACATGAATCCAACAATTATACGCTTGGGCCTGCGGCTCATCGACTTGCGATGGCCATAATACCGAACCTGTCGCTCCCTAAAGTGGCTAGACCTATCATGCGTGATCTTTCTGTTGAAACGGGGGAAACGGTAGTCCTGGCAGTACTAGATGATGAGTTGCGGCGCGTTGTTTATGTGGATAAGACGGAAAGTACCAGCGCGATACGTTATACTGTTCCGATTGGGACAAGTCGGCCACTTTATTGTAGTGCAGCTGGCCGGATATTATTGGCTTTTCAATCTCCTCAGTGGATTTTGGATTATCTTTCCACAGCGCCTTTTGAGAAACTTACTCAGAATACTGTGACAAATGTCGAAGACCTAAAATCTATCATAATGCAGGTAAAGAAAGACAAATTTTCAACTACCTTCGGAGAAACTTCCGAAGATGTCGCGGGCTTTTCTGCAGCAGTATTTGATATTGACTTGAAAATTGCCTTCGCTTTGAATATTGGAGCTCCATTGGAGAGGGGCCGCAAAAACTCGGCTTTATATATCGATGCAATACAACAGGCCGCAGAGAAGCTTTCTTTACGACTGGGGTCGGTTAATACAAATAAGGGAGCCTGAGTAACTTTATAGGCCACAAACGGAGCAGAGGAAGTTAATGCATTTGATCCGGTAACCATAGTGTTAGCTCGGGTAAGAGCAGCAAAATAGCGATGGCTACAATATGCGCGATGACATGTGGGAATGTTCCCATAAAGACATCCAGCAACGAGGTATCTGAATATTTAGCTACAACAAAACAATTCAGTCCAAAAGGTGGAGTGACCATACCAATTTCTGCACAAACTATTATTATAACGCCTAGCCACACGAGATCGAAACCAAGTGATGCCACAACCGGAGCAACAATTGGAACTGTTAGAACAAGAATTGCCATTTGGTCCAAGAAGCAGCCAAGTGCTATATAGATCAAAACTAAAACAATCAGAATCATCCATGGGTCTAATGGCAGGCTTCCTACCCAACCTACGAGATTTTGGGTAGTTTGTGTGAGAGCAAAGAAAACCGAGAAAATATGAGCTCCAAGCATAATGATTGCGAGCATACATGTGGTTTTAACGGCTCGGGATATGAGTGAATATACTTCACCTGGGGTCCTTTTGCCTCTAGTAAAGTAGATGATGGCTGAAACGAGTGCTCCCAAAGCGGCCGCTTCAGTAGGTGTGGCAATACCGGTATAGATAACTCCGGTTACGGATAAGAACAACACCAAGATTGGTCCGACTTTTCGTAGTGTAGAAATCTTTTCACGCAAAGGCACACGTGCGCCTAGCGGCGCACGTTTAGGATCTTGCCACGCCAAAAGATACGTTGTGATCATGATCGTCATCATTATCAGAATCCCCGGACCGACACCGGCTATCAGGAGTTTGGCGATGTTGACGTCTGCAAGAAGGCCATAAACCACCATTGCAATACTCGGTGGGATGAGCATGGCAAGTGTCCCTGAAACCGCGACTACTCCGGCGGCCATTCGAGGTTCATAACCACGTTTCCTCATAGCAGGCAGAGATGTTGAGGAGAGCGTTGCGGCCGCCGCAGTTGACGAGCCGCATATAGCGCCGAATCCAGCGCCTGCAAGCGCGGTGGCCATCCCAAGTCCTCCTCGTACTCGCCCGAACCAGGCGGCAGCTGAGTTAAACAGATCGTCTGCGATTCCAGAACGAAGTACGAATTCAGCCATTAGCAGGAACATCGGGATCGTAACAAACTCGAATGTCATAGCTGTATCACGGGGCATGCTAGACAATATAGCGATAGCCGCTGAAGTTCCGCCGACCCAATATAATCCAATCATGCCTGAAATGGCTAATGCAAAGCCTATAGGGATTCCAAAAACCAAAAGGACTAGTAGCAGAAGTGAAATTACTGTGGCGATCATTCTACAGCCTCGTCCTCAAGACAGACATAATTATCTCGTCCGAATTTAACCAACATATAAAGGTGATGAATGAATCTTAAGCAGAGTATTCCTGCACCGATTGCAATTGGCAGATATGAGAGCCAGCCAGGCCACATAATATATCCGGGCAGAAATTCGTTGCGAAAAAAACCGTCGATAGCATGTGACGTCGCTCCGTAAGCGATTATAAAAAATGCTATAGCTGCGAGCGTTGTACCCATGAATTCTGAAATAGCTTTCATGCGATCAGGAAGATGGGCGCTGATCAGTGTAATCCTGATATGATCACCCGAACGAAAAGTAGGCGACAAGGCGAAATATATCAGAATGCTCATGATATAGTATGTAGCAAGATCGGCGGCCCATTGAATTGGCGAATTTATACTGTATCGGAGCACCGCGTCGAGGCTGATCACAATCATGAGGATTATCATGGCCCCTATTGTTATTGTGAGCGCCACTTGTTCTAGCCGCCTGATGATCGATTCCATCTTTGCTCCCTGCTCGTGGTAAAAGAGAGATTTCTTGTTCACCACTTTTTCTTTTTTTAATTCACTAAGACTTTGATAATGCCGCCCTCAATTGAGGGCGGCAAGAGTCTTTGCTCGGTTGATTGATCTTCAAATTTAGTTACTTATTCAATCAACATTTTTTGAACAGGACTACTGGGAGGAGTTTGCTTGTTGGAATGCTTTGAGGACTTCTTTCCCCTTTTTCCCAACGCCATTCATCTCATTAGCCCAGTCTGCTGCAACACTTTCGACTTGCTGATGCCATTCGGCTATCTCCTCAGCAGTGAGCGTCTTGGGCTTTAATTTTCCGGAGGAGACAAGTTTATTGCGGACTTTCTTTTCATCTTCGTCCATCCATTTACAAAGCCGCTTTTGCGTCATCTCGGCTGCGTTCGTCATGACCTTTTGTGTTTCCGCCGACAGCGTGTTCCATTTTTTTTCTGTCATTGCAATGATGATGCCGGCGGAACCAAGTTGAGGGCCCTCCACCATATAGTTCAAGACTTGATCCAAGCTGTATTGTTCGAGAGCGTTAAGAGTAAACAAGGCTCCGTCAACCGTTCCACGTGAAACAGCATCATAAAGTTCTGGTGAAGAAGCGCGAACAGGAACGGCGTTCAGCGCGTGCATGGTCTTGTTCATTGCGCTGCCGTTAGCTCGTATTTTCAGTCCATCAAGATCTTCAATTTTGGAAACTTCCTTCGAGGAAGTAAGAATGCGATAAGGAATTAATACGGCAGCAAAAAGAGGATACAATCCAAGTGGTTTTAATTCTTCTTCGTACAAAATTCCACCGGGCTTGGCAATCTCCCAAAACTTGGATGTTCCTTCGCAAGAATCGGCGTACATCCCCGGTAATTCCGATACTGTTGACAAGGGCATTTTGTCCGAAGAATAAGAAGGAATAATCAAGGCAAGGTCGGCCAGGCCTGAATTTAGGACGGCCAAATTGTCTTTTCCGAGCTGGGCGGCTGGGTAGACTTCAAACGCTACGTTACCGTTCGTGCCAGCGGTTACCTCTTCAGTAAAAATTTTGGCGCCTTCAGTCCACAAATAATGTGTTGCGGGAAGCACATATGCGTATTTCAGTGTTTGCTGTTCTTGAGCGGCCGCGCTGGACATTGTTGTCAAACATGCCGCGACAAACGCCAATGCTTTGCCGGCTTTTCCAGCTCTCGACCAAAAGGTCTCCGATTTCGGGCGTGAGAGATGTAAATTTCTCGTATTGCCCTCCATTGGCAAGTGTGTCCAGGTGTTATTTCGACGCTTCTGTATCATTATTTTTCCCCTCGCTCTTAGTTCATAATTTAGAACGCTATTCAAAAAAAATATATTTGTCAATTTTTTTGGCCAAATTTTAATGGCGTAATCCTGATTTGTTTGAGTGTATCTAGTAACTAGTACAATTACCTGATACTGGACAATCTGAAGCATTGATAACTCGGTATTTTATCTAACATAAAGAAATATATAATATTATTAACTTAAATCTTGCTTTCTTGCGTGAGTGTCAGATTGAAATGATTTTCAACTACGATTGAGCGGAATTAATTTTTTTGAAGATTCGCTATTCAAAATAGCGCTTTTTTTCTCAGTCCGGAAGTTTATGCATGATCACCCCTAATGGGCTGAAGCGGCGAGAGCTGAATATAAGCCAAATAGCATAATGTAGGCCGGAATTCTGCACTTTCTGTGTGTTTGAGATTGCGGCTGGATTTCATAACTCCACCTCCATTCTATTTTTATGTAATTCGGTTTACATAAATTTTTCGTATTGACGTTCTAAAAATAGAATTGTATTCGATAAATAGAACAATGGAGGAATTGATGGATTTCCAGTTTGATGAGCGATTTGAGGATCTGCAACGCCAGATTTATTCGCTGTGTGAGGGATTTGATGATCAGTATTGGCTTGATCGGGATAATGACGGCCGTTTTCCGGAGGAGTTTTATCAGGAAGTGGCCCAAAACGGTTGGCTAGGGATTGCTATGCCGGAAGCTTACGGTGGAGCCGGGCTGGGAATATCTGAAGCGGCTGCAATTTTGCAGGTTGTTGCGGAAAGAGGCGGATTAAGCGCAACTTCTGCAATTCACATGAATATTTTCGGATTGCATCCTGTAGTTGTGTTCGGTACCGACGAACAGAAATCCCGAATGTTGACTCCGCTTATCAAAGGGGAAACAAAAGCTTGTTTCGCCGTGACAGAGCCTACGACTGGCCTGAATACGACGAAATTGAAAACCAAAGCTACACGACGCGGCGACACCTATTACATTTCGGGGCAGAAGGTGTGGATATCCACTGCTCAAGTAGCAGATCATATGTTGATCATTGCGCGAACCACGCCATTGGAGGATGTCAAAAGACCAACTGAGGGTCTGACTCTGTTCTACACAAAACTCGATCGAAACTATGTCGATGTCAGAGATATTCCGAAGATGGGTCGAAAAGCAGTCGACTCGAATGAATTATTTATAAACGACCTCCCTGTTCCAGCCGAAGATATGATTGGAGAAGAAGGTCGCGGTTTTGAATGTATTCTCCATGGTATGAATCCGGAGCGAATTCTGGTTTCGGCGGAGGCCGTCGGCGTGGGCAGATCGGCTTTGTCGCGTGCCGCTAACTATGCGCGAGAACGTATCGTATTTGACCGCCCAATTGGCCAGAACCAAGGAATTCAACATCCTCTTGCTAAATCATGGATTGAGCTTGAGGCAGCCCATTTGATGGCATTTCGTGCAGCCCAACTATATGACAGTGGTCTGCCATGCGGTCCCGAAGCCAATGCCGCGAAATACTTTGCGTCAGAAGCAGCCTTTAAAGCATGTGAGAATGCGTTCTTTACTCATGGCGGATTTGGATATGCCAAAGAGTTTCATATTGAAAGATTGCTGCGCGAGATCATGATTTTCCGCGTAGCTCCGATTAGTCCGCAACTAATTTTGTGCAGTATCGCAGAGAAAAAGCTCGGCCTGCCAAAATCTTACTAGGGGACTCTTGATATGGATCCGATACGATCAATGCTCTTTATCCCGGCAAACAAGCCTACCTGGATTGAGCGCTCTCCGACATTTGGGGCAGATGCAGTAATTCTTGACCTTGAGGACAGTGTGCCAACTAAGGATAAGGAGCTTGCGCGGGAAAATTCTGCCTCAATGATACCGTCACTGACGGACGCCGGTCAGCGGGTTTATATCCGTATTAACCGCTCAAATTATATGTATGATTTTGATGATATCCTCGCCCTGACCTGTCCGGGAGTTGAAGGGCTTATGCTTCCGAAAGTCAGCGGAATCGATGATATATCGTTAGTAGATGCGCTTATAGGTGAAGCTGAATTCCGGAAAGGGCTGAAACCCGGTTCGATTGCGTTGGCGCCGGTATTGGAAACAGCGTCGGCAATTATAAAAGCATATGAAATCGCATCACATCCCCGAGTGGCGCTGGTAGTTGCTGCGAGTGCAAAGAATGGAGATGTCGCAAGATCTCTGGGATTTCAGTGGACTATAGAAGGCACAGAAACACTTTATATGCGGTCCAGTTCCATCTCTGCCGCACGCGCCGCAGGGAAGGTTGCAATTGGTGGATTGTGGCAAGACGTCCACGATATGGCTGGACTCGAAAAATGGGTTAAAGGAAACCGGCAACTCGGTTTTCATGGGGAACTTGCCCTGCATCCATCGAATGTAGCTGTAATTAACGATATCTATACGCCCTCAGACACTGAGATCGCCTACTACTCAAGAATGATAGCTGCCTTCGAAGCCGCACAGAGGGATGGGCGCGGTGCCTTGATGTTTGAGGGAGATCATATTGATCTGGCCCACATCGAAACGGCCCGCAGCATAATTTCACTCAACCAAAAAATCAAAAGCAAGTGAGGAACCATGTCAAACGCACATCATTCTGGTCGATACTATGAGGAGCTTATCATTGGCGACACCTACCAACATTCAATTCGTCGCACAGTAACGGAAACGGACAATCTTCTGTTTACAGCGCTTACGCATAATACTCAGCCCCTTCATCTCGACGAGGAGTTCGCAAAAGGAGAGCTATTTGGGACTCGCGTCGTCAACAGTATCTATACCTTGGGGTTCGCGGTTGGTGTGGGTGTCACAGAGCTAACACTTGGAACCACCCTCGGAAATCTCGGATTTGGCCGGATTGATTTCCCTAAACCTGTTCGTATTGGCGATACCTTGCGTGCTGAGACGACAGTGGTCGAAAAAAGGGATTCAAAATCAAGATCGGACGCGGGTATCGTCGAGTTTGAAACCCGAGGCTATAACCAGCGTGACGAAGTTGTTGTGATCGCTCGCAGAAAGGCATTCATGAAGAAATCTCCAAGCCAGAGAAGAACAAATTCGGCTAAGGAGGAGACTCAAAAATGACTTCAGATGTTGTTTGGCGCCCAAATGCAGAAATTATTTCAAATAGTAATCTTGTTGCATTTATGGAGCGCCATGGCATCGGCAATTATGCTGAATTGCAACAGAAAGCTGAGCTAGAGCCAGAATGGTTCTGGGAAGCGATTCTCGAAAATATCGACTTTCAGGCTCCATATAAAGAATTGCGAGATGAACGACGAGGGCCGGAGTTTACTTCGTGGTGTATTGGAGGAAAGGCAAATATCGCTCAAAATTGCCTTGCTCGCCATAAGCATACGCCCATTTGGGAATCTGATGCCATCGTCTACGAAAAGGAAGACGGGAGTACTCAGACATGGACGTATCAACGGCTTTCCGATGAGGTTGATGCTCTTGCAAATGGCTTGCGGGAAATTGGGTGTTCCCGGGGTGACGTAATCGGGCTTTATCTTCCTAATTTGCCAGAGGCATTCGCAGCCTTTCTGGCAACAGCAAAAATTGGTGCGATTGTGCTGCCGCTTTTTTCCGGGTTTGGTGCAGCCGCTCTTACGGATCGTCTTAAAGATGCGGGTGCTAGTGCCATCATAACCGTCGATGGAACCATTCGGCGTGGGCGTCTCGTCGAAATGAAGTCCGTTGTTGACGAGGTGGCAACGAATCTCCCTCAACTTGAAAGAGTAATTGTGCTCAAGCGGGCGATCTGCGCCGGAGTGGAGACCTATGATCGAGATTATAACTATGACGAACTGATCGCTAAGGGTACAGGGGCGAGCCATATCGAGGAGACAAACGCGGATGACCCGCTGATGCTCATGTATACTTCCGGCACTACCGGAAAGCCTAAGGGAACGGTTCATACACATGTCGGATTTCTAGCCAAGCTAATACTGGATATGGGGCTAATGCTTGATCTCAAATCGACAGACAGGTTGCTCTGGATAAGCGATATGGGATGGCTTGTAGGACCCTTGATTGCTGTTGGCGCAACTAATTCCGGAGCAACAACTCTTATCGTTGAAGGCGGACCTGACTTTCCAGATGCAGGACGCATGTGGCGTCTTATTGATGAACATCAAATTTCATTTCTGGGGTTGGCGCCGACGATTGCCCGCTCATTTATGAAAGCAGATGGCGCTGGTGTTGAAGATAGAAAACTATCGTCTCTCCGGGTTTTGGTTTCTACTGGAGAGGCATGGACTGCGGATGCGTGGAATTGGGTTTTCGACAAAGTCTGTCGTCGCCGGATACCAATCCTAAACTATTCGGGCGGAACTGAAGTCGGTGGCGGGATACTTGTGGGTACGGTCCTCCACGCTATGAAGCCTTGTGCTTTCACTACAGCTATACCAGGCATGCAGGCTGACATTGTCGACGAGACCGGAAAGTCTGTACCTGACAATGTTGTAGGAGAACTCGTTCTACGTGGGTCTTCTATGGGGCTTAGCCGAAGCTTGTGGCAGGATGATCACCGCTATTTAGAGAGTTACTGGCAAGATTTTCCTGGCTTGTGGCGTCAAGGCGACTGGGCAGTTAGAGATGACGAGGGCTTCTGGTTCATTCTTGGCCGATCTGATGATACCTTAAAAATAGCCGGAAAACGCACCGGACCGGCCGAGATTGAGGGATTGCTCGCCGGTACCGGTATGGTTGCCGAAGCCGCAGTTATCGGAATACCTCATTCCGTCAAGGGGCAAAGTGTAGGCTGCGTCGTCGTGTTGATGCCGGATTGTTCCTGGAATAAAGACCTGATGGACGTTTTGGAAGCCGCGGTTGTTGAGGGTCTGGGAGCGCCTTATCGCCCTTCTTTTATTCTTCCGGTAGCGGATCTCCCGAAAACTCGGAACATGAAGGTAATGCGTCGTATGGTGAGAGCCGCCTGTCTTCGAGAGAACCCCGGGGACACGTCTTCACTAATTAATCCGGAAGCAGTTGAAGAAATAAAAGACGCTGTCAAAAACGCCGGACTAACAAAAATCATAAATGGATAGCTTCATGATTAAGCGATTTAGTCCTCTTGCAGGACTTAAAGTAATTGATTTGTCTAAAGTACTCGCTGGTCCAGTTTGCACTCAATATCTGGGTGATCTCGGGGCAGACGTGATCAAAATTGAACCGTGTGAAGGTGGAGATGATACACGTAGCTGGCCCCCCATAGACGGGTATGATGGTGCCGTATTTCTGAGTTGTAACAGAAACAAAAGAAGCTTGGCACTGGATTTGAAGACAGGCCCGGGCAAGAAAATTCTAAGGAAACTTGTTGCGAAGAGCGATATCTTTGTTGAAAGCTTCAGAACGGGCGTAACGCAGCGTCTTGGCATAGATTACGACTCAATGAAGCAGATCAAGCCCGATCTTATCTATGCGAGTATATCCGGATTTGGTCGTAGTGGTCCTTTGGCGAACTCACCCGGATATGATGTTATGATACAGGCATTTAGCGGTATCATGAGCATTACCGGCGAGAAAGGAGGAGCACCGGCAAGAAGTGCTTTTTCTCCTCTGGATCAAACTACCGGTATTCATACGGCTCTTGGCATATTGGCGGCCCTCCGCCACCGTGACCAAACCGGTCAGGGGCAGCTAATAGAAACCTCTCTGTATGAGACGGCCCTTTCGTTTCTTTCATATACTGCGCAGGGGTATTGGACGGATGGGCGTGTGCCAGAGCGCGCCGGGTCTGGTCATGACTCTCTTTGCCCCTATCAAGCATTCATTGCGAGTGACGGTTATATTTTGATCGCTTGCGGAAACGACAAGCTATGGCAGAAGCTGTGCAAGGCGTTAGGCTTTGACGATATTGCTAGTGACCCTAGATATGCAACAAACGTTGCGCGTGTGGCTCGTTTTGATGAAACGGTTCGATTGGTTGCTGATGAGATTGTTAAAAAGACTGTTTCAGAGTGGACGGAGATATTATCTGACGCCGGAGTACCAAATTCTCCTATTCATAATGTAAGTGAGGCACTCCAACATCCCCAAGCCGTGGCTCGTGAAATGATCGAGAATCTCCCTCATCCAGCGGCCGGTAACGTAAAGGGGATTTCCATGCCTGTTTTGTTTGCAGGGTATAGCAGACGACCTCGTTCTGCTCCTCCATTGCTTGGAGAAAACAGTGTTGAGATTCTGCGTGAAATCGAGGTGAGTGAGGAGGAAACGAATACATTACTTGCCCACGGCATCATTCGCGTGACTGAAGCAAATTCAGAAATCTAGAAATAAAAAACTTGAAAGGGAATTAAACAATGAGAATAGACTATGAAGCATACAATCAGCTTGCGTTTGACCGACCCGGGGATCGCATACTGAGAATAACTCTCAATCGTCCGGAAAGTTTAAACTCGTTAGATGCGGAAGGGCATGCCGAGATTACTGAGATTTGGCGAGATATTGATGCCGACCCGGATATCAGCGCGGTAATTCTGAGGGGTGCGGGCAAGGGTTTTTCTGCCGGTGGAGATTTCTCGATGATTGAGGAAATTATATCGGATTACGATGCGCGAGTTCGCGTTTGGAAAGAAGCCAGGGACCTAGTTTACAATATCATCAATTGCAACAAACCAATTGTTTCTGCAATGCATGGTCCGGCGGTCGGTGCAGGACTTGTTGCGGGACTTTTATCCGATATTTCGATTGTGACACCCACAACAAAAATAATTGACGGACATACTCGGCTTGGCGTTGCAGCAGGCGACCATGCGGCGATTATTTGGCCCCTCCTTTGTGGAATGGCACGAGCTAAATATCATTTGCTTTTATGTGAGCCAATGAATGGACAAGAAGCTGCCGATGCCGGGTTGGTCTCACTTTGTGTGCCAGAAGAAGAGCTTGAGAAAAAATCAATTGAAATCGCAACTCGCCTCGTAAATGGAGCGCCGAGTGCTATCCGTTGGACAAAATATTCTCTTAATAATTGGCTGCGTATGGCCGGCCCCTCATATGATACCTCCACTGCATTGGAGATGTTGGGATTCACTGGGCCGGAGGCTCGTGAAGGTGTGGCTTCACATCGTGAGAAGCGAACTCCTGTATTTCCCAGGCATTCTTCCGCGTAATTAGATATTTGCGGTAACTAAAACTGCTGAATTTCAGATGAAATTCAGCAGATTATTGCCAAGTAAGATAAGAAGGAAGGGGCGTTAAATGAATGCCAGTAAGGATGAAGGGCTTGTTTGTCCATCTGATTTACCATTGGCCGGACTTAGGGTACTTGATTTTACCTGGCTTCTGCCCGGACCGTTTGCGACATTGTTGCTAGCCGATCTCGGAGCGGATGTCATTAAAGTCGAGCGGCCTGGAAGCGGTGATTACCTACGGAATATTCTCCCTGCCATGTTTGAGCATATTAATCGAGGTAAACGGAGCATCACAATTGATTTAAAAGATTCAGATGCGCACTCTGATTTGTTGAAGCTTGTCTCATCATCGGATGTGGTCCTTGAAGGGTTTCGTCCCGGAGTAGCTGACAGGATTGGAATTGGATATGATGCCTTGTCGGCAGTTCGATCGGATCTCATCTATGTTTCGATTTCAGGATATGGGCAGACAGGTCCATACAAAGCTTTGCCCGGGCATGACATTAATTATCTAGCGATGTCGGGGGCGCTTTTTGTGCCTGCATCCTGGAATGAAAAGCCTCATCGAAGTGGATTGCCTGTTGCTGACCTTACTGCGGCTTTATATGCGACCGTGAATATTTCAGCTGCAGTCCGTAAGCGCGACAAAACTGGAAAAGGAAGCCGTATCGACCTGTCGATTGCCGAAGCGGCATTGCATTGGTCGGAAGTTCGAATGGCGGGTGTCGATTCAGACAAACCAACTTGGCATCATATTCATCCTGCTAACGACGTGTTCGAAACGAAGGATGGAAGAGAACTATCCATAGCTTTAGTGGAAGAAAAGTTTTTTTTAAGTTTTTGCGCCGCTATTGATCGACATGATTTACATAATCGATTTGAATCTGTTGAACAAATCACAAAGGATCACTCTGCAGCTGCTGCGCTTCACGCAGAGCTGGTACACATTTTTAAGCAGCATAGTCTTGAGGAGTGGGTGAAAACACTTGGCCAGTCTGATGTACCTTTTGCGCCCGTGAGCAATCCGAACGAAGTCCGTCAGAACCAGCACTTGAATGCCCGAGGATTATTTGACAACACGTTTATGTCAATACCGGGCGGATTGGGGACTCGAAAAGACATGAGTGCCGCGCCGGAAATTGGCGAACACACGCATGAAATACTCTCGGAGTTAAAATGACACAATTAGTAGGCAGAAACCATGGCTCATGATGAAACAAGACCTCTTAGCGGCATTAAGGTGCTGGATTTTTCAAAATTCATCGCTGGCCCTATTTGTACGCAATATCTCGGTGCCATGGGGGCGGATATCATAAAAGTTGAAGATCCGGACGGAGGTGATGGAGCGCGTTCCATTCCACCATTCGTTGGTGATGATGGGGCGACCTACTTGGCCATGAACGCCAATAAGCGGAGTATTTCGGTCAATCTAAAATCGCAAGCCGGCCTCGACATTATTCTGAAAATGGTGCCGGAAGTCGACGTTGTTGTAGAAAGCTTGGCACCTAATGTAGCAGATCGTCTCGGTATTGGTGCGGATGCCCTCAGGGCAATAAACCCAAAGCTTATCTATTGTTCGATTTCCGGGTTTGGCAAGAATGGCCCCTTAGGCGATCAACCTGGTTATGAAGTAATGATGCAAGCTTTCAGCGGGTTGATGTCCGTTACTGGGGAGCCTAATTCCGGACCGCTTCGCATAGCTTTCTCGCCGCTCGACCAGACGACTGGACTGCATGCATTGACGGGCGTTCTTGCAGCTCTGCGGCAACGCGATTTAACTGGCGTCGGTAGTGAAATAGAAGTTTCCTTATTCGAGACCGCTATCGCTTTGCTTGGATGGCATGCACAGAGCTATTGGATCGACGGTGTGCCGCCAAAACGAGTGGGTTCTGGACATGCTACCCTCGTCCCTTATGGCAGCTTTCGTGCTCAGGACGGCGACGTTCTGATTGCAATAGGAAGTGATAATCTATGGCGCAAATTTTGTACAGCCGCCGATTTGAATGCGGCGAAAGATGATCCACGCTATGCCAAAAATGCGGGTCGCGTAGCGTTAGCCGATGAAGTTAATAGGTTGGTACAGGATCGAATCTCTGAAAAATCCATTGCGGATTGGACTGAGGTTTTTACGGAACATCGGATTCCCTTTGCACCGGTAAATGATCTTCCTACCGTGCTTAATCATCCGCAACTTGCTGCGCAAGGCCTCGTAGATGAATTTAAGCATGCTGTTGGCGGCGATATGCGTGCAGTGGGACATCCGGTAACATTTAAAGGTCTTTCCCGATCCATTTTAAAACCTCCCCCCTTACTTGGCGAGCATACTGATGAGGTTTTGATGAGTTTGGGATACTCCAAGGCGGAGGTTGAAGCACTGGCTGAACAGGGAGCTATTAGTTCAGAGATAGAAAATAAATAGTCACAGGAAGTTATCTCACAATAACAATGGAGTTAAGTAGTGAAAAGTGAAGAACTAAAAGGAAAAGTCGCACTTATTACAGCGGGTACTTCAGGTGTGGGACTTAGGGTGGCCGAGCAGCTTGCTGAGGCTGGTGCAATGGTAATTGTGAATGGTCGTACGAAAGAAGGGGGTGAGAAGGCGCTTAAAAGGCTTGAGCCAATTTCCCCAAAAGTGAGATTTATTGCTGGCGATGTATCCAATTATAACAGTATTAAGTCTGTAGTCGATCAAATCGATCAGGAATACGGCTGTCTGGATATTCTTGTTAGCGCTGGTGCGCCGGGTTTGCCAGGACCAATGCCGTTTTCTGCTATGACACCTGAGCAACTCGAACAGGGATTCGTGACCAGAATATTCCCTCGAATTTTTCCTGTACATACTGCCATTCCGGCCCTAAGCAAATCAAAGGAGGCATCTGTTGTCATGCTTACAACAGATGCAGCGCGGCATCCGACTCCTGGAGAAACCGTCGTCGGGGCAGTTGGCGCTGCCGTCATGCTTGCTACCAAGGCGTTGGCGAAAGAGTTGTCATCAATTGGAATTCGCGTTAATGCCGTAGCGATGACAATTACGTCGGATACGCCCTCTTGGGATAGGGCTTTTGGTTCAGAGAGTTTTCAAAACAAGCTTTTCTCGAAAGCAGTTTCCCGCTTTCCACAAGGTCGCCCTCCCAATGCAAGCGAGGTAGCAGACGCTATATCATTCTTGCTGTCTACACGAGCTACTCAAATTACCGGTCAGACAATAAGTGTGAATGGCGGGCTATCTTATGGCGGCTGGTGAAGAGCCGCAGTGCAAAACGAAATTTATCACGTCAAGTTTTGTAAATGCGTGTATGCATAAGTAGAAAAATATATTCATATGATCGCAAAACACCTAGCTGATCCAGAATGAAATAGCAAAAGACAGCAGTATTATCCCTATTAAACAATAAAGGCAGCGATGATGATCCCAGTTAGGAGACTATTCCATATGATATAAAATAATCTATTGATGGAAACCGAGCCGTTTTCGCTGCTCATTCCAGTCGGTTGGAAGAGGGCTTAATCTTTTAAGGGATCTAACCGTTAACGTCTCCGGCTGGCGGCCTTTAAGAATATCTTCAATGATAGAAGGCGCCAGGAAAGCGAGGGGGAGCATTCGGGTAATTTCCGTATCAAAGATCTTTTCGCGAATGGCGATTTCCTTGACTGATTTGACCTCTCCAGACGCCAGCTGATCAAACCAGTTTCTTGCCGTTGCAATCAGCCGACAGAGATCCGGATCAGGTTGACGAGCTTTGGTCGCACTTTCGATTATCAGCTTCGTCTCCATACCTTGGCGCTGCATAGTGACGGTATGGTTCAGGGTAATGATGTCGTTACGACTATCAGTCGGGATCGCCTCAATTATTTCCAACAAGTTGAACAAGGCATTGCGGCTTAAATCAAAGGAGATGGTGTCGGTGGAAAAGCCGACCCTGTGAATGATTGTCCGCAAAATAGATTGTTGATACTCGATATTCTCGTCAATCAATTCGCCTGCCAGTTCGTCCGCCTTGACTTTCAGTATTTCCAAGAGAGAAGGAGCGCGATTGGCAAGTTCGAGTAAATCCATCAGCCTCTGTCTGTCTTGAAGCAGGTTATGGATAAGCCCGATAACCATTGACTCCACAGTCTGCGCAGGCAGTCGCCATCCATTGCTATCGGACTTCGGATGGGACACCAGCTTCTTTGAGATATAATAGCGATATCTCTTGCCATTCTTGCTGGCCTGAGCTTGATAGAGCGGTTCTCCCTCTTCGTCAAAGACCAGCCCCGTCAGCAGAAACGGTGCTTTCACATTTGTCGGCGAAGACCGCTCCCGGCGATTGCTGCTCATCATATGCTGAACCTGGTCCCAGGTCTCCTGATCGATGATAGCCTCATGCTGACCAGAGTAGGTTTCTCCTTTATGTGGGATCAATCCTATGTAAAGCGGGTTTGACAGCAATCGATACAGGTTACCCCGCAAGAAGGGCTTGCCGCCTGTAACAGATTCATCCTTTCGGATAATTTTCTTGGTAACAATGCCGAGACGGTCTGCCTCTGCTTTTAAAAGCCGTACTGTTCCGAGTTCGATATAGAGATCGAACAATAATCTTACTGTTGCGGCTTCCTCCTTATTGATCACCAGCTTGCGATCCACGACATCGTAACCTAGCGGCAGATTGCCGCCCATCCACATGCCTTTCTTTTTGGAGGCCGCGATTTTATCCCTAATTCTTTCCGCCGTGACCTCCCGTTCAAACTGGGCAAAGGAGAGAAGTACATTCAATGTCAGCCGTCCCATATAGGAGGTGGTATTGAATGCCTGCGTCACCGAGACAAAGGAAACATCATGTTGATCCAGCTTCTGGCATTGTCAGAGGAAAGTGACTAGGCGCAATAAAGAAGAAAGGTGGTATCTTTATGCAGCGAGTTGCCGCCACTCCATAAGGGCCGCTTCACGTTGTAACTCGAAGTTTTTGCGGCTATTGAGATGAGGCTCGTGATTGAAATGATTATAAACTGATGAGTGAATTGAGATAAATTTCTGTAGCGATTTCATGCTTCGGAATTTGGTCATCGCTCGTTCTCGTCGTCGGAACGGTTGATGCGAATTCTCTGCTCGATTATTGATCCATCGCCCCGTTTCCTGGCGGGTCTTGTTGCCGATCGCTTTCATCGCAGTTCTGTAGGAACGAAGCTTATCCGTCACGATTATTCGCGGATTGCCATATTTCTTCATGGCTTTTTTCAAAAACTTAAGTGCAGCTTTACGATCCCGCCTCTTGGTGACAAAGGACTCGAGAACTTCTCCTTCATGATCAACGGCTCGCCAAAGGTAATGGATTTCACCGTTGATCCGGACGAAGCCTTCATCAAGATGCCATCTCCATTGAGATCCTATTCGCATAGATGCGGATCTTGTCTTTCTGATTTCTGCAGCAAACACTGGTCCGAACCGATTCCACCAGGCGCGCACCGTCTCATAGCTAACGTCGATACCCCGTTCATGCAGAAGATCTTCAACCTGACGCAGTGACAACGGATATCGAACATACATCATCACGGCCAGGCGGATGATTTCCGGTGAGGTCTTGAAATAGCGGAATGTATTTTTCATGAGCAGATCGTAAATCCAGCCTCGTCACAGCTCAAGCCGTTTTCCTCTGACAATGCCTCCTGGTGCCTTGTCACGGCGATAGCAGCCCTCGGGATCAAAACATCATTAAAGGACATGTTGACCATCGGCTATCAGCCAATGCTTCTAATAACACTGGAAACACTGTTCATCGCCGCATAGGTTCTTATCGGCGGCGCCTATCTACTAACGTGATTTGTGGTAATGAAGCTTTGTTATAGTAATGATGTTCTGTGAATATATCAATCGGATGTAGTTCCCTGTTCTCAATTATTAATTCCCTAATCGGAAATTAATTTTCCCTGTTAAATTTCTTTGGGAAATTCTGAAAACATTAATAAAAATTGCGATTTACGGCGGTGCGTTGGTTGATTTAGGGTAAATTTCGTCAAGAATCCCAGTATTTTCCCTGTTTAACAGGGAAAATTGTAGAGACGGGTTCGCATGAGACTACTAACACCACCACTAATACTGAGGCGAACCTGGATCCAGTCCAGGTTCGCCCCTGAACCCCGCAGTACCGGGGCCTTCGGGGCTATCCGGTGATGGCAGAGACTCTCCATGGTAGCCTCATTCTGTAAATTTTCCCCTTCGTCTCTGCCGCCCTGTTTCAGGGTCCAGTTCATGGGATATTACGATGGACTATTGATGGAAACCGAGGCGCTTTTGCTGCTCTTTCCAGTCGGTTGGGAGGGGACTTGTTCTTTTGAGGGTGTTGTCACATTAACGTGCTTAAAGCGCAGAGAAAGGTCATGGCACTATTTATGCGGCAGCGCTTGCAGTTTCCCAAACGCCATATGCTGCAGCGCGACTTTCCTTTAAATGAGATCGGTATAATAGGTGGCGTTGGAGAAAAAAGTTATTGTAAGCGGCTGATTGAACATTAAGGAAATTCTGAGCAGATCCTGGTGACTTAAACTTCTGCATTTTTCGTTCTCTTCTCCTTACCGGGAGATGTGAATTTTCCGCCCGATTGTTCTCTCTTTTGTTATCAATGTGCTCAACTTTCAAGCCTAGAATTCGAAACGCTTTATGATAGGATTACAGCTTGTCTGTGACGATTTGCGTTGGCGCAAAACCCTGCTTCTTCAATAATTTTCTCATCAGTTTCAAGGCAGCTTTGGCATTTCGCCTTGGTTGTACAAGGAAATCCAGCACTTCGCCTTCACTATCAACAGCACGCCAAAGGAAATGCCGCGTTCCTCGAATAACAATAACCATTTCATCCAGATGCCAAATATCGTTCGGAGTAGGGCGGCAAGATCTCAGATTTCTGGCGATTGGTCCGCCAAACTTTAGAAACGTCTTCGAACGGTTTCATAAGAAATATCTAGACCTCGTTCCGCGAGCAAATCTTCAATATCCCGATAGCTCAGTGTAAATCAGGCGTAAAGCCAAACAGCGTGTTGAATTATGTGCGGTGGAAAACGATGGCGCTGGTAGGAAATATTTTTCATCGAAGAAGACTAGTTCAACGCCGGATTATTTTCCACGAAGTTAATGTGACAATACCATCCAGATTCCATCTCTACTGAGATCCTATTCGCATCGATGCTGAACTGGCCTTTTCAATTTCTGCTGCAAATATGGGACCGAACCGATTCCACCGGAAACGCACCGTCTCGTAGCTAACGTTGATACCTCGTTCATGCAGAAGATCTTCAACCCGTCGCAGTGATAGTCGATAACGGATATACATCATCACGGCCAAGCGGATGATTCCATGTGAGGTTTTGAAGTATCGGAATGGATTTTTCATGAGATGACCGTAAAAACAGCCTCAACACGGCCCAAGTGATTTTACTCTGACAGCACCCTTTGGACTGATCCGGTCAGCCCTGGTTTCTTGATTTCAGGAAAAGGGCTAGTTGTCTGTCGTGACGGCTGACGGCGGATCGTCGGCTGTCATTCAGCCAGGTCGGCCATCTTGCGCCCTCGCCCGTTGGCTGGTCCCCGACAACCGTGACCCGTTGAATGATGCGTTCTTCGGAAAAATCGTTCAACACATAATGCTGGGTGCACCGGTTATCCCAGATTCCGATGGCGCCTTCCGACCAGCGGTATCGCACCGTGAAACGCGGGTTCTGGACCCAGCCAGTCAGAAAGTCGAGCAAGGCCGCGCTTTCCGGTGCACTCATTTCGACGATACGCCGGGTAAAATGTTCATTCACATAGAGCGCTTTCCGGCCCGTTTCGGGGTGAATTCTGACGACCGGATGAATGGCCATCTGTTCGGGGTGATTATGCGGTAGCGCATCATGTAGTGCCGTCAACCCAGTACATAATTCCTGCATCGGCGGGGATAGCGAATCGAACGCGGCACAAAGATTTGTCCACATCGTATCGCCGCCGGTTTCGGGACATTTGACCATGTTCAGAATGGACATCAAAGACGGTTGTTCCTGGAATGTCAGGTCCGTGTGCCACTCATCGGCAATGCCGCCATTGCTCGCCACCAGCTCAAAAACTTCCGGATGATCCAGATACGGGTTTTTCAGGTTTGGATGCCCTTCCAGTTCGCCAAAATGGCGCCCAAGGACGACGTGATCCTCAACGGAAAGATTCTGCTGCGGAAAAAACAGCACCATATGTTCGGCCAACAGACGCCGTATTTCCGCAATATCGTTGCTATTGACAGTCGCCAGATCAATGCCCTGTACTTCTGCGCCCAATGCACCGGACAGTCGGTTGATATCCCAGTTTTTCATGTCAGCCCCGGCTTTTTTGTTTAATTGTAACCCCAATCCGCTGATTTGATAAATGTTTCTTTATCGTTGTTAAGGTTTTGTCAGAAGAAAATTGCTTGGTGGCATTTGCTCGTCGACTAGCGTCCGAGCATGTTAAAACAGAACGCATTTCGCTATTTCAAAACCTTACCTGAGATCATTCGCCTTGCAGTGAAGATGTACGTCAGATTTGCCCTTTTACTTCGCAATGTTGGGGACCTTCTTCATGAACGGGGCATCGATATCTGTCATGAAACAGCTCGCAATTGGTGGAACCGGTTTGGTCCGTTGTTCGCTAGAGAAATACGGAAGAAACGACTTCACCCTTCCCTGAATCATTCCAACTGGCGATGGCATATGGACAAAGTAGTCGTGAAGATAAATGGCGAAACTCACTACCTGTGGCGAGCCGTCGATCACGAAGGAGATGTTCGGGAAGCCTGTATTTCCAGATGGCGAGATTGTAAGGCTGCACTGAAATTTCTCAAGAAAATCACAAAGCGATACGCAAGACCGCACGAAATTGATACAGATCGTTTAAAACCATATCCTGCTGCTATGAAGACTATCGGAAATGATGAGGTTCAAGAAGTTGGCCGCTGGTCCAACAATCGCTGTGGAAACTGCCATCTATCATTTCGGCGAAGAATGCAGGCGATGCTGAATTTCAGGCGCTGATGAAGTCTACAAAAATTCGCCTCTATTCAAGCCTCAAAGAAATGCTGCACTGGCCGAGTGGCGGCAACTTGGTGCGGCATAATGGGGGCACCGCTATGCCGCTTTTTAGGCCATACATAGACTACGTCGCATTAGTCTGACAGCGCCTCGGTGAGGCATTGGATGCCTCACCGTGTTGGCTTGTTAATTTTATTTGAGCTTGCCGGGCAAGCTAAGATCTCCTGACGCGACATCGAATACATCGGTCACGCATAGAAGAGGTGCGTGGACATTTGCGTTCACTTTCAATGCGGCGGTTACTCCGTCATATGAGGCCCCGGCAATTGCTTCTGCGTCAGCAAATGAAACATTGATCTTGACTTCAGGTCCGTCAAACAAGGGAGTGAAGCCTGGACTGTCGATAAATATCGGAAGACCCGGCCAGGTGGCGGGCATGGCGGGGGATTGGCCTTCGGGAATATCCCGAACGGCCAATGCGCCTTCTCCGCAGGCTGCCGTCGGTGCGAGGACGACCCAATGACTATGCCATTTTGTGCCGTCATTTGCCGGATCTCCGTCCCCGTCCTCATCATATAACGGGGTGTCATCAAAATCTGGGTGGCTGGTGGCGACAAGTGCCAATATTCCTGTATTCCCTTCAAATCCGACAGTTGAAGGGTCAAGGGATGTCGGCCAGACATAGGATAAAACGGTTGCACCACCCAGAGAGCCGGTGGGCGACGGCACCTCCGAACCGGCTAAGCCGTTTGTGGTCATATGAAAGGTAACTGTGCGCCCCTTGCGGTGAACATGCGCGGCCAGAATATCAAAGGCGGCGATTTTTGAGCCGTCCGCAGGAGAGACAACAGCGCCCTCCTGATTGACGGCGTGAGATTTATGACTGGCATCTGCGAAGGCAGAGCCGGTGCAGAAGATTAGAATTGTTGCGATAGCCAAGGTTTTCATAGTGAGCTCCTAAATATAATATCGACTCGATACTAATAACTTGGAAAATTTGATATTGCAATAATAATTTCGACTCGCTATTTTAATTTCCATGAAAACAGATGATCAACGACGTATCAAGGACCTGATCGAACGGCTTGGCCGTATCAGTGCAGCGGATGAATGGGGCGATGATATCAACCCGACCCAGTGGACGGCATTGTCCTATCTGGCGCGGGCCAACCGATTTTCACGCTCTCCGTCCCATGTTGCGGATTTTATGGCGACAACGCGGGGAACCGTTTCGCAAACGCTCAAATCGCTTGCCCGCAAAGGGCTCATCACGGAGAACCGTTCTGAGCATGATAAAAGATCAATTTCCTATTCGATTACGGAAAAGGGTGAGATGCTCTTTAATAAAACGAGTACGATCGAAGAGGCGGTTTTACTGCTTAGCGGGCAGGAGGTATCCACTCTTTTAACTGGCCTTGAAGCCCTGGCCCGCACGGCGCTAAAGCAGAGAGGATATAGAAGTTTCGGGGTGTGCGATACATGCGACTATCATCGCAAAGAGCCAAAGGGCGGATACTGTAATCTGTTGAAACTGCCGTTATCACCAACGGATGCCAAAAAGATTTGTCATGAACACAGATTGGTTGTCGAAGCTTAGGACGGCTCTGTCACATTAACGTCCCACGGCATTGTCACATTGACTAACCTAAAGCGCAGAGATTTCTTTGTGGTAATCTTCAGGCAGCTATGCTTGCACTTGTCCTAATGGCCAACGCCCTATGATAGGATCTTAGATTAGCGATGACAATTTGCGGTGGAGAACAGCCTTGTTTCTTCAATAATTTCCTTATCAGTTTCAAGGCAACTTTAGCGTTTCTACTTGGTTGTACGAGGACATCCAGGACTTCTCCTTCAGCATCGACGACATGCCACAGGAAATACCGTCTTCCTCGAATAACGACGACCATTTCCTCTAATTGCCAAATATAATTGGGAGTAGGGTGGGGAGATCTCAGATTCCGCGCAATTGGTACGTCAAACTTAGAAACCATCGTCGGACAGTTTCGTAGGAATTATCCCGGCCTCGTTCGGCCAACAGATATCCAATGTCCCGATAACTTAATGTAAATCGGGCATACAGCCGAACTGCCTGTCGAATGAGGTCAGAGGAAAAGCGATGCCGGGAATAGGAGATCTTTTGCATCGGTGGAGTTTAGATCGTCTTCAATTTCGTCGCTAAGTTAATGTGATAACACCAATCAGCTTATGTTGGATGATGATGCCCTGGATCACGCCGCATTTAACCGTTGGGCATATTGTTTTCGCCCTTGGAATATCAAGCTACATCCTTGTCGCCACACCATTTGAAGAGATGGATCTAATCNGACCACGCCGACAGAACCTGCAGAATAGCTAACACGTATTTACAGAAGGTAATTTCGCTCTAAGGAAATCTTTTGCATTTCAGGAGGCGCCCATAGATGACAATACCTATCTCTGACTTCATCAGTTCGAAACTGACAGTTTTACCTTTCGTATTTGTCAAATATGCCCTTTTCTTGACAAAAACGCCACTAGTCTAAGCATATTCGTTGCCATAGCATCTATAAGGATATGGAAGGGGCTGGCAATGCGGACGATCTGAAATCACATCCGCTTTGCAGGCATTGATGCACAACATGTCAGGTTACAGCACGTAACGGGAAGAAATTTAACATGGGAAACGAATGCAAACGTCGGTTACCGGAAGCTAATGACAGGCTATTCCTCACAGAGGCCGGGATCGAGACAACCATGATGTATAAGAAGGATTGGGAGTTTCGGCATTTCTGTCTGTTTGAGTTGCTGCAAAATGATCGGTTTGTGGATGATCTGCGTACCTATCATACGGGCCTGATTGAGGTGGCCGTTGAACATAAAGTCGGTCACCTGTTGGATGGTGTTCATTACCGCGCGAGCCCCGACTGGGGAGCCTTGTTGGGCATGTCTGAACAACAGCTTGCAGACCTCACCGCAAAAGGTATCGAAATTTATTCTGAGTTGTCTCAAGAATATGCGACCGAGGACACACCGATCCCGGTCGGATGTTGCATTGGTCCACGTGGCGACGCCTACAACGCTGATCTCGTAATGAGTGCTGAAGAGGCCTAAGAATATCACAGTGTACAAATCGCCACCGCTAAATCGGCTGGTGCTGATTTTATTTCTGCCCTGACCTTCAATCACATCGAGGAGGCAATTGGGATCACCCGAGCCGCTAGCGCTGCTGAAATACCAATCATAATGTCGTTTTCGCTTGGCCGAGAGGCTGTCCTCAAGACGGGACCGACGATCGGTGACGCTATTGAGGCAGTAGAGGTAGCCACCGATCGAGCACCCCTTTTTTACATGATAAATTGCAATCATCCGATTGACTTCGCACCTGCCATTGCTGCACCGGGGCGCTGGATTGACAGGTTGAAAGGAGTGCGGCCCAACGCCTCTTCTCTTGATCACGGGATACTATGTAAGCTTGGCCACCTTGAGGAAGGCGATCCAATTGAGTTGGGACAGCAAATGGGGGATCTGGCGCGGAGGTTTCCGCAGCTCAACGTTTTTGGCGGATGTTGTGGTACTGATCGGCCCCATATGGAGCAAATTGCTAAAAACGTTCTCAATGTTCGGGCGCACGCCTAAAATCGGCTTTGTCACATTAACTTACGATGGCCGTAGACAAACTCCAGTAATTTTTCTTAAGCAAGCGGCGCTTGCATTTTTCCAAATCCCAAATTCTTCAATGTTACAATCTCTCTCTGACACTGCCTTTGACCTCGACAAAGGTCTGGAAATCTCACTATCCGCAAGGAAACTCGTTTCTTGATACTTGCGGGCAAGACTGTTGCTCTTCGCCTCACACCGCTTCGATTGGTTTGGCGATTTGGGATATGTGTTGAAACTTCTTGCGATAGGCCGCGGGCGACAGGCCGACGCTTCGTTTGAAGAGCCTTCGGAATGAAGCCGAGTCCTCATAGCCAACTGAGATCCCGATGTCGTCAACTGAATAGGATTCAATTTCCAGCATCTGTTTGGCTTCCTCGATCCTCAACGCCTGCACGTATTCAATTGGCGACAATCCTGTTGCTGACCGAAAGCGACGAGAAAATGTGCGGGCATTTAGGCCGGAGCGTCCGACCATGTGTTCGACTGGATTAGCCACAGCATAGTTGTCGGCGATCCATACCTGACAATCAGATATCTGTCTGTCTGTCGTTTCTATCGGACGGGTCATCACTGAATAGGGCGACTGGCCTTCGGAATGCCCACTGATCAAAAAGACTTTGGCAGTTTCAATAGCGTGCTGATATCCGCAAAACCGGGCGATCAGGTAGACCGCCAGATCATGCCATGCACTGACGCCACCGGCCGTCACGATAAGATCAGACTCCGCGGTCAAGCACAGAACAGAATCATTGCGAAACGCAACTTTTGGATAGTGGCGCTGGAACATGTCACGATAGGCCCAATGGGCCGTTGCCTCGTGCCCATCCAAAAGGCCCGCCTCGGCCAGCATAAGTGACCCCGAACAGACGGAAGTTAGCAGTGCGCCGTCCGAATGCACTTTGCGAAGCCATGCAATTTCACGCGGATGGCGCCCTTTGGGGACATCATAGATTGAAGTATACATATCGCAAACAATCACCGCGTCGGGCATATCAATTTGGCTCACAGCGGTATGCGGCTCTACAGGGATATTCCCCAGACAGCGAAAAGCTTTGCCATCCGTTGATGCAATGCGGACATCCAATAGCTCGTCACCTGGAGCCCCGACCACCATGTCGGCATAAACCGCCCCTACCGATTGTAAAACATCATAAAGTCCGTAAAGAACTGACGCTGAGGTTTCTGGCGCCGCCAGCAACACGATCAATGGCTTTCTGTTTTTACTCATGGGAACTTCTGTCTTATTTGGCACGGTACTGGCATATTTGCCTTATGTGTTTGTCCAGTATGCCCATTTTTTGGCGAAATTGCCACTTACGCTTATAGCGGCGTTAACCTAGCTTTGCGAGAGAAATTTGAATGGGACTAAAAGGAACGAGAAGATGGATAAATTCAATAGCACTCTCGAAAGGCTTTCTAGTAGCTTTGATGGAAATATTATCGGGCGCGAAGATACTCAATTTGACGAGGCCCGCGCGGTTTGGAATGCGATGATTGATCGCCGGCCGTTGATTATTGCTCAGTGCCGGACCGTGCGTGATGTGCAGGCCACGGTCAGGCTGGCAATGGCACAGAATCTGCCCATCGCAATTCGTGGTGGGGCGCACAATGTGGCTGGTCACGCGGTGTGTGACGATGGCGTGATGATCGATCTTTCGTTGATGAGAGGTGTCGAAGTTGACGCAGCAAGCTGTGTCGCAAAGGTCGAAGGCGGCGCCCTGTGGCGGGATGTAGATGCAGCCACTCAAGTGCACGGCTTGGCGACGCCGGGCGGGCTGATATCGGACACTGGCGTGGCGGGGTTGACGCTTTCAGGTGGTATTGGATGGTTACGCGCGCAACACGGACTTTCGATAGATAATCTGATAGCAGCGGACGTGGTTATTGCTGATGGCACTTTGGTCCGGGCAAGCGCCGATGACAACCCGGATTTGCTTTGGGCCCTGAAAGGGGGAGGCGGCAATTTCGGGGTCGTGGTGCAGTTCGAATTCAAACTGCATGCCATCGGGCCGGAAGTCATGTTCGCGGCACCTATCTATGCGCTGGAAGACGGCCCCGGACCAATTCGCGCGTGGCGCGATTTTTTGGCCGTACACGGCGATCGCGTTGGATCGTTATGTGAATTTTCCACAGCGGCTGAGGGCGACGATTTCCCAGAAAAATACTGGGGAAAGCGGGTCTATACACTGGCCTGTGTTTATAATGGCGATGCAGAAGCAGGGGAGTCACTTTTGCAGCCTCTTCGTGAATTTGGGAACATGGTCACTGATTTCTCGGATCGGATTAGCTATTGCGATGTGCAGCAATTGTTCGACACGTTGATGCCCTTTGGTGATTTCAGAAGCTACTGGAAGGCTCGGTATCTGACCGACCTGCCCAACGATATGATTGATCTTGCGATGAAAAACGCTGCTGCTGCGCCATCGGATAACTCAATCTCGTCATTGTGGAATTTTGGCGGCGCGACTGCCAAAGTTGCTGCAGATGCGACCGCATTTGGCGACCGGTCCATGGGCTGGATGTATTCGTTAGATGGCGTCTGGTCTGATCCCGCTGATGACAATGTTAACATGGCCTGGTCGCGCGATGGCTGGGACAGTGCGGAACCATTCGGTCACCACGGTCGCGCCTATCTCAATTTTCCTGGGCACGGGGAAGACGGCGCAGATTTGACTCGGATAAGTTTCGGAGAAAATTATGAACTTCTGGTTGAAATCAAGATTAAATACGATCCGGAAAACCGGTTCCGCTTCAACCAGAATATTGTTCCGGAGGCATTGTCATTTTAACTTCAAATCTTTTCCCTGTTGATCAGGGAAATAGGGGAAGACGGGTTCGCTCTAAACTTCAGCCTCCACCACTTCTTCCAAGGCGAACCCGGCTCCAGTCCGGGTTCGCCCCTGAGCTCCGCAGAACCGGGCGCTTTGGAGATATCCCCTTTGAACAGAGACGCCTCGATCAGGTTATTTAAGCCGCAATTCGGCATTCGTCTCTGCCGCCTTGTTCCAGGGTCCATCTAGAAGATCTTCAATATCTAAACCACCCAATGTAGATCATGCATACAGCCAAACTGCATGTTCAATGATGTGAGAGAAAGCGATGCTGGGACTAGGAGATTTTTTTTGCATCAGCTGAGATTAGATCATCATCAATTTCCGGGTTACAGAGTTAATCTAGCATCACCGGAGTTCATTAATGACTATGTCGAAGATCCGTGCAAAGACATTTTGCGCGTTGCGGTGAAGCGTTATATGTATATTGGCTTCAATATTTTTTATTTTGGGAGTTAGGTGCCATGACCACGCAATATGGTCAGTTTTGCCCGATTGCAAAGGCAACAGAAATCCTTGGTGAGAAATGGACGCTTCTGATTGTCCGTGAGCTTTTGATGGGGGGGACGCGGTTTAACGACCTGCAACGAGGGCTTACCACGATATCACCCACAATTCTATCCAAGCGTTTAGCGACGCTGGATGAATATGGCCTTATCTACCGTCGCCGCATCGACGGGCAACGCGGGTTTGAGTATTTTCCGACCGAAGCCTGCCAGCAACTGAAGCCAATCCTGCTCGCGTTGGGTAGCTGGGGAATGCATTGGTCCAGAAATTATTTAACTGCAAATGATTACGATGTAGAGCTTTTGATGCTCTACCTGGAGCGTAGCGTTCAACCGGAGAAATTACCCGGATCCAAAGCGGTCATTCGGTTCAAATTTTCAGATTTCGAAGGCATCTCCAACTGGTGGATTGTCGTCAACGGAACCGATGCGGTCGATGTTTGTACGACAGATCCAGGCAAGGATGTTGATGTCTATATTACCACATCCGTTAGAACGATGGTCGATGCCTGGATGGGGCGATTGACCTATCAACAGGCAATAGCCTCGGGCGATTTCGATGTGCTTGGCCCCGCCGCGTTGACCCGCAACATCAAAGTCTGGTTGGCCCAAAGTGTGTTTGTCGATATCCCGTCACCTAGTGAGATTTTGGGTATTTCAGCTAGCAATCTTCTTTAGTGCTGAGCAGGTAACGCCAGATATTTAGCCTTTGATGCGACTGATGATTGTCAAACTGATACATTCTGGGCGCGCCTGTGGTCCAAGGGGCCCATTACCCTCAGGATTTAGACTTCCCGGCTGTCAACCATGACCGTCGGGATGCTTTTTTAGTCCAATTTCGCTTCGAGTATAATGTTGAAAGGTGTCTGGGCCACCCGACGGACGCGAGGGAAACCGGCTTCGATAAGCACCTCTGACAGACGCCGCTCGCCTGCTTGCGCTCCAAGCGCTAGTCCGACCTCCTGTGACAGTGAGCAGGGCGTACAGACAGCCGTTGATGCTGCATAGTACAAGCGGCTGACCGGGTTGATATTTTCTTCAACTGCATTCCCCGCAGCTGGTTCAACCAGCATCAGGCTGCCGCCGGATTTCAACGCCTTTCTTGCGTGACGGGCTGCGCCAACAGGATCACCCATGTCATGCAGACAATCCATGAAACAGATTAGGTCAAAACCATCTGCAGGATAGGATTGCGCATCCGCAAGCTCAAAGCGCGTATTCGTTGTTGCATCGGCCTCTGCTGCACGATCCTTGGCGGTTTCAATTGAGGCGGCATGATTATCGAAGCCGACAAAGGTGGAATTAGGAAATGCTTTAGCCAATACGATTGTCGATGCCCCGTGCCCACAGCCCACATCGGCAACTTTGGCACCGGCAAGGAGTTTTTCCTCCACGCCTTCCATTGCCGTAATCCAGTCGGATACCAGAAAAGTTTGATAGCCCGGCCGAAACAGTGACTCGCTGCCGCAAAAAAGCCGGTGATGGTGTTCACCCCATGCAATTCCTTCGCCCGTGCGAAATACATCTACAATTCGGTCTTCATCCAGCCATAGCGATGCGGCGACTTCCAGCGCGGGAACCAGAAAGACGGGGCTTTCGGGATCTGCGAGAACGGGAATATAGGCGTCTGGAAGTGTGTATGTGCCTATGTCCTTGTCGTAGATCAGGTAGCCGCCGGCCACCTGGTTGTTGAGCCATTCGCGAACGTAGCGCTCGGCCAGTTTGCATTTGCTGGCCAATGCGGAGGAGGTCATTGCTCCGGCACCCGCCATGGCCCGATAGAGACCCAGCTTGTTTCCGATATTTGTCATGACACCGGAGAGCGTGGCGCTGACATCAGAGACGACTTGTCCGGCGAAGGCTTCTGTCGTGAGTGTTTCCATTTTCATTTCTAAGACTCCTGTTTTATTGCGTCTACCGTCGTTAGTGCCCGATACGACCTGGTTGGAAGGGCAGTTCAAGTATGTGAGAATGAGATATTATGGGCCGGCTAAACGTCCTGGATATCGCGGCCGTTCAAAATGCGGTTAAAGCCGATATCCTGCAACGCGCGTTTAGACATATTGCGCATCACATATTGTTCGCGCTGATGCCGTTCGAATGCCACGACACGCTCGGCCGCAAATTTCCATGCGTTCAGGATGTGCGCCCCAAAACTGAGCCGGGATCTGGAACGTAATAAGGAAGCCGAGTTGAGCGTGGGAATGAAATTTACCAATTTCGCTGTTTGAGCCAGCGAGGTGGATAGGGCATGATGCTGTATCAGCAAGCTACTTCTAAATTTTGACATTTGGTCACTCCCGTCGATTGTCTACCAGGGCATATCGCCTCAGGTCATGACCGGAAAGTAGGCCGCGATGCATTGGCAAAATAGTTCACAAGAAATAGCATCCAACTACATTAAATGGAGTAACATACTATTTCTGGATGAGTAGTTATGAGGGAGGGCGGTTATTATTGGGCTAAGGTGAGCGGATCTCAAATTTCGAGCAATTGGCTCACCAAATTTCAGATACCCGCGTCGATTTGTTTCGTGTGGAATATCTAACCCGCGATTTGCTGGAAGATATTAAATATGCCGATAGCTCAGTGTAAGTCGAGCCTACAGCTAAACAGTAAGCTGCATGAGTTGAGGCGGAAAGCAATGCCGGGGATTGAAGATCTTCCAAATTGAAGGGGGCTAGTACAATGCCGGCTTCTTTTTCACGAAGTTAATGTGACAACGCCCTTATGCACGGATTTCCACATCACTTTCGCGCGCGAAGGCCATCAAGAAAAATATTTAGAAAGCTATTTGCAATTTCTGAATAAGTTTCGCGATTTCCTCTGGTTTGCCAATACGGAACCCAATTAAATGCCCCAAATATTGCGGCAGCGGCGAGTTTTGGCTCACATGGCGCGATTGACCCATCCTTTACTCCCTGATCGACTAAGTCTCGAATAGCCTGATCAAGTTTCTTTCTTCCTTTTCGTAAAGTTTTACGGCTCTCTTCGGATAGAACATTATCATTTGATAGAGCCAGACATGCCCCGAATTCATTGGACAACAGGTCCAAATAGCTTCGCATGATCATAGCAATGCGTTCCAATGGCGGGAGGTCGTTATTCTGGCTGCTAGCCAAGGTCTCTTCCATAAATTCAAGGGCTAAGCGGCTACACTCAAAAAGAATGTCATCTTTATTTTTCACATAATAATAAAGCGTCCGCTTTGAAACATTCAGCTCAGACGCAATATCATCCAGCGACGTCCGATCAAATCCGTGTTCATTGAACAGTCGAGCACCAGTACGCAAAACCGCCATGCGTTTTTGTTCTCGCGGATCATCACGGGTTAAATCCATTTCGCTCCATGCGACTGATGCCATTCCTCTGCCCTTTTCCTAAACCTAAATGTCACCTAACCGACTTCAATCTGATGTGCAAGTCGCGTATTTTTTTAAAGTATATACCATTACTATTGACGTGTAACCCACCGGTGGGATACAAATCGACAAATTAAAAAATACGGGGCTTAAAACAATAACCATTCAAAACGGATCACGGATACGGCAGGGATTCTATGGGAGATAAAAAACATGCAACTCACGTCAGTCATTAGAAGGGCTGCGCAAGCAAACTCCAAGGGGATGGCCACTATTTACAAAGACCGGCAACAAACCTGGCCGGAGTTTGTTGAGCGTGTCGCAAAATTGGCGGGAGTCCTTCAGAAAGCCGGTATGAAAAAAGGCGACCGGGTCGGCATGCTTGCCCTCAACTCCGATCGGTATCTGGAATATATCTTTGGCGTTTTGTGGGGCGGTGGGGTTATCGTCCCGATGAATCTGAGGTGGACTCCCGATGAGAATGCCTATTCAATTGATGATTCCGGAACCGAGATCATGCTCGTCGATGAAAATTATACGGGTATGGTTCCGGCGATACGGGGAAAGTCCCGCTCTCTGAAAACATTGATTTTTTCTGGTGAAGGTGACACGCCGGAAGGAATGTTGAACTACAATGAAATTATCGAGGCCGTCGAGGCCGTTGAGGATGCAGGGAGGGGCGGTGAAGATCTGGCCGGTATCTATTATACGGGAGGTACGACCGGATTTCCTAAAGGTGTGATGCTGTCGCATCGCAGCCTTTACATTAGCAACCTGTCAAATTGTCGTGAATTCTGTATACCTGACGGCGGTAGTTATTTACATGCGGCGCCGATGTTTCATCTTGCAGACGGGGCGGCTTCCTTGGCGGTGACATTCGCTGGCGGTACGCATATCATGATCCCGAGCTTTTCGCCGGAGGCGGCGCTGAAGGCCATACAGGACCACAGACCGACAAATGTTCTGCTCGTCCCGACGATGATTCAAATGCTTATCCGGAATCCCGACTTTGCCAAATATGATACCTCGTCTTTAACGACGATAATGTATGGCGCGTCGGCTATTAGCGAGACCGCGCTGGTTGAGGCGATGTCAAAGCTGCCGCATACGAAATTCGTTCAGGCCTATGGGCAGACGGAATTGAGCCCTGTTGCAACAATACTCGCGCCTAAATATCACGTAACGGATGGGTTGAATTCCGGCAAACTACGCTCCGCGGGAAAGGCTGTCGGAACTTGCGAGCTTAAGATTGTTGATGAACAGGGGTATGAGGTTCCCACGGGGACTGTTGGTCAAGTTGCCGTAAAGGGGCCCATTACAATGCTGGGTTATTGGAATAAGCCCGAACAAACAGCGGAAGTCTTAAAGGACGGCTGGGTTTATACGGGCGACGGCGGATATCTCGACGACGAGGGGTTCCTGTTCATTGCGGATCGCCTCAAAGATATGATTGTTACGGGCGGTGAAAATGTTTACTCCGCCGAGGTCGAGCAGGCTGTTACCAAACATCCGGCTGTTGCAGAGTGCGCTACAGTCGGTATACCTCACGAAAAGTGGGGCGAGAGTGTGCATTCTATTGTCATTCTCAAGCCGGATGCCACCGCGACGGAAGACGATATCATCAAGCATTGTCACAATCTGATTGCCGGCTACAAATGCCCGCGCAGCATAGAATTTCGCACTGAACCCTTTCCCTTGTCGGCGGCAGGTAAAGTACTGAAAAAGGATTTGCGAGCACCCTATTGGGAAGGCAAAGAGCGCAATATTAATTAGGTGTATATAAAATATTTAGGAAAGCGAATATTATGCGTAGAAAAATTGTTGTCGCGGGCGTTGGTATGACGCCGTTCGTAAAACCCGGTCAGAACGAACCTTATCCGGTCATGGGGGCCAAGGCGATAAATATGGCTCTTGAAGATGCCGGTATCGGGTATGACAAAATTCAACAAGCCTATGCAGGTTATGTCTATGGCGACAGTACCTGCGGCCAGCGCGTTCTGTATGAAGTTGGCATGACAGGCATCCCCGTCATCAACGTCAACAACAATTGCTCGACGGGTTCCTCTGCTCTTTTCCTCGCGCGTCAAGCGGTTGAATCAGGCGTTGTAGACTGTGCGTTGGCAGTTGGTTTCGAGCAGATGACACCAGGCGCCTTGAGGGATGTGTGGACGGATCGACCGAGCCCGCTCAGCAAGTTCAACAAGGTGACAGATGAGCTAACACAGGATTTCACATCGCCAATGGCCTTGAAAATGTTTGGTGGTGCAGGGATTGAGCATCAAAAAAAGTACGGCACGAAAGATGAGACTTTCGCCAAAATTCGCGCCAAAGCAAGTGCTCACGCTGTTCACAACGACAAAGCAATTTTCCGCAAGGAAGTTTCTGTTGAAGACGTTATGGAGTCACCTAGGGTCACCAGCCTCCTTACGCGCCTCCAATGTTGTCCGCCTACTTGCGGCGCCGGTGCGGCCATTGTCTGCACTGAAGAGTTTGCCAAAAGACATGGTATCAACACAGATGTCGTTATTGTCGGTCAGGCTATGACAACGGATTTTGCGTCGACCTTCGATAAAGACGATATGATGCGGGTTGTCGGGTATGACATGACAGCCGCCGCCGCCAAACAGGTTTATGAGCAAAGCGGTGTTGGTCCGGAAGATATCGACGTAGCCGAACTTCATGACTGTTTTACGGCGAACGAACTAATCACTTACGAAGGCCTTGGTTTCACGCCGGAAGGTGGTGCCGAAAAATTTATTTGGGATGGTGATAATACCTATGGTGGAAAAGTTGTCACCAACCCGTCTGGCGGTCTGCTGTCCAAGGGCCATCCTCTCGGCGCAACAGGGTTGGCGCAATGCTTTGAGTTGGTCAATCAGCTGCGCGGTACTGTCGGTAAACGGCAGGTTGAAGGTGCAAAAACGGCGCTCCAGCATAATCTTGGGCTTGGTGGCGCCTGTGTCGTTACACTTTACCAGGCGACCTGAATCTTTCCTCCCATAGGGGCGTTTTGCTTCGGCAAAATGCTCCTGACCTTCTATTCATGAGCTATAGCAATGATTGACCGTAGTCATATCGGGCGCGAATTCGGTGTCCATACCGCAGAAATAGAAAAGGGCCGCCTCAGGTTTTTCGCCAAAGCAACCGGTGAAACCAATCCCATCTATTTCGATGAAGACGCGGCGAAAGCTGCCGGACTTCCGACGCTTCCGGCACCACCGACATTTTTGTTTTCGATGGATATGGAGGTGCCGGACCCTTTCGAGATTCTTGCCATCATGGATATTGATCTGGGGAAAATACTTCACGGAAACCAGGAATTTACCTACCACAAGGACGTTTATGCCGGAGATTCTATTTCCTTCAAGTCAACGGTAACGGATATTTTCGACAAAAAGGGCGGCGCGCTGGAATTCGTCGTTAAAAAGACGAGCGCTACAAATCAGCATGGAGATGTCGTTGCCGAGATGACACGCACCATTGTTGTGCGGAACGGGTAAGGGGGAAAATAGTGCCAAATGTGACCTTTGCTTCGGTGAATGTTGGCGATGTAATCCCCGCTTTGACTAAGGATGAAATTACGCGCACGACCTTGAGCCTTTTTGCGGGCGCTTCGGGCGATCATAACCCCATTCATATTGATATAGATTTCGCCAGAAAGGCGGGAATGAAAGATGTTTTTGCCCATGGCATGCTGTCCATGGCGTATCTTGCGCAAACTGTCACTAACTGGGTGCCGCAGACAGCGTTGCGCAGCTATGGTGTCCGGTTTTCCGCCATTACCCATTTAAAAGACAGAATTACCTGTTCCGGTGAAATAATTGAAAAATTTGAAGAAAATGGCGAAACACGTGTTCGCTTGAAGCTTCAGGCCGCCAATCAGGATGGTGAAGTCAAGCTGGTCGGCGAGGCGGTTGTCGCCCTTCCCTAATGCTAACAAATAGAGTGTTGAAGCAATGAAAAAACTTACAGGAAAAGTCGCCTATGTAACTGGTTCCGGACGCGGCATTGGCCGTGCCGTTGCCCTAAAACTGGCCAGGGAAGGCGCAAACGTTGTGGTCAATGATCTGGACCAGGAACCCGCCGAGGAAGTGGTTGGCGCGATCAATGCCATTGGCGGCAAGGCAATTGCGGTTGTCGGAAGTGTCACGGACGAGGGTTTTGGCGATAAGTTTATCAGTTCCGGCCTCGAGGCTTTTGGCGGTATCGACATTATCGTCAACAATGCAGGATACACATGGGATGCGCACGTTCATAAAATGAGTGATGAGCAGTTTGATGCGATGATTGACGTTCATCTGAAAGCTCCGTTCCGTATTATGCGTGCGGCTTCCCCATACATCCGCGCTCAGGCCGACAAGGAAGCGATCGAAGGACGGGAGGTTTTCCGCAAAATCGTCAATATCTCGTCAATCGCGGGCACCGGCGGGAATGTCGGCCAGATCAACTATTCGTCGGCGAAGTCCGGCGTGCTTGGGATGACCAAGACAATGGCGAAGGAATGGGGGCGGTTGAAAGTGAATGTGAATTGCGTCGCTTTCGGCTTTATCCGGACCCGCCTGACCGAAGCAACCAATGAAAAGAAAACAATTGTTGTTGAAGGTAATGAGGTTGGCATTGGCATTCCGGAAAAACTTGTTACCGGGATGGAAATGATGATCCCGCTGGGACGCGCCGGAACACCGGAAGAAGCGGCAGATGGCGTTTATTTATTCTGCGCGCCGGAATCCAACTACGTTAGCGGTCAGACCCTGATCGTTGGCGGCGGCCTGACCATCTAGACCATAAGGAGAAGCCTATTTTCTTTTGTACTACTAAGATGCCGTTTTGTGTGTTGGCTTTAAGAGAGCGAAGCAGTGAATTTAAATTCTCGCCGGCATTGTCGACTAGTTGATAGCTCCATTTTTTTAATATAAGCAAACATAATTTACTTGCTGGTTGACCATTAAATATATAAAATTGATTTCAATAAACGAAAAACGAAAAACAGGGAGAAAGCAGATGAAAAATAAACTTGGCGTTAAAACTTTTGCCGCGGTGATCGCTTTTGGCACGATCGCCATGTCTGGTAACTTATCTGTTAACGCAGAAGAGTTGCGGATTGCGGTCGGCATGGCCGGAGATAGTGCTCTAGTCCGCGGAATGCAAAAATTTGCAGACAATTTGAAAAATAATACAGGTGGTGAATATACGGGTAAAGTTTACCCCAATACTCTTCTTAATTTTGCCGAGAGCATGAACGGACTCCGCGACGGAATCGCAGATATCGCCTATGTGGTACCTGCTTATCACCGGGCAGAATTCCCCAATTCTAACCTCATCGTCGATACTGCTACTTTGTCTACCAATCCCGTTATTATGGCAGGTGCTGCGAATGAGTTTATGATGAACTGTACTGCCTGCCTGAAAGAGTACTCGGTGCAGAATCAAGTCTTCATGGGCCTTTCTGTTCTTGGTCCTTATTATCTGATGTCGAAGGATAAAATTGTTAGCCTCAAGGATTTCCAGGGGAAAAAGATTCGCGGATTTGGCCCATTCGGCCGCTGGATTGAGGCAATGGGGGCGTCTGCGGTTGTGCTATCCGCCAACGATGTTTATGAAGCTATCAGTCAGGGCCAACTAGATGGCAATACCCATACTGTCGACAATCTAAAAAGTCTGTCGTTGGGTGAGGTGACGGATTACCTGCTGGATGTCCCGATTGGTCTCTACATTGGCAATTCCATGTTTAATGTAAACAAGGATATCTGGCATGGCCTGTCCGAAAAACAAAAGCGCCAGTTCCTTCTTTCTGCTGGCGATGCACTAGCGTTTACGACAGTAACCTATCTTGCGGATAATATGGCCTATATGAAGGATCCTGCTTCTGTCGGTGTCGAACTCACTCAGCCGAATGCCGATGTCGTCGATGCAACTAAAAAATATTATGAAGACGAATTTGCCATTGTCGCCGACCTAAGTGTCAATAAGTATGGCATCGCGGATGCGGCAGAGCAGATTCAATTTATGCGTGCTCTGGTTAAGAAATGGGAAAAACTGGTCGCTTCCATTGATCAGACCGACCCTGTTGCCGTCGGGAACCTCTTTAATGAACAGATTTTCGGCAAGATTGATATGAAAATTCTCGATTGAATAACTGCTTGTACATCTCAGGAATTTTCCATGAAAATTTTAGGACGTATTATCTCAAGCCTCGTGATCGCCTCCACAATGTTGGGGGCGGTTGCATTGATCCTGATGATGCTGCAAATTGTTGCCGATGTAGTCTTCAAGAATATTTTCTCCTGGCCTCTGCCGCTTACATCGATTTTCGTTGCCAACTATTACATGGTGATTGTGGCATTCCTCCCGTTAGCACTGGCTGAAAAGCTCAGCCGGCACATTTCAGTAGAGCTATTATTCCAGCATTTTTCATCGACATGGAAGCGCTGGGCGGGCGGTTGTATCTGTCTTTTCGCCGGTGTCGTCAGCGCCGGTGTCGCTTGGCAGTTGTGGTGGGAGGCGCTTAAGCGGTTTCGTGCAGGAACCTTTATCGTCGAACAAAGTATCTCCATGCCAACATGGCCAAGTTATTTCGTACTACCAATTGGCTTTGGCCTTCTTGCGCTCGTTCTTTTCTACAGAACGGGGATAGTAGTCACAGGGTTTTCGAGCGGACTCCACGAAGAGCCTTTAGACGGCGCGAAAGCGTCGGAGAAGGTGTAGGGGCGCAATGGAAAGTGAAATTATAGGCAGTCTCGGACTTCTGGTCCTTGCCGGAATGTTACTTCTTCGTATTCCCATTGGGATTTGCCTGATTGTTGTATCTTTTGGCGGTATTTGGGTACTTATCGGTCCACGCCCTGCTTGGGGCATCCTGTCAACGGTGCCTTATGAATTTTCCGCTAAATGGACATTGTCCTCCGTGCCGATGTTCCTGTTTATGGGATATGTCTGCTTTTATGCAGGGCTTACAAAAGGTTTGTTTGCTGCCTGCCGAAGTTGGCTGGCGCGACTTCCCGGAGGCTTGGCGATTGCCTCTGTGCTGGGTTCGGCTGGCTTTGCCGCCGTCACTGGGTCAAGTGTCGCCTGCGCAGCGGCTATGGGACGCATTGCCATTCCCGAAATGCTCGCGAGCCGTTATAATCCAGCACTTGCTACAGGGTCAATCGCCGCCGCGGGAACTCTCGGCGCGCTAATACCGCCAAGTATTCTTCTAATTTTGTTCGGTATATTTGCAGAAATTCCGATCAGCCAACTATTTATCGGCGGGATCGGTGCAGGTGTATTAACCGCAGGCCTCTATATTTTTACCATATGGTTGCTTGCGGTCATGCGCCCGGAACTGGCGCCACGAATGACCGAATTGCCTCCAATGGCAGAGCGCATTGCTCATTTGCGGGAAACCTGGCCAATTTTACTGCTAATGGCAGTAGTTATCGGGGGTATGTTTGTTGGGTTATTCACGGCGACTGAAGCAGGCGCTGTTGGTGCCTTTGCATCCATCATTATAGCCGGTTTTAAGGGTTCCTTGAATTGGCCTGCTTTTTTTTCGGCAATACAGGAGACACTGACGACGACAAGTGCATTGTTTCTGATCGCCATTGGCGCAAATCTCCTGACGCGATTTTTAGCGCTCTCTGGCAGTGGAGACATGATTGCGGAGGCTGTTATCGGTTTAGGTTCAGACCCGATCCTATTGCTTCTCGGAATTTCCTTTCTTTATCTGTTGCTTGGCATGTTTCTCGATCCGATAGGCGCAATGTTGTTGACGCTTCCGGTGTTGCTCCCGGTTCTGGAGGGCGCACATATTGACCTGATCTGGTTCGGAGTTTTTTTGGTGAAGTTTCTTGAAATCGGAATGATCACGCCGCCGATCGGCCTGAATGTGTTTGTCATCAAGGGCGTCGTCGGAGACCAGGTACCATTAACCACTATTTTTCGAGGAATACTCTGGTTCCTTATGGCTGATGCGGTCGTAGTGGCGATCATGATTCTGTTTCCGGAAATTATTACCTATCTGCCAAGTCTTATGGATTAAGTATAGAATCCAGTGGAATATGCCAAATTGCCATGGCAGAGGATTAATATTCTGGAGAAAAAAATGAGCGATAAGGGTACTTTGAGAGCCCCGCAGACACCAAGCCGAATTCTTGTCGCCAATCGTGGTGAGATCGCAATTCGGATCATGCATGCGGCGGCGGAACTCGGTATTGCGACCGTCGCGATCTATTCGGACGACGATGCGTCGGCTTTGCATGTCCGAAAAGCTGATATGGCCGCCTCCCTTGGCGCATCTGGCGCGCGGGCCTATCTTGATGGCGCGAAGATTGTGGCGATTGCGCGGGAAACAGGCTGTGATGCCATTCATCCCGGATATGGCTTTTTAAGCGAAAACGCGAAATTTGCGCAAAGCTGCCTCGATGCCGGGATCATTTTCATCGGGCCCAAACCGGCGACATTAGAGCTTTTTGGCGACAAGGTTGCCGCGCGCAGGCTTGCCGAGAAAGCCGGTGTTCCGCTCCTGGCCGGAACGGCCGGACCAACCAGCGTCGAAGAAATGCACGACTATTTTGACAAGCTCGGTCCCGATGGTGCGGTGATGATCAAGGCGGTTGCCGGTGGTGGCGGCCGGGGCATGCGGAAGGTGGACAAGGCATCGGATCTGGATACAGCCTACAAACTTTGTAGTTCCGAAGCGGCGGCCTCCTTTGGTAACGGCGATGTTTATGTCGAGCGGCTGGTCCGCCGCGCGCGGCATATCGAAGTCCAGATTATTGGCGACGGCAATCAGGTCGCCCATCTTTGGGAGCGCGAATGCACCATTCAGCGGCGCCATCAGAAGGTTGTGGAAATTGCGCCGGCACCGGGGCTAGACCCTGCATTGCGGAAGCAGTTACTTGAGGCCGCCGTGACGCTCGCCAGGGCAGGGAACTATCAAAGTCTCGGGACGTTCGAATTTCTCGTTGACAGGGACTGCGAGGATCCCGAAAACGCTTTCGTCTTTATCGAGGCAAACCCGCGCCTGCAGGTGGAGCATACGGTCACCGAGCAAGTAACGGGACTGGATCTGGTAAAGCTGCAGATACGGATAGCGGGCGGGCAGAGCCTGTCCGACCTTGGCCTCGACAAACCATCCGACCTGCCGCGCGGATACGCGATGCAACTGCGGATAAATGCGGAGACGGTTGGTAAAAACGGGGAGGTCAAGCCGTCCATGGGGGAACTCACTGCGTTCGAGATTCCGTGCGGTCCGGGTGTCCGGGTCGATACAGCCGGTTATGTCGGCTATCACTCCAACCCGAGTTTTGACTCACTCCTTGCAAAACTGATCGCCTATGATCCGTCACCGGTTTACACCGACGTTATCGCAAGGGCCTATCGCGCCCTCTGCGAATTCCGGATCGACGGCATAACGACAAATATCCCGCTTCTGCAAAATCTATTGCAGAATCCGGCCTTTCTTGAAAATGACGTCGATACCGGTTTTTTTGAGTTGCATCTTGCAGAGCTGATACAAAAAGATCATGCGCATCCGAGCCGTTACGCCCGGTCAGAAGCCGGAAACGACAACATGCAGGTGAAAGAAGTTTCGGTGGCGTCGCCGGGCTTCGCAACCATATCTGCGCCCATGCAGGGGACCGTGATTGCGATCAAGGCAGGGGTTGGCGAGACAATTGACGCAAATGGAGAGGTGCTGGTTTTGGAAGCCATGAAAATGGAGCATATCATCGTTTCCGGCATCTCCGGCAGGCTGGACAAGCTGTTTATCGAAATTGGCAGTACGGTTGCGGAAGGGCAACCTCTCGCATTTGTTGAGCCGCAAGATGTTGAAATCGAGGCCACGACCGCAGAAATTGAAATTGATCCGGACTTTATACGGCCCGATCTCGCCGATGCGCTGGAGAGGCGGCGCCGAACGCAGGATGCGGCGCGACCGGACGCCGTTGCCCGACGCCGAAAAACGAAACAGCGGACCGCTCGCGAAAATATCGAGGATCTGACAGATCCAGGGACCTTTGTGGAATATGGCGGGCTTACCGTGGCGGCGCGTCAATCCCGTAACACCCTCGAAGAGCTTATCGACCGCACCCCGGCCGACGGGCTGATCGCGGGCATTGCGCATATCAACGGCGCGCATTTTCCGCCGGAGAAGGCGCGTTGCGCGGTTCTGTCTTATGACTACACGGTGCTGGCTGGAACCCAGGGTTGGAAAGGTCATGAAAAAACCGACCGGATGCTCGAGGTTGTCCGCCGCCGGCGGCTGCCGCTCATCTTCTTTACCGAAGGCGGTGGGGGACGGCCCGGCGATACCGACGTGATCAATGCGGGCGGCCTGACAACGCCGACGTTCCACAAACTTGCTGAGTTGAGCGCGCTCGTGCCGCTGATTGCCATCAATTCCGGTCGTTGTTTCGCGGGCAATGCGGCGGCTCTGGGCTGCTGCGATGTGATCATTGCCACCGAGAATTCGAATATCGGTATGGGGGGGCCGGCGATGATCGAAGGCGGTGGCCTTGGTGTCTATCGTCCCGAGGAAGTCGGACCGATGTCGATACAGGTTCCAAACGGAGTGGTTGATATTGCCGTAGCGGACGAGGCGGAGGCCGTCGCTGCCGCGAAAAAATACCTGTCCTATCTTCAGGGGCCGTTTACGGAATGGGATTGTGCGGATCAACGCCGACTTCGCAATGTCGTGCCGGAGAACCGGCGTCGATCCTACGACATGCGCGAAGCCATTGACCTGATCGCGGATACGGATACGGTGCTGGAACTGCGGCGGGATTATGGTGTCGGTATGATTACCTGCCTCGCCCGGATAGAAGGGCGGGCAGTCGGGATTATCGCTAACAACCCAAGGCATCTTGGCGGTGCGATCGACAGTGATGCCGCCGACAAGGGCGCGCGGTTCATGCAGGTGCTCGACGCCCATGGCATCCCGGTGCTTTTTCTCTGTGATACACCCGGAAACATGGTCGGACCGGAAGCGGAAAAATCAGGTCTTGTGCGTCATTGCAGCCGTCTCTTTCTGGTTGGCGCAAATCTTAGCGTACCGTTCTTTACGGTGGTCTTGCGCAAAGGATACGGGCTTGGCGCGCAGGCTATGGCGGGCGGTGGCTTCCATAACCCGCATTTCCTCGTTTCCTGGCCAACAGGAGAATTCGGGGGTATGGGCCTTGAAGGGGCTGTGCGGCTCGGTTATCGGGAAAAGCTGGCAGCAATTGAGGACGCGGAGGAGCGCGAAGCGACCTTTCAGACACTGGTCGATGAGCTTTACGAAAAGGGAAAAGCGCTTAGTGCCGCGTCCCTGTTCGAAATCGACGATGTCATTGATCCTGTGGAAACGCGCCAATGGATTTCAAGTGCAATAGATACACCGTATGAGAACAACAGACTGGAAGGAAAGAGGCGTCCTTTTATCGATTCCTGGTAAAAAATTGTGACTGCATAAAACAAGTAAAAAGTAGAGAATTCGAGAAATGATCAAGACTAAATTAGGTCAGCATATAGGAATGGCACGGCAGTCGAAAGAGGCGCGGCCTTCCTATCCTGATCTCTACAACATGGGTGTTGTCCTCTCATGCCTGATCGGTAAAGTATGAACGAGATTTCCTGCCTGTTTGTTTCGAAGATGGATCCAAACATGCCGCATAGTACTAGCAAGATAAACTCCGGAATGGAGTATGGGGTAATTGACGAGCATGATTGCAAAGTATTTATTGGGCAAAACAACCGGTTTTACACTGGAGAAACTTGGCGTTTAGCTTTTCCAGTTGGGCGATACCGACTAGTGGAGGATTTATAGGGCTTGGAGAACAATTACACAGGTGAAAGAAGGGCTCAGGTGGATCGGCGGGCAAAATCCGACAGGCGGATGCTTGGGGCTGCGATCAGTCTGATTGCGGCACATGGATCGAAAAATGTGAGCATGGCGCAGATCGGTATGGCGGCTGGATACAGTCGAGGACTGCCGGCGGAGCGGTTTGGAACCAAACTCCGGCTTCTGGAAGCTGTCGTCAGTATGACTGAGGCCTGGTTTAATAAGCGACTTCAGAAAGTTCTGGAAGGCAAAACAGGCTTGGAAGCGTTGTCGGCACGCATTGTTGCGCATATGGAGTCGGTCCGTGATTCTTCGGAAGCGGCTATCGCGGTTTATCACCTGATTGTTGAAGCGACAGGAACGGTTGTTGACCTTAAGCCAAGGATAACCAAACTGAATCAATCCTATGCTGATGGCATGAAAATTCATATGGAAGAGGCGCGCGCCAAGGGTGAATTAAAAGATGGTGTTGATATAGACCGTCATGCTCTCGCTATTGTCAGCGCCATGCATGGACTTGCTATTCAGGCTCTTATCCGTGGTGATATTGGCAGTCTTGGTTTGGACGCACATTATATCGCGGAAATACATATCGCCGCTATCGCTCGAAAAAAGCAGGATTAATAATGGCTTTTGAAGATAGTCATAATACGGCCAACGCATTGGCTCAATAGGGGCAAAAAAAAGTTCATGTAGTTCCAAAGTTGTAGAAAATAGGCGATCTAGACCAAAATCGAATTGTGATGCTATTGGAAGCGCGGATTACCTTGGAGGACGCGGCAAGGCCTGAGGTGATTCCATGTCGGGACCGGCTTGGCTAACTCGCCGCCAAAGACAGAAAAGCATTCTTTATGATATAGCAGTTTTGGGAAATTGGGAGGGTCCGTTCGTCAAATTATCCCTGCGCCAGGCGCGCTGCTCGCGAATGTCAAGCAATCGAAAAATTTTGAAAAGATACTATCTTGGGTAAAGCCATTGGGCCGGGCAGAAACCTCCGGACAATTGCGCTGATCTGATAAAATTCGGCTGCTACTAATTTCCCGATAGGCCGGCTATCGGGCTTAACGGTTTCGCAATACATGACAAGGAATGTGTAAATAACATTTCCCGGAAATTACTTTAAGATAAGTGCAGGAGGTTTTTGAGCGCTCTCAGTATTAACCTCATCCCACTTATGTTTAGTATAGACTGAATTATTGGTCACTAATAAATTATGGGTTTGGCGGGTCACAGTGGTTGGGTTGGAATTGGAATAATCCATTGGGAAAGAAAAACTCTATGAATATCTTCGAATTTGGAGAGCCAAATCAACTCGATGAAATGCATCAATTACTTCGTTTTCAGGTGCGACGATTTGTGGAGAAGGAAATTGTTCCGAATGCAGAGCTTTGGGAAAAAGAAGGGAAGATCCCCCGTGAGCTATTTCGGAATATGGGGGAGATTGGGCTGCTCGGGATGCGTCACCCAAAAGAATATGGCGGGGGTGGTCTTGGCTCACTCGCCTCGGTCATTTTGGGTGAAGAGTTAGGTCGAAGCTCTTATGGCGGTGTTGCTTCGTCTATAATGGTACATAGCGACATGTCCATGTCGCACATCGCGCTTAATGGGAATGAAGAACAAAAGCAGAGATATTTGCCTCCCGTATGCCGCGGTGAGAAAGTCGGGGCCGTTTGTATGACTGAACCAACCGCAGGATCCGATGTTGCGGGATTGACGTCCCGAGCCGTTCGTTGTGGCGATGACTGGATAATCAACGGAGAAAAGACATTTATCACAAACGGCGTCTATGGTGATATCTACATTGTGGCCGCCAAAACCAACCTGGATGTAAAGCCGAGTCAGGGGTTGTCGCTTTTTATTGTCGAAAGAGAAACTTCAGGGTTCAAGATAGGAACAAAGTTTGACAAGCATGGATGGCGCGCGTCTGATACAGCGGAGTTGATCTTTGAAGATATGCGGGTTCCTCATTCTAATCTGATAGGTGAGGAGGGCAGAGGTTTTTACTATCTTATGAGTACACTGCAAAATGAGCGACTTGTTGCCGGCGCGATGAGTGTGGGTCAGTGTGGAAAAGCAATAGAACTTACTGCTGATTATATGAAGTCACGTAGAGCTTTTGGAAAAACACTCTGGGAGCAGCCGGTGGTGCGGAACAAGCTTGCTTGGCTTGCGTCTAAGGCGGCGGCGGCAAGGTCATTGGTTTATACATGCGCCCATATGATCGAAGAAGGTCAAGATACCGTTCGCGAGGTTTCAATGCTTAAGGCTTTCGCCTGTGAGACTTTGCAAGAGGTAGTTCATGGCTGTCTTCAATTGCATGGCGGATCCGGCTACATCATAGGGACACCTATTGAGAGAATGACTCGCGATGCCCGCATTCTGACTATTGCCGGGGGCGCCACTGAACTTATGCTTGAAGAAGTTGCAAAACGAATTTAGGGGCATTGCCACATTAACTTTCCTAGGAAGAAAAATCTCCTAATCGTGTTTTCTCAGACGATGATTGAAATTTTTTCGGCCATGTTATTTGCGCGAATAGCTACCCTGTTGGCATTGTCAGAGGAAGGTCGATAAGCGATGAGAAGAATTGAGGAGTTGCCGTTTAAGCGGCAAGTAGCCGCCATTCTGCAATTGCCGCTTCACGTTTGAGCTTGAAGCTTTCGCGGCTGTGGATATGACGTTCCTGGTTAAAGTGATTATGGATTGACGCAATTTTCTGTAGTGATTGTACGCTTCTGAATTTGATCATAGCTCGTTCCCGTTGTCGGAACGATTGATGAGAATTCTCGGCTCGGCTATTTAGCCATTGTCTAGTTTCCTGACGGGCCTGATTACCGATTACTTTCATCGCAGCGCCATATGAGCGCAGTTTATCCGTTATGATCACTTTCGGACTGCCATATATCTTCATGGTTTTCTTCAAGAACTTCAGAGCAGCCTAGCGATCCCGTCTCTTGGTGACAAAGGCCTCCAAAACTTCCCCCTCATGATCGACGGCTCTCCAGAGATAATGGACTTCGCCATTGATCCGCACGAAAACTTCATCCAGATGCCATCTCCATTGAGGTCCTATTCGCATCGTTGCTGATCTGGTCTTTCTAATTTCTGCAGCAAACACTGGTCCGAACCGATTCCACCAGGCGCGCACCGTCTCGTAACTAACGTCGATACCCCGTTCATGCAGAAGATCTTCAACCTGACGCAGTGACAATGGATAACGGACATACATCATCACGGCTAAGCGAATGATCTCGGGTGAAGTTTTGAAATAACGAAATAGATTCTTCATTGGCCGACCGTAAATCCAGCTTCAACATGGCTCAAGTGATTTTCCTCTGACAATGCGCCTCATAATGGTCGAGATGGAAGATGGCGCCGTTAAACAAAGATCTTTCAATGAGCTCTTTTAGACCAGTAGAAATTTTTTGTGTAGAGAGCTCATAAATTCTCAGTCCTATGCAAGGCGACAATTTATTCGACAAATATGGGGCGCTTCGCATACCAATTATCAAAGCGCTACCAATGATCGCATCATAACTGTGAAGTGCAAAGGGGGTGGCAGTTTAGCTTGGGCGTTCGTAATGGCGATACGGCTAACTTTGATAATTCGGACAGATGAAGGGAATGCAATATGAATACGGCAATCTTTCAAGGATGTATCCCCGCGTTAATGACACCCTGCGATGAGAAACAGCAGCCAGATTTTGATGCGTTAGTGCGAAAAGGTCGTCAGTTGATCGAGGCTGGAATGTCCGCGGTTGTCTATTGCGGCTCAATGGGCGACTGGCCATTACTTACTGATAAAATGCGTATGAGAGGGGTTGAACTTCTTGTTGAAGCAGAGGTTCCGGTGATCGTCGGAACAGGTGCGTTAAACAGCGCCCTTGCAGTGGAGCATGCGGCCCATGCTCAGAAATGTGGTGCTGATGGTTTGATGGTGATCCCTCGGGTACTGTCACGCGGTTCATCCGCCGCAGCTCAACGGGCGCATTTTGCGGCTATTCTAGACGCCGCCGGTGAATTGCCATCGGTTATCTATAATAGTCCATATTATGGTTATGAGACCCGGGCTGATATGTTTTTTGATCTTCGCTCAGAACATAAGAACCTCATCGGATTTAAGGAGTTTGGCGGGCGGGAGTCTTTGAGCTATGCGGCTGAAAATATTACCAGCCAAGACGACAATGTAATCCTTATGGTCGGCGTGGATACTCAAGTTTTCCATGGGTACGTAAATTGCGGCGCTATCGGATCTATTACCGGCATTGGCAATGTACTTCCGAAAGAGATACTGCATCTTGTGTTGCTTTGTGAGAAAGCGGCGAAAGGAGATGCAGTCGCGCGTCGGAGTGCCCAGGAGTTGAGCGATGCATTGATGGTCCTTTCAACCTTTGATGAAGGACCTGATCTCGTTCTTTATTATAAATATCTGATGGTCTTAGAAGGCAATCCCGAATATGAACGGCACTTCAATCAAGATGATGCGCTTACTTCAAGTCAGAAGAACTTTGCGGCTAACCAGCTGAAACTATTCAAAACCTGGTACAATGCATGGATTGAAGGCCCTGAAAATCGGCCCTAAAACCGATTCCAACCCAAATGCAATTATACAAACACTCTCTCAAGAGACCAATTCGACAATTGGATCACTTTTTTAAATTTAGTCCGTTCGTCTCCTTTCAGTCTCAAGCAAAGAGCGCGAAATAACCTCCGAGGAAAAAAATGGAATTTAAGAATTTTATTGATGGGTCATGGGAAATTGGGACTGACACAACTACAAATATTAATCCCTCAGATCGATTTGATACGATCGGGATTGCCGCCCGATCCCATGCGGAACAAGTTAACCAAGCCATTGATAGTGCGTTTGAAGCTGCATCCAGTTGGGCGAATACAACGCCACAACAGCGGTTTGACATTTTAGATTTTGTTGGGACAGAGATTTTAGCGCGTAGAGAAGAAATTGGCCGATTATTGAGTAGAGAAGAAGGAAAAATTCTCACGGAGGGAATAGGCGAAGTCGCTAGGGCAGGGCAAATCTTTAAGTTTTTTGCAGGTGAAGCTTTACGTTCGAATGGCGATCATCTGCCGTCTGTCAGGCCGGGAGTAGATATTGATGTTATACGTCAACCTCTCGGTGTTGTCGGACTAATCACTCCCTGGAATTTCCCTATCGCCATACCAGCGTGGAAAATTGCTCCGGCTTTGGCGTATGGAAATACCGTTGTCTTCAAACCGGCAGAACTCGTTCCCGGTTGTGCCTATGTGCTTGCAGAAATATTGTCTCGGTCCGGACTTCCTGATGGAGTTTTTAATTTGGTGATAGGCAAAGGATCTGTAATAGGTCCGCAGCTAATCGAAAACAAAAAAATTAGCGCAATCTCTTTTACGGGCTCTGTTCCAACCGGAAAATCAATAGCAGCTGATTGCGGAGCTCGACTCAAAAAAGTGCAGCTCGAAATGGGGGGCAAGAACCCCATGATTGTACTTGATGACGCGGATTTGGATGTAGCCGTTGAAGCTTGCCTTAACGGAGCATTTTTTTCTACCGGGCAGCGATGCACAGCGAGTTCGCGACTAATAGTAACGGAGGGTATTCACGACCGATTTGTATCAACTTTATCCGATCGCATGAGTAAGTTGATCGTCGGACATGCTCTTGAATCTACTACTCAAATGGGGCCCGTTGCCGAAGTAAGCCAGCTTAATCAGAATCTTGATTATATTGAAGTCGCGCGTTCTGAGGGGGGAAATGTTCAGGGCGGCGAACGGCTCTCAAGAGATACAGACGGTTACTTTATGGCGCCCGCGCTCATCACAGAGACTAATAATAACAACCGTATAAATCGCGAAGAAGTATTTGGGCCTATTGCTTCGGTTATACGTGCACGTGATTACGAGGAAGCTTTAACGATCGCCAATGACACACCTTTTGGTCTTGCCGCGGGTATATGCACCCAATCCTTAAAGTTTGCCAGTCATTTTAAGAAGTTTTCTCAGGCGGGAATGGTTATGGTCAATCTGCCTACAGCTGGAGTAGATTACCATGTGCCGTTTGGGGGAATAAAGGGCTCAAGTTTTGGTGCACGAGAACAGGGAACCTATGCCGCGGAGTTTTATACCTCGGTAAAAACCGCTTATGTTATGCCTTGATTAAGACTATCACGCTAACGCTTGCCTGTACTAGCAATCGAAAAAATGTGAAGGGCCGAGAAACATATTTAAGCTTTTCATGCGCAATCTCTGCGCGATGAAGTCACATCATATAAAATCTGCGGACTGTATACCGTAAACTTCTACTACGTTGAAAGCCTTAACTCTTCTTTTCCAGATTTTTGACAAACTCTTCCTTTGAGCCGTAAAATCCTGGTTCTCCGAACATTTGATTGGCCACGAGTTCAATTTGGCTGTGGTTTGGTTCGACACCGTTCTCTTTGAGTAGCTGATGGACTGTTTCAATAATTGTATCCATCGTATCAACGCGCGCGAGTGTTCCATAAATGTCCGTATAACTGGGTCGGCCCAACGCTTCCGAAATTAGGTCCGTATAATTCAGGACGTTTAAGGGGTATTGCGCTGCCGCACCGGCCAACATTCTTTGGCATGAATGATAAATTGTGACGACGCAGTCAGCTTGCGCTGCAACGGCACCCTCCAGGAGCATACGGTAGTTCTCTCGTTGGATGTCAGGATAGGTTTCTCCAATCCCGCCGCAAACATAACCAAAATTTCTATTTTGCTTTACGGGCACCAGTTCAACATGCGGGATAGAGGCGAGAAGCTCTGTCACATGCTCAGTCACACCCGGGATCCCATCATGTTCTTGCAAAACAACACGGCGAGGAGGACAATTCGCGAACTGGCTGCGCATTTTGTCGAGATACTTGTGTAAAAACTGTGTCACATGAGCCATCGCATAATCCGGCTTGTCGTAGTTAACCCAGTTCTCGTTGAATTGAAGAAGGCAGGTCGGACACCATGAAATAACTTCCTGAGCTTTCATTTCCTCGAAAGCGCGGCTGGTTCGACTCGCGACACGTTCATAAGATCCGATGTCTCCACTTCGATGCTGAGTCACGCCGCAGCAAAAAGACGTTCCTCCAGCTATTTCGTATAAAATTTCCAGAGCATCTAGAATTTCCATCATATTCATAACGATATGCGGCGTACGTAGCACGTTGCAACCCGTGTAGAATACGACGTCAGCCGGTCCGCGCCCCTTGGTTCGCGTAATCTTGCTAATTACGTCCGGAGGCAATTGCATACTGGAAAGGAGCCTGATGGCCTGACTCATTGCCCTGAATTTGTCGCTCGATGCCTTCCGCCTGTCACGTTCCGGTGTCCGGCTCACATCCTGTATCGTTCTTAGGCCGCTTATCCAGGAACGGACATTGATATTTTCTGGGCAAACGTCATTGCATATTCCGCTACCGTTGCAGGCGTCAAGCCAGTCACTTGCACGGCTCGTGCTCGATTTTCCTTCGCTTAGGGACTTCAGGCCCGATACGAGCTGTCCGGCATCCTGAGACTCCAAGCCTGCTAGTGGAACAACTGGGCAAGCCTCGACGCACAATCCGCATTCGGTACAGGAATTGGCCACTTCGCGACAGTAGTCTTCGGTAAAGTTGAGGAAGTTGTCCATATGCTGTCCCAGTGCCAGTCTATCAGCAAGAGTAAATGTTACTCCGAATGTTTCAAGATTTAGAAGTATAAGATTTCTGCGCTGCACATCTAATTAATTCTGGAGGAAGAGATTTCCGCACATTTATGTGACTCGTTTATGGTTGCGACATTAGTATCGCCGTCCGAAATCAAAATGAAGGACTGCGAGGATGACGATGGCAAGAGTTCAAATTCTGTTTGCCACGATGACAGGTACAGCGGAATTGGTAGCGGAAGAACTAATGGATCATTTGTCAGGGCAATCTGTCGATTGCTCAATGGATCCTATCGATACATTTGATGTTTCGCGGCTCGAAAACCTGGAAATTATTCTGATTTGCACCTCGACAACGGGTGAAGGTGAAGTGCCTGACAACGGCCTGGAATTCCATCGCTACCTGAGAGAAGAGCAGCCCGATTTGCGACATATACGTTTCGGAGTTTGCGGACTTGGGGACAGTAGTTACTCCGCAACTTTCAATGCTGGCGGTGCTCAGTTCGAAGCCGCTTTAATTAGTTGTGGGGCAGTGAAGATTGGGGAACGCATGTTACATGATGCAAGCAGTGAAGTTCTTCCCGAGGATCAGGCCGTAGGATGGTGCGACGATTGGCTTCGCCTCCTGAGCTTGTCGGATCAAACGGTCTGATCCTTTTTTTATCATGACATTTCGATTAGCAATCGTTGGGGCAGGGCCGGCGGGGCTCTATTTGGCGGATGGGCTCATCCGTCAAGCGGATTGCCCAATTGAGATAACAGTTTTTGAAGATCTGCCGACACCATTCGGGCTCGCGCGTTATGGGGTGGCCGGCGATCACCTGGGAACAAAGGCTGTCACACGGTTACTTGCGCGAGTTTTTCGAAACGATGCCGTGACATATGCGGGGAACGTTCGAATAGGCGATGCAATCAGTCTCGAGTGTTTAAGGGAAAATTTTCACGCTGTGGCAATTGCTACGGGCGTAAATGAGGGGCGTAGCGGCATACCAGTTGACAGTCCTGAAATACCTGTGATTTCGGCATTTGATTTTATTCGATGGGCGAACGGGTATCCGGATATGGATTTTCCGTTAAAGGCTGGAACCTGTCATCGCGTGGGTATTGTCGGGAACGGAAATGTCGCGTTAGATGTCGCCAGAATTTTATTGCGGGGGAAAAGCATGTATGACTCTTCAGATTTTCCCGAATCCCGGCTTTCGACAATCGGAAAAATGAAGACACGTGAGGTGCGTCTGTTGGGTCGCAGAAAGGCGGTTGATACCCGCTTTTCACCCAAAGAATTGGATGAACTTTTAAACCTTCCGGAGACGTCAATTCGTACGTTCGGAGTTGGGGAGGGGGCCAGTCCAGGTACCCCGGAAAATGCGATTCTTAAAGCGGTAAATGAAACTGCGAACGTCGAATACAGTCGTTCCGTTACCTTCCATTTCGAATGCGATCCAATCTCCGTATCCCACAAAATTGTCAATTTCGGAGCAAGGTCGATTTGTGTTGATGCTCTTGTACTGGCAATCGGTCAGTCGATTAGCTCCCCATTTAATTTGCCATTGGCTGACGAAGGTTACATCGCAAATGAATCTGGGCAAATTACTGGTTATAAAGACCTGTATGTGGTCGGATGGGCTGGCGGCCCGCCAACTGGGACAATCGGCACCAATCGAGTGAGCTCACATAACGTGGCTAAGAAGATTTTGTCGGCGCGACATGATTTACTCTCAAAAACACTCGCATCAAATATTTTGGAGGTATTGAGAAAGGATGGCGTAAAGCCTATTGGATGGGCGGATTGGTTAGCGATCGACGACGCGGAATGTCTTGCTGGACAGCTGCGAAATCGACCGCGGGAGAAATTTACGACACGTTCAGAAATGCTGCGAGCCGTTCCAAAATATTCTGTGGATTAGTTTAAGGAAGGCTAGTTTCTTGAAGGATCCAATCCGAGAATGCCTTTTCGATATATGTTATATTTTCTTCGTTGCGTGTGGAGAGGAAGTATTTTTGTCCTGACCGAACACGGCGTTCGAATGGTGCGATGAACGAGCGATCAATCAGCTGTGCTTTTTCCAGCAAGTTGTCGCCCAATGTGAAACCCACCCCGCTTCGGACCAGTTCCAACGCGTCTCGCGCATTTTGCACGTAAATATTCTGCTGGTTTTCAGGCTGCTCAAGTCCGACTTCAGCAAACCATTTGGAAAAAAGCGTTCCGTCATCGTCATGCACCAGGGTACGCTCGCGCATACTTTCCAACGACACCTTTCCCTGTAACGGTAACTGGCTCGCGCTGCAAACCGGGTAAACGGACAGTTCAAAAAGTTCAACAACACGCCTATTGGAATAATGCGTTCGATTAATCGAAATGGTTATATCTGCGGGCACATCTGTTTTCGTTTGTCCTGGTGGAAGACGAAGAAACTCAATGCTGAGATTTCGATACCGATTAATGAAGCGATTTAATCGCGGCAGCAGAAACAGACTCAGATATCCGGCAGGTGCGGCCACGGTGAGTTTGCCTTCAGGTTGCTCCGGATTAAGCTCCCTTGTCCCGGCTTCCAGCGTTTGGAATGCTTGCCGGGTCGTTCGTGAAAGACGATCTCCTGAGATCGTCAAACGAAGCCCGCGACCAACACGTTCAAACAAAGAGACGCCAATCGCTTCCTCCAGTTTCTTGATCTGATGGCTAACTGCACTTTGCGTTATATTCAGCTCTTTGGCGGCATGGCCTAAGTGAAGATGTCTGGCAGCGACTTCAAAAGTTTCGAGCGCCTTCAACGAAATTAGATTTCCCTGGATTTTCATTCACAATTACCTTCAAGCATTGCAACCAATTAGTTTTTCTAATCGATAGATTAAATTCTTATCAATATTCATTCAAGAAATATGACTGTACTGTCTTCGGAAACTAAAGACACGGAGATCATAAATGGCTCGAATTGACCCTAAGAAACTTGCAAGGTACTGCCAGATTGCGAATGATTTAGATGCCGGGAAGAGCCTAAGAGACTCTAATGATCGCGATGAAAAGGCACGCGCTTTCCAGGCGCGGCTTTACAAGGAAGGTGTCGATTATTCCAGCGGTAATTTTCGTACGACTGGAATGTATAGATTTCCACACCAAAAAAGCCTTCAAAACGTGGATATCGCATGTGTCGGGTTACCTTTGGACAGAGGCGTACCTTTCGACCGGGTCGGAACGCGTCAGGGACCGCAGGCCCTTAGATATTGGTCAAATTCAGAAGGCGGATTTCATGAGACCTCCGGTTTCAATGTTATGGAGAATTGTTCCGTCATTGATTGGGGCGATCTTTCTTTTGCCAAAAGCGGTTTCGATCTTTCAGCAAATATTGATGAAATAGCGGACTTGTATCTCGGATTCCAGGAAGCCGGTGTGTCAGTTTTTTCAATCGGCGGTGAACATACATGCACGCTTGGTATACTCAAGGGGCTGAGCGGCAATGGCGAAAATCCCCTTTCACTCATTCAGCTCGACGCGCATCACGACACTCTAGGGACTATGAACGGGTCGTTGATAAATGACGGATCGGTGTTCCGGGTTGCCGTTATGAATGGCTACATAGATCCCGAAAAAACAATTCAAATTGGCGTTCGCGGCCGCAATCTTATGGGGCTTGAGTTTGCTAAGACAGTTGGGATTACAACAATAACTGCGCGAGCTGCCCAGGAACAGGGCATGGCAAGTGTTGCGGAGAAAGTGCATGAAATTGTTGGAGACAGTCCGAGCTATCTCTCGATCTGCTCTGATGTATTTGACGTGTCGGTTATGCCGGGAACGACACTGCCGTCGGCTTTCGGTCTGATGTCAAGAGAAGTGCGTGATTTGCTCGATCAACTACATAGCGTGAATTTATTCGGTGCGGATCTAATGGAGTTTTCGCCCGTTCACGATCCAACCGCTTCTTCCGGAGCGCTTGCGGCGGCAATTGGGTATGAACTGCTGACAATTCTCGGTATTTCAGTATGCCGACGCAATTCTGGCACAACTCGACAAACTGTTTGGAATAAGGCGGAGGTTTGAAGTGAACGCATATGCTGATCTTAAAATAGCTTCGTTAGAAAGCGAGCCTGCAAATCCTTGTCGCGCACCCGGTATTGCCTGCCTAGTGAAGGAAGAAAAGCCGACGGCGAAGTATAAAAGACTGAAATTCTCGGACAAGCTACTCAGGAATCTGGATTGGAACCTGGTGAGAACCTTCGTTTCAATTGTTTCGAACAGGAGTTTAACCCGCGCTGGCGAAGAGCTCTATCGAACACAGCCCGCGATCAGCGCCGCGCTAAAGCGATTAGAAGACAGTCTTGGCGTCGTGCTAATGGATCGCTCGAAATCTGATTTTCGACTCACGTCCGAAGGAATTGCTATATACAAATTTGCCCTTCGCGTACAACGCTCAATTGGGAATATCTGCTCCATTGCCGCGAAGGAAGCCCCGGATACAGCTATACATATTTATGTTGCTGAATGCGCCGTTTCTCCTTCAATACTTAAGGTCATTACAGCGGAATTTGCTGCCAACACGAATATTGGCACAGATCTTCGAATCCTCGGGGAGTCCGAGTTTCGGGATACACTAATCGCGGATCCGAATGCCTGGTTCATCTCCACTACAACTGACTGTCGTCAAGGTGACGCGACCTTTGTTCTCAATGAGTCCTCCATGAGCGTCTATTGTGGTCTGAGCGGGTTGGAAGTCGATTGCGCTCATTGCCGTACATCGTCATCAACTTGGATCGACGTCAGTTGGGGATTGAACGAGCAGGACAGTATGTGTGAAGTGCGGCGCCAGATGAATATGCAAAACTCTCCTTCAATGACTGTGTCCTCCTTCGATCGCGTTCGTGATTTAGTTGTCGCAGGATTAGGTGTTTCGGTGCTGCCTGATGACCTTGTCAAGGATGAATTAAGTGCTGAAAAAGTAATAAGAATTTCTCCTCAAAGTCAAATTTCATTGAAGACAATTCTTCGTTTACCCCGGGCTTTCGTCGCTCTTTCTGAGATTGAACGAGAGGCCGTTACCAACCTTCAAAAAAGCCTCTCGTCAATTTCAAGAAAGATTTGAGGGAGTAAGCAAACTGACAAAATTCTCAACCCAATCATGTAAATCTCGTCCTACAAGGAAAAGGAAAGAAAAATGAGAAAACTATCAACGCTGATAACAGCCTCAGTTGCGGCATTGGCCATTAGCTCCTCATCAGCCCAAGCTGCAACGAAAATGAATATGGCGACAAGTTGGGGCGGCGGACCGATGATTGAGTCGGTTGCTCAAAAATTTGCCGACAGCGTCGCAACTTTATCGGGCGGCGAGATAGAGATCATCGTCTATCCAGGCGGAACCCTCGGCAGTCCTCTGGAGGTTTCAGAAACCGTGAAAACAGGCCTGGCTGAAGCAGGGCATAGTTCTGCTAACTATGACTGGGGCAAAAACCCGGCTAATATTTTCTTTGGAGGCTGGGCAGGCGGTTTGTCACCTGATCAGATGCTTAGTTGGCTCTACCAGGGTGGTGGTCTCCAGCTCTATAAAGAATTCAGGCTTGAGACCGCCGGGGTAATCGAAATGCCATGCGGCATGACGCCGCGTGAAGCCGGGATGCATAGTCGGAAGTCCGTCAAAACCCTCGAAGATATAAAGGGACTTAAAATTAGAACCGCCGGCGTCTGGTCGGCTATCATATCTGATCTCGGAGCGACAACTGTTAGTTTGCCGGCCTCCGAAATCTTCTCAGCGTTGGAGCGCGGCGTCGTCGATGCCATTGAATGGAACTCATTCTCTTTGAACCGGGCGGAAGGCTTTCATAATCTCGCCGAATATTTAATCGTCCCTGGCGTTCATCAACCGGTTGTCGTGACGAGCTGTCTTTTCAACCCGGAGGCATGGTCGAAATTAAGCGAGAGAGATAAGGCCATAATTGAGGTCGCCGCCAAGGAAGTCACTTTCGATTTTTACGAAAAACTTCAATTCGAAGATATCGATGCCTATAAATTCTTCCAATCCTCAGGTGTGAAGATTGTTGAACTAGATGATGAGGTAAAGGCGGCTGTCAAGACGAGTATAGATAAATGGGCGACCGCTACCTTGGAAAAAGAGGGGGACGACAGTTGGTTCGCGCGGCTTTATCATGACCAAGAAAATTTCCGTAAAAACTGGCTATTGTTGAGCGGATACCGTTGATCACGGATGCAAGTCTATTCACGGTCGGGGCCAAAGGTTTATCGATATTCCTTTGGCCCAATCGTCGGGGTGCAAGATGCTAGCATATGTCAAATTCTTCAATCGCCTTGGTAAAGGCTGCGGTGTTTTTGCCTCCGTTGCCGTGATCATTCTCTCGTTACTTATGTTGTTGGAGGTCGGGTTGCGGTACTTAGCAGGAGCGCCGACGATCTGGAGTTATGAAGTAAGCTATATGCTCAACGGAGTCGCCTTTGTATTTGGTTTTTCTTATGTGACTCTCAAGAATGAGCATATTTGCGTTGACTTCCTCTCCAGCCGCATGCCGACGAAAGTGAATGCCACAATAAATCTTTTGGTGACCCTAGCACTGATATTCCCCTTGTTTTGCTGGCTTGCATTCCATGTTTCAGCCGATGCAATCAAGTTTTTTGAAGATGGCCGAACGTCCGGAGTTTCGGCGTGGAATCCTGTAATTTGGCCGTATAAATCTTTGCTTGCCATCGGGCTTATCTTTGCAGCATTGCAACTTTTTAATTCATTGGTCGGTCTCTTTCTAAAGGTCGCCTTCAATTCCGAGATCAAGGAATGACTGAAATTCTGCCTTTTCTGATGTTCCCTGCTCTGGGAATATTGATTTTTTGCGGTATTCCTGTTGGCTTGTCGCTTTTGGCTATTGGGCTCGTGTTCGGTGTGTTCCGTTTTGGGGGGGCGGCCATTGTGCAGATATCTGCAAGCCTCGATAGCCTTACGACCTCCTACGCGGTTGCTGCAGTGCCATTATTCGTTCTCATGGGCGCAATACTGGAGCGCTCGGGAATGGCGGCGCAGCTTTTCGATAGTATATATGGTTGGACACGGCGCTTGCCTGGCGGGGTCGCGATTGGCGCCGTTATTATCTGCACGGTTTTTGCCGCTGCAAGCGGTATTACCGGCGCAACGGAGACAATCGTCGGCATACTCGCTGTTCCGGCGATGAAGCGGTACAAATATGATCACCGCTTGATCGCCGGATCAATTTGCGCCGGTGGCTCGCTGGGGACAATTATTCCGCCATCCGTTCTCGCGATTATTCTCGCGCCTGTTGCTGGGGTGCAGGTTGGAGATCTCATGGCGGGGATCGCTATTCCCGGTTTAATCCTCAGTCTCTCATATATTGTCATGATCCTGGGGCTTTGCCGCTTCAAACCAAATTTTGCTCCAAGAGATCCCGACGAAAGCCCAATAAATTATAAGGCGCTAGTTATTTCTTCTATTCGGTCGTTACTGCCGCCACTTGTCCTGATTTCTGCAGTTCTTGGTTCGATAATGTTTGGTATAGCGACAACGACGGAAGCCGCCGCAGTTGGTTGCGGTGGGGCAGCAATACTCGCAATAATTAATCGTCAATTTAACGTGCAGAAACTCTTGGATGCCGGCGGTCGCGCGATGGTGGTATCTGTGGCAATTTTGACGATCCTTTTTGGTGGAATGGTGTTCTCAGCGGTATTTGTCGCCAGCGGAGGCATGATGGCATCGCAGTCTTTTTTAAGGGGATTGGATATAGACCTCGTGTGGTTGATGGTAATCGTTCTCGCGATGGGGTTTTTCCTCGGGATGATGCTTGATCAAATTTCGATAATATTCATTATCGTTCCCGTTGCTGTTCCGGTTCTCAAAGCGCTCGGTGCTGATCCCCTGGTGTTCAGTGTTCTGTTTATGCTGATCCTGCAAACCAGCTATCTAACGCCGCCCATGGCCCCAGCGGTTTTCTATTTTCGTGCGATTAGTCCGCCGGAAATTAAGTTGACCGAGATGTACAGCGGTGTAATTCCTTTTGTGTTGGTGCAGTTCATTGTTCTCTTTGCGGTAGCTGCCTTTCCGGCGCTCGCAACCTACCTTCCAAGTGTTCTCTATCCACTGAGATAGATGTTCTAACTGCCGAGCACCCTCGAACCCGCGAATTCAACCGATTTATCTTTAATTGCTCGCAAAGAGGTATGACGGATGCAAATTTATACCGAAAGTGAAACTCGAAAGGCATTGCCCTTTGATCAGCTGATTGAGGCGATACGCGAGATATTTAAATCGAAAGCAGAGGCGCCTCTCAGACACCACCATTCAATCCCTCTGGAGGAGCAGCCAGTTGCCACCCTGCTATTGATGCCCGCTTGGAGGGAGAGTGCTTTGGGCGGTATAAAAATTGTCAATGTGAACCCTGGAAATTCTGCACTAGGCATTCCTGCATTATCTTCGACCTACCTGCTCTTTGATGCCCAGACGGGACGCCACCTGGCGTTGCTTGACGGAGGAGAGATTACCAATCGTAGAACGGCTGCGGCATCTGCTCTGGCGACGAGTTATTTGGCAGCGGAAAATGCGCAAACCTTGCTGATTATTGGCGCTGGCCGCGTTGCAAGCAACTTGGCTTATGCTTTCCGCAGCGTCCGTCCCATTAAAGAAGTTCTGGTTTGGGATATTAATAAAGAGATGGCTGCAAATTTGATTGTGAAATTACGTAGCGACGGGATCGTAGCGAATGAGGTAAAAGATCTTGAGAACGAGATTGCAAAAGCGGATATTATCAGCTGTGCAACACTCGCAACAGAACCGATTGTAATGGGTGAATGGTTGCGTCCGGGCCAACATTTGGATCTGATTGGAAGTTTTACGCCGCACATGCGTGAAACGGACGATGTGGCGATATCACGCGCTCGCGTATATATTGATACTCAGGGTGCACTGTAGGAAAGCGGCGATTTGATTGGCCCGTTGAAGTCTGGCGCCTTGTCAAAGGATTGGATTGCCGGAGACCTATTCGGCTTATGCCGTGGCGAGGTTCAGGGACGTTGTGCGCCGGATAAGGTTACACTATTTAAAGGCGTCGGTTCGGCAATCGAAGACTTGGCGGCGGCAATGCTAGTATATGCCTCTTTCGGTCATAAAACGTCCGACTGAGTTTCCCGCGTGTTGAGCGTAACAATTTTTGTAAGATAAAGAGGTAGCGTCATGTCTATTGAAAGGTTCGATATCGGTTCTAGAATGAGCCAGGCCGTCAAACACAACCAAACAATTTATCTTGCCGGACAGGTTGGCAGCCCGAAGGGCACCATAAAAGAGCAAACGAAAGAAGCGCTGGAGAAGGTCGAAAAACTTCTCGCGGCGGCCGGATCCGAAAAATCGAAAATCTTGCAGGCCACGATATGGCTTGCGAGCATGAATGATTTCGATGCTATGAACGAAGTTTATGATGCGTGGATAGATCCCAACAATCCTCCGGCAAGGGCTTGCGGAGAAGCCAAGCTGGCCGCGCCTGAATATCTTTTTGAAATCATCGTTGTTGCCGCCGCTTAAGGCGTCCTAAAAGTTGCTGAGGTCGCCGGCAACGATCAGCGCTAAAAGAGAGTTTGCGCTAATTTTCTGAGCGTTGATTGCGGCCGGAATAGTAGATGCATTTTATCATGGCGTGAAGATGCCGATCGGGTGCTCAATTGCTAATGGGAAGAACTTTATGTCGGACATTATGGGCTAACGTGCAGGTCCGGTTCCGAATATTTTGCATCCCGCGACAATGAGTATTGTCGTAACAGCGAGCATGCCGGCAACTAAAACATACACCAGAATGTTTATTTCAACGTCCCATAGGCGGACAAGCGACCAACCGATTATGGCGATGATCAGGAGACGCGCATTAATGGCAAGAAAAGGGATAAACGGTTTGTTGGCACCAAACAGAGCGAACGTGAGGCCCAGGGCCGCGCCGATAAAGGGTAACGGAAAAGCGATGATGTTAAGATAGCTTACGCCCGCGGAGATTACCCGTGGATCGTTGGTGAACAATTCCATCCAGTATTCTGCGGCAAATAAAGCGATCGCTCCCAAAGATGCACCGATGGCAGTTGCGATGACCATTCCGGCCCAAGCTATCTGCCGAACTCGCTCCCAATTGTTGGCACCAAGATTGGTCGCGACCATGGTGATGATAGCCGATCCCAGCGCGAAGGTGATCGGGATTTGTAATAACTCAAGCCGGCTTGCCGCACCATAGCCGGCCAGGGTTGCCTGTCCATATCCTGCAACAAGGGTTGTTGTAACGATTACAATTAATTGATTTTGCAAAACATTTAGGGAAGCAAAACCGCCTATGCCCAGGATCTCCCTCATGTGGGACCAAGATGGCATTAGGTTTTTAAGATAAAGACGAACCAGGGACCTGCTGGAAATAAGATACAGGAATAGAACACATGCTCCGACTAAGTAAGATGACAGTATCGCGATAGCGGCGCCGTATACGCCCAGTACAGGGAAGGGGCCCCAGCCAAGAATTAGGGCGGGCGCCAGGGACAAATGGAATATTTCTCCGATAACTATTGCGCTGGCCGGAACGATCATATTGCCAGTTCCACGAACGATGTTGGCAAGGACGTTCATGATCCATACGAATGTAATCCCGCTAAAAACAACCATGGAATATCGCGTGGCTTCCTCGAGAGTGGCGCCTTCGGCGCCCATCCAGCTATATATCGTCGGCCCCGTCGAGAGAAAAATGCAAGTGAAAAGGATGGCCACGATCAACGCAAGTAAAATCCCCTGTGACGCCACTCGAGACGCCTGATCCTGATTGCCGGCGCCCAATGCGCGTGCGACCGCGGCTGACGTGCCGGTGCCTATGCCACTGGCCGACATCATCTGCATGATCAGGAATATGGGGAACACCAAGCTAACGCCAGCCAAGGCATCTGTTCCAATCCAGCCAACAAAAAGGGCGTCAAACGCGATAAAGGATACGCGGGCGATGGCTTCACCGACATTTGGCGCCGAAAGTCGCAAAAGTGTTCCAAAAACCGGCCCCTGTAACATGCGGTCAGTCGATGACGTTGATTTCTTCGGTTCAATTGGTGCGTCGCCATCCGGTAACCATGCTGATTGTTCGATTGTCATTATTATTCTTTCAGTTGAGCTGGCCGGAAGAATTTTCTTCGCCCGGTTAGAGGAAGCAGCTCCAATGTCAGGAAAACAATTACCTGTCAGGTAATGAGATGGGCCGTCACCTGGAAAGGAAAATACGAAACGCTGTGCGCGTTTAACAGAGCGACAATGGACAAAAGCGGGTCATTTGGGACAGTGCTGCACTTCGGCTACGCCATGTTGCCTTAGGAAATTTATCCGAAGGTAAAGCTGCGGACGATGAGTATCGTTCAAAAAGTGGAAATATCTTTAAAGCGCAGTCGATACTGGTGGGGGCTTATACCGGTTGTTCTCTTGAACAGGCGACGGAATGAGTTGGGCTCATCATAGCCAACGGATTCGGCGATATCGTCTATCGCGTCATCCGACGTTTCCAGCATTTGTTTTGCCTCTTCAATCCGCAACGTCTGTACATAGTCCAGCGGCGTATAACCGGTTGCAGATTTGAAACGCCGTTTGAAGGTTCTCGAATTGAGGCCGGACAGTACGGTCATTTTCGCAACAGGATTTACTCTTTCATAGTTATCAGCAATCCAGGTCTGGCAGTGGGCGATGATCGCATCGTCATGCTGTTTCGGACGCACCATGGCGGCAAAGGGTAACTGGCCGTCATTGCGATCTCCAAAAAGGAAGACCTTTGCAATATGCCGCGCTTCTGCTTGACCGCAAAACCGCGCGATCAAATAAAGCGAAAGTTCATGCCAAGAAGAGGTTCCCCCTGATGTAATCACTTGGTGCTGTTTGCCAGCAGGAACAAGAATTCTGTCCGGTTTCAAAAGAACTTTCGGATAACAGCTTTTAAAATATTCAAGCGCGCCCCAGTGAGAAGTCGCTTCGAGACCATCCAGTAGGCCGGCTTCGGCCATCATCAAGGAACCGGTACAAACGGAGCAGATAATGGCGCCTTTGCTGTGCTGATCCTTGATCCACGCAACCGCCTCGGGCCAGTCGCCAATAGGATCAATCCCCGAAAGCACATCCAGGTCGGCGACGATGACGACATCTGAACGGTGTGCTTCTTCAAAAGTATGATCCGGAACAATTGTTGCCCCCAACGTTGTTCGGATAGGCGCCGTTGAATGGCCGACTATCCGCGGTGTCATTTTACCGCAATTTGATTGCTCGCCGGTTAGGGTTTCCCAAGCCCCGCCAACGCAGGAAAACACCTCATGGAGGCCATAAACAACATGGGCTGACATTTCTGGAACTGCCACAAGACTGACAGTGATATTTTTTGAATAAACTGAAAGAGGCATGTGCCGTAGTGTCATGTTTGACCCGTTATTGTCAACAATGAAACTAATAAAGAGATTCTTCTTGTGTCAGAAGATGCCCAACAGCGAGCCCTTTTGCTCAAATTTTTGCGCTCGCCAAAGGAGATACAAATGTTGAATTTCGGAGAAACATTATTAACCGCACTTGCCTTGATTGAGCCGCGCAAGACCGACAATAGAATTTTCACGGAGCCGGTGCAGATTTCACAGACGAATAGAAGCGATATTATTTCGGCATTGAAAGTGCCAGGTAAATGGATTGGCCGCCTTTTCCTGAAATATCGCCGCCGCCGCGATTTGGACCTGGCCAGATTCAGGCTTTATGGAATGTCTGATTTGCATTTGCAGGATATCGGACTCAGGCGTTGCGATATCTACGATGCGGTTGAGAGAAAAGCAGAGGCATACAAAAAGAAGAAGTCGGGCTTGCTTAAAGCGGTCAAGAAAAAACTAATGGATGCACGTAAGACCCGCGAGGCTTATGTGCAATTGATGTCCATGGACGCAAGACAGTTAGCCGATATTGGGCTCACGCGCAGTGATCTCCAGGCTGTCCGGAATGGCATTGTCAAGGATTTTGCCAATTGCAACCGGTTACACGCAAGCAACACTAACGATCGCCGGCGTGCCGGTTGATCAATCGTGGCCGTTTCGCCGTCCCCTCTCGAAATGCCGATGGCTTGACCGCGATATTTTCTCGATTTTTTCCACGCCTTGATATGCGGCAAATGTCCTTTTTGACCCGATATTGTCAATAATGAGACTAACGGGGCGCGCCAAATTATGTGAAAAGCCCTGCAACGGCGAGCCATCTTAACATCTTTCCTCGTTCGCCCAATGGAGAAGAAAATGCTCAAAACTACACGTCGTAAATTGCTCGGCGGATCGATGATCGGTGCCAGCGCGCTCCTAAGTGGAGTCGGCTTGAACGCAACGGCTGACGAACTGAACAGAAAAGGAAAAATCATGCTGAACAAGTTACCGGCCTTGCCAAACGGGCTGATTGAAGCCGCCGAATTTCCGCTGATTGAAGCCATTCATGGCCGCCGCTCCCGACGGTTTGCGCGCGGCGCGTCGATTCCGGAAGGGCCGCTGGCCTACACTTCCAAACACGATCCCGCGCCGCTCAGCGACATGGAGCAGCTTTTGTTGCTGACCACAGTTGGCGGGAATACCGGATGGTCGAACCTTATCCCCAATAACCGTTTTTATCTGCCCAAGATTCCGAATTACGCAGGGGCTGCCGGTGGTCGCACCTTTCCATCCGCCGCGGGATTTCACACGACGGAAATTTTTTATACGGATGACAAGGGAACATATTTTTTCCCGACAAGGGATATGCCTGCCACAACCGCAAAATCGGCTGAGGATGGAACGGATCTCAACGCCTATCTCAACGAGCATAAGGCTCGAATTGTCAAGCTTTCCGACGGCCGTTTGAATACGCCGGCCACTCCTTTGCATATGGAAATGCACAACGAATGGTGCGCGAATGTTCCGGGAAGTACGCTAATTATTCCGGTGGCGGATCTCGCTCAACATATGATCCTTGTCATCTGTTATCTGGTTCAGAACGGGGCTTGCATTTATGACGACGTCAATAATCAGCCGATCTCAGGCCTGGAAAAGTTCAAGAACCTTGTGGATATCGAAAACCCGTATCCGCTTAGCTATGTTGAGCAGCTGGGGCTTACGGAAGTTACGGTTGAGCTGTCCACGTCATGCTATGCGGGGGCGCTGATGCTTCAGGCTCTCGGGCTTGGCGGTTGGATGTATGAAGGGATAAATCCGTTCAGTATTCTCGGTGCCAGTGGCGATCCGGATGTACCGGGGTTGGGTTTCCGCTTTGATATGCTCGAGGAGCAGCCCTTGCCGAATGTGACAGGCCTTGAAGGTGTGTTTGAAGGCCATTGCCCGCCGCATTTCAAGGATATGCGCGCTGCCGTTGACTCCGTCGTTACCCGAAAATTTGGTGACGGTGGACCTTTCAATAAGCAGACAGACGGACCCTATAAGCAAAACGCAGAAATTCGGGGCAGCGCTGCGCCAATCGGTGATGAGTTTATCGATTGCGTCACGACCATGGCGCAATACATTTTCGACAAATTTGGGCGCTTCCCGGCAACCGTTCCCCCGATTTTCACCTTGATGTATCTGCAGGCGCATCAACTCGATACGGAGTTTTATGACACGCATTTTACATCCGGTGCTTATCTTAGAACGCATGCCGATCACGATAAAAACTGGGTCTGACGGTACCAGAAAAAGATTTTCGGGCGGTTGAAATAGGCCGTAAATGCCGCCGCTCGAATTCTGGTAAGTTTCTGAAATCACAGATTAATACAAAAAAATTACATGCTTATTTAACGGAGAATCACCATGATTCAACGATATTCAATACTCATTTACGCCTTGGTTGCCTACGCTATCGCATCCTTCAATCTCGTCTATATCATGGGATTTCTTGCGGAGCTTTATGTTCCAAAAAATATCAGTGATGGCATTCAGGGTGAGCTTTGGACGGCAATTTTGATCGACATCGGACTCCTCTGGTTATTCGGTTTGCATCATTCCATCACGGCCCGCACCTGGTTCAAGAAATACTGGACAAGATTTGTTCCGCGGCCGATCGAACGGGCGACCTATCTTTATATGACGGCAATCATGACAGGGCTCCTGATCCACTTCTGGCGACCAATCCCGATAACAGTCTGGCAGTTCGATACTGAGATACTGAGAAATTCTATTTACGGCGTCTATTTGCTCATCTGGGGTCTCATGTTGCTTGCGACTTTTCAGTTCGGGTATTTCGGCTTTTTTGGTCTGAAGCAGGCCTGGGAAAGGTTTCGCAATAAGCATGCGGCTGCCACGGGGTTTAGCGCGAAATGGCTTTACGGTATTGTCCGTCATCCAATCAGCTTATGCTGGATGATGATGCCCTGGATCACGCCGCATTTGACCGTTGGGCATATTGTTTTCGCCCTTGGAATATCAAGCTACATCCTTGTCGCCACACCATTTGAAGAGATGGATCTAATCNCACCACGCCGACAGAACCTGCAGAATAGCCATTTTGTTTCTTCGGTAATTTGTTTCTATAGAAGGTATTCTCGTTCTAAGGGAATACCTTCCGTTGCTGAACTATGATTCGTCGGATACGATTTCCCTGTCTATTGCTTTCACGGTTCGTTTGATGTCGCTTTCCTGCGTTACCCATGAAGATATGCTGATCCTTATGGCGTTGCGACCGCGCCATGTCGTTGGGCCGAGCCAGGCCTCTCCCGATTGCTGCACGCGGCTGGCCAATTCAGCCATCTTGTCTTCATGTCCGGGGAAGGTCGCAACGACTTGGTTCAAGACAACATCATTCAATATCTCGAATCCGATGGACTTCAGCGCGTTTGCCAGGGTCTCAGCGTGCCGGCAGCAGCCATCCACCAGATCCTCAACGCCTTCGCGTCCGAGGCTTCGCAAGGCGGCCCAGACTTCGATGGCGCGGGCGGAGCGGGAAAATTCAGGAACCATGTCCTTCGGGGCCGCAGTTTCGCCAGCTTTCAGGTAAGGTGCCACCGTCGCCATCACGGCATGGACGTCTTGCGGTGTGCGGCAGAAAGCGATGCCGCAGTCATATGGCGTATTCAGCCACTTATGCGCATCCGTGACCCAGCTATGGGCCTTATCGAATCCCTGCAGGAGAGGTCGTTTGCTTGTTGATGCAGCGGCCCAAAGTCCAAAGGCACCGTCGACATGAACCCAGGCGCCGACTTGATTTGCCCTATCCGCGATTTCCCCAATTGGATCGAAGCCGCCGGAATTTACATTTCCGGCCTGGGTCAGCACCAGCGAATTTGCCGTGAGTTCCGGCAGCGCATCAAGTCGGATAGCGCCATTTTCATCACAGGGAACATATTCAATATCGGCGGAGCCAATACCCAGCAGTGAAAGGATTTTCTGGTTAATCACATGCATTTGTTCCGACGCGACCACATGGATTTTCGGCGCGCCCCAGAGGCCCTGCTTCTGAACATCCCAGCCGGCTTTTCGAAGCAGGGAATGCCGGGCAGCGGACAGGCATACGAGTGTCCCGGCCGTCGTTCCGGTAACGAACCCGACGGACGCCTTGGCGGGCAAACCCAGAATGTCCAATAACCAATCAGCGGTTACTTTTTCTAGGGCGACGCCGACCGGACTTGTGGCGTCGTTGAAGACCACCTGATCCCACGCAGAAGTCATGATGCGGGCGCCAAGCGCAGCGGGCAGGGCGCCACCAACGACCAGTCCGAAGAAGCGGCCGGCGGCGGTTGCCGTTGTTGCTGGCGCGCCATATTTCGCCAATAAATCCAAAGTATCCTGTGGGTCGCTTGACTGCGCGGGGAGGGGTTCCAGAAACCGTCTCAGGTTGTCGATGTCCCCGTCCGAGGGAAACACCCTGCGCGCTTCCAGCCCGGACAGATAATCGCGGCTATGGGCGTGGGCGATGTTCAACGCCTGAATGGAATTTTCGAGACGATCGGCGGTTTTTATGATAGAGGACATGACAAACCTATATTGGAGTTAATCTATATAGATGAATGACTATATAACTTTTGAGGCTGAGTCAACGGCTGATATTCTCAAGGCGCTCGCAAATATTAACCGGCTCCAGATTTTGATCTGGATTCTGGATCCGCGAAAATATTTCCCGCCGCAGCGGGACGGTGATCTTGTGGACGATGGCGTTTGTGTCGGATTTATCACCGAGAGGGTCGGGCTTAGCCAGCCGACGGTTACCAACCACATGAATATTCTTGCGGATGCGGGCCTGGTTACACAAAAGAAAATAAAGAACTGGGTCTTCTACAAACCCGACAGGGAAAAAATTGACGAATTTAAAGAAAGGCTGGGTCTGGCATTGGATACCACGGGCGTTTCGTAGCATCGTCTCCGGGCGGCTTAATTTACGATAAACACATATGTAACTTTAAATTTGCTTTTATTTCAGATCACAATCCTGTAGCGTCAAAGTTGGGGTTGAAATATTGCAGCACTGCGATTGAGCAAATGAGATGACCAAGAAGAGAGCCTATAAGATGCGCGATCGTGCCCGGTCGCAGCAGGCAACGCGCGATCGAATTGTGCAGGCGGCGATGGAGCTTCACGAAGAAGTCGGACCGCGGCTGACGACGATTAGCGGAATTGCGGAACGCGCCGGTGTTCAGCGGTTGACCGTATACCGTCACTTTTCTGACGAAACCGCTATCTTTCAGGCCTGTACGTCTCATTGGCTCGAGTTAAATCCCCCGCCGACGCCCGATGCCTGGGAGAATATTGCGGACAAATCAGATCGGCTGAACGCTGCACTTCGCGCCTTTTTCGATTACTACACAAAGACCGAACGAATGTGGAGTCTGTCATATCGGGATGTAACTCTTGTTCCGGCATTGCAGGCGCCGATGAAGGAATTTGAGGAGTCGGTCAATATTCTGGCCGATCAGTTCGCGGGTGAGTTGGCCGGATCCAGTGCCAATTGCGAATTCCTGAAGGTCACAATTAGGCACGTTTTCAGTTTCTCGACCTGGCGTAATCTGGATGAGCAAATTCCGGATAATTCGAAGAAAGTTCAAATTGCCAGTCTTTGGATTTCCGCCATTTTGAGCGAACAGTGACGGACACCGTCCTCACCAGATCTTTGCCTTTTTCGCTAAGCCCCTGAAATCCCGGCACCGTCCGCGCCGATAGATTCTTATCTGTCCGTTTGCTGGGTCTCGCGCCTATTTGATACATCATCTAACATATTGAATGAACATATTTGTTTATTTAATATTGACATCTGCTTTCACGTGCCCTAGATATTTCAACGAACAATAATGTTTAATGAAATATCAATGGAAGGAGAATGGCTATGGCCAACCTCAGCGCGCCTGAAATGTTTGATAATCAGGCAGTGACGAAAAACTGGAAAATGCTGTCTGCCTGGATGCCCGTACCTGAGCTGGGTGTTCTGCCCGTCAACAGCTTTCTGCTGAGGGGGCGCGAGGCACTTCTCGTCGACACCGGGCTCGGCATGCTTGCTGACGATTTTCTGGAACGGCTGGAAAGCGAGATTGACCTCGAGGATCTGAAATGGATCTGGCTCAGTCATATGGATGCTGACCATATCGGCAATTTGCGCTCGCTCCTTAATGCCGCGCCGAACGCCCGTGTCCTTACAAATTTCCTTGGAATGGGAAAACTGAATCTTGCCGGATTTGATGTTTCACGCGTCCATCTCATCGATCAGGCGGGCGTGCCGGACATTGCGGGGCATAATTTGGCTCCCGTGCGTCCGCCTTACTATGACGCGCCGGAAACGATAGGTTTCTTTGATCGTGACGACGGCGTTTTCTTTGCTGCGGACAGTTTCGGCGCCCTGCTACCCAATGTCGTCCAGGATCTCGCGAGTGTCTCAGATGCTGATCTGGCGGATGGTCTTTCGCGCTGGTCGGCAATAGATGCGCCGTGGCTTTCTCTGGTTGATAAGGGCGCTTTCAGTCGAAATTTGGCCGGTTTGAAAAGGCTTGATCCGGCGATCATGGTCTCCAGCCATCTGCCGGTTGCCAGACACGGAATATCCGAAATGACCGAGATCATCACAAAGGCCTATTGCGGCGATGCCGCAATTGTCGCTGATCCGCTGTCAGTCGATCACCTGCTTCGCTCATTTGCCGCTTAACCGTAAGGGACCCTGAAAATGACGTCACTCAGTCTTGCAGAGAAAAATAGAGAAATCGCCGAAGCCTTTATGGCCGGAGTACATTCGAACAATGTCGAACATTTTTCGATCATCGACAAAGTCGTTGCGCCGAATGTCAAATGCCACGGTTTTCCTGGCGGGAATCCAACAGACCCCGAAAGCTATAAGAACTGGTTCTTTGGTTTTCGGGAGTCCTTTTCCAATCTCGAATTCGAAAATACAGCCGTCATCGTCGATGAGACCGCGGTTGCTGTCCGCTGGGTGGTTAGTTGCGATCATACTGGCCCCTTTGCGGGTGTTGATGCCACACACAAGCGGGTAACCTTCGATGGCATTGTCATCTATCGCATCGAAGCCGAACTTATCTCTGAGGTTTGGCTGCAAATCAATGAATTGCTCCTGCTCAGCCAAGTCGGCGCAATTGGACAGGCCGCAGCTTAACAACAACATTCTTAGAAACGGAAAAATCATCATGCAACCAACATTAGCCCTATTTAGTTTTCCCTACGCAGGCCCCTGGAGAAAGGAAATGACCAATAGTCATATCGACCTCGCGCAAGACATAGCGAAGGAAGAAGGAATTCTTTGGAAGCTTTGGCTTGAGAATGAAGAGGAACAGACCGCTGGCGGTGTGTATCTGTTTGAGGATTCTCAATCGGCCGATCAATACTGCGATAAGCATAAGCAGCGTATGCTGGCGATGGGTTATAGGGATATCGAAATACGGACGTTCAGCATCAATGTTTCGTTATCTCGCATCACCAATGCGGACCCCGAAATGCTGAAAAGGATTACGCCGGTCTTCGCCTAATGGCTCAGGTTTATTAGAGCAATTCGCAATCGCTGATCTGCTATTTTTCCTAAATCTATGTGAGTGAATTAAATGTTGGAAACAAGAATTACAAAAGACTTCAACCTGTCGACGCCAATCATAAATGCCGGGATGGCAATGGTCGCGCGTCCGAGGCTGGCCGCGGCCGTGTCAAATGCCGGTGGTCTCGGGACAATCGGCTGCGATATAAATCCGCCGGCAATATTACAAAATCATATCCAGGAAGTGAAGGCATTGACAGACAAGGCGTTTGGCGTCGATTTGATTGGCGATTTTCTGACAGATGATCATATGGACATTCTCGTTGAAGAAGGCGTTCCCCTCGTCATCTTTTTCTGGTCGCCGCCGACACTGTCCCAGGTTAAGCGATTGCAGGAAAATGGATCCCGCGTCTGGATGCAGGTCGGCGCCGTCTCGGAGGCGCAGGAAGCTATACGTCTGGGGATGGACGGCCTGATCATCCAGGGTGCGGAGGCGGGAGGCCATAATCGTTCCGAAGCGTCAACCATGACATTATTTCCGAGAATTCGGTCACTTTTTCCAGACATTCGGCTTATCGCTGCTGGCGGAATCGTCAATGGTGCGACAATGGCGGCGGCCCTTGCGCTTGGGGCAGACGCCGTCTGGTGCGGCAGCCGGTTCCTTGCAGCATGTGAATCGGCTGCTCATGACGACTACAAATCAGCCGTCGTCAATGCAGATGTCGGAGATACCCTAGTAACGTCAATTTACGGACCGGAATGGCCGGGGCAAAAAATGCGCGTCATTGTGAATAATGGCGCGAAGACTTCTATCGGCCGAGAAGACGACGCCATACGTGAAGCGGCAGGAGCTGTTATCGGCACCACCAATCTGAATGGTGAGAAAATTCCGGTGCCGAGATACAGCGCTATCCTGCCAACATCTGATTTTGAAGGGGATATCGAACAGACTTGCCTCACCGCGGGTCAAAGCATCGGAAATATTTTTTCCGTATTGTCCGCGGCAGATATTATTCAGCAGATGACCACCGAAGCAATCGCGACTATCAACGCCTTATCGTCTGGAATATTGTCGCGAACGCCTGCGCCCGCCATATGACGCTGTATGTTACGGGCTATAGCGCGCCGGTCGCGTCATATTGAGCTGTCGAATAAATCTGTTCCTTCAACCAGGAAAGAAGCAGCTGATATTTTCCTGATTGCGCAAAAGAGGCGGTAGTGACCAGCCAGTACGTGGACCTTGTACTGGCTGGTGGCCCCACCACCTTTAAAAATCCAGCAGCAATATCATTTTCAATCAGGAGAGTTCTTCCAAGGGCGATGCCCATTCCGCTCATGGCGGCTTGCAGCATTAAATCCGCCCTGTCGAAAGAATGTCGCCGTGCCGCATTGGGTTTGGCGGCGTGAATTTCCTGAAAATAATTATCCCAGCTGTAACCGGTGCCGTCATGTTGGCCGCGCCGGTCCGAAAGCAGTGTCAGATTTTCCTCCGCCAGATCCCAGAAATTGTGATCCGCACCAATTTCGAAGCTGGTTTGTGCCACAGGAGTAAACTCGCAATGTGCCAGATGGTCTACATGAAATCCGGGGTAGGGACCCGGTCCGAAACGAATAGCGACATCAGCCTCCGCAGCATGGAGATCAACCATACTGTCATTGACGTCAAGGGACAGGTCCAGACCCGCTTCATCCATGCGGGAAATCGCCGGCACCAACCATTTCATGGCCAGGGAGGAGGGGACGGTAAGTTTAATTTGATTGGACTGGCGATCGGTTCTGATTTTCTCTAACGCGGCGTTCCAGACGAGAGTCGCGCTTTCCGCGGCGTCACATAAAATCTTTCCCGTTTCGGTGAGGGTTATTTTTCGTGTCGTTCTTTCAAACAACGGCAACCCGATCGCATCTTCAAGCATCCGGATACGATGGCTTATGGCCGATTGATCGATGGATAGTCTCAAAGCGGCCCCTGCGAAGCTTTTCTCCTCCTTAATGGCAATGAGAAAAGCCGCTGATTTAGCCAATTTGTTTACTAATGCTGAATTTTTATTCATGAAAAAAATGCACTTATATGTGAATTTATATCCATTGAAATAACATAAAACTGCCTATAAATAAAAAATAATTCATAACATAAGGAAATAAGCCATGTCAGAAATTCATGCAGTAAGCAGCATTATAAACGCGCAAATAGTTAATGGCTTTGTTCGTGGCCAGGAGGGGGGTAATCCGGCGGGCGTTGTACTGGATGCTGACAATCTCACAGAGGCAGATATGCTGAATATTGCCGGAAAAATAGGTCTGTCTGAAACAGCTTTCGTATCAAGATCGAAAACCGAGGGTTTCAAGCTTGATTTTTTCACGCCTAATCGCCGCATCGCCCATTGCGGCCATGCGACAATCGCAACTTTTTCCTATCTGGCCGAAATAGGATTAGTTGCGGATGGATTGACGTCAAAGGAAACGGTGGACGGGCCGCGGAAGATCATCATAAAGGAAGGCGCTGCGTACATGGAGCAATTGGCGCCCCGCTATCGTCAGTCGTCTGACTGGACGGAAGAAGGTGTCTCTGCCGAAGACATTTTAAAATCTCTTAATCTTGCTCCGCAGGACCTGGATCAGAGAATTGATCCAGTTTTGGTGAATACGGGGAACAGCTTTGTTGTCATTGCTGTTAAAGACCGGCAGGTGCTGCATAACATTCAGCCGGATTTCGACGCAATTACCAGGATCAGCGATAAGCTCGATCTCATCGGTTACTACGTTTTTACGACCGATGTGGGGTCACAGGAAATCGATGCAACAACGCGTATGTTCGCGCCACGCTACGCCATCGAGGAGGAATCTGCGACAGGAATGGCCGCGGGTCCGCTTGCCTGTGTGTTGTTCGACTATCTGGGGCTTGAGAAAGAAAAAATTGTTATCGGGCAGGGCAGTTTTATGGCTCCCCCGTCACCGAGCCTTATTACAGTTGAGCTAATTCTCGACAACGGGAAGATCGCCGGCCTTATGGCGGGAGGATATGGGAAGGTGATGAAAAAGATGGAAATCGAGATCTGAAGGATTTCCACAAGCAATCAATTACTCAATATATGACGGCGAACCAAAGCTCGCCTTCATAAGCCGACGCTAAAATATCGCCGATATCATCAAAAAAAACTAACTTTCATCTGTTCCGAATAGATTCTTGCTCACATGTTCAAGATGGGCAGTCATCGCCTGGCGGGCCATAAAGACAATCATTCCGGTCTTATGAATAACCAGCAGATGGACGAATTCCGGATCAAGATGGACGTTGACGCGGGATCGGAGTGGGAGCCGCTTTGTACGATGCAGAAAAAAGATCGCGGTTCCGTATCGGCGTTTCTCAAGGATGTTTCCTTCTTCAGTAAAGGGCCGCGGCGCTATAACGCCGCGAGGATAGAGGTGCCGGCGCCAGCATTCCTTGACGATAATGTCCTGTCCACCCAGGCTGGCTTTGGCAAGATCCTTGATCCAATAGCAAAAAATGGTGGCGATCTGGCGGACCGGATAGTAACGACCTCTCCGGATGTAACGGTGTCTACAAATCTCGGGCTATGGGTTAATCGTCGCGGTATTTTCGCGAGAGATGCCGTTGCGGATATCGTGATTGCCTATCAGGGATGTGTTGCTCCGGAGGCGATTGAGGCCGCCGGACGAATCATGTGCGACCGTCGCGACATTGGCGTTCTCGCAGTCACCTCGGCTGACCGGCTCAACGCTGGTTGGACGGCGGCCAAGCGGGCTCGCCATCGTGGAATGATCCATGCGGAAAGCTATGTGGAGCGATTGATGACGCAGCTGCCCTCCCATTGCGTTATTGTCACGGTAATTGATGGCCATCCCCTGACCCTCTCCTGGCTGGGGTCCGTTGCCGGGCACAAAGTTGTTCCTCTCGGCGTGGAACATTTTGGTCAAACGGGAACGATCGCAGACCTACATAACCATTTCTCAATAGATGCGGATGCCATTGTGGATGCTGTCGAGCAACTGTCTCCTGGCAAGCCACTTCGTTTCCGGGCCGTGTAATTCCGGGAGCGGATCAACGGGATCGTCATCCATAGGCACTTCCCGAAGTGCCATTATCCTTGGAGAAAATTAGTTGCTCTGTTTTCGATAAATATTTCCCTGTTAGTTTTCGCAGGGAAAATCAGAAAACGTCGTTAAAAATAAAAGAGTTTTGTAGAATAGGTGGTCGATTTGCGACCAAATTCATCAAAAATCCCTGTTTTGCCCTGTTTATCAGGGAAAATGGCGTAGACGGGTTCGCATGAGACGGCAACCTCGACCACTTCTTCAAAGGTGAACCTGAATCCTGTCCAGGTTCGCCCTCTGAGCAGGACAGAACCGGGACATTCAGGGCTATCCAGTGTTGGTAGAGACTCTCCGTTGAGGCCTCATTCTGTAAATTTTCCCATTCGTCTCTGTCGTCCTGTTTCAAGGTCCAGACCATCGGGAAGTACAATTGACTTTTGAGGGAATCCGAACTGTTCCCGTTGCTCATTCCAGTCGGATGGAGGCCTGATCTTTTTCTTAACGGTTTTGACATTCAACGGACTCCACATGTTAAAGCCGCCAATGAGTTGGTCGCTTGCCTCGCCTGGAGCAGCCGTACAAAGGCAAGAACAATCCCCCAAATGTAAACTCCATTTCGTAGCTATTCACTGCCCAAGCCATTTGTGCCTGGCGTTACTATTCACGACTTTCTCTTAGAAAGAAATATCAACGCTTTATCAATATGGCTGGCCTATAGCGCGGATTGATAGCGTAGGTAAAGTTTCAAGGGGCAATCAAATATGGGATAACTGAAAATATGGGTGGTCAGCAGCATTGCCACTTTTATCTTGCATAGAAAGCGAAGTGCACTAGACGCTTTCCGTCGGTAGGCGATGCGAGCTATTGACCATAGACCGAAGAGATACATAAATGACAATGCTATCGATGCATTAGCCGGGCAAATTGACAGCAAAAGAGCTAAAAATCCCGTTGATAATTTACATCTACCTGTCAGACGACGAGGGAGAAAAATGTGACATGCGTAGGCTTGTTTAATGAATCCAACGGATATCATCAAGGCTACGTTTATCACACTCGGCATAAATTGTTTCACTTGACTCCATACCCATTAGTAGGTATGAGTTGGACCAACCAGTAGGTATGGAGCCAATGACTGTCAATTTTCATCCATCCAAGACGAAGCTGCTAGACGCGGCGCTGCAGGTTATTCGCGCAAAGGGATATTCGGCGACGCGGATCGAGGACGTCTGTGCGGCGGCAGGGGTAACCAAGGGTAGCTTCTTCCATCACTTTAAGAGCAAGGAAGATCTGGCGCTGGCGGCGGCGGATTACTGGTCCTCGACGACCGCGGAGTTATTCGCCCGCGCGCCCTATCACGATCATGCCGATCCACTCGACCGCGTGCTTGCTTATGTGGAGTTCCGCAAGTCACTACTACAGGGCACGGTCGAGGAATTTACCTGCCTCGTTGGAACCATGGTTCAGGAGGCTTTCGCGACCGATCCAGCGATCCGCGATGCTTGCGACGCCAGCATCTCGGGACATGCCGCGACCCTGGAAGACGACATCGCGGCGGCGATGACGCTCTACGGTGTAAAGGCGGACTGGACCGCCAAAAGCCTCGCGCTCCACACCCAGGCGGTGCTCCAAGGTGCCTTCATCCTCGCCAAGGCGAAGGGCGGACCCGCCGTTGCCATCGACAGTGTCGATCATCTGAAACGCTACATTAAATTGTTGTTCACGGCGGACAGCCCGGCGGAACCTTCAAGATGACCTCCCGACCCAAACCCATCATTACCGTCTTCGAACGTTCGCCCGATGAAGGCAAGGGATTGGCGCGTGACATGCGCGTGCGCTGGGCGCTGGAGGAAGTCGGCAAGCCCTACGAGGCCCGTTCCGTCTCATTTGCCGCCATGAAGGAGCCTGCCCACCGGGCACTCCATCCCTTCGGGCAGATCCCGACTTTTGAAGAGGGTGATCTTTGCCTTTTCGAGACGGGCGCGATCGTGTTCCACATCGCGAATAGGCACGCGGGCCTCCTTCCGGACGAAGCGAATGCAAGAGCACGCGCGATCGCCTGGATGTTTGCGGCGATCAGTACGATTGAACCCGTGATCATCGACCGCGAAGTGGTCCACTATCTCGAACGGGATGAAACCTGGTTCGAGCAGCGCCTGCATACTGTCGAGGATCGTATCCGCAATAAGCTGACCGATCTGTCGCGGCACCTCGGCGATGCCGACTGGCTCGACGGTATGTTCAGCGCCGGCGATCTGCTGACGGCCGATGTTCTGCGCCGATTGAATGGATCGGGATTGCTCGATGAACATCCCAACCTCTTGGCTTTTGTCGCTCGCGCCGAAGCGCGTCCGGCTTTCAGGCGGGCATATAAGGCACAATACGCTTTCTTCAATGCCGCTGTATCGGTTTGAGCGATGGCAAGCCCTCACGATTACACGTCAACACCAGGGGAGACATCAGAAATGGAACCGACAATATACCTGTTCTTCAAAGGGAACTGCCTTGAGGCGATGTCCCACTATGCCGAAGTTCTCGGCGGCGAGATCATCTGCGTTTTCCGCAATGGCGACGTTCCTGATCCCGAAAGCCGCATGCCCGGCGGCGACGATATAGTGATGAATATGGCCATGAAGCTCGGCAACTCCACTGTGATGGCTTCCGACAATAGCGAAGAAATGTATGACAAGCCGCAGGGCTTCCGCGTCTCCATCGCGCCGTCATCGCGTGCTGAATTCGACCGTATCCATGCCGCACTTGCGAAGGACGCTCAATCCGTCGAAATGGATCCGGGTGAGACATTCTGGGCCGAACGCTTTGCCATGTTCACCGACAGTTACGGCACACCCTGGATGCTAAACTTCGATGGCGCCAAGGCGCAGAACTGAAGGAGAAACCAGATGCCGGAACTTGCGACATGCCTGTGGTTCGACGATGGCGAAGCACGCAAAGCTGCTGAATTTTATGCGGCGACATTTCCTGACAGCCAAGTCGGCCGGGTAAACGCGGCCCCCGGCGATTTTCCGGGCGGTCGGGAAGGAAGTGAACTGACCGTCGAATTTACCGTGCTGGGGCGGCCATTTATCGGGCTGAATGGCGGCCCTATTTTCACGCCGAATGAATCGGTCAGCTTCATGATTATCACCGAAAATCAGGAAGAGACAGACCGTTACTGGAACGCAGTCATTACCAACGGTGGTATGGCGAGCGAATGCGGGTGGTGCAAGGACCGTTGGGGTTATTCCTGGCAGATTACGCCAAGACGGCTCATTGACCTGACGACCAGCGCCGACCGCGCGCAGGCCAAGCGCGCCTTCAATGCGATAATGAAGATGCAGAAGATTGATATCGCGGCTCTCGATGCTGCGGTCGAAGAAATGTGAAGGAGATATGACATGAGTTACATCGACGGTTTCGTCATCGCTGTGCCGACCGCTAACAAGCAGAAGTTTATCGCCCACGCCGAAATGGGCGACAGCGTTTTCATTGACCTCGGCGCAACGCGCGTCACGGAATGCTGGGGCGATGACGTGCCGGTTGGCAAGGTCACGGATTTCCGCAAGGCCGTGCAGGCCAGAGACGATGAAACGGTCGTCTTTTCCTGGGTTGAATGGCCCGACAAGGAAACCCGTGATGCGGCCATGACGACGATGACCGGCTGGATGGAAAATCCGGAAAAGGGCGATCCGCGCATGAATCCGGAAAAGAATCCGATGCCGTTTGATGGTATGCGGCTGATCTATGGCGGCTTCACGCCGCTGGTCGTCGTCGGAGCCAATGTGCAAGGGAAGGAAAAGTAACATGCCCGGTACCGTAACCCTGCACCGCGTTTTCACCGCCAAGCCAGAGAAGGTCTATCGCGCCTTTCTTGAGCCAGACGCGATGGCAAGCTGGGTGCCTCCCTTTGGCTTTACCTGCACGGTGCATGAGCTTGAAGCGAAGGAGGGTGGACGGTACCGTATGTCCTTTCGCAACTTCACGACCGGCGACATTCATTCCTTCGGCGGCACCTATCTGAAACTCATCCCCGGCGAGGCGCTCGTCTACACGGATAGATTTGACGATCCAAACCTGCCCGGTGAAATGACGGTGACCGTCACGCTGAAGGCAGTGTCGGTGGGCACGGAAATGACGGTGGTTCAGGAAGGGATACCCGACCTGATCCCGCAAGAGGCGTGTTACCTCGGATGGCAAGAGTCTTTGCGAAAACTTGCCAAACTCGTCGAGCCGAACATCACCCAATAACCAGACTGTTCTCCGTCAGATCATGTTGGACAGGTTAGGGACAGTCCAGAATTTCCGCCCACCTTTTGATTAGCCAGCGGTGCTTGCTCCTTCCCGGAAGCCGAAATGCCTTATGATTGGATTTCAATTTATCAGTGACGATCTTTGACGGCGTATATCCTCGTTTCTTCAATAGCTTGCCTATTGGCTTTAAAGCAGCGTTGGTAATTCTCTTTAGGCGTCGGAGGAAATGCAGCACGTCGCCTTGGCTATCAACAGCCCGCTACAGAAAATGGTACTTACCTCGAATAATGATGTCCAATCTCGCGCCACCAAAAGGTCTTCGACATCCCGATAGCTCAGTGTAAATCTGGCAAATAGCCAAACAGCATAGTGGATGATATGATGTGGAAAGTGGTGCCGGGAAAAAGTGAAATTGTGCATCAGGTGAGGCCAATTCAGCGCTCCTTCGATGGCAAGCAAAATTCGAATTTGTTTTTGATGCTTCGCCAAATGCTGCACAAAAGGTAATACCGGTTGATCTTGACCAGGATCAATGCAAATTAATTGGTTTGTTACATAGTTACTGCTCCCCGATCCATATTTTTTACGTGAGGAGTGAGACATGACTAATGAAAGCAAAGTCCATCCCTATATTGAATGGGCCAAAAGCCGTCTTGATGAAATGGATGCGACCTTGTCCACGCTTCAGGGCAAGGTTGAGGAACTCGGGGAGGATGCCCAGGTGAAAGCAAAGGAAGCGCTCACCGATATGGAGGCGCAACGCGATGCCTTCAAGGCGTTTCTCGACAAGAATCTTGAAAGCGCGGAAAGCGTCTGGGACGCACAGTCGGCGAAGCTGAAAGAGGACTGGAAAGCGTTTGAGGACGAAGTCGAGATCTATGTGAAAAGCACCAAAAACAATGCCGAGCAATATGAGGCGGCTTTCAAGGCGCGGGCGGATGCGCAAGTGAAGGCCTGGCAGGAAATGATGAACAATGCTTTCGCCGCCGCCGCAAAATTTCCAGAAGAGCGCAAAGCGGATTTCGACGATGCTGTCACCAAGATGAAAAGCGAAGCCGATGCCGCCGAAAAGCGCCTTGCCGCCATGAAAAAAGCGGGACAGGAATCATGGTCGGCGCTCGATGCGGCCCTGGCGGAATCCAGAAAGGCGTTCGACAAGGCGAGCGAGGACATGCAGAAGGCGTTTAAGCGCGCCCTGAAATAGAGCATTTCATGACTGAGGCAAGGGGGAAGCGGCGGACGCGGATGAATGCTTCATCCAAGCCGTCTCAATATCATCCGCCGTGCCGTGATGAGGTGCGTCAGGTTTCCCCTTTCCCATAGCAATGTCGAAGATTTTCTTCATGAACGCGGCACCGAAATCTGTCTTGAGATAGTTCGCAATTAATGAAAACGGTTCTCTCCGCGGTTTGCATGCGAGATATGTGAGAAAACTCCTCCTCTCCGGGTTCATTCCAACTGGCAAGCGAACTTAGTTGAAGTTGCGCTGTTGTTATAACGGTAGGCCCGCTTAATGATCTTCTCTTGAAGAGGGGCCGGATTATTGTAACGGTTATGTGTTCGGGGTTGGTATTCTCTTTAATGTTGGCGGCGAATATTTGTGGCATAATGTCGACGCGTTTCTTGCCCGTTTGGCTGGGTTTGCGGGTGTCTGTCCGTATCGAGGAAACGAGAGGAGATATATGATGAGACCAATTTCGCGACGGGACTTCACAATCGCGGCTGCGTCTTGTGCGGCGGTTCTGTCAATTCCAATCGGTGGCACCATACAGGCCGCTCAGAATGCCAGTGTTACTTATTTCAATGCCCGGCCCGGGTCGCGTTCCCGCGATCTGGCCTTCGATCGCGACGGCATGGTCTGGTATTGCGGTCAGAGGGATGGCACGCTGACCCGGCTGGATCCGTCGGACGGTTCATTGCATCCGGTTTCGCTTGGCGAAGGGGCCGCGCCCCATGGCGTGATTCTGGGGCCGGACGGCGCCATGTGGATCACGGAAGGGGGACAGAACGCCATCGCCCGACTCGATCCGGAAACAGACGCTGTCGATCTGTTCCCCTTGCCAACGGAATTCGCCCGGGCAAATCTCAACACCGGGGTGTTCGATCATGATGGCGTTTATTGGTTCACGGGACAGAATGGCGTATATGGCCGCGTCGACCCGGCAACGGGCAAGCTTGACGCCTGGCCGAGCCCGGGCGGACCCGGCCCGTATGGGATTACCGTTACCCCGGGGGGTGAAATCTGGTATGCGTCGCTCGCCGGAAGCCATATCGCCCGTATCGATCCCGCAACTGCCCAGACAATACAGTTCGACCCGCCAACCCCGCGGCAGGGCGCGCGTCGGGTCTGGTCGGATTCGCATGGCCATTTGTGGATCAGCGAGTGGAACAGCGGGCAGGTCAGTGTCTATAATCCTGCCGATGAGTCGTGGAAACAATGGAAACTGCCAGGCGATGGACCGCGCGCATATGCCGTCTATGTCGATGAACGTGACATGGTATGGCTTACCGATTTCGGCGCCAACGCCATCGTCATGTTCGATCCGGAGAGTGAGAGCTTCACGAACTACCCGAGTGATCAGTCCGGCGCGAACGTCCGCCATCTGACCGGCCGCAGAGGGGAAGTCTGGGGCGGTGAATCCGGTAATGATCGCATCGTCCGTATCCGGTTCGGGGATACTGCATGAAGCCATTCACAGGGGGTATTGCCCTGGTTGTTTTTTGCGGTGTCGTGTCAGGGGCGATTGCCGAGGACGTTTCCGGGCGCGAGGCTTTTGCCCCCTGTCGTGCGTGCCATAGTATGGAGAGAAATGCCGGCGTGATGGCGGGACCATCATTGTCTGGCCTGATTGGTCGCGCCGTCGGCGGGGACCCGGAATTTCAGTATTCCCCGGTCCTGCGGAAAGCAAAAGACGAGGGTCAGATCTGGACAATCCGCCGGCTGGAAGAATTTCTTGCCGATCCAGAAGGTATGTTCCCGGGTATGTGGATGTCTTATCCGGGCATCCGTGACGAGGAAGAACGCGCGGCCTTGACGAGATATATCGTTTCTGCGGGCGACTGATATTTCGCGTTTTAGTTATGTCAAAGGACGCCACCCTTATGGGTGCCGTCAGAGAAAAACCGGTCTTTGACCTAGTCTTGGCAAATCCATAAACCCTCGGAATGAAAAATCATCATCCTTTCCGGTGTTTCAAAGCCTCCCTTGTAGTTTTTTGGCTGAATTTGAGTTTCCCTCTCGATATCTTGGGAAAATCAGACTATTTCTTTCAACCTATCCCTATGGAGGCGCAGTTTTTTTGATTTTTGGCCCCGAAAATTTTTCTGATCGACGAAAAGAACACTGATCTCAAAATCCTTATTGATTTTCACGATAAGTAGCTTGTTGAAGTGGCCAGCGAGATTAATTTCAACTGTGTCATGCTTTTTGAACGGAGTAATTGTCTTTACTTCAACAAAATCGTTGCCGAGGCGGGCATCCGAGCCTTGGGCATAGTTCCGGTGAAGCTTCAATCCAAGTGTAATTGCGCCGTAAAGTTCACCTATGTCTCCATATATCTGGAGATGTTTTCCGGTGAGTTGATGGTATTCTTCGGCGGTCGAAAGGAATGACTCAAAAATTGGAACCAATGAAAGGTCACCATCCGGATATTTAACTCGCCATTCCTTGTGTTGGATCTGGGCGTTGATTTCATCCCAGCTAATCCATTCCCCGTCATCCCAAAATGAATCTTCATTTCCCGGCATAGCGCACTCGCGATATTAGCAATAATCGATAATACTAGTGCCAAAAGGTTACCTCTTCGTTTCCAGGTGTAATTCGGATTCAGAAAACCTGAAGTTATTAAGTAGTGCCACATTAACTTCCCGTTGGCTTAGATATTCTCGATGATTGGGCTTGTTGCTGTCCAAGCATCGATCGCTTCGTCATGGAACTGCTTGCCGTGAATGCGATTGAATAGGTGGCCTTGAATAGCGAAGGAATTTTAAGTGACAACACCATGCCGAAGTAGTTCTATTACTCCGATGTTTTTAGTACAATTTCCCTTGAAATTTCCTGCGTATGATGTCCGACCTGATAGAGCGGTTTTCCTGCGGCTGATGGTGTTCTTGAAAACATTGGTGCGGCGTTGGGTTGGAGTATGCCGTCAACCGTAACAACAGATTCCCTCTCTTTCAGATGTGGGTGGTCCGCAAGCCACGGCTGCTCTTGGCAGGTGCGCACCGCGCGCGAGCCGAGGAAACCATTCGCAATGCCCTTGTGGTCCGTCCGGAAATTCCGAAAATGTGAGTGGTGTAATGGACTATCATGTTCCCTTCGGCGGGACAAAAGGGTCAAGCTTTGGGTCGCGTGAGCAAGGCAGTTATGCGGCGGAATTCTATACAACTGTAAAAACTGCCTATACGCTGCCGGGATCGGGATTATTATCGGAACAGGCAACAGGGCCGAACAGGCTCTCACATGGTGAATTAGAAGGATGCGATGACGCAATTCTCGGGGATCACGGATCAACAGCCGGAAATTCTGGTGATAGGTGCTGGAATAATCGGCATATCGGCGGCAATTGAGTTGCAGGCCCGGGGAGCCAGGGTAACTGTTGTCGACCGCACCGCCGTTGCGGCGGAGGCGTCGCGCGGGAATGCAGGCGCCTTCGCCTTTTCCGATGCGACACCGCTGGCGTCACCAGGTATCATGAGAAAAGCGCCGAAATGGATGCTGGATCCGCTCGGTCCCCTTTCCATTCCGCTTCCCTATCTTCCCCGCATTGCGCCCTGGTTATATCGCTTCTGGCGGGCGAGTTCTCCCGACCGGGTGCAGGCCGGGATCGCGGCTTTGGTCGCGCTTATGCATCTCTCTAAAGAGAGATTGTTCCCCTTCATGGAAAGAAGCGGCACTCATGACTTGCTGCGGCACCATGGAAATCTCCAGCTCTTTGAAAGCCGCAAAAAGTTCGACGAAACGCTTCCCTCCTGGCAGGCCAGGGCCGATCATGGCGTCAAATTCACTCATCTTTACGGTCCGGAAGAAATCGCCGGGCATCAGCCGGGACTCGACCCCCGTTTTATTGCGGCAACTTACACGGCCGACTGGTACGGAATTGCGGACCCCAGGGAATATACAGAGGCTTTGGCGCGGTATTTTGAATCCTGTGGCGGTGTTATTCGCATTGCCGAAGGTCGCGCCCTTGAAGCGGATGCGACGTCGGCATCCCTCGTTCTCACGGACGGAACAAAACTGACGGCGGATCACATCGTCGTTGCCGCCGGAGCCTGGTCACATCAGCTTAGCCGGACGATGGGGGATCATATTCCGCTGGAGACGGAGCGGGGGTACAATACGACCCTGCCCGTAGGTGCCTTCGATCTCAAGCGTCAGCTCTCCTTTGAGGAGCATGGCTTCGTTGTCACGCCCCTCGCCAGTGGTATACGTGTCGGAGGAAGCGTTGAACTTGGTGGCCTAAAGGCGCCGCCCAATTTCCGTCGCGCCGACGTTCTGCTCGCCAAGGCCAAGGCTTTCTTGCCGGACCTTAAGACAGAGGGCGGGACACAATGGATGGGATTTCGTCCGTCCTTGCCGGATTCATTGCCTGTGATCGGCCACTCTGCGCGTTCTGACCGGGTGACCTATGCGTTTGGTCATGGGCATCTTGGATTGACCCAGTCGGCGGGGACAGCGGCATTGGTGGCAGAAGTTGTTTTTGGCGGGAAGAGCAGTATCGATATGACCCCTTATCGCTCAAACCGGTTTTAGGATCTCCCATGGCACAACATACATTCCTTTGCATAGATGGTCATACTTGCGGTAACCCGGTGCGCGTCGTGGCGGGCGGTGGGCCGATGCTGGAAGGCAAGACAATGCTGGAGCGGCGGGCGCATTTCCTAACTGAATTCGATTGGATCCGGACCGGACTTATGTTTGAACCGCGCGGCCATGACCAGATGTCGGGATCGATCCTGTATCCGCCGACACGGGACGACTGCGATGTCGGCGTGCTCTTTATCGAGACGTCCGGTTGCCTGCCAATGTGCGGGCACGGGACGATCGGGACCGTGACGATCGCCATCGAAAACGGGTTGGTGACACCCAAAACGCCGGGCGTTCTAAATCTCGATACGCCTGCCGGCAAAGTTGTCGCGAAATACCGGCAGGAGGGCCGCTTCGTGGAAGAGGTTCGGCTCACCAACGTGCCCTCCTTTCTCTATAAGAAAGACCTTACCGCCGATTGTCCCGGGCTGGGCGAACTCACCGTGGATGTCGCCTATGGCGGAAATTTCTACGCGATCGTCGAGCCACAGCCGGCGTATCAGGATACGGCTGATCACCGGGCGCTCGATCTCGTCGGATGGAGTTCTGCCTTGAGGGCCGCGTTGAACGAAAAATATGACTTCATACATCCTGAACAACCCGACATCCGGGGACTGACGCATATTATCTGGACGGGCAAACCGACAAATCCGGAAGCGACCGCGCGGAATGCGGTCTTCTATGGAGAGAAGGCGATTGACCGCTCGCCCTGCGGAACGGGAACCTGCGCGCGGATGGCGCAATGGGCGGCCCGTGGCGACCTGAAGGTTGGCGATGAGTTTATCAATGAAAGCATTATCGGTTCCCTGTTCACCGGACGGGTGGAAAGTTTGGCCAAAGTCGGGGAACTTGACGCGATCATACCGTCAATTGGCGGCTGGGCCCGGGTAACCGGCCTGAATACAATATTTATCGATGACCGGGATCCCTTTGCCCATGGTTTTGTCGTTATCTGAGGAGAGTTGAAAATGAAAATTACCGCGATCAAGGCCTGGCAGGTGGACTTGCCGTTGAAGGAGGGACGCTATAGCTGGTCCAACGGCAATTTCGTTGAGGTCTTTGACAGCACGGTCGTCGCCGTGGAAACCGATGAAGGGCTGACCGGTTATGCGGAATGCTGCCCGCTCGGCTCCGCCTACCTGCCGTCCTATGCCAAGGGGGTGCGGGCCGGGCTTGAAGAACTAGCGCCGCATCTGATTGGCAAAAATCCGCTTGCCCTGAACAAGATAAACCATTGCATGGATGCGGCATTACGCGGGCATCCTTATGCGAAGGCGCCGATCGATATCGCCTGCTGGGATATTCTTGGGAAGGCGACGGAACAGCCCATCTATATGCTGCTCGGCGGGGCCATGCAGGAGGATGTTGCTTTGTACCGCGCCATTTCCCAGGAAAGCCCGGAACAGATGGCGGAGAAGATTGCAGGCTACAGTAAGGAAGGCTACACCAAGTTCCAGCTCAAAGTCGGTGGCGACGCCAATGACGATATTGATCGTATCCATGCGACGCGGGCGGTATTGAAAAAGAGCGACCTGCTTGTGGCGGATGCCAATACCGGCTGGACACGGCATGAATCGGCACGGGTGGTCGGCGCGGTGGCCAAGCTCGATGTCTATATCGAGCAACCCTGTCTGACCTACGAGGAATCGGTGTCGATCCGGCGGCGGACGGCACTTCCCTTCATTCTGGACGAGGTCATTGACGGGGCAGGGACCCTGGTCCGCGGTATCGCGGAGGATGCGATGGATTGCATTAACCTGAAAATCTCGAAAGTCGGCGGTTTTACGAAAGCGCGGCTGATGCGCGATCTCTGTGTTGCCTCCGGCATTCCCATGACGATTGAGGATACCTGGGGCGGCGATATCACCACGGCGGCCATAGCTCATTTAGCCCGCTCAACGCCGGAAGAATTTTGCTTTTCCGCGACGGATTTTAACTCCTATGGCACCGTAACAATCGCGACAGGCGCACCGCAACGGGTAAACGGCCGGATGACCGCGGCCGATCGTCCCGGCCTTGGTATTTCGCCCGATTTCAATGTTCTGGGTGAGCCGGTGCTTACTATTTCATAATCAATAACCGCATGATTTTTCAGTGATAATCCAGATTAATTGAGCGCTCAGCATTTCTTCACGATACCGTTTACGATTAATATCCAGGCGTCAACGATCTCAGAATAATGACGGTTGGGATCTTCAATCGTACTCTACATTGACAGCCCGCGAAGCAGGCAGACCGTCATAGTCATAAGAGTATAAAGATAGCTTTCCGGAACGGAGCAACGGCAATGCCGTCTGTTGATATCGCATGTGCGGGCCACCTCCTCGAAGAAAAGAAGTCTGGCAATCTTTGAGAACACGGTTCATTTGAATATAGCGCTTACGCAGATTGCGTTTCCGTAAAATTAGTATTGTTCAGAAGCAACTTTCCTAATTGTCTCCACCGCAGTAGCAAGATGTTTCTTTTCGCTTCTTGACGTGTAAACAATAAACGCTGGCAGCAAAAAATCCGGCGCGCCTGCAATTTGTGTCATGCGCCCTTCGTCGATTATCGCGCGAACATGGCGTTCGGGGAAATAACCTGAGCCGCCATGCTTCAGTATTTGATGGAGGCCCAGCCATCCGACATTGGCGGAAAGCGCGGCGCCCGTGAATTCCGGAAAGCTCGCGCTATGCTGGACATAAAATTCGGGTCCCCAATCGATATAGACATACCCCGGACCGGGTTCCGGGAGATCGTTAGGGTTAGTCGACACAAGGATAAGGCGCTCTTCAATCAACGGCTCGACGGTGAGGCCGGGTCGATTATGCGGCGTATACATGACGCCGATATCCAGCCGGGCTTCTATAAGACCCTGCATGAGCTCCGGCTCAAAACTTATTTCGGCGCGGATCGAAATGCTGGGCGCGAGTTGTTGCATACGCGGCAACCAGTCCAGAAGAAGCTGATCCCAGAGGCCGAACCTGCCGCCGATGGTAATTGCGCCCGTAAAGCCGCTTGGAATCCCGACATCCTGACGAGCCTGTTCAACTGTACGCACAAGGGTGGAGGCATGTTTTTGAAATTGCGCTCCTGCGGGCGTAAGCGTCGTGCCCGCCTTGTTTCTGATGAACAAAATGCATCCGAGCTGTTCTTCGAGAGAATGAATGCGAGCGCTGACGGTGGATTGCGTCACATGAAGCCGGTCCGCTGCCTGGATAAAGCTGCCCGTTGCGATGACCGTAAGAAACGTTCGGGCTAACTCTGTGTCCATAAGTCGACTCCTCATCAAAAAAACCGAAAAATTAATATCGGCAAAATCGATAATATAAACAATTTTTTATCGTTTGTTAAATATTAGAATTAGCTCTATATCCAAAATTGGACATAAAACTGCGATTTTAAGGCGAAAGGAAAGTCTAGGGATGCCCATCCTGTTGCCTGATCTTCCCTATGCGTATGACGCGCTGGAGCCGTATATCTCAGCGGCGGCGATGGAAATCCATTATGGAAAACATCATCGCGCCTATGTGAGCCAGGTTAACTACCTGGAGAGATTGCGGCAGTCAGTTCATGACATCAAATATCAAGAGCGGACACTGGAGGAAATTCTAGACGAAACCGCAGGGCAAGCTCGATTCCAGCGGTATTACAATAATGCGGCCCAGGCCTGGAACCACACTTTTTTCTGGCATTCAATGAGTCCGATGGGCGGGGGCATGCCATTCGGAGACATAAAAGAGAAGATAATTGCGGACTTCGGTGACTATGACGCCTTCGCCCATCAATTTAGAAATGCCGCCTTGGACCTGTTCGGCTGCGGTTGGCTGTGGCTGGTCCTGGAGAATGATGTCCTTCGTATAATCCAAACGTCCAACGCAGATACACCTGCATTGGGGCGCCAAACCCCACTCCTTACAATCGATCTGTGGGAGCATGCCTTTTACCTCGATTACCAGAACAAACGAAGTGATTACATCGATGTCTTCCTCGAGCGTCTAATAAACTGGGAATTCGTCAATTCGAACATAGCGAAACTAAATCGGGCGCGTTGCGATCAAGCAACGAAAGCGCCCTGGCAAAAACATTGTGGCGGCGGTGACAACCGGTTTTCCAATTGGTGCGTCAATAAAGATGCCGACGAACGACGAAAGGAAAATATCGTAGATGAAGAAATATAAGAGTTTCGGAGAAAAATTCAGGAACAGAGAGCTCCCCCAGAAATCGTCGCGGTGCATGTTTCGAGAATCAGAAACTGACTTTTTTAGTGATGAAGAAATACTCGAGCTATTGAATTCATTGTTGGAGGCGGAACGAGCGGGAGCCCGCGCAGTGTCGGCGCTAAGTCATCAGTCCGACGATACCGCGGACAGATCAACACTCCATGAAATCGCCGTAGATGAAGGGAGGTTCTGCGCCATGTTAACCAACCATATTATCCGCTTCAACGGCCTTCCAAGCTTAAAAACCGGTGAATTTCTGAACAAGATTATGGCCCTGGAAAGCTTCGATGAGAAGCTGGAATTACTTGATCGCGGGCAGTTCTGGGTTGTTCGCAAACTGCAAGGTGCGCTCTCTCGCATTGGCGATGAAAAACTGCATGACGACTTAATGGATATGCTCGAGGTTCATGAAATCAACATGAAAAGTGCGGCGGCGTTGCGGACATCCCGCGGAACGCTGACCACGCCCGGTGTCAATTAGGTGGAACTGGATATTGATAATGAAATTTACTGATACCGGAACGGGATTTTCCTCACCGCCCTGTTTCGCGCATGAACTTGAGCTAAGCGGCGATGGTTTTTCGATGGTGGATTTGCAAACGGCCATAGAGGTAGAGCGCTGGCGGAAAGCGAAAAGAGCCGAACTGATTGCCGCGCGTCTTAACTTATCGGACGATGACCGCCGCAGCCATGCGGGGCGGGTGGTCAATCAGCTTGAACAGGCCATAGAAGACAAGGAAAATCTGGTTATCGGCGTTTACTGGCCGATCAAGGGTGAAGTCGATCTTCGTCACTGGATGCACGGGGTAGTCGGGAGGGGAGGCCGCATCGCCTTGCCGGTTGTGGTTGAGCCGCGACAGCCGCTGAAGTTTCATGCCTGGACACCGGGTTCGCGCATGAAACTGGGTGCATGGAATATTCCTATCCCCGCCCAGAATAAAGAAGTCAAACCTGACATTGTCATCGCCCCATTGGTCGGTTTCGATTCCGATTGTCACAGGCTCGGCTATGGAGACGGATTTTATGACCGTACGTTGATGTCGCTACCTACTCGGCCGAAAGTCATCGGGGTTGGCCATTCATCGGGCGCTCTCACTACAATATTCCCGCAACCACACGATATTCCGATGGATTCGATAGTGACCGGGGAGTGACGATTACTTTACTTCCATTAAAGGAGACTCTTCATGCCAAATAACTCAATTCAGAAAAGCGTCCGTTTGGTTGTTGATGGGGTGGTTGTCTCAGTAATCGGATTAGTTTCGTATTTTCTTGCCTCCTACCTGTTGGAAACCGATCAGCGAGAGATCCTGACAATCAGCGGCAGCCTTAACCTGATCTGTTTAGGTACAATCATTTGTCTTGTTGGATGTGTTCAATCGCTGGAATTAGTGATTAAACGGTGACATTTCTCGATTTGGTTTTTTCGGTGTACCGCCCGTTACCGCAAATGCAACCACCACTGTTGGTGCGATCATTTGCCGCATGAAATTTACGGGTCACCGTAAAATAGTAATTGAAATACTAGTTAATCTGATATAATTAGCATTTAAAATACTAATTATAAATTGGTCTCAAAAGCCCCTTGTGGAACGAGAGCTCGCTGCCGAGCCGAGAAGATATTTGGAGCTAACATATTGCGCGGAAACAGCACTGGAATACGACGCTTTCATTATTGCGGCAATTCCGGTCGACACTAAACTGACGGAGGTTCACGATGACAGTTCAATTTACCAAGGCTTCCCTGCAGGATCAGACTGTAGGACACATTGCCGCGACTCTTCCGGGGGCTTCGGCAATATTCAGAAATTTCAAGATCGACTTCTGTTGCGGCGGGGACGTCACATTGGATATGGCGGCAAAAGATTTAGGTCTTGATGTATTCGTTATTGAGCAAGCGTTATCCGCGCTGGAATCAGATGAACTGCCGGCTTCAACCAATTTGTCGTCGGGTGAATTGACAGAATATATTCAAAGCCGGTTCCACGATACGCATCGGCGCGAGATTCCAGAGTTGATACTTCTTGCCCGCAAAGTCGAAGCTGTACACAGAGACAATCCGAAAGTACCGGCGGGTGTTGCGACGCTCCTCAAGGAGATGGAAGGCGAGTTGGAAGTCCATATGAAGAAGGAAGAGCTCATTCTGTTCCCGGCAATGCGCTGGGCGGATACAACGTTGGACGCGCCGATTTCTCAAATGCGCTACGATCACACGGATCATGGCGTGTATCTGCAAAGATTGGCCGAACTGACGGATAATTTCACGTTACCGGAGGGCGCCTGTCGCTCCTGGCAGGCCCTGTATGCCGGCCTTGCAAAACTGACGGAGGATCTGCAGGACCATATCCATTTGGAGAATAATGTCCTGTTTCCCCGCTTTGAGACGGTTTGATGGAGGATTTTGGCGCATTGCTTTATATATCCGATATCGGCGTACTTTAAAGATTGAGGATGGATCATGCGACTGGCGGCTTTTTCGGACTTTGGATTAAGGGTAATGATGCGGTTGGCCGATAATCCCGATGCCATGCTTACGACGGGGGAAATCGCGAAGGAGTTCAATATTTCCTATCATCATCTGACCAAGGTGGTGCAGGATCTCGTTCGCGGAGGATTTCTGCAGACCAAGCATGGTGCCGGCGGGGGTATTAGTCTTGCCAGGTCACCGCAATCGGTCACTCTGGGAGAAGTCGTTCGGTATCTGGAGCAAAGACATGCCCTTGTAGAATGTTTTCGCCAAGACGGTGGCGATTGCCGGTTGATGCCTAAATGCCGATTAAAAAGCCGCCTTCATAAAGCGAGAGAAGCATTTTTTGCGTCTTTGGACACATCGACAATCGCCGATTGCGCCTATCCTGGAGATCATCCGGAAATTTCACGGTAGATGTAGGACATCAAGGTAGAGGAAGATGGAAAAAGTGATTGATGTCCTGTCGACGGGACCGGAGAGCGACATAGAAGTCGAGGCGGAGGTTATTGCCAATGGCCTCGGAATGTCTGTGGCGAAGCTCCAGAGTGAAATGCGCAAGGGAGAGGTTACCAGTCGCGTCGAGCAGGGAATGGAAGAAGATCAGGGGCGGCTTCGACTGACTTTTTCTTTCGATCGCCGCCAGTTCCAGATCATCGCGGATACAGAGGGGAGGGTCATCAAGAGTTCGTCCATTAATTTCGGGAGGCGCGTCCCCGCAAAACAGAAACCGTAGATTAGTCGAATATCTGGCGCCGTAGATGGTGCAAAAACCAGTTAGTAGAAACATTAGAGGAGCTGTTAATGGTTGGACAATTGACCGTTAATGAGCGGAAATTAGCATTTTTAATACTTATTTTGATTGCCGTTGTTGGCCTGGCGATGGCGATAACCGGTGCGGATAAGCTTTTTGTGGTACATGGCCTGATTATCTTCCTGTCGGCACTCGGGACGATATTCCTTGTGATTTCCGGGTATTTCTTACCGCCGCCGGATATTGAAAACGCCAAACATTATTACGATGATCCGACGCGGGCCGGAATTATTATCGCAATGGTCTGGGCGGTTTTCGCCATGTTCATCGGTGACTGGGTTGCCTGGTTGCTCGCCTTTCCGGAAATGACTTTTGACGCCGCCTGGGCCAGCTTTGGCCGTCTTCGGCCCGTCCATACTACGGGCATCATTTTTGGCTTTGGCGGAAATGCCCTGATCGCCACCTCATTTCATGTTGTCCAGCGAACCAGCCGGGCAAGAATGCCGGACAACCTGAGCCCCTGGGTAGTAATTTTCGGCTATAACCTGTTCTGTCTTCTGGCCGTGTCAGGCTATTTCATCGGGATCACGCAATCCAAGGAATATGCGGAACCGGAATGGTATGCCGATATCTGGCTCGTCATCATCTGGGTTACCTATTTCATTTTGTATTTACGGGTCCTCGCGCGCCGGAAGGAGCCGCATATATATGTCGCCAACTGGTACTATATGGCCTTTATCCTTGTCGTCGCCATTCTGCATATTGTGAATAATCTGGCGATCCCGATTTCGCTGATGCATGCAAAGAGCTATTCTGCATTTTCCGGCGTGCAGGATGCCATGACCCAATGGTGGTATGGCCATAATGCCGTCGCCTTTTTCCTGACGGCGGGCTTTCTCGGCATGCTTTACTACTTTCTGCCCAAGCAGGCCGGAAGACCCATTTACTCCTACCGGATGTCAATCGTCGGATTTTGGGGCATCACATTTTTCTATATGTGGGCGGGATCTCACCATCTGCATTATACGGCGCTGCCAACCTGGGTGCAGACGCTGGGAATGACTTTCTCCGCCATGTTGCTGATCCCGTCCTGGATTGCCGCCGGGAATGCCCTGATGACGTTGAATGGCGCCTGGCACAAGGTGCGGGATGACGCGACACTCCGGTTTATGATGGTTGCTGCCGTCTTCTATGGACTGTCTACTTTTGAAGGATCGTTTATGGCGATCAGGCCCGTAAATGCGCTGTCGCATTATACGGATTGGACGATCGGTCATGTCCATGCAGGGGCGCTGGGCTGGGTGGCTCTGATTACATTCGGGGCGATTTATGCGCTGGTTCCCTGGCTATGGAAACAGAAGAGAATGTATTCGCCAAAACTGGTGGAAGTTCATTTCTGGCTCGCGCTCTCCGGCACGCTCATCTACGTCTTCTCGATGTGGAATTCCGGTATTATTCAAGGGCTTATGTGGCGGACCTATAATGAGAGCGGAACGCTTGCCTACTCGTTCGTTCAGTCCATGGTCGAAATGCATCCCTATTATATTGCGCGAGCGATTGGCGGCCTGTTCTTCCTCATTGGTGCAATTGTCGGTTGTTACAATATCTGGATGACGGTCCGATCAGCGCGGATGCTTGCGGGGGCTCCAGAATTCGAAACTCCTGATCTTGGCATCGCGTCCGCCCAAGAAATCAAGGCAGGAGAACAGGCGTAATGTTCAATTTTCACTACCGGCTGGAACGGTATTCAATCCGATTTGCCATATTGGTCGTCATCGTTGCGAGCATTGGCGGATTTGTCGAGATTGCGCCTCTTTTTACGATTGATGAAACGGTTGAGCCAGCGCCGGATATGCGCGTCTATACACCGTTGGAGCTTGCCGGACGCAACATTTACATTCGGGAGGGATGTTACGCCTGTCATTCGCAAATGATCCGGTCCCTTCGCGATGAGGTGGAACGCTATGGACCCTATTCGCTGGCTGCTGAATCCCAATATGATCATCCGATGTTATGGGGCTCGAAGCGGACAGGTCCGGATTTGGCGCGGGTCGGGGGCAAATATTCCGACTACTGGCATGTGGTTCACATGAATAATCCGCGCGATGTCGTGCCAGAATCCGTCATGCCCTCCTATCGCTGGCTGGGCCGAAATGAGCTGGAGCCGGCCGATTTTGACCTTCACCTCCGCGCACAGCAAAAGGTAGGTGTGCCCTATACCGACGAAATGGTGGCAAACGCCATAAATGATCTTTCCGGACAGGCAAATCCCGATGGAAAAAGGGCGGAGGGTGTCCTGGCGCGCTATGGGGAGGCCACCAATATCCGCGACTTTGACGGCGACCCGACGAAGGTGACCGAGCTTGATGCACTGATCGCCTATCTCCAGATACTGGGCCGTCTAACGGAAGTTGCCCATCAGAATCCGGTGATGAAAAAATTGGAGGGCCCGAAATGAATTTCGAACATGAAATGCTGGTCGGCTTTGCAAAATCCTATGGCCTGTTTTATTTGCTCGCCCTCTCCCTTCTGGTGCTTGTCTATACCTACTGGCCATCCAATAAAAAACCGTTTGATCGCGCGGCCAGAAGCATCATCGATGATGAGGACCGGCCATGGGAATAGAGGAACGGGATAGATACACCGGTCACATGACAACCGGTCATGACTGGAACGGCATCAAGGAACTGAATACCAAGGTTCCCAAAGCCGTCTGGATTTTTCTCTTCATTTCATTTGTCTTCTCGGTCATTTGCTGGATCCTTTGGCCTGCCTGGCCGCTCGGCGAGACATATACCAGGGGAATACTTGGGACGGATCAGCAAAAACGTGTTGACCAGGTTGTTGAACGGGCAATTGAAGACCGGGCAATCTGGACAGGCCGGATAATGGATATGGACTATGGCGAGATCCTGTCGGATCAGAGTTTGATGCAAATTGCGCGGGAGAATGGGGGGCGTCTCTTTCTCGACAATTGTGCGGCATGCCATGGCAAAAAGGCAGAGGGTGGTCCGGGTTTTCCTGCCCTAAAGGATACGGCCTGGCTCTGGGGCGGTACGCCGGAAATAATTTCTGAATCGATCCGTGTCGGGATCAATTCCGGGCATGAGGATAGCAGAGCGAGCGAAATGCTGGCCTTCGGTCGCGACCAACTGCTACCTCGGGACGAGATCCTGACGGTAATTGACTATGTTCAATCACTGTCGCCGGTATCCGCTGATCAAGAGCCGAAACAGGACCGCAATGCGGCTGGAAAAGCATTGTTTCTTGAAAATTGCGCGTCCTGCCACGGGGAAAATGCAAAGGGAGATGTCGAGACGGGCGCTCCGGACCTGACCGATGATTTCTGGATATACGGCGGAACACGGGCGGCGATTTTTGCCACTGTCTGGAATGGTCGGAAAGGGCATATGCCGGCCTGGCAAGGCCGCCTGTCCGATGTCGACCGGAAAATACTGACCCTCTTTCTGCTGGATCTATCCGGGATGGACGTCGATGGGAGGTCGAACAATTAAAGTGGCAGGGATGAACGGAAAATCTGGCAAGCGGACACTTGTGATCTGGTGTGTCTTGGCAGGGCTGGCGATTATCGGCGCCGCGAATGCCCATCTTGTTTATGTCGCGGTGACGAGTGATCCAGACTGCCTGCTGTCAAAATCTGATGCCGCCGCGGCGGATAAGAAGTATCGCCCCGTGAAATCCGGATGCTGACTGGGGAGGTGGGAATGTCGAAGACGATCTGTGAGGAGAATGCATCATGACAAGGATACCGAAAACCGTTCCACCGTTACCTCCGGAGGTTTCGTTGGACCGGCACCTCAGCCGTATGGCCGCCGTGGGCTGGTTGAGGGCCGGATGGGAAGACATGATGACGAACCCGCTGACAAGTTTGGCCTATGGCGCAGCGGTCTTTATTGCGTCCCTTCTTGTGGTCGCCAGCCTCTATACCCTTTCTCTGGATTATATCCTGTTTCCGGCGTTGGCGGGTTTTATGGTTGTTGGTCCGGCGCTCGCGATCGGGCTTTATGAAAAGAGCCGCCGGATTGCCGAAGGAACGAACGCGTCCCTATTCAGCATGATCCTTGTCCGGCCGAAATCCGGCGCCCAGATCCTGTTTATTGGCGTCATGCTTTGTCTGTTGATGTTGCTGTGGATGCGCGCGGCCGTCTTGCTATACGCGCTCTTCTTCGGCCTGCTGCCGTTCCCGGGCCTTGACCATATTTTGCCGATTTTAACGACACCGGAAGGTATACTATTGCTGATCGTCGGAAGTCTGGTCGGGGGTCTTTTCGCCTCTTTCTCATTTGCGATAAGCGTGTTCGCCGTTCCCATGTTGTTGAATGAAGCCATGGATGCGCTGACCGCGATGGGCCTCAGCATGGCGATCGTGTGGAATAACCTGTCGGTGATGCTGACCTGGGGCGTCATTGTTCTGGCGTCATTTGTGGTTTGCCTGCTGACGGGGCTTCTGGGTTTGATCGTTATTTTTCCAGTTTTGGGGCATGCTACCTGGCACGCCTATAAGGCGCTCCGCTAACGCCTGTTCTATCGGCGGCGTGAGTTTCCTTACATCACTCGAGTTTTTCGTCCTATTTCTGAAGGATTGGACAATGGCAATACCCAGATTACGAGACTATCAGGGCCCGGCAATATTGAGCTATGGATTTCGCCCGTTTTTCTTTTTCGGTTCTCTTTTTTCGGCACTTGCAATGATGGCCTGGTTGCCTGTGTTTTATGGCACTCTGGAATTATCGAGCTTGTTTGGCCCGATTGACTGGCATGTTCATGAGATCTTTTTCGGGTACCTAGCCGCGATCATCTCCGGTTTTTTGTTCACGGCGGTCCCGAACTGGACCGGGCGCATGCCCATACAGGGACGGCCCTTGCTGCTGCTTGCGGTGATCTGGGCCGCTGGACGTATCGCCGTCACATTCTCTGTTTATCTTGGCTGGGCATTGACCATGATCATCGACATCGCTTTTCTGACGGCCATTGTCTTTGTGATCGGGAACGAAGTCATTGCGGGGAAAAACTGGCGAAATCTTAAAGTTCTTATACCGGTTTCACTTTTTTGGGCGGCGAACATCGGTTTTCACCTTGAGGCGCATTTTTTCGGGATAACTGATTATAGTCAGCGCCTAGCTATGGCTGTTGCCATTTCCCTGATCATGCTGATTGGCGGTCGAATAGTTCCAAGCTTTACGCGAAATTATCTCGTTCGCAGGAACCCCGGGCGGTTGCCCGCGCCTTTTAGTCGATTTGACGCCCTATCGATTGCTTTGGGTGTTGCCGCCTTTGCCGTTTGGATCGTATTGGCCGATGGATGGATCGTTGCCGGGTTTATGGGGGGCGCGGGAATTATGCAATTCGCAAGGCTTGCCCGTTGGGCCGGGGACCGGACGCGCGGTGATTTTCTGGTCGCTATCCTGCATATCAGCTATCTTTTCATTCCTGTTGGGTTTGTTTTGATCGCGCTTGCGAACATTTGGCCGGCGTATTTTTCTCCCGTTGCCGGAATGCATGCTTTTGGCGTTGGCGCCGTCGGATCAATGACCCTATCCGTGATGATCCGGGCGACTTTCGGTCACACCGGCAGGCCGCTTAAAGCCGATATAAGCACGAAGCTGATCCTCACCATGGTCTGGTTATCGGCAATTAGCCGCATAGCCGCGGCGCTTTATTCCCCCGGCATGGAGCATTTGCTTCATATCGCCGCCACGACATGGGTGTTGGCATTTCTTGGATTCAGTCTGGCTTTCGCACATCTCCTGCTCAGGCCGAAAGGTACTTAGCGCATTATTTTTTCAATGTCGGGAACTTTTCTGGCCGCGGGTCGTCTAATGGGCAAAAGGAAATACGATGATGCCCCTGAAACTCGCAAATTTTGAAATGATGGATGACGTCGAACTTGCACGTCGCGCCGCCCGCCGGGAAGCGCTTGCCGTCCGCATAATAACTACCCGAAATAATCAACGGCTCTTTCGCACGGCCTGGAGTGTTTTGCGTCACCATGCCGATGCGGAAGATGTTGTTCAGGAAGCTTATCTGAAAGCATTTAGCTCGATCGAAAGCTTTAGTGGAAAATCCAGTTTATCAACCTGGCTTACACGTATTGTCTATAACACCGCCATTGATCGGCAACGGGCTATTAAACGCCGGCAGAAAGAACTCCAGAAAAAAGATGTCGCTGTCCTTGATGACTATCAGTCGGGGTATTCAATGGAATCCATTTCCCGGTCGCCGGAATCAGAAATCATCCGAAAACAATTCTCGGAGCTCCTCAAACAATCTGTCGCCAGACTGCCCGATGAATATAGATCTGTTTTTGTGCTGCGCGATATCGAGGGTTTGTCCATTTCGGAAACCGCAGATTCCTTGCAAGTCAAGGAGGCTACGGTCAAATCCAGACTGTTCAGAGCGCGTCGCGATATTCGCAAAAATCTGGAACTAAAGTTTGAAACGATTTTTACGGATACCATCAAATTTGCCGGGGCCGATTGCGATGCAATGACAAACCGAGTGTTAGCCGCCCTGGGAATTCAATCTTAAAATAGAAAATAGGAGTTAATCGATGCCAGATATTACCCGGAATCCGTTTTCACGTCGCCATTTGCTGACCGGAGCGGGAAGAACGCTTTCATTGGCCGCCGTCTCATTAATAGTCGGAAGTAAAATGAAGACGGCCTCCGCCGCGGATGTTTCGCAAGATGTCAAGATCCTAAACGCAGCCATTTCCCTTGAGCATGAGGGAATAGCGGCCTATCAAATCGCGGCAACAAGTGGTCTTTTGCAGCCGGCCGTCGTGGAAATCGGCGTCGCATTTCAAGGGCATCACAAGGGGCATAGAGACCTGTTGGTAAAAGCCGTTGAAACGCTTGGTGGAAAGCCATCCGCGGAAAAATCTTTGGATGAATATGCGAAAGATCTCAATGCTGCGTCTCTCAAGAACCAAACCGATGTACTGCGGCTGGCGCTCGGGCTTGAGCGTGGAGCAGCGAACGCCTATCTCGGATTAATCCCGTCCCTGGGACCAGATTTTCATCAGGTTGCCGCGCAAATGGCGGGCGATGAGGCGTTCCACGCCGCCATCCTCGCAAATGCTCTTGGCGAACCAATTCCCAAAGACGCACTGATCTTCGGGTAAATCACATAATTGATGTTGTGAGTACAAGAGATGAAACGTCAGTTGAATATCATGTTGTGTTGTTGTGCCGCTTTGCTTTCGAGTAGCGTGTTTGCGAATGATGCAAAAATACCAACAGCCGCAACGGCAACACAACTGATATCAGAAGGAGACAGCGTCGCCCCCAACGCTGTCTCCGACGATCAAATTGCTGCAGGTGGACGGCTTTATAAACAACGCTGTGGTGGGTGTCATTCGCTGGATCGTAATCGGATCGGGCCGCGCCACCGCGGGGTTTACGGCCGCAAAGCCGGGTCGGTCGGTGATTTCAGCTATAGTGAGGCTCTGCAAAACTTTGATGTCGTTTGGACGGAAAGCACTTTGGACAAATGGCTGGAAAATCCGACGGCCTTCGCCAATGGCACATCGATGGGTTTCCGGCTCCGTAAGGCCGAAGAACGCAAGGTCGTTATTGCCTATCTGAAATCCCTGTCGGACACGGCAGAGAGCCGAGGCAAAAAATAGTGCCCATAACCTATTCAGCCATTCCGGGAGTTCAAATGTCAAACGCCACTTTTCCAGTCAGCAAAGCCCTTCAGAAAAAGCCGTTAAGCCCAAACACAAATTCGGTGAGCCGCGAAGCAGCCGAGGAAGCGGTCAGGGTATTGATCCGCTGGCTCGGGGACGATCCGTCACGAGAGGGACTGACCGATACTCCGGCCCGGGTCACGCGCGCCTTTGGCGAGTGGTTTTCAGGCTACAGCGAGAGTCCCGCGGATATTCTTTCCCGCACGTTTGAGGAGGTGGCGGGCTACGACGATATCGTCATTGTGCGGGGGATTGGCTTTGAAAGTTTTTGCGAGCACCATATGGCGCCGATCATCGGCACGGCGCATGTTGCCTATCTGCCGGACCGGCGGGTCATCGGCCTGTCGAAGCTGGCGCGGCTGGTTGATATTTATGCAAGGCGCCTGCAGATACAGGAAAAAATGACGGCGGAGATTGTCAATTCCCTACAGGTATTCCTGAAGCCGAAGGGGGCCGCTGTGATGATCCGGGCCGATCATCATTGTATGTCAACCCGCGGCATTCGGAAACATGGAACGGACACCGTTACCAGTAGTTTCACAGGTGTATTCCGGAGCGATCCGCTCTGGCAGCAACGCTTTTTACATCTGGTCGGGCTGTGCTGACCATGCGATAATGGACGATACAAGCAAGAAGATCGGGGGATCCGGAATTATGAAAATTGCCTATGGCAGCGATCTGCACCTGGAACTTGATATCGCGAAGCCGGATCTTGCGCCGGTTCAGACGGCGGATGTGCTGGTGCTCGGCGGGGATATTTGGAAAGGACGGAACAAGTTGACGGGCCGCCCGAATATTGTTGAATATGCTGAGGAATGTGCAAACACCCTGTCCATTCCCGTGCTGATTATTTGCGGCAATCATGAACTATACGGTCAGGAAATTACCGGTTTTCTCGCCGACTGTCGTAGGTTTGCCGAGATGTCGGAAAATGTCTTTTTTCTTGAGAACGACGTGCTTGCGCTGGGGGGTGTCCGCTTTCTCGGCTGCACCCTCTGGTCTGATTTTGCTATGGCGGAGGATTCGGTTCCAGCGATGGATCTTGCGCGCGAGGTCATTCATGACTACCGCCGAATAAAGCATGCCGACCCGGTCGGGGAGGGACGCTATATCCTGCCCGAAGATTCCCGTCGCTGGAACGCGGAAAGCCGTGCCTTTCTCGAGAAATGGCTTGCGACGGAATTCGATGGAAAAACGGTCGTGATCACTCACTTCCCGCCGATCCCCATGAGTGCGCCCGAATTTGCGGAAAGTCCGCTTACGCCCTATTTCAATAACAATTGGACAGCGGAAATCGCTTCCGGCGCTCTTTCGCCCGACATCTGGATTTCCGGCCATACCCACCATATGGAAGAATTGACCCTTGGGAGAACCCGCGTCCGGTCCAGCCAGGGCGGCTATCCGGGCGAGCTTGGTCCGTTCCGCTGGGGGATGATCGAAATATGACAAGCGCCTCGTCATATTCCCCCGCCCTACCCACCATTTCCCGGGGCGGAATCTAGATCGACTTTGGTTTCTTCGTCACATTCATAATCTAACCAGTCTCGACATCAGATCTGTCTACGCTTCTTTTATATAAAACCGACAAGACAGCGTTATCCGGAGAGTCCATGACATTTTCTCCGACATAGCATAAGTCTGACTATCTGTTGTAAAATGAAATGTAATTTCGTATTATGGCTATAGGTTTTGAAAAATAACTTGGCGAAGCAGGGCCCTTTTCGGCGTGGCGATATACTGGATGAGCTAACGATGGGCGCCATTCCCAATAAGCCAGAAGAACTTTTGACCATAGAGTGTCAAGAGATGTCGACAGACCGGTGAGGTTTTTAAGGTGCTGATTGAAGGCGGGCTTAAGCCATGACAACTGGGCAATTTGATGTTTGCGGAAAATACGGGAGTAGGGTTGGTTATGAATAGAGACGATCAAAATACCTGGTATCCAAGCGAGCAGCAGATCGAACAAAGTCAAATCATGAAACTTTGCCGTCATCTCAATCTGGAGAGTTATGACGCCCTTTACGAATTTTCCTTATGCGACCCCGATGCTTACTGGCGGGGGGTGAATGATTTTTGCAAAATACAATGGAGTACAGACTACCAACGCTATCTTGATTTATCGCGCGGCATCGAATTTCCGTCATGGTTCACGGGCGGTGAGCTGAATTGGGTCGATACAATTCTGGACAATGGTTTTGACGATAAGAAAACGGCGATAATCTCGGAAACTGAAAAAGGTGCGCCGCGAAAAATTACCTATGCAGATTTGCGGGATGAAGTTAAAGGCGTGGCTGCCGGGTTGCTCTCCATTGGCGTGCGACGGGGGGATCGAATTGGGCTCTTAATGGAAAACGGAATAGACGCGAGCGTTGCCTTTATTGCACTCAGCTATATCGGCGCGATCGTGGTTCCTTTGTTTAGTGGATTTGGCCCAGAAGCGATTGTGGCGAGGCTGGATTCCTGCCAGGCACGCGGGATAATAACGTCTAACGGATTTCACAGGCGGGGGCAGTTTGTAGATGTGTCCAAAACGGTCAGCGACGTCTGCAATCAGTTAGACGATATAGAGTTTGTCGTTATCAAGCCTTCCTCCGATGATATTCAGCCCATGCCCGATCAGGTAACAACCTATAGCTGGGACGAGATAAAGCAGCCATTGGAAGCGGCTCCCCCTTCTTCTCGAATGGCGCCAAACGATCCGTTTATGGTGATTTTTACCTCAGGCACAACAGGAAAGCCAAAAGGCATTGTACATGTGCATGGCGGCTTTCCAATAAAAATTGCCCATGATGCAGTCATTCACTTCGATGTCGGTGCGGAGGATGTTTTTTGTTGGCCCGCTGATATGGGCTGGATTGCTGGATCATTGGTCTTGTGTACCGCTTTGATGCGGGGCGCGACATTGGTGTGCTACGATGGCGCGCCGGACTTCCCCGATTGGTCGAGGTTGCCCAAATTAGTGGAACGGTATCGGATCACACATTTCGGATCAGCACCCACATTAATCAGGGGTTTTTTCGCCAATCACGATGTTTATGCGAATGTCGACATGTCTTCTATTCGCTTATTGATCACCGCGGGGGAAACGATAGCGCCTGAGCATTTCTTGTGGTTTGAGCGGGTATTCGGACGGGGCGAGGCACCATTGATCAATTATACCGGCGGGACCGAAGTTTCCGGCGCTTTGCTTGGAAGTGTGGTCGTGCGGCCAATAGTGCCCGCTGGTTTCAATTCACGGTCCCCCGGAATTGAAATTGACGTTGTTGACGCCTCGGGAACTCCCGTTCAGGAACAGCCGGGTGAATTGGCCGTCCGCGCTCCCTTTGTCGGCATGACGGCAAGCTTCTGGCGAGATGAAGAGCGTTACCTCGATACCTACTGGAGGACTATTCCAGGTATGTGGATCCATGGCGATCTTGCCATGCGTGATGGTGAGGGAAATTATTTTATTCTGGGGCGGTCAGATGACACCCTGAAGGTTGCCGGTAAGAGGGTCGGACCAGCTGAAATAGAAGAAATTCTCATCGAAATTGACGGTGTAATGGAAGCTGCCGTCATTGGGGTGGACGATCCGGTAAAGGGGCAAGCAATTGTTGCATTCATTGTATGCTTCAAGCAGGTCGCAGATATCGGGCAATTGGTGGCGATGCGTGTTAGGGAACAGCTGGGCAAACCGTTTGTGCCAAGTGCTGTTATCATCGTTTCTCAGCTTCCAAAAACTCGAAGCTCAAAGATAATGCGTCGCGTCATTCGTAGCGCTTACTCCGGTATGCCGAAAGACGATATTTCCTCAATCGTTAATCCTGAATCCATTGACGAAATTGAGCTGGCCGTAAAAAACAGATAGGAGAAAACCTTGGATCTTTTCTTGCGTGGAAAAAAAGTACTTATTACGGGGGCATCCCAAGGCATCGGCGCTGGTCTTGCGGAAGTTTTTGCTGAAGAAGGGTGCGAGCTTTATCTCGTTGCTCGGTCAAAGGAAAAGCTGGATAGTCTGGCAGATCGGTTGCGTGGCGATTTCAAGGTCGACGTTTCGGTTATTGACTGTGATATTTCCGAGCCTGGCGCGGCCGAGAAAATAGCGGCTGATGCTGGCGATATTGACATTCTGATTAATAATGCCGGTGCGATCCCGGGAGGCGATCTTTGGCAGGTTAACGCAGATGATTGGCGTGAGGGATGGGAAGTTAAGGTATTCGGCTACATAGATCTTTGTCGGGAATTCTATGCAAAATTCAAGCAGCACGGCGGGGGTGTTATCCTCAACAATATCGGCAATGGCGGTGAAAATTTTGATTTCCGTTATATCGCCGGAACGACGGGCAACGCGTCGTTAATGGCGTTCACTCGAGCGCTTGGCGGGAAAAGCCTTGACGATAATATTCGTGTACTCGGCATTAACCCGGGCCCGGTGGCGACGGATCGAATTGTAAAAATCATGAAGGCCCGCGCGGTGGAACAGTGGGGGGATGAACACAGATATGCTGAGTTACTCGGGCAATACCCCTTGGGACGCGCGGCGACTGTACGGGAAGTCGCGGATTTATTTGCATTTCTCGCATCGCCCCGGTCAAGTTATACGTCGGGGACAATTATCACGATTGACGGTGGCCTGACGTCGCGCCGTTCAATCTGAATTGAAGTGCGGGAAAAGATAATATCGTTCGTAAGTTACCGCGACTGAACCAGCTCCATGAGAACATGTCGTTGAATTTTGCCGGTCGGGGTAAATGGCAATTCATCGAAAAATTCCAACCTTTCAGGAAGTTTATAGGTTGCGATCGTATCTTTCAGAAAATCCACAAGCTCTTTGAGAGTGGGTTTTTGTTGATCATTCTTTGCAACGACGCAGAGACAGTTGCTTTCGCCTAATCGTTCATCCGGCAGGCCGATGATGGCGGCATGCAGGATTTTTGGGTGGGTATACAGGATTTCTTCGACTTCCCGCGGATAGTATTTTTTCCCGCCACGATTAATCATTTCCTTGAGACGGCCCACAATTCTGAGATTGCCGTCCGGATCGATCATGCCAAGATCGCCGCTTCTAAACCATCCATCGTCTGTATACGACTTGGCGTTGGCGTCCTCATCTCCAAAATAGCCAAGCTGAATAGACGGACCCGCGCTCTGGATCTCGCCGACTTCGCCATCGGTGACCGGGGTTGATCCGCCTGTAGAGCATATCCGAAGTTTCATTTCCGTTCCCGGCTTTCCGACCGAGCCGGCGACGCTTTCCGGATCGTCCTCTCGCCGGGTATAGGTATGGTATCCGCCGCATTCCAGCATGCCATAGAGCTCTATTAAATTACCATCCAGGCGGCGCTGAAATTTACGGACGAGTTCAACCGGGCAAGACGTTCCGCCGGTAATAACAGTTCTTAAAGACGATAAATCATACTTTTCCTGGTTGGGAGCATTCAGAAGAGCAACAATCGCGGCCGGTGCGGTTGGTATGTAGGTAACCTTTTCAGTTTCAATTATTTCCAACGCCTTGCGGGCATCGAAATTTTCCATTAGCACAAGCCTGCAGCCCGCCATGACAGTCTGGAGTACGGTCAGGTATCCCCAATTCAATGCGAGAGGTAAATAAAGCAGCATCACTTCATCGGACCCTAAATCCATGTCTTTGTTTAACATGCGGGCTGGCCAGAGGGAGGTGTTGTGGTTATGCGTGACGCCTTTCGGATTCCCGGTTGTCCCGGAGGTAAACATCATGCGCATGATGTCGTCAGGATTGGTCGCTACCGGGACAAAATCATTCGGCGAGGACGTTGCGGATAGGGCTTCATCAATTTCAACTGCATCCGAATTTCCGTCACGGCTCCCGCGCACGACGCCGATAAAAGTGAGATGGGGAAGGCTAGGGCGTAGTTTGTTGATCATTTCCAAATGATCAAAATTTTTGAATGACCGGCAACAAATTAGACCCCTGCAGTTTGCCGTTCTTAAAACATATTCGACTTCCCGGCTTCGAAAATCGACGCTTATGGGAATGCCAATGGCTCCGATACGCTCAATGGCAAAATAGATCAAAACGAACTCGATCCAATTTGGAATCTGGACAGCGATAAAATCGCCTTTATCCAGTCCATGGCGCCTAAGTAATGCAGCGACTTTATTTATGCCGTCGTCAAGCTCCCGGTATGTTAATCGGGTCCGTCCATCGGTAATCGCTTCCCTTTCTGGATCTGACTTTACCAGCTTGTGCAGTAAATCTGCGAAAGTCTCGTCCGCCCATATTCTTTTTTCGCGATAAAATCGAATGTTATCTGGGCCGAACACCTGCTCAATATTCATTGCGTCGCCTATTTCATAGCTCGAATTTGCCTTATTCTTGGATATCTCATTCGGAACAAAAAATAAATAAAAAAAGAATTAAGTTTTGCAATACGAAATCAAATACCGCATATTTTCCATGAACGGATTATATGACAAACGGCGCTATCGTCGGTAAAAGCGACACTGCAAACATGGGAGATAATTCAGATGTCCAACCAAATGGCGGAATTTCACAACGTCGAGGGAATAGCCGGCCTTTCCGGAGTGGAAGGAAAAGTTGTGCTCATTACCGGGGGGACCAGTGGCGTTGGGTTGCGATCCGCGGAAATACTGGCGACGGCCGGAGCGAAAGTCGTTGTAAATGGCCGGTCAACGGCTGGCGGAAATTCAGCTCTTGAACGATTACGGGAACTCTCGCCGGAGTCCTATTTTGAAAGAGGCGACTTGAATATTTACGACGATGTCCGCCAGGTTGTAAAAAACACGGTGGAGCGGCTTGGCGGAATTGACATTCTGATAAGTGCTGGTGCGGAAGGCCTGGTGGGGCCTCGTCCCTTCAGCGAAATGAGTGTCCAAGATATCGAGGATACTTTCAGAACTCGGTTTTACCCAAGAATTTTCCCTGTGCATGCAGCTCTCCCGGCATTTCGCGAGCGCGGCTCCGGATCCATTGTTATGCTGACAACTGATGCCGCCCGGCATCCCACGCCGGGGGAGGGTATCGTCGGAGCCGCCGGAGCATCGGTGATACTGGTAACGAAATCCTTTGCCAAGGAATTCGCGCGTTGGAATATTCGTGTGAACACCGTCGCCATGACCATTACCTCAGACACCCCCTCATGGGATAGAATTTTTTCCAAAGAAGGGTTTTCCAGCAAACTCTTTGAAAAGGCGATAAGTCGATTTCCAAGTGGCCGGCCCCCGAACGCGAATGAAGTCGCGCAAGTAGTCACCTTTCTTGCATCAAATGGCGCAGCACAAGTGAACGGGCAAACAATCAGCGTAAACGGTGGTTTGTCTTTCGGCGGATGGTGAATTAGACGGCGCATATTGTTGTGAATTCATCATCTGTTGCTTGCCAGGGAGCCTCCTGTGAGCGGCTGCCTTCGCGACGGCCCTCACGTCTTCAATTAACTTTGATTGTCTTCTCTGGAAAAGAACACTCCCGACTTGAGACCCTTGGTGAGAATCTCTTCTTTAATCCCCCATTCTCGTAACGCCTGAATGGTGTGCTGCCCCGGCTTTGGCGCGGGATACCGGATCTCGCCCGGGGTCGCTGAGAAACGAGGCGTTGGTCGGGGCTGCGTGACACCGTCGACGTCAGCAAGCAGCGATCGCGCCTTGTTGTGCGGATGGCTGTTTACTTCCTCAAGGGAAAGAACTGGGGAAAAGCAGGCGTCTGTTCCCTCCAAAATATCTGACCATTCGTCGCGGGTTTTCTCCCGGAATATGGTCGCAAACCGTGCTTGAAGTTCCGGCCAATTATTTCGATCATTACGATCGGGAAGGTCCTCAAACTTGAGCCCTATCAATTCGATCAGGGTTTTATAAAACCGCTCTTCAATGGCACCTATTGCTATATATTGGCCGTCTTTTGTTTCGAAGCAGCCATAATATGGCGCTCCGCCATCAAGCACGTTGGAGCCGCGCTCTTTATGCATTTCCCCCATTTGTTGAAAGGCGTGGAATACTGTCATCAAGCTTGTGACACCATCGATCATTGACGAATCCACGACCTGTCCGGTGCCGGATTGTTTTGCCTGAAAAACGGCGCACATAATCCCGAAAGCCAAATATAGCGCACCGCCGCCGTAATCACCCAGCAAGTTGAGGGGCGGGACGGGGGGACCATTTTTTGCTCCGATACAATGTAATGCGCCGGTGAGCGCGATGTAGTTGATATCGTGACCGGCCGACATTGCGAGCGGTCCGTCCTGTCCCCAACCGGTTGCCCGGCCATAAACGATCCGAGGGTTTAATCGATGGCAGTCATCCGGCCCGATCCCCAGCCGCTCCGCGACGCCGGGCCTGTACCCTTCGATCAAGACGTCCGCCTTTTCAATCAAGGAATGTAGAGTCGCCAGCCCGTCCTCCGTCTTAATGTTGATGGCAACGGATTTTTTATTGCGGTTGCGGAGATCAAATTTCGTTGGAAATTCAATGCCAAGATCAACCGATGAAACGCGGTCAATACGCAAAACCTCGGCTCCGAGATCCCCAAGAAGCATTCCTGAGAATGGAGCCGGCCCCAAGCCCGCCATTTCGATTACCTTAAGTCCGGCCAGTGGTCCCATTTCGACGTCTTTCTTTTCCGGTTTCCTTGTTGTTAAACAGGCTCCCAGCCCATTACATCCATAATTACGTCCAGCGGCACAAAAGACGGCTGAAGTGCCTTGATACCATGGTCGATAATGGATTGCGGTGTCCAGCCTTCAGAACGGTGAACCGAACGTACGGGGCGGGTATGACCAAACAGGATAAGCTCGTTTCCGCGCGTACCAAATATCTGGCCGGTTATGTCCTTTGCCGCGTCGCTCGCAAGGAAGACGGCCATTGGCGCATTCTTCTCCGGGCTGAGAAATTTCTCTGACATCTCGGCAATACGTCTTCTCTCGGGTGTATCCAACGGGATATTCGCGACCATGCGGCTCCATGCCGACGGTGAAATGCAGTTTGATCGAACATTATAGCGGGCCATATCTATGGCAATACCTTTGGATAAGCCGACAATCCCCAATTTGGCCGCGCCATAGTTTGCCTGTCCCGGGTTTCCGATAAGGCCGGTATTCGAGGTTATGTGAATGTAGGATCCGCTATTTTGTTCGCGGAAATACTTGGCGGCGGCACTGCTGACATAGAACGATCCCATCAGGTGGACATTGATTACGGCCTCAAACTCCTCAGCGGACATTTTGTGAAAATACTTGTCTCTCAGGATACCCGCATTGTTAACGACGCAATCAACTCTGCCGAAGGTATCGACGGCTGTCGCCACAATAGCTTCGCCACCGCTCGCGCTCGCGACACTATGTAGTGAAGCAACAGCGTCGCCGCCGGCGGCTTTGATTTCCTTGACGACTTCGTCGGCAGGGCCTCCGTCTGTTCCTTCTCCCGCCACCGAGGCTCCGATATCATTCACGACGACTTTCGCGCCCTCGCTGGCCATCATAAGCGAGATGGCTCGGCCAATACCGCGCCCGCCGCCCGTGACGACAACAACTTTACCTTCTACCATTCCTTCAGACATACTTACTTTCTCCATTTATGAGTTACTTGAGCCGCGTGAGCAGCTGAAACTTGTGCATTTCTGTTTTTCAGTGCGATGACGGCATCGACGGCGACAACGCCTTTTCCTTGCGGCAGAACCAGCAGCGGATTGATATCGACGGAGTCTATCTGCGAGGCATTGGCGACGGCGAAGTCACCCAAAGCGACAATTGCATCGACGAGACCCTCGATATCCGCCGGGGGCTTGCCCCTTACGCCGTGAAGGATTTTTTGTCCGCGTAGCTCCGCAAGCATGCTTTGGGCCTCAGCCTTGGAAACCGGTGCTTTGCGGAAACTCACGTCCTGCATAATCTCAATAAAAATTCCGCCAAGGCCGACCATCAGCATGGGGCCAAATACCGCGTCATTCTGAATCCCCAGAGAAAATTCCAGACCGTCAGAGATCATCGGTGAGACGAGAACGCCGTTGATACGGGCATTCGGTGCGTTTCTGCGTATATTCTCAATGATCCGATCATAGGCCAGTCCAACCTCTTCCGGATCTTCCAACGAGAGTTCAACGCCTCCGATATCAGATTTATGCGGTAAATCAGGACTAACGATTTTCATTGCGACAGGACCCCCGATTTGCGCGGCAGCCTCCATGGCGTCAGTCCGATTTGAGACGAGCGCTTCTTTCGGGATGGGGACGCCCGCATCAGAGATAATTTTCTTGGCGGTCGTTTCGTCCAGGATTATATCGCTCGACGGGTTGGAAAACGGCTCTATCGACGATACTTCCGCAGGATGTGACGTAAAAGATTGTCCAAAGAAGCGTAGAGCAGCGAGAGGACGCATTGGCTCGGACGCATCTTCAAATACTAAATAGCCCAACTTTTCGTACCCTTCCCGGATTTCGGGGGTAGGGGACAGGACCAAGGCAACAATTGCCTCCGGATTCTTCTCGCGGAAGCTTTTCAGAACCGCATAAATCTTTGGCTGGAGCGTCGGCGAGTTGTCGAGCCCGACCAGGTAGCAGGCAAGCATGTCGCAATTGCCGGACGTTGACACAATCTCCATCGATTTTTCGACGAGAGAAAAGTCGTTGAGGAGTTGCGCCGTTGTATCAATCGGATTGCGAACACTCGAAAAGGGCAGGAGTTCGCGAAGGTTGTCCTGGACTTCTTCGGGAAGGGCCGGGACCTTCAAACCGGCGCGGGACGCGGCGTCGGCCATTAATACCCCGAAGCCACCGGATATCGTGTAAACGCAAAGGTTCCCACCTTTTGGCAATGCGGGGGCGTACAAACAGGTATAGGCGACCTGCATGGCCTCCTCCACCGTCTCCGCGCGATAAGCGCCATATTGCTTTAGCACGGCGTCATATAGCGCATCTTCTCCGGCCAATGTTGCTGTGTGCGACGCCGCAGCTATCGCGCCGGCTTCAGAGGACCCGACCTTGACGATCACCACCGGTTTTCCGTTTTCTCGCGCTTTTTTTAGCGCGTTTGCCAGTTTGTTGCCGTCTCTGATACCCTCAAGATATCCCAAAATCACTTTGGTATCTGGATCGGTCGCCAGATACTCCAGACACTCCGAAAAATCGACGTCGCACTGATTACCAAAGGCAATCCAGTGATTTAGTCCTATGTTCCGCTGTTTGAGAAGAGACAGGACAAGGGAGGCAAATCCGCCGCTTTGTGTGATCACACTGAGTTCACCGACGGGCGGCAAATGTTCGGCGCCACCGGCGAAGGTCGCCCATGAGCCAATTTTGTTGTTACCGACGCCGATGCAATTTGGCCCGATAATCCGTATTCCGCCCTCGCGCGCCGTGGCAATGATCTCGTCCTGCAATGCAGTTCCGGCCTCCCCTTCTTCCGCAAATCCGGAACTCATAATGATACAGGCGTCTATGCCCTTTTTTATGCAGTCTTTGAGGGCGTCATTAACAATCGGGGCCGGGAGGGCGATGAGTGCGAGATCGATATCCTTTTCCACGTCCAGCAAAGACGAATAGGCCTTTATTCCCTGGATTTCAGGGCGACTGAGATTAATCGGATAGATCTCACCCGAATAATTGCGTTTGAGAAGGTCAATGGGCCTTCCGCCAATACGCTTCGGATCATTCGACGCCCCGATAACCGCAATTGATCTTGGGTTCAACAAATGATGTAGGGGCGTCATTTCTGCACCTGGAATACTGGAAGTGAAATGGAGTCTGAAACGGTTATAAACTGAACGGCAACGCGCTGGCCGATTGCGACCTCCTCAGGCGCCAGTCCCACGATGTTGGAGAGCATTCTCGGTCCTTCCTCCAGATCGATGAGGGCGACAATATACGGCACGTCATCCTTGAATTCATTGCCTGCCGGGCGACGCTGCACGGTATAGGAATAAATTGTGCCGTTGCCGGAAACCTCCTTGTAGCTGAGGTCTGTCAAATGACAGTGGGGGCATAGTGTGCGCGGGTAGTAATGGAATTTGCCGCAGCTAGAGCAGTGCGGGAGCTTCAACTTCCCCGACAATCCCGAGGCCCAGAAAGGCTCTGAGTCGGAATCTACAACCGGAATAGGCTTGTTGTATTCCATGATTATGCCCTCCCAAGGATACAGGTTGCGCCGCTCGACAAATATCCCCCGGTGCCATGAACCAGCGCCAGGCGGGCGTCATCGACCTGACGGGATCCGCACTCTCCGCGAAGTTGGCGAACGGCTTCTATTATCAGGAAAATGCCGAACATCCCCGGATGCATATTCGATAACCCGCCACCGCCTGTATTGATGGGAAATGCGCCGCCTGGGGCAATTCTTCCGTTTCTGACGAATTGCGCCGCCTCTCCGCGTTTGCAAACACCAATTGCTTCAAGCGTAAGCAAGACAGTGATGGTAAAGGAGTCATATAATTGCATAACGTCGATGTCGGTAAGGGATACCCCCGCCATTTCAATGGCGCGCCGGCTCGACATTTCGGCAGGTAGAAGCCGGCACAGATCCTCCATTTCTGAAACAAGCAGGCTGGCCTGTGCTTCGCCGAAACCAAGGACGTCGATCGGTTGCGATTTCAAGTCTTTCGCGCGCTCACTTGTCGTCACGATTACGGCGCCGGCTCCGTCCGTCACAAGGCAGCAATCTGCCGCGCGGAGCGGGTCGCAGATTTGCGGGCTGTTGAGGACGTCCTCTATCGTTAAATCGTCTCGTTTGAATGCCGCGTCATTGAGTTGTGCCCAACGTCGTGCGGAAACCGCGACTTCCGCCAAATCCTCGGGCCGGGCTCCGGTTTCATGCATATACCGCATTGTGGCGAGCGCATAGGTGCCGACCGGGTTGGCAAGACCATAAGGAACGTCATACTGGAAGTTAAGATCCGTTGGCCTGCCACCGAATGATCTCGCTCGGGCGCTGCGCTGGGCGCTGCCATAAACGATCAACGCAACCTCACACTGTCCGGATTGAATGGCGAGCGATGCATGACCTAACTGGGCCTCGAACACTGATCCGCCAATATTCGTACTGTCCATATAACGTGGCGTGATGCCCAAATATTCACCGACCGTCACGGGCATAAGTATTCCCGGCCCGTTCAATCCCCATACGCCGGAGGTCAGCAGCCCGTCGACATCTGACATTTTGAGCCCGGCATCATCAAGCGCGGCCAATGCGGCCTTCGCCTGTGCTTGCAGAACGTTTTCACCACCGGCAAACTTTCCGTTCTCGAGCGGCAAATCGGCGACACCAACAATTACTGGCGTGTTATTTTTCAATTTATTTCTCCAGATCCCGCATTTTCCACTCTATTAAGTCTTCTTGCGCCAGTTTGAGCGCCCGAAGCCTGAGAAACTAAATGGCTGCTTATTAAGAAAACTGCTGACCGACGATTTATGGTCGTCGGTTCCGACGCAGGCGCCCTGAGCAAAGGCCTCCAATTCGATCATTGCGGCCTGATCCGTGTGGAATGACCGGTTGAGCAGCACTTTTGATAATCCAATCGCGGTCATGGAGGCGCCTTGGAATTTTTGTGCAAGAGTCATCGCCGCGTCGTCAATCTCATCCTCCTCTACGATGTCGTAGACGATGCCATAGGATTTGGCTTCATCCGGTTTCAGGATGCAGGACGAAAAGACGATTTCTTTGGCACGTTGAAGCCCGACAATTCTTGGCAGCAGATAAAGCGCGGCTAGATCGGGGATTAGACCCATGCGCGCAAACACCGAGCAGAACCGCGCATTTGGCGTCGCCAGGATAAAATCAGCTGCCAGGCTCAGACTGAAACCGGCCCCGAACGCGGGACCATTGACGGCAGCAATAACCGGCATTTCCAAATTTACAAGATCGGAAAACCAAGTGTGGGCCTCAGCAATTCGATTGCGGATCATGGCCGTGGTTCTTGATATTGTCATTCCCTTGACATCACCGCCGGCCGAGAAGGCGTCACCCGCTCCTTTGATTATCAGCGCTCGCACATCCAGGTTTTTAGTATCAACCCCTTCGCGCAGCCGGCGTACTACGTCGGCAATTTCAACGCGGATATCATTATCGAGCGCATTTTTTACTTCCGGGCGGTTCAATGTGAGAACGGCTATTTTATCGGATATTTCAAACTGGATTGACGCGTATTTCATTTATAACCATCCCCTCATGCAAATTTTGCGAAGCCATTGTCCAGGACCATCGCGTCGCGTTCCCGTACCCATGCCCTGAACCGCGCCTCGTTATCCGAGCGCCAGATGTCCACAGAGATCGTTTCTCCTGGAAAGACGGGCTTCGTGAACCGGCATTCGAATTGCGACAGGCGGGAAGCATCATAATCGCAGCATGCCTTGACGACAGCATGTGCCGCCATACCCCAGCTGCATAAACCATGAAGGATCGGCGCTGGAAACCCGGCTTGCGCCGCAACGGCAGGATCTGCATGAAGGGGGTTTCTGTCGGCGTTCAACCGATAGTAAAGCGCGGATTGGGGAGTTGACGGCAAGCCGACAACTATATCCGGGGTGCGCTCTGGGGGCGTTTTCGGTTCGGCGGGTTTTCCCGGTTTTCCGCCGAATCCGCCATTTGCGCGACAGAATATAGTAGATGTCAGTTTGGCCAGGAGTTCGTTATTTTGATGATTAGCTATACTTCGCTCTATGACCACCAGTGCGCCGCGGCCTTCCCCTTTATCAATAACATCGACTATCTTGTCGCGGGCACGGATCGTGCCTTCCGCGGGGAGGGGGGAGAATATCGTAAGTCCCTGCTCACCGTGAACGACTTTTGTCCGATCAATGCCGGAGTTAGGATCCGCGGTTATTGGGGTGGAGGTGCCAAGGACGGCCGCCATGGTAGGAAAGCTGACCAGATTATTTTCATAGACATATTGAAGCTGATTAACGTCGGTAGGGATATAACCTAGTCCGATGCTCAAGGCATAGAAAATCGAATTGTCTTTAGTATAGGTCTGAATCACGTCCTCGAAAGGCCAGTTCAATAATGTTTCTTGATTAATCAATTTTCTTCATCCCGTTTATTAGTATTGTTGCTGGGCGGGGAGATTTATTGCGATGGCATTTCCAAAACGGCCTTCGCAAGAATGTTCCGCTGAATTTCATTGCTTCCGGCGTAAATTGTCCCGGGGCGGGAGAAAAAATAATACCCGAGCGGATCAATCGAGGCGTTGCCGAAATTGCTCGGCCCTAAATGAGGTCCTTGCTCGCCGGCCACCTCCAACATTAATTCCGTGACACGTTGATAGAGTTCGGATGATACTATTTTGAGGATCGACATTTCCGGTCCAAGAGAGCCGCCGTGTTTAAGCGCGTCTGCATATCGACGATAGGTTCCCACATGATCGTCAATATCCATCTTCAACTTTATGAAGTCATTGACGAATACGGGATCGTCAAAAAGACCCTTTTCCCTCGCAAGCTCCTTAAGGCTGCCAAACGCTATCATCGCAAATTTAGGGCTGCCAATTGTCAGGCGTTCGAAACCAAGCAGGGTTTTCGCCATCGTCCAGCCTTCGTTGATGTTACCGACAATGTTTTCCTTGGGAATTCGGACATCATCGAAAAACACTTCACAGAATTCTTCCTCACCACCCAAAGTCCGAATTGGCCGAACCGTAATTCCAGGCGTATCCATTCGGGCCAGAAGAAAACTGATGCCCTCCTGTTTTTTTGCAGTTGGGTCAGTGCGAACGAGCATGAATATATCTGTCGCGTCCTGAGCGACCGTAGTCCAGATTTTCTGTCCGTTGACGACCCAGTGGTCCCCGTCCAGTATCGCTTTTGTACGCAACGAGGCGAGATCGGATCCAGAACCAGGCTCGGAATAGCCCTGGCACCAGATGTCTTCGCAGGCCAGAATTCTTGGCAAATAATATTTCTTCTGGGCGTCTGATCCGAACCGGATAAGCAGCATGCCAATCATCACGATGCCCATATCGGGGGCCCTTGAAACACCAGCGGAATCGAAAATGTCATGGTAGGCTACCATCTTTTCGATATCGAGCCCCATGCCTCCGTGCTCAACCGGCCACGCCGGGGCGAGCCATCCTTTTTTCGAAAGTTTGAGCGTCCAGGGTTTGATTTCTTTCCATCTCACCCGACGACCTTGATACCTGAGGCTGGCCGGACATTCCTTTTCGATGAAATTTCGCAGCATGTCGCGAAATTCTTCGTCCGGCATTGCGTTGTAATCTACTTCGGTCATGATTTGCCCTCACTGGAAATGAACAATTTCGCATAACGAGCGCGATGGGCCCGTGCGTTTCCAAGAAAAGTCGCCAGAACGATAGTTCGGTGAACATATAGGCTGAGATCGTATTCATCGGTGTATCCGATCGCGCCATGGAACTGAATTCCCTGCTGGACGACGGATAGCCCGGCTTCGGAGCATCGCCATTTCGCCGCAGAAACAGTCATTGCACGGGCATTTGGGTCTGCTCCCGCCTCTATTGTCTCAACCGCCCGCCAAAGAGCCGTGCGCGCCAGTTCAATCTGAATATAGAGATCTACTGCCTTGTGTTGCAGGACCTGAAACGATCCGATTGACCGGCCGAACTGCTCGCGTTGCCGTAAATAGGTGAGGGACATATCCAGCACTTGCTGCATGTTTCCAAGCAACTCTGCACTTACCGCGACACGAGCGATATCTAATAGGTCGTCGAGCAGGGATGAGCCATGTTCTGGATCTGCAATAACAGACTCAGGGGGCACCGTCAGTCCGTCGAATGTCAGGTTTCCTTGGGACGTCCCGTCTGACAACGCTGCAGAATCAATTGAAACATGCGTCAGGTCGTCCAGAAAAAACAACAGGATGCCGTCTGAACTTCTGGCCGCGACGATATAGGCGTCCACACTATTAGCGAGGGGGACATATCGTGCGGTCCCGGAAATTTGCCAACCGCTGTCGCTGCGGACGGCGACGGGGCCGACATTGGTGGTATCAAGACCCGTGCTTTCCCCCAGCCATGCCAATGTAGCGGTCAGGTTTCCGGAGATTATTCCTGGCAATTTTTCTGTTCTAAGTCGGTCGTTATGGCCTAACGCGACCGCCCGTGCCGCCAGCAGGGCCGTGACGACCAGTGGTTCCCGAATTGAGGCCCGGCCGATTTCTTCATGTAATGCGGCGACTTCGCCAAGACACAGTCCTAATCCTGCGGCCTCTTCCGGAATCAACAACCCGGTCCATCCAAGCTCGGCCATCGACTTCCACCTGTCGCGAGAATATCCTTCAGATGCTTGTGAATTTTTTCTAATCGAATCTGGGGAAGCTTCTTTGCGGACGAAAAGTGCGACACTGTCCCGGAGTTGTCGTCGATCTTCGTTTTCAATTAATTTTTGATACAACCTATTCTCCCAAGCGGATTATCTCTTGCGGCCAATTTACAATTCTGCGGATGATATCGCAACAACATTTTGACTATCGAAATTAAATTTCATTATTATAGAACATAGTTTCATCGATATTGCGTAGGCCGCACAGAGTATTTTATGCGGTTCGATGATGTTGACTGTTCTTATCTATGCACATTAATGGGTTACGGAGTATCGTAAAAATGCTATATCAATTATTAAATCAAAATAATAAACTGCATAATGAAATTAGATTTTTCAATACAACCTGTTTGCTTTTTTTGCGGTGATCCCTTAAATCAGGTTAGTTATGCGTCCATGTTAATGGTGATTACGAAATTGGAGATTGAACTTGGCAAAGCCATTTAGAACAATGCTTGCTCTTCCGGGTCCTGCCGATGAAAAAATTGATAGGCAATTTATTACGGCGCTGGCCAGAGGGCTTGAAGTTCTGAGGGTGTTTGAGCCGGGTGAAAATTTCCTAGGAAATCAGGAAATAGCAGAACGGGCGAATTTACCCAAGCCAACGATTACGCGGATAACCCGGACGTTAACGATGCTCGGCTATCTGGAATATAACGGACGTTTGGAGAAATACTCGCTTGGTACCCCGGTACTTTCCCTTGGCTACGCCTGCCTGGCCAATCTTGGTGTGACACGTGCGGCCCGGCGGCATATGCAGGAGTTGGCGGATTTCGCCGGAGCTTCGGTAACCGTCGCAAGCCAAGACAGGCTGGACATGACCTATATCGAAATCGTTCATGGCGGTAGCGGCGGACATCTGCGGCTGGATGTCGGAGCCAGATTTCCTATTTGGCGCACAGCCATGGGAATGGCGTATTTGCATGCCTTGCCGCAAGACGAACGCGAATTCATGATTGAGCAGATAGAAAAGCAAATTCCCGAAGAAAGTGCAGACTTCCGCGATCGTCTTGATGACGCGTTTCAACAGTTGGATACTAAAGGTTATTATAGTACTTCTGGCATATTTGAGCGGGGGCTAAACGGGGCTGCGACGGCGATTGTGCTGCCAGATAGTGGTACTATCTACAGTATTACGATCCTCGGTCCGGCGTATCAGCTGCCACACGATCGCATCGATGAAGAAATCGGTTATCGCCTGGTTTCAACGGCACGGAATATCGAGTCGGAACTCCATAACCGTCCATTGGCAATTTAGCCCCTTCCGCAATAATCAGGCTTGACGCCCGCCTTGTGAAGACGGACGTCCAGTTCAAACAAACTCCGGATAGAAGGCTCCCCTGTTTTAGAGTAGCCCAGTTAATGCATATTGTTGGGAAGCCAAAGGGTCAGTGCGGGGAACAGCAGCAAAATTCCGATTGCAATTATATGCGTCAGAACATGCGGCAACACGCCAATAAAAATTTCTCTGAGCGGCAGGCCTGAATATTTCGACACAATAAAGCAGTTCAGTCCCATCGGCGGCGTCACCATGCCGAGCTCTGCTGAAATGATGACGATAACACCAAACCAAACCAGGTCAAACCCCAGCGCGTGAACGAGAGGCGCTGCGATAGGGACGGTAAGCACCAATATGGCCAATTGGTCCATAACGCAGCCAAGGACAATATACAACAGAACTAATCCAAGGATCACCATCCATGGTTCAACGTCCAGCGTGCCAATAAAGGTTACGACATGCTGGGTTACGTTGGTAACCGCAAAAAACGTTGAAAAAATGTGAGCGCCTAAAACGATAACAGCAATCATGCAGGATGTCTTTACCGATCGGGAAATCACATCAAACGTCTCAGTTAACGTCCTTTTCTTTCGGGTAAAATAGAATACACCGGCGACAAATGCGCCAAAGGCTGACGCTTCTGTCGGTGTTGCGACGCCAAGATAGATCACGACTGTCACAGCAACAAACAAAACCAGCATCGGTCCAACCAAACGGGTGAGTTTGATTTTCTCCATAAAGGAAACTTTTATCGGAATGGGGGCTCGTTTGGGATCCTGTATCGCGAGAAACATCGTAGTGACAATGATTGTGGTCATGACAACAATGCCGGGTATAACACCAGCGATAAGTAGCTGACCGACATTAACATCAGCGATTAGACCATAGATAACCATTGCCACACTGGGCGGAATAAGCATTGCCAAAGTGCCGGAAATCGCGACTACGCCGGCGGCCATTCTGGGTTCATACCCTCGTTCAATCATCGCCTTCAGAGAGGTCGATGACAAGGTGGCGGCAGACGCTGTTGAAGAACCGCAAATTGCTCCGAAAGCGGCGCCTGCAAAAGCCGTAGCGATCCCTAAGCCGCCTGGCAGTCGACCACACCAGGCAGATGCCGCAGTATATAAATCATCGGCGATGCCTGAGCGCAATACGAACTCCGCCATCAATAGAAACATTGGAATGACAACAAACATATAAACGGCGGCAGAATCATGCGGCGTTGACGAAAATATGGCTATTACAGCCGTCATACCGCCAACCATATACAAACCTAGCGCCCCGCTGATTGTCATTGCAAAACCAACGGGAGTTCCAAAAGCGAGCAGTGTAAATAACAGCACAATAACGATAAAAGGAATCATGTTGATTGCTCACCATCAAAAATAACTTCCGGGTCATTTCCTTTAGTTATCAACGCAATGACGTGGAGGGTAAGCCTGATAATAAGCACACAGGTCCCCACAAATATAGGAACATATGATAGCCACACAGGCCAAGATATTATCCCTTCATAATGTTGATTTTGCACGAAAGTCTCAAAGATGCTTTTCCAGTTTGCGTAGGCGATCAATCCAAATGCAATAATCGATAGTAAGACCCAAGTAATATCAGCAATGAGACGCACGTTTTTGCTCATTCCAAAGCGGAAGAGATCTATCGATATATGCACGCCATCACGGAAAGTTGCTGATATTGCAAAATAAAAGCAAATTACAATCAGGTAATAAGTCGTAAGGTTATAAGCCCATGAAAGAGGAGAATTGAAAACATACCGGAGCAATGTATCCGCGCTAATAACCACAACCATGATTGCAACGCTGATACATGCAATTACCAGTAAGATCTGCTCTGAAATTTTAGTAATCCGGTTTAACATATCTCTATATGTCCTAAGGTAGGCTTGAAGCCGGGTTGAGCTAACCATTCTTATTCATATTGCTTCCAAATTGTGCCAAAGAGTAAACCAACTAATGAACAACGTTTGGATTAGGTGAGTTTACACACAGTTTAGTGCGCCATGGCCCTTATTCTTTTAGAGCCATGGCACAACTTCGATAGCTAGTGCTCAGTTTCCTGAAGCTTTATAGGCTTCAAGCGTTTCCTTGCCCTTGCGGCCGGCGTCCTCCATTTTCTTTACCCAAATATCCCAAACTCCAGAAACGCGGTCCTGCCAAATTTTTTGCTGCTCTTCGGTCAGGGTGACAACATTCATGCCCTCATCGATAACACGCTGACGGCTCTCGGTGTCGCGACGATCCTGATATTCACATAGAAAGCTTTGCGCCTTAGCGCCTTCTTCGGTGAATATATTTTTTGTTTCATCAGAAAGCGAGTTCCAGGCTTTGTCACTGATCACCCAAAGAATAATACCGGAACCAAGCTGACTGCCTTCAACCACGTGATCGAATAGTTCGTTAAGTTTATATCCAAACAAACCACTGTAAGGATATAAAGCTCCGTCGATTACTCCTCGTGTCAAAGCGTCGTATGTTTCAGGTGACGAAACTTTAATAGGTACAGCGCCAAGTGAGCGTGCGGTGTTGCTCATACCTTCACCATTGGCACGCAGCTTCAGGCCCTTTACGTCATCAATCGTTTCAATGGCCTTGTCGGTCGTGAAAATATTGTACGGTGGTAAACCACCCGCAAAAATCACTCTAAATCCTTGGACTTTATATTCGGCGTTGTCTAAAATACCGCCAGGTTTTGCGACGCCCCACATTTTTTCGGTAGACTCGCATGAAGAAGAAAACATACCTGGCAGCTCTGCAACTGAGCTTAGTGGAAATTTATCTGCATGATATGATGTTGAAATCATAGCCGCATCTGCTAATCCTGCCTTCAACGCCGCAATATTATTGCCTAGTTGCCCGGCTGGATAGAGTTCCCATTGTATTTTCCCGTCCGTGCGTTCTGTGACAGCATCGGCAAATACTTTACCTCCGTTTTCCCACAGATAGTGATTTGCCGGGAATAGCCAGGCGACTTTTAGTGTTTTGGCTTCTTCCGCCATCGCCTGATAAGCGTTGGCGGCCGTTAGTGTGAAAGCGGCAAGAGCAACGGTCGCTAATTTTAAGCGCATATGCATTTTATATTCTCCCCCTGTTTGTATTAATTGCTGGCGATGTTAATTGCGTCTGACTGATTTGATACCGCTGAAAGCAGTTCTTGTCCTTCATCAATCTCTCGATTTCGCAAATTCTCAATAATTCATGAAGATCTAAAACATATTTTCATAACAGTAGTCCGTCAAGCAAAATTATAAACCGCACTGCAAAATTAATAATTGACTATGGCCGATTTCTCATCTTAGCTTGTCGTGCAACTTTGGGGTTGAGGGTTGATCGCGACATCAGATGAATGCCGCGTGTTCGGTTGCTCCGTTTTGTCTAGCTGACCTGTATGTCCCTAAGATACTGAAATTAAATAAATAAATGTAAATATGGATCTCTGTTATGGAAAACACCCTAAGTGAACAACAGCTGGAAATCCGCGAGGCAGCGCTGAAATTATGCCGCCAGTTTGACTTGGATTACTGGCTTGAACGAGATAGAGAGGGAGGATTCCCGGAAGAATTTTATCGGGCGGTCGCGGATGCCGGTTGGCTTGGCATTGCTATGCCTGAAGCCTATGGAGGTTCCGGTCTGGGGATTTCCGATGCAGCCGTCTTTTTACAGGCTGTGGCCGAATCCGGTGGCGCGGCTCAGGCATGTTCCGCAATTCATATGAACATTTTCGGCCTTCAACCCGTGGTCATCTTCGGATCTGAAGAGCAAAAGCAACGCATGCTCCCGCCGCTAATTAGAGGTGAGGTCAAGGCCTGTTTCGGTGTTACTGAGCCTGATGCAGGCCTTAATACGACCAAGCTCAAAACGCGCGCTTTACGCGATGGAGATCGCTATGTCGTGAACGGAAAGAAGGTTTGGATTTCGACGGCGCAGGTCGCTGACAATATATTGCTTCTCGCCCGCACCACGCCCATCGAAGAATGCAGAAGCCCGACAGAAGGTTTGAGTATTTTTTATACGAAACTGGACCGGGACTACGTAACGATCCGAGAAATAGACAAAATGGGTCGGAAGGGGGTTGATACCAATGAAATTTTCTTTGAAGACATGCCCATCCCGGCGGAAGACCTGATTGGCGAAGAAGGGCAGGGCTTTAAATACATCCTCCACGGAATGAATGCGGAACGGGTATTCGTCGCGGCTGAAGCCGTCGGCATAGCGCGCGCGGCAAATGAACGCGCAATACAATACGCAAAAGACCGTGTCGTATTCGGTCGCCCGATCGGCATGAACCAGGGCATACAGCATCCGCTGGCGCAAAACTGGGCCAATCTGGAAGCCGCTAATCTTATGATGCTTCATGCGGCCAAGCTATATGACCAAGAATTGCCTTGCGGGTCCGAGGCGAACGCGGCGAAGCTGCTTGCGTCGCAAGCGGCTGTTGAAACCTGTAAAAATGCGATCCTGACGCATGGCGGATATGGCTATGCGAAAGAATACCACGTCGAACGGTTCCTCCGGGAAGTAATGATTCTTTATATCGCCCCCGTCAGTCCGCAACTCATTCTTTGTAACATCGCAGAGAAAAAGCTGGGTCTGCCGAAATCCTACTGAGGGAGGGAACTAAAATGAAGCCGGTAAGGTCGTTTCTCTTTGTTCCAGGCAACAAAGAATCGTGGATCGAAAAATCAGTAAAATCAGGCGCCGATGCCTTGATCCTTGACTTGGAAGATAGCGTTCCTTTCGAGGGAAAAGAAGAAGCCCGAAAAATCGTATCTAAAAAAATCGGTTGGCTCGCGGATCAAGGACAGCGTGTCTATGTCCGTATCAACCGCAGTCCGCATATGTATGACTTCGATGACCTGCTTGCCATCGTGCAAGACGGCCTTGAGGGAATTTTTATCTCAAAGCCGATCGGGCCGGAAGATGTCCATAGCGTCGACATGATGCTATCCGAAGCGGAAATGCGTTATGGCATGGAAATAGGGAAAACACGCGTCATTCCCTTACTTGAAACGGCGCGGGCCAGTCAAATGGCTTTCGAGATCGCGCAGCATCCGCGTGTTCCGGCAATTGTCGGCGCCACCGCGAAAAACGCCGATGTTGCCCGGGCGCTGGGATATCTGTGGTCGCCGGAAGGCACGGAAACACTCTATCTCAAGTCACGCGCGGTGATGGCGGCGCGGGCGGCAGGAAAACTTCCTATTGGCGGGGTCTGGCAACAGGTCGCTGATTTGGAGGGATTGCGAAAGGCCTCCAGGGCGGACCGGGCGCTTGGCATGAGTGGGGAACTCGTACTGCATCCTTCCAATGTAGCAATCGTCAACGAGAGCTACAGCCCGACGGAAGAAGAGATCAACTACTACAAGGGAATGATCGACGCGCTTGAAAAGGCGCAGGAGCAAGGCCGTGCATCGGTGATCTACGATGGAGAGCATATTGATATTGCGCATGTCAAAACGGCCAAGGAGATAATTGCTCTGTCCGAGATGTTGGAAAACTAAACCAGTTAAAGAATAATAAGGAGAATTTGGAAATGCCTGTAAATTATGAAGAACTTACCACCGGTAAATACTACGAAGAACTGGAACCGGGTAATGTCTACAAGCATTCGATCACCAGAACTGTAAGTGAGGCCGATAACCTGTTTTTCAGTGCGTTGACCTACAATTCCGCATGGCTTCATACAGACGAAGAATATTCGAAGACCACCATGTGGGGCACGCGCATTGTAAACAGCATGTTTACCTTGGCGCTTGTTTGTGGCGTCGGGGTCAATGATGTGACTCTCGGTACAACTTTGGGCAATCTCGGATTTACGGAAATCAAATTTCCAAACCCTGTTTTTATTGGAGACACAATCCATGTCGAAACAGAGGTGATTGGCAGACGGGAATCCAAATCACGCCCTGATACCGGTATCGTCGAGTTTGAAACAAGGGGCTACAATCAGCGCGACGAAGTCGTTGTTACATTGCGGCGGACGGGACTAATGCTGAAGCGCAGTTCGCGCTCTGACGCCAGCTAACCATTCAGGCTGGCTCGCTGGCCAGGCCAATAATTTGGTGGATATCTTCGAATAAATACCGATTATTGCCTGGCTCGCGTCCGAACCAGCGGAGATTGTTGCTATAGACATGAGAGTTAGCCTAGTGCGTGGAGATTGATGTGAGCGAATACCAATCCATCAACAATTTGGACTTGGCAAAATATATTCAGTCCGGCGATACAATCGTTGTGGGGCAGGGCGTTGCCGAACCAATTGTACTCACGCAGGCGCTCATCGATCAACGCGACAATCTCGGTCAGGTAAATGTGTTTATCGGCCCCTTGTACCAATCCCCTTTTTCGGCAGAACATGCCGATCACCTTAAATTCCTGACTTACTGCGGCGCGGGCACCAACAAGTCGATTATTGAGGCTGGCGCGGCGGAAGTTATCCTGGCAAATTATTCCGAATTGGCGCCGCTATTTGCCCGAGGGTCATTGCCAAGTGACGTCGTTTTTCTATTGCTCGGTGAGGCGCGAAATGGGCGCTATAATACCGGGTTGGTGAACGATTACATGATTGACGCCGCCCGACGCGCCCGTGTTGTCATCGCCGAAATAAGTGACCGGGTGCCCTGGACATGTGGCGCCGAGTTACCAGAGGACATAGTGCCCGACGTCATCGTCAGAACTTCCCGGGAACCTATTTCTCTCGGGTCTTCGGCGCCTACTGAAGACGATTTAAAGCTCGCTCGCAACGTCGCGGAATTTATCCCTGACGCCGCAACGATTGAGATCGGCATCGGGACCATACCGGATCTGGTTCTGGAGGCCCTTTCCGGGCATAAAAATTTGGCGCTTCACTCGGGTGTTATCGGCGATGTGGCCGTAGAATTGATTAAAAAGGGTGTGATTGACAATTCACTCAAACCGTTTGATCAGGGCGTTTCGATCGCGGGCTTCCTGCTCGGTACCCGAAAACTATTCGATTATGCTCATGAGAATCCTTCAATACGCCTTGCGCCCACGTCCCATACCCATGACATTCGTGTCCTATCTCGGTTGCAGAATTTTTACGCCGTGAATGCCGCCCTGGAAGTAGATTTAACAGGGCAGGTAAATGCCGAAGTAATCGGAAATCGTTACCTGGGTGCCGTTGGCGGTCAGGTTGACTTTTCACGGGGAGCTAATCTTTCGGAAGGCGGTCGCGCGATCATCGCGGTCTCCTCAACTGCGCGTGGCGGCTCTGTCAGCCGAATTGTTAATCGGATCGAGAGCGGAATCGTCACAACACCACGGGTGGATGTTGATATCATTGTTTCAGAGTGGGGTTCCGCTGAACTTCGAGGCACCACTCTCAAACAACGGGCCGAAAGATTATGTGCGATTGCCCACCCCAAATTTCGAGAGGGTCTCGAAAGAGAGGCCCATAAGATGTTTCAAACACTTTGAAGAAAGTCCAGGGAGACGTAAAATGAACGAAAAACCGCTAGCTGGAATTAGGGTGCTTGAACTGGGAGCATATATTTCTGCACCCTATGCTGGCTCCATTCTGTGTGCGCTGGGCGCGGAAGTCGTCAAAATCGAACCGGTCGATGTTGGCGAGGCGTTTCGACGCGGGGTCGATGATCAAAGTCCCTATTTCGTCCAGTATAACAGTGGCAAGAAAAGTCTCGCCCTGAATTTAAAGGACCCCAAGGGCGTAGAGATCGTGAAATCCATGTTGCCGGAATTCGATGTTGTCCTGGAAAACTATCGGGCCGGAAAAATGGCCTCCCTGGGGCTGGGAGCGGACGACTGCCGCGCCGTAAATCCTTCCATTATATATGCGTCTGTTTCCGGGTTCGGGAGCGGCGGGCCGCTTCGTGACCGGCCTGCATACGACTCGATCGGCCAAAGCATGGGCGGGTTATATTCAATTCTGAGTGACGCCGGGAACCCTCAATCCTCGGGAACCTGCCTTGCGGATATGACGACGGCCATCGGCACGGCAATGGGAATTATTGCGGCTCTTTTTGGTAGGGAGCGCGACCCGGAACGTCAGGGGACAAATCTCGAAACCTCGATATTTGAAGCCGTTTCTCTTCTAACCGTCGATGCGGTAACGCAAATGCATGAATTGGGGGACGATCCGACACGCGGCAGCAGACTGCCGCAGGGGCAGAGTTACTGCTTAAAAACTGCGAGTGGTGAGTCCATTACCCTCCATATGTCCTCCTCGCAAAAGTTCTGGAGATCGCTTACGGAAGCAATTGATTTGCCGGAGCTCGCGAATGATCCACTTTACTTAACCTATGACGATAGAATGGAAAATTTTTCGCAGCTTAAAAGTCTGCTTCAAAGCGAATTTTCGAAATACACGCTGAATGAACTCGAAGAACGATTGGGCCGGTCGGATGTTCCTCATGCGCCTGTCCTGACGATATCTCAAATGGTTAGCAGTTCCCAGGCAAATTGGCTTCAGCTTTTCGACAAGCAGACAGATGATTTACCCTTAGTCCGGCTTCCCTGGCGCTTCGATGGCAAGCGCCCGACGCGATCAAATGCCGTGGCAAAGGTCGGCGAGCATTCGCGCGAAATTCTAGAAAATGTTATGGATGAAAAAGAACTCAACAACCTGTTTGAACGCGGCATTACCTCAACACCGCATTAATTTCGATTTCAATAAGGAGAGATGAGGGCACCATGGCGTTGGATGCAAAAATACGGGAATCGATTGTACTCCCCGCCGTTTGTGCGCCGATGTTTCTGGTTAGCGGTCCCGACTTGGTGCGCGAAGCGTGCAAGGCGGGCCTGATCGGAGCGTTGCCGCGCCAGAATGCGCGGACGGTTGAAGAATTCGAAGTCTGGTTAAGGGACATACGACGTGATCTTGAAGCTTATACGGCCCAAACACCCGACCGGATCGGGCCGATTGCCGTAAATCTGACGACGCGCATTCCAGAGACTGAACTACCATTACTTCTGGATATCTGTAAGCGTTATGGAGTTGAGATTATCATAACAGTGGCAGGCGATCCGACAGCTTTGGCACGTCGCGCCCATGACATGGGTATGAAAGTCTTTCATGATGTTACGAATATACGCTTTGCTGAAAAGGCAATTGCCGCGGGTGTTGAAGGGTTGATTTGTATCGGTGCGGGCGGCGGAGGTCACTCCGGCACCATCAGCCATCTCACGTTAATTCGCAAAGTCCGGGCAATTTTTGAAGGAACGATCGTTCTAGCCGGAGCTGTTTCTGACGGAGCGACAATCCGGGCGGCCGAAATTCTCGGAGCGGATCTGGCTTATCTGGGCACCCGCTTTATCGCAACGCAGGAATCTATGGCTCCCGATGAATATAAACAGTTGCTTGTCTCTCAGACGTCGTCTGATCTGACCTATACAAGCAGGGTTGCGGGCGTGCCGGCAAATTGGATGAAAGAATCAATCCGCCGCAACGGCCTCGATCCGGACAGCCTGCCTGAACCGCGGGGTAGAGGTATCGGGCATGACCATCTACCGGTTGGGGCTCAACCCTGGAAGACGATTTGGAGCGCGGGCCAGGGCATAGATCTCATAGAAGATATTCCGACCGTGGCAAATCTCGTAAGGCGCTTGCGGAGGGAATATGTCGCGGCCTGCGAGACGTCAGATATGTCTGATGCTGCGCGGTTGGTCGACGAGGTTTCCTCGTCTTAGACCCGAAAGTGAAATTGCCATTTCTGCAACGCGACCAAATGACAATAACTGAATAGTCAAATATCGTATTAACGATGTCATCGTCACGGTGACTTGATAGAAAAGAAAGAAAGCAAATGACCGACCGCTACTCTGATTACAATAAGTTAAAGTTCGATTATCCCGCTGATCGTGTTTTGAGAATTACCTTTAATAAACCGGAAACTTACAATTCCGTGGATGCTGAAACGCATACTCAAATTACAGATGTGTGGCGAGACATCGACCGTGATCCGGATATCAATGCCGTTATCGTAACGGGGGAGGGGAAGGCATTTTCTGCGGGCGGTGACTTCGGGATGATCGAGAATATGACAGGCAATTTCAATGAGATTATGAAAACCTGGAAGGAAGCCAAGGACCTTGTTTACAACATCATCAACTGCAATAAGCCCATTATTTCTGCCATCAATGGCCCGGCGGCCGGCGCCGGTCTGGTTGTCGGGATTCTTGCGGATATTTCTATTGCCGGAAAACGCGCCAGAATTGTCGATGGCCATCCCAGGCTGGGTGTTGCGGCAGGCGATGTGGCCGCAATCGTCTGGCCGCTCCTGTGCAGCATGGCGAAAGCCAAATATTACTTGCTGACCTGCAAAGCCGTTACAGGTGAGGAAGCTGAGCGTATAGGGCTGGTTTCTTTATGTGTTGAAGACGAAGAATTACAGAAAACGGCCTTAGAAATCGCAATGGACCTTGCCAATGGATCCCAAAGTGCGATCCGTTGGACAAAATATTCACTGAACAACTGGCTTCGTCAGGCAGGCCCAATCTTCGATGCATCGACAGCGCTTGAAATGCTTGGATTCATGGGAGATGACGTAAAGGAAGGCGTCGCGTCCCACCGCGAGAAACGCAAGCCTGAATTTCGGAAAGACTGCCCCCTTTAGGTTGCGGCTCGTTCGGTCCTGTCGTCTCCTACTGGATATGCCAATGATATTGTTGAGGCAAAAAGGTGGCAGTGACCTTGTCGCGATGCCGTCGATTGACGACTCTAAGGATCAACAGCGACAGGACTCTGACACATTTTCCCGCCACTATGGTAAAGTGACAATCCCATTTATGCGAACGGGGGTGAGTGTGAGTGACGACTGACGGTTTGAGCAGGGGATTCCTGATCGGCGCCGCCATTGGTTCGGGCAGCAACGCAGTTGCCGCGGAGCAGGGCGGAGCGGATTTTTTACTGGCGATTAATGCCGGGCGCCTTCGGAACATGGGTGTTCCGTCAATTTCAAGCATGTTGCCCGTCCGTAATGTCGATGCGCTTACGCTCGGATTTGCCCGCGATGAGCTGCTGCCGCTTTGCAAAATTCCTGTTCTGCTTGGCGTCAATGTCTGGGGCGTCGATTTCGATCCCGTAAGGCAGGCGGCGGAAATCGCCCGTTCGGGCTTCGCCGGCGCGGTGAATTTCCCAAGCTGCATGCACTACTCCCGGCCCATGCAGCAGATTTTGTCGAGGGCCGGCCGCGGAATTGAGCAGGAGGTCGCCCAGCTAAAGGCCGTGCAGGATGCCGGGATGATGTCGATGTTCTATTGTGCGTCGCGGACTCAGGCGCGGCTCGCTGCTGATGCCGGTATTGCGCTGATTTGCCTGAATATCGGCTGGAATGCGGGAGGAATACTGGGACATCGGACCCGGTCGTCAATTGAGGAGGTCGCAACGGAGGCGCGCGAGATAGGCCGCCTTGTAAAACGCATCAATCCCAAAACAAGATTTCTTCTTGAGGGCGGTCCCATTGCGACGCCGGAGGATCTGTCCCGTGTTCTGCGGCTTGCGCCGCTTGATGGCTATGTAGGGGGCTCGACGATTGACAGGCTGCCACTTGAATCCTCGGTCGCCAGTCTCATCGACGGCTTCCGTCAGGCCAGTGTCCGTCCCAACCGTCTCGACGCGGAAAACCGGACTCTTTTCGCCTGGTCGGAACAATACGGGTTTGTCGGAACCTCCGACGCTCTTCTTTTATGTTTAAGAAGGCTTCGCGCCCTGGGTGCCGCGCGCGATCCGGTGCTGATCGTATCTGAGCCCGGACAGAATACCGCCCCCGCCATGCGCGCGTTGGCCAACCCTGCGGGTCTAAAGAAGGGATCAGCCAACTTGGTCCGGATCGACGTTGCCGAGCAGGACTTGCCGGCGCGTGCCCGAAATGTGCTGTTCGGACATCGGGATACAACATCGTCGAGGCCACCTTTGTTGGCGGATCCATCGGTGGATATGATTGTCATTCATGCGCCTGAACGCCTGACGAACGCTCTTCAACGCCGTTTGGCGCGGGCGATGCGTGACGGGATTTTTCGGGTCGCCGGGTCCCGCCGGTCCCTCGAGATCAAGCCCCGGATAATCTTTCAATCCGATCTCATCGTCGATGAGGACCGTCTGCATGAAGACCTGACACATGCCGGACTGGAGCCGGAGCTTGTGTCGTTGCTGGCCGGCTGGACGTTGCGTCTTCCGCCTTTGCGCGAACGGGTTGGCGATTTGCCCCTGCTGATTGCTAAATTTCTGGACGATCAAAAAGGCCCGGAATTTTCACCTCTCGCGATGCTCAATTTGCGCGCCCATAAATGGCCGGGAAATGAAGCGGAGCTGCATATGGTTCTGGGGGCGCTGGTGGGGCGGGCGCCGACAAGCACCGTGTCGCCTGAAGAACTGGCGCCCCTGCTTCGGTCGGAAAAGCCGGACAGCCGGAAGCGTGAGGGCCGGTCGGAAAAGGATCTGATCGTAGATACCCTCTGGCGAAACGGTTTCAACCGCTCGAAAACCGCCGAGGCGCTCGGGATATCGCGCAAAACGCTTTATAATAAAATTCGGAAATACGAGCTTTCCGGTTAGCTTCTATCCGAGAATTTGCGGACGGCACACCAGCCCGTCGAGAGGCTCCGGCCATTGCCGCTCATGATCCAGTTCCGTCGCCTCTCCCAGCCCCAGCAAAGCCCCGGTCCAGCCGGTCGCCTCAAGGGCCAGAGATATGTCCAGCGCCATTGACCGCCGTTGACGCAAGGAGGGAAATCCTGCAGCAAAATCGGCGATGCGCGGCAGGATTATCATCGCCTCCGGTTCCAGCGCCGCGGCCGACTTTGCGCTTGCCGCGTCGGCAACGACGATTGCAATTCTGTAGCCATATGATTTGATTTCCGAGAGTTTTTTCAACTCCCGGGAAAAATCCAATCCGACGTCGGTTAGCTGCTGCTCAAAGTCCGTATCCTGCTGGCCAACGCTTGGCAAGTTGGTTGCCCAGCGGATCTTAGTATCTGCAAGCCGGGCAAGCTCCAGCGGCAAATTGAGGAAAGGGTCTGCGAGAAACAGGCCGAGCATGCCATCCGGATGTAAATGAGCCTTGTCGATTACCGCGTCGATGAGGCGCTTTATCCCGGCATTCGTGGGCAACAACAAGCTGACCTCGTTCGGCATATTGCCGTGCTGAAACCGTGGCGCTTCCGTCAAAATGAACTCGGGAAATTGCTTTTGCGCGGTGTCAACAGCAGCGCGCAGCCCGATCCGCCATCCCATCAATTCGATCGTTGTTCCGGTTTCCATTTCCGAAATCAAATATTCAGCATGTCGTCGCGGACGGCTGCCAAATGTTCGCGCATCAGCCGCTGACAATCGACGGCGTCCCGGCGCTCGATGGCCCGGACGAGATTTTTGTGCTGCATCGAATAGCGCCGTCGCCGCTGGTCATTCAGCGTCGCCTCCTTGAGCTGTCCCCAGACCGCATGTTCTCGTATGGCGTTAACCGCGCTGAAAAGCGCCAGCAATAAAGTGTTGCGCGCGGCCTCGGCAATGGCGCGATGCAGCGCCCCATCCCACATTTCATAGGTTGCGGTATCCTTGGCAGCTTCGCCTTTTTCAAGGCATTGCTTCATGAAGGATATATCGTTGATCGTCGCCCGCCGGGCGGCCATATCGGCGATCTGGGGCTCCAGGATCAGCCGGACCTCCATGACTTCCGTCGGATTGGTAAGGTCGGCGGGAAGCGGAAAAACCTCTCGCCCTTCCGGTGGCCGTTTGCCGACAAAGGTTCCCTTGCCAACATGTCGCCAGACTTCCCCTTCGGCCTCGAGCGCCCCCATGGCCGAGCGCAATGTCGAGCGGGATACCCGGAGCTGCGCCGCAAGATCCCGTTCAGAGGGAAGTTTTGATTGTGGCGGGAACTGAGAGGTGCGTATCAGATTTCTGAGTTCGTCCACGGTCGCGGTTTTCGACGACATTTTTTCTCGATTCTTTTCTGGAAGCCGTATTTTGTACTTTATAGCATACCAATTTTCAAATTGGTATGAATTTATTTGTAAAGTATAATATTGATTTTATTCATAAAAATAACTTTTAGCCAAAAAATTTGACGCCAATTATATTTATTGGATTGTTATTGGTTGGAGGGTGGACGTGAGTCCGCCATGTAAGAGAGATTATCAGCGCCCATTGCAATGATCTGGAGGTCAAAAGGGGAAATTGTGGGAAAAAATGGAAATGGCGGAGAACATAAGAAAACTGTGATTCGTATTTTAACCAAAAAAATTACCCAAACTTACCCAAATCTAAAAAACTATCATATTGCGCAGTTCACGCGGTATGGGGCAGGGTTAAGTCATCAGCGTTGAAAAATCAGCAGATACGGTCGGCCAAAAAGGCGGACCGAGAAAAATAAAAAACAGAGAATAACGTCCGGGTCGGTTCGGACGCTTTGCGGAATTACAGTTTGATGAACAGATTTCAAAGATTGCTTTGTAATCAGCGGGCAAATTTTGCATGGAGGAATCCATGAAAAATTTTGCCGAACGTCATACTTTCTGGGCAATCGTTATTCTCCTGATTGCGGCGATCTTCCTGTGGATGATTTTCACGGTTTGGCCGGACTGGCTGGTTGACGCCATGGGCCGGAAGAAAACCTTCGTAAACACGCTGCTGAACGGCATTACCCTGGGCGGCCTGTATTTTCTCGTTGCCAGCGGCTTCACGCTGATTTTCGGCCTTATGCGAAACGTCAATCTGGCCCACGGATCGATGTACCTGCTTGGCGCCTATATCGGCTATGAGGTCGCCGACCGGACGGGTAACTGGTTTCTGGGGCTGGCGGTCGCCTTCATTGCGGTGGCCATCAGTGGTATCCTGCTTCAGATACTGATTTTCCGCCGCATGGCCGGCGACGATCTGCGCCAGACTTTGGTGACCATCGGCATTTCGATTATCGCCGCGGACGCAATGCTGGCCATCTGGACCGGCACGACCTATCAGTTTTCACCGCCGGACTGGCTGTTCGGCGCGACGAGCCTGCCGATTATTTCCGTCATCAGGTCATCGGGTACAGCGGTTTATATCACCTATCCCGTTTACCGGTTGGTCGTGCTCGCCGTCGCCGTTGCTGTTGGCGTTGGCCTCTGGATCTTTCTCAACCGGACGCGCATCGGCATGATGATCCGCGCCGGTGTCAACGACCGGGACATGCTCGCCGCGACGGGTGTGAATGTGCAACTGGTTTTCGTTCTGGTCTTCGCCATTGGCGCGGGACTGGCGGGATTTGCCGGCGTCATCGGCGGAACGGCGCTCTCTGTCGCACCGGGCGAAGACGTCCGTTATCTGCTTGCATCACTGGTGGTGGTCATCGTTGGCGGGCTCGGGTCAATTGTCGGCGCGGCGATTGGCGCGCTGATCATCGGGCTCGCAGAACAGTTCGGGCTTGCGTATTTCCCGACCTACGGCGTCGTGCTGACCTTCCTGATCATGGTGGTTGTCCTCGCGGTACGGCCGCAGGGTTTGATGGGAGGACGGCAATAAATGAACGGACGACGTCTCTTTTCCGGTTCTTTCTCGATTTCCGATATTCATCCGGCAGTGATTGTCACCGCCGTCTTTTTGCTCGCCTATCCCAGCTTCGCATCGGACTTCTTCATCTTTCAGATCGGGGCCTATTCGCTCATTCTCGGAACCATCGCTTTGTCGCTGATGATGCTGGCCGGCTATGGTGGCATGGTGAGCCTCGCACAGCTCACCGTCGCCGGTTTCGCGGCCTATCTGGTCGCGATCCTCGGAGACAACAGCATGGGGGTGATGGGGCTTGGCTGGCCCTGGTGGCTGACAGTCATCGTTGCGGTGTTGAGCGCCGCGCTATTCAGTACCTTCATCGGTGCCGTTTCCGTGCGGACGGAAGGTATCTACACGATCATGATCACCCTCGCCGTCGCCGTCGCCTTTTTCTATTTTGTGCGGCAGAATTATGTGCTGTTCAATGGCTTCTCCGGGTTCGCCGGGGTCGAGCCGCCAACGCTTTTCGGTATTTACTGGCGGGACCCGATGCCGTTTTACTATCTCACGCTCGCGATTGCTGTCGGCTTTTTCGGCGCGGTTTATTACGGCTCGCGCTCGACATTCGGGCTAGCCCTGCAGGCGATCCGTGACAATCCGCGGCGCATGCGGGCGCTCGGATTTAATGTCACGCTGCATCGGATCGTCGCCTATTTCTTCGCCGGAATTATCGCGGGCTTTGCCGGCATCCTGCTTGTCTGGTTCAATGGCCGGGTTTCGCCCGGAACCATTGGCGTCGACGTGGCGATCGATATCCTTGTCATTGCCGTTGTCGGTGGCATGCGCCATCCGATCGGCCCATTCCTTGGGGCTGTCGCCTTTGTATTGCTTGAGAATTTCGCCATCGACCTGATCGACAGGGAGCGGTTCAATATGGTGATCGGAATCGCATTCCTGCTCGTCGTTTTGTTTTCGCCTGATGGCTTACTTGGACTTTGGAACCGTTTCCGTAACAAGGTGCGGTTCAGAGGAAACGCGCTGCTGGGAGCGGAACGCGTAAACACAGACGATCCGGCCAGCACTGGATCGTTGAAGAAAAACTGAATAACAGGAGGTAGTTACAGCTATGGGAAAATTAAGGCATTTATTGGCGGCGACTATAGCGTTGTCACTAACCGGCCCTGCGATCGCGTCAGCGGATGACATCAAAATGGGAGCGTTAGCGACACTGGAAGGTGCGTTTGCTGTTCTTGGTGAAGATGGCATACGCGGCGTCAAGCTGGCACTGGAAGAATTCAATTATACAGCGGGTGGAAAGAAGATCGAGCTGATTACCGGATCTTCCGACGCCTCGCCTGACAGTGCCATCCGCGCGGTCCGTAAACTGGTAGAGCAGGACGGCGTACAGCTTGTCATTGGCCCGCTTTCCGGCTCCGAAGGTCTGGCGGTGAAGGATTACGCCAAGACCCAGCCGAACGTCACTTTCCTGAACGGCTCTTCCGCCGCTCAGGATACAACACTGCGCAGCCCCGCGGAAAACTTCTTCCGTTTCAGCACGGAAGGGGCGCAATGGATGGCCGGTCTTGGCGAATATGCCTATAATGAAAAAGGCTATCGCAACGTTGCGGTTCTCGCGGAAGACTATTCCTTCCCCTATACCCAGGTGTTCGGATTCCTGGAGCCTTTCTGCCGTCTTGGCGGAAAATCAGCGATTGATGCCCGTTTCTGGGTACCGATCGGCAACAAGGATTATTCTTCCGTGATTGCGGCATTGCCGGATGACGTGGATGCTATCTTCGTTGCCCTTGGCGGCGCGGATGCGGTTAACTTCCTGACCCAGTATGAGCAGTCAGGCGGCGATCTTCCGCTGATCGGTGGCTCCATCACCGTGGACCAGAGTGTTCTGGGCTCCAAGGGTAAGGCACGGAAATTTGTCGTTGGCACGCCGTCCGCCGGTCCGGTTTCGGATACGTGGGACGACCCGCGCTGGAAAGAATTCGTGGCCGCCTATCAGAAGGCGTTCCCCGACGGCTTTCCGTCACCGTCCCTTTTCGCTCATGCCTATTACATCAATACAAAGGCAGCACTGTTGGCCCTCAATGAAGTCAATGGGGATCTGTCCGATGGCGAAAAGAAGTTCCGCGAAGCGCTTTCCAAACTGTCATTTGAAACACCGACAGGGATGGTCAGCGTAGACGAACGGCGCAATGCGATTGCTGATATCTTCCTCACGGAAGTGATCGAAGGGCCGGACGGCAACTTGCTGAACAAGACCATCAAGGTGATCCCGCAGGTCAATCAGACCCTGGGTGTTTCATACGAAGAGTTCCTGAAGTATGGGCAAGTTGGGCGTGAAAACCCGGCTTGTAACTAAGGAAAGCTGAGGACTATGCCCGGAACCGACGCTCTCTCCCGCCTTCAAAGCACCGGCCAGTACGCGCTGGAGCTTGAAGCCGTCAGCCGCCATTTCGGCGCGCTGGTGGCTCTGGCGGATGTCAATCTGACTGTCAAGGCAGGAGAGCGGCGCGCGGTTCTGGGATCGAATGGCGCCGGGAAAACGACGTTGTTCAACGCGATAACGGGAGACTTCCCGACGACAACCGGCCGCGTCCGGTTGTTTGGCGAGGATGTGACGGATATGCCAAGTCATGAGCGGATCCGTCGCGGCCTTCGTCGTACTTATCAAATTTCTTTGCTGTTCAACGGTTTGAGTGTTCTGGACAATACCTTTCTTGCTTGCCGGGGAGTGACTCGCGGGCGATTTTCATTGCGACGCCCGAAACGGGATGACAGCTCGTTAGAGCTTGCGGAATCCCTGCTTGAGGCGGTGCATCTCGATGATGTGAAAGACAAACCGGTCGCGGAACTAAGCTATGGGCAGCAACGCCAACTTGAAATCGCGCTCGCGCTTTCCGGGGCGCCAAGATTGATCCTGTTTGATGAACCGGCGGCCGGTTTATCCCCAACAGAGCGGACTCTGCTTGTTGATATCCTGCAAAGCCTGCCCGAGCATATCGGCTATATCATTATCGAGCATGATATGGACGTCGCTCTGAAAGTCGCCGAAAGCGTGACCATGATGCATAACGGCCGGATTTTCAAGGAGGGCACGCCCGAGGAGATCGAGAACGACAGCGAAGTCCAGGAACTCTATCTGGGTCACGGAGGCGACGGCCATGGCTGAACGAAACAGCAGGCGACAGGCCTCCGCTGCCGTGTTGCAGGTCAAGGATCTGCATGTCTATTACGGGCAGTCGCATGCCCTGCAGGGGGTGAACCTGAGTCTTGAACATGGCGTTCATGCTGTTGTCGGTCGCAACGGCATGGGCAAGACAACTCTCTGCAACGCGATCATGGGGCTATTGCCGGTGCGGCGCGGTTCCATCCGCTTTCAGGGAGAGGATATCACCGGAGCGCCGCCCTACCGAATTGCATCAAAGGGCATCGGCTATACGCCGCAGGGGCGACGTCTCTGGACGTCGCTCAGCGTGCATGATCATTTGAAGCTATGCGAAGGCGGAGGCGCCTGGACGATCGACCGCATTTACGAAACCTTTCCCCGGCTTTTTGAACGCCGGCGCAATGGCGCGGGTCAACTTTCCGGCGGTGAACAGCAAATGCTGGCCATATCGCGCGCCCTTCTGCAGGACCCGCAGCTGCTGATCCTGGACGAGCCGACGGAAGGATTGGCGCCCGTCATCGTCAATCAGGTCGAAAAACTGCTGGCGGAGCTGGCGGCGGAGGCAGACGTCTCCATCCTCCTGATCGAACAGAATATTTCCGTGGCGACCGCCATTTCCAAGGATGTGGCGATCATGGCGAATGGCCGGATCAGCAGGGTGATGCCGGCGCGCGAGCTCGCATCCGACCGGGCGTTGCAGGAACGTCTCCTCGGCGTTGGGCGGCATTCTCATGACGAGACGGAGATGTTGGCGCCCTCGCATTCGCCGGCCCCTTCCGAGGCACCGGATCCGGACGCCGGACCGGCGGAAGATACGCCTCCGCCGTCTCCGGAGACACCGCAAGAGCCGCGAAAGACTGCCGTTTACACCCCGCCGACGCGCTGGTCGCGGATCGCGTGGGAGGAGAGGGCGGCGCCGCCCGCGGAGGGCACTCAAGCGACACGCCCGTTTGATGCGGTCCCCGAACCCTTGTTCAAGGAACCCGCCGTCAATCTTGAAACCCTGCTTGGCGAAGATGTCTATGTGGCTGGTACTTTCGATACCAAAGGGGTTGAGCTTAATTTTATTCGCGACCAGATTGCGTCTCATGGCTTGCGGGTCCGGACAGTCGATCTTTCGACGACACAGAAACCCTCTTCCGCCGACGTACCGCCGCATATGGTCGCCGCCTATCATCGGGGCGGGGCCGGGGCCGTCTTTACCGGCGATCGCGGCAAGTCGGTCCGCGCGATGGCGGAGGCGTTCGAAAACTGGATCATTCGCCAGCGGGGTATCGGCGGGATTATCTCCGCCGGCGGGTCCGGTGGCACGGCTCTTGTGACGCCCGCCATGCGGCGGCTGCCGGTTGGGGTGCCGAAATTGATGATTTCCACGGTCGCCTCCGGCGAGGTCGGGCAGTATGTCGGGCCAACGGATATCATGATGATGTATTCGGTCACAGACGTACAGGGGCTCAACCGGATCTCCCGCCGCGTCCTTGCCAACGGCGCCAGCGCCATTTCGGGTATGGTGAAGGACGCGCAGAAGAACGCGGTGCGGTCCAATGCCGGAACCGCGAAGCCCGCTCTCGGCCTCACCATGTTCGGCGTGACGACACCGGCCGTCCAGCAATTGACGGCGGAATTGCATGATGACTATGACTGCATGGTCTTCCATGCGACCGGAACCGGCGGACGTTCAATGGAAAAACTGGTCGATAGCGGCCTTCTCGAAGCCGCCATCGACCTTACGACAACGGAAATCTGCGATATGATGATGGGCGGGTTTTTCGCGGCAACCGAAGAACGCTTCGATGCCTTCATCCGCACGCGCATTCCCTATGTCGGATCGGTCGGCGCCCTCGATATGGTCAATTTCGGTGCGAAGGAGACCGTGCCGGAGCGGTATCGCGGCCGCACATTCGTCGAGCATAATCCGCAGATCACCCTGATGCGCACGACGCCAGCGGAAAACACGCGTATGGGGGAATGGATCGCGGCCAAACTGAACCGGATGACGGGGCCAGTGCGGTTCCTGATCCCGGAAGGTGGCGTTTCGGCGCTCGATGCGCCGGGACAGCCCTTCTATTCCCCCGAGGCCAATCGCGCGCTATTCGAAGCGCTGGCCGCTAATTTTCGGGAAACCCCCCAACGCCGCCTGATCCGAACGCCCTATCATATCAATGATCCGGCGTTCACCCAGGCTGTCATTCACGCATTGGAAGAAATTCATCCAACCGCAAGGAGTAAGCGTCATGCCGCGTATTGAACGGATGGAACTGGTCAAGAAATTTCAGGATATGAAAAAACGTCGACTTCCGATTATCGGGGGCGGGGCGGGTACTGGCCTGTCGGCCAAATGTGAGGAGGCAGGCGGGATTGACCTGATCGTGATTTACAATTCCGGCCGTTACCGCATGGCGGGTCGCGGATCATTGTCAGGGTTGCTCGCCTATGGCAATGCGAACGAGATCGTGATGGAAATGGCGCGTGAGGTTCTGCCCGTCGTCAAGCAGACCCCCGTACTCGCGGGCGTCAATGGCACGGACCCCTTCTGTCAGTTTGACAATTATCTCGACCAGGTAAAAGCGATCGGTTTCTCCGGAATCCAGAACTTTCCGACCGTCGGCCTGATCGACGGGACGTTCCGCGCCAATCTTGAGGAAACGGGAATGTCCTATTCACAGGAGGTGGACCTGATCCGCCTCGCGCATGAAAAAGATATGTTCACGACACCCTACGTCTTCTGCGAAGAGGACGCTGCCGCCATGGCGGCGGCGGGCGCGGATATTATTGTCTGCCATCTCGGGCTCACGACCGGAGGTTCCATCGGCGCGGATACGGCGCTCAAACTGGAGGATTGCCCGGCATTGGTTGACCGCTGGGCGGCGGCGGCCCTCGATGTCAATCCCGAGGCCATCGTGCTGGTCCATGGCGGACCGGTGTCGATGCCGGCGGATGCGCAGTATATACTCGACAACGCGAAATCATGCCACGGCTTCTACGGCGCGTCCTCCATGGAACGGTTGCCGACGGAAGTGGCGCTGACGAAGCAGACACAAGCCTTCAAGGCATTGAGCTTAGGTTAAGGGAGGTTGAAAGAATGACAACCAGCGTAATTGGCTCGACAATTCTCTGGCTTATCATAGCGATCATTGTCATCGCCGTGGTCGCCTATCTTCTTCACTGGCTTTACCATCGAACAACGAAGGAAGTCGCATTCGTGCGGACAGGGTTCGGCGGTGAAACCGTTGTGATAAACGGCGGCGCGCTGGTGCTGCCAATTATTCATGAGGTGACGCCGGTCAATCTGAATGTGGTTCGCATTCCTGTGACCCGGACGAAGGAAGACGCGGTCATCACCAAGGACCGTATGCGCGTGGATATCGAGGCTGAATTCTTCGTCCGTGTTATCCAGGAGAAAAAGGCGGTCGCGGCGGCGGCCTCGACTTTGGGCAGGAAGACCATGTCGCCAGAAGCCCTGACCGACCTCCTTTCGGGCAAGTTCGTTGGCGCGCTGCGGTCTGTCGCCGCGGAAATGACCCTCGATGAAATGCATGAAAAGCGCGGCGATTTTGTAACCCGCGTCGATGAACGGGCGGCCGATGTGCTGGCGCGCAACGGCCTCGAACTCGAAGCCGTGGCGATTACCGACCTTGATCAGACGGCACTTGAATTCTTTAACCCGGCGAACCGTTTCGATGCGGAAGGCCTTACCCAGTTGATCGAGACGATCGAAACCCGCCGCAAGCTGCGCAATGATATCGAGCAGTCCTCCGTCGTTGCAATCCGCGCCCGCAATCTCGAGGCGGAAAAGGAAACTCTTAAGCTGGAGCAGGAGAGCGAAAGCTCCCGCCTCAATCAGGAGAGGGAACTGGAGGCCATGCGGGCCTTGCAACGGGCGGAAATTACGCATACCCGCTCCGAGAAGGAGGCCGAGGCAGAAAAATCTCGCATCCTGAACGAGCAGAAAACACGCGAAATTGAAATCGCGCGGCAGAAGGCTTTGCAGGCGGCGGAAATCAAGGCGCAGGAAGAAATCGAGAAGATGCGCGTTTCGCAGGAGCAGGAGCTGGAGGCTGTCCGCATCGACCGCGACAGGATGATCCGGGAAAAGCAGATACAGCAGCGTCATGAAATTGACTCGGCCGAAATTTCCGCGAATGAGGATGTCGAACGCGCGCGTATTGTTTCCGGACGCCTGCTGCAGGAAGCCCGGATCATGGCGGAAGAGGAGACGGAAAACCGGGATATCGCACGCGGCCAGCAGATCGAGACCGCCAGGATAGCGGCGCAAAAGGCGATCGAGACCGCGCGGATCGCCCAGGAACAGGTTCTCGACAAGGCCCGCATCGAACGCGACCGGGTGCTGCGCGCGCAACAGATTTCCCTGCGCCAGCAGATCGAGGAAAATGAAATCTCGGCGCAGGAGGAACTCGAGCGGGCGCGGATCGCGTCGGATCGCGGCCTTGACGAAGCGCGTATCCTGAAAGAGCGGGATCTGAGACGGCTGGAGATCGAGCGGGACCAGGCGCTGGAGCTCGCAGAAATCGAGCGCCAGATCCTGATCTTGAAGGAGCAGACGGCGGTCGCCGATGCTCGTGTCCTGACCGAAGCGGCGGAAGCCAAGGCCGTCGAAGCCACCGAGAAGGTCTCAACGATCCGCGAAACGGTGATTGCGGAGCGGATCGCCGCCGTCGATAGATTGCTGGCCGAGAAGGACGCGGATACGGCCAGAATTGCGGCGGAAACCGACAAGATTACCGCCGCTGTCCAGGCGGAAGCGCAACGGTTGCAGAATGAAGCAGAAAACATCCTTAGCGAAGATGCGCGGGCTGGACGTCTGCGGTCCAAGATGCTGGACCGGCTGGAAGGCATCGTGCGCGAGAGCGTCAAGCCGATGGAGAATATCGATGGCATCAAGATCCTCCATGTCGATGGGTTGGGCGGCAGCGCTGGCAGTGGTCACCGTTCTCCCACGGACGAAGTGATTGAAAGTGCGCTCCGTTACCGGGCCCAGGCGCCGCTGATCGACGAGATGATGCGGGAAATCGGCGTTGAAAACCCGGGTGTGACCAAGATGGGTGATATTTTCCGCTCCGCCAAGGATGCGCAAAGCCTTGCCAAGGCGGCCAAGTCGGACAAGAGCGAGGACGATTAAGGATGGCAAGGGTCTACACCTCCACCGTCATCGCGGCACCGGCGGACCGGGTCTGGTCCGTCGTCCGCGATTTCAACGCCTTGCCTGCCTGGACGGACTTTGTCGTCGACAGCCGCATCGAGGAAGGCCTGCCATCCGACAAGATCGGCTGTGTCCGTGCCTTCCGGCTTGAAGACGGCGGTTTTATCCGGGAAAAGCTGCTGGCGCTCTCCGATTTTGACTACAGCTGTTCCTATGCGATCCTGGAAAGCCCGATGGGTGTCGAAAACTATATTGCGACCCTCCGTCTCATTCCGGTTACCGACGGCGGTCAGACTTTCGCGGAATGGTCGGCGGAATTTGACTGCGCGCCGGAGCGGGAGGACGAGTTGGTCGAGCAAATCGCCACGAATGTCTTTCTGGGTGGGCTGACATCGCTAAAGAGCCGGTTGGGAGGCTGATTTGGTTTCAGTCCGTCGCAGTACTGTCATTGATGCTCCGATCGAGGCGGTCTGGGAAATTCTGCGCGATTTCAACGGCCATGACCGCTGGCATCCGGCTGTCCGGCGAAGCCGTCTGGACGGCGGCAAGCGCACCGACCAGGTAAGCGCCGTCCGTAATTTCGAGCTTACCGAAGGTGCGCATCTGCGCGAACAACTCCTGTCCATGTCCGACGAGGATCACAGCTTCCGTTATGCGATTGTGGAAAGCGAAATACCGCTTCACAATTATATCGCCGAGGTTTCCCTGAAACCGGTGACCGATGGAAATGGCACCTTCTGGTCCTGGTCATCGCGCTTCGATACGCCAAAGGGGCGGGAGAAGGAGCTTGAGCAGCTTGTCGCCGAAGGGGTTTATCAAGCGGGGTTTGAGGCCGTGCGGACGCGATTGGAACGACAGAGGTCGGGATCGCTGTCGTCAGACCGGCCATTAACGAGATCGACCGCGACCGCCAGTAATGCCGGCCTGCCGGGCATGGCCATGGGGATCAACCGGTATGGCGGACCAGAGGAACTGCAGTCCGTGGAGGTTGTTGCGCCGCCGCCGGGGCCCGGCGAAGTTCGTCTCCGTCAGAGCGCAATCGGCGTCAATTATATCGATGTCTATTGCCGCTCCGGATATTTCAATCTCCTGAAGCCGCCCGGCGTCCCCGGAATGGAGGCGGTGGGGGTTGTCGAGAGCGTTGGCTCCGGCGTCCGCCATTTGTCCGCTGGGCAACGGGTCGGCTATGCCTGCCCACCGGTCGGCGCCTATGCCACCGTGCGCACAATGCCTGCCGCGCTGGTCGTTCCCCTACCTGACCGGATTGATGATGTCACGGCGGCGGCAGCCTTGCTGAAAGGCATGTCGGCGGAATTTCTCCTGCATCGGGTGCATCCCGTCAAAAAGGGCGATGTCGTTCTTGTTTATGCGCCGGCGGGCGGGGTGGGCCGCATTCTCTGTCAATGGGCGAACCATCTCGGTGCGACGGTTATCGGCGCAACATCCAGCGAGGAAAAGGCGCGCATCGCCCGGGCGGCGGGTGCGCATCATGTCCTCTTGCCGGGTGCGGCAAGTCTGGAAGATCAGGTGAAGGCGCTCACACGGGGGCATGGCGCGGATGTCATCTATGATGCGGTGGGCCGGGACAGCTTCGATCACTCGGTGGCGGCGCTCGCGACCTGTGGTCATCTTGTGAGTTTCGGCCAAGCCTCCGGTGATATCGGCGCGCGTGATATTAGTTCACTCGCGTCGAAATCCGCAACAATTTCCCGGCCGAACTTCGGCCATTACACGGACACGCCACAGAAGGTCGCGGCGATCACGAAACGCCTGTTCGACGCGATTGACCGGCATATCATTTCGATAGAGATCGGCCAGCGGTTTCCTCTATCGCGGGCCGCAGACGCCCACCGCGCACTGGAGGCCCGCGAGACAACCGGATCGACCGTGCTTATTCCCGACGACAATCAGAAAGGTAAAATATGAAATTCGCCGTTTTTAACTGGAAGGGAAGGGCTTATGTCGGCCGTGTCATCAACAACGGGAGCGCTATGGAATGCCTGGACTTACCCGGAGACAGTGCCGCCAGAGAAGGGGTTGTCTCGCTGATCGGTCGGCCGTTGCCGTCGGTTCTTGAAACGGTAGCAATGGAAGAGGTCGAGTTGCTGGCGCCTGTTCCGCGTCCGGCCCGCAATATCTTCTGCGTCGGCAAGAATTATCATGAACATGCGCATGAATTCGCCGCCTCCGGCTTCGATAGCTCCGCCGCCAAAGGCGCGGTGCCGGAAGCGCCGATCGTATTCTCGAAACTGCCCGAGACGGTTGTCAGTCCCGGTGCGGCGATCCGCCTTGATGCCTCGGTATCGACCGCCATTGATTACGAAGCGGAACTCGCGGTGATTATTGGTACGTCCGGGCGGAATATTGCGAAGAAAAATGCGCTCGATCATGTCTGGGGCTACACCATCGTCAATGACGTTACCGCGCGGGATTTGCAGGGTTATCACAGTCAATGGCTGATCGGAAAATCCCAGGATACCTTCTGTCCGATGGGGCCCTGGGCCGTTACCGCCGACGAGATCGATCTTGCGGATACGTCGGTGAAATGCTGGGTTAATGATGAGCTGCGGCAGGACTCCAACACGGGCTTGCTCATTTTCGATATCCCGACGATCATCGCCGCAATCTCGAACGGCATCACTTTGCAGCCGGGTGATGTTATTGCCACCGGCACGCCGGCCGGCGTCGGCATCGGTTTCAATCCGCCGAAATACCTGCAACCGGACGATAAGGTGCGGATCGAAATCGGCGGGATCGGGACGCTTGAAAATCCGGTGGAGGCCTACTAGAAAATGACGGATTTTTCGGTCGGCAGCATGAAAGTCGAGGATCAGGGTGAGGGGAGCGCCGTGGTGATGATCCATGGGCTTGGTGGTACGTCCAACAGTTTTCAGACCCTGATGCAATCGATGGACGGGTACCGTGTGCTGCGCCCCGATCTGCCGGGGGCCGGACGCTCGCCCTTGCGGCCGGGACGGCCGGGTATCAGGGGGTTGGTCGCGGCAGTGCTGGATTGCCTGAAGGCGGCGGATATTGCGACGGCGCATTTCGTCGGTCATTCGATGGGCACGATTATCTGCCAGTATCTGGCGATGGAGCACCCGGACCGGGTGCAAAGCCTGACGTTGTTTGGCCCGATTTCAGAACCCCCGGCAGCCGCGCGTGCGGGTCTGTTGGAGCGGGCCGCGACCGCGCGGCGCGAGGGAATGGCCGGCATCGCCGACGTGATCCAAAAGGCAAGCGTTTCGGCGGGCAAGCCCGTGGCGTCGGCATTTGTGCGCGAAAGCCTGCTCCGGCAAGACCCTGCCGGCTATGCCGCGCATTGTCGGGCATTGAGTGACGTCACCGCAGCAGATTTGAAGAAAATCGGATGTTCGACACTCCTTATTGCCGGGGAAGCCGATCCGGTGGCACCCGTCGCCATGGCACAGCAAATGATGCAGCAATTACCCTCGGGAAAACTCGAGATACTGCCCGGCGTGGCCCATTGGATGATGATGGAGGCCCCGGAGACCGCTGCCCGATTACTTCGTTCCCATCTCGACGCCAACAGCAATAGTTAGGGAGACTATATCATGGCCGAAAACATCTTCACGGACTGGAGCGGCACAAGCAGCCGTAACAACGGTAGTTCAGAAATCATCTTCAGCAATGTCCGCATTCTTGATGGCACGGGGGAGGCACCCTATACCGGCGAGGTAACGGTATCGGGCAATCGTATTAAAGCCATCAACCGCTCGGGGATGGGCACAAGCTGGAACAGCAACGGCGGACAGCGCATCGACGGGCGCGGAATGACCCTGATGCCGGGTCTGATCGATTCCCATTTGCATTTGAGCTGGAACAACGCGCCGGGGGTCGATCCGATCCAGATGATGCCCCTAGAAGAACATGTGCTGGTCTGCGTTGAAATGGCGAAAATCGTACTCGACGCCGGTTTTACGGCGGGGCGGGGCGCCGCGGCGGCGAAACCAAGACTGGATGTTGTAATCCGCGATGCAATCAACGCGGGGCGGTTTCCCGGACCGCGCTATACGGCCGCCAGCCCGGAAATCACGACAACCGGTGGTCTCGGCGATGCGTCCCCGCCGCATATCCAGCATGAAGGTTTGAACCTCGGCATCGTCGTTTCCGGGCCGGAAGAAGTCCGCAGAAGGGTCCGGGAGATGATCAAATGGGGCAACGATACGATCAAGCTCAATCTTTCGGGTGAAGAAGTCGCCGGCATGGGTGCGGAAGAGAACCAGATGTCGGATGAGGAAATCGCCATGGCGGTTTCCGAAACCCGTCGGCGCGGCCGCTCGCTTGCGGCGCATGCGCGGTCCGCCGAGTCGATCAAGCTCTGCGTGAAACACGGCATTGAAACCATATATCATGCGTCCTTCACGGATGAGGAAGCGCTGGATATGCTGGAGGCGGCCAAGGACAAACATATTGTCGCCCCGGGGCTTGCCTGGCTGATCAATACGGCCCGCAATGCGGGCGATTACGGCATTAAACCCGGAAGCCCTCTGACCATCGCCTATGAGCGCGAGTTGGAGAACGCCATCGAGAGCATGAAGAAAATGCATAAACGCGGTATTCGTATTGCGATCGGCGGGGACTATGGATTTGCCTGGACGCCGATGGGCACGAACGCCAAGGATCTGGAATATTTCGTCGATATGCTTGGCTTTACCCCCATGGAGGCCATCCTTGCGGGAACCAAGATCGGCGGCCAGATGATGAAGATGGGCGATGAACTCGGGATGATACGCGAAGGCTATCTTGCGGATATGCTGCTCGTCGACGGCGATCCGTCGCGGGACGTGAAAGTTTTGAAGGACAAGAAGCGGCTGGTCGCCATCATGAAGGACGGGAAATTCCACAAGGCGCCCGAAAATCTCGGCTCCGGACTGAGAATTAGCGCGTAACCTCTGTCTGAACCCCGGGGGTTGCATCGTCAAAAATTGACCACGCAGCAAGACGCCGCGATTGGCAGGCCATTTCTATGGCGTTCTAATTAGCGGCTCTTCTCCGTTACAGCGCGCTTTGAATCCGCTGCAATGCGGAAGCTGAAATAAAGCCAGGCGGCCGCTCCCATGAATTTGAAGCCTTCTTCGAAAACCTGGGAATAGGAATATCGCAGTGTAATATGATCTTGAATAAGGTCGGTCATGATGGATGACGCAAGAAGTGAGCCGGCGGCCAGGAAGGCAAATCCGTCGATTTCAGCGATTGTCCGGTAATGACGTGCCATCAGAGCCAGGGCGAGAAATGCATATACAGCATAGCACAAATATTCATTGATATATCGATCATGGATCAGGAAGAGGTCGTCGACCGCCAGCAATAGCGAAAAGGTTCCCACCAGTAAAAGAAGCTCTTTGCGTTTGCTGTTTGATTTAGTGTCTCTAACCGTGGCGGCGGCGAAAAAACAGATTGCGGCTGAAGAGACCCAAATCCAGACGCCAATGTTTGATAAAAACCCCAGAAAACTGGATTTTTCGCTTTGTTGCGCCGGATCTCTCAATATCTCGACAAGATTAAAACCAGCGCCCTTGAGCGTCAGGATAGACACGATATAAAACAGGGCGGCGGGAAGTAAAGCGAGAAGAATAAACCGAAAAATAGTCTTAACGTTTAAGATCTGCGCCAATAGATCGAAAATACTCATTCTTTACCCTTAAATTACCGTAACTTATACCCAGTTTCCTAAGATCAGATTAACCGTGGAACTGGATATCACCAAGAGCTTATTCCAGGTAATTATATTCATAACTCAATGAGGCGGGGTAGCCATCACGCGTCGTTTTCGTCAGCTTCCGAAGGATTTTTCCGCCTGACACCTTTGGGCAGCAGGAAAATTGCCAAATTTGCACATTTGTGACACCTTGTTCGTTTAAGTGACGTCAGATATCCCTAAACGAGGAGGCTGAGAATGAGCGGAGCAGGAGTAGGCTGGATAGCAGCAATTATCATCGGGGGCGTGGCGGGCTGGATCGCGTCGGCGCTCATGAAAGCAAATACGGGAATATTCTTCAATATCATATTGGGAGTTATAGGGGCAGCGGTTGCCAGTTTCCTTTTCGGCCTATTGGGAGTGTCCTTCGGCGGTTGGATCGGTTACCTCATTGCCGGTGTCATAGGTGCCTGCATCCTTGTTGGCATTGTCCGGGCAATTCAAAAATAACCCTTGTCGGCCGGGTTTCCTACCCATCAACATTTTTTGGCGATCACGGCGATAATGTCGCCAAGGCTGATCAGGCCCGGAAAATGTCGACCGGCGAATACCCCGTCCATCGGGCAGCGGTAAAGAACCGGATCAACACCGGTTCTTTCGATGTCGTAAATGCGCGCTATGATCTGCCCTTCCTCGACCTCGTCACCGAGCTCCGCGCAGATTTCGAGGAGACCGGTTGTCTCGCTGGAAACGAAACAACGGCTGTCGGGCATGTCGAGATTTATCGAGTCCGCACGCTCCTGTTCGCCGGCGAGTATCCCGGCTGATTTGAGGGCGTTTCTTATTCCCTTTCTGGCAATGGCGATTGTCTTCGCCCCCGCGCTTCCCCCGCCGCCCAGTTCCGTAGAGATAAAGACTTTCCCCATTTCCTCCGCCGCGCTGTCGTACATTCCCGTCGCATCGACCTCGAGCAGCATAAGCGAATAGGGCGCATTGAACGCCTGCATTAGCTCGACGCATTTCGACTGCTGCGCCTTGTCATGCAGGATATGAGCAGCGCAGAAGGGGAGGAAGTCGAGCGTTTTGCCGCCTGAATGGATGTCGATCACGAAATCAGCCATCGGAAGCAGTTTTCGCTGAAAATAATCGGCAATTTTTTCGGTAACGCTTCCCTTTGGATTCCCCGGAAAACTGCGATTGAGGTTGCCGGAATCGATGGGCGAGGTGCGCCTGCCCGCCCGGAAAGCCGGATAGTTCATCGCCGGAATAATAATAATCCGCCCGCTGATTTCGTTGATATCCAGCTCCGTCGTCAGACCGAACAGCGCGATCGGGCCTTCATATTCGTCGCCATGATTGCCGCCGGTCAGGAGGGCGGTCGGTCCGTCGCCATTCTTGAAAACCGTCAGTGGCGTCATGATCGACCCCCATGCTGAGCCGTCATGGGAGTAGGGGAGCTTCAGATAGCCGTGCTGAACGCCATCTAGCTCAAAATCGACAGTTGGGGAAATCGGATAACCAGTCATCGCCTAGTCTTTCACAATGAGTTCGCGCGGGACCGATGCGAGGCATTCAGGCCCGTTGTCCGTAATAATGATGCTTTCGGTAGTCTCGAGCCCCCAATTGTCCTGCCAAAGACCCGTCATGAAGTGAAAGGTCATGCCGGATTCCAGAACCGTCTTGTCCCCGGGACGTAGGCTCATGGTTCGCTCACCCCAGTCGGGTGGATAGCTTATTCCGATGGGATAACCGGTCCTGTTGTCTTTTACTATTCCGTATTTTTTAAGGACGGCGAAGAAGGCATTGGCGATGTCCTCACAGAGAAATCCGGGCCGGGCTTTTTCAAGGCCGGCTTCCATGCCTTCCTGTACGGCCTTGTCCGCATCCAGAAATTCCTGCGGTGGTTTGCCGAGGAAAATGGTTCGCGACAAGGGCGCATGGTAGCGGCGGTAACATCCCGCAATTTCAAAGAAAGTGCCTTCGCCCGTCTTGAACGGTTTGTCATCCCAGGTGAGGTGCGGCGCCGCCGCATCGGAACCGGAGGGGAGGAGCGGCACAATCGCAGGATAATCGCCGCCATAGCCGTCCGCCCCCCGGATAGCGGTTGCAAATATCTCGGCGACGAGGTTGTTTTTCTTCATCCCGGGCTCAATTTGCTCGGCGATGCGTTTATGCATCTCCTCGACAATCCGCCCGGCCCGGCGCATATAGACCAGTTCCTGTTCGGATTTTACGGCGCGGCACCAGTTTACGAGCCCGGTCGCATTTTCAAATTTCGCGTTCGGCAGATGGTGTTCAAGCGAGCGGTAGGCGGCGGCAGAGAAATAGTAATTGTCCATTTCAACGCCTATTCTGAGACTTCCCCATCCCTTTCCGTCGATGATCTCGCTGAGATAATCCATCGGGTGGCGTTCCGTCGACTGCACATAATGATCGGCATAGAAGAGGATATTTTCCTCCTTCATGAAGACGGTCCTAAGGGCGCCGTTGGCATCCTGCTTTCGTCCATACCAGATCGGCTCGCCGTCCAGCCTCAGCAGAACGCATTGATGGGTATAGAACGACCAGCCGTCATAGCCGGTCAGCCAGGCCATGTTCGACGGATCCGTAACGATCAGCAGATCGAGATTCTTGTCCGCCATTTTTTGCCGCGCTTTGGCGAGGCGGTCCGAATATTCCGATCTTGAAAAGGGAAGAATGACGTCTGGCATGTGATCCTCAAATATCTAGCTAAGGAAAATGGTGCCAGTTTGGCTGGCGTTGGAACGTTTCATGGCCTGCGCGGCAATTGCTGTATCCTGAATGCCCATACCGGTCAGATCGCAGATCGTGATTTCGGTTTCGGACCGTCGGCCGGGGGCGCGGCCCGCGACAATTTCGCCAAGTTCGGGAAGGACAGTGTCTTCTGTTATCAGGCCAGCCTCTATGGCGCCCCGCAACTCCCCCTGCTTTCGGCATTGCGCGAGCCGATCACAGATATAACGATCTGCGCCCATCAGGAATTCAGGCGCGAGTTCCGTTTTGTAATCAGCGTCCGACCCCATCGCCGTGACATGGAGACCGGCATGCAGATGTTCGGCATTCAGGATGGGTACCGTCGACGGCGTTGTCGTGACGATGATGTCGCTCGCCGCGGCAAGTTCATCAACGGATGAGGTGGCAACGGTCTCTATCCCGAGTTGTTGATCACAATCGGCAGCGCAAGCGTCCGCCTTATCCTGATCACGGCCCCAGATGATGGCGCGTTCGATATTACGGACAAGAAGCAGAGCCTCAAGTTGCAGGCGTGCCTGGGTTCCCGTGCCGATAATACCGGCAACCGTTGCATTCTGACGCGACAGATATTTCGCCGCGACCGCACCCGCGGCGGCCGTTCGAACATCCGTTAGATAACCGTTATCGAGCAGCACGGCTTCGACGAGACCTGTCTTCGCCGAAAAGACGACCATCAGGCCGTTGACGCTGGGAAAGCCAAGCTTGGGGTTATCGAAAAAGCCCGGGCTCATCTTGACAGCAAAGGAGGGAATACCCGGGACATAGGCCGTTTTCACATCCAGCTCGCCATTTTGTTCCGGGATATGCATGCTGAGGATTGGCGGCATGGCGACATCCCTGGTCGCGAGCAACTCGAAGGCATTTTCGATGCAGTTGACCGCGTCTGCATCCAGCTGGACTGCGTGCCGAAGATCGCCCTCGTTCAATATCTTGATGTCAGGCATGGGCGCGCTCCGTCATTGACGCATCACGCGCAACATCGACATCTTCCCCGTCGATAATGCGTTTATGAAGCGACATGTCGATGTTGCACCCGCTTAACAGGACGATGCATTTTCCGGGGTTGCGAACCTTCCCCGCGAGAAGGGCGGCGATGCCGACGCTTCCGGAACCTTCAATGATCTGTTTTTCCTGCCAATAGGCATGGCGGATCGCCGCCGCAATCTCTTCCTCGTTTACGGTAATAAGTTCGTCGACATGGTCGCGGACGATATCGAACGTATATCGGTTTTCAAGACCGACGCCGCCGCCGAGAGAATCCGCAAGCGTCGGCAATTCTACAACTTCGACCGGCTGTCCGGCCCTCTGGCTCGCGACCATGGCGGCGCCGCGCTCCATCGAGACGCCAATGACGCGGATATTCCTGTTCAGGGATTTAAGCGCAAGGGCAATCCCAGAGATAAGGCCGCCGCCCGATAGCGGAACGAGGACCGTCTCCAGGTCCGGCATCTCGTCATGAATTTCTAACCCGAGCGTTCCCTGTCCGGCGATAATATCCGGATGATCAAAGGGCGGCAGCATCACCATTTCCTCTTCGCGGACACGCCGGTCTACTTCCTGCTGGGCTTCGTCCTGCGACCGGCCGGTGATACAGACCTCTGCTCCTTCGGTCTTGATCGCGTTCACCTTATTGGCGGGGACCAACTGCGACATACAGATAACGCATTTTGCACCGGATTTTCGCGCCGCGAAGGCGAGCCCGCGTCCATGATTGCCGGTGGAGACACCGACGACGCCCTTGGCGCGCTGATCCTCCGACAGGGAGAGCACCGCGTTCGTCGCCCCCCGCACCTTGAAACTGCCGGTGACCTGGAGATGCTCGCATTTGAGCCAGACGCCCGATCCTGATAATTCGGAAAGGGACTCGGACATCATCAGGGGCGTTGGTCGGATCGTGCCGGCGATCCTCGCGCGGGCGTCACGAATATCTAGCAGGGAAATTGAAGGTACCATTTGCGTAACCTGAAACGTTATGTTGGAACAAACGGCCGTAGCCGAAGAAGGTGCATAAAGCTGTCGTTTTGCCGGTCCTGATATCAGTTTTCCCTGACTACATGGGGGCCATCATACCGGCGTCCTTTCGGCGGTTTTTCCTCCTGTATCCGTTGCCAATGGTTTCACCACCATGACCGGGCAGTTTGCGAGGCTGGTGACCTTATGTGAAACACTTCCCAGCAAGAAGCCTTCCAAATCGCCCTGCCCACGGCTGCCGAGGACAATCAGATCGGCATTATGGTCATTGGCGAAAGCGACGATGGTTCGTGCCGGTTGTCCGCTCTTCACGAAGGCGCGGACGTTCGTGCTTCCCAGATCCTGGGCAAATTTCTTGGCTGCTTCCGCAACTTCCCTGGCATATTCGCGAAGAATGTCATCCATATTTTCCGGCTGTTCCGGCCGCACCATGGACATCGAAGCTTCCAGCAGGCTGTGGTGGCGAAACACCGTCACGATGATCAGCTCGCTGCCGCAAATTTTTTGCAGTTCAACCGCCTTGCGGAGGGCTTCATCGGATCCCTTTGATCCGTCCGAGGGGACAAGTATTATACTGAACATTCTTACACCTCCGCCTTATCGAAACGCCAGGTCGCGCAGGAACAGGGCGATCTGCGGAAAGAATATGAGCGCCGCAGAGACAAACAGCAAAATCACGGTAAAGGGAAAGATACCCCGTATCACATCCATGTAGGGCCGCCGGAAGACAGCGATTGCCGTAAAAATGTCACAGCCGAATGGCGGTGTTGCAGAGCCGATGGCGACCTGTAACGTGATGATCGTGCCGACAAGCACCGGATCCAGATTGACGGCCTCCACGACGGGGACGAAAATCGGGACCAGGACGAGGATCACAACAATCGGATCAACAAACATGCAGCCGATAAAGAATGCGATGGAAATGACCGCCAGCACGCCCTTCGGGCCCATGTCGTCAATACCGACGCTACTCAGGATTTCCTGCGGGATATTTGCGAAGGAGATAACCCAGGAGAAGGCGGCCCCGGCGCCGACAAGAATGAACACGACCGCCGTGATCAGGCCCGTGGATTTGGCGATGGAATAGATATCCGCCATCTTAAGCGATTTGAATACGATGATCTCCAGGATCAGCGCATAAAGAACGCAGGCCGCCGCCGCTTCGGTCGGACTGAAAATGCCGCCATAGATACCGCCGACGATAATCACCGGGAAACCCAATGGCCAAATTGCCTTGCGTGCCGACATCCACCGCTCTTTCCAGGTTGCTTTTGGTTCCGTCGGAACGCCCTTGATCGTCGCATAGACGATGCTGTAGGTGGAGAAGCATACGAGCAGAAGAAGACCCGGTCCGACGCCGGCGATGAACAGCTCTGAAATCGACGTGCTTGAAATGACCCCGTAAATGATCATCCCGATGCTTGGTGGAATGAGGAAGGCGATATCGCTTGCATTGATGATCAGCGCGAGAACGAAGGAATCCTTATACCCGGCTTCCAGCATCCGCGGGCGCAACGGGGAGCCGACCGCCACCACGGTGGCCTGCGTGGAGCCGGAGACCGCGCCGAACAAGGTGCAGGCGGTAGCCGTGCTGACCGCGAGGCCGCCTTTAATATGACCGATAAATTTCATAACGAGATCAATAAGGCGGTTTGCCGATTGGCCGCGGGTCATGATCTCGGCCGCCAGAATAAACATCGGGACCGCGATAAGCGAGGCGGGACGGATGCCGGCCAGCATTTGCTGGACCATAAACTCCATTTTTCCGAACCCGTTGAACAGATCGTAAAATCCGTAGAACGCCCCGAGCAGCAGCGGCACCATCATCGGAAAGCCGGCCAGAAGCAGAACGATCATAATTGTTGCAATTTTTACAGCCATGATACGCTACCTCACACTTCAAGCTCATCGTCGTCATATCCCTCGAGCACATGGGTCGAGAGATAGATATCCTTCTCCGTGATGTTCTTGACGGCTGTCAGTGCGTATTGGATGCCGGTGACGAAGAACCCAACGGGAACCCAAAGAAAAATAGTAAAGACGGGGATTTGCAGGGACGGGAGAATGCGCCCCGAACTGGCGACTTTAATGATGTAGCCAATCGAGAAATAACAAAGCGCAAACATGGTAATCGCCGTAATTATCGCAATGGCGATCATCAGGATTTTGCGCAATCGCGGCGAGAGGATGTCGAAAATGGCCGACATGCGGATATGACGGCCGTATCTCGCCGCATAGCCGATCCCGGCGAACGTAATCAGAATGATGAGAATGCGGTTCAACTCTTCGGTAAAGAAGATGCTGTATTGAAAAATGAACCTGCAGACAACATTGATGACGGTATTTGCCGCCATCAAAATGACGCCGCCCGCAAGAATTAGCGCCTCGAAACGGCTGATAAACGTGTCGAGCGTGCCCAGAAACCCCGGCAAGGTCGATCTATACTGCTTCTTCTCTCCCTCGGATGACGCCATAACTCTCTCCTTGCACTGGGAAGGCACCGCCCGCCGTCACCTTAAGGGACGGGCGGGCAGTGAAATGGGAGGGCGATGATCACTTCATCGCGGCCTTGAGATCGGCTTTCATCTGTTCGAGGATTGCCTTGCCGCTATCACCGGTCATTTCGATGAATTTTTCTTCAACCGTTGCCGCGGCGGCCTTGAAAGGCGCGCGTTCTTCTTCGCTCAACACGACGACCTTCATGTCCGGCTTGGCTTTCTTGATATTCTCAATCGCCTGTTCGCTCAATCCTTTCTGATAATCGAGAATATATTCGAACGCAGCGTCTGTTGCGGCCTGGATGGCTTTCTTATCTTCATCACTCAGTCCGTCATAAAACTCCTTGTTCGCCATGACGGCCGTGGTGAAATTGTTATGACCGGCATAGGTGATGACATCCGTTACCTCATACATTTTTGTTGAATCAACGAAAAACAGAGGATTTTCCTGGCCCTGGATGATGTTTGTTTGCAGTCCGCCATACACTTCGCCCCAGGGAAGCGGAGTTGGGGTCGCCCCGAAAGCCTTGTAGGATTCCACAAGAAGCGGGTTCGTCATAACACGAAACTTCACTTCATCCAGATCGCTGGGGCTGCGAACTTCTTCTTTCGTGGTCATGACCACTTCGCCTTCGGGGAACATGGTCAGAAGCTCAAGGTTCTGCTGCGCGTAGAGGTCCTTGAAATTTTCATTGATGGCCTTGCTGTTGCGGAAGAAGGAGTTGAGCTCCTTCGTGTCGGAGGGAAGCAGATAGGGGACGAAAAAGACTTGCGCTTCCGGGATCAGTGAGCCGGTAAAACCCGGTGATTGGTCGACGAATTGCAGAATGCCGGCCTGGGCCTGCTCCATAATATCCGCGGATTCACCCAATGTGCCATAGGGATATAGCTGGACCTCGTGGTCAGTATTTTTCTCCAGTTCTTCCTTGAACTTGGTTGCAAAGACACCCTGAACATCCGTGATCGCTTCCTCAAACGCATATTTCCAGGTATCGGCCTTGGCGGTCGACATACCTGCGGCGAATACCGCCGCCATGGCAATGCCACCCAGGTATTTTTGATTGAAAAATTTCATGACAGATTCTCTCCCTAATCGAAGTTCATTCGAATTTTAGCCTGCATATTTTATACTGACCGGGTCGCAAGCAGCCCCGTTAGACATGGAAATCGCGTTGATATGGAGAATAGCCGGACAAGCAACACCCCCGTATCAGCCGCCGTTGTCGCGAGAATGAGCTATTATTGTATTGCTAGTCAATAAAAGTATTGTAGCAGTACAATTACAGAGTGTGGGTGATTGGTTCTGGCGGGCGGCGCAGAAGATTGCGGATCGCCGACAGGCCGCGGCGGAACCTTTTCGGATCCCGTGTACCGGCGACGGCGATGCGGACGGCGTTCGTTGCCGGAGAATTCGGCGTCAGAAACGGTTGCGTCGGCGCAACGGCGATGCCGAGCGAACGGGCGTGATTCACGTAGGTTGCCGTGTCCCATCCTGCCGGGAGGTCAAGCCAGAAATGCAGGGAATTGGGATGGCCGCGCCAATTGAGCCCTCCCATTTCCTCTTCAACGATCTTATACCGTTCGGATAGGGCGTCCTGTTGCCAGCGGACAAGCTGGTCGGCGGTTCCATCCATTATCCAGCGGCTGGCCAGTTCCGATATGAGGGGCGTAGCCATCCAGCTGAACGCCACCAATCGCCCGGTAATTGCCGGAATCAGGCTGTCCGGGGCAACGAGATATCCGGTGCGAAGTCCCGGGACGGTACATTTCGTGAAGGAGGTGAGATATATCGTCCGTTCCGGCGCGAGCGTGGCGATAGGGTCTGGGCGATCCTTGATCAGCGGACCCCAGGCCTCATCCTCGATAATAAGGACGTCATATTTACGGGCGATTCGGACGAGCTCCTTGCGCCTTTCCATCGACATCATTGTCGTCAGCGGATTGGCGATGGTCGGTACGCTGAAATAGACTTTTACCTCGTGATTTCTGCAGGCGTCTTCAAATGCGTCCGGACGGACGCCTTCTTCGTCATATTCAAGGCCTTGAAGCCTGAGTCCGAGGTAGGAACAGAGCGACACCATCAGATGATGGACGATTGATTCGGCGACGACAATTTCCCCCGGTCGCGTAATGGCCGCAAGGGCAATCGCCATGCCATGGGTCACCCCGTTGGTCATGATGACTGAATCCGCCCCAACCTCGAGATGGCAGCCGGCAAGCCAGTTGGCCCCCGCTTCGCGGTGCTTGCGCAGTCCGACATTTGGGCGGCAGGCAAGATAGGTATCGTGGTCGAGGGCGTCAGGGAGCGATTTCAGGGCGGATTCCATCGTCTCGATATGGACGCTGTTGAAGAGCGGACGGGATATGGAAAGATCGATAATTTCTCCGTCGCCCCTTTCCATCAGATAGGGTTGGCTGGACGAAAGATTGGGGTCCAGCACATAGGTGCCCCGGCCGACATGGCCGTCAATCAGGCGTTGCCGCTTGAGTTCGTCATAGGCCTTGCCCACCGTATGGACGCTGATTCCGAGCTTATGGGCTAGCGTGCGATGCGGGAGCAATTGCGTGCCGACGGCAAGCCGCCCGTCAGCGATCGCATCCTTCATGGCGGAAACGAGACTGGTGTGGATCGGGCGGGATAACTCGTCACGGTTTGGTATCCAAATTGTCATGCATCAATATAATGATTGACCGAATTTTATTGCAAGACAATTCTAGGTATTCTTCACGATGACACTGGAATGAAAAATGGCGCTTCGACTCGACGAGCGGGATTTGAAAATACTGGCCGTTTTGCAGGCCAACGGTCGGATCACCAAGACGGAACTCGCCGAAAAGGTCAATCTGTCCCCGACACCCTGCTGGGAACGGTTGCGGCGGCTGGAGGAATCCGGAATTATTGAAGGCTACGGTGCCCGGATCTCCCTTAAAATACTCGGCTCCTTTTCGGTTATTTTCATGGAAGCCGAAATCAATAGCCACCGCGCCAGTGATTTCGAGAAGTTTGAAAATGCCCTTCAGGACATACCCGAAATAGCGGAATGCTGGGCCGTCGGTGGCGGGATCGACTATATCGTCAAATTTATCTGTAAAGACGTCGATACCTATCAACGGCTTGTCGACAGGTTGCTGCATTCGGATATCGGATTGCGGCGCTACTATTCCTATGTGGTAACGAAACCGGTAAAGGCGCGCGCCGTTCCGGCCCTCGAGCTTTATGAACCCAATAAATAATCCAGGAGACTTTTTCTGCCAGGACGCTCTTTAGGGGAGAGTTTCTCCGACTTTGCGCGGAAATATAAAAGCACCTTCTGAGCGAGAAAAGCTAGGGTTTCGCTTGAAACGCAGGAAAGGAGAGTTTGGCATGAACGCGGAACATAAGAAGCTGGAGTATGTCGAAGAGATCAATCTTCTCTCGGATCCATCGCTGCTCCGGGAGTTTGCCTATATCGGTGGAAAATGGGTGGCCGCAGAGGACGGCAATACCCTGAGCGTGTTAAATCCCGCAGATGGCAGGCGGATCGCCACAGTTGCGAGCCTCTCAGCCCGTGAAAGCGAAGCCGCGGTTGACGCTGCCGACGCGGCATTTCCCGATTGGGCCGCTAGGCTGCCGCAGGAAAGAGCGTCGGTGATCAATCGCTGGGGCAGACTGATGATGGAGCATCAGGAGGATCTTGCCCTGATCATGACTCTGGAGCAGGGAAAGCCGATTTCCGAGGCCCGCGGAGAAATCAGCTACGGCGCGTCCTTTGCCGAGTTTTTTGCCGAAGAGGCAAAGCGCACGGACATCATCGGCGTGACATCTCACCTTCCCAACGCGGAAATTGAAGTCTGGCTTGAACCGATCGGCGTGGCGGCGCTTGTTACGCCCTGGAATTTTCCAAATGCCATGATAACGCGAAAGGCCGCCGCGGCGCTCGCTATCGGATGCGCGGTCGTCGTGCATCCGTCCAAAGAGACACCGCTTTCCGCGCTGGCATTGGCGGAGCTTGCGCACCGGGCCGGCATTCCAGCGGGCGTCTTCAATGTCGTCACGGGCGAACCCGCTGATATTGTCGGGGCTTGGACAGCGGATCACCGGGTGCGCGCTCTTTCCTTCACCGGCTCCACTGAGATCGGGCGGCTGCTCTATTCCCAATGCGCGCCGACGATTAAACGGCTCAGCCTGGAGTTGGGCGGACATGCTCCCTTTATCGTTTTTGCTGACGCGGATATTCCAAAAGCGGTCGAGGAGGCGATCACCGCGAAATTTGCGACGTCGGGGCAGGACTGCCTTGGTGCCAACCGGTTTTTGATCGAACGGCCCGTTTACGAACAGTTCTGTGACGAATTTACCCGCCGAACGAAGAGCCTCACGGTCGACAAGGGTGTGAATGACCCTGACATCGGGCCGCTGATGAACGAGGGAGCTGTCGCCAAGCAACAAAGCCATGTGGAGGATGCCATTGCCAAGGGCGCCCGGCTTGCCTGCGGCGGTAATACTCTTAAAAATGGCCCACTTTTTTATGCGCCGACCGTCCTCACCGATGTGTCGGACGACGCGCTGATCATGCGGGAGGAAACTTTCGGACCTGTCGCGGCTATTGCCCCATTCGATAGCGAAGACGACGTTATCCGGCAGGCGAACGCGACGGAATATGGCCTGATGGCCTATCTGCATACAAAGGATCCGTCGCGCATCTACCGGATGAGCCGGGCGTTGGAATTTGGCATGGTGGGTGTAAACCGCACCAAGGTGACCGGTGCGCCGATTCCTTTTGGTGGGATGAAACAATCCGGCCTCGGGCGAGAGGGCTCGCGTCACGGCATCGAGGCTTTTTCCGATATCAAGTATGTTTGCCGCGATTGGGCCTAGGCCCCGAATTTAACTCAGGAGAGACAAATGCTTACAAACGATCAACTCAGCCTCTGGGACCGCGAAAACTTTTTCCACCCCTCCACGCACCTCGCACAATTCGCGCGCGGCGAAATGCCGAGCCGCATTATCAAAACCGGTGAAGGGGTTTATATTACCGACCGCGACGGAAACAGGCTCCTCGATGCGTTCGCCGGTCTTTATTGCGTCAATATCGGATATGGCCGCCAGGAAGTTGCCGAGGCGATCGCCGCACAGGCGCGCGAACTTGCCTACTATCATTCCTATGTCGGGCATGGCACAGAGGCGTCGATAACCCTTTCGAAAATGATCATCGACCGCGCCCCGAAGAACATGAGCAAGGTTTACTTCGGCCTTTCCGGGTCGGACGCCAACGAGACGAATATCAAGCTCATCTGGTACTATAACAATATCCTCGGGCGGCCGGAGAAAAAGAAAATCATCTCGCGCTGGCGGGGCTATCATGGTTCTGGGTTGATGACCGGCTCGCTTACCGGGTTAGAGCTGTTTCACAAGAAATTCGATCTGCCGCTTGCGCAGGTGATCCATACGGAAGCGCCCTATTATTTCCGGCGCGAGGACCAGTCGCTTTCGGAGGAGGAATTCTCCGCCTACTGCGCGAACGAACTTGAAAAATTAATCCTGGAGGAGGGGCCGGATACCATTGCCGCCTTTATCGGTGAGCCGGTGCTCGGCACGGGTGGCCTGGTGCCGCCGCCGGCTGGTTACTGGACCGCGGTCCAGGACGTACTGAAAAAATACGATATCCTGCTGATCGCGGATGAGGTGGTGACCGGCTTTGGGCGCTTGGGAAGCATGTTCGGATCTGACCATTACGGGATCGAGGCGGATATCATAACCTCTGCCAAGGGATTGACTTCGGCCTATGCGCCGCTCTCTGCCTCGATCGTGTCTGATAAAGTCTGGAAAGTGTTGGAACAGGGGACGGATCAGCTCGGGCCGATAGGGCATGGCTGGACCTATTCCGCGCATCCCATCGGCGCCGCGGCAGGTGTTGCCAATCTGAAGCTTATTGATGAATTGGGTGTCGTTGAAAATGCGGGCACGGTCGGAAGCTATTTCAAGAAAGCCATGACCGAGGCACTTGGCGATCATCCGAACGTTGGCGATATCCGCGGCGAGGGACTGATGCTCGCCGTCGAATTTGTTGAGGATCGAAATGCGCGACGGTTTTTCGAACCGTCCCTTGCGACAGGCGGCAAGGTGGCCGGCGCGCTATTGAAACGCGGGGTCATCGCGCGGGCCATGCCGCAAGGCGATATCATCGGGTTTGCGCCGCCTCTCTGCCTGAGCAACGCCGAGGCCGACGCAATTGTCGATGCGATGAAAGGGGCGGTCGGCGAGGTTTTCTCTTAAGGTAAGGCTTTCGGAAAAAAACGCCAAACGGCAATTCCGGCAGGCTCCGGTGCCGACATTCCACCTTGCGAAACCAAGTTAGAAAAAGCGAACCCGATATTCCAACGGGTTCGCCTATCTCATATCGGCGCCGGAGATTTTCCCATAAGCGGATTTTTAGCTGTCGAGACGTTCGATAATAATGGCTGGTGCCATGCCGCCGGCGGCGCACATCGTCACCAGACCGAGCTTTTTGTCCTGCCGTTCCAGCTCGTCGAGCAAGGTGCCGATGAGGACCGATCCGGTCGCGCCGATGGGATGACCAAGCGCCATTGCCCCGCCATTGACATTGACCTTGTCCCGGTCGAGCTTCAGATCGCGGATGAATTTTTCGGCGACGACGGCGAAGGCCTCGTTGATCTCCCACAGATCGATATCGTCAGGCGTCAGACCGGCGCGGGCGAGAGCTTTTCTCGCCGCCGGGACCGGCGCGTTCAGCATCAGCGTCGGGCAGTCGCCCATATTCGCCGTGGCGACGATGCGGGCGCGGGGTTTGAGGTTATGCTTCTTCGCATAATCCTCCGATGCGAGCAGCAGCGCCGCCGCGCCGTCGACAACGCCCGAAGAATTGCCCGCATGATGGACATGGTTGAATTCCTTGATTTCAGGATATTTCCGTGTGATCAGGCTGCCATATGTCTCGCCGGTCTCATCGACAGCGATATCGCGGAACATATCGAAGACGGTCCGAAGGTTCGAAAGGCTCTCCATTGTCGTTCCGGGACGCGGAAATTCTTCTCTGTCGAGGGCAATGGAACCATCGGGATTCTTCACGGGTACGAGCGACCTGTCGAACCGGCCTTCCTTTATCGCCCGGTCGGCGCGTTTCTGGCTTTCGACGGCGAGTTCGTCGACGGCTTTACGGTCAATGCCTTCAAGGGTGGCAATCGCATCCGCACAGACCCCCTGTTGCGACTGTGGATGAATTTCCCGCAGTTCGAGATTGCCCTTGTCGAGCATCGACGGCGTGTTGGGATCGGCGATGGAGGCTGTATAGCTCATCATTTCGGTGCCGCCCGCGATCAGCAGATCTTCCATGCCCGACATGATCTGCGCGGCGGCAAGATTGACCGTGGTAATGCCGGAGCCGCAGAAACGGTCCAGTGTCAGGCCGGAGGCCTTGATATCGTAGCCGGCGGCGAGGGCTGACATGCGGCCAAGATCGCTCGACTGTTTGCCAACCTGGGTTGAGGTGCCCCAGATGATGTCGTCGACTTGCGATGTATCGAGGCTGTTCCGCTCGGCGAGAGCCTTGAGAACCGTGGCGCCGAGATGCTGCGGGTGCAGATGGGCGAGGGCGCCCTTGCCAACCTTGCCGATGCCGCGCGGCGTTCGGCAGGTGTCGATGATATATGCGTCGGTCATTTTCCTGATCCTTTGTTGATTGATTTAGCGGGGTGCCATGCGGATTGCGCCGTCAAGGCGGACGTCTTCGCCGTTGAAATATCCGTTCCGGCACATCTCGATCGCGAGAGATGCGTATTCGTCCGGATTGCCGAGGCGGGAAGGGTTCGGAACCTGAGCGGCAAGCGCGGCCTTCACCTTTTCGGGTGCGCCCTGCAACAGGGGTGTATCGAAGATGCCGGGCAAAATCGTGTTGACGCGGATAAGCTCCTGCGCGAGGTCGCGGGCGATGGGCAATGTCATGCCAACAACGCCGCCCTTGGATGCGGAGTAGGAGGCCTGACCGACCTGGCCGTCCTCCGCGGCGACAGAGGCTGTGTTGATGATAACCCCGCGTTCGCCGTCGATCGGATCAAGGGTCATCATTCCGGCGGCCGATTTCGCGATGCAGCGGAAGGTGCCGATGAGGTTGATCTGAATGATCAGCTCGAACTTGTCGAGCGGGAAGTGCTTGATTTCACCAGTTTCGCGGTCACGGCTCGCGGTCTTGATGGCATTGCCGGTGCCGGCGCAGTTGACGAGGATCCGCTCCTGTCCGAGTTTGGCGCGTATCGCGGCAAAGCCGGCATCAACATCTTCTTCGGAGGTGACATTCACCTTGGCGAAGGCGCCGCCGATTTCCTTGGCGAGCGCCATACCCTTTTCTTCATTGAGATCGAAAATGCCGACTTTTACACCGTTTTTCGCGAGTTTCCGCGCTGTCGCCGCGCCAAGACCCGATGCGCCGCCGGTGACAACAGCTGTGATACCATCAAGATTCATTTTTTGCCTCTCCGCTTATTCTGATTTTTTATTCAGGGACAAATTCGTTTTGTTTTTCTTGTTTCTTCTCTTCCGGGTTTCAACCGGTATCCGGCCCCTCTCCATAGTTCCGGACAATTGCCGCCGTCGCATGCGACGTCTGGCGAAGCTGCCATGATAATGAACACTATGCGTGATGCGCAATAGATTTGGCAAAGGCTATTAAATGATGGAGCGGTGGCACGCGATGTGAATATTTCCGTCATTGATTTACACGGCGTTCCGGTTAAGCTGAATTACGTTCAAAAAACTCAACTAAAAAAAGGACGGCAGGGCGATGTCAGGCGAGACGAATTTCAATTTACCGGAAGAACTTGTTCGTTACCTCAAAACGCTCGATGACTTTATCGAGAAGGAAATCAAGCCGCTGGAAGAGCAGGACGACAACATCCGCTTTTTCGATCACCGCCGGGAGGATGCCCGTACGGATTGGGACCGCGACGGCCTGCCAAACGCGGACTGGGAGGCACTGTTATATGAAGCGAAGCGGCGCGCCGACAAGGCGGGCCATTTCCGGTATCCGCTGCCGCGCGAATATGGCGGGCAGGAAGGCACCAATCTCGGCATGGCCGTTATTCGGGAGCATTTCGCGACAAAAGGCCTTGGTCTTCACAATGACCTGCAGAACGAGCATTCGATCGTCGGGAATAATGTAGGCGTCCTGCTTATGCTGGCCTACGGATCACCGCAGCAAAAGGACGAATGGATCGAGGATTTGCTGCAGGGACGGCGGCGGTTTGCCTTCGGCATCACCGAGCCCAATCACGGATCTGACGCCACGCATATGGAGACGACCGCCGTTCGCGACGGCGACGACTGGATCATTAACGGGGAGAAAACCTGGAACACCGGCATTCATACCGCCAGCCATGACCTTATTTTTGCGCGTACGTCAGGAAATGCGGGCGACGGGTACGGGATTACCTGCTTTCTGGTACCGACGGACACGGAAGGTTTCAAGGTGGAGGAATTCCTCTGGACGTTCAACATGCCGACGGATCACGCGCATATCTCACTCACTCAAGTGAGGGTACCGCATAGCTCGATCCTGGGTGAAGAGGGGCGCGGCCTTCAGGTGGTGCAGCATTTTTTCAATGAAAACCGCATCCGGCAAGCGGCGTCGAGCCTTGGCGCTGCGCAATATTGCATCAACGAGGCAGTGGCTTACGCGAAGGAACGCAAACCCTTCGGTAAGGCGTTAGCGACCAATCAGGGGATACAGTTCCCTCTGGTTGAGCTTCAGACGCAATGCGAGATGCTCCGGGCATTGATCCACAAGACCGCCTGGATGATGGACGAATATGGCGCGTTCAGTGTCTCTGACAAGGTGTCCATGTGCAATTACTGGGCGAACCGTCTCTGTTGCAATGCCGCCGATCAGGCGATGCAGGTCCATGGCGGCATGGGCTATTCCCGCTACAAGGCGTTTGAGCATATCTACCGTCATCATCGCCGCTACCGCATCACCGAGGGGGCGGAGGAAATCCAGATGCGCCGCGTCGCCGGCTATATGTTCGGTTTTATGAAGCAAAGCGCGCCCAAGGGCGTGCAGGAATAATCCGTTGATATACCGCATCGGATGAAGGATATGCCGACAGCAGAGGAGAGTTTCGACAAACGGCTCGAGAAAGTATTGGCGGCGCATGTCGGCGGTTTCCTGCGCCTCCATTCCTGCGAACGGCTTTCCGGTGGCGCGAGCCAGGAAACCTACCGCATGATCGTCGAGACGGCCGGCGGCGAGGTCTGGCTCGCCATGCGCCGCGCACCGGAAGGCGTCGGTGAATCCGACATCGGCCCCGGTCTCGAAGTGGAGGCGCGGCTCATGACGGAAGCGGGCAGGGTGAGCGTGCCGGGCCCCGAAGTCCACTATGTTCTGACAGAACAGGACGGCCTCGGGGCGGGCTTTATCATGGAATGGATCGACGGTGAGACGCTGGGGGCGAAAATCGCGCGGGGCGAGGATTTCGCGAAAGTCCGGCCTCAACTGGCGTATCAGTGCGGGCAGATACTCGCCCGAATTCATAACATAGACCTGGATACGACAGGCTTGCGCGAGAAGCTTGAGGTTCTGACGCCGGAGAAATTCGTCCATCAGATGTGGGATAATTACAAGTCTTTTGAGACGCCCCAGCCGATGATCGATTTTACGGCGCGCTGGCTGCTTGAAAATCTTCCGACGCGCCATGATGTCTGTCTTGTGCATAACGACTATCGCAATGGCAATCTCATCATCACGCCCGATGACGGGGTTGTTGCCGTCCTCGACTGGGAGGTCGCGCATATCGGCGATCCGATGCGTGATCTTGGCTGGATCTGCACGAATTCCTGGCGGTTCGGGCGCAGTGAGTTTCCGGTCGGCGGTTTCGGGATGCGTGAGGATCTGTTCGCCGGATATGAGGCGGAGAGCGGAAAGAAGATCGATCCCGCGCATGTGCGTTTCTGGGAGATATTCGGATCTTTCTGGTGGGCGGTCGGCTGCCTTAGAATGGGGGAGAGATATCGCCGGGAACCCACAGTCGGCGTTGAATATCCGGCGATCGGGCGGCGCAGTTCCGAATGTCAGGTTGATTGCGTAAATCTTCTGATTCCGGGGCCGGTGACACTTCCGGAGGCGGCCTCCATTAGCCTTTCTTCCGATATGCCCGGAACCGGTGAGCTCCTTGCAAGTGTGCGGAATTTTTTGCGCGAACAGGTCATGAGCGCGACGACGGGGCGGAACCGTTTCCTCGCCCGCGTAGGGGCCAATTCGCTTGATATTGTGCTTCGCGAGCTTGAATATGGGGCCGGACACCATGCCGCCCAAACAGAGTTCCTGCAGAAGTTTTTCCAAAGTGACGAAGATTTTTGCTCGTTACAATGGCGACTTGTCGACAAGCTTCGCGATGGATCGATACCCCTTGACGCTCCGGGTCTCGCCGAGTACCTCCGACAGAGCGTCGTCACGCAGGTTGCCGTCGACCAACCGTCCTATTCCGGATTTCAAACGGCAATTGCCTATGCGGAATAGAGGTTTGCCATTTGGTGAATAGGGACCGCCTATTCCCGACGCGTTTCATCATCCAGGAGCCAATTTATTGATAATAATTCGCAAAAACACCATTGACTCTTGCAAACGCTATTGATAATCATTCCTATAACGAGGCCATAAATTGTAGATGTGAACAGAAGAACGGTTGAGACATGTTGGATAATCAATCCGGTCGCAAAACCAGCAAGCGGATGATTATGCTTGTGGATGAAACCTTGCAAAGTGGCGATTTGTTTGCCCGCGGCAAGGAACTCACGATCGTTCATAACAGTGAATTTTACAAATTGCGGCTTACTGGAAACGGAAAACTGATTTTAACGAAATAAGCAATTAGCCCGCCACCCAGCGAACCGGTACCACCGGCAGCCAGGCAGCAAGCAAACGCGACACAAAAGAAAGTTGTTGTTATGCGTCGACTTCTGCCGCCTGCCTGTCTGGGCATTCTTCTCTGCACGACATCCCTTACGCCGATTTATTCCGCGGTCGCGGACGATACGCCTGCCGTGTCCCTGGACACTGTTACGGTCTACGCCACCCGCACGCCGCAATCCTCCTTCGATGTTCCGGTGATGACATCGAATATTGAGACGGACGCGCCCGGCAATGCGCTTGCCGGGGATACGGGCGACCTGCTTGAATTTACGCCGGGAGTGGAGGTCGCCAACGGGCCGCGCCGGAACGGACAGACGGTTTCCATTCGCGGTTTTGACAATGAAGCAATTATCACCCTGATCGACGGGCGGCGACAGAATTTCGAGGCGGCGCATGATGGCCGGTTTTTCGTTGACCCGTCGCTTCTGAAGCGGGTGGAAATTGTTAAAGGTGCGTCCTCGGCGATTTACGGTGGCGGGGCCATCGGTGGCGTACTGGCCTTTGACACCAAGGATGCGGCTGACATGCTGCAGCCCGGTCAGGATTTCGGTGTCTACACCTCGATGGGTTACCGGACGGCCAATGAGGAATATTCGCCGGTCATATCGGCCTATGGCCGCACGGGTGCGCTGGATATCATCGGCATAGCGGCGCTGCGTAATTCCGGCAATATCCGGCAGGGAGACGGAAGTGAGCTGATTGCCGAGGACAACCTGCTCTCGGGGACGTTCAAGATCGGCTACAGCCTCAATGATTTCAACAGCGTGAAATTCATTTATCAGGGCCTGAATAACGACGGGCAGGAGCCGAACAACGGCGGCGGCGCGATCACGGCCTCCAACCCTGTCGTCGACAAGAAGGTAACCGACAACCAGTTCGGCCTAAAATATGAGTTTGAGGATCCCGGCAACAGCTGGCTGAAACCGAAGCTGCATCTCTATTACAACACGACAAACGTCCGCGAAGAGGATATTTCCGGCACTAATCTGGGACGCGTGCAAATCCGGGATATGGATACCATCGGTTTCACCGCTGACAACCAAACCGTCGCTTCCGTGAGTGAGTCCCAAAAACATACATTCTCTTATGGTTTCGAAATTTATCACGACGAGCAGACGGGTACGATCACCGGCGGCGGCACACGGCCTGGCGTGCCGAATGCGGATGCCACGAACTATGGCTTTTACCTGCAAGACGAAATCGACGTGATGACATCTGCGGGCCGGTTTCTGATCATTCCGGCGGCTCGGTTCGATTCCTATCGCAGCAGCGATGACGCCGGCAATTCCCAGAGCGAGCACAAGGTTTCGCCCAAGATTTCAATGAGTTACTTGCCGACCGAAAATATCATGTTCTTCAGCAGCCTGGCGCAGGCTTTTCGGGCGCCTAACCTGACGGAACTCTATGCCTCGGGCCAGCATTTTCCGGCCGTCCCGCCCTTTTTCCCGGCGAATTTCTTTATCCCCAATCCGGACCTTCGCCCGGAAACGGTGACGACATTCGAAATTGGCGCCGGGATCAATTTTGACGATGTCATCGCCGATAAGGACGAAATGTCGGTAAAGGGATCATGGTTCATCAGCGAAGGCAATGACTTCATTACCCAGGACGTCAATATCTTCGCGGGGACGACGGAATATGTGAATATCCCAAACGCCCGCCTCAGCGGCTTCGAAGTGGATGCCCGTTATCAGCTCCACCCGGTGACGGCGAAGCTGGGTCTTTCCTATGTCGAGGCTGAAAACAGGGATACCGCAGAGTATCTTTCCAACAACCTGCCGCTGACCTTCGTGGCGGATCTTTCCTACAATGCAACGGCGCTAGACAGTATATTTGGGCTGCGCGGGCGGTTCGCCGCGGCAAATGACAAGGTCTCCAGCTCGCAAGTGGCGACACCGGGATACTCTGTCTATGACCTATATTATCGGTGGATCCCGAGTGAAAAAGGCCTCGAGACGCTTACCGTTGATCTTGGTGTCTCCAACGTCCTCGATAAGGCCTATACAACGGCATATGCCGGCCTGCTTGAAGAAGGGCGGAGCTACAATGTGAGGGTTGCCTACAAATGGTAGGGGCGGCGTTCGCACAGTCGGCGGATCGAAGCGGGAGATGGGTTGTCTATCTCGCTTTGTCCCTCTGTGCGAACGCCATTTTCCTGACATTCTTTGCGCCCGCTTTACGCACACAGCCGGAAATCGATATACCGGTTCTCAAGGTAAATCTGATGACCATTGCCCGGCCGACACCGGTTGCACCGTCGCCTGTCGCCATATCGGAGACGCTACCCGATAGCTCACCGATGCCGGAACCGGTGGTGACGGAACCCGTGGTAACGACGGCTTTTGCGCCCGAGAAGATTGCGGTTCTGTCCAAGAAGGCGCAGCCGGGTCCTCGTCCCGTTGTCAAGGCGAAAGCCGCGCCGGTTCCGCTTCCTCGCGTCCGGCCCAAGACGTTAACGGTCGACTTGTCCAAAATTGAACCGGTAAAGGAGCCCGTGACCTCCGCGCTTGCTGCCACGCTGGAACGGCCGGACGACGTCGTGACCGATGACAAATCCGAGCCTGAGCAGAAGCCGGCCGTGGCGGCGGAACCGGTCATCAGCGCAAACAAAGGGCAGGACGAGAGCACGGTCGTCCATGAAGCTCGATATCGTCGCCAGGTGCCGCCCGCCTATCCGCGTCGGGCGCTGGACCTTGGCCAACAGGGCACCGTGACGCTGCATGCGGAAGTGTTGCCAAGCGGTGATCCGCGGGAATTGAAAATCGCCAAGTCATCGGGGCATCGGCTGCTCGATATGGCAGCCCTTGCCGCCGTCAGGAAATGGAAATTCGAACCGACGAGTGTCGACGGGGCCGCCATCGTGAGCTGGGTCCGCGTTCCCGTCAACTTCGTCATCCGCTGAATTTGTCATCATAAGGGATTGGAATACAATGAAGGACTCAAGAGCAACGACGACATCGCTTTCGCCGGAGGATATCCGGGGGAAGTATGAGCAACTGAAATCGGCAGGCGCGATCCGCGCCCGCAACGCGGCGGAGCAGATCGGCGTTTCTGAAGGAGAACTGGCAGCCGCGCGCGTCGGTACCGAGGCGGTACGGCTTTCCGGCAATGCCGAAGCGATCCTCAAGGATATTGCGGCCTTGGGCGAGGTGATGGCGCTCACCCGCAATGAGCATTGTGTCCATGAAAGAAAAGGCATCTATGAGAACGCAAGCTTTTTCACCCATGGTCCCATGCGGACCGGTCTTTTCGTCAATCCGGATATCGATCTGCGCCTTTTCATGTCGCATTGGAAATTCGCATTTGCACTAAGTGAAGATGGTAAGACGGGGATCCGTAAAAGCCTACAGTTCTTTGACGCTGCGGGTCAGGCAATTCACAAGGTTTATCTGACGAGCAAATCAAAAGAGTCCGCCTATGATGATCTGGTTGCAAAACATCGTCATGTGGAACAGGCGACGACAATCGAAACAGAAGGCGCAGCGCCGATTGCAACGGCGCGGCCGGATTCAGAAATCGACTGGGACGGGTTCCGCAACGCCTGGGAAAATCTCAAGGACACCCATGACTTCTTCCCGATGCTCCGCAAGTTCAGGGTCGGGCGGGTCCAGGCATTGCGAAGGATCGGCACGGATTTCGCCGCCGAACTGGACAACAGTGCTTCCCGGCGTGTTCTCGAGCTAGCGCGCGATTGCGATTGCGAGATCATGGTTTTTGTCGGCAACAAAGGTTGTATCCAGATCCATACGGGACCGATCCGGAAATTGGTGGAGGCGGGGAGCTGGTACAATGTCCTCGATCCCAAATTCAACCTGCATCTCGATGAAACCGGCATCAGCCATTCCTGGGTCACCCGCAAGCCGACGGAAGACGGTGTCGTCACCTCCGTTGAGGTCTTCGATAAAAATGACGAACTGATCGTCACCTTTTTTGGCAAGCGCAAACCGGGCATGCCGGAACTCGGCCTCTGGCAGGAAATTGTCGCGAAACTCCCCGGCAAGGAGATGACGAATGTCGCCTGACGCATCCTCCCTGGTTGTCCTGCCGGAATGGTTCATGCAAATGGGCTTGATGGCATGGCCTCTCGCGGTTTGCTCCATTTTGGCGCTGGCCGTGGGGCTGGAACGTCTTGTTTTTCTGGCGCGATCGATGATTGCGCAAAAATCCCGCTATAACCGGCTTGCCGCGTATCTCACGGAACATCAACATCATCCGAAACCCCTCCGCGACGAACTTGCCGGTGTGGCGCTCAATGATCTGAAGAGGTCCTATTACAGCGGGATCAAGCTGCTCCGGCTGATCGGGATGATAAGTCCGATTATCGGCCTTCTCGGAACCATACTCGGCATTATTTCGGCCTTCAGGGTAATTTCCGTCCAGACGGGGCCGGTTGCGCCTTCGCTTATCGCAGACGGCCTGTGGGAGGCCATGCTGACCACCGCCGCCGGGCTGATGATTGCGCTTCCCGCGCTCCTGATGGCGCATTTCTTCAGTGCCTTCAGCGACCGGCAGCTGGATCGGTTTTGCCAGGATCTCAACCGTCTGTCTCTGTCCTTCGAGCTGGTCTCGCGCGGGAAAAGATCGCAGGTGGTGGAGCTGAATGCGGAGGCACGACGGTCTTGATCAAATTGCAATCTGGCGATCCAGATAACAACACTTTGCGCGACCTCGCGCCGGATCTGACGCCCATGCTGGATATCCTGTTTATTTTGCTGGTGTTCTTTTTGCTGACGGTCGGGACCGTTCTTCGGGCGTTCGATCTCGAGCTTCCTTCCGCGGTTGAAGAAGAGTTGTCGCCGATCGAAACCCCGAGACATATCATGCTCGAGATACGGGAGGGGTCCTATGCCCTCGACGGCGAAGCCATCGCCGGTTTCGACGGGCTGAAAGCGGCGATTGGAGAAGCGCTGGCGACAAAACAGGACTATGAGGTGATCGTCGCCGGCGATCGCCGCATTGCCATTGAAGAGTTACTGAAAGTGCTGACCTACCTGCAGTCGCAGGGGATAGAGGCGGCGAATATTCTCATGCGAAAAGAAACCAACCCATGATCAGATTTTTTTGTCTTATTCTCCTGTTGTTGCCAACTGCCGCTTCTGCGGATGCGCCGATGCGCATTGTTTCAATAGGGGGGGCGCTCACCGAAACTATTTATGCAATTGGCGCCGGTGATCGCATTGTCGGCAGCGATACAACCAGCTATTACCCTGAGGCCGCCGCGGCCTTGCCGAAAGTCGGATATCAGCGCGCGCTTAGCGCCGAAGGCATTCTCTCGCTTGGGCCGGAGTTAATCATTATGTCGGATGAATCCGGTCCGCCTGCCGTGCTTGAGCAATTGAAAAAAGCCGGCGTGAACATGCTGACCCTCACTGCCGGCCGGTCGCTGGAAGATGTGAAAACAACTATCGAGACGATTTCAAAGACGCTTGAAAAAGAGAGCGAGGGGGCGTCCTTGATTGCGCAGATTACCGGAATGCAAGATCGGCTACGGGAAGTATCAGACCGCCAGACTGATCCGCCGCACGTTATGTTCATCCTGCAGCACAGCGGCGGCGCGCCGATGGTTGCCGGAAAAAATACGGCCGCCGATAGCATTATCCGTCTTGCGGGGGGCATCAACGCCGTAGCAGATTATGAAGGATACAAGCCGCTGTCCCCGGAATCGGCCGCCAGCCTGGCGCCGGACGTGCTGCTGCTCACGACGCAGGGGTTGGCGCAGGCAGGGGGCGAGGCGTCGCTTCTATCAGTGCCGGGACTATCGCTCACGCCGGCTGCCGGGAACGGCCGGATTATCGCGATGGATGCCCTCCTTCTGCTCGGTTTTGGTCCGCGAACGGCCGAGGCCGCCCTCGAGCTTAACAAGCAGCTCTACAATCCATGACCGCCGCGTCAAAAACCATTGCCATCCCGTTCACGCGCAGGCGCATGAAATTGCCGGCGCTTCTGCTGCTTGTCCTCATTTTGGCAGCAGCGTCTCTTGTTGCGATGTCGATCGGCGCCGTTCCCATTCCCCTGGGCAAGATAATTTCGGTCGGCCTTTCGGAACAGCAGGCTGCGGTCCTGAGTTCGATCCGGTTGCCGCGTGTTCTCCTCGCGATTGTTGTCGGGGCTGCTCTCGCCGTTTCGGGCGCGGCGATGCAGGGTCTGTTCCGCAATCCGCTTGCCGATCCCGGGCTGATTGGTATTGCGACAAGCGCCGCCCTCGCTGTGGCGATAGTCATCGTGCTTGCCGGACCTGTTACAGGATATGTCGGTCTGTACGGAATGAGCGTTGCCGCGTTTATCGGCGCATTGGCCTCCTGTTTCGCGATTTTTCGCCTCGCAAAAGTTACGGGGAGTTTCTCCGGGACCTATATGCTGCTCACCGGCATTGCCATCAATGCCCTCTCGGCGGCTGGTGTCGGGTTTCTGACGTTCCTGAGCGATGATCAGCAATTGAGGTCGCTTACTTTCTGGACGATGGGCAGCCTCGGCGGGGCGTTATGGATTTCCGTAGTCGTCGTCACGAGTATCGTCGTGCCGGCTGGTATTATCATGATCCGTAATGCGCGGGAGTTGAACGTGCTGCTTCTCGGGGAGAACGAAGCCCGCTATCTCGGCGTTGACGCGGAACGATTAAAACGACGGATCGTTATCTGTACCGCGCTGTCCGTGGGCGCGGCAATTTCCGTAAGTGGGATCATTGGGTTTGTCGGGCTTGTCGTCCCGCATCTCATCCGTCTCACGCTTGGGCCGGACCACCGCCTGCTGATGCCGGCCTCCGCATTGCTCGGCGCCATTTTACTGCTGGCGGCGGATACCGCGGCTCGCACGATTGTCGCGCCCGCGGAAATGCCGGTCGGCGTGCTGACCAGTCTGATCGGCGGGCCGTTTTTCCTCTGGCTTCTGGTGCGGCAATATTCCGGAAGGCCCGGGTTATGATTGAAGCAGAGAATATTGTTTATTCCATTGGCGGGGAGCGGATATTGGCAAATATTTATGCGACCTTTCAGCCCGGAAAAATAACCGCGATACTTGGGCCAAACGGGGCCGGAAAATCGACCCTTCTGAAATGCCTGACCGGCGCACTCACGCCCGACAATGGTTCCGTTTTTCTCGACGGAAAGAATCTCTGGGACTACAGTCTTGACGCGCTCTCGCGAATGCGGGCTGTCCTGTCGCAATCGGCACCCGTCAACTTTCCATTCACCGCCCATGAGATCGTTACAATGGGGCGCAATCCCTATTCTTTCGACAAGACGGACGCGTGGAATTCAGAGATCGCCGATGACGCACTGGCGCTTGTCGACGCCTGGCATTTACGGGACCGATCCTTTCCCACGCTTTCCGGCGGGGAGCAACAACGGGTTCAGTTTGCCCGGGTTATCGCGCAAATCTGGGAACGGGACGAAGCGTATCTGTTCCTCGACGAGCCGACCTCGGCGCTCGATCTCAAACATCAGCATCACCTGCTCGATCTTGTACAAAGGTTGTGCAGAGAGAAGCGGCTAACGGTTGTAATCGTCATGCATGATCTCAATCTTGCGTATCACTGCACAGACAATTGTTATTTCATCAAGGAAGGATGGATTCGCGGCGGCGGTGCGAGTCGTGAACTGATCAATAAAGACGTCATCTCCGAAATCTTCGATCTGGCGCCCGAATATGCCGCCATGCGTTTTGGCGGCGAATTGTCGGAATAGGGGCTTGCACCCTATGCGCTTTTGCTCCGCCCAGTAGTTTCGCCTGCCAAAAAAAGCGACATGGCGGGAACCGACACACTTGGATGAAAAAGGTGCTTGCGCACTGGCGGCCTTCTCTGCAAGCATAGGCGCCACAGTACGTCCATGCCGTCATCAGCGAAGAAAAAAACAAGAACAACAACGCGTGAGAAAGAAAAAAAGAAATGCCGAAAATTTCCGCTAACGGGATTGAAATCGAATATGAAACGCGCGGCGATGCCGCGGGCGATCCGCTGGTTCTGATCGGCGGGCTTGGTGTCCAGCTGATGTCCTGGAACGAGACTTTCGTAAAGGCCCTCGCCGACGCGGGATTTTATGTCATTGTTTATGACAATCGCGACGTCGGAAAATCGACGAAATTTGAAGATTGGGGTCCGGCCGACATCCCGGCTGCGTTTGCCCAGGCGCGGGCCAAGGAAAAAGTGACGGCGCCCTATACCCTCGACGACCTGGCTGATGACGCCGCCGAACTGGTTCTTGCCCTCGGATTTGACAAGGCGCATTTTGTCGGGTCTTCGAACGGCGGGGCGATTGCCCAGACGCTAGCGTACCGGCGGCCCGAGTGCGTGAAGTCAATGGCGTCCATCATGGCGACATCCGCCCGGCGGGGATTGCCGCGCCCGGAAGGCGCTGCGGCGGAATGGCTGACCCGGCCGCGAAATCCCGCAGGAACCCGCGAAGGAGCGATGGAGGATGCGGTCGAGACAGCGAAAATTATCGGAAGCCCGGCATTTCCGGTTGAGGAGAGGGTGTTACGGGAGCGCGCTGGCGCTCTCTTCGACAGGTCCTTCTATCCTGATGGCAACGGTCGTCATCTGCTGGCGAGCCTTGCGTCAGGGGACAGCCGGGTGGCCCATCTTGGCGAAATAAAGGCGCCGGTCGTCGTCATTCATGGCCGCGAGGATCCTCTCGTTCCTCTCGGCTGTGCGGAGGACGTTCATAACTCCATTCCCGGATCGGAAATTGTTGTTATAGACGGTATGGGGCATGACATTCCGGACGAAGCCGTTCCGGTGATCGTTGCCGCCATCGTCAAAAATGCGAAAAAAGCTTGAGCTGAATATGGGCGATTAACACGCCCTGATCTGCCGACGTGAATGACAATTGCGGGTGTTTTTGACAGGGATTTTTCGTCCTCGGTTTCCATCTCGCCGGATGAGCGGCCGGGTTAGCAAGTTCATGTGACATGGCGAACGGATTGGCGTAAAATATCCGCAAATGACGAATATTTCGGGAGGATAACATGTCAACTGCATATGAACGGGGCATGCAAAAAGGCGCGCATATGCGAGACGGGCAACCGGTCATTGCGCCCGTCGGCAACAGATCCTATGTCGCAGGGGAAACGTCCAACCCGCTTCGCCGCCAGACAATTCCCGATATGTTGAAAGAGACGGTTGCGAAATTTGGATCGCGGGAGGCGGTTGCGTTCCCGCTGCTCGGAATTTCCCTGACCTATGCAGAATTTGACCGCCATGTAGACGAATTGGCCGCCGGATTATTGGCACTCGGTCTTGAAAAAGGCGACCGTATCGGTATTTGGTCACCCAATAATCTGCAATGGATTCTTACTCAATATGCGACGGCGCGGCTGGGATTGATTCTCGTTAATATCAATCCCGCCTACCGTTTGTCCGAACTCGAATATGCGCTTAACAAATCCGGTTGCCGGGCATTGATCGCCGCGGATAAGTTCAAGACATCGGATTATCTGAAGATGATCCGAACGCTGGCGCCGGAGCTTGAAAATTCCGTACCCGGCCAGCTGAAATCGGCAAAGCTTCCCAAACTTGAGACCGTAATTGGCATAACCGGCGATCCCGGCGATGGCATCTTTCCCTTTGCGCGCGTTCAAAAAATGGGCGCCGCCGCGGACCTAGCGCGCCTTGACAAGATTTCGAAATCGCTCTCTCCCGATGATCCGATCAATATCCAGTTTACGTCCGGGACGACAGGGGCGCCGAAAGGGGCGACCTTGACCCATTTCAATATCGTCAATAATGCCGCCCATACGGTCGGGCGCATGAATTTTACGGAAGAGGACCGGCTCTGCATCCCGGTGCCCCTCTATCACTGTTTTGGCATGGTCATGGGCTCGCTTGGTTGCGTGAATACGGGCGCGGCCATGGTGTTCCCGGGGGAGGCTTTTGATCCCGTCGATACCTTGCAGGCCGTTGCAAAGGCGCGCTGCACGGCGCTTTATGGTGTGCCGACGATGTTTGTTGCCATGGTTGATCACCCGCTGTTGAAGGAGTTGGATATTTCAAGTCTTCGAACGGGCGTGATGGCGGGCGCGCCATGCCCCATCGAGGTCATGAAGAAGGTCAATGACCGCATGCATATGTCGGAGGTGACAATCTGTTACGGAATGACGGAGACCTCTCCCGTTTCCTTCCAGAGCAATGTCGATGATCCGATCGAAAAACGTGTCTCCACCGTTGGTCGGATCCATCCTCATGTGGAAGTCCGGATTGTTGACGAGACTGGCGCCGATGTCCCGGTTGGTCAACAAGGCGAGCTCTGGACGAAGGGCTATTCCGTGATGCGCGGCTATTGGGATGATGAGGAGAGAACCAAAGATGCGATCGTCGATGGCGGCTGGATGCGGACGGGCGATCTTGCCGTTCTCGATGCGGAAGGTTATTGCCAGATCGTCGGACGTCTTAAGGACATGATCATCCGGGGTGGCGAGAATATTTATCCGCGCGAGATCGAGGAATTTCTCTTCACCCATCCAGACATTCAGGAAGTGCAGGTTTTTGGCGTACCCGATAAAAAATTCGGCGAGGAGGTCTGCACCTGGATCGTCAAACGCGACGGATCCCCTCTCGATGAGGACGGAGTAAAGGCCTATTGCAAGGACCAGATCGCCCATTACAAAGTGCCGCGCTATGTGCGATTTGTGTCCGAATTACCGATGACCGTAACCGGTAAGCCGCAGAAATTCATCATGCGAGACGAGATGGTCAAAATACTGTATAAATAGTAGTTAACCGGTTAATTTCTTAGAAATTTTATTTTCGATACTTTATTAGAATAATACTCTAACTATCTGATATATAACATATTTATATATCAGAAATATGTTTATCAAAGATTTTCCTTGCGCGTCCCCATACGCCGCCTTCGATGTCGTCAAGTGTGAGAAGCGAGGGGAACAGCTGCGCGGCATAATCCTCGCTGCTCTCGACCGGCAGCATGGAGGGGAGATTGTCGATCGCCATCACGTCAAGCGGCGGTCGCCCCTCAGATACGCGGATCACCGGATCATCAAAGGAAGTGGCGTGTTCATAGACCGGGATCGGATTAAAGGGACTGCTGGGATCGCAGGAAACATCCGCAATCACTGACAGGCGGCGCGGGGCCGATAGCGCCGATTTTGGAACGAACACGGGCACGCCCTCGCGGGCAAGAATGCAGTTCACGAAAATATCATGATCGAGAATTTCGGGAAAGGGTCCCCCATGTGCCGTTTCCTGCATGTCCCACCGGGTGACGGGGAGGCCGAGGGCCTCAAGGCAATCGCCGGCCCCGGTTCCGACGCGGCCAAGGGCACCGATGACGATGGCGCTTGGTTTTTGCGCGCCCGTCTCCAGCGCCTTTGCAAGACGCTCTTTCAAGTCCCCGATAAGCGTATCCCTGCCGGGATAAACGCCAACCTTCTTCGGTCCCGGTCCTTCGCCGAGTTGCTCCGCCGTCCAGACCATGACGCCGATCGCGGCGCCTGCAAATCCGGCCCAATAGCCGAAGGCGGCGACGCGACGCCCATTTTCGTCCGTCAGGTATTCAAGGTCATAGAGCGTGCCACCGCCTTCCTTGAACCGACGGAGCAGGGCGGGACCATCCGCCTGACCCTTGAAGGCGTGACCGAACATGATATGCCGATGGCGAAGGGGTTCGGCGCTCGCGGGCAATTCTTTGAGGCCGAGGATAATGGCCTCTTCCGGTGCATTCGGCCAGCTGCCTTCCCTGGCGATGGTGCAGCCGGCTTCGAGATATGCCTCGATAGGGAGGGCGCGGCAGCTTGAATCTTCTATGGTGACCTGCATGCCCGCCGCCATGAGCGCCCGCGCGCCTTCAGGTGTGACGCCGACGCGTTGTTCATGTTCGCGCTGCTCGGCGCGTACCCAGAGGTGGGTCATCGATCATCTCTCCTGACAAGTTGCCGGCCCGTTATTTTTGAAGGGCATTGGTATCCTCCTATCTATCGGGATTCGGTTGCAGATGAAAGGGCCGAAATAGGACAAGACCTAACTGGCTGCCGCGGTCGGGCGATGACGGCGCAAAGGGAAGGGATTCATGTCATCCAGTCGTTAAAATGGAACCGAAAGGCTGATCGCGCCGAATTCATCGTCACCTGTCTGTCCCTTATATTCATGAGAGCGAAACACATGCGTGAAGGCGAGCCGCGCGTCATGGATTGTCACCGCGACGCCAACCTGCGCATCGGCGACAAGCGGTTCTTTGTCGACGCTGCGGCTGTCCCGGAACGTGTTTCCGTCGAGAAAGATATTCCTGGCGACGGCGCGGGCATCCAGGCCGGCGAAGAAATAAAGACCGAATACGTCATTCTGCTCGAAAAAGCCGGAGCCCGGAAGGCCCGGTTGAATGCGCGGCGGTCCGTAGTCATTCGGAAGGTTCCAGCCGAAGCGCATGGTCGCGCCGGCGTTGGCATAGGTATAGACATTGCCAAGAGCGCCGCCGATATGCGGTGTCATATCAATGGAGAATCCGTTGATCTCCGTCGAGACCAGCGCCCGCCAGCTCCTTTGATAGGTTATGACCAGTCCGGGCTCATTCTTGAGCTGAGTATCCCAGCCTTGCGGTTTTTCGGAGCCGATAACCTTGTGCACGAATGTTTGCGACTGTTCGGCAAGTGAGGCGGGCCCTATCACGCCGAATTGCAGTTGGAACTGATCAAGCTGCTGCTCCCCGGTTTCAACGACGATGCCGACGGCGGCGTATAACCAACCGGCATAGGGACGCTCGTCCAGCGGCGGGTTGGGATCGGTGATGTCATTCGGCGTGTACATATTCTGCCCGATTGCGTAGCTGGAGCGGACCTTTCCGTCCTCAGGAAAGAAAGGTAGAAGCCGCGCGGTCTTAAGCGCCCAGAGCGGCGCATAATCCGGCTCTGACATCCAGGCAAGCATGATACCGTTTGTATAGTCCCGGTCGCGCCCGAAAAAGAGGTCGTTCTCGAGAACGAAAGTGAAGGTGCCCGTCTCGGCCTCTTCCGTCTCGGAACCATCATCGGCGAGGGCAGCGCTACACAGGGCCATAACGAGGCCAAGGGCAAGAAATGGAATTTTGAAGACGGTCATCCCGTGGCTTTACCTGTCGATGATGGTGATAATTTGTTCGAAAGTGTGCGATTTCATAGCGGAGCGCGGATATTTTAACAAGCCGGGAAACGCCGCCAGGCTATTTAGGCGCTAATAACTCGCCGGTTGCCCTTGCGTCTACTTGATGTGAGGATAGCGCGTCAAGGTCGGCGTTTCGGCGTCCTGCCCGAGAAAAATCAATAATGAAAGGAGCAGAAAATGGCTCAGCTTAGCCTCACGCGGGAAAATCATATCGCTATCGTGAAGTTCAGAAATCCGCCGATGAATTTCATGGACGACAAGACGGAGGCGGAGCTCGACGCGATGCTCGGCGAGATCGAACAAGATGCGGAGATCCGGGTCGTTATCCTGACCGGCGCGGAGCCGAATGTCTTTATCCGGCATTATGATGTCGGTCTTCTTTTTGAACGGAGCAAGGCCATGGCGGAACGCGGCCTCAAATTCGATCCCGCCCGACCCGTGCCCGAAGCTCCGATTCATAGATGCTACAGCCGTATCGAGGCGATGCCCAAACCCTTTATCGCCGCGATCAACGGCACGGCAATGGGCGGCGGGTTCGAGCTTGCGCTCGCCTGCGATATCCGGATTGTAAAGGACGGGCCCTATGACCTTGGCCTTCCGGAAGTGAATTTGGGAATACTGCCCGGCGCCGGTGGCACGCAGCGCATGACGCGTCTCATCGGCAAGGCAAAGGCCCTGGAACTGATGTTGCTCGGTCGGACGCTGTCCCCGCGTGAGGCCGTGGCGATGGGTCTCGCGAGCCAATGCATCGAGGGGGACGTGCTGGAAAGGGCTTTGGAAATTGCCGGGCTTCTGGCCGCGCGATCGTCAAAGGCGGTGGGCCATATCAAGGACCTGATCCAGGGTGTCGATAACCGTGTTCCGGAAGAAGGATTTGCGCGCGAACGGACACTCTTTTGCGATTTGATGGTGGATGAAAGGGGCCTCACGGAAATGGGCGACATGGCCGCCGGAATGCGGGACATCAAGGATCCGGCGTTGGACCGTTTCAAATTTTGAACAGGTCCGACGCACTATAGACCGGGCTTTCTTCTCGCTGATCGCAGTCTGATATTCCGCATCAAGACCATTGACCGGTTGCCAAACCAAGGTGACTGTGGCGAGCCAGATTCAATGTGACCTTTCCGCAGTGCTGCGGATAGCGGAAAAAGAATGCCCTGCCGCGGGCCTGTGCTATGATCGCCGGAGAGAATATATTCGCAGCAGGGGGAAAAGCGGCAACAGACCGCTGGATCCAAAAAAAGAGACAGCGTCAGCACGGGAGGTGACGATGGATTTGAGTCAGTTCAACCGCGACTATTCGGTGGCGGTGAAAAATTTTCATATCGATATTCCGGAAGATTTCAATTTCGCCTTTGACGTTATCGACAAGCGGGCGACGGAGAAGGACGGCATTGCCGTGATTGCGGTTTCGCACGATGGCCAGACGATCCGGAACATCAGCTATTCGGATTTCTCCGACCAATCAAGCCGCCTTGCCAACGCCTTCCTGTCCCTTGGTATAACAAAAGGGGATTTCGGCTGTCTTGTCATTGGCCGGATTCCGGAATGGTACACCGTGCTGTTCGGCTGCATGAAAATCGGCGCGGTGTCGATGCCGGGGACGAACCTCCTAACGGCGAAGGATATTGCCTATCGGGTTCAGAGATCGAATGCGCGCTTCATCGTCGTGACACCGGAACATTGCGCCAAGGTTGATCAGGTGCGCGGCGAATGTCCAACCCTTGAACATTTCATCGTTGTCGGCGGCAGCCATCCGGGCTGGCACTCCTTTGAAGATCTGACGGCTGCCGCGTCTCCGGTTCTTGAACGGAAAGATGCGCCCCCGACCGTGTCCTCCGACATCATGATGACCTATTTCACCTCCGGTACCACTTCGATGCCGAAAATGGTGCCGCGGGATTTCGGTTATGCCCTGACCCATGTGGCGACGGCGCTTTTCTGGATGGACCTGCGGGAGGGCGACGTACATTGGACCCTGACAGACACCGGCTGGGCGAAAGCGGCTTGGGGCCTGCTGTTCCCACCATTGCTCGCCGGATCGAAGGTTGTGCTTTACGACGGGGAGGGGGCGTTTGATCCCATTTTCCATCTCAGGCTGATCGAGCGCCTGGGAGTCTCCACTTTCTGCGCACCGCCGACGGTCTATCGCCTGTTCGCGCAGCAGGATTTGAGTGGGTTCGATTTTTCCTCCCTGCGGCGGTCACTTGGGGCCGGAGAGCCACTTAATCCCGAAGTCATTCGCTACTGGCAGAAAAATACCGGCAATGTCATCGCCGACGGATACGGCCAGACGGAGACGATCAATATCGTCGGCAACTTCCCGGGGATGGAAACGCGCTTTGGCTCCATGGGCAAGCCGGTCCCGGGCTTCGACATTGATATCATCGATGATGACGGCCGCCGCATGCCGGACAACGATGTCGGGCATATCGCCATCCGGACCGAGGGGAGCTGGCCGCCCGGCCTTTTTGACGGTTATTACACCGACGGCGCACCCGATACCGGATCATTCCGAAATGGCTGGTATTATACCGGCGATACCGCGAGAAGAGATGCGGACGGATACATCTGGTTTGAGGGGCGTGCGGATGACCTGATCAGCTCCGGCGCCTATCGGATAAGCCCCTTCGAGGTGGAAAGCGCTTTGCTTGAACATCCCGAAGTTGTCGAAAGTGCCGTCATCGGCGTGCCGGACGAGACGCGCGGACAACTGGTGAAAGCCTTCATCATTCTCAAGACGCCGGAGAAGGCGGGACCCGAGCTCATCGCGGATATTCAGGATTTTTGCAAGAACCTGACGGCGCCCTATAAATATCCCCGGCAAATCGAGTTCGTCGACAGCCTGCCGAAAACGATTTCCGGCAAGATCCGACGGGTAGAGCTTCGCGGCGAAAGCTAAAAATTTGTAGCGGCGCAGGTTATTCCCGCGCCATCTCCGCCTTGCCGACACCGTCGCCGTCGAGGGTTTGCGTCTCCATATGGACCGTTACCTTCCTGAGAAATCCGTCAAATTCGAACGGCGCCTCATAGTCACCAACCGGATTGCCGCGATCCCGTCCGATATCCAGCCCGGACCACGAAATCAGCATGAAGAAGCCCAAATTACTCTCGACTGAGCCCGCGTCCTCGCCGTCGATAGTAAGGATGTAGCGGCTCTTGCCCATGCCCTTGCCCATCTTCGGTTTGGCCTCGCGCGTGAGCCGCTCAACCCGGAGGCCAAGGATATGGCGTCCCGGGGGCACTTTGCTGTCGGAGCGGACAACCACATGCTCCCCACCGATATTGAGGTCATGGACAAGATGTCCGTCCTGCATGAAAAGGCTGTAGCCCGAGGTGGTATCCCCATGGGCGATCAGAACGCCGTTGCTGGCATCATTCAGGATGTCGGCGTCGGCCTCAATCCGGTAATTGCGGCTGCGCAGATCTGGCGCGACGTCAGAGGGGATATGGCCGACACCCCTGTGGAAGATCGCTTTGGTGCGCCCTCCTTGCAGGCGTTCGGCATTTTCGGCGAAACGCGGCGCGAAACGATCATCGAGCGGCAGCACCTGATGCTTCTTCGCTTCCTCCCACCAAGTCTCGATCATTTGCTCCAGCTTTTCGGGATGATCGGCGGCTAGGTCACGGCATTCGGAAAAATCCTCATCGAGATTGTAGAGTTCCCAGGTATCGTTTTCGAATGGTGTTCCCATGGGATGGAAGGCAACCGCCTTCCAGCCGTCCTTCCAGATGCCGCGATGACCGAACATCTCGAAATACTGCGGCTTGTCGCGCGATGGCGCCTCGGGATCGAAAAGGCTGTCCTTGAAACTCTGTCCCTCGATCGGCTGTTGGGGAATGCCGTTGACGCTCGCAGGCGGCTCAATCTTTAGCAGGTCGAGCAGGGTGGGCACGACGTCGGAACAATGGGCGAACTGGTGACGAAGCTCGCCGCGCGCCGGGATCGCCTTCGGCCAGCTGATGATCAGCGGATCGCGGATGCCGCCGCCATGGGTGTTCTGCTTATAGCGTTTCAGCGGCGTATTCGCAGCCATTGCCCAGCCATGGGGGAAGTTTGTATGGGTATCGGGCCCGCCGATATCCTCGATCCGGGCAAGTTTCTCCTCCATTGGTTCGGGCCGCAGATTGAACGGGCCCATCGCATTGATCAGGCCGTTGCGACCGCCTTCCTGGCTCGCGCCATTGTCGGAGAGGACCAGGATCAGCGTATTGTCCATCTGGCCGGTTTCCTCCAGGAACTCGACAATCCGGGCGATATGGCGGTCCGTGTGATCCAACATTCCGGCATAGGCCGACTGCAGGCGGGTGAACAGGCGCTGTTCCTCCGGGCCGAACTCGTCCCAGCCCTTGACGCCGTCATTGCGCGGCGGCAATTCCGTATTTTCCGGAACGATGCCGAGTTCCTTCTGACGGGCGAGGCGCTGCGCCCGTTCCTTGTCCCAGCCGCTTTCGAACATCGGATCATAGCTCTTGATGATTTCCTTCGGCGCCTGATGGGGGGCATGACAGGCGCCGAAGGCGCACCAGAGGAGCCATGGCGTTCCGTCCAAAGCGGCCTCATGCTCGGCCAGCATCTGGATGGACTTATCCACAAGATCCTCGGTCAGGTGATAACCGGAGGCGTAAGTGCCGGGCGGATCGACATGCCCGTTATCGCGGACCAGTTCCGGCGCATATTGATCGGTTTCCGCATCGAGAAAGCCATAGAAGCGGTCGAAGCCCCGAGAAAGAGGCCAGCCGTCGAAGGGACCCGTGGGGCCACTCTCATTGAGCGGATTTACGTGCCATTTCCCGATCATATAATTGCGATAGCCATTGGGGCGCAGCATCTCCGCAAGGGTTCCGGCCGTTTTCGCAATCTTGCCGCGATAGCCGGGATAGCCACTGTCGAAATTGGCAAGGCAGCCGACACCGACGGAATGATGGTTGCGTCCGGTGAGAAGCGCCGCCCGCGTGGTTGAGCACATGGCCGTTGTATGAAAGCCGGTGTAGCGCACGCCCTTTTCCGCGAGTTTATCGATGGTCGGCGTTTTGATCGGCGAGCCGTAGCAGCCGAAATCAGAAAAACCGACATCATCGAAAAGAACCACCAGAATATTCGGCGCGCCCTCAGGGGCGGTAACCGGGTCCGGCCAATGGGGCTTGTAGTCTTCCATATCGCTGTCCTTCTCGCTTTACGCGTTGTTCTTTGTTGTTCGACTTGAGAAATTGCGGGCAGCCTTAAATCCGCACGGTGCCCGTCTTGCCAATCCGCTCGAGGGTTTTCTTCGCAATATTGAGCTGATGGATTTGGCTGGTGCCTTCGTAGAGCCGGAACAGACGGACATCGCGATAGAAGCGTTCGATGCTGCTGTAATCGGCGACATAGCCGGAGCCGCCAAAAATCTGCACCGCCCGGTCCGCGATGCGCCCGCACATCTCGGTCGCGAAATATTTGCACATGGAGGCTTCCAGCGTGATGTCGATGCCGTCGTCCCGCTTGCGCGCCGTATCGAGGATCAGGGTCCGCGCGGCCGCCACATCCACATGACTGTCGGCGATCATCGCCTGAACCAGCTGGAAATCGCCGATGGGATGCCCGAACTGTTTTCTTTCCAAGGAATATTTAGCCGCATCATCCAGCATCCGCATGGCCGGGCCAGTGCTGAGGGCGGAAAGATGAATACGCTGTTTATTGAGCGCCTTCATGGCCGTCTTGAAGCCGACGCCTTCCTCGCCGCCAAGCAGCCTGTCCGGCGTGATCTCGCAATTCTCAAAATGAATTTCCGAGACCGGGGAGCCGGATTGCCCCATCATCTTGTAAGCAGGTCCAACCGTGAGGCCCGGCGTATCGCGATCGACGAGAAAGGCGCTGATGCCGCGGTGGCTGTCATCCGATGGGTCCGTGCGGGCGAAAACGGTGAAAAGGTCGGAAATCGGCGCGTTGGTAATAAAGGCCTTGGAGCCGTTCAGCACATAATGATTGCCTTTTTTGAGGGCTGTCGTTTTAAGCGCCGTCGCCTGTGATCCGGCTTCACGTTCCGTCAGCGCGAAACATCCGACGATCTCTCCGGCGGCGAGTTTTGGCAGATATTTTCGTTTCTGTTCCTCCGTACCGTCGACAATCAAGGATTCGCTGCCGATTCCGGTGTTGGTGCCAACTCGCGCGCGATAGGCGACGGAGCAGTAGGACAGCTCGAACGCCATCAGGACGAGTTCCTCTGTGGTGAGGCCAAGTCCGCCATATTCTTCCGGCACTGCCCAGGCGAAGAAACCGCGCGCCTGCATATCGTCGACCAGATCCTGTGGAACCTCGTTCAACTCGGCGACCCTGTCCTCATTCGGGATAGCGACCTTTTCAACCCATTCACGGACGTCCCTGCGTTGTTTTTCGAGTGCTTCTTTATCACGTATCATTTTATATCTCTTCAGGGATTGGTGGAGGAGGGGTCAGCCGGCGAGCAGCTGGTTCATGTTTGAAAAGGCAGTCTCGCTTTCGGTGACCAGCCGCTGCATGATCTCGTCGACGGTTTTAAGCTCGTTGAACCAGGCGATGCTCTGGCCCGTCGCCTCATAGATAAGCGGTTCGATCTCATGCTCATTGATCCCGGCGATGATATCGGCGGTGAGGACCTGCTGATAGGGCATTTTAAGGGGCTTCGGTGCGTCGGGCCGGTCCCATTCGTCGGTCCATGCGGACTTGATCAGGCGGCAGGACTTGCCGCTATGACTGAGCGAGATTGTGGTATCCAGGCTGTCAGCTTTCAGGAGCTTGGCCAGAAGCGCTTCGCATAGCGCATGTTCCTTTGACGCAAGCCAGGCGGTGCCAAGCCAGACGCCTTGTGCCCCGAGCGCGAAGGAAGCGGCAATATGTCGTCCATGGCCAACGCCGCCCGCCGCGAGGACAGGGATATCGCCCGCAACATCGACAACCTGCGGGACGAGTGAGAAAGTACCGATCGGACCCGTATGTCCGCCCGCGTCATAGCCTTGCGCGACGATCACATCAACTCCGGCCGCCTTCGCCTTTTCGGCATGGCGCGGCGCGCCAACAAGGGAGAAGGTGATCTTGCCGTGGTCCTTGGCCCGCTTGATCATTTCCGGCGGCATGCCGACAGCGGAGGCAAAACTATGGGCCTGGGATTCAAGTGTTGCCGCCATCTGTTCCTCGAATAGCTGCTGGGAGCGGATTTGCGAGGAAAAAAACGTCGGTTTCGTTGCGCGCGGCACCTTGTATTTATCGGCGATCTTGCAGACAAATTCCTTATGCTCGCGGGGAAGCGCCGCCAGACTTGCGCGGCGATCTGTCTCGTCACCGACCGAGGTTGGCAGCATCAGGTCTATCCCGAAGGGAAGGTCGCCGAGTTCCTCCTTCATGATCCGGGCCTCTTCGGCAATTTCCTCGGGCATGCTGCGCGCTGCGCCGAATACCGGATATCCGCCTGCTTTCGCCAGCGCCACCATCACATCGATACTATGGGCGAGGCCGAAGACCGGGTAGCGGATGCCCATTTTCTCGCAGATTGGTGACGTCAGTTTCATGGTCTTGTCCTTGTTTTTGTTGTTTTCAGGTCCCGAAAATATTGAAAAGACGCAGGTTTTGCGCGACCGAGGCAAGGCGCGGCCCGAGGTCATTCTCCACCTCCTCCTTGCGGGCGCGATAGGCAGGGATACCGCAGGAAATTGTCACGTCAAGGCCGTCAGACGTCCGTCCGACGGGCGCCGAAATCGCGTAAATATTTGCCCGCCATTCGCCGAAAGAGGCGCAGAAACCCCGTTCTTTGCAGCTTTTTATGCCTTTTTCGATCCTGTCTCCACTCCGCGCCAATGCGCCGGGATAGGCAAGCTCGATCTCTATAAATTTCTCGGCCCGTTCCTCTTCCGACAGCATGGAGAGAAGAGAGCGACCGGTCGCTGAATCAGCAAGCGGTATGGTCATGCCCATTTCCGGAACATGCGGGAAATTGGAAATGTCACCGGCGGTCTGGATATAAACGGCGTCCGGACCGTTAAAGACGGAGAGATGGGCATTGCCTTTCGCGAAATCAGCGAAATCACGCATTATCCCGATCGCCTGCTGCCGCCATTTCATCGACGACAGGATCGGATAAGAGAGCGCCAGAACACCGGGGGCGAGGCGGAAGCCGCCATTCGGATCGCGCCTTAAATAGCGCATGGAGATGAGCGTCTTGCAAAGACGCGATACAGTTGCCTTGTTGATGCCGACCCGCGCCGCGATCTGCGCGTTTGTCAGGCTCTGTTCCCCGACCTGAAAACAGCCTAGTATTTCCAGGCCGCGAATAAGGGTGGAAGAAAGGGAGCTATCCCTGTCCTCCATCTTATCCAGAGATATACGTCTTTTTTCGACGCGATCTATCAGATTGGTTTGATTGTCGCTCATATAATTCCTCTTTCCCGGTAAGCATCAATATCCTCTCTGCTCATCCCCAGAAATTCTTCAAACACTTTCTCATTATCCGCGCCAAGACCCTTCGCCGTCCATCTTATTTTTCCCGGATTACGGGTAAACTTCGGAACCACTCCCTGTACCCGGACGGAACCGAAATCCTCATCGGGAACGGAGACGATGGCGTCGCGCGCCTGATATTGCGGATCGTTGAAAATCTGCTCGATGGAATAGATCGGCGCAATGGTCCCCTTGGCTTTCGCAAAGGCATCCAGCACCTCATCAAGCGTGTGCGAGGAGATCCAGCTGCCGAAGATCTTGTCAAGTTCGGCCGCATTCTGAACCCGAAGACCGTTCGTTGCAAAGCGGGGGTCGTCGGCGAGTTCCGGTCGTCCGACCGCCGTTGCGTTTCCCCTGAAAGTAGCGTTGGTGCTGCCCGCGAGCGAGACATATTTCTTGTCGCTCGTCAGATACACATCCGACGGCGCGGAATACTGGTTGCGATTGCCGCTTCTCTCGCGCACTTCGCCAAGCTGGTCATATTCGATGGCCAGAAAATCAAGCAGCCGGAAGGTTGCCTCTGTCAGTGACAGATCTATCTCCTCGCCTTTTGCGGTCTCCCCGCTCGCAACCTTATAAAGGGCGGCAAGAATCGACATGGCGCCGAAAACGCCGCCGAACGCGTCGGAGATCGGGTAGCCGGTATGGACCGGCGGGCGGTCCGCATCGCCCGTGATATGGGTGAGGCCGCCCATGGCTTCAAAAATGCGGGCGAAACCCGGCTGGTTGATATAGGGACCGGTCTGGCCGAAGGCCGTGACCCGGAGAATGACCAGCTTGGGATTGGCGTTCCACAGGGTTTCCCGGTCGAGGCCCCAGCGGTCCAGCGTGCCCGGTTTGAAATTCTCGATCAGGACGTCAAATTCCGGCAGCATCTTCAGGAGAATTTCCGCCCCTTCCGGTTTCCGCAAATCAAGCGTGCCGAATTGCTTGCCCCGGTTGGCGGCCTTCCACCAAAGCGATTTTCCCTCCTTGAAGGGCGGGAATCCACGCATGCCGTCACCGGTGCCCGGTAATTCCAGCTTGACCACATCGGCACCGAAATCGGCAAGCAATGTGCCGGCAAAAGGCGCGGCGATAATGGTTGCGATATCAAGGATACGCAGGCCGGAAAGGGGGCCGGATTGGTTGTTGGTCGTCATTCGAAATCCCGTGAGTTGTTTTTATTTTTGCGGCTATTGACATCATTTGTTACTATATATAAAACAAAATAGTCAAACATAAAAAATAATTAAACGACAGGGACTATGGATTTCAATTTAAGCCCGAAAAGCGAAGAAATCCTTCGGTGCGCCGAGGATTTCTTTGACAAAGAAGTTTTACCGCGTCATCGCGAATGGGTGCAGACCGTTTGTCGTGATCGTAAACCGCCTGTTTTCATCAAGGAAATTCAGGAAAAGGCGAAGGAGCTGGGGCTCTGGAATCTCGGGCTTCCCAATCTTGCTGATGACGAACCGGGAACAAGACTCACCAATCTCGAGTTCGCGCCGATCGCCGAAATTCTCGGTCGGCTGCCCTGGGGCTCAATGGTGTTTAATTGCCATGCGCCCGAAGTGCCCAATATGGCGATGCTGCAGGCGCTTGTGACACCGGAACAGAAGGAAAAATACCTCAATCCGCTGCTGAATGGCGAAACCCGTTCTTCCTTCGCGATGACGGAGCCCGATGTTGCCTCGTCAGATGCGACGAATATCGCGACGGAAATACGGGAAGAGGGGGATGAGCTTGTTCTCAATGGCCGCAAATGGTTCGCGACCGGTGGCGCCCATCCCGATTGTTCCTTCCTTATTGTCATGGGCGTTAGCGATCCGGATGCCGGCCGCACGGCGCAGCACAGCATGGTCCTTGTCCCGATCGATACCCCCGGTCTTACCCTCGTGAGGGAGCTCCGCTTTATGGGTTGGGAGGATTTCGTCGCTCCGATCGGCGAATTCCGGCTGGAGAATGTCCGTGTCCCGAAGTCGAACCTCCTGGGCGAGCGCGGGCAGGGGTTCAAGGGGGCGCAGGTGCGCCTTGGTCCGGCCCGGATACATCATTCGATGCGCTGTATTGGTATGGCGGAAATGGTGCTGGCGCAGATGATCGCACGGGCCCATGAGCGAAAGACATTCGGCCGTACCGTCGTCGAATATGACACGGTGCAGAAATGGATCGCCGAGGCGCGCATTGATATCGACCTTAACCGCCTCTTCATCCAAAAAGCCGCCTGGCTGCTTGATACCAGCCCGCACAACAACACCTGGCGCGCCGTTTCGCAGGTCAAGGTTTCTGTACCGCGAATGCTGCAAAAAGTTACAGACCGCGCCATCCAGCTGTTCGGCGCCATGGGCGGCACCGACGATACGCTGATCCACCATGCGCATAGCTATGCGCGCTGGTTTCGCATCGGCGACGGTCCGGACGAGGTGCATCTCCGCCAGATATTCAAGACCGAGCCGGTCCCGGAATGGAGCATCGCAGAATGTCCCTACATCGCGCCCGGCGGGTTTTAGGAATAGGAGCGTATCGGTGGATATCAATTTTAAATCATTGGTGACCTGGGCCGTTTCGCTGATCGGTGTGGCGCTCGCGCTGCAGGCGATTTATGTGGCAATCGTCGGCGGTTGGGACATTACCTACGGACGTTCCTGGATACTTTGCGGCGCGGTTATCATTGCCCTGCTCGGCAATTCACTGGCGGACAGAGCGACCGGATCCCGCCATCCGGTTTTAAGCAAGGCGCCTCTGTGGCTTCTCTGGACAATTGACCTGATCCTGATCGCCATCTTTGTCTACGGAACGCTCAAATTCATCGAGATCCAGATCCTCATTGAAGAAACCATATTTGAGTATGACCCGAAGGATATCGCGATTGCCTTTGCGGCGGTGATTGTCCTGCTGGAGGCAACGCGCCGACTGTTTGGCCTGCCCATCGTGATCATTGCCGCCCTCGGTATTCTCTATTGTCTCTACGGACAGTATCTTCCGGGGTTCCTCCACCATTCCGGCTTCACGCTTAATCGTTCCATGCAGACAATCTGGTACAGTTTCCAGGGAGTTTTCGGCCTGCCAATGGGGGTTGTGCTGCAGGTCGTGCTGATTTTTGTCGTTTTTGGTGTCATTCTGGAAAGTACCGGCGCAAGTGATGCGCTGATCCGCGCCTCCGTTGCGCTTACCGGTAAGACACGCGGGGGGCCTGCCCATTCCGCCGTTGTCGCCAGCGCCGTTTTCGGCAGCATGTCGGGAAGTGTCACCGCCAATGTGGTCGGTACCGGTTCCTTCACAATTCCGATGATCAAGCGCCGCGGATTTTCGCCGGCCATGGCGGGCGGCGTCGAAGCGGCGGCGTCAACCGGCGGCCAGATCGTTCCGCCCGTGATGGGCGCGGCGGCATTTCTGATGGCCGATCTGACGGGGGAGGCCTATACGACGATCTGTATCGCAGCCCTGATTCCGGCACTCTTTTATTATGGATCGCTTTTTGCCTCCATCTCCATTCAGGCGGGCGCGGACGGGATCGAGCCGGTTCCGGAATCAGAGCGGCCTCCGCTTAACCGCAAGGACCTGATCGCCTGTCTGATGTTTATCATTCCCATCGCGACAATCGTTTTCGTGCTGGTGATGGGACGTTCGCCTGCGCTTGCGGGATTCTGGGCGATTGTCGCGGCCGTGATTCTCGGCGCCTTCAACAAGCGCAATCGGGAGAATCCGGCGGTTATCTGGGAGACGCTGAAAAAAGCGGGCCGGTCCTGCGCCTGGATTATTGTGGCAGTGGGTTGTATTGGCGTCATTCTCGGCGTATTGAACCTGACCGGGCTTGGCATTTCCTTCGCCTCCGTGGTCGCGGAATTTAGCGAATTCTCGTTGCTCGCCGCGCTGATGACGACGGCGCTGGCCGCACTGGTTCTCGGCATGGGCATGCCCACGTTACCCGCCTACCTGATTATTATTCTCGTGCTCGGTCCGGTCATGCAGAGGCTGGGGGCGGAACTCTTGGCAACGCATATGTTCGTCTTCTATTTCGGCGTTCTCTCGGCGATTACGCCGCCGGTTGCCATCGGCGCCTTTGCGGCCGCACCGATTGCCAATGCTCATCCATTTACGACAGCGGCGATTGCTGTGCGACTCGCACTGGTCGGATTTATCATTCCGTTTATTTTCGTTTATGAGCCGTCGTTGCTGTTGGTCGGGACGTTCGACCCTGTCAGTTTTTTGCGGGTAACAATATGTCTGTCTCTCGCAATCTGGCTCATTAATACAGCCCTGATAGGGTATGAGAGGCAGCTACTCGGGAAACCGGAGAGGTTGTTGCGCGGACTTGCAGGCGCGGGCCTGTTGATCCAGATACCGACTTTGCAGATTGCCTTCCTGGTGATCGGCCTGTCACTGATCACTTTCGGCACCATCCGGTCCCGCCGCAAATTACCAGGTTAGAAGACGTAATTGTAAAACTAGAAAAGAAAAAGGGAGAAACCAATGAGAAGAAGAAGTTTACTTAAATCAATGGGGGCGGCCGTCGTCGGATTGGCGGCAACGCTGGCTGTGACGCAAACAGTTGGCGCAGCCGAGTCGTTCAAGATGGCGTCTCTTGGCTCGGCGTCTCCGTCGACAACTTTCTCGATTGCAGCGATTGAGATCCTGAAAAAGGAATATGGCTACAAGATTCAGCTTTCAACCGGCGCCCCGGCAACCCGGCAGGCTGTTGACGCGGCCAAGAAAGACCTTGATCTGTTCGTGACTGCTGTATCGATCAATCACTTTATGAAAACCGGCACCAAGATGTATGCCAAGATGGCCGACTCAAAGGAGCTTTTCGCGGAGCTTCGCGGTATCCTCAACTATCCGCTCGGTTCCTACCATGGGATTGTTTGGGCTGATTCCGGTATCGAAACCCTTGATGATATCAAAGGAAAGCGCATCTTTACCGGCCCGCCGTCCGGCGCGGCGCGGACTGTCGTCGAACAGATAATCAAGGGCTCGACGGGCTATGAGCCGAAGAAAGATTTTGACGCCATTAATTTGGATTGGAGTTCTGCCCTGCAGGCATTCCAGGATAAGCAGGTCGACGTCTATTTCGTGCCGACCTCCATTCCCAGCCCGCAGGTCGCCCAGCTGGCGACGATCGGCAAAATCCGGATTCTCGGAATTCCTGATTCAGCCCTCGACTCCGAAGAGATGAAGGCCGCATCAAGCTTGCCGGGGCGTGGCTTCGTCACTCTGCCAAAAGGTCAATATGAAAATCTCGTCAATGAAACCGATGTACGTGTCCTGAACACAATGGTTGGTCTCGGCACGAACAAATGGATGAGTGAAGAAGATGCCTACAAGATCACAAAAGGGATTTTCACCCATAATGCAGAGCTCGCTCAGGCCGCTGCCTGGATGAAGAATATCACCCCTGAAACCGGGCTGCAGCAAATGAATATGCCGCTGCATATCGGTGCTTATAAATACTACAAGGAAGTGGGTGTTGAGGTTCCGGATGAATTGATTCCGCCGGAAGCAAAATAAGCTTTCTCCCAGGAATTGCGCCGCTTGCGCTTATGCGTGGCGGCGCAATTCATGTTTTTGGACTTATTTAACTAACGTGGAAAATTAATGATGCGCGCCCTCATCTGTACGGACTTCGCTGGCCCCCCCTCCCTTCATGTGGAAGACGTACAGACGCCCAGGCCCGAAGCCGGCGAAGTGCTGATCGAGGTCGTTGCCGCGGGTATCTGCTTTGCCGATACGCTGATGAGCCGCAACAAGCACCAGAACAAGCATGAACCGCCTTTTTCGACCGGAATGGAGGTGGGCGGGATCGTTGCCGGCCTCGGGCCGGATGTCGATGGATTAAAGATTGGCGATTCCGTCGCGGCGCTGGTCTATGACGGTGGTCATGCCGAATATGTTTGCGCTAAAGCCTACGAAACATTTCTCCTGCCGGAAGGGTGCGATCCGGTTCAGGCCGCAGCCCTCCTGTCCGTCGCGCTGACCTCGGAAATTGCGCTTGTTGAAAAGGGGCGGGTCGCGCCCGGTGATACCGTTCTGATCGGCGGCGCCGCGGGCGGGGTCGGACTGTCGGCTGTCCAGCTTGCAAAATTTCACAGCGCGAGAGTCATTGCCGCCGTCAGCGATGATGCGAAAGCGGCCGCCTGTCTCGCCGCCGGCGCCGACGCGGCAATCATCTACGGTCCCGACCTTCGCGAGCAGGTGAAAGCGGCAAATGAGGGACGGGATGTCGATATTGTCCTTGATCCGGTCGGCGGATCCTTTGCCGAGCAGGCCGCCCATTGCCTCGATTGGGACGGACGCTACCTCGTCATCGGCTTTGCCGGTGGGGGTATTCCGAATTTCGCCGCCAACCGATTGTTGGTCAAGAACCGATCCGTACTCGGTGTTGTGCTCGGCTATTATCGCTGGCGCAAGCCCGCTCGCCTGGCCGAGGCTGCCGATGTCGTGCTGCAAGCGATCCGTGACGGCGCGCTCAACGTCCCGACTGCCCCCCTCGAAGGTCTGGAAGCCGTTCCGGGGGCCATGCTCCGGATCGAGAACCGGCAGATGATCGGCAAAGCCGTCGTCAAACTCACCTGAGGCGGCTTAAGCCAGCGATTTTTCAGGCTCTTGCGGTTGTGACGCCGGATCCCCCGCGAAGCGGATCCCCTCATAATCGTTGCCGGCGATCGCGGAAATCCGGGCGTTGTATTTCGGTGTTCCGCCGTTATAGACGAAATAGCGGATGCGCCCGGCCTCATGTCCCTTGACGTTGGAGTTGTAGCCGGTAAACCAGGATTTGGCCTTGCGCATCAGCATGATCTTGTACATCTCGGCGACTTCATGGGTCCAGTCCGCCTCCGCCTCGGCCGTTGCTTCCGCGCGTTGGTAGCCATGGCTCCAGATATATTCGAGTAGGTCCATGCACCAATTGACACCGCTTTCGATACCACGGGGATAATTGGTGGAAGCGGAGCCGCTTTGCGGGCCGTTCGGCATCAGCAGGTTCGGGAAGCCGTGAACAAGCATACCTAAGAATGTTTCCGGGCCATCCTCCCATTTATCCTTGAGTTTCGTGCCGCCGACGCCGCGGATGTCGATATGATCATACGCGCCGGTCATCGCATCGAAGCCTGTAGAATAGACGATCACGTCGAGGTCATAGTCTTGCGCCGTTGTTCTCAAACCCGTTTCCGTGACGCGTTCAAGCGGCGTTTCGGCGAGGTCGACCAGATGAACGTTGTCGCGATTATAGGCTTCGAAATAGCCGGTCTCCAACGGTACGCGCTGCACGCCGAAGCCGTGATCTTTCGGAATGAGCTTGTTGGCGACCACCTGGTCCTTCACCCGCTGGCGGATGCGGTTCGCGATATATTCGGAAAATTCGGCATTCGCCGCCTCATCCATGAAGATTTCGCGGAAATTGCTGAGCCATATGCCGAAGCCGGGTTCGTCATAAAGGCGATCCCATAGGGCGATCCGCTCTTCCTTCGTCACATCATAGAAGGAGCGGCGGTCCGGTCGATGCACGAAACCGCCGGGCGTCTTGCTGCAGATATCGAAGATTTTATCGTATCGGGAGCGGATATCCGCCATTTCCTCTTTCGAGATTTCGCTGTTGTTAAGCGGCGCGCTCCAGTTCGGGCGGCGTTGAAAGACGAAGAGGTCTCCCGCGTCCTCGGCGACGACCGGTATAATCTGGATGGCCGTCGCGCCGGTTCCGATAATTCCGACCTTCTTGCCCTTGAGATCGATCCCATCATGCGGCCAGTAATAGGTATGGAAAGACGGCCCCTTGAAATCGTTGATACCTTCCAGTTTCGGTAGCGTTGGCTGAGAGAGAAGGCCAACGGCCATGATCACGAAACGGCAGGTTAGTTCCCGCCCGTCGCCGGTCTTTAGCCGCCAGATATTCTCATTCTCCTCAAAATAGGCTGCCTCCACCTTGCAATTGAATTGCATATTATCGCGCAGGCCGAATTTGTCGGCGACGAAATTAAGGTAGCGGAGATTCTCCGGCTGGCTCGAAAACCGTTCTTTCCAGTGCCATTCATCGAGAACTTCGGGCGAGAAGGAGTAGCCATATGTATAGCTTTCGGAGTCGAATCTGGCGCCGGGATAGCGGTTATTATACCAGGTGCCGCCCAGATTATCGCTGGCCTCCAGCACCGTCGCACGAATACCTTTGTCGAGGAGGCGCTTGATCTGGTATATCCCGGCAACGCCGGCGCCAATGACAATTACCTCATAATCCGTTTCATGCCGTTGGGTCATGTTTTGCTCCTGGTCTTGTTTATTTTTATTGCCGGTTCGCAAATCAAAGATGAGCAGTTCTTTATATTAAAGATCATTACGGGCCGTGTCACAAGGTACTTTTCATGGGGCCGAACGCGTGCAGATTGACAGGGGCAAAGCAAGACAGTAATCAGGAAGACGCAGTAGAACCCCGAATGCTGTCGTTCTGTCGCCAAAAAAAGGATCAATAAAGATGGCGCGCCAAAATGACTTTCAACCCGACGCGGAAGAATATCTCGCTCCCGCGGAATATGTCGACAGCGACGCCCCCGCCGTTCGGGATTTTGTCGCCGCCGCCTTGAAAGGATTGCCGGCTGACGCATCGGCCAGCGACAAAGCCATTCGATTGTTCGAGGCCGTGCGGGACGGATTACGCTACGATCCCTATAAGATTTCGCTGGATCCTGACGCCTATCGCGCGAGCACGATTGCGAAGGCTGACGCAGGATATTGTGTGCCTAAGGCGATCCTGCTGACCGCCTGTCTGCGCGCGGCGGGAATTCCGGCGGCGCTCGGCTTTGCCGACGTGCGCAACCATCTCAACACGGCAAAGCTTACCGAACTTATGGGCACCGATCTGTTTATCTATCATGGGTACGTACAGCTCTGGCTCGGCAATGAAAGCTACAAGATTACGCCGGCCTTCAATATTGAGCTGTGCGAGCGGTTCGGCGTAAAGCCCCTTGTTTTCAACGGAACGTCAGATGCCCTCTTTCACGAATACAATCAGAACGACCAACGGCATATGGAGTATGTGAATGATCGCGGGCTTTTCAGGGATGTTCCGATCGATCAATTCCTCAAGGATTTTCGCGAAGCCTATCCGAATATGGTCACCCATATCGACAGGGGAGAGGCACGAGACATCAAAGACACCTTTACAGCCGATGAGAGCCGGAAGGAAAAAAAAGGGGAGATATCCGCATGACCGATCGCTACGCCGCGTATACGAAGCTGAAGTTTGACTATCCAGCGCCGCGCGTCCTTCGCCTGACATTCAACCGGCCGGAAACCTTCAATTCGGTCGATGCCGAGACGCATACCCAGATCACCGACGTCTGGCGGGACATCGATCGGGACCCCGACGTCAACGCGGTCATCGTGACGGGAACCGGCAAGGCTTTTTCCGCCGGTGGCGACTTCGGAATGATCGAGGATATGACCGGTAATTTCGATGCGGTGATGCGCACCTGGAAAGAGGCAAAGGATCTCGTCTACAATATTATCAACTGCAACAAGCCGATCATTTCTGCGATCAACGGCCCGGCGGCGGGGGCGGGACTGGTTGTCGGTATCCTTGCGGATGTATCGATCGCCGGCAAGGCGGCAAAAATCGTTGATGGTCATCCGCGCCTTGGTGTGGCGGCCGGCGACGTCGCGGCGATCATATGGCCGCTCCTCTGCGGCATGGCGAAGGCGAAATACTATCTTCTCACCTGCAAGGCGGTAAGCGGAGAGGAAGCTGATCGTATCGGACTTGTCTCCATGTGCGTCGAGGATGATGTCCTGCAGGAAACGGCCCTGCAGATCGCGACGGATCTCGCCAGCGGATCACAAAGCTCTATCCGCTGGACCAAATATTCCCTGAATAACTGGCTTCGTCAGGCGGGACCGATTTTTGACACGTCGACGGCCCTCGAAATGCTTGGCTTCATGGGCGAGGATGTGAAGGAGGGGGTTGCCTCCCATCGCGAGAAACGCCCGCCCGAGTTCCGCAAGGATTGCCCGCTTTGAACGGGTCGCCTAACCATGCATGGTGAGACCGCCTGATACGGAAATTGTCTGGCCGGTGATGAAACCGGCGTCGTCAGAGGCCAGAAAGCAGACAATCCCCGGAAAATCCGAGGGCTCAGCAAGACGGCGCATCGGGATGGCCCGCTTTAACCCTTCCGCGATTTTCGCTCCCTTGTCGCCGACCGCGACGGCCGCAAAAAGGGGCGTGTCCGTCGGGCCGGGGCAGACGACATTTACTTGAATTCCGGCGCGGGCCAGCTCCCGTGCGACAGTTTTGCTAAAAGATATGATCCCGCCCTTGCAGGCCGAATAGACCGCTTCGCCGGAAGAACCGACGCGGCCGGCATCGGAGCTGATGTTGATGACCCGGCCGCCGCCGTTTTTGACCATTCCGGGAAGCACAGCGTGATGCATATGAAGCGGGCCGTAGAGATTGATATCAATCACTTTTTTCCACAGATCCACATCCGTTTCGAGAAATGTTTCCATCCGGTCCCAGCCGGCGTTATTCACCAGAAAATCGATGGGACCGCTGTCTTCCGCGGCCCTTACTGCCGCGTCTATCTGGGCTCTGTCCGTAATATCAACCGCAAATGCCGACGCGTTTCCGCCGGCGGCTTCGATCATGGCGACGGTTTCCTCGGCGCCGGGGCCATTTGCGTCAAAGATAATGACGTCCGATTCTTCTTCTGCGAAACGACGGGCGATGCTGCGCCCAATACCACTTGCGCCGCCCGTTATAATAACGCGCTTTCCTGCCAGTCCCCGCATTAAAATCTCCCTGGTTAAACCGATGATTGATTTGCGTTCTTATTTGCGTTTAACTCCGCTCCGATTTAACGTTATCGCACTGTCCGATGGACTGTCCAGCGATCTGGAAATAAATGGGAACTGTTCTTTGAGCGCGAAGCACGACAGGGAGACTGGCGGGAAAAGAGGGCGCCACAAGTCCGCGCAGACACGGGACATGATCCTCGCCGCCGCCGCGCGGAGCTTTCGCAGCAAAGGCTATTCCGCAACAAAACTCAAGGAAATAGCCGCCGCCGCCGGTATCGAGGCGGGCAGCCTTTACTACTATTTTTCTTCAAAAGAAGAATTGCTTGACGATGTCCTTGATATCGGCTGCCGGTCGGTGATCAAGGCCGTTGGAAATGCGCGGGCTGGCAGCGAAGCCAGCGGAGGCAGCTTTCGCGAGACTTTCGGTGCCATGGTCTATGAGCATCTGAACTATATCCTCCAAGCCGACGATTTCACCGCGGCGAATATGCGCAATTTTTCCATGCTGCCGCCACCGATCAGGGCGCGCCATCGCCGGGGCTTCGATGAATATGGAAAAATCTGGTTCGATTTTCTGACCAAAGCCCGGGACAATGGTGATCTTCGATCCGATATGGATATCAGAACGTTGAGGCGGGTCATCTTTGGCGCGCTTAACTGGTCAGTCGAATGGTTCAATACGGAGCAATTCTCGGTCCGGGAATATGCGGAAAAGGCAACGTCGTTGATGCTCGATGGCATGCTGATCCCGACGCACAGGTGGAAGGGACAGATCGCCTCCGGCGTTCATGTAGAGCCGATGTCCGCCGAACTGGCGGGCAAATCGAAAGCCGCGCAAACCAGACTGCATATTCTGATTTCGGCCTCACGAGTCCTTCGCGAAAAGGGATATGAAGGAATAACGTTGCGGCATATCGCCGAAGTTGCGGGCATAGAAGCGGGAAGTATTTATTATCATTTCGCCTCGAAGGACGAAATTATTGACGAAGTGCTCACAGGGGGGCTCAGGGAAATTACCTCTGGCGTCACCGAAGTGCTCGAAAACGAAACCGACTACCCGGAGACAATCGAGCGCATAGCGGCGGGTGTCCGGGCGCATATGCTGTATCTTTATGCCCGCAATGACTTTGTCACCATGAATATCCGGATTTACGGTCAGTTACCGCAAGAGGTTCGACAGCGGCACCGGCCGATCCGGCAGCAATATGTCGGGATCTGGAGCCGTATTCTGAAACAAGGGCAAGCAACCGGTAAGATACATACAGATCTGGATATCGTTCCGGCGCGTCAGCTGATGCTAGGCGCCCTAAATTGGACCACAAACTGGTTTAATCCCGAATTCAACTCGATGTACGAATCTAAATCGCTGGAAGATCTGATCAATTTGATCCTGATATTGTTCATGGACGGGTTAGACGGACGCCGCGAGGACAGGTAATTCGTTTCTTCTGCCTGTTTCGCGCCTTATCGGCGGGGGACAAAAATGATCAGTTTATCGTCCGACTGTATTTCCAGACGCTTGCAGGAGGCAGATTCCGAAAGACAGTTGTCGCCCGTTCGCCTTTAAGGCCAAAGCGGCTCGTCATTTCATCCGAAAACGGCGCCCGGGCGGAATAGGTATATTGTATCAGCGTTCCGCGCTCGTCCAGAAGTGCAACGATCTGCTCGAGTATGCTGATCCTGTCGGCGGTATTCATGTTGAGAAGCGGCAGGCTCGAAAAAACGATATCGATCGCGCCTTCGCTGTTCACCTCGATCAAGCCGGAAACGGCCCGCGCATCGCCCGTTATAACCCGGATGTCCGGGAATTTTACGGCGAGATATTTGGCAAGCCTGTTGTCCCGCTCAAGCAAGCAAAGGTGCTTGCGCGACGCGCCGCTCGCCAATAATGCTTCGGTTATGGCACCCGTGCCCGGACCGATTTCTAATATTCGCTTGCCGGCCAGATCAACGGCCCTCGCCATGGCGCGCGCCAACGGTTGACCGCTCGGGGCGAGAGCGCCGATCTGGCGGGGGTTGCGCAACAGAGCCAAAACAAAGGATTGATACATACGAAATTCGGGGCCTCGCAGCAGGCAGGGTTTCTTAGTTGGTTACGTCCGATCAGGTCCTATTGGGATTAGATCATAAAGTTCCGGCTGACGGAAGAGCTTCGGCGCAACATGATACAGTTGTTTATTTCATTTTACCGGAAATCATGAAATTTTCATGGCGAAACGCGAAAGAAAAAAGGGCTATGGGCATGGATATGCGGCCTGCGGGAACGGGTCCATAGCTACCGGCTCCGTCATCAATGTCGATGGCGGACCTGTTGGCAACCTGGGCCGTATTACCTGCTTGATCAGGCGGCCACGCCGTTGCGTAGGAGCTTGCCTGGCAGTGCCGCGATGTCTGGAACAGCCTGATTGTCGTCGATCAGCAACTCGCCATTGACGATTACCTTATGAATACCGCGTGCCGGTGCAACAAGTCGGTCGGCGCCCGCGGGCAGATCATGGACCCGTTCCAAACCTCCCGCGGCAATCTTCCCGGGATCGAAAATCACCATATCCGCCATCTTGCCCTCGGCGATGACGCCACGCCCCTCGATGCCAAACAACTCCGCTGGTTTTTGCGTTAGCATGTGGATGGCATGCTCAAGTTGAAGCGTTCCGCGCTCCCGCACCCAATGGCCAAGAAGATGGGTTGAATAACAGGCATCGCAAAGCTGGCTCGCATGCGCTCCCGCATCGGAGAGGCCGAGAATCATATTGTCATCCTGCAGCAGTTCCGCAACTTCTTCCTCGTCGTAATTCAGGATGGGGAAGCGGAAACGAGCGACGAAATCGGTCTCAAGAGACAGATCAAGCGCGAAATCGACGGGATCTTTGCCCTGACTTTCCGCGACGTCGCGAAGCGGTCGCTCTTCCCATTCTGGATGGTCCGGCGCCATGGAAACCACACAACGCTCGATCCAGCCCGCCACCGCATTCCGCGCGCCACTTGCCGTATCCTCGCGGAACGCGTCACGGAAGGCCGGATCGCGATACAGCGCCTTGCGGCCGTCGCGATCCGCTTGCATCACCTGTTTAAACAGGGGGCGCATCTCGAAGGGGAAGGGCTCGTTGAACTCGAAATCGAAATTGATCGGGCGGCAGGCAACCTGTGGATAAATTCTGGTTCCTTCCTCCCGCTGACGCCGGGTGATTTCCTGATGCCGCCTGTGGGAACCGGGCCCTGACATGCCGGAGAGCAGCGCCGTCCAGGTAACCGGAATATCATGCTTTTGCGAGAGGAGTGAAAGCTGGTCGTGAAACAGCGTGGGGCCAACGGTTGCCTGCACGATTTTTGCGCCGCCCAGTCGTGCGGCGGAAACCAACCTGTCGATTTCAATCAAATCGGCAAGCCGGCTTGGAACCGGCTTTCCGCCATAGCCATGATGGGTCGTGGCCTGAGAGGTGGAGAATCCGATGGCGCCTGCCTCCATCGCCTCGCGAACGATTGTCGCCATGCTGGCGACCTCTTCATCTTCGGCTATGCGCTCCACGGCGTCGGGTCCCATGACATAGGTCCGGATCGGAGTATGGCCGGCGAGAACCGCCAGATTGATGGCGCTCCCCTTTGCTTCGATCGCGTCCATATATTCGGCGAAGCTTTCGAACGGCCAGTCATCACCGAGACCGTCTGAAAGTGCGTCAAAGGACATGCCTTCCACTTTTTCGAGGGTGCGCATTATTCCGGTCCGGTGCTCCGGCCGGGTTGGCGCAACGCCGAAACCGCAATTGCCGATGACCGCCGTGGTCACCCCGTGCCAGGGAGAGATGGACAGCATCCGGTCCCAGATAACCTGCGCATCGTAATGGGTATGGATGTCGACAAAGCCCGGCGCGACATAAAAGCCGTCCGCGCTTATTTCGCGCGTTGCCTCGCTGTCAATCTCACCGATGGCAACGATCCGTCCATCCTTAATGCCGATATCACCCTTAAAGGCAGGGGCGCCGGTGCCGTCGATAATCATGCCGCCGGTAATTTTGAGATCCAGTGTCATTGCGTGATACTCCCTAGTCGCGGCCGGACGGTTCGTCGCCTCTTGCGCCGCTAATATTTTTTCAAGTCGGCCGTGTCGTCATCCAGGGCCAGAGATTGTCGGCCTCCTGTTCGAGGACGAGGCCGCCGATCCAGTCGGCCCAGTAGCTGTCGGAGCCGAATTCATCCCGCCAGGACCAAAGCCGTCGGGTTCGGAAATGCAGATCATGCTCATAGGTGAAGCCGATGGCGCCATGAATCTGATGGGCGTGGGATGCGACGACGCCGGCCGCTTCACTAATCCGGGTTTTGGCAGCAGCGGCTTCGAACGTGCCGTCTATCTCGCCGGAAGCCGCAAGATCTGCCGCCTGGAAGGCGCCAAGCGCGGCGGCGCCGGAGGCGGCGGCAAGGCCGGCCATCTCCGCCATGTTCTGTTGGATGGCCTGGAACTTGCCGAGCGGACGGCCGAACTGGACACGGTCATTGGCATATTGCACGCTTGCCTCCAATATCCATTCAATCGCCCCCGCCATTTGCGACGACCGCATCATTGCGCCAAGCGCAAGGACGGCGAAAGACGTCAGACCCGCTGGGTCTTCTCCGGCGGCAACCACGGCCGAGTTGTCGAATTGGAGGGTATCCCGCGGTTCCGCCGCGATGCTCTGGTTTTCCGTGATTGAATAGGTTCCACCCCGGACCAGCGCGATGCCCTGATCCGTCACGACAACGACATGATCCGCCTTGCGGCCCCAGGGAACGCGCGTCGCCGTTCCTGTGACACAGTCTTTATCAAGCGTCAGTTTTTCGTCGATGCGGACGGGCGCAAGCACTGTAATGCCTTCAGGAGGCTCGATCCCGGCCTGCGCGAGAAGGTAATTCGCGAGTATATTTTCGACAACGGGAAGCGGTACTGCATGACGACCAACGGCGCGGGCAATAACTTCTGCATCCGCGAACTGGCCCCCCACGCCACCCATATTTTCCGGCACCAGGACATGCAAAAGACCGTTCTCGGCAATCGCCTTCCACAATTTTTCAGGAAAGACGGAAGTTTCCGCTGCTTCCTTCATGTCTTTCGTTACCTGATCGGAAAACAGCTTTTCCACCGTATCGGCCATGATTTGTCGAAGTTCGTTCATCGCAGGCCGAGCCCCCGTGCAATAATTCCCCGCAATATTTCCCGTGTTCCGCCCCGCAGCGAAAAGGATACGGCCGCCTGTGTGATGTAGGCGCGAACCTGTTCGAAATCGCTGGCGGCGGTAAGGCTTGCCTCGCCGCGGCCATACCGATGGGCGATCTCCGGCATATCCTGCTCGTAGATGGCGCCGAGATCCTTGACGACGGAGGCTTCAAGCGCCGGGTTCGATTGACTTTCCAGCTTGCCCGCAACCGAAATGGACATTCGTCGCAACGTCGCAAGATGGGCAATCAGGCGTCCGATCTGCTCCTGCGCGCGGCGGCTCGGGTCCATTTTTGCTTCCCGGATCAGCTCGATCAGCAGCTGGATCGACGACATATACCGTTCAGGACCGGAACGCTCGAACGCGAGCTCGGCCGTTACCTGCTGCCAGCCATCTCCTTCCGCGCCGATGCGGTCTTCCTCAGGCACGAAGAAATCTTCGAAAACCACCATGTTGAAATGTTTCTCACCGGCAAGATTCTTGATCGGATCGATGGTCAGGCCTTTGGTCTGCTTCAGGTTGATCAGGAACTGGCTCATCCCGGCATGCCGGTTTTCGGAGGGCGGGCTTGTCCGTACCAGCGCGATCATCCAATCGCAGTGATGGGCCCCGGTTGTCCAGACTTTAGTTCCGTTGATGAGATAACCGCCATCGACCTTTTCCGCTTTGGTGCGGATTGAGGCAAGGTCGGAGCCGCTATCCGGCTCACTCATCCCGATGCAGAAGAAAGATTCCCCCTTGATGATGCCGGGGAGGATGCGGTGGCATTGCTCCTCGGTTCCGAAGCGGAGGATCGTGGGGCCGCTCTGGCGGTCGGCGATCCAGTGGCTGCCGACCGGCGCGCCGTAGGCCAGCACTTCCTCCAGCAGGGCGTAGCGCTCAAAAAAGCTCCGTTCGCCGCCGCCGTATTGTTTCGGCCAGGTCATGCCGATCCAGCCTTTTTCGCCCATCTTGCGGGAAAAGTCGGGATCAAGTCCTGCCCAGGACCTGGACCTCAACACTGCCGGATAGTCGGCGAGTTCCGTTAGTAGAAAATCGCGCACTTCCTGCCGAAGGGCCTCCGCCTCCGGCGGCAGGCTGTATGGATCAAAATTGAAATACTGCATGGTAATCCGGTGTCCTCAAGTAACTTGTTATTATTTGTATGTGTCACCTGAATTGTAACGTCGTTCCTCAATTTATGACGGGTTAAGCCGATAACGTCAATTGATTGGCGCTTGTCGTGTCAATATACTGTTCGGATGATCGTGGAAAATTGACGGGGGAGAGGGTTATTTTTTGACGGCAAAGTCCTCCCAGAGCAAAGCGAAATATGTCGGGCTGGTCGGCGCGGTCTGGATTTCCGCATTTCTTGTCAGCCTTGATTATTCGGCCGTGACGCTCGCCTTGCCGACGATCGCCGTCCATTTTCATGCCGGGACCAGCATGGTTTCATGGGTCTCGATTTCTTATATGCTTGTGACGATTTCGCTGATGTTGCTTGCGGGCCCTTTTATCCGGCGGATCGGGTACCGGCGGGCGCTCTTTATCGGACTGTCGTTATTTACGATCGGCGCTATCGCCGCCGGATTCGCGTCGTCCCTCTTGATCTTCATCTTGATGCGTGTCTTCATCGGCTTGTCCCGCGCGTCTATTCCGGGATCGGCAGTTCTGCTTTCGCTTTTCGCGGCGGTGTGCGAAGCAGGAGCAAAAGCGGCGCCGAGGCCAGCATCACCCACATCATGAGGCTGAAATCATTGAGGAAGGCGATGGTTGCGGCCTGACGGGTTATTTCTTCATTCAGCGCGATAAGTCCGCTTGGTAGATGCCAGTTCCAGGCGTCCGGCAGCCAGGGCGATTGCATCGCGGCTCGGAAGGGAGTCATCCTGTCGGCCATACTGGCATGGTTCACTTGCGTATTCCGGGCCAGCATCGTGAAGACGATGGAGATGCCGATACTGCTGCCGATATTGCGCATCAGGCTGAACATGGCCGTCCCCTCATTGCGAAAATGCGGGGCAAGCGTCGAGAAGGAGAGGGTGCTGAGCGGCACGAAGATAAAGCCGAGACCGATCCCTTGCGTGATCCCGGTCCAGACAATGGTCGAGATGGATACTTCCGTCGTGAAACCGGACATTTCCCAAAGGGAAAACGAGGTCAGGCTGATACCGAACAGGATCAGGAGACGGGTATCCACCCGGCCCATGAGGCGGCCGACAACCACCATGGCCATCATCGTCCCGATGCCCCGCGGCGCCAGCACATAACCGGTCGTCAGCACCGGGAAGCCCATGAGGTTCTGCATAAACGGCGGCAGCAGCGCCATGGTCGCGAGCAGGATGACGCCGACCAGGAAGATCAGGATGAGGCCGACGGCGAAATTCCTGTCCTTGAACAGGCCGGGCTCGATGAAGGGCATTTTCGCCGTATACATATGGACGAGAAACATATAGAGGCAAAGGCCGGCAACGACCGCCTCGATGAGGATTTCATTGGACGAAAACCAGTCCTGGGACTGGCCACGGTCGAGCATCATCTGCAAGGAGCCGATGGCAAGGCTGAGAAGCGCAAAGCCGAAAAAATCGAAATTGCGCGCCTTGTCGCGTACTGTTTCGGGGACGAACGCGAGGATGCCGAGGAGTGCCAGAATGCCGAAGGGCAGGTTGATATAGAAAACCCAGCGCCAGTTGTAATATTCAGTGAGATAGCCGCCGAGGGTCGGGCCGAGGATCGGGCCAACCATGACGCCCATGCCCCACATGGCCATGGCGGAGCCATGCTTCTCCGTCGGGTAGGTATCGAGAAGGACGGCCTGCGAGAGCGGCACCAGCCCCGCACCGAAGACACCCTGAAGCAATCTGTAGAAAACAAGTTCGGTGAGCGACGTCGCCGCGCCGCAGAGCATTGAGGTGATGGTGAAGCCGGTGACCATGATCGCGAACAGGCGCTTGCGTCCGATGCGCGCGGCCAGCACGCCGGTCGGCGGTGTCATGATCGCGGCGGCCACGATATAGGAGGTGAGCACCCAGGAAATCTGGTCCTGGGTCGCCGACATGGTGCCTTGCATATGGGGCAGCGCCACATTGGCGATCGTCGTATCGAGCGCCTGCATGATCGTCGCCAGCATGATGGAACCGGTGATCAGGCCGCGCTCAAGAGGGGTGCTCCCGGTCGCCTGGGCGGTCATTTCCGGCTGGCCGTCTCGTCGGCGGTGGCCGCCGATACGCCATCAAACCACGTCAGCGCCGTGCGCACGAATTCGGGCATTGCGCGTTGGTGGCCCGTGTCGACCTCTATGGTCGCGCTCATCCCGGCCCGGAGCGGCGGATCATCCTTGTTCGCGATTACCTTGATCCGCAAGGGAATGCGCTGGACGACCTTGACCCAGTTCCCGGTCGCGTTTTGCGGGGGGATCACGGAAAATTCGGCGCCGGTCGCCTGACTTAGGCTCAGGACGGTGCCTTGCCATTCGCGATCCGGATAGGTGTCGACATGGATCGTCGCTGTCTGGCCGGGCTTGACATGGGTGAGGTCGGTTTCCTTGAAATTGGCCTCAACCCAGAAGTCCTTGTCAGCAATCAGGCTCATCACCGGGCTGCTGAAGGCGCCGTTGCCAATAACCTGCTGGCCGACGTCGGGCGTATTGCTGGCGATGCCGGCAAACGGCGCGCGGACGACTGTGCGCTCGAGGTTGAGCGCCGCCCGGTCTTTTGCCGCCATGGCGGCCTGATACAGCGCGTGCTCTTCAACGGGGATATCCGGATTGCCGCCAAGCTGCGCGGTGATTTCCGACATTTCCTGCTTTATGACGCGGACCTGTTGCTCCGCGACATCAAGGTCATGACGCGTCGCATCCAGCTTGCTGCGGGACAACGCGCTGCTCGCGATCAGTTTTGCCTGGCGTTCATATTCCTTTTTGGCATAGCCGATATTGGTGCGGGCGAGGGTTAGCTCCTCGCGTTTCTGGCGGTAGGTGGCTTTCAGGCTGGCGATTTCATCGCGCGCGCCGGCAAGGCCGGCTTCGGCTTCGGCAATGGCGATCCGGTAGGGCCTGTCATCGATGGTGAAGAGCACATCTCCGGCGGCAACCGGCTGGTTCTCATGCACGGGGACGGAGGAAATAAGGCCTGAAACTTCCGCCGCGATCATTACTTTATCCGCCTTGACATAGGCGTTGTCCGTCTCGACATAGCGGCCGCCGGTGATATAGATGGCGCCGCCGACGATAATGACCAGAAGCGGGCCGAGCAGCAGCAGCGCGTTCCGGATCCAGCGTTTTGAACGCGGGGGCGCTTTGCTGTCCTCTGCGCCCAGGTTCACGATCGCAGGTGTATCGGGCTTGCTTTCGTCCGGCACCGCAGGACTTTGCGATGGATCAGCTGCTCTTCGCGGCATTTGCAAGCCCTTTTTCTTCAAGATCATCATCCGCATCCACCCGGCAGCCTTCCGTTATCAGCAGGCTTTGCTTTATCCGTTGCAGCGACTTGATGAGATTTTCTCTCTCAGTCACCGAAAGATCGGCCATGGCGTCGTCCTGCGTCTTGGCTGCGCGTTCCCACATTTGGTCGAGCAGGGGCTGCGCTTCCGCCGTCAGGTATAACCGCACCGCGCGCCGGTCGTCCGGATCGGGCCGCCGGGTGACAAGACCTGCCTCCTCCAGGCGGTCGATCATCCGGGCGAGGGTAATCGGCTGCACCTCCAGTGAATCGGCGAGGGTAATCTGCTTCACCCCTTGCTTCCGCGACAGAAAGGCGAGGGCTCGCCATTGCGCCTGTGGAAGGCCCAGATCCTGCGCTCGCCGGTTAAGGTTCCGCCGCATCAGCCGCGTCACATCATTAATCAGAAAGCCGATGCTCTTCTCGGGGTTTTGCATATGAGTTCCTTATACTAAGGTATACATATAGTAAGCATAGTATATGAAATTTCAATAGCCTTAATCACAAAAAAACGCGCGCAGAATTTTTTTCAACGCGCGTCCTTCCTGTATTCCCCGGTCCGGGATGGTCGTCGCCAGCTTAGGCGGCTTTTTTCTCGCTTGCCCGTAGTTTGTCGAGGGCGCCCCGGGAAATATTGAAACGCTCGCCATATGCATCGGCAAGCTCCGCCGCCCGTTTGGCGAAGGCATCTATTCCAACGCCATGAACAAACTGGAGCGCGCCGCCGGTATGCGCCGGGAAACCGATGCCGAAAATGGAGCCGACATTTGCCTCCACCTCGTTTCGCAATACACCCTCATCGTAACAGCGAATTGTCTCGATCACCTGGCGGTATATGATCCGGTCCTCGACATCCCGCATCGGGATTTCGCTATTGCCCTTCATGAACTGCTCGACGCCGCGCCAGATGGATTTGCTGCCATCCGGGTTATAATCATAGAAGCCGCCACCATACTGTCGGCCACCGCGCTGCATTTCGACCATCTTGTGGTTGACGGCGATCGTGGCATCATTCCGGCTCGGGAAGCCGTTTTCAAGGCCGAGCCTCTTGTCGAGAACCTTATGCGTATCATGCACCTTTTTCTGCAGCACAAGGCTCACTTCATCCGCAACCGCGAGAGGTCCGACGGGCATGCCGACTTTCCAGGCCGCCCGCTCGATCAGGACCGGATCGACACCATCGACAATCAGGCTCGCCCCTTCGTCGGTGAAGGTGCCGAAGACGCGGGACGTGAAGAAGCCGCGGCTATCGTTGACGATGATCGGGATCTTGCCGATCTGCATGACATAGTCATAGGCCTTGCGGACGGTTTCTTCGCTGGTCTTTTCGCCGACGATCAGCTCCACGAGTTGCATCTTGTCGACAGGGGAGAAGAAATGTATGCCAATGAAACGCGCCGGATCCGGGCAGGATTGTGCCAGCAGGGAAATCGGCAAGGTTGAGGTATTGGAGCCGTAAATTCCGTCCGGCCCGAGTTGCTTGAAGGTTTCGGGGATGACTTTTTCTTTAAGCTCGATATCTTCGAAAACCGCCTCGATAATGATATCGGCACCCTCGAAATCGGCGTCATTGTCCGTCGGCGTTATGCGATCCAGCAATTCCTTGCCGGCCGCTTCTTTCATCTGGCCGCGTTTAATCCGTTTCTCGACGAGACCCTCGGAATAGGCCTTGCCCTTTTCCGTCTTCGCCATATCGGTATCTTTGAGGTAGACCGGCAGCCCGCGCGAGGCATGGGCCCAGGCAATCCCGGCGCCCATCATTCCGGCGCCGAGAACAGCGGAGCTTTTCGCTGCCCAGCGGTCGCCGGCCGGGCGCAGCTTGCCGTTCTTGATACCGTTGAGGCCAAAGAAAAAGGTGGAGATCGCCGCCTTGGCCTCGGGCGTTGCGACGAGGGCGCAGAGACCCCGGCTTTCCTGCCGAAGCGCACTTTCAAATCCCATGCGCATTGAATTCACGGCGATATCGACAATTTTCTCGGGCGCTGGCATCAGTCCTCGCGTCCGCTTGAAGAGCAGTGTCGGGGCCACCGTCGCCGTCATGCGGATGTTCGGTGCGTCCGCGTGCCCTCCCGGATATTTGAACCCTTTCTGGTCCCATGGCTGCGCTGCATTGCCGGGATTGGCCTTGATCCAGGCCTTCGCGGCCGGAACAAGGTCCTCTTCCGTCGCGACGATTTCATCGACCATGCCTTCCTTCAGCGCATCGGCGGGCTTGGCCGGCTTGCCTTCAAGGAGGCGCGGCAGCGCCTTTTCAAGGCCGAGCAGCGCGGTCAGGCGGACAACGCCACCGGCGCCTGGCAACAGTCCAAGCGTCACCTCGGGAAGCCCGACGATGGCCTTGGGGTTGTCAACGACAATGCGATGATTACAGGCGAGGCAAAGCTCATATCCGCCGCCGAGCGCCGCGCCGTTGATGGCGGCGACGACCGGTACCGGCAGTTTCTCGATGCGCCGGAAATACCCCTTGGAAGTCTCAATATAATTGAAGAAATCTTCCGTGCTCGTGCCGGTGCTGAGGATGGAGTTGAGATCGGCGCCGGCAAAAAACGTATTCTTGGCAGAGGCGAAGATGACGCCTGTGAGACCTTCTTCCGTTTCGAGGCGGGAAATCGTCTCGCTCATGAAGCCGTCATAGGCGTCGCTCATGGTATTTGCCGATTGGCCCGGCATATCCATGGTCACAGTGACGATGCCGTCAGCGTCTTTTTCAAAAATAAATCCTGACATGTCAGCGGCCTCCCTTATACGCGTTCAATGATGGAGGCGATCCCCATGCCACCGCCGACACACATGCACAGAAGCGCCCGCTTCAATTTGCGCCGTTCAAGCTCGTCCAGCATCGTTGAGACGAGACAGCCGCCGGTTGCGCCGAGCGGATGGCCCATGGCGATTGCGCCGCCGACCACATTGAGCTTCTCGTCCGGCACGTTGAGATCGCGCTGCAGGCGGAGGGCGACGGAGGCAAAGGCCTCGTTGATTTCGACAAGGTCGATATCGTCAATGGTCAGGCCCGCCTTTTCCAGCGCCTTCTTCGACGCAGGACCGGGGCCCGTCAGCATGATCGTGGGATCGGTCGCGGTCAGTGCGATGGCGCGAACCCGTCCGCGAGGTGTCAGGCCAAGTTCCTTGCCAATCTTTTCATTGCCGACCATCACGAGCGACGCCCCGTCCACGATGCCCGAGGAATTGCCGGGCGTATGGACATGGTTGATCCGCTCGACATGGGGGTAGCGGACGAGCGCCACCTCGTCATAGCCCATTGCGCCCGGACCCGCGAAACTCGGCTTCAGGCTGCCGAGAGTCTGCATATCGGTATCCGGTTTGATGAAATCATCTTTTTCCAGAATGATCAGGCCGTTTTCGTCGCGAACCGGGACGACGGACCGGTCGAACCATCCGCTGTCCCGCGCCTTCGCGGCAAGCTTCTGGCTGCGAACGGCGAATTCGTCGACGTCATCGCGGCTCCATCCCTCGATCGTTGCGATCAGATCGGCGCCGATGCCCTGCGGCACGAAACCGGTCGCAAGCACCGTTTCAGGATCTTCCGCGAAAGGGCCGCCGTCGCTTCCCATCGGTACACGGCTCATGCTTTCGTAGCCGCCGGCGCAGACGAGGTCTTCCCAGCCACTTGCGACTTTTGCTGCGGCGGTATTGAAGGTATCGAGGCCGGAGGCGCAGAAACGGTTGAGCTGCGCGCCCGGCACACTTTCGTCCCAGCCGGCGACCTGCAGGGCCACCTTCGGGAGCACCGAACCTTGTTCCTTGACCGGCGCAACGCATCCGAGCATGACGTCATCGACGCGGGAGGTGTCGAGGTCATGCCGCCGCTGCATTTCGTTCAGCAATGTCGTTACGAGTTGGATGGGTTTCACTTCGTTGAGCGAGCCGTCCGCCTTGCCCTTCGATCGGGGCGTGCGGATTGCGTCATAAATGAAGGCTGCTTCTGTCATTGCCATTATCTCCTGATGAGGTACCTTGCCGGTCCTGATTATTCTTTTTTTCGGCGACAAATAGGGCACCAGTCTACGCCCGGGCGCGCCGGGGCGTCAATGGCGACAGACTGGCAGCAGGAAAATAAAATGAAGAAAGGCGAGCTGGATTAAGCCTGGTCTTTCAACGCCGCGCCGATAAATTCCATCGCATCGCCGAGAGAGGCAATTCCGGCGATTTCGGCGGCTGAAAACTGCATGTCGAAGGTGTATTCCAACTCCTCGATCAAGGCCATATGGGCGAGGGAATCCCAGCCGTCCGTATTGAAGGGCGTCGAGTCGGCCGACAGGCCCGAAGCATCGACGTTGAAGCAGCTGGCGGCGACCGCGCAGACTTTTTCTTCGAGACTGGCGGTGTCATCGACGGCTTCCGCTCCGCTTCCGTCGACCTCAGGCGCTGCCTTAGCGGCAAGCGCCTTCAGCTCCGCCATCTGGACCTTGCCGGAGGCACCTCGCGGTAACGCGTCCATGATCCGGAATTCGGCGGGCGTTCGCTCGGCGCTTAAGTGCTGACGACAGAAGGCGAAGGCGTCGGCGGCGGTAATCGTCTGTCCGGGCTGCGGCGCAAGGGCGGCCACCAATTTCTCTCCGCGTGTTGCATCGGGAAGGCCGAAGGCAACGGCCTCGGCAACGCCCGGCATCGTCGAGAGGACGATTGTTATCGATTCCGGATGGATCGTCGCGCCCGCAGAGACAATCGCCGTTTTCTTCCGGCCGACAAACTCATAAACTCCGTCGCTGCCAACCCGGACATAATCGCCGGTATGAAAGGCGCCGTTGCGCAGGACTCCCGCCGTTATCTCCGGCGCGTTGAAATAGCCGCGCATGATGGTCGGCCCGGATAGGACGAGTTCGCCGAATTCCCCCTCCGCAACCGGCTGGAGATTGTCATCAAGGACGGCGGCGGTGCAGCCATAGGGCCGACCGAGCGATCCTATCCGCCGCGTCTCGTCCGCAGGTCCGGCAAAAAGCGCGTCGCAAACGACTTCGCTCAGGCCATAGGCATTGACGACGGGTACGCCGAAGGTCTCCTCGACGTGGCTCCAAAGCTGCGCATCAAGGAGGTCGGCGCTGCAGAGAATGAAGCGGAAATGATCTCCTTGAAAGGCGTCTTTTCGATCACCGGCAAGGCGCGCCACGATCCGGAGCATGGCGGGCACCGTAATGAAATGGGTTATCTTCTCGGCGCGGATCGCATCGAGGATGGTCGGAACATTCTGGACCGAGAAGGGAATGCGCCGGTAGAGCGAACCGCCGAACCACAGGGCGGATAGGGGACCGCGGATCAGTCCGTCCACATGATGGAGCGGGAGCAGATTCAGCAGCCGCATTTCGCTATCAAAGCCATAGACATCCGCAAAGATGGCAAGCTGCGCGATCAGATTTTCGTAAGTCAGTTCCACCGCCTTCGGCGTCGAGGTTGTCCCGGAGGTCAGAACCAGAAGCGCGACGTCCGGTTTTTGTCCGGCGTCCGGCCATGGCACCGGGTCCGTATCCGCCAATGCGGCCGACAAGAATTCCCTGATTTTCCGGATACGGGGGGCCGCCATCACGCCATCCAGATTGGCGGCCGTTATCATGCTCTCATCTGCGAAGAGCGCGGCGGGATCGCAAACGCCGATCAGCTCAGCGAGTTCCGGCCCGGTTGTTTGCGCATCGCCGATGACCGGCGTGATGCCGGCACGGAGTAGGGTGAGGAAATATTTCACCGTCGCATCCTCGTCCTTGGAGACGATCAGAACGCGGTCTCCGGGCGTAAGGCCGAATTCAAGGAGGGCTGTCCCGAGGCGGTCAATATCGGTCGCGAGATCGCGATAGGTGAGGGAGCCGTTCGCGAGGTCAGCAAACGGCTTTTGGCGGTTCTCGCCGAGTGCCGCGTCGAAACGGGCGCAGAAAAAATCGAAGGGATGAATGCCAGGATTGATCGGCATCTCAAACATTGTCTTGTTCCTTATTTGTTAACAGTTGTCGTAGCTTGCCGGCCAGAACCGCCGCATTGTCCGGATTGCTGAGCATGGTCAGATGATCGCCCGGCACGGTTATCAGCGATAAGGGACCGTCGATCATGGACGACCAGCCCAGGTCATCCAGACGATGACCCCAGCGTAAATCCATTGCGCGAAAGACAGTTGCTGAGCCGGTCCAGGGGCGGGGTCGGTATGTCGCCATCTTTCCATAGAGTTGGCGAATAATCATCCGGTGTGCTTCGGCATGCCGGCTTAGATCCATTCTGATCTGGCCATAGCGATGCAGGATCAACGGGTTCTGCCCCCCGGGTAAAAGACGTTTCCAGTTATGTGCGATAAAGCGGGCGCAATAGAATAATTCCTGCACGGGATAGAGTCTCAGACGGGCCAGGAATTCCCTTGGCTGGATGCGCATGTCGAGAATAATCAGCTGTCCCGCATTTGCGGCCGGATCATTTACATGCCGTGCTGTCTCAAAAGCAAGCAGACCGGCGAAAGAAAATCCGGCGATATGAAGGGGTTGCGGCAGATTTGCGCGTCGAAGGTCCTCTGCGAAGCGTTTTGCAATATCGACAAGGCTCAATCTATCAAGATTTTCCACCATCTCCGGCGCAAGACGCATGCCGTAACAGGAAATGTCTTCCACAAGTGCCCGCACCAGCGGTTGCGCATAGATCACATTCCCGCCAAAATCTGGCAGAAACACAAGACTGCCGGCCTTCGCCGTCTTGTTCATCCGGACAATAGTGCGCGGCATTTCGGGCGCGGTCATTTGCATATTCAAATCCCGTTTTCCTTGTGCGCGACTTTATGAAAAGGGAGCCGCGCATTGCCGGTGGTGCGTTCAATTTCGGCGGCATCGCATTTTCGCTTGAGGCCGGCTTCGGCAATCTCGTTAAATTCAGGTTCGCGAAACCAGAAGGCATTGTAGGTCGCTTCAAGCCCCACGCCGCGTTCCGCTTTATGTTCGCCGGTCGTTCCGAAATCAACCGCCTCTACGCCTGTTTCAATCGCGTATTCGATGGTCTGGTATAACCCTTGTTCGAAATGGAGAAAGCGGATTGTCCCGTCATGTCCCCAATGTTGACCAAAGAGCTTGTCGGGGGCAATAAACGTGAGCTGCGCCGCGACCGGTTCCGTTCCCAGATAGGCGATAGTAAGTTCGAGGTTCTCTGGCATGGTCCGAAATAATTGTTCGAAATAGGCCTTATTATGCCAAATTTTCGTATGATTATAATCGTATGTCGACTGATATAGTTTAAAGAATAAGGGCGCCAGTTCCGGGATAACCGATTTGTCGCAGTAACGTTTGAAGCAGATGTTTTGTTCGCTGATTTTGCGGCGTTCCTTCCGAATGCGATGTCGGCCTCGCTTATTCATACGCGTCAGGAAATCTTCGAAACTTTTGTCTCCGGCCTGGCGCCAGACATAGACGTTGCCTTCGCTTTGCAAAAAACCGGCGGCGTTTGTGGCATCCCTGTCCACCGCCGTCATATAAGCAATCTGGACCGAAGAGGCATTTTCTTTTTCAGCGAGCTTTTTAAGCGTTTCAAGAAGCATACTGCGTGATCGTGTTTCATTAACACCTTCGCGGACAAGAAGTCGCGGGCCGGTGATGGGAGTCATCGGCACTTCAACTTGCAGTTTCGGATAATAGGGCCCGACGGCGCGTCCGTGAGCCATAGCGAAACCAAGATCGACGCCAAGCTCGCCTTCCGAATGCTCCTTGAGATATGCCGGCGCCGCCGCGATGGCCTGGCCCATGGCATCACGGATCAGGATATGGCGGGGAGTAAAGCCGTTTTCGGTGCTGACAATTCCGCTTTCTTCAAGTGCGAGGAGATGCTGATGCCAAACATAAGGATTGGTCGGTCCGGCGCACAAATCCCAATCTTCGGGCGCGATATCGGAGATTGCTTCGTGGATGGTTACGGTCCAGCCGTCAATATTCGAAACGGCGTTCATTTGTCCGTCCTCTCGGGTTTGCTTGACTTTAGGCGCTGACCGCTCGCTCTGCGAGGGTCGGCGACAGCCTGCAGGCCGTCGCTGGGATCATCGGCGACAAGGCAGATGGAGGGGCGACTGATACCGCTTGCGGCACCAAACGCTGATTTGTGGCCACGTGCCGTCAGGGCATCCAGAAAATCTTCATTGATGGCCTCTTCCACCATGACCTTATCGGCTGAGGCGAGGTGCGGTTCGGTTGACGACGGAATGCTATGCGTAAAAACACGGGGCGCGGCAACGGCATCGACAAGGGGGAGACCCTGGGCAATATGTCCGGCGAGAGTTTGTGCCATCGCCTGCAATTGCAGGTCCGCGCCGGGACCGCCGCCGGCGATGACGCCGCCGTTGGCCGTTTTAAATATCATCGGATAGGCGCTGACGCGGGGGCGTTTGCCGGGCCGGAGGGAGGCTGGATGATCACCCGCGACATAACTTTGCGCACCGCGAGTGGAAAGAACAAAGCCAAGCTCCGGGACCACGGGTCCGTCAAAGGATGCGTCGCTTGGTGTCGACGCAAAGATGTTCCCCTCGCCGTCGATAATGGCCGCTACGGAGGTATCGAGTGACAATTCCCCGGTCTCCGGTGCCGTCATTCCGCTTCTCATGGCAGTTGAGTGCCCCCGAAACTCCCCCGCCGGAGGGAGCGGGCTGGCGGCTTTATGTTTGTCGATCAATGAGGCGCGCGCTTTCGTATATTCCGGTGACAGCAATTCCGTCAATGGGACATCGATGAATTCCGGATCACCGTAATAGGCCTCCCGATCGACGAGCGCGAGCTTGAGTGCCTCAATGATCAGGTGAAAGGCATCGACCGAGCAAGAAGGTAATTTACTGATCCCATAGGCGTCCAGAATCTGCAGCGCCTGCGACAGGGCGGGGGCCTGCGTCCAGGGACCGGGGGTGAAGAGGGTTCCGCTGAAAACACTTGCGGTGGTCGCGGATACAACGGGCGTTTTGTGGGCGGCCAGATCGGCATGCGTCAGCCATCCGTCATGATTCTTGACGTGACGGATCATGATATTGGCCATGTCGCCCTTGTAGAAAAGATCGCGGACGGCCTGAAGTCCGCCGGTTCGTCCCTTTTTTGCGCTGCCTTTGCGATCCGCATCAACAAGCGTGCCAATGCAGTCGGCGAGTTTCGACTGGACAAACAAGTGGCCGACGTCTATCGGCGCGTCATTCACGAGCCAGAATTTGGCATTTTCGCCCATCCGCATGTACGACCGCTGGAACTGGGCGGAGCAGGCCGCAAGATCCTCATGCGCGGGGAATCCCTCTTTCGCCAGCGATTGTGCGGGAGACGCCACATCGGCAAAACTCATGCTGCCAAAGCGCGCGAGCGCCGTGAGCCAGGCATCGGGTGCCGCGGGAACCACGGTCCTGAGAATGCCTTGCGGGATCCGGCCGCGATGGTTGGTTTCAAAATATTGTGGATCGGCGCTGGTGGGCCATCGGCCGGCGCCTTCAATGGAATAGCAGCGGTCTTCTCCGGCGAGATAGACGAGGATGGGCGCAACGCCGCCGAACTGGACCTGTTCGGAATGCAGAACCGTCAGCGCGATGGAGGCGGCTACTCCGGCGTCGACGGCATTGCCGCCGACATCAAGAATATCTGCGGCAATTCCGGCGGCCAGATCATGGCCCGCGGATACCGCATAGCTGTTGTTTTTCGTAGCCATAGTTGCGCTCTTCTGGCTCGCTTTATTTCCCAATTTTATATTCCAAGCTGACCGGTCACGGATTGTTGCCGCAGTATGGCGCAAATTGGGTTAAAATTTTCTTTAATGGCACATCAATGGGGGCTGGCAGGAACGCAGAAAGCTGCAAATTTCGGCTAGTAACAGCCCAGCAATCGGGCTTTTTGCCGAAGCAGCGCAACCACCGTATCGATGGTCGGCGTTTCATGGCCGGTAATCGCGCCCAGTTCCTGAACAGCGGTGACGAGTGCGTCAATTTCCATCGGCCGGCCGCTTTCCATGTCGACCAGCATCGAGGTTTTGTGCGGGCCGACCCCGGCGGCGCCCTCAATCCTTTTGTCGACGTCAATTGCAAATTTGACGCCAAGGGATTCGCCGATAGCTTGCGCCTCTACCATCATACGCCGCGCAACCGCGCGTGTCTCCGGATTACCCGTGATTTTATCGAGCGTGGCATGCGTCAACGCCGAGATTGGATTGAAGCTCAGATTGCCCCAGAGCTTTACCCAGATATCGGAGCGGATATCGGTCCGGACCGGAGCCTTGAGCCCTGCGCCAATCAGAAGGCTGGAGAGCGTCTTCACGCGCTCCGTCCGTTCTCCCGTGGGTTCCCCGACGGGAAACCGGTCGCCCGCCATATGAGCGATAACCCCCGGTCGGGGGACGTCCGCCGCCTGGTAAATGACGGCGCCGATGGCCCGCTCGGGCCCGATGCCGTCCCAGATTTTCCCTTCCGGATCCACGGCCTTGACACGCTGGTTTTCCTTATCGCCCTTGAGCCCATAAAAATACCACCATGGAACGCCATTTTGCGCGGTGACAACGGCGGTATCCGGTCCCAGAAGAGGTTGCATCTTATCGACTATCGCCGCGACGGAATGGGCCTTCAGCGCGACGATCACATAATCCTGTGGCCCAAGTTCGGCGGGATTGTCCGTCGCCCGGATGTTATCGAGAGTGAAATTCCCGTCCGGCCCTTCTATCCGGAGGCCTTTTTCGCGAATGGCCGCCAGATGGGGGCCGCGAGCAATCAGCGAGACCTCCGCATCGCCCTTTCTCGCAAGAAGTCCGCCGACAAGACCGCCGATGGCACCGGCGCCGTAAATACAGATTTTCATTATGCCAATCCCAGTTTCTCGGCGAGGCCGATCCGTTGCAGTTTTCCCGTGGCTCCCTTGGGAATTTCATCGAGCAGGGTGATGCTGCGCGGCACCTTGAAGGCGGCGAGGCTTTTTGCCGCAAATTCCCGGAGTTCCGCCTCACTGGCGCTCTGCCCGTCCTTCAGGACGACGGCCGCGGCAACGTCTTCTCCAAGTTTCTCGTGGGGCAGGGCGAAGGTGACCGCCTGCTCGACCGACGGGTGGTTCATCAGTATTTCGTCCACCTCGCGCGGGGAAATCTTCTCGCCGCCCCGGTTGATGATCTCTTTCAGGCGCCCTGTTATGGTGAAATATCCCTCTGCCGTCATAATCCCCTGATCGCCCGTCCTGAACCAGCCGTCCGTGAAGGCTTCCGCATTGGCTTTCGGATTGTTCTCATAACCTTTCGTGACGTTCTCGCCGCGGATGACAATCTCGCCGGTCTCGCCGGGCCCCAGTAATCGTCCGTCTTCCGACATGATGGCGACGTCCGGTCCCGAGGCGATGCCGACGCTGCCGGCAATGCGTTTTGCCGGCGGGAGCGGATTTGCCGCCATCTGGTGGGAGGCCTCGGTCATGCCATAGGCTTCGATCACCGGACAGCCCCACATTTCCTCAAGCGATTTCATGACCTGCGGCGGGAGCGATGCCGAGGATGAGCGGATGAACCGGAGCTTTGCCTTGGCGACCGTCTCCTGATTGCGTGCGCCGCGCGCGAGGATGGCCTGGTGCATGGTCGGCACGGCGGTGTACCAGCTCGGCTTCACTTCGTCGAGCCAGGAGAAGAATTTGAGCGCGTTGAAGCCGGGCGTGCAGGTCACGCTCGACCCGGCGCGGAGCGAGGACAATACCGCCGCAATGAGCCCGTGAATATGAAACAGCGGCATGATATTGAGGCATTTGTCATTCTGTGTCAGTGCGAGGGATCGAGCGATGTTGCGCGCCGAAGCGGTGACATTCCGGTGGCTCAGCGGCACGATTTTTGGTCGCGAGGTTGTGCCGGAGGTATGCAGGATAAGGGCCGTATCTTCGGCCCCGGCGGCGCCGGACTTTGATGCCTGTCCGATAGGCTCCCCCTTCAAGACGAAGGCGCCCGCCGCCGCGCCCTCAGGCACGGCAAGCTCGATAATCGCAATGCCCAGCTTTTCCGCGACCGCAATGGCCGGGCTGGCGCTTCCTTCCTCGACAAGGAGTGCTTTCGCCTTGAGATCATCAAGATAGAACTCAAATTCTTCGGCCTTGTAATCGGGATTGAGCGGTGCGGTCGTCGCCGCGCAGGCCACGGTTACGAAGGCGCTCGCCATTTCCGGGCCATTGGGGAGCACGATGGCAACGCGATCGCCGCGCCCGATACCGAGCGCGTTAAGCTGTTCAATCACGCCGGACGCCAGGCTTCGAAACCCGTCATAGCTAAGCGCATCCCGCCCCGGCGCTCCGATCGCGGGATCTGTCGCAGCGCCGGTCGTGATAAGTTCAATCATGGTTTTGGCATCAGTCATTGACGGTATCTCTTTCTTTTAATATTCCGGCGTGTCTTTACGCCTCAATCGTCGGCAATCTTTCCCGCAATTCGTTCTTGGCGATTTTCTCAAGCGTCGAGCGTGGAAAATCGTCGAGGATGATAACATCACGTACGACTTTGAAATCAGCCAGATTTTGCCGGCAGGCATCAATCAGGCTGTCCTTCAGGTTTTCCGGCGCGCCCGCCTTCGGAATGACGAAGACGACCGGGACTTCGTCAAGCATGTAATGTTTCTGGCCGACCACGGCGCATTCCTCGATCCAGCCGGTTTCCATGACAACCGTTTCTATTTCGGACGCCGCGACATTCTCCGCGCCGACTTTCAGCATGTCCTTCTCGCGATCGCCGAAGTAGAGATTTCCCTCTTCATCCATACGGATGACATCGCCGGTTTCGAACCAGCCCTCCGCATCGAAAGCTTTGGCATTGGCTTCGGGATTGCGGAAATATTCCTTGAACATGCTGACCCCGCGTACCCCGCGGATATAGAGGAGGCCGCGCTCTCCGGGCTTTATATGGTTGCCGTCCGGATCGCGGATTTCGATATCATATCCGGGCGCAACGCGCCCGATGCCCATCGCCGGACCGGGTTGTTCAATATCGCCGACAATGCCTTGCGTGATGGTTTCCGTCATTCCCCACCAGCCATAGGTCTTGATGCCGTAAATTTCTTCAACGTCGGGAAGGCGCACAGCGGGACACCAGAAGCGGAAGCTGTGGTCGGGCGGTGGATCCTGCGCCAGCAGCGCCTTCACGCAGAAGGGGATCAGGGACGCCCACGTACATTTATTTCTCCGCGCGACATCCCAGAATCGGGAGGCGGAGAACTTCGGTTGAACAACAACCGTGCCACCTACCCATAACATACTCAGCATTGAATATGATTGTGCATTGGTATGAAAGAGCGGGAGGAAACAAAGACAGATATCATCACAGGAAAGCCGCATATTCGCGACATTTGCCTGCGCCCCCCAGATGGCATTTGCGTGGGTCCAGAGCACCGCCTTGGGCCGCGACGTTGTGCCGGACGTGAATTGTACGCCGAGATCCGCGAAGGGATCTGTCGGTCGTGTCGGGCAGGGGCTGGTCTCGGCGCGCAGATCGGCGAAGAGGATATGCGGAACGTCCGCCGGAACCGGCGCCGGAACTCCCGCGTCATTATCGGTAACAGACAGAAACTTGATGTTTGGCGCCGACTCAAATACCAGCTTCGCGAAGGAGGGCTGGGTGATGGCCGCGACAATCTGCGCATGATCGGCAAAATAGGTCATGTCACGGGCGACGGAGCGCGTGTTCGTGGATACCGCCACAGCGCCGATATGGGCGCAGGCAAACCAGGAGATGAGGAATTCAGGGCTGTTGTCGAGATGCAGCATCACCTTGTCGCCGAACGCCACGCCGTTTTTATGAAGTGCCGCCGCAACGCGCTCCACCTCGGCGCTGAATTCCGCGTAGCTGAAACTTTCCGATTGACCGTCGAACGGTTCCCAGATCAGAAAGGTCGTGTTGGGGCGACGCTCCACCCACTGGCGGAGTAGCCAGGGAATATCGCGTCCTTCGACCATTGCCTTGTGGGATTGCTCAATCGCTGTGATTAATGTCATGCCCGTGTCCCTCATTCTTGTTTTTTGAAAATCATAGGAAGGAAACGCGGGAAATTCCAGCGCCGTATTGTGGAAGGCCTGCTTTTTCACATCATGAAATGATCCGGTTCGCCGGGGAGTTCGTAAATGGGTATATGAAACAACTAAGGAGATGCCGGATGCCGAGACAAGGACGGACCGCGTGGGGCGTACGGTGCTTCCGGGGCGCGGCAACATGACAAACGACTCCATCTGGATCGTCGGCGCCAGTTCGGGAATTGGCCGGGAAGTCGCCAGGCAGCTCGCGGATAACGGCAATAACGTAATCATTAGCGCGCGAACCGCCGATGCGCTGGCGGAATTTGCGGCATCAAAACCGGATGCGCTCTCTGCTCTCCCGCTTGATGTGGCGGACAAAGCGTCGGTCACAGCCGCCGTCGATCGGCTTTACGCGGCTGACGCAGGACCCGAAACCGTCCTTCTGAATGCGGGCTCCTATCAGCCTATGTCATTCGATCATTTCTCGGCCGAAAAAGCCATGCATCTGATGGATGTGAATTATTTCGGGGTTGTCCGGGTAATCGAGCAACTTCTTCCCCGTTTCCTTGAACGCAAAGCCGGACGGATAATCGTCGTGGCTTCGGTAGCCGGATATCAGGGGCTACCGCTTGCCCTGGCTTACGGCCCGTCCAAAGCGGCGTTGATCAATTTATGCGAAGCGTTACGCGTCGAGCTTGAGGGGAGCGGGGTGACGATACAGCTGGTCAATCCGGGTTTCGTCAAAACGCCGCTGACGGCCGGCAACAAGTTCAAAATGCCGTTTCTGATGGAGGTTGAAGACGCCGCGAGCCGAATCATTCGCGGAATGGAAGACAACGCTTTCGAGATTGCCTTCCCACGCCGCTTTGCCTGTATCCTCAAGTTTATCCGAATGTTGCCTTATGCCATATCCCTGCCGCTCATACGAAAAGGAACAGGTGGATGACGATACCTGAAAACCGCCGCCGTCTTCTTGATGATTATGTCCGTTACTTCGAGGCGCTGACGCCCGAGACGATTGACGATCTGGACCGGCTCGCCGCCGAGGACATGATTTTTGAAGATCCCTTTAACCGGCTGACGAGGCGGAGTGACGTCAAACGACTGTTCCGCGAGATGTTTGAAGATACGAAAAATCCCGCATTTAAAATCAGCGACATATTCTGGTCGCCGGACGCCACGAAGGCTATTTTGAAATGGCGCTTTACCGGAAGCGCGCGGGTGATCGGGGCGTTCGATTTCGACGGTTTGTCGGAAATCTGCTTCGACGAGACCGACCGCGTCTGCAGCCATATCGATTACTGGGAGGCGGCGACGCATTTCTATGGGCGGATTCCCGTCATCGGCACATTGATCAGGCTTGTCCGTAACCGGCTGCGCCTTTCCTGAACCTCCCATTCGGGGTGATTACCGGTGGATTTCGAATATCACGACGTCGATTGTTTGCTGGCGAAAGCCGGCCTCGCAATATTGCAAATAGAATTCCCACATGCGCTTGAACCGCTCATCGAAGCCGAGTGGCTCGATCTGGTCCCATTTCTCAAGGAATTTCTCTTTCCAGATTTTTAGCGTTGCAGCGTAATCCGCGCCGAACTCCTCCGCAATATGTGCAGTAAGTCCATTCCTCGCGGCTGCATCGATGAAGGCGGTCTTGGACGGCAGCTGACCGCCCGGAAAAATATATCGCTGTATAAAATCAGCTGACTTTCGATAATTTTCGTAGCGGTCATCGGCGATGGTGATCACCTGGACGACGGCGCGTCCGCCGTCCTTGAGGTTGCGTTTTATTGTCTGAAAATAGCTGTCCCAGTTTTCTTCGCCCACCGCCTCGAACATTTCAATCGAGACAATGGCATCGAAACTTCCAGCCTGGTCGCGATAGTCGCGGAAATGGAATCTGGTTTGATCTTCCATTCTTAAATGGCGGGCTTGTGCTTTGGCGTAGCCGAGCTGTTCTTCGGAAAGCGTAATGCCATCAATCGTCGCGCCATAGTCCGTCGCGGCGAGACGGGCAAACCCGCCCCAGCCACATCCGATTTCGAGAATTTTCGCGCCATCACCGATGTTCGCGAGATCGGCAATGCGCCGATATTTTTGCAATTGTGCCTCTTCAAGCGGCTGGTCCGGATGATCGAACAAGGCCGCCGAATAGGTCATGGTCCCGTCAAGCCAGTGACGGTAGAAACTGTTCCCAAGGTCGTAGTGATAGGCAATATTTCGTCGGCTGCCCGAGCGGCTGTTGCGCGCGCGCAGATGCCGCATGAAATTGACGAAACCGGAGAGCCATTTGCCGACCATCGCGGATTTCAAGGCGGCTTCATTCCGGAGCGCCAGCTCTATGAGGCCCGTCACATTATCGCAAGACCAGTCACCGTCAATATAGCTCTCGCCAAGTCCGATCCCACCTGACTGAAGAATCCGCTTGGCGGCACGGGCGCGGTGAAGTTGAACCGAGACTTCCGGCAAATCGTCGTCTTTCTCGCCAAAGCAAATCTGCTGGCCCGAGGGCAGGGTAAGCGCTAGGCGGCCGACCGCGAGCCGAGACAGCGCCATCGTCAACGCCTTCAGCCACGGATCGCGCAATCGCAGTTGCGCAGAAATTCCATCCTGTTGACCGCTCCCTATGAGGCGGGTTTGCGACGTGACGTCAGTCATTCATTTCTCCTGAGTCTTTTCGATCAAAGGCGGGTTGACTTCGGGCAAGCGTATCGCATTCTCCGTTGATCGCTTCACAAGCTTCACTCCTTTCAGGAAGAGTTTTAACGCCTCCCAATGGATGCCGGCGATCACTTTGAGGCTGTTGAACGGCAACCTTACCAAGGCGGCGGCAAGATGGCGGCGATCAAGGGGGGCGCGGTCGCCGACGAAGGACGCGTTCAGGATCGGTTGTTCCTCGGTGAACTGGCGGATTGAAAGGGCAATCGTTTCGCCCGGCGGCAGGACGGAAAAGTCGTAGCGGCAGTTCATGGGCAGGAAGGGGGAGACATAGAATTCCTTCCGGCATGTCTGCCGTATCAGGCCATTTCTGCCTGCCGTACAGGCGGGAAGGACATAGCTGTGTCGCTCCCCAAAAGTGTTGCTCACCGCATAGACAAGGGCGACAAGATTCTCGTCCTTGTCGAAGCAGTAATATGTGCTGAGGGGGTTGAAGGAATATCCGAAAATTCGCGGAATGCAGAGAAGCCGGACAGAAGCAACCGCGCCATCGAGCCCGTTCTGCAGCAGGCTGTCGAGGACATATGCTTTCAGATCAGCGGGACTCCGGGCGCCGAAATCCTTCTCGGAAAAGGAAACAAGATTGCGGCGGTTTATCGAGAAAAAGGGAATATGCTCACTGATTTCCCCGAGTTCGTCGAGGTCTATCAGCAGATAGAAGATCTTGTAATTCAGGCTATGCCCCACAGGCTGAAGACGGCGGTGGCTGACGGTTCCGTTATAAAGGGCACTCTTTCGCATTGTCGTTACGCGACCTGTGAAAACGGAAGGCCGTTTCCATCCTTCGGAAGGTAGATGCGCGACGCTGCGGGATCACTTTGCCAGGGGCGCTTCTCTCCGCCCAGGGCTTCGGCGGCGGCAAGACCGGACTGGATGCCGTCTTCGTGAAAACCGTAGCCGAAATAGCTGCCGCAGAACCAGAGGTTCTTCTGACCCTGCAAATTCCACAGCATTTTCTGTGCGGCCATTGCGGCATTGTCGAAAAGCGGATGATCATAGGGAAAACTGCGAATCACGGTTCCCTCGCGAGGCTCATGGGCCGGGTTGAGCGTTACAAAATAGTCGGTGCCGGTCTTCAGGTTTTGCAGCAGGTTCATCCAGTAGCTGACGCATAGGCTTGCTTTGCCGCCCGGTTGGGCCGGCTGCGCACCAAGATAGTTCCAGCTCGCCCATGCCTTCCTCCGTTTCGGCATCAGGGTAGGGTCGCGATGAAGGATTGCAAGATTCTTCTCATAAGCGAAGGCGCCGAGCAGCTTCCGGTGCGCCGGCGTCGGTTCCGCCAACATCGCCAATGCCTGATCAGCATGGGTTGCGATCACCACGTCGTCAAATTTCTGAACATGGCCGTCCCGGCATTCGACGAGAACGGAATTTATGTCCGTGTGGATTTTGGCGACGGCACTATTGAGACGGATATGCCCCTTCAGAATGTCGGCTATGGCCATCACATACTGGCGGCTGCCGCCGGTCACGGTGCGCCATTCCGGTCGATCCTTCAGCTGCAGCAGGCCATGGTTGCGGCAAAACCGGATAAAGGCCGCCGCCGGATAATCCAGCATGTCGGCGGTCGGCGTCGACCAAATCGCTGCCCCCATGGGCAGCAGATGCTGGTCCGTAAAGGCCTCCCCGTAATTGCCTTTCGCAAGAACGTCGCGAAGTGTCCAGTGGTTGTTTTCCGCAAGCTCAAGCAGGTCCGGGGCCTCGCGGTAAAATCTGAGGACGTCGCGGATCATGCCCCAGTAGGCGGGTTTGAACAGGTTTGTCTTCTGGGCGAACATGGTTGCGAGTGACGTTCCGGCATATTCCGTCGCCCCGCCGTTCAGCGACACGCTGAAGGACATGCCCGTCGCCTCGGTTGCGATCCCGAGATGATCGAAGAACGCAACAAGGTTCGGGTAGTTCATCTTGTTATACACAATGAAACCGGTGTCGATCGCCACGCCTTCAACGTCAACAGTATTGCTGTGGCCGCCCAGACGGTCATCCTTCTCGAACAGCGTCACGTCGTGGTTGCGGGCGAGCAGCCAGGCCGCCGACAATCCGGAAATTCCGCTTCCGATCACTGCAATTTTTTTCATCTATCCATCCAGTGGCACATCTTTATTGTCCAATCCTACGCTGTTTGCGCCGGTGTGGATCACAAAAAGTTCGCCTGGAATGATCCGATTACGAGAATCGGCCGTAATAGGGTAAACTGAAGCGTGAAAGACAAAGGCGGCTGGAGTTGTTAAAGGCAAGCATGACGTCAGCGGACGGTATCAGGCAAGACGCGGCAGCGGACAAGGCTCGTTCAGAAGAACTTGAACGGGACCTTCTGGCTGTGGCGAACACGCGGGATTTGCAGGCATTCAAACGGCTGTTTGCGAATTTCGCGCCGCGTCTCAAGTTTTTCCTGGTGAAACGGGGAATGACCGAAAATACCGCTGAAGACGTTATGCAGGAAACCATGTTGAAGGTCTGGCGCAAGGCCATGCTGTTCGACGGGACCAAAGCGTCTGCGTCAACCTGGATCTATACGATCGCGAGGAATGTCAGAATAGACAGGCTGAGGAAGGAGCTGCGTCCAGAGCCCGATCCGAATGACCCTTGTTTCGTTCCGGATGATCCGGAAACCGGTGAGCAGGCGATGAGCCGCAAGCAGGACCGGGAGCGCATCAGGAAGGCGATGTCTGTTCTGCCGCCAGATCAGATGACGATTATTAAAATGTCTTTTTTTGAGGAAAAATCGCACGGAGAAATCAGCAGCGAGCTGAATATTCCCCTCGGCACCGTCAAGTCCAGAATGCGACTTGCCTTCGGGAAAATCCGTGCGGAACTGGAGGTCACATCATGAACATACGGCACCATGTTGGCGACGATACGCTGATGGCCTATGTCAACGGAACGCTTCCCGAAGCGCTCTCTGTGGTTGTCGCCACGCATCTTGCAATTTGCCCGGATTGCCGGCGAAGCGTTGCGATGATGGAAGATATGGCGGGACTTCTTTTAATGGAGTCCGAACCAGCGGAACTTTTGGCCGCCGAAAAGTCGCTCGCCGAGATATTCGAGGGCGGCGAGGAACAGGCCCCGGCCAGTGACGACAAGGCTGTGTCTGCCGACCGTTATCATACCGGTGTGCCCCGGCCGCTTGCGGACCGGATGCCGACGTCGCTCGATAATATTCCGTGGCGGTCGCTCCTTCCCGGGATAAGCCATTATCCGCTTGCGCGCGGCAGTGCCGGTAAGGGGAAGGGGACACTTCGCCTGCTGAAGATTGCGCCGGGCAAGACAATTCCGGTGCATAGCCACACAGGGCAGGAATTGACGCTGATTCTCCGCGGATCCTACATCGACGACCTCGGCCGGTTTCAGGAGGGCGATATCGCCGATCTTGACAGCGATATCCAGCACCAGCCGGTTGCGGATACGGCAGCCGATTGTATCTGCCTGATCGCAACAGATGCGCCGCTCAAATTCTCGGGCTTTTTCAGCCGCCTCCTGCAACCGGTTTTCGGCATTTAACCGAACCCTGAGCGCCAAATTTCACCTCGGCAGGCCTCTCTGAGGCCGCCCTCTTATACTCCTTTTTCGATAAGTTTTGCAGAAATGACAAATTGTCAATTTCATTAGCAATCTTTTAATAAATTTCTCTCTATTAATGATTTGTCCTCGCAAGGATCAATTAAATCTAGAATTAGGAGTGAAGCATGTTCCGTGTAATGTCTCTCGTTTTGAGTCTCGGTGTTTTTCTCGTTGCCGGCGTCGCGAATGCCGCTGACAAGAAAGAGACTGTCGTCGAAATGATGAACGGCGCAGTAGCGCATTATGAACAGGTAGGCCAGGATCAGGCCTTCCAGGATTTCGCAGTCAAAGGTAGTGACTACAATAAGGGCGAATATTATGTTTTTGTCACTGAAATCAAAGACGGTAATCTGATTTTCCATGGCGCCAACGAAAAGCTGGTCGGCAAGAATCTCGAAAAGCTGAAAGACACGGACGGCAAACCGTTTGTTGTTGAGATGCGTGAAGTTGCCGAGGGCCCGGGCGTCGGTTGGGTTGACTACAAATGGACCCATCCGGAAACCAAGAAAATTGCCCAGAAGCATACCTATGTTAAGCGCTCTGGCGATGTCTATTTCGGCATCGGCTACTTCGACTAACAGACATTTTTCTTAGTGCGGTCGCGTCACGCGGCCGTACTAAACCTTTCATTCGCGAGTTGAGAAGGTAGAGGCTCATGAGCGTCCAGAATCTGAAAATATCCACGAAACTATTTATTGCGCCGATGATTTTCGTCGCCTCCCTGATTGTGCTGGGCGTCGTCGCTTACGTCGGTTTGAAGGATACGCAGTCCACCATGGTTGACCTGCACAAGCAGGACACCCAGAAGATTGGCGCGGCCCTCCGCTTTCAGCGCGACCTGCAGGCTTTCAATGGTGGCCTGTTTCGCCTTATTTCGGAAACCACTGCCGGCGTAGACGAAGAAAAGCTCGCCAAAGAACGGGAAACCGACCTGGCAACGCTCGCCAAATTGACAGATGCCTTCAACGGTGCCGTTGAAAATGGCCGGTTTACCGAAGCTGAACTGGAAATCCTGACGAAAGCGCAGAAAGAGTTGAAAAGTTACAGCGTCGCTGCCGCTGAAGTTATCGAGATGACAGAGCTCGATACTTCGACGTCTGTGATTATGATGGTCGATACCGACCAGCAATTCCGCACGATGTACAAGACGCTGGACGAAATGACAGCGCTCTGGAGTGCCGCGGGTGAGGCGTCGATGGCACATGCCGTGTCCACGGTCGACAACACAGTTATCACCTTCATTATTATCGCCGCGATTGCGCTGGCGATCTCCGGGGCGGTTTCCTATGCCACGATGCGCATGATCACCCGGCCTATCGGCGGAATTACCCAGGTTATGGCGAAGCTCGCCGAAGGCGACAATACGGTTGAAATTGATGCCCAGGACCGGAAGGATGAGATTGGCGAAATGGCGCGGGCGGTCCAGGTGTTCAAGGACAACGCGCTTGAACGCCAAAGGCTGGAAGCAGATGCGAAACGCGCGGCCGAGGAACGGGCGGAGCATGAGCGTCTTGAGCTTGAGCGCAACGCCAAGCGAGAAGCCGATGAACGCGCCCGCGAGCAGGCAGAGAACGCGGCCAAGCAGGCTCGGGCCGAAAAAATCTCGAACCTGATCATGACGTTCGAGGGCCGGGTGCAAGAAGTCATGGAGACGGTGATCCGGGCAGTCCGCGAATTGCAGGACACGGCCAATTCCATGACGGCAACGGCCGGAATGTCGCAGGAGCTTGCTGAAGCCGTGGCCATGGCCTCAGGTGAGGCATCCGCCAATGTGCAGACAGTTGCCTCCGCGGCGGAGGAGTTGACGTCTTCGATCAACGAGATCAGCCGCCAGGTCCAGCAGGCGAATAATGTCTCTGAGCAGGCAGTGACGGAAGCGGCCAACAGCACGAGTTCGGTGTCGCGCCTTGCGGAAACGGCGAAGAAGATCAGCGATGTGGTCAACATGATCAATGACATCGCGGGTCAGACCAACCTTCTTGCCCTCAACGCGACGATCGAGGCGGCGCGCGCCGGTGAGGCGGGCAAGGGCTTCGCGGTTGTAGCGTCCGAAGTGAAGAGCCTCGCCACACAGACGGCGCGGGCGACGGAGGAGATCGGCGGCCAGATCAACGATATGCAGACGGCAACGGAAGAAGCCGTCTCGGCGATCGGCAATATCGACGGGGTGATCAACACGATCCGGGAAAGCACCGTTAGTATCTCCTCGGCGATTGAGGAGCAAAGCGCGGCGACGAACGAAATTTCCCGGAATGTGCAGGAAGCATCCGGCGGAACGACGCAGGTGTCTGCGAAGATCGGCGAAGTTTCGGCGAAAGCGGGAGAGACCGGCGCGGCGGCATCGCAGGTACTTGCGGCCTCCACCCGGCTCGAGGAACTCTCCGGAAATCTCCGTTCTGATATCGAAACCTTCCTCAAGGAAGTGCGGGCCGCCTAGCGACGCGACCGGAAAACTTCGACCAACAATAGAGAAGCGGTTCATGGTAATAATCCATGGGCCGCTTTTTTATGCACGCCCTATCCCGTCATCCAAAGTGGCGCAGCTTGACTCTGATCAAGGCGATCGATCAAATTGCGGGTTAAACAGAGGTGAAATGAAGGGGCGCCATCCGGACTATGCTGAAACTCAAGCGCATCGCCATCGATACTTACCGCGATAATGTCGCTTTTCTTGCGCGCAAGTGCCGTCATTACCGTCCGGAAGAGTTTCAGGCGTTGAAAAAAATCGAGATCATGAATGATCATCATCATCTCCTGGCGTCCCTGCTGGTGGTGGATGACGATCAGATTGTCGGGCCGGATGAACTCGGCCTGTCGGAGCAGGCCTTCCGCCGGATCGGGCTTGTCGAAGGGACAACGGTATCCATCGCGCCCGCGGAACCGCCCGAAAGCGTGGAATTCCTGCGCAACAAGATCCATGGTCATACGCTTGATTCAGGCCAGATTCGCGGGATCATCACGGATATCGCGAATTACCGCTATTCGGAGCGGGAGATCGCCGCCTTTCTAGTCTCCTGCGCCGGTTTCATGACGACCTCCGAAATGCTCTCCCTGACGAGCGCGATGGCGGAAGTCGGGACGCAGCTCCATTGGGACGCGCCGGTCGTTGTCGACAAGCATTGCATCGGCGGCATTCCGGGGAACCGCACGTCGATGATTATCGTGCCGATTGTCGCGGCCCATGGCCTGACCATCCCCAAAACTTCCTCGCGCGCCATTACGTCGCCGGCCGGGACGGCGGATACCATGGAAGTGCTGGCCAACGTTGATCTGTCATTGCCGGAAATGCGGCGCGTCGTCGAGGAATGCAAGGGCTGCGTCGTCTGGGGCGGTCATGTCAATTTGTCCCCCGCCGACGATATACTGATCTCGGTCGAGCGGCCGCTGGCCATCGATACGCGTGAACAGATGGTCGCCTCGATCCTGTCGAAGAAGCTTGCCGCCGGGTCGACCCATCTGCTGATCGATCTGCCGATTGGACCGTCGGCCAAAGTCCGGGGGCATGCCGACGCCATGCGGCTTCGCAAACTCTTCGAATATGTCGGCGATCAGGTTGGCCTGGCCATTGACGTCACGGTGACGGACGGCGAGCAGCCGATTGGCAATGGTATCGGTCCCGTGCTGGAGGCGCGCGATGTCATGGCGGTATTGCGCCGGGAGCCGGATGCGCCCAGGGATTTGCGCGAAAAATCGCTGCGGATGGCGGGGATGCTTCTCGAATCCGACCCGGCCCTTCGCGGCGGCGCCGGTTATGCGCGGGCGCAGGAGATTCTGGACAGCGGCGCGGCGCTTGAAAAGATGGAACAGATTATCGAGGCGCAAGGAAAAGCCGCGACGGCCGCCTGCGTCGGGGAATTGACCCAGGACGTGTTGGCGCCCTGTGACGGTTCGGTAACGGCGATTGACTGTTACCGCCTCGCGCGTCTCGCCCGGCTTGCCGGCGCGCCGATGGACAAGGGGGCGGGGATCGATCTATTCAAAAAGATCGGCGATGTGGTCAGCGAGGGAGAACCGCTTTACCGCATTCATGCCTGTTTCAAATCGGACTATAAATTCGCGGTTAATTTTGCGGGCGAGGGCAGTGGCTATAGGATCGGCGGTTCCGCATGAAGTCGCCGACCCTCCATTTCCTGCCGGGATTTCGAAGCAGTGCTTTAGATCTCGCGTCTCACTTGAATATTCCGTCATATCCCATTGAAATACATAAATTTCCCGACGGAGAGAGTAAAATTCGTGTGGAGCCCGTTGACGGTACCGTCATTCTTTACGCGAGCCTCGACCGGCCGAATGAAAAACTCATCCATCTGGCCTTCGCCGCCGCGACCTTCCGCGATCTGGGCGCGCAGCGACTGGTGCTCGTGGCGCCCTATCTTTGCTACATGCGTCAGGACAAGGCCTTTGTATCCGGCGAGGCCGTCAGCCAGCGGATTATCGGGCGATATCTTGCCAGTTATTTTGACAGGGTGATTACTGTCGATCCGCATCTTCACCGGATCGACAACCTGCAATCGGTTTTCGGAAATTGCCGCGCCGACGCCCTGACCGCGACGGGCATCATTGCGGACACGCTTGCCGCGGAGGGGGTCGAGAATATGCTGCTGGCCGGACCGGATGCGGAATCCGAGCAATGGGTCAGCGCAATCGCGGGTCCATTATCGCTTCCCTATGTTATCGGCGCTAAAGTCAGGAGCGGTGATCGGGATGTCGAGGTGAGTTTCTCCACCGACAGGGATATGCGCGCGGCACGGATTATTCTGCTCGACGATGTCATCTCAAGCGGGAAAACGATTTGCGAAGCCGCCGCGTCGCTTAAAAAAATGGGCGCGCAGGATATTGAAGCGGTTACTGTCCATATGCTGGCGAATAACCAGGATGTCGCGGCGATCCACGCGGCGGGCGTTTCCACCATTCGGTCGACGGACAGCGTCGCGCATGAAAGCAACAGCCTGTCACTTGCCCCGCTTCTTTGCGAGGCCCTGCTTGAGGAGAAGGAACAATGACGGTCCGTATCAAATTCTGTGGCGCGGCGGGAACGGTGACAGGCTCCTGTTACTGGATCCAGACGGCGGACCGGCAATTCCTCGTCGATTGTGGTCTCTTTCAGGGCACGAAAACCGTCAAGGAATTGAACTATGGTGATTTTCCGTTCAATCCGGTGGAGATTGATTTTGTCCTGGTGACCCATGCCCACGCGGATCATGGCGCGATGATCCCGAAGCTGATCAAGGCGGGCTTTGACGGGCCGGTTTATGCGACGGCGGCCACCCGCGATCTGCTCAGTTATATGTTGCCGGACAGCGGCTACATCCAGGAAGTCGAGGTGGAGCGGCTCAATCGCCGCAACCAGCAACGCGGTAAAGCGGCGGTGCAGCCGATTTATACCCGCAAAGACGCCGAGGCCTCGATTTCGCAGATTCACCCGGTTGAGTTCGAAGACTGGCTGACGCCGGAGACGGGTATCCGCGCGCGTTTCTGGAATGCTGGGCATATTCTCGGTGCGGCGTCAGTCGAACTTGAAATCGAGGACGGGAGAGATACCTTGCGCCTCCTGTTCTCCGGCGATATCGGGCCCGACAACAAGCTGTTCCATGATGATCCGGAAGCGCCAAGCGATTTAGATTATGTGTTTTGCGAATCCACCTACGGCGGCCGTTTTCGCGATCCCATCACGGCCTTTCAGCGGCGCGACATTCTGGCGCGCGAGATTTCGTCGGCCATGAGGGCAGGCGGGGCGCTGGTTATTCCCTCCTTCGCTGTCGAGCGGACGCAGGAACTTTTGTTGGATATCGACCATCTTCTCGATCAGAATGAAATAAACTGTTCCGCCGTTTTCCTGGATTCCCCTCTCGCGATCCGCATAACCTCTGTCTTTCGCGAGCATTTGGCCGACCTTGCGGATGTGGAAACGGGCGAACATCCCTTCAGGAACCCGAAGTTCCATTTCACCGAAAGCGTTGATGAAAGCAAGGCGATTGCCCGGTTCACCGGGGGTGTCATCATTCTGGCGGCGAGCGGGATGTGTGATGCCGGCCGGATCCGCCATCATCTCAAGAACCATCTCTGGCGGCCGGAATCGACGGTTCTGCTTGTCGGGTATCAGGCCGAGGGCACCTTGGGCCGGATGCTGGAGAAGGGTTTCAAGAAAGTCCGCATTCAGGGAGAGGAAATCAAGGTGCACGCCCGCATCCGTTCCATCGATACCTATTCCGGCCATGCGGACGGCCATGAACTTGTGGCCTGGCTGAAGGCGCGTGAACCGGTCCGGCAAGGCATCTTTCTCACGCATGGATCGCGGGAATCCCTTGCCGCACTCGCCTCCGATCTGCAGGAGCAGGGCGTCAAGAAGGATCATATTGTTATTCCAGAGCTTGACGATATGTATGAACTCACCAAATCCGGATATACGAAGCGACAGCGCGGGGTGTTTCGCCGTATTGCCGCGGAAGCGGTCGATCGGCCGGACTGGCATAACGATCTTGCCCAACTCACGCTGGACATCCGAAGCTCGCTCGAACATCTGCCGGACGCGCAGAAAAAGCGATTGCTCTCCCGTCTCAAGAAAGCGCTGCGCGGGGCGTCCTGACACTCTGGGCGGAGGGTGGCCGAGGGAGTGGCGGGCCTGAGGCGCAATATGCCCGCTCGGCCCGTCTGTCAGCAGTCACCAACACGCGTCTTTTTGCAATCGTCGGCTTTGAGGCGCTGTAGAATACGTGGTAAAACAAACCCGAAGGCGATGCTGCTTTGATCTGTGTCAATGCCTTGCCTGGTGTGATAGGTAGGTTGCTGGTTGTTGTGCAATGCAACATTAAAAGGTGAGGGGTGGTGGTTAGATATGAAGAACCTGAAAAAATGGGGTTTTATCCTGATCCTGATCGCGGTGTTCGCGGGGGGCGCATTTTTCTACTGGAAAAATGAGATTGCCGGCCGGTTGCCCGACGGCATTGTCATGAGCAACGGGCGTATTGAGGCAACCCAGATCAATATCGCCGCGAAACTGCCGGGCCGACTCGAAGAGGTGCTCGTCAACGAAGGCGAGATGGTGGAGCCGGGCCAGGTTCTCGCACGGCTTGATGCAAAGGAAGTGATGGCGCAGCTCAGAAGCGCGGAGGCGGAAGTGCGCCGTCTTGAGCGTAGCCGGGAAGAAACAGAAGCGGCGGTCAAAAGCAGCCGGAGCCAGTTGAAGCTCGCCGAACAGATGCTGGCGCGTGCGAAAAAGCTGGTGAAGGATAATTTTACCAGCAAGGAAACCGTCGAGCAGCGGACAACGGAATTTCAGGCGGCGGAGGCCAACTACACCTCGGCGCTTGCCCGGGTCGAGGAAACCGGCGAGCAAATCAACGCGGCCCGGGAGCAGGTTATCCAGATCGAGGCGCAACTTGACGATCTCGTACTGCGGGCGCCGCTGCGCGGGCGGATACAATACCGCCTCGTGGAACCGGGCGAAGTCGTTGCGGCGGGCGGAAACCTGTTCACGCTTCTGAACCTTGCCGATGTTTACATGACCGTCTTTCTTCCCGCCGCCGATGCGGGCCGACTGGCGCTCGGCAGTGAGGCCCGGCTAATTCTCGATCCAGTTCCTGAATATGTTATTCCGGCAAAAGTAACCTTTGTCGCCGCCGAGGCGCAGTTTACGCCCCGCACTGTGGAAACAGCAGACGAGCGGGAAAAGCTGATGTTCCGGGTCAAAATCAGCATTGATCCCGAGCTTCTCCGGAAATACGAGGATCGGGTGAAGGCCGGGGTGAGGGGCGATGCCTATGTGATGCTGCCGCCTGCCGAAAGCTGGCCGGAATTCCTGCAAGTCAAGCTTCCGGAATGAACGCCCCGGGGGAAAGTTCCGTTCGGCTTGAGAATGTCTTCCATCGCTACGGGGACGTTCTCGCGCTGGATGACGTGTCGCTGGATTTCCCCGCCGGTCGCATGATCGGGCTGATCGGGCCGGACGGCGTCGGCAAATCGACATTGCTGGCGCTTATTGCTGGCGTTCGAAAAATACAGACCGGCACCGTCGAAGCGCTCGGCGGCGATATGGCCGACAAGCGTCACCGGCGACGTTCCGTCTATAACATCGCCTATATGCCGCAGGGGCTTGGCAAGAACCTCTATGCGACGCTCAGTATTCATGAAAATCTGAGTTTTTTCGGTCGCTTATTCGATCAGAATAAAGCAGAACGTGAGCAACGGATTGACCGTCTCCTGGCGGCAACTGGCCTCACCCCTTTCAAGAACCGCCCGGCGGGCAAGCTATCGGGGGGCATGAAGCAGAAGCTTGGTCTTTGCTGCGCCCTGATCCACGATCCGGATTTGCTGATCCTGGACGAGCCGACGACCGGTGTCGATCCGCTCTCCCGGCGTCAGTTCTGGGACCTTATCTCCGATATCCGGCGCGAACGGCCGCAAATGACCGTGCTGGTCGCCACTGCCTATATGGAAGAGGCGGCGGTGTTCGACTTAATCGCCGCGATGGATGAGGGAAAGGTCATTGCACAGGGCACGCCGCAGTCCCTGCTTGAGAAGACCGGCGCCGCGGCGCTTGAGGAGGCTTTCATTCAACTGCTGCCGGCCGACAAGCAGGCAAGCCATCAACCGGTTGTCGTGCCGCCCCGGCCCGGCGATGGCGGCGACATTGCCATTGAAGCCATCGGGCTTACCAAACGCTTCGGTGATTTTACCGCCGTCGATCATGTGGAGTTCGCGATTGAACGCGGGGAGATATTCGGCTTCCTGGGATCCAACGGCTGCGGCAAAACGACGACCATGAAAATGATGACCGGTCTCAGCCCGGCGACGGAGGGGGAGGCGCGGCTTTTCGGCAAGGTGCTTGATGCCCGGGATATGCAGACGCGTCGGCGGGTCGGCTATATGTCGCAATCCTTTTCCCTTTACGGGGAACTCACGGTTTTCCAGAATATCGAGCTGCATGCCCATCTCTTTGACCTCTCAAAGGAAGAAATGGGGCCGCGCATTCGCGAGGTGCTGGAACGCTTCGAACTCGAGACCGTCAAGGACAGCAAGCCGGACAGCCTTCCGCTTGGCGTGAAACAGCGCTTGCAACTTGCCGTCGCGGTATTGCATCGGCCGGAGATGCTCATCCTTGACGAGCCGACGTCGGGGGTGGATCCCATCGCGCGGGATAATTTCTGGCGGCTTCTCATCACCCTTTCGCGGGAGGAGGGGGTGACCATCTTCATCTCGACGCATTTCATGAATGAAGCGGAACGGTGCGACCGTATTTCGCTGATGCATGCGGGCAAGGTGTTGGCCGTCGGCTCCCCTGACGCGCTGAAAGAAAGCAAGAAGGCGGATAGCCTGGACGATGCCTTTGTCGATTACCTGAAGGAAGCAAGCGGGATTGATGCGAAAGCCGTTTCCCCGTCCGAGCGGACGGGTCCGCTCGTGAGTTCCGGCGAAAGCGGAGAAAAGGCGGCGAAAGACGGCGCGGGCGGATTTCATCTGCGCAGCATGCTTGCCTACGCGCGGCGGGAGACGAAGGAGCTGCTGCGTGATCCCATCCGGCTCGCCTTTGCGCTTATCGGGCCGATCATCCTTCTGATTACCTTCGGCTATGGGATTTCCTTTGACGTGGAAGAACTTCCCTATGTTGCGATTGATCAGGACAGATCGACCCAGAGTCGCGAGTTTCTGGAGAATTTTAGCGGCTCACGCTATTTTGAGGAGCGACCCTCCGTCAGTACGCCTGCGGCGGCCCATGATCTGTTGCGCAGCGGAGATGTAAGTATTGTAATCGAGATTCCCGCCGGATTTGGTCAGGATCTCTTCGCGGCGCGCCAGCCGGAAATCGGGGTGTCGATAGACGGCGCTATGCCCTTTCGCGCGGAGACGGCCCGCGGCTATGTGGAGGGCGTCACGCAAGCCTATATCAGTGATCTGGCGCGGCGAAATCTCGGAATAGAAATTGTCTTTACGGAAGTCGATATAAAAATCCGGTATCTGTATAACCAGGCCTTCAAGAGTACCAACGCCATCACGCCCGGCATTATCATGCTGCTCTGCAGCCTGATCCCGTCGATGCTGACAGCCGTCGGGATTGTCCGGGAAAAGGAGCTTGGATCGATCACCAATTTCTATGCCACGCCGGTCACCCGAACCGAGTTCCTGCTCGGTAAGCAGATCCCGTATGTCGTTATTTCCTATATCAGTTTTCTGTCCCTTGCCACCGTGGTGATGAGCGTGTTTGCGGTGCCGATTAAGGGCTCGTTGCTTGCCCTCAATCTGGGGGCATTGGCATATGTCTGGGCGACGACGGGCCTCGGTATCCTGGTCTCGACATTTGTGAAGACACAGATCGCGGCCGTGTTCGCAGCGGCGATTGTTACAATGCTGCTGACGATGAACTTTTCCGGCTTCCTGACTCCGGTTTCGAGCCTAAGCGGCGGCGCCATTTTTATGAGCAAGTTGTTCCCGGCGGCCTATTTTCAGCAAATCAGTGTCGGCAGCTTTACAAAGGCGCTTGATTTCTATGATCTGTTGCCGGAGCTCATTGTGCTTGTTGTCTTCGCGTTCGTGTTCTTCTTCCTGTCGGTCCTTCTGTTAAAGAAGCAGGAGCGGTGATCATGTTCAGGCGGATTAGCAATATATATCGTCTGGGTGTGAAGGAACTTTATAGTGTCCGGTCGGATCCAGTGCTGGTTTTCCTGTTGATCTGGGCCTTTACCTTCATGGTCTACGAGGTTGCGGAAAATGCAAAGATAGAGGTTGTGAACGCCGCTGTCGGTGTGCTGGACGAAGATCAGTCGGCACTGTCGCGGCGGATTATCGACAGTATTCTGCCGCCCTATTTCAAACCGGCGGAGGAAATCGATGGTCGCGACATGGACCGACTTCTCGATAACGGCGACTATATCTTCATCATCGATATCCCGCCGCGGTTTGAATCAGATCTGCTGGCGGGAAAACGTCCGGAAATCCAGGTCAATGTCGATGCCACCGCGATGGCGATCGCCGGCAATGGATCCTCCTATCTCGCGAGTATCATCAATTCCGAAGTGTCGAATTATCTCGATGCGGATGGCGGAGAGTCGAGCCTGCCTGTCGATCTGATTGTTCGCGTTGCCTTCAATCCGAATGTGAACTCGACCTGGTTCATGTCGGTGATGGCGATTATCAACAATGTGACATTGCTTGCCATGATCCTGACCGGGGCCGCCCTGATACGGGAGCGCGAGCATGGCACAATTGAACATCTGCTCGTCACGCCGGTGACCAGCGTGGACATCATGATTTCCAAAGTCTGGTCGAATGGCCTGATTATCATTGTCGTGGCGTCGGTGTCGCTGGTGATGGTTGTCGAAGGGATCCTTCAGGTGCCGATCTTTGGATCGAAGCCGCTTTTTATTCTCGGAGCCGTCGTTTACCTGTTTTCGGTAACGTCTTTCGGTATATTGCTGGCGACCCTAGCGGGTTCGATGCCGCAGTTCGGCCTTCTGGTTGTCCTGACCTATATCGTTATGAACCTTCTTTCGGGGAGCACGACGCCGCTTGAAAGCATGCCTGAGTGGCTGCAATTCGTCATGCAGTTCGCTCCCTCGACCCATTATGTGAGTTTTTCGCAGAGCGTCCTTTTCCGTGGGGCGGGGATCAATATCGTCTGGCCGGAACTGTTTGCCATGGCCGGTATTGGCGCCGCTTACTTTCTTGCGGCCTTCTCTCGCTTTCGCAAAGTCCTCGACAGTTCGTCGGGATAAAATCCCACAAAACTTTCGGTTGATCAGAAAAAACTTGGTTTCTCACTGGCATTTCAGTCCTTTGGGTTGTAAATCTTTGGGCAGCCGGAAAGCCCGACCGGAGAATCGGGCGTCGAATTTCAGTCTTTGGAGGAACGATAGTATGAAAAAGTTTTTTAATCTTGCAGTGGTGGCGGTGCTGGCGGTTATGCTCAGCGGCTGCTTCGGGCGTGTTCAGCCTGTTTACAATGCCGAGGCAAACCCGATTCCGGTCAAACTACAGGAAACGTCGGTGGAAAATATCGGCAATATCATCCAGACATCTGCCATCAACCGTGGCTGGACCGTCAGTGATGTTTCGCCGGGCAAGATGAAGGCGACCCTGCATAGCCGGACGCATGTTGCCGTTATCGAAATTACCTATTCCAAGACGGATTATTCGATCAATTATGTTTCCAGCGTTGATTTGCTGTATGATGGGGCGAATATTCACCGGAACTACAATAAATGGATCCGGACCCTGCAAAATGATATCAACAAGAACCTGAACGTCGCCGCCCTCAAAGTTTGAGGATTACTTGATGGAGACGGGAGTTTCTTTCTCAGTTCAGCGATGGTCCGCCTGGGCACCATCGTTGGACAGTCCTGACGCCTGGCAGCGTTGGGCCGAAGGCGGCGCCCTCTTGCCGGATCAGGATGGGCTGCCAGATGTGAGGGATTTGCCGGCCGGGCTTCGCCGGCGTCTTTCCCGGCTGGGGAAAATTGCCCTAAGGGTCGCCATGGATATCGGCACTGATGAAAAGCCCCGGGTCGTTTTCTCATCCCGCAACGGCAATGTCACGCAGATGCTCCAACTGCTGGAGAGCCTTGCGGTGGACGAGCCTATTTCCCCCACCGGATTTGGCATGTCGGTCCATAACTCGCTCGCGGGGATGCTGTCGATCATGACGAAAAACCGGGAGGCGCAAACGGCGATTGCCGCGGGAGGAGAGAGCCTTTGCCTGGGCTTGATCGAGGCGACGGCCTGGCTCCGTGAAGATCCGTCGGCGCCGGTACTGCTGCTGCATGCGGACGAGACGCTTCCCGAATTCTATTCACCTTTTCGGGATCCGGACGTCCCGGTATGCGCGCTGGCGCTCCTGCTCGCACCGGCGGACGAGGGGTCGGGGGGTTATCGCTTCGGTTTCTCCGGCACGTCGACACGGGCGGCAGCGGGGGATCCGCTGCAAAGCTTCATCCGGTTCCTGCTCCGGGGCGAAATTGACTGGAACTGGTCCGGCGCGCAAGGTAACTGGTGGTGTCAGCGCCATGCTTGACCGTCTCAACTATATCTGGCGGCTGATCGGTACGGGGATCGCTTTCGCAAGCTTTGGCCTCGGCGGGCTGTTCATGAGTGTCTTCATTTTTATCCCTATCGCGCTGTTTACGAAAGACGAGGCGACGCGTATCCGGCGTGTCCGGGGTGTGATCTACCGGGCGTTTCGCGTATTCGTCTATTTCCTGCGCGTTGGCGGCATTATCGATTCCCGCTTTCACGAAACGGAGAAGCTAAAAGACGTGCGTGGTGCACTGATCGTAGCCAATCATCCGTCGCTGCTTGATACGGTCTTCCTGATGTCGCGGATGCCCGATGTCCAATGCATCGTCAAGCATGAGCTCTGGGACAATCCCTATCTTGGCGGCGTGATGCGGGCGGCGGGTTATATCCGCAACGATGGTGACGCCGAAATGATGCTCAGACAATGTGAAAAGGCCCTCGGCAGCGGGCAGAACATTCTGGTTTTCCCCGAAGGAACCAGATCGGTGCCCGGGCAGGCGCTCAAGTTCCAGCGCGGGTTTGCGAATATCGCCACCCATTTCAATGCGCCGATACAGCTGGTTACGATAAAATGCGAGCCGTCAACTCTGACGAAAGGAAGTCCATGGTATGCAATTCCGCCACGTCAGGCGCGCTTTGACATTACATTTAACGAACAACTGGACATGGCGGATTATCTAAGGCATGAACCCAGATCATTAAAGGTTCGAAAGCTCACGCGTGAGCTGGAGCAATATTATATTGGAAAACTCTGCAATGAATGAATTTGAACTTGAAATTAAAAAACTGGTGATCAAGACCCTCAATCTTGAGGACATCACTCCTGAAGAAATAGATAGCGAGGAGCGGCTGTTCGTCGATGGGCTCGGGCTCGATTCAATCGATGCGCTGGAGCTCGGTGTTGCCATCCAGAAAACCTATGGCATCAAGATTAACGCCAAGAATGAAGATTTGAAGGACCATTTTGCCTCTGTCCGCAGCCTCGCCCAATTTATTACTTCCGAAAGGAAGGAGATGGACGCATGAGCCGCGATGAAATTTATGACAAGCTCCGCGAGTATCTTGAGGATATGTTCGAAGTGCCGCCGGAGCTCATCACGCCGGATGCCCAGCTTTATGACGATCTGGATCTCGACAGCATTGATGCCGTTGATCTGGTGGTCAAGTTGCAGGATCTGACAGGAAAGAAAATCCCGCCTGACGAGTTTCGCACGGTGCGTTCCGTGGGGGATGTGGTGGACCGGGTTCATGCCCTTTTGGCGGCGTAAACTGCGGCCGCTGGACCTTCTGCTTGTCCTGATCAGCCTGGCCTATCCTTTCGTTGTGTATTTCGGCCTGATGAAATTCTCGCCCTTGACGGTCGGACTGGCCCTCGTGATTTTCCTGATCCTGCGCCTCGTTCTTCAGCGTCAGCGGCGAGAACGGCGGCCGGAAATCGGGATTTACCTGATCGTTCTGGCGGCAATTATCCTGCTGCTGTCCGTTGACGAGATGCTGGCGATCAAGGCGTATCCTGTGCTGATCAGCCTCTCCTTCGCGACCCTGTTCGGCTATTCGCTGATTTTTCCGCCGCCGATCATTGAACGCTTTGCCCGGATGACGGAAGGAGAACTCGACGCCCACGCGCAGCGCTATACCCGCCATGTGACAGAGGCCTGGGTGGTATTCTTCCTGCTGAACGCCGCTGTGTCGGTCTGGACGGCGCTCTATGCGAGCCTTGGCGTCTGGACGCTTTACAACGGCTTCGTTTCATATGTCTTGATCGGCCTGATGCTCGGCGGTGAATTCATTCTTCGCCAGTTCGTCAAACGCAGAAAAGTGAGTTGAGAATTGTACATTCCCGTATCGAAACTGCTTGCTTCCGACAGGTCTGGGGCTGCCGCTGTCGCCCGTATCGCCAGGCAAGATGTCACCTTCGCCGAATTCAAGGCGGAAGTCGCAGATTTACGTGCGCGGATAAAGAAAAGGGGCGTCACGCAAGTGGTTCTTGCGACGGAAAGCAGTTATGCCTTCGCAACTGGCATGCTTGCGGCCTTTGACGCCGGGTGTCGCGTTACCGTGCCGCCGAATGCTCTGCCGGGCATGCTTGCGCGGTTCGTCACGCCGGAGTGCCCACTTCTCTCGGACATCAAGGACGAGGCCCATAGTGACGACCACATTCTCATCGACGGTGCGAAGGCGGCGGAGGCGAGTTTTCGCGAGCTCGATCCTGACGCCTGCTCTCTTGATTTCTATACCTCGGGCTCCACGGGTGAGCCCAAACGCGTGCCAAAGAGCCTCGCGCAAATCGAAAATGAGCTGACGGTTCTCGACCAGGTATTTGGTGCGCGGCTCGGCGCCGCCGCGACACTCGGCACTGTCAGCCATCAGCATATCTTCGGCCTCTACTTCAAATGCCTCCTGCCACTCTCGGAGGGAAGGCTGTTTTTCCCGGAAACCTTCGAGATATGGGAGGAATTGCTGGCCTTCGCGCCGCCGGGCGCCTGTATCGTCTCAAGCCCCGCCCATTTGACCCGTATACCGCCGCTCGATCCCCTGCCGACGTCCGCACAGGCGCCCGTGATTTTCACGGCGGGCGGGCCGCTGCCATTTGAGGCCGCGCAAACCTCTGCCTGGATGTTCGGGCCGCTTCCAACCGAGATTTACGGCAGTACCGAAACGGGGGGGATCGCCCATCGCCAGCAGGAACGCGCCACAACACCCTTCCGGCCGCTTCCCGGAATGGAGACACGCGTTGATGAGCAGGGGAGTCTCTGGGTAAAGTCGAACTACACGGACAACGGTGACTGGGACAAGACAAATGATATTGCCGAGCTTTTCCCTGATGGCAGTTTTCTCCTCGCCGGTCGCGCCAACCAGTTCGTCAAGATAGAGGGCAAACGGATATCCCTTGCCGAAATCGAAAAATTTCTGACGGCATCAGACCTCGTGAAAGACGCGGCGGTGCTCGTACTGACCTCGCCGCGCGACACGCTTGCGGCGGTTGCGGAATTGACCGAGGAAGGATGGAGGCGCCATGCGGAGATCGGCGCTTTCCGGCTCGGCCGGTTCTTGCGCAAGGAGCTGTCGCCCAATCTCGAGAATGCTGCGTTGCCGCGCCGCTGGCGGTTTGTCGACCGGCTTCCGGTCAATTCGCAAGGCAAGCGCCAGCAAACCGCGCTTCATGAACTGTTTGCAGGTGGTGAAGGGGCGGACTAAACTGTGCTGGTCATGGAAAAATCTACCGAAATCACCTGGCCCGGCAGCCCGACGGAACCGGAAATCCGTTCCGAACGGAGTGACGGCGATATTGTTTCGCTTGAAATTTTCGTTGACGAAAAACTGTTCCAGTTTCAGGGCCATTTCCCGGGCGAGCCGGTTCTGCCCGGCGTCGCCCAGATCGACTGGGCGGCAAAATGCGCCGTCCGTTATTTCGGGGTTCCGGCGAGATTTTCGCGTATCGGCCAGCTTAAATTTTCGAAATTGATTGTCGCCAATTCGGTTCTGTCGCTCCGTCTTGAATATAAGCGGGACAAAGGCCGCATCATCTTTTCCTTCTCGGAAGGGGGGGAGGTATGCTCGTCCGGTTTTTTTGAACTGGCGGCGCAATGAGTTTTTCGCTTGCGGCGGTTGTGCCCACTTATAATCATTATCGTCATATCGACAGGGTAATAGACGCGCTCCGCGCCGAAGGCCTGCGGATTTTCATCATTGATGACGGCAGCGCGGAACCAGCGAAATCCGAAATTGCGAAGTTTGACGATCCGGCGCGGGGCATCAGTCTTCACCGGCTGGAAAAGAACGGCGGAAAAGGGGCGGCCGTCATGACCGGCTTTCGCCTAGCGGCGGCCGAAGGTTATACCCATGTCATTCAGATCGACGCGGACGGGCAACATGATCTGGACGCCTTGCCCGCGCTCATCCAGCTCGCGAAAATCCACCCGGATACGCTGATAAGCGGTCAGCCCGTTTATGATGCGTCCATTCCGACATCGCGGAAGATCGCCCGCTGGATCACCCATGCCTGGGTTTGGGTGGAAACCCTGTCGATGGCGATTACCGACAGCATGTGCGGCTATCGCATATATCCGCTTGCCGCGGCGCTTGCGGTGATCGAGACGGAAACCGTCGGCCATTATATGGATTTTGATACGGAAATCATGGTGCGGATGAACTGGCGGGGGACGCCTGTCCGGATGCTGCCGATCCGGGTGACCTATCCGGAGGACAACATCTCGAATTTCCGCCTCGGCGCCGATAACTGGCTGATTACGAAAATGCATACGCGGCTCGTTTTTGGCATGCTGGCGCGATTGCCGCAGGTACTCCGCAACCGGCCCGTGGCCAAAAGGGGAGTCCGCCATTGGGGGCGCATTAATGAGCGCGGGGCGACAATCGGCCTCAAGACACTTTTCGCCTTCTACCGGATCGCCGGAAAACGGATTTGCTGGTATGCGATGCAGCCTGTCCTGCTCTATTTCTTCGCAACCGGCGCGACGCAGCGTCGGGCCTCAAAGGAATATTGGCGGAGGCTTTACGCCGCGAGGGGGGAGGCGCGGGACGTCAGCCTCTGCCAGGTCTGGCTGCACTACCGGTCATTCGGGGCAATGGCGCTTGATCGGCTGGCAGGCTGGCTTGGCGATATTCGGCCGGCTGACTTTCTCGGTGACGATCTTTCCACCCTCGATACGATCGCCCGGAGAAAACAGGGCATCATGGTCGTCACCTCGCATCTGGGGAATGTCGACGTCCTCCGTGCTATTGGCGCCGCCCGCGGTATCGATAATGTGACGGTCTTCGCCCATACCCGTAACGCCGTCAAGTTCAGCCGCATGCTGAGCGATGCCAATCCCGCGGCCACCGTTGACATTATGGAGGTGGAGGATATCGGCCCCGCGACGCTGATTGAACTTGAGGAGAAACTGCAAGCCGGCAACTGGATCGTCATCGCCGGCGATCGTATTCCGCTCACCGGCGGCAAGCGGATCAGGTTGATGGAATTCCTGGGCGCCTCGGCGCCGTTTTCCGAAGGTGCCTGGATTATCGCGGCGCTTTTGCGGTGCCCAGTCTATCTATTGCACTGCCTGAGTGAAGAGGGGAAATACCGCATCCTGTTCAGCAAGATCGCGGACAGGGTGGAGCGGGGGCGGGCACCACGGGACGGCCTTGCCGCGCCGATGACCGCCTATGTCCGGAAACTTGAGGAAAGCTGCCAAAAATATCCGGAACAATGGTACAATTTTTATGATTTCTGGGCAAATCCCGACGACGGGCGAAAACAGGAAGAAAGGCATAGTGAAAAACCATGATATCCGCCGAAGTTGACGTGAAATGCCAGTTCTATGATCTCGACCCGATGGGAATCGCCTGGCACGGAAATTATGCCCGCTTCTTCGAACAGGCCCGATGTGCCCTGCTTGACGTCATCGATTATAATTATGAACAGATGAACGATAGCGGCTATGCCTGGCCTATTGTCGATATGCGGATAAAATATATCCGCCCGATCCGTTTCGGTCAGGTCGTGGCGGTGGCGGCGACATTGGCCGAATATGAAAACCGCCTGAAAATCAATTATCAGATCAATGACCGTGAAACCGGCGAGAAACTAACCCGGGGATTTACAATTCAGGTGGCGATTGATAAGAACGCGGGGGAAATGCTATTCCAGTCCCCACCAATACTTTACCGAAAAGTTGAAGCTCTGTTGTGCTAAGAACGATCCGTCTGTTAATCATTATCGTCATGGCCGCCGCCATATTTCCGGCCCAGGCCGCACCGGTGGCGCTGAAGGAGGGCGAAGGCCTGATGGGGCGCTTTCAACAGGCCCGGTATTTGCGCGGATTCGATAAACCCATCCTGTCAGAAGGCGCGTTCTATTTGCTGCCGAAATCAGCCTTGATCTGGCAGACAGAAAAGCCGTTCTTCAGCCGCATGGTCATTGACGAAACCGGCTTGAGCCAGGCGCTGAAAGGCGCGGAGGTGACCCGTCTCAGTTTCAAGCAGTTCCCGGGGTTCAAGCTGTTGCGCGACACCTTCGAAAACAGCCTTGGTGGCAACTGGGCGCCGCTTGAGGAGATGGCGGGCGCGAAATTGCTGCCGGTGGACGGCGGATATACGCTGCGCTTCGCTCCCAAGGCAAGTGGCCTCAACCTTCCTTTTGCCTATCTCAATTTTGAAATCGATGATTTCCTGAAAACAGTCGAGATCGTGAAAAGCAACGGTGACCGGGACGTGATCACCTTTTCCGACCAACGGGTGGCGTCGGCTGAGGATATTAACCAGGCGGCCCAGACAAACCGGGAAAAGCAGCCGTGAGCCGGGTCGGGCTCTGGGTATATGTCTCGCTGCTCTGCGCCGCCATTGCGGTTATCGGATGGCGGCTTCAGGATGGCCTGCCGCTTGATACCAATATCGTCGCGATGTTGCCGCAGTCGGACCGGGCGGAATGGGTCGCCCGCGCCGAAGCGGCTGAAAGAACACAGGGAACGGATCAGCTTATTGCACTTGTCGGTCACGCTGATTTCGAAACGGCGCGGGCCGCGGCGCTGGAACTCGGACAGGCGCTCGTCGACGGGGGCATTCTTAAATCCGCGCAGTCCGACACGGGACTGTCGACACTCAAGCATCTTAATGAAATCCTGTTCCCGCATCGCACCGAACTTCTTTCGGAGGGGGATCGGCGGCTTCTCGCCACGGGGCAGGAGCAGGTCCTCATCGACCGGGCGCTGGTACAGATCTTATCCCCCCTGTCCCTCGCAGACGCGGAGCTGATCCGCCGCGACCCGTTTCTCCTGCTTCCCAATTACCTCTCGGCAAGCACGGAGAATCGCTCGAAGCTTCTAAGCCGGGCGAATGTGCTGGCGGTTGAGGAAAAAGGGAAATGGTATGTCCTGGTCCGCGGCAAGCTGGTCGGGAATCCGTTCGATAAGGGGTTCCAGACCCGGACGCTGCAGGTTTTCGAAGATACTGCGCGTAAACTCGGTAAATCTCATGGCGATATAACGATCTTGAAGACGGGCGCGGTTTTCTATGGAGAGCATGCCTATCGCCAGGCGGAGAATGAAGCCGGGTTTATCGGCATGATTTCGCTGATCGGGATTATCGTCCTCAATTTTTTCGTTTTCCGAAGCTTCCAGCCGCTGGCCCTCAGTCTGCTCGCCATCGCTTCGGGGATCGCCGGTGGCCTCGCGGTTACGCTTCTCTTTTTTGGAACCCTGCAACTTCTCGCGCTCGTCTTCGGGGCTGGCCTGATTGGTATTTCGGTTGACTATGCCTTTCATTATTTTTGCGAACGTTTCAAAAAGGAAAACTCTGTTCCCGCCGCGCGCGCCCGAGCGATCCGGTCCGGGTTGACTCTCGGTCTGGTAAGTTCCGTGCTTGGCTTCATAACCTTGGCGCTGACGCCGTTTCCCGGGCTTCAGCAGATTGCCCTGTTTTCGGCATCGGGGCTGACGCTCGCCTATCTCACCGTGCTGTATGCTTTCCCTTATCTCGACCGCGCGAAGCCATTTACCCATGGCGATAAATTCCTCGCGTTCTCCATGCTGCTTCATCATTTTTGGTGGCGTCCGGAGCATCGGAAATGGCGGTATCTTCTCGTCAGCCTTTTGGTGCTTGCCGGGCTTTTTGGCGCCACGCGGATTGTCGTCGATGACGATGTCCGCCGGCTGCAGTCGTTGCCACAGGCCTTGCAGGCGGAGGAACAGGCGATCCGGCTCCTCGCCGGGATCGAGAACCAGACACATCGTTTCTTCGTCCGGGGCTCCAATACGGAGGAGGTCCTGCAAACAGAAGAGGCGCTGGCGATCGATCTTGCCGCGTTGCGCGCAAGCGGGAAGATCGGCAATTACCGGATGATATCGCAATTCGTACCGTCGCGGGTGCGGCAGCTTGAAAATCAAAAGCTGATCGACGAGACATTAATGCCGAAATTGGATGAGCAGATGGCGGTCATCGGTCTCTCCGGGGCTCCACCTTACCATCGCGCGGACGGTGTTTTAACGCTCGACCAGCTCAGCGCCGCCGCGTTGCCGGGCCTGTTTTCACAGCTTCGCATTTACACGACCCCCGGGATCGTCGTCCATGCGGTGACGCTTTCCGGGGTCAATGACAGAACGGCACTATCCGCTCTCGCCGAGAAATCGGAAAACATCGCCCTGATCAGCCAAGCTGACAGCCTTAGCAAGACCTTCGGCGCCTATCGTCTTCGCGCGTTGATCATGCTCGCAATTGCCTATTGCGTGGTCTGGGTTTTCCTTTCCCTGCGCTATGGAATTTTCGGGTCTATCAAGGTTATGATGCCGTCGATGAGCGCGGTGTTGCTGGCGCCCTGCCTCCTTGCGCTGACCGGTGAGCCCTTTACTTTTTTCAATGCCATGTCGCTGATGCTGATATTCGCCATCGGCCTTGACTATGCGCTTTTCAACCGAGAATCCTCGGGGGAGCGGCAGCGGCGGGCGATGCTGGCGAACGGACTTTCGACCATATCGACCCTGCTCGCCTTCGGCCTGCTCTCTTTAAGCGAAACCTTCGCAATACATGCCTTCGGGATTACGATCCTGGTCGGGATCACGCTTGCCTATGTGCTGGCGCCCCTGGCGTCTGACCTTGACCATCCGATGACGGAGCCTTTGTAGCATGGTGAACAAGAACGAGCGGTTTGATGTCGTCATTATCGGTGCCGGTCCGGCGGGTGCGCTCGCCGCGAAGCGGCTGGTGCAGGAGGGGCTCAAGGTCGCGATCCTCGAGAAAAGCGTCTTTCCGCGCTTCGTGATTGGCGAGAGCCTTCTGCCGCAATCGATGGTGTTTCTGGAAAAAGCCGGGCTTCTGGCGAAAGTTGCCGCCGCTGGCTTTCAGCACAAGAACGGCGCCAACTTTTCCGATGATCGGCGCTTCAGTTCAATCGACTTTTCGGAAAAATTCACGGAAGGTCCCGCGACCACCTATCAGGTGTCACGCGATAAATTCGATATGCTGCTGGCGACCGCCGCCAAAGACGCCGGCGCGGACCTCCGCTTTCAGCAGGATGTGACCGATGTCCGCTTCGACGGCGCGGGTGTGACTGTTCTCGGGACGGGCCCGGAGGGCGATTTCGAATTGTCGGCACGTTTTCTGGTGGACGCGAGCGGCTACGGACGGGTCTTGCCGCGATTGATGAAGCTGGACACGCCCTCCGATTTTCCGGTCCGGCATGCGTTGTTCACCCATGTCGAGGACCAGCTGGCGGCGCGGGACTTTGACCGCAATAAGATCCTGATCACCGTTCATCCGACATGCCGTGACATCTGGTTCTGGCTTATTCCATTTGCCGATGGGATATCCTCCATCGGTGCCGTTGTCCCACCCGAACAGCTGGCAAATTATCCAGGCGATAAGTCCGAAAAACTATGGGCGATAATCCGCGAGTCGGCGGATTTAACGACGCTTCTGCAGGGCGCGCGGGAGATACGTTCCGTCGGTGAAATTTCTGGCTACTCGACGAAAGTCTCCCGCATGGCCGGGCCGCAATTTGCGCTTCTCGGCAATGCCGGGGAATTTCTGGACCCGGTCTTTTCCTCCGGCGTAACCATCGCCTTCAAGTCCGCGGATCTGCTGATCGACCCGTTGATGCGCCAGCTGAATGGCGAGGCGGTTGATTGGGAGGCGGATTTCGTCGCGCCGCTTAAAATCGGGGTGGATTGCTTTCGCATCTTCGTCGAGGCCTGGTATCGCGGTGATCTGCAGGAAATTATCTTCAATCCGCCGGGTGATGCCAATCCGATCAAGCGGATGATTGTGGCGATCCTGGCGGGCTATGCCTGGGATGAGAAGAACCCCTTCGTCACGCAGGGTCGCCGGTATCTCGATATGGTGGCGTTGCAATGCTCGTAAGATGTCTGCTTGTGTTGATCGCGGTCATCGGCATCGCCGGTTGCGCGACGGAGTCGGCGCGGGAGTTGGAGGTCGCTCCCTGGCGCCTGCCGGAGGGGCCGCCGCGGGAAGTCGTGCAGATCCTGAATGGACATTATGGGGACAAGGCGTTCGCACTCCAGGTGCGCCTCAGCATGTCAGAAGAAAAAATGCTTGTTGCCGGGCTTGATTCGCTTGGTCGCCGCGCCTTTGATATCCTCTGGGACGAAACAGGCGTTCGCGCGGGCAAGGCGGACTGGGTGTCGGAGGACCTGAACGCCGCCGATATCCTGAAGGTGATCGTCGCGACATACTGGCCCGAGGACGACCCGATGCAGGCTTATGTGAGGGACAGGGCGAAGGACCTCGAGATCAGCTATCAGAGCGAACGGGCGAATGCCTGGAATGAAACCGTTGAAATCCGCAATCCCAGGTCGGGTTACGAAATGACAATCATTTCCTACGAACTGAAGCAATGATGATGACCTTTTATCTTAATGCGCTCGGCCTGATCAATGCGCTGGGACAGGGCAAAGAGGAAATTAGCCGCCGCCTGTTTACCGGTGATACCGGCGGTATGACGCGTAAAGACGGGTATCTTGCGGATCGTGCCGTTATGGCGGGGGCGATTGAGGGGGAGTTGCCGCCGATTTCCGCGGACTTAGTCCGTTATGACAGCCGGAACAACCGGATGCTGCTTGCCGCATTGTTGGAGATCGAGCCGGATATCAGGGCGGCAATCGCAAAATACGGCGCCGAGCGCGTCGCCGTGATCCTTGGCACCAGCACGTCCGGTATCGGCGATAATGAACCGGGAATTGCAGAGAAGGTTAAAGGCGGTTCCTTCCCGGAAGGTTTTGACTATGACCGGCAGGACAATGCGTCGCTCGCCTATTTCGTCCGCAGCTACTTCGGTCTCACCGGGCTGGCCATGACGATCTCAACCGCCTGCACGTCGAGCGCCAAAACGCTTGCATCGGCGCGGCGGATGATTGCGGCGGGCTTTTGCGATGCGGCGATTGTCGGCGGGGCGGACACGCTCTGCCGCCTGACGATGAACGGTTTCGCGTCGCTTGATCTGGTTTCCGGGGACCTCTGCAACCCGTTCAGCCAAAACAGGGGCGGCATTAATATCGGTGAGGGGGCCGCCGTTTTCTTGATGAGCCGGGAGAAATCGGGCGTGCGCGTCGCCGGAATTGGCGAGACGTCCGACGCCTATCACATGAGCACGCCGGATCCGGATGGAAGAGGCGCCTTCACCGCGATGGAGCGGGCATTGACCGAAAGCGGCCTTGCGCCGAAAGAGATCGCCTATCTCAATCTTCACGGCACGGCGACGGAATTGAATGACAGCATGGAAGCAAAGGCCGTCTACGAACTACTGGGCCCGGTTCCCTGCAGTTCAACCAAACCCTTGACGGGCCATACCCTCGGCGCGGCCGGCGCAACCGAGCTTGCGTTCCTTTATCTCGCTCTTGGATCGGAGGACGGACTGCTGCCGCCCCATGCCTGGGATGGCGCAACGGATCCGTCTTTACCTCCCCTCCATCTGGTGGCACCGGGAGAAAGAGTGCCGGGCGCCCGGGCGATGATGACGAATTCCTTTGCTTTCGGCGGCAACAATATTAGCGTTATCCTCAGCAAAGAGAGCGATTGATGCAGCCTTGTCTCTACGATATCACCGAAATACTCTATCACGCGCCGCCGATGATCCTGATTGACCGGATCGAGGCCTACGATGATACGACAGTGATGTCGTCGGTTGAAATTACCGAGACCTCTCCCTTTATGGCGGAGGGAGAGGTGCCCGCCTATATCAGTATTGAATATATGGCCCAGTCGATCGCCGCCTATAGCGGGATAAAGGCGCGCAACGCCGGTGGAGAGGTGAAAATCGGTTATCTGGTCAGCACCCGGAGCATGACGCTCGGCTGCCCGGCCTTCCATCCAGGAGACAGGCTGAGCGTGACCGTTCACCTTGTTTATGACGAGACGCCCATGGCGGTCTTTGATTGCGCGATAACCCGGAATGAAAAGCTTGTCGCTGAAGCGCGGCTTAATGTATATCAACCCTGAAATCACAGGTGAGAATAGATGCAAAGAAGAATTCTGGTCACCGGAGCAAGCGGCGGCATTGGCCGGGCGATTGCGCTTCGGCTGGCGAAAGACGGCTTCGAGATTGTCGCTCATTGCGGCCGCAATCGGGAAGCCGGAATACAGACGGTGGAGCTGATTGAGGCCGCTGGCGGAACCGCGCGGCTGGTCCAGTTCGATATTGCCAACCGTGACGAATGCCGCAATATTCTCGAGGCGGACGTCGAGGAGTTCGGCGCCTTCTACGGGGCTGTGCTGAATGCGGGGATCACCCGCGATACCGCTTTTCCCGCCATGACGGACGATGAATGGGACGCGGTCATCCATACCAATCTCGACGGATTTTACAATGTTCTCAAGCCGATCACCATGCCGATGGTCTCGGCCCGCAAAGGCGGCCGGATCGTCGTTATTTCATCTGTCTCCGGTGTTATGGGAAATCGCGGTCAGGTGAATTACAGCGCGTCGAAATCCGGTCTGATCGGAGCGGCGAAGGCGCTTGCGCTTGAGCTCGCGAAACGCGAGATTACGGTAAACTGCGTTGCGCCGGGCCTGATCGACTCGGCGATGACAGAAGATCTGCCGCTGGAGGAGATCATGAAAATGATACCGCTTCGCCGACTTGGCGACGTTGATGACGTGGCGGCGACAGTTTCCTTCCTCTGCTCCGACGGGGCCGCCTATATCACGCGTCAGGTCATCTCGGTGAACGGGGGGATGGCATGACTAATCGCGTTGTTGTCACCGGCATGGGCGGAGTCACCTCCCTTGGCGAGCGCTGGGAGGATATTTCGGCAAATATGCGGGCCGGAAAGACCGGTATCCGGCGGATGGAAAGCTGGGATTTCTATGACGGCCTCAATACGCGGCTCGCGGGCCCGGTTGAGGGTTTTGATATCGACGGCCGGTACCCGCGAAAGGCTATGCGAAGCATGGGGCCGGTCTCGAAAATGGCGGTCTATGCCACGGAAAAGGCGCTGGAAATGGCCGGGCTGCTCGGCGATCCTATCCTGAAATCGGGCAAGATCGGCGTTGCCTATGGTTCCTCCTTCGGCAGTACGAAACCGGTGGTCGCCTTCACCGACCTGATGCGGGACGGGCATTCGCGCGATCTGACGGCGACGAGCTACGTCAAGATGATGAGCCATACGACGGCGGTCAATATCGGCGTCTTCTACGGGCTGAGCGGACGGGTCATCCCGACGTCGAGCGCCTGTACGTCCGGCAGCCAGGGTATCGGCTATGCCTATGAGGCGATCAAATACGGCCTGCAGGACATGATGGTTGCCGGCGGAGCGGAGGAACTTTGCCCGACCATGGCGGCGGTCTTTGACACGCTCTATGCGACGAGCATCCGTAATGACGAGCCGCATCGATCCCCCAGGCCGTTCGATCGCGATCGCGACGGGTTGGTGATCGGAGAAGGGGCGGCAACGCTGGTGCTGGAATCCTATGAGCATGCCGTCGCCCGCGGCGCGCCGATCCTCGCCGAGATCGTCGGATTCGCGACCAATTCCGATGGTCGCCATATCACCAATCCGACGCAGGCGACGATGGAGGTGGCGATGCAGGCCGCGCTTGATAATGCAGGGCTCACGGCATCGAACATCGACTTCATCAGCGGCCATGGCACGGCAACGGAGCAAGGGGACGTCGCGGAAAGCCATGCGACGAATAACGTGCTCGGCCCCCATATCCCGATCCATTCGCTGAAAAGCTATTTCGGTCACAGTCTCGGCGCCTGCGGCTCGATCGAGGCCTGGCTCGGCATCGAGATGATGTGCGAAGGATGGTTCGCGCCGACCGCCAATCTGGAAAATGTGGACGAGAACTGCGCCGATATCGATTATGTCATGGGGGAGGGGCGGACCATCGCCGTCCGCCACCTGATGAGCAATAACTTCGCCTTTGGCGGCATCAACAGCTCGCTGATTTTCAGGAATGCGGCGGAGATTTAAGCTTAATGTACGGGATTGGGATCAAGCGAGATCCCGGGTAGCGCCGAATTGACCGTGTTGTAGATAAATTCCGGCGGGTCGATGAAGCTCAACCCGACGATATGGCCATTCTGCCAGACGAGATGGCAGTTGAAGGCGCCAAAACGGGGAACTTCCAAAATAACGTCGTTGGTTGGCCGGAAATCCTGTTTCGTCTGGAACCGCGCGCCGCTTACCGACATGTCGCGGACCACACCCGGCACACTCTGCTCATTTCCCATGAGGCGTGCGCCCCACAAAAGCGACAGCTTGCCGTTCCACATAACGGTTTTGCGTTTATACTTCCGTTTTTCAGCCCCGGAAGCCCCGGCGTCATTTACATCAGAAATTGTTCTACCCAATCCAGCTGTTACCTGTGCAAACACTATAAACGAGAAGCCAGTAAATCGAAAAGAGATTAATATGGATTAAAAAACCCGGCGCAATTTTGTTCAAATCCGGCCCATTTCTCAATCCAGAACAACGGTTACCTGACGGCCGGAGACGTCGTATTCGCCCTTGACGAATTCCTTGTTTTCATCGAACCAGAGCTTGGCTTCCCAGTCGCCGGTGAAGGTGAATTTCTCGGTCTTGATGTCCTTGTCATTGATTTTTAAGGTCTCTTCGGCCCTGGCGATCTTGACGTTGAGGAGCTCGAAATCGACGATATTGAACAGCAGCGTGTTTTGCGTGATCGCGTAATGCCACGGAGAGGTCGGGAAGGCATTGAGTGGCAGGATCAGGTCCTTGCCATTGTAACTGGCCTGATAGTCTTCGGCATTGCGGCTCAGTGATATTTCATGCGGCGTGCCGTTGTCATCCGTCTTGCCTGACATCTTCTGAAGCTCGCTGCTCGCCCAGGTTTCCTTAAGGTTCTGATCGAAGCCATATACCTGCATACCGAGGAATGAGACGGAGGCGTTGGCGCGAAGTTCCTCAATCTCTCCTTTTTCGTTATGCACCGTGGTGAGATGCACATAGCCGATCTTGTCGTCTTTGAGGAAGACGGAGGCGAACTGGTTCTTTTGGATATGCTCAGCCGCGGCTGCCCCAATGGAGAGCGGGAGGAGGGCGAGCAGGATGATAATAGTGCGAAACATAGTTCTTCTCCTTAACAGAAGCCTGTATTATACAGGCCGGACCCGATCAGTATCCGGAAATATTAAATATCGGAATGAGGCACTACTATCGCATTCCAATTGGCGGACAAGCGCAATAAGGATATGCGAGTGACCGCGACTATCCACTCTAAATATTTGGCGATGACCTAGACTCCAGCAAGTAAGGACATTAATTAAAGTAAGCATATTATGCCGCGAAAAACAATTTTTGACTCACGTCCGGGGCGCATTTCCGGGCCATTTCCGGGAAGCTGACAGGTGCTGCCTCGCCGATTTACATATTTTTGCCGGTTGATGGGCCTGGGGGCCTTCTTGGCGGCAACGGGGGTATCCCCTGCTTTCGCGGCTGAGGCGACGAATGACGCGTCCGAAGAACCCGATTTGCGCTATGAAGTGACGATCAATGGCGCCCCGACGGACGAGGTATTGGATTTGCTGGAACAATCCTCGCGCCTCGAGCAGTTGTCGGACAAACTTCCGCCGAGTGAAGCCGCGCTTCGCCGGCGCGCCGACGTGGATGTCGAAGGGTTCAAAAAAGTTCTCCGCTCGGAAGGATATTACGCCGGCGACGTCAAATATACGTTGGACAAGAAGCAAGAGCCGATTGCAATCTCCTATGACATAACGCCGGGGCCGCTATTCCGGATCACGAAATTCGAGATCAAATTCACCGAGGGAGCTGACATCCCGGTGCCGCCCGCGCTCTCTGATCTTGGTATCGAGATCGGCATGCCCGCCCGGTCCGAGCCGATCGTGAATGCCGGAACACAGACAATCGTCGATCTTGGCTACCGCGGCTTTCCCGGCGCGACAATTGAAAAGCAGGATGCCATCGTCGATTTCGCGACGGACGGGATGGAGGTGACCTTTGTCATCAATGCCGGCCCGAAGCTCTATATGGGGGAGTTGCGCGTTGAGGGGCTGCAGGAGGTCGAAGAAGACTATATCCGGCGCATTGCCGCGTGGACACCGGGGAAACTCTATGATACCCGCGTGCTCGACGAACTCAGGCGCCGCTATCTGCGAAGCGGTTTGTTTGACGCCGTTCGCATCAAGCAGCGCGAGAATGACCAGCCGGACAGCACGGTGCCGATCACCTTTGTCTTTACCGAACGGGACCGCCGGTCAATCGGCGTCGGGGCGAGCTTTTCGACCAGCGAAGGATTTGGCACGCAATATTACTGGGAAAACCGGAATTACTTTGGCCAGGGGGAAAAGCTCCGCGCTGATCTCACCCTCGCCGAAATCCGCCGCGAAATCAAAGTCACCTTCGTGAAGCCCAATTTTGTCCGTCTCGACCAGAACTTCAACGCGAGCTTTGATATTCGCCAGGAGAATACGGAGGCTTATGACGAAGATGCGGTCACCGCCTATGTCGGTCTGGACCGCAGGTGGCGCAAGAAATGGGTCCTCGGTGCCGGGGTCTCGCTGGAATATGCGAAGATTGACGATAGCGGCGTAACAGAGAATTACGCCCTCGGCGGGCTGCCGCTTACCGCGCGGTATGATTCAACCGATGACCTGCTCGATCCGACCAAGGGCCGGCGGTTCAATACGTCGTTGGTGCCGTATGTCGGGCTTAACCAGAACACGCCGGATTTCCTGCGTCTGGAGATGGATGGCTCAACCTACTATTCCGTTCTCGACGATGACCGCCTGATATTGGCTGCACGCGGCAAGATCGGCCTTATGGCGGGAGACAGCGCCAATGAGATCCCGGCAAGCAAGCGGTTCTATTCGGGCGGCGGCGGTTCCGTGCGCGGCTATAAATATCAGACGGTCGGCCCGCTGGATTCCAATAACGATCCCGTCGGCGGCCGGTCGCTTCTCGAAGTCGGATTTGAGGCGCGCGCCCGGATCACGGACAGTATCGGCATCGTTCCCTTTATCGAGGGCGGTAATGTCTACGAGAGCATGGCGCCCGATTTTTCCGGGGAATTTCTGTGGGGAGCGGGTCTGGGCTTTCGCTATTACACCGCCATCGGGCCGATCCGTTTCGACGTTGCGCTGCCGCTCAACCGCCGGGACGGTGTTGATGACGCCTATCAGTTCTATATCAGTATCGGCCAGGCTTTCTGATGTCACGGAAATCACTCATTCTCACGGCCCTCCTCGCGCCGTTCCTTGTGGTTATCCTGACGCTCGCCGGGATCTATGCCTACCTTCAGACCGATAGCGGCCGGGCTTTTCTGATCTCGCAGGTGGAGGCGGCCGCAAGTGATGCCGAGGGCATCAGTCTTGATCTCGGACAACTCGACGGAAATATTTTCAGTGAATTTTCGATCGACTCAGTTCGCCTGCGCGATCTGGACGGCGAATGGCTGAGCGTGGAAAATATCACCGCGTCCTGGTCGCCCTTCGATCTCCTGTCAGGGAAACTCGTCATCGGCTCCATAATTGCGGATCGCCTGGCGGTGGAACGGGAACCGCGGCTTGCGCCGTCCGAGGAGAGTGAAAGTGCCGGTATCACGGAACTCCCCGTCGATATTCGCCTCGGCAAGCTGGAAATCCGGGAAATACATATTGCCGAGCCCGTCGTCGGACTGGCGGCAGATCTCTCGCTGCTTCTGAACCTCAATGCGAAGGTCGATGATGTCATTCACAGCGAAATCAAGCTTAGCGAAAGGAACGACAAGAGCCGGCTTCTCGGCAGCGTCGATTTCGATCCCGCACGTGAGACCCTCGCCATCGACATTAGCCTCGATGAGCAGGAAAACGGTCTGATTTCCCGCTTTCTTGCGTTGCCGGGCTATCCGGCGATTAAGGCGAATGTTGTCGGTAACGGCGTTTTCAATTCCTGGCGCGGGCAGATGAGCATGAGCGCGGGCAAGCTGTTCGATGCGGATTTCGCCGTTGCAACCCGCGGAGAGAAGCAGATCACCATCGACCTCAAAGGGGGCGGGTCGCTGGATCGGTCACTTGCGGATGATTTTCCGCTCATCGACGATTCCCGGATTACCGTTACCGCGACGCTGGTTTACGATACCAAAAGCGATGACGTCACGCTTTCTGCGGCCGATATTGAAAACGGCACCTTCAATGTCAAGGCGGAGGGTCGGGTAAATCCCTATGACGAGACGATTAAACTCTCCCTGAAATCGGCACTTCGTGATGCGGCGCCGCTCAATGATCTCATGGCACCGGCCGCTGTGACTTCCGGAAATCTCGATCTCGATCTTGACGGGACCTTCAACAAGATCAACGTGAATGCTCTGTTGAAAGCAGGCGGCCTTGACGTCGATGGCAGTTTCGCGGCGGCGGAAGTGACCGGAACATTTACCTCCGCGTTGGACCTTTCGGCGCTCACCGATATACCCGTCAAGGGATCGGCGGCGCTGGTTAGCCTGTCGAAGCTTCCGGCCGAGGCGGCCGCCCTTATCGGCGAAAATCTCGATATCGATTTCGAACTGGTCTATGGCGTCGAGACGGAGCGGCTTACGGTCACGGCACTGCGGCTCCTTGGCGCACAAGCGAGCGCCAAGGGCAAGGGAGAGCTCGATTTGGCCAATCTCGGCGCCACCGCCGATCTATCGCTAAATCTGGGCGACCTCTCCAAGGTTGCGGCAATCGGTGGATCCCTTGCCGCTGATGTGACCTTGTCGAGCAGCGATGTCAGCCAAATTCTCGAAGGTAAAATTGCCGCGCGTGCCGCAGACATTGATCTTGGCGATCCACGTCTGACGCCGATAATCGGCACCGATCCCAAGCTTGCCCTCAATTTCAGCCTTGCCGGAGACGAACTGCGCCTTTCGGACATCGACATGAGGTTCGCAAGTGGATCTGTCGCCGGAATGGCACGGCTGCCGGTTTCCTTCGAGACGGTGGAGGCGAATTTGACGGCATCACTGCCGCAACTCGCCCGGTTGAGTGAAATCGCGGAAACGGAAATTGGCGGGATCGCCGCGCTCACGGCAAATTTGGCGGGTGCGCTTGCCGATCCTGACGTGAAAGGCACGTTTGACATCACGAAACTCGTGGTCGACGGCAACTCCCTCGGCGCATTGACGGGAAGCTATGCCCTATCCACCCTCGCGGCGTCACCATCAGGAAATGTCGCGGCTCGGCTTCTGCATGACCGGGTGACGGTGGAGGCGTCGAGCAAGGTTGCGTTGCCGGATTATGAGTATCTCACGCTTTCGAACCTCTCGGTGACGGAGCAGAAAAACCGGCTGTCCGGGGATTTGAAGATACCCTTTGACGGAACGCCGATTTCGGGATCGGTGAAGGGCAGGGTTCCGGATCTTGGAACACTTACCGCGCTGTTGGATCAGGACACGTCCGGCGAACTCGATTTTTCCGCAAGGCTCGCGGATCGGAAAGGCAGTCAATCCATTGAGGCAAGGATCGCCGCAAAGTCGTTGCGCATCACCGCGGCGGACGTCACGGCGGCGAACCTCTCGGTGTCGGCGGCGATGACCGGCAGCTTCGATGCGCCGACGATTGACGGTACGGCGACCGCCGACAACCTGGCGATCGCCGGCCAAAAGCTGAAAAAAGTTGCGACCACGGCCGAAGGCAGTTTGGAGGCTCTTGACTACACTTTTGATATCACCCGCGGCGAGGATCCCGATCTGACTCTTACAGGGAAAGGTCAATTGACGCAGAAGAGCGGGGTCACATCTGTACGCCTCGCCACCATGGACGGCGATTTCGCCGGGCGAAAAATCGCGCTGACATCGCCGCTGTCCCTCCGTGTGGAGGGAGAGACCCTAGAGCTTGACAGATTTACCCTTTCCTTCGGGGAGGGAAAGTTGCAAGGGTCCGGCCGTCTGTTGCCCGCCTCCGTCAACGCGGAGTTCAGTTTCAATGACCTGCCGGTCGATCTTGTGGAACTTGTCGATCCGGGGTTCGATTTTGCCGGTCGCCTCAATGGAACGGGCAGTTTGGCGGTCACCAAGGGGGCGTCCGCCACCGGAGAGATGAACCTGAAGGCCGTGGACCTGCGCCTTGTGGGAGAGGAATATGCCGAACTGCCCTCTTTCGCGAGCACTGTCACCGCCCGCCTCGGGAAGGGGGAACTCACCTTTAAAGGAGACGTGACCGGGCTCGAGGCGACGCGCATCGATGCCACGGGCCGCCTGCCGTTCGATATCGCGCTGGACCCAACCAATATTCTAATTAATGAAAATAAACCGGTTAATATAAAATTAGAAATAGACAGCGATATCAATAAGATATGGGCGCTTCTTGCTCTCGATACTCAGCAAATGAAAGGCCAGCTGACGGCGGATCTCGCGGTGGAGGGTACGATTAACGCGCCGCAGCTCGTCGGTGCCGCCCGCATCAATAACGGATATTTCGAGGATGTTGAACAGGGAACGATCCTTAAGAAACTGACGGTCACTGCCGAGATAGCCGACGGCGATGTCCTTAAACTTGACGCTAAGGCAGTCGATCCGCAGGGCGGCGAACTGGCCTCTTCGGGAACAGTGAATTTCGCGAAACTGACCAATCCGCGCGTCGATATCAATGTCGCGCTCACCAATCTTCTTGTCGTCAATCGGGACGATTTTTCCATCATCACCGATGGGAAGATCGATCTTGAGGGAAATACCAGCGACCTTTATGTCGACGGTCAGGTGACGACGCGCAATGTCGAGATCAATATCGGTGGTTCAGTCGCGCCAAATGTCGTCGATCTGAAATATGAGGAAGTGAACAGACCGGGCGCCGAAAAGGTGGAGAAAACCATAGAACAGGCAGAACCATCGCGAATCTCGCTCGATTTGGATCTGCATATGCCAAGCCGGGTGTTTATTCGCGGCCGCGGGCTCGATTCCGAATGGAAGGGTAATTTTGTTATTCGCGGAACCGCCGACGATCCTCGCATTGAGGGATATATCAGTCCTGTGCGCGGGCAGTTCACCTTTGCGGGAAAAAGCTTCAAGCTTGAGGAGGGGGAAATTTCCCTGCTCGGCGGGGAGACCATTAATCCGGAGCTGTCGCTGACGGCGCGCTATGACGGGCCGACAGTTGCCGCGATCGTCACCATTTCCGGCACAGCCTCCAATCCGGAGATCAGCTTTTCGTCGCCCGACGGATTACCGCAGGACGAAGTTCTGGCTCAGGTTCTGTTCGGCAAGTCGTCGGGCAAACTCTCGGCGGTGGAGGCCGTGCAACTTGCAGAAACGCTTGCGGCACTCTCTGGGAAAATGGGCAGCGGGGGCGGCATTACGGGTTTCGTGCGCGACACCCTCGGCGTCGACGTCGTTAGCGCCAGCACCAATGAACAGACCGGTGAAGCCGAGGTCAGCGTCGGCAAATACGTCTCCGACAACATCTATGTCGGCGTCGATCAGGGCACCCAATCGGGCGGCACACGCGCCAAGGTCCAGATCGAACTCACGCCGAATATCTCGGTGGAGAGTGAAATGGGCCAGTCCACGGACAGCAGCGTCGGCATTTTCTGGAAATGGGATTACTGAGTGCGTATTCATCATTCCCGTAGGTATTGATACTGACAGGTTCAACTGCGCGTTTCTGGGCATTTCCCTTTTCAGGTCTATGAGGTGAGCCCGGAAAAGACTTATCAACAGAATAACGGCGAATATTGCCGGGAATACACAGCTCAGTCAGACATTAACGGGACGAAGCAGACGACCTATGGGATTGCCTGCCGCCAGGTCGACGGCAGCTGGAAAATCAAGAGCTGATCGACGGCCGCTTTTTTCTGATGGGCTTCTCTTCCGCCCTTGCTATGATGGCGGGAGAAAAAGAACAAGCCACAGATGTCAGGGAAGAGGGCCTTCATGAGCTATGAATTCATCTCCGTCAGGGCGGAGACGCATATTACCCGGATCACGTTCGAACGGCCCGAGGTGATGAACGCCATCCACAAACCGATGCATGACGAGATGCAAACGGCGCTCGATGCCTTCGCGGACGATCCCGATCAGTATATCTGCGTTCTGACGGGCCGCGGTGGGCGCGCCTTCTGCGCGGGCAGCGATCTGAAGGCCATTGCCGCAAGCAAGGATCCGAAGGCGCGGGAATATCCCAAGAACGGCTATGCCGGACTGATCGAGCGGTTCGATCTCGACAAACCGGTCATCGCGGCGGTGGATGGCGTCGCGCTTGGCGGCGGGTTCGAGATTGCGCTCGCCTGCGACATCATCATCGCCACGGAAAACTCCCGCTTTGGCCTGCCCGAACCGCTGGTCGGCGCGGTGGCCCTGGGCGGCGGGCTGCATCGGCTCGCCCGACAGATCGGCCTGAAAAAGGCAATGGGGATGATATTAAGCTCCGAAAGCGTCGATGCGAACAAGGGGGAGGAGCTTGGCTTCGTCAACGAGGTTGTCGCTCCCTATGCGCTGGAGGAGGCGATCGAGCGTTGGTGCGAGATTATCCTGCGCGGCAGCCCGCATGCGATCCGTGCCTCCAAGGCGACGGTGATGCGGAGCCTCGACGAACCGTCGCTCGCAGAGGCCATCAAAAACCAGAAAGATTACCCGGCCTTCAAGGCCTGGTACGCCTCCGACGACCGGATCGAGGGCCCGCGCGCCTTCGCCGAGAAACGCAAGCCCGACTGGAAGGGCAAATAACGAAGACGCGTAACGGGGCTTGACTCAGGCGCCGATCCGCTCCCACAGGAGATGATGTTCATAGGTATTGCCCGACGACGTAGTTTCCGGCTTGGTTTTGAGGAGGACGTCTTTCCCCTGTAGAACCACCTTGCGGATCAGGGGCCCGCCGATCCAGTAGGGGACCGTCGCGATATCGACATCGTGAATGACTTCATCGCCCTCAACGCGGAAATCGCCGCCATAGGCGAGGCAGATATCCGGGCTCGCGGCCTTGTCGCGCGGCTGATCGGCGAAATCGGTGCGCATCAGAAAGCCGCTCATTCGGCCTTCAGAACTGTAAATAATCTGGCCCTTGGCATCTTCGCCCATCGGGTAGCCAATCGGCTCTCCGTTCTTGAGGCTTGTCCAGCTTTTCAGGCGCCAGGTGCCGATCAGGTCGTCGCGGGTAATCATTGGAAATCTCCTGTTTTTGTTATTATGTATGCAGGGTAACAGCTTGGCGGACGTGGCAAAAGCTGTAATATCACGTCTTATCAAACGGGAGTGCGACATGTTCAAAATCAAGCATATCGATCACCTGGTCCTCCGCGTGACGGACCTTCAAAAAATGATGGATTTCTATATCAAGGCACTTGGCTGCACATTGGAGAAAACGCAGGAGGAAATCGGCCTCTATCAGCTGCGCGCCGGCGGCTCGCTGATCGATCTGGTGACCATCGACGGCACGCTCGGTCGGATGGGCGGCGCGGCGCCGGGGAAAGAGGGGCGCAATCTCGATCATTTCTGCCTGTCGCTTGAGACGTTCGATGAAGGCGAAATCCGTGCGCATCTCAAATCCCACGGTATCGATCCTGGCGAGGTCAAGAGCCGCTATGGCGCGGACGGGCAGGGGCCATCCTTCTATCTCTCCGATCCGGAAGGGAATGTCGTGGAACTGAAAGGCCCGCCCGAAAGATGAGCATGAAAGGATTTTGGGCGGCATTGTTGGCAATAATTGCGGTTGCAGGATCGACCCCGGCGCTGGCCTCTGCAGCGCAGGACGGAAACAACGAAGCCGCCCTCCGCCAGGTTATCGAGGCGGCAGAGGCGGATTGCCAAGGCTATCAGGATGGCAAGCTGATCCTGACCAGAAAGGCCTGGCCAACGGTTGATCTTACCGGGGATGGCCGCCCCGAGATGATCGTTAACGCGGGGGAGTTTCGATGCAGCACCGCGGCGACGCTCTGGTGCGGGACTGGCGGCTGCCCCATCACCGTGATCGTTGATGGCGAGGCGCATATGCTCTTTGGCCGGGGGTGGAAAGTGGTGGACTGGTCCAACCTGCGCGTTCTGCTGCTGGAGGTGCATGGCAGCGAGTGCGGCGGCACGAACCTGCGCAAATGCGTCCGCGCCGTCGTCTGGAGCGAGGGCGCGTTTCGAAGCGTCGATCATAAATAGCGGTCTTCGAGGGGGAAGATTATGCGCATACTCTGGCTTGGCATCTATTTTGCCGTCCTGATCTGGTCGGCGATTGAACCCAAGGGATATTTCATCTGGATACTGGAGGTCGGTCCGGCCTTGATCGGCCTTGTCATCCTGGTGCTGACCTATAAGAAATTCCCTTTAACGCCGCTTCTTTACACCCTTATTCTCATCCACTGCATTATCCTGATGGTGGGCGGGCATTACACCTATGCCGAGGTGCCGCTGTTCGATACCATCAAGCCCTGGTTCGGGTTCGAGCGGAACAATTACGACCGCGTCGGCCATCTCGCGCAAGGCTTCGTGCCCGCGATTATCGCCCGCGAAATCCTGATCCGGCTGGAGGTTATAAGGGGGGCGAACTGGCGGAATTTTATCATCGTCTCCATCTGCCTCGCCTTCAGCGCCTTCTACGAGCTGATCGAATGGGCCGTCGCCCTCATGACCGGCGAAGACGCCGACGCCTTCCTCGCCACCCAAGGCGATATCTGGGACACCCAGAGCGATATGGCGCTCGCGCTCCTCGGCGCGATATGCGCGCTGCTGCTGCTCTCGCGCGTGCATGACCGGCAACTGGCGCGCGTGGGGGGCGTTATCCCAGTTCTCCAAAAGCCTCCGCATAGATAACCGGCGCGGGTGCCGTTTTTGCCTCCCCCAGTTCCATTGCCATAAAATACGGTCCGGCGTAGGCGCAGTCGAACCGCGTGGCGGTCTCTGTGGTGAAGCCGAAGCGGGTGTAGTAGGCGGGATCGCCGAGGACGAAGATCAGCGCGTCGCCGTCATCGCGCGCGCGGGCGATGGCCGCCCGGATCAGCGCGCCGCCGATGCCCTCTCCCTGCCGGTCCGGCGCGACGGAGACGGGCGCAAGGGCGAGGGATTGCGCCGGGGACTTCAGCCGCGAGAGCGCGATATGGCCGACGATCTCCCCCTTTTCCTCCGTCACCAGCGAGTGCGTGAGATCACCGCCCGCCCGGAGCGCGTCGACAAGGTCGGCCTCGTCCGGCCGGCCGAAGGCGGCAGTGATGATTTCGCGGATTTTCGCCGCATCCATTGGCCGTTCCGCGCGGAGGATGGCGCTCACGGGCTCAGCGGGTTCCGCGCATCCAGCAGCAGCTTGCCGCCGATGGCGATGAAGCAGGCGCCGGCGGCGCGCTCGATGATATGGCTGGCCCGGGCGAAGCGGTTCATGACCGGGCGGCTCGACATGAACAGGCTGACGATCGAATACCAGACAAGCGCGCTCATAAAAACAAGCGCTATCATCAGGACGAGAAGCCAGACGGGTGTCTCCGCGGTGACGGCGGTGGCGAAGACACTTGAGAATAGGACGACCGCCTTCGGGTTGGTGAGCGTCACCGTGAAGCCGAAGAGGAAGGCGTTCCTTGCAGGCTTTGCCGCCTCCGGATGGCCGAGGGCGACCTGTCCTTTTTTGGCGAAGAGGAGCCGGAGCCCGAGATAGATCAGGTAACTCGCGCCCGCGACGCGCACCGCCCAGGCGAGCCATTCATACTGGGTGAGAATGGCGGAGAGGCCGAGCAGGCTGAGGCTCGCATACATAAGGAGGCCGAGCGAGACGCCGAGCGTCGTCAGCAGGCCGCTTCGCGCGCCGCCGGTCATCGAGGAGCGGACGACGCCAATGAAATCCGGACCCGGCAGGATCAGCGCCGGGATGAAAATACCGAAAACCGACAGGAGGATAAAGGCCGCGTCCATTGCTCACCCCCGCCGGTAGGTAGTTTTGGTCACCAGCTTGCCGCCCGCGAAATACAGGAGATCGAGGCCGGTCATGCTTGCCTCCTTCTCCGCGCCTTCGCCCATATGCATGCGCAAGGTCCAGCTGTCCATCACCTTGCCGGTATCCGCGTCGATAAAGCGGTCCTCGCCCTTGAAATGGATCTTGCCGAGCTTGCCGTTGAGGACGGGCTCGAACGCCGTGCGGATGGCGGCGGGGCCCTTATGTTCCTTGCCATAGGCGTCGCGATACACCGCAGTCTCGGCGAAAAAACTCATGACGCCGTCGAGGTCCTGGCGGTTGAAGGCGGCAACGAACTGATCGGTGAGGGTGGAAAGCTCTTCGCGGGTACCGGATGTTGTCATGGCTGTTTTCCCTAATGCATTGCCAAATTAGATCCCCATCAGCCGTTTGAGGGCGCGGGTCAGCGGATCCCCGGGACGGTGCAGGCGATCGGTGATATCGAAGTGGTTATCCTTGTCCAATTCAAGATAATCGCACGGGAGCCCTTCCGCACGACATTTTTCCGTAAAATCCTTTGACTGGCGATGGAACGACGCACTCTCACCGCCGCCGACGGCGCAGATCACCGGGCAGCGCGCGGTCAGCGGGAGGTTTTGCGGGCTCAGGGCGGCGGCCTCCTGTTCCGTCAGGCGGATATCGGCCTGCAGGTCCGTATGTCGATGCGGCTCGATATCGAAAAGACCGCTGATCGGTGCCGCGCCTTTCAGAAGATCGCGGGGCAGGCCCTCCGCCTGCCAATCCGTTGCCATCATCATGCCTGTCAGATGGCCGCCGGCCGAATGACCAGCGACAAAAATGCGCGCCGGATTGCCATGAAAATTTGCGATATTCGCGTAGGTCCAGTTCAGGCAACGCCGCATTTCGTCGACGATTTCCGCGATCGTCACCGTGGGGCAGAGATCGTAGTTCGGGATAACCACGGTTGCGCCGGCGGCGACGAAGGGTTCGGCAATATCGCTGTAGACGCTTTTATCGAGGGCGCGCCAGTATCCGCCATGGATAAAGATCAGGACAGGCGCATCCGGGTTCGGCGCCGGGAAAATATCAAGGCGCTGCAATTCCGTCGCGCCGTAAGGAATGTCGATATGACAGGTCATCCGGTCACGTGCATCGGCACTCCTGCGGGCCGCCGCGTCGAAATATTCCTCGGCATTGGGCACCGTAAGCCTGGGAAGATATTCGAGATTGAGATGTTTAATTTCCTCGGGTGATTTGCCGTTCATGTCCGTCCGTTTTTCCATGCCCTCATAGTTTGTATAAATTTTTGTTATCGTTTACCGGTCATTAACACGCCGATGCTAGTTTTAGTGAACAGAATGTGCATCTTACCGGGACGCCCGCGCCCGGGGAAGCACTAATGACGGAGTTGGAGAGGACGGCGTTATGCGGCGTAAGGTTTCGATTATCCTGCTGACGGTTTTGGCGGCGCTTGCGGCGGCTATGTCCATACCTTCTGCACAAGCCGATCAAGAGACAACTCTTTTCCGGATTGGAACAGGCGGTATGGGTGGAACATATTATCCCGTCGGCCAGGCGATCGTCCGGTCAATTTCGAACCCGACGGACGCGTCAGTTTGCGCGCCCGATCCCTGCGGCGTACCGCATCTTCTGGCAGTGGCCCAGACATCGAACGGTTCAGTCGCCAATATCGAGGATATTCAAAGCCGGAAAATCGAAAGCGGGTTCTCGCAATCCGACATCGCCTATTGGGCACATACCGGGACCGGCGTCTTCGCCGATCAGGGGGATTTCCATGACATAACCGCCATCGCCAGCCTCTATCGCGAAGACATTCATCTGGTCGCCCGCAAGGGTTCCGGAATTGAGCGGATTACCGATCTTCGCGGCATGCGCGTGTCACTCGATGATCCGGGGTCGGGAACGCTGGTCGATGCGCGGATTATTCTCGATGCCTATGGCATCCAGGAAAGCGATATATTGGCGCAGTATGTCAAGCCATCGGATGCCATAAAGAAAATCCGCGCGGGCGAACTCGATGCATTTTTCATCGTCGCCGGCAGTCCGTCGAAATCGATTTCGGAACTGAGCGCGGAGGGGTTGATCACTCTGGTGCCGATCGATGGCGCGGTGGCGTCGCGGCTGACCTGGGAAAATGCCTTCTTTTCATCGACAACCATACCCGCCGGAAGTTATGATGGCATCGGCACGGTACGCACCCTGAGTGTCGCCGCACTTTGGGTTGTCAGCAAGGCGCAGAGTGAAGAACAGGTATATCAGATCACAAAGACCTTCTGGGAAAATCTCCCCGAAATCCAGTCGCTGGGCCTGCATCCGAAGCTGAAGAATATATCGATGAAGATGGCGTTATCTTCGATGAGTGTTCCGTTGCATCCGGGAGCGCTCAGATATTATCAGGAAATCGGCCAGACGGTCGCCCGTACCAACGAGCAATGAGCGAACCAGAGCTAATTTGAATGTCAGATTCTTTCTTACCCCAACTCGCGAGGAAGCTCCGGATCGCCAATCTACTGAGACGGCAGAACAGCTATATCATTGCGATTCTCGGCCTGACGCTGTTTGTGATCGGTACCGTTCGCTATGTTCAGGTAACGCTTTCCGAAATTGAGGAATCCATTCCGCTCAAGGTGATCGAGGATTCACAGGCGATGTCGGCGATCCTTTTCGACATCAATGAAATCACGCAGGGGATTGCCGTCGCGAAGCTGGCGCGGGGTCCTGAGCGCGCCCGGAAAATAACCTCGGTTCGCCAGAATATCGATGAAGTGAATAACCTTCTGGAAGTCAAGCGTGTCGAATACGGGTTCGACAACCTGATCGGGACGGCCGCGATTTACGGGGTTCTTCGTCCCGCACTATTCGATATTCAGGGGTGGCTTGATGACGGTATCAGCGGTCTGCCGCCGACATCGGACATTGTCTTGAGAACCGCGCTTGAAAGAGCGCGGTCGGCACTCGCCAAGGCGGACGGGCTGCACGCGCATTCCAACAGCGCCGCTATCAGCCTGCTGCGGGTCCAGGCGGAGAAGATTGGCGTCTTCCGCGATGCCGTTCTTCTGGTGCTTCTGGGGCTCGCGGGTCTTGCCGCCGTGTTGATCTATTATATCTACAACCGGCGGGCGTCGGAGATCGCGCTTGAACAGAGCGAGCTCAAGCATCGGCGCATATATGAGAACGCCACGGAAGGCATTTTCCAGGCCTATGCGAACGGCAAACTGATTGACGTCAATCCGGCGATGGCCATTTTCTTGGGTTACAATTCCGCCGAGGAGATGAAAAAATCGGTAACCGCGCTGCAAAAGGATGTGTACATTGATCCGGAAGTCGCCCGTAAACATTACATGCTTCTTTCCAAGAAGCAGCATCTGATCGACGAAGTCTATCAGTGGCGGCGCAAGGACGGCTCCCTGACCTGGGGCGCGATCAACTGCCACGGCGTATTCGATGACAACGGCAAATTCCTCTATCTGGAGGGAACGCTCACCGACATGAACGACCGTGTGCGGGCGGAAGTCAACCTGCGCAAGGCAAAGGAAATGGCTGAACTTGCGAACCGCGCCAAATCTGAATTCCTGGCCAATATGAGCCACGAACTCCGCACCCCGCTAAATGCCATCATCGGTTTTTCGGAACTTCTGACCTCTCAGGCGTTCGGGGAACTCGGGCATCCGAACTACAAGGAATATGCGAGCGATATCCACGGCGCCGGCCGTCACCTTTTGGGCCTGATCAACGACGTTCTGGATGTCGCCAAGATCGAATCCGGTCATCTGCAATTGTCAGAACGCAAGATCGATCTTGCGGTGATCATCCAGTCCTGCTTCCGCATGATATCCGTCCGCGCGCTGGAGGCCGGGGTCAGCCTGGTGTCGGAACTGCCCGACCGGCTGCCGATTTTCCTTGGCGATGAAACCCGCGTAAAACAGATCCTCGTCAATCTCGTCTCCAATGCCGTTAAATTCACCAACAGCGGCGGCAAGGTGACGGTTGCCGTTGAAATCCGCGACGATAACGGCATCAGCCTTCGCGTGACGGATACCGGAATCGGCATCGACAGCGCGGATATTCCGCGGGTTCTCGACCGGTTTGGCCAGGTCCAGACGTCCTATGCCCGCAACAATGAGGGAACGGGCCTCGGCCTGACGCTGGTCCAGATGCTGGCCGAAGTTCACGGCGGCCAATTCACATTGGAAAGTGAAGTCGGCGTCGGCACGGTCTGCACCGTGCATTTCCCGCCCGAACGCACCATGCGGCTTGCCGAAGCCGGCTAAGTCAGGTCGAAATGGAGGCCAGCAGGGGTTTAAGAACATCTGCCTGCAGAAGCGCGAGGCCCACCGCCAGCAGCATCAGAAACGCCAGAGTGACATTGATCGCGCGCTTAAGCTGCGGCGAGGTGACAAGCCTGCGCAGGAGATTCCCGCCGTAACACCAGAGCGAATTGAACGGCAAACTGACAATCAGGAAAATCAGGATGATGATGGCGACCTGCGTCGTGTAGTCGGTTTCCGGCGAAATGAACTGGGAATAGGCGGCGACAATGGTTACCCAGGCTTTCGGGTTGAGCGGATGCAGGATCAATCCGGCGAGATACCCCGGTTGCTCCGCGCTTTCTGACAGGGTCGGGTTGGCCATCGCCACCCGGTAGGCAAGGTACAGGATATAAAGAAGCGACGCGCCGAGGAAGACAAGCTGAAGGACGGGGGAGGTCGTAAACAGCGTGCCCAGCCCCAGCGCCGTCGCCATGCAGACAAGTAGAAAGCCCGAAATGCTTCCGATCAGGAAGGGAAACGACCGGCGATAACCGAAATTCGCGCCGGACGCCATAAGAAGCATGTTAACGGGGCCCGGAGAGCCAACCATCGAGATGGCAAACAGGGTAATCAGGGCCATTTTTCCGTATTCCATGGGCCTATTCCACAACTGCAAGGAAAATAAGACAATTTACATTGTATCAATATTGTTATAAAAATGTAGTCGTCAAATGCTATATTGTCATAGTGACAATTTAACGGGGATGTCGTGAAAAAATTCGAGGAAATCGTCGCGCTGATCATCAGCAAGATAGAGCAGGGAAGCTACCGGCCCGGCGATCGCCTGCCGACCCATCGCGACCTCGCCTATGAATATGGCTGCTCCATCGGGACCGCCAGCCGCGCCTACGCGGAACTGGAGCGGCGCGGCCATTGCTATGGCCGGATCGGGCAGGGAACCTTTGTATATGGCACCGCCGGTGACGAGGCGGCAATCGGGAAGGGCGCAATTTTTCCCAAAGAAAGCTGGAGCGAGGGGGAGAGCGGCCTTACGGATCTGTCGAAGAACAGTTTTTTCCATGCCGAGACCGAGAGCCGCCTCCGGGATGCCGCGCAGCGACTGCTGAGGCGGAACGACCCCGTCGCCTATTTCTCCTATTCGGACAGTCGCGGCCGTCCGCGCGACCGGGACGTGGCAGCGGGCTGGCTGTCCGCTTTGGTGGACCGGGCGGATCCCGAAAATATCATCATCACGCAGGGCGCGCAGTCCGGGCTTTATCTCGCCATGGCGACCTTGGCAAATGCCGGTGAAACGGTGGCGACGGAAGCCTTCGGATATCCCGGCATCCGCGCCGCGGCCTATGAGCTTGATCTCCGTCTTGCGCCCGTCGCCATGGACCGCGATGGCATGATTCCGGCGTCGTTCGCCGAGATATGCCGTCGCGGCAACGTCAAGATGCTGATAACGGTGCCGACCAATCACAATCCGACCGGGGCGACGCAGCCCGAGGCGCGCCGTCGGGAGATTATCGATATCGCGCGTCGCCATGGGGTGACCATCCTCGAAGATAGCGCCTATGCGCCGCTTCACAGCCGGGAAATTCCGTCCTATTACGACCTGGCGCCGGATATCGCCGTGTATCTTACGACCTTCTCGAAGGTGATGAGCCCGGCGCTGCGCGTCGGCTATATGATGGCCCCGGACAATCTTGTCCCGAGGCTGGCGACGAAAATGACGACCATCACTTGGATGACGTCGCCGTTGCTTCTGGATATGGTGAATTTTCTGATCCAGTCAGGGCAGGTGGCGGCGCAGGGGCGGCTCCTTGTGGATATCTGTCACCGGCGCGAAAAGCGCGCGCGGGAAATACTGGCCCCCTGGCTGGAGAGATCTTTGTCGCCCCCGGATTCGCCGCTCGCCCATCTCTGGGTCCGGCTGCCCGCCGGTAAGTCGATGTCGGAATTCGTAGCCTCGGCGCGGCGCGAGAATATTGTCGTTATCGCCGGATCGACATTCGCCATGAACAAATCGGTGGACGTGGGTCATATCCGTCTCTGCCTGATGGGAGAGCCGGAAGAAAAGCGTCTATACAAGGCATTGGGACGGCTTGCGACACTTCTTTCGCAGGAAAATTCTCCGCTGATGGTGACATGAGGACCGTTACGCCGAGTCTTTTTCCTTGCGCCTGCTCGGTCTGGAAAGAATAAATCCCGCGCCGATCAGCATCAGGATAATCATCGCGGCCAGCCCGTACCACGGGGTGCTCGAGAAGCTGATAACGAGGGTCGCACTCACCGTCATAGTGGCAATCGCCATGATTTTGGCGCGCAAGGGAATGACGCCATATTTCGACCATTCCTGCAAGGGCGGCCCGAATGTCCGGTGGTTATAAAGCCAGTAATGAAACCGTTCCGAACTTTGCGAAAAGGCCCAGAGCGCAATTAGCAGAAAGGGCGTCGTCGGCAACACCGGTAGAAACAGGCCGATTGCGCCGAGGATGACGAAAAACCAACCAATCATCAGCAGCATAAATTTTTTGGTTTGATCCGTCATCTGTCGGACTTTCCTTGAAGAATCGATTCCCGCACAGGTGAATCAGGGCCTCTGATCGTAGAATATAACCGAAATCATGAAAGGCCGATTAAAAATAAACAACAAAGCTCGCCGACATGGAATAGTCCGAAATTGGAAAACAGTTAAAGTTATCTACCCAATCAGATTGTGTTCTTAACACCAGATTTCCGCTAATTCGCGTATTTATTTGTTTTTTCGCATATTTCTCTAACGGGCTGGGAAGAGTGGTCATTGCGGGTCTTCTGTCTTCAATATGCGGCACTGAATTCCGGACAATACGGAAAATTTATTTGATCTTGCGGGCGACTTGGTCTTTCATAACTGCCGACAGAAAGCAAATGCCACGCTTAGGGTGTTTGCCGTATTCCCGATCAAAAAATCAAAAACGGGACTACAGCGTCGGCTATACATATAACTCAATTTAGTCTTGGGAGGATAAATTGAAACTCAAATCAACCATACTTATCGGTGCGGCTCTGGCTGCGCTCAGCGCATTCACCGCGCAGGCGGCGGATACGATAAAAATCGCATTTATCGACCCGCTTTCCGGCCCGTTTGCGGCAACTGGCACCAGCGGATATAAACAGGCGCAATATGCGGCTGATGTCCTAGTCAACCAGAAAGGCGGCGTTCTCGGCGGCCAGATGTTCGAGATTGTCGGCTTCGATAACAAGATCAGCCCCAAGGAAAGCCTCGTCCAGTTGAAGCGGGCGATCGGCGAAGGGATCCACTATATTATGCAGGGCAACAGCTCCGGTGTTGCCAACGCGCTGACCGATGCCGTCAAGAAGCATAACGACCGGAATCCGGATAACCTCGTGCTCTTCCTCAACTATTCCGCTGTCGACCCGGCGCTGACCAACGAGAAATGCAACTTCTGGCATTTCCGCTTCGACGCCAATGCCGACATCAAGATGAACGCATTGACTGACGTGATTGCGGCAAATGACCAAATCAAGAAAGTATATATCATTGGTCAGGACTATTCCTTCGGTAAGGCGGTCGCGGCCGCAGCCGTCAAATATCTTGGCGAAAAGCGTTCGGATATTGAGATCGTCGGCAACGAGCTTCACCCGATCGGCAAGGTAAAGGACTTTACGCCTTATGCCACGAAGATCCGCGCATCCGAAGCGGACGCGATTATTACCGGTAACTGGGGCGCCGACATGGTCGGTCTCGCCAAAGCCATCGGTGACGCCGGTATCGATGCGCCGGTCTATACTTACTATGCCGCCAATGACGGTATCACGAAGACGATTGGCGCGGCCGGCAAAGACAAGATCCGTCTTATTCACGAAGGCCGCGTAAATCCGCCGCCTACGGAAGAGTATCTTGCCTATCACCTCGGTTTTAAGGAAAAATATCCGGAAGCCGATATCACGCAGTTCCGTATTGCCAACGCGCTTGCGATGCTGGCGAGAGCGATGAACGAAACCAACAGCACCGATCCGCTCAAGGTGGCCGGCGCGCTGGAAGGCATGGAATACACGACGATCCAGGGTGACAAGGTTGTAATGCGGGCGGAAGACCATCAGTTGATGCAACCGATCAGCATTTCCGTCCATACGGATGAAAATATTGTTCTGGATGCGGACAACTCGGGGTACGGTCTGGTGACCGAGAAAACGATTTCCGCAGAAGATGCGGATATTCCGCCGGTGGGTTGCGCTATGGAGCGTCCGTCCAGCTAGACGGTATCCATCATGAAATACTGGCCGGGCAAATGTCCGGCCAGCTATTTTGCGGCCGGGCACAGATCCGGTAAAAATACCAATTATTCCGTATAAAAAAGAGATTCAGCCGATGCTAGAACTGATCTTCTTTTCCCTGCTGAACGGCATCGTGACCGGATTGCTGCTGTTCATGCTGGCGAGCGGCCTGACGCTCATCTTCTCGATGATGGGCGTGTTGAACTTCGCTCATGCAAGTTTCTACATGCTGGGCGCCTACTTCGCCTATACCGTGAGCATGTATCTCGGTTTCTGGGTGGGGCTGTTTGTCGCGCCGGTGCTCGTCGGTCTGATGGGGGCAGTCGTAGAGAGGTACGGTCTTCGCTACGTCCATCGCTGGGGGCATGTGGCAGAGTTGATCTTCACCTTCGGCCTTGCTTTCCTGATTGAGGAAATCGTGCAGTTTGTCTGGGGCAAGGATACGAAGGCATATCATGAGCCGGAAATCCTGCAATTCCCGCTCTTCACCTTTTTCGGGCAGAATTTCCCGGCCTACAAGGCCTTTATGCTGCTGGTTTCCATCGCCATTTTCGTCGTGCTGCTGCTGATCCTGACCCGTTCGCGCATCGGGCTGATCATCCAGGCGGCCATTCACAAGCCGAACATGACGGCCATGCTCGGCCATAATGTGCCGCTTGTCTTCATGGGCGTGTTTGGTGTCGGCTGTGCGCTTGCCGGGCTCGCCGGCGTTATCGCGGGGCCGGCGCTTGGAACCTTTCCCGGCATGGCCGTAGTGCTCGGCAGCATCGTCTTCGTGATTGTCGTCATCGGCGGGCTCGGGTCGCTGACCGGGGCCTTTGTCGCCTCGCTGCTGATCGGGCTGCTGCAGACATTCGCCATCGCGCTTGATTATTCGGTGAACGACTTCCTTCACCTGTTTAACATCTCGTTCGACGCCGATGGGGCGCTCCGCGATCTCTGGACGTTATCGCTTCCGCAGATAGCGCCGATCCTGCCCTATCTTCTGTTGATCCTGATCCTTATTTTCCGCCCGACGGGCCTGTTCGGGAATCGTGAAACATGAGTGAAATTACAAAATCCGCCGTGTCGGAACTATCCCGGCCGCTAAGAAAAACCCTGATGCCCTGGATCGGTTTTGTCATCCTGCTGCTGGCGTTGCCGAACATCTTCTCGTCGAACGTCGGCCTGTATACGATGAACCTGATGGGCATCTTCATCATCTTCGCGCTGTCCTACAATATGCTGCTCGGGCAGGGGGGCATGCTGTCCTTCGGCCACGCCGTCTATTTCGGACTTGGCGGCTTCATGTCGGTCCATTTCATGAATTATATCGAGGATGGCCTGTTCGTCTTTCCGATGTATCTGGTGCCGATCTTCGGCGGGATCATCGGCCTTGTCTTCGCCATCATCATCGGCAGTTTCTCGACCCGGCGCGCGGGCACCGTCTTTGCCATGATCTCGCTCGGCGTCGGGGAGTTGATGGCGGCGAGTTCCCTGATCTTCGTCGCCTTTTTCGGCGGCGAGGAAGGGGTGAGCGGGGATCGCACGACCGGACCCGAGCTTGCGGGGATCGATTTTGGCAAGGATATCCATATCTATTATCTGATTGCCGCCTGGGTGTTCGTGACCGTCGCACTGATGTATCTCTTTTCGCGCACACCCGCCGGTCGGATGGCGAATGCGGTCCGCGACAATGCGGAACGGGCGGAGTTTATCGGTTACAGCCAGCGCAAGGTGCGGTTCGTTTCCTTCTGCGCCTCCGGGTTCTTCGCCGGGATTGCCGGTGGCCTCTTCGCCCTCAATTTCGAGATTGTGACCGAAGAGAATCTCAATGCGCTCACCTCTGGCGTCGTTCTGCTGATGGCCTATATCGGCGGCGTGGGCTTTTTCATCGGCCCCATCGTCGGTGCCGTGGTCTTTACCCTGCTGCAGAGCATTCTCAGCAACTATACGGATATCTGGCAGCTTTATGTCGGTATCCTGTTCGTCCTGACGGTCATGTATGTGCCGCAGGGCCTGACCGGCATTATCATGATGCATACGGCGGCCTGGCGGATGAAGCGGCTGGGGATTCTCATACTGCCCTATTTACGGATCGGAATACCGGCCCTTGCGATGCTGGCGGGGATAGCGGCCTTTCTCGAGACGGTGCATCACATGCGGACCGCGGTCGAGGGCGAAACGCTGATGAGCCTGATGGGGATTGAATATGACAGCCATGGCATTGTTACCTGGATCGTCATCCTGGTTCTTACCTTTGTCGGCGGATATTTGACCCGCACGCAACTGCCGCAGCTCAGGGAGGCGTGGGAGACAGCGAACAAACCTCCTGCGTCGACGAAAGGAGCGGCATCATGACGGCGGCCATTGAACTCAAGGGCCTTCGCAAGAGTTTTGGCCCGACGGAAATTATCCGCGGCGTCGATCTGACGATCGGCGAGGGGGAGCGGCATGCGATTATCGGCCCGAACGGCGCCGGCAAATCGACGCTCTTTCACCTGATCAGCGGCCGTTACAGCGTGAGCGGCGGGACAGTCTCGCTGCATGGCGAGAATATCAGCAATCTGCCGCCCTACGAAATCTATCGCAAGGGCCTGTCGCGCAGCTTTCAGGTGACGAATATCTTTCCGAACATGAGCGTTTTCGAGAATGTCCGCTGCGGCCTGATGTGGGTGCGGGACTATAAATATTCCTTCTGGCATCTCGTCGACCGGCAGAAGGAACTGAACGCAAGGGCGATGGAGGTGATCGAGGAAATCGGCCTTACCTCGCGACGGAATATCCCGGCCGGGGTGCTCACTTACGCTGAACAGCGCGCGCTCGAGATCGGGATCGCCGCGGCAGGTGGCGCCGACGTCATCATGCTCGATGAACCGACGGCCGGCATGAGCCATAGCGAGACCGACCAGGCGATCGAGCTGATCCGCAAGATCACGGTCGGGAAGACGCTGGTAATGGTCGAACATGACATGGGCGTCGTCTTCGACCTTGCCGACCGGATATCCGTGCTCGTCTATGGCGAAATTATCGCCAGCGACACGCCGGAGAATATCAGGAATTCAAAAGCGGTGCAGGAGGCCTATCTGGGCGCGGAGGCGGAAGAGTGATGCTTGAAGTAACCGATTTGCATGCCTTTTACGGCAAGAGCCATATCCTGCAGGGCGTCAATTTCCACGTCGGCGAGGGGGAGATCGTCTCGCTTCTGGGCCGCAACGGCGTCGGCCGCTCAACGACAATTAAATCGATCATGGGCGAAGTCCCGCCGCACGGCTCAATCAAGTTCCGCGGCGAGGAAATTGCTGGGCTGAAGGAACATGAGATTGCCCATAGGGGCCTCGGCTATGTGCCGGAGAACCGTGATGTCTTTCCGGGCATGACCGTGCGCCAGAACCTGATCATGGGCATCAAGAACATGAAGAAGCAGGGCCGCTGGGCGATGGAGGATATGTTCGAGATGTTCCCGAACCTGCGCGAGCGTGCCGATGTCGATGCCGGTGTGCTATCAGGTGGGGAGCAGCAGATGCTGACCATGTGCCGCACGTTGATGGGCGATCCCGATCTCGTCATGATTGATGAACCGACGGAAGGGCTGGCCCCCAAGATCGTGACGCAAGTCGGCGATTTGCTGGCGGAAATTGCCCGGCGCGGCGTCTCGATCCTGCTGGTCGAGCAGAAGCTCGCCATCGCCCTTCGCATATCTCACCGCTTGTATGTCATGGGCCATGGGCATATGGTATATGAAGGAACGCCCGACGAATTGAAAGCCAACGATCAGGTCCGTAAAGAATGGCTCGAAGTCTGAGCGGGTTCTGGCAATAACATCCCGGGGCGCGGGAGAATAAGAAATGAACGAAGCGGCGAAGATCAGCCTCGACGACAAGTATGAATTGCAGGAAGGCCAGGTTTTCATTACGGGAACCCAGGCACTTGTGCGTATTCCGATCATGCAGCGTCAGCGCGACGCGGCGGCGGGCCTCAAGACCGGGGGGTTTATCTCCGGCTATCGCGGATCGCCGCTCGGCCTCTATGACCAGAGCCTCTGGAAGGCGAAGCCGTTTCTCAAGAATAACGACATCCATTTCCAGCCCGGCGTGAACGAAGATCTGGCCGCGACCAGCATCTGGGGCACGCAGCAGCTGCCGATGTTCGGCAAGACCGATTTTGATGGCGTCTTTGGCATATGGTATGGCAAGGGGCCGGGCGTTGACCGCTCCGGTGATGTCTTCAAGCATGGCAATATGGCCGGCACATCAGAGCATGGCGGCGTTCTCGTCCTGATGGGCGATGATCATATGGCGAAATCCTCGACGGTTGCCCACCAGAGCGAGCAGGCGCTGGTCGCCGCGATGATGCCGATCCTCAATCCGGCGACCGTGCAGGAATATCTCGACTACGGCCTGTATGCCATTGCGCTGTCGCGCTACAGCGGCGCCTGGGTCGGCATGAAATGCCTGACCGATACGGTGGAAAGCTCGGCGACGGCCTATGTTGGGCCGGACCGCGTGACGATTGAAATCCCCGAAGATATCGAGCCACCGGCGGATGGCGTCCATATCCGCTGGCCCGATAACTCCCTCGCGCAGGAAACGCGGCTGATGCGGCATAAGCTGCCGATGATCAAGGCCTTCATTCGCGCCAACCGGCTCGACCGCGTCACCCATGATTCCACGCACCGCCGCTTCGGCATCGTCACGACCGGCAAGTCCTGGCTGGATGTGGAGCAGGCGCTTGGCGACCTCGGCATCCACGAAAAGGAAATCGAGGAAATTGGTCTCTCGGTCTACAAGGTAGCCTGTCCCTGGCCGCTGGAGCCGGAAGGCCTTGTCGAGTTCGCGGTCGGGCTCGATGAAATCCTGGTGATCGAGGAAAAGCGCAGCCTCATCGAGGATCAGGTCGCCAAAATCCTTTACGGAATGGAAGCGCATCCGATGCTCGTCGGCAAGGAGGACGAGGAGGGGGAAATGCTGCTCCCGTCCGATGGGGAATTGACCCCGGCGCTGGTCGCCCGCGCCATCGCCTCCCGTCTCAAGCTGCGCGATCTGTCCGACAAGGTCATGGAAGGGATCAGCGTCGCCGAGGCGCGCGAGGACGGCAATGCCATGCCCGCCGCGCCGGTCACCCGGTCACCCTGGTTCTGCTCGGGCTGTCCGCATAATTCCTCAACCAACGTGCCGGAGGGAAGCCGCGCCATGGCCGGGATCGGCTGCCATACCATGGCCGTCTATATGCCGAACCGGCGGACCGAAACCTATACCCATATGGGGGCGGAGGGGACGAACTGGATCGGTCAGGCGCCCTTCACCAACGAGAAGCATATCTTCCAGAATCTGGGCGATGGCACCTATTATCATTCGGGCCTTCTGGCCATTCGGGCGGCCTGCGCGGCGAATGTGAACATCACCTACAAGATCCTGTTTAACGATGCTGTCGCCATGACCGGGGGCCAGCCGTTCGACGGACCGCTGTCGCCTTGGCTGATCAGCCAGCAGGTGCATGCGGAAGGCGCTAAGAAAGTCGTCGTTGTCACCGACGAACCCGACAAATATCCGAGCAATACCGCCTGGGCGCCGGGAGTGAAAATCTATCACCGAGATGATCTCGACAAGGTGCAGCGGGAGTTGCGCGAGATCGAGGGCGTGACGGCGCTGATTTACGATCAGACCTGCGCCGCCGAGAAACGCCGCCGGAGAAAACGCGGCACCTTCCCCGATCCGGCCAAACGCGTCTTTATCAACGAGCTCGTTTGCGAAGGCTGCGGCGATTGCGGTGTCGCCTCCAACTGCGTCTCCGTGAAGCCGCTGGAAACCGAGTTCGGCCGCAAGCGGGTCATCGATCAGTCCAGCTGCAACAAGGATTTCTCCTGCGTGAAGGGCTTCTGCCCGAGCTTTGTGACCGTCGAGGGCGGCGGTCTCAAAAAGCCCGAGAAACGCGAGGTTACATCCAGCGATATCGATATCATGAATCCGGCCGCAAACCTGCCTGAACCGACGGCCCCCGCGATCGACGGCACCTATAATATTCTGGTGACCGGGATCGGCGGCACCGGCGTGATCACCGTCGGCGCTCTTCTTGGGATGGCCGCGCATATCGAGGGCAAGGGCGCCTCGATCCTCGATCAGACGGGTCTTGCGCAGAAGAACGGCGCGGTGATGAGCCACGTCCGTATCGCCAATACCGCGAGTGAACTTGCGGGCACCCGGATCCCGAGCCGACAGACCGATGTGGTCGTCGGTTGCGATCTGGTCGTCGCCGCCAGCAAGGATGCGCTCCAGACTTACGATCTCGGTCGGACCAAGGCGTTTATCAATGACTATGTGGTGCCGGTCGCGGCCTTTACGCTGACGCCGGACCTCGCCATGGACCGAGACACGCTGACCGATCTGCTGAGCCAGAGCCTCGGCCGGGAACAGGCGGAATTTATCGACAGCACGACCCTGGCGACCGCCTTGATGGGCGATTCCATCGCCGCCAACCTATTCCTGCTTGGTTTCGCCTTCCAGCGTGGGGCGATCCCGCTGTCCCTCAAATCCATCGAAACCGCGATTGAGCTTAACGGTGTTGCGGTGGATGCGAACAAGCGCAGCTTCGCCTGGGGCCGCAAGACCGCCGCCGATCAGGCGGCCGTCGAGAAAATCGCGCGGCCGCCCGAGGCGACCGCCGACGTTACCCGTCTCGAGACGCTGGAGAGCCGGATTGCCACCCGCGCCGACTACCTAAAGGCCTATCAGAACGGCCGCTATGCAAAACGCTACCTCAAGCTGATCGAAACTGTCGGCAAGGCGGAAGCCGCGGCGGTTCCGGGCTCCACCCGCCTGACCGAGGCGGTGATGCGCTATTTCTTCAAGCTGATGGCCTACAAGGATGAGTATGAGGTCGCAAGGCTTTATACGGACGGCAGTTTCGCCAAAAAACTCAACGATCAGTTCGAGGGCGACTTCAAGCTCAAATTCCATCTTGCGCCGCCGATTTTCGCGAAAAGAAACCCGGAAAACGGCCATCTGATCAAGCAGGAATTCGGCCCCTGGATGATGAAGGCGTTCGGCCTCCTCGCCAAGTTCAAGTTTTTGCGGGGCTCCGCGCTTGATCCTTTCGGCAAAACGGAGGAGCGCAAGGCGGAACGCGCGCTGATCGGCGAATATGAAGCGACGATGACGGAGCTTTGCGGCAGCCTGACGAAGGACAATCTTTCGCTTGCCGTCGAAATCGCCTCGGTCCCGGAACATATCCGCGGTTTCGGCCATGTGAAGGAACAGCATCTGACGGCGGCGAGGGCAGAGCGGCAAAGCCTGCTCGAACGCTTCAAAAAAGGCGATGTCGAGCCGCTCGCCGCGGAGTAGGGACCATGTCCCACGCCTACACCGCCGATCTTCTCCGCCGCGCGCTTGAAAACCGCGCCGGGATCAGTGAGAAAAAGATGTTCGGCGGCGTTTGCTTTCTGCTCAACGGCAATATGCTCTGCGGCACGGGGGAGGACCGTTTCTTGTTCCGCGTCGGCAAGGAACAGGAAGCGGAGGCGATGGCCCGCCCCGGCGCCGCGCCCATGGATTTCACCGGCCGCAAGATGGGCGGTTTCGTCTATGTCGATGTCGATGCGGCGATGGACACCGGCCTTGAAAGCTGGATCAATCTCGCCGCGCGTTTTGTCGGCAACCTGCCGCCGAAGTAACCGCCTTATCCATTGACCGTATCTTTCGCACGGGGTAGGTAGGAAAAATCTGATTACTATCAAGGTATGAGTTAAATGGCCGAAATCGCCGGGCTAGTTTTTCCTCTTTTCGGCCTGATCCTGCTTGGCTTCATCACCGCGCGGATCACCCGCCAGCCGGTGGAGGCCATGGGCTGGCTCAATACCTTTATCATCTACGTGGCATTGCCGGCGCTCTTCTTCAAGCTGCTCTCGAAGACGCCGATCGAGAAGCTCGCGAGCTGGGAATTCATCACCACCAATATCTCCACCACCTTCGTGATTATCCTGATGGTCTACGCCATTGCCCGGCTGCTCGCCAAGGCGACAATGCCGGAGGCGACCATTCAGGGCCTTGCCGGGGCCTATGGCAATATCGGCTATATGGGACCGGGGATTGCGCTGCTGACCTTTGGGGAGGCGGCAGCCGTCCCCCTCGCGCTGATCTTCTGTTTCGAGAATGTGCTGCATTTTACCGTCGCCCCGACGATGATGGCGCTGTCCAGCGGGAAGGAGCGGCATCTCGGCGCGCTGATCGGGCAAATCGTCAAGAAGGTCTTCCTGCATCCGTTCATTATTGCCACCATTGTCGGCGTTGCGGCGGCGATTGTCGAGTTCACGCCGCCCACGCCGATTGAGCGGCTGATCGATTATCTCGCCCAGGCGGCGGCGCCCTGCGCCCTCTTCGCGATGGGGGTGACGCTCGCCCTCCGGCCGTTGAAGCGCGTACCGCCGGAGCTTGGCTTCATCGTCCCCTTCAACCTCGTGGTGCATCCGGTGCTGATGTATCTGTCGCTTAGCTGGTTCGGCGATTTCGATCCCATCTGGGTCTATACCGCCGTCCTGCTCGCGGCCCTGCCGACGGCGACGAACGTCTTTGTCATCGCCCAGCAATATGGCGTCTGGGTCGAACGCGCCTCCGCCACCGTCCTCGTCACCACCTCCCTCTCGGTCGTCACCGTCACCGCCTTGCTCTACGCCATGACAACAGGCCTCATGCCGGCGGATTTATTCGTGGGGTAGCTGGTCTTCATCATTGATTTCACTAAGAAGCTGCCCTCCTGCGGCTATAAGTTCAGGATATTGCAAAATATGACTGAAAGTGTTTCTTTGTATTATACCTCCCCATCGTTTCTGTGATTCTTCGTGAAATATATCCCTAACGAACCTATTCTCTGGAGATTCCGAATTTTCGTAATCTTGCATTTCATGAAATGATGCTTTGGCCCTACTCCAAATGCTACCGGCCAAGGACGCATACTGAACAACTCTTTCGCTTCTACTATATCTATCATTTAAGTAGAAATAATGAGATCCCGTCCAAGCTGGAACATTCAAGAAACTCTGCGGAAATGTATTATTCGTAAACTGAATGAATTCTTCGGAATGAGCTCCTTTTCGAAAAGCTAAAATTACGGGCAACAAGACGGTGAGTTGAATATTATGATCATAAGGCCAAGTAGTTTCAAATATATCAAGAATCTCAAGGCACTGAGAAATATCTCTTAATGTCAAATCAAAGGCTTTAAAGGTTATACACAAGAATTTTTTGGCATCGTCGTTAAATGGTGCAATCAGTTTGCTCAGATCAATTTCCAATGTTGTTAATTGATGATCAACAAATTCAGAAATAGTTGGCTTTTGAAATGTGTAAGTCCTGTCGAAAAAGCGATGAAGATACTGATGTGCATCAAAACCTTGGCCATAGACTGATTTTATAGAATGCTGGAGTTGGCTAGTATCCGTCGCCAAAATGAACACAATATTATTTACTTCAAAAAGGTGTTTAACGCGCTCCAAAAGCTCTATCGCATAAGTTGGTCTACATCTATCAAGTTCATCGATTAGAACGAACATAGGCAAGTTTATTGATTTGAGATGATTTAACTGATTGAGAAGTAAGGTTAAATTTTCTTTAAAATTGATTGTTGCTTGCTTTTCTTGATAATATTCATCAAGCAAGTTTTGGGCGTGCTTGTTCAAGAGTGTTTCAACATCTTTTAGAAGAGTTTCATTATTTTCTTCGCCAGCTGTTTCGCCTGAGGAAGTAATATCTAAATCAGAAATTTCTTCAATACCTTCGCCAATAACTTTTCTAATCCCTACTTTAGCTGCAGAAACGACAGCTATCCGTGCAATTTTTAGGCCCGACGTCTTGGCAGTCTCCCAAGCTTTTCTAATTTTTTGGTTTTTGGAAAGGTGTTCTTTTAAGGTATCCTCTATCGTCGCGATAATAGGAATTAGCGGATCCTTTGCATGATCATTTTCCCATGCGTTTATATAGGCAACAGGGTATCTACTATTCTGTAAGGAATACTTAAAACCAAGGAGGAAATAAGTTTTTCCTCCACCCCACTTTGAATCTAAGTTTAGAACTAAAGATTTAGGCTCTTTATATTGTTTTTTTCTTTTCGTTGCATACCCTGTTAAAAATCGTAAAAGATAATCCGCATCTTTTTTTCTATTGAGCTTGTCGCTATCCCAGTAGTCCGCACTTAATTTAGGTGTGTCTGAATTTTCCGCCATTGCCGATTCCTTCTCGTATTTCGAGAAAGATATCACAGAGTATTCTGCCGTTCATATCATAAATGATGGGTAATCACTGACCAAGGCTATATCTCAATAAATCCACCTCTCCGCCATTACAACAATTGCGTTCGCCGCGTCCCTTCGCTAAAAGGAGCGCAGCGGAAATTTTGTGGATCAGGAGCGGAAATCCCTATGGCGTCGTATCAGTATATTTATGTGATGAGCGGTCTGTCGAAGACCTATCCGGGCGGCAAGCAGGTGTTGAAGGACATCCGGCTTTCCTTCTTCCCGGGCGCGAAAATCGGCGTTTTGGGCCTGAACGGCGCGGGTAAGTCGACGCTGCTCAAGATCATGGCGGGGATCGAGACGGAGTTTACCGGGGAGGCCTGGGCCGCCGACGGGGTCAAGGTCGGCTATCTCGCGCAGGAGCCGGAGCTCGATGCCGCGAAAGACGTGCTCGGCAATGTCATGGATGGCGTCGCCGAGAAGAAGGCGCTGCTCGACAAGTTCAACGAGGTCTCGGCCCGCTTTGGCGAGGACCTCACCGATGACGAGATGAACGACCTGATCGCGGAGCAGGGGGAGCTGCAGGAGCAGATCGACGCGCAGAACCTCTGGGATCTCGACCGGGAGGTGGAGATTGCCATGGATGCGCTCCGTTGTCCCGCCGGGGACGCCGATGTCACTAAGCTTTCGGGCGGGGAGCGCCGCCGCGTCGCGCTTTGCCGTTTACTCCTCTCGCAGCCCGATATGCTGCTGCTCGACGAGCCGACCAACCATCTCGATGCGGAGAGCGTCGCCTGGCTGGAGCGGTTCCTGCATGACTATTCCGGCACTGTCGTTGCCGTCACCCATGACCGCTACTTCCTCGATAACGTGGCGGGCTGGATTTTGGAGCTTGACCGCGGCCATGGCATCCCGTGGGAGGGGAACTATTCCAGCTGGCTGGAGCAGAAGGAAAAACGCCTGGCGCAGGAAGGCAAGGCCGAGGATGCGCGCCGCAAGACCCTCGATCGGGAGCTCGAATGGATCCGGCAGGGGCCGAAGGGCCGCCAGACGAAATCGAAGGCCCGTATCAGCGCCTACGAGGATCTGCTGGCCGAGCAGAACTCGAAACAGGCCGAGGCGATGCAGATCTATATCCCGGCCGGTCAGCGGCTCGGCGATCTGGTGGTCGAGGCTGATCATATCTCCAAGGGCTATGGCGACCGGTTGCTGATCGACGATCTTTCCTTCAAGCTTCCGGCGGGCGCGATTGTCGGCGTGATCGGACCGAACGGCGCCGGTAAGACGACACTGTTCAAGCTGCTCACCGGCAAGGAGCAGCCCGATAGCGGCAGTTTCAAGGTTGGCCCGACGGTGCAGCTCGGCTATGTGGATCAGGATCGCGACACCCTTGATCCGAACAAAACGGTCTGGGAGGAAATCTCCGAAGGGAACGAGGTGATCTATCTCGGCAAGAAGGAGATCAACAGCCGCGCCTATGTCTCGGGCTTTAACTTCAAGGGCCCGGACCAGCAGAAGAAGGTCGGGCAGCTGTCCGGTGGGGAGCGCAACCGCGTCAACCTGGCAAAGATGCTGAAGACCGGCTCCAACTTCCTGCTGCTGGACGAGCCGACGAACGACCTAGATGTCGATACGCTGCGGGCGCTGGAGGAGGCATTGCTGCAATTCGCCGGCTGCGCTGTGGTCATCAGCCATGATCGCTGGTTCCTCGACCGTGTCGCCACCCATATGCTCGCCTATGAGGGCGATAGCCATGTCGAATGGTTCGAGGGCAACTTCGAGGCCTATGAGGAAGACAAGCGCCGCCGTTTGGGGAAGGAAGCCACCGAACCCCACCGTATCAAATACAAACCGATCAAGCGGTAGGCATTACCCCGCCTGTTCGGCGAGGGCGCGCTGGACGGCGGGGCGCTCGGTCATGCGGGCGGAATGCTCGGCAATTTTGGGATAGTCTTTGATATCGACATCGTCGCCTTCGAGCCAGCGGCCGACCGTGAAGAGATAGGGGTCGGCGACACTGTAGTCGTTCCCCATCACCCAGGGACCTTCGAACATTTCCGTCTGGATCAGGGCGAAACAGTCCGCCATATTTTCCGTGACCTTGCGGCGCATATCCTCGAACGAGGTCTCCTCCGTCGCCCATCGGGATCCGCGCCGACGGTGGGCATGGTTGACATGCACGGTTGAGCAGAGATAACTGGTAAAGGACTGCAGCCGCGCGAGCTGGAAAACGTCGCTGAGCGGCGCGAGATTCGCCTCCGGATAGCTCTGCGCGAGATAGAGCAGGATCGCCGGCGTCTCGGTCAGGATGCCCTGGTCGGTAATCAGGGAGGGCACCCGGCCCTTCGGGTTGATCGCCAGATAGTCCGGCTTCATTTGCTCACCGGCCGCGAAATCAACGCGGATAGCCTCATAGTCAGCCCCTGTTTCGGCGAGGGTGATATGCGAGGCGAGGGCAACGGTTCCTGGTGAGAAGAAAAGTTTAAACATTTGTCATCCTTACGATTTATTCTACGGCCGATCTTATCCTGTTGTGAGGCGTTAGGGGATCAGTTTCTTTTAATCTGAGCATAAAGGCAAATAATGGATGAATGAGGCGCCAAGTCTACCTATACTGACATACAATCGACAGTTGCCGGGCGTAGAATGAAATTATTTGTTTATATGATCCTGTTTCTTTGTCTCGCCGCCTGCGTGAATACTCCACGGCGCGCCGCCGATATCAATTGGCCGGCGGACCCAGAAGAACGGGCGATGGCGGAGCGGTTCTATGCGGAAGCTCGCGACGACCAATTCGCCGGATTACCGCCTGGACTTGAATTCTCCTTTCGCGATATCGATGAAAAACTGATCACCGACCATTTTGAATACCGGCTCGATCAGCTTCGCGGCGTCGAATTGATTAATGCCTACCGCATGAACACCGCGACCAACTTCGTCGACGATTTGCGGTTGAAGGCTTGCCGCAACGCGAGCGCCCGTTTTCTCCTCGATCGCGGATTTATCTATGAATTCAATATGATCATTACCGGCCGCGCACAAAAGAAAAGCGCGCGGGACAGTATGGACAAGGGGTTTTGTGTCGCGAGCGAATTGCCGATGATCAATCAAGACGCGGTCGATGCCCGATATAACACGGTTCGATACTGGCCGAATGGCGACCGGGTGGACGGACGAGTGGTCGATCAGATTACCGGCGCCTTCCAGGTTGTCGTCAAGAAATTCGACCACTCAAAACTGAAGGATCCGACCCTCAAGGTCACCGAGATCAAGGCGGACGGTCTGTTATTGTCGGTTAGTATGGTCAAGGAACAAAAAAATAACATAAAGCAAAGTAAATATTGGGCGCAGAATGTAAAAGGACGGGTTCTCGCGAAGGATTGCAAAAAAACACTGCAATTGGCCGCTTTGACGATCGGGGCTGTTTATCAGTACCGGATGGAAGTTCTGTATAACAAGGAGGTTATTGACCGGGCGCTTTTTACGGTGAGCTACCCGGACTGTTTTCTTTATAACAAAAAATAAACTCCTGTGGTATGTCAGGTGATCCTGACGGTGTCGTAGTAGGGACATGAGTGAGCATGGAAATAGAAGCAACAGAAATCGCGGATGTGAAGATCCTGAAACCCGCGAAATTCGGGGATGAGAGAGGTTTTTTCTCCGAAGTATGGAATGCCCGGACGCTGAAGGAGGCGGGGCTGGAAATTGACTTCGTGCAGGACAATCATGCCTATAGTGCGGCGGTGGGTGTGCTGCGGGGGCTCCACTACCAGCTGGATCCGAAAGCGCAGGGCAAGCTAGTCCGGGTGGTGCGCGGTGCGGTCCTTGACGTGGTCGTCGACATCCGCGTCGGATCACCCAACTTCGGCCAGTCCGTCATTGTCGAAATCTCGGCGGAGAACTGGCGACAGATTTGGGTCCCGCCCGGGTTCGCCCATGGATATTGTACGCTGGAACCGGATACCGAGCTTCTATACAAGGTGACGGAATACTACAGCCCGGAACATGACTGCGGAATATTCTGGAACGATCCGGAATTGAAGATTAATTGGCCTGTTTCTGAAGAAAACGTAATTCTTTCAGAAAAAGATAAGAATTTGCCGCTATTAAAGGATCAGCCCAGACTTTTCGAATTCAAGGAAACCAGATGACCGTATTTGTCACAGGCGGCGCCGGATTTATCGGATCCGCCCTCGCCAGGGACCTGATCAATCAGGACAAGGAAGACGTCCTGATCATTGACAAGCTGACCTACGCAGGCTCGCTCGAGAGCCTCAAGCCGGTCAGTAACAGCCCGCGCTATCATTTTTCAGAGACGGATATATGCGACCGGGACGCGATTGGCGCCCTGTTCGCCAAATATCGCCCGCGGGCGGTATATCATCTGGCGGCGGAATCCCATGTCGACCGGTCGATCGATGGCCCAGCCGATTTCGTCCAGACCAACCTTGTCGGGACCTTCACCATGCTGGATGCGGCCTATCACTACTGGCGCGCCCTCGATGCGGACGAGAAAGCGGCGTTCCGCTTCCTTCATGTCTCGACCGATGAAGTTTATGGCGAGCTTGGTCCCGAAGGATTGTTCTCCGAAGAGAGCGCTTATGATCCGAATTCTCCATATTCCGCGAGCAAGGCGGGATCGGACCATCTCGCCCGCGCCTGGCACCGGACCTACGGATTGCCGGTTCTGGTCACGAACTGCTCCAACAATTACGGGCCGTATCAATTCCCGGAAAAGCTGCTTCCGGTGATTATCCTCAATTGCCTGAACGGCCGGGAACTGCCTGTCTATGGCAAGGGCGAGAATATTCGCGACTGGCTCTATGTCGAAGACCATGCGGCGGCGCTACAGCAGGTTGTGGCATCGGGAAAAATCGGCGCGACCTACATGATTGGCGGACGCGCCGAACGGACGAATATCGACATGGTGCGCGGCATCTGCCGGATCATGGACAAGAAATTTCCGGGCAAGGCGCCCCATGAAAACCTGATCCGCTTCGTCACCGACAGGCCGGGCCACGATGCCCGCTACGCCGTGGATTGCTCGAAGATAGAGGCGGAGCTCGGCTGGTCGCAGTCCTTAAATCTGGAAACAGGTCTTGAAAAGACCGTCAGCTGGTATCTCGACAACCTTGATTGGGTCAAGGCGGTTGCCAAGGATTACACGCAGGAACGTCTCGGCCTTGGATCAACCGGCCGATGAAGATATTGATCACCGGTGCCGGCGGGCAGGTCGGAAAGGCGCTTCAGGCGCTCGCTTCGGCGCAGGGAATTGAAATTGTCGCCTATGACCGGCAGTCGCTCGATATCTGCGATCGGTCCGCGGTTCAGGAAAAAATCAGCGCTTCTGCGCCGCATGTCGTGATCAATGCCGCGGCCTACACCGCCGTCGACAAGGCGGAGGAAGAGGTGGAGGCCGCATTCTCCGTCAACGCCAAAGGGGCCGAAAATTTGGCGATGACATGTGCGGCCCTCGACATCCCGCTTTTGCACATTTCCACGGATTTCGTGTTTGATGGCAAAAAGGCAGGTGCCTATCTTGAAGATGACGATATTGCGCCGCTCAACGTTTATGGTCGGAGCAAGGCGGAGGGGGAGGCGCGCGTGGCCGCCATCGCCGGCAAATATATCATTCTGCGTACGGCCTGGGTGTTTGGTGGCGCGCAGAATTTCGTCAATACCATGCTGCGGTTGGCGGAAAGCCATCGTGAGCTTACCATCGTTGATGACCAGACAGGCGGCCCGACGGCGGCTGACGATATCGCGTCTGTCCTGTTCCGCATTGCCAGAAAGGCGACCCAGCCCGGCTTTAATGACTGGGGCATTTTTCATTTTAGCGGGGCGCCGCCTATGACCTGGTTCGGTTTCGCGCAAATGATCTTCAAAGGGCGCAAAACACCAGTGCTCAAACCCATCCCGTCCGACGGATATCCGGTCCCGGCGGAGCGGCCGAAAAACTCTGTTCTGGATTGCACGAAAATCAAACGGGTTTTTGATATTGACCAGCCGGACTGGCGAAAGGCATTATCCGGGATATTGGCCGAACAAAAGGTTTAGGGATAATTTTATGGCCCGGCAGGACTTTCGCTTCTTCTTTCCCTTTCGCGTGCGTTACTCCGAGATTGACGGCCAGGGCGTCGTTTTCAATGCCCATTACCTGACCTATTTTGACACGGCAATAACGGAATTTTTCCGCCATCTCGGCTTTGATTATCAGGCTTACGTGGCGCGGACCGGGCAGGATTTTCATCTCGTCAAATCCCTCGTTCTCTACGAGAAACCGATCCTGTTTGACGACCAGATCGAGGTTGGCTGCCGTGTCCAGAAAATCGGACGCACCTCCATCACCTTTGCGCTCGAGATTTTCGTCAAAGGCGAAGAAACCCGTTACTGCACCGGTGAAATCGTCTGGGTCAATACCGACCAGACCACCCACAAAACAGAACCTGTCAGCGATGAAATCCGCGAAATGTTCGGAGCGTTCGAGGTAGAGGCGACATAAAGCCTGAGCGTGACGGACTTTGAGCTATTGTTTCACCATATGAACGCCGATGGTGCCTGAACAACCTGGCGGAGTTCCGCCAGTTGTTGATGTGGCGGTGAGGCGCTCGTCGCCGCTATCCAGCTTGAATCTTTCCGTCCATTTCCACTGATGGCCCCCTTCTGGATAATCAAATTTAAGATTGACAAAATCGTCAGCGTTCTCGCCAGTGACATATAGCCCGGCTCGGCCACTCCAGTATGTTCTGGAAAATCGGCCTTTTCTGAAATCGAGTAGGAAAACCCATGTATTATCGCGGCCGCACCAACTTGTATTGCCGGTATTTGCTTTATATGTGGCAACTACCCGCCACGTTCCGGTGGGATCGAATCTTTTTACGCCACTGGTCCTTAGTTGCGCGAGTTCGTTGAGGCGTTGCTGCGCCGCTGCGGCATAGGGTCCGTCGCCATACCTGTCCATGAAATCTTGTAGCACCAACGGATCATTCGTGTTTTCGGCCTGCTTCCATGCCTCCATCATTGCTTTATCACCGGTGGTAAGCTGTTCATTC